>JBCCPL010000107.1:0-1632 GCA_039111155.1 Pseudomonadota bacterium | reverse complement strand
TAATTAATGGCGGCTCTGCCAGCGCATCGGAGATTGTGGCCGGAGCACTCCAGGATCATTCCCGCGCGGTCATTATGGGAACGCAAAGCTTTGGTAAAGGCTCGGTACAAACGGTGATGCCTATCTCCGAGTCACGCGCTGTGAAGCTGACGACCGCCCTCTACTTCACGCCGAACGGTCGCAGCATCCAGGCCGAGGGAATTGAGCCCGATGTGTTCGTGAGCAGGGCTAAAGTGGAAACCCTGGACGAATCTCGACGAATCAGCGAGAAAGATCTTGCGCGTCATTTAGACAACGCGGACGAACAGGCGGCCGTTGACGGGCAAGCCAGCGACGGACTTATCACTCGAGATAACCAGCTTTACGAGGCGCTTACCCTGCTGAAGGGCATTAACGTATTCGCTCCACAGATGAAGCATTCGCTCCCCGCAGGGCAACAAACCGCCGAGGCAACTAGCAGCGGCGGGAACGGTAGCTAACTCACGGGATGAAGTACGTGCTGTGGGGCGCAGGTGCACTGATATTGCTGCTTGCCGTAGGTGGCTGGGCAACGAAGCCTAAGGCCCTTAGCGCACCGACCGAGCGGCTCGAAATCGATACGGGCATCGATGAGTACTTGGCGCAGAAGGAACAAGCCTCCGCGCTGACACATCCACTGACCCCAGGAGCCGAAAAGCGCGTGGTATGGGCCGGGGAGACCGGTGAGAAAACGCAACGCGTCGTTATCTATCTGCACGGCTTCTCAGCAACCCGACAGGAAATCGCACCGGTCCCGGAACTCGTGGCCAAATCGCTCGGCGCAAACCTCTTCGAGACTCGCCTCGCTTCCCACGGGAGACTCGACAACGGCCCCATGGATGCACCCGCCGAGGCTTGGGTCGAAGACGGGGTTGAAGCTCTGGCCGTAGGCCGAACACTTGGGGATGAACTAATACTGATCGGCACGTCGACGGGCGCCACCATTGCCGCGGCAGTCGCCTCCCATCCGGACTTTGAATCGGTCACCAGCCTGGTATTTGTATCACCCAATTTTGGCCCTGCCCGAGCCGGATCATCCATCGCCATTGGCCCCTACGGACCGCAGATTATGCGAGCGCTGGCGGGTGAATACCTGTCTTGGGAGGCGGCTAACGAGGGTCAGGAAACGTTTTGGACAACTCGTTATCGCTACAGCGCTGTGATCGAGATGATGCGCTTGTTGGAGCTTGCCTTAAGGGAAACACCTGCGATCGTAGTCGATCAAGCGATGCTAGTGTACTCACCGAAAGACGATGTTGTGTCGGTAGAGAAACTGCTGAGCAACTTTGAGCTCATAGAAAGCGCTGAGAAGAAGATACTGCGGGTAGACGAACCGGCGAGTCTAAGTCCGCATGTACTGACCGGCGCTATTCTCGGCCCGGAATCCGTTGATGAAACAGCGCAGGCAATCGTGGATTTTCTTGCTCGAAAAGAGCCTGCAGACCGCTGGGCAAGAAAGGGCTAGAGCCGGACCTCGATTCCCGCGTCGGCCATATAGCGTTTCGCTTCACCGACGCTGTATTCGCCAAAGTGAAAAATGCTCGCGGCGAGAACCGCGTCCGCACCCCCTAAGGTAACGCCCTCAACCAGGTGCTGGAGATTACCGACCCCTCC
>JBCCPL010000106.1:0-2644 GCA_039111155.1 Pseudomonadota bacterium | reverse complement strand
TTCGTCGTGAACTTCGGTCATTCGGGTTTGTCCTCCGCACTTGGTGCTGCAGTGTTGTCCTGAAATCGCGATTTCAGGATATATGTGGAATCGTTCTAAAGACCATACAGCGCACCACTCAATCAGGTAAAATCATCTTTTCATGCGCATCGATAAGAAAAATCGATGATGTGGACCGCTACTTGGATCGATCAAAGCCCAGTATGTTTGCCAGTTCGGTGCTGAACCGTTCGAATTGTAACGCACGAGGATCTGTCTGACGGTAGGCCAGAACGATGCGCCGCGCTGGTTCTGAACCGGGAAAGGTTTCGATCTCGATGCGTCGTGCTTCATCGGGACGGGCGCGAGTAACAAGCTCCGGTAGTAGGGTCGTGCAGGCTCCGCCTGCCACCATCTCAATAAGGGTCGCCAAACTCGTGACGCCAGGTTCCGAGGGCGGTGTCTTCAAACCGCAAGCGGCTATCGCCTGTTCACGCATACAATGCCCCTCCTCTAGGAGGACGAGAGGCAGGTTCTCTTTCGGTTCGCCAGTTCTGCTCAGTTTTGGTATCGCGCGGAAAAACCTGTCGCAGCCAAGGTCCGCGGTGACGATACCATCACGTCCCAGCGGTGGGCTTGCGATTATGACGTCGATTTCGCCGGCTTCCAGCTCGTTCAGCAGCCGCTCGGTAATCGTCTCACGGATGATCGGGCGCACCGGCGAGTGAGCTAAACCTTCGTAAATCGAGGCGATCACGAATGGCGCGATCGATGGGATAATCCCGATGCCCAATGGCCCTGTCAGGTCTCCAGCGTAGGCACCGGCCATGCTTTCGACCTCGGAGGACGCGGCGAGGATTGCAATCGCCCGCTGCGCCAATTCATGTCCTGCATCGGTAATGCGCGCGCCGCGGGAATGGCGTTGCGCCAGTTGCAGGCCGGTGATCTGCTCCAGTTCGGCGATGCGTGCCGAGAGTGCCGGTTGAGATACGCCCACCGCTTCGGCTGCTCGCCCGAAATGCTCCGCTTCGACCAAGGCACGGAAATAGCGAAGGTGGCGAAGGGTCAGCTGCATGTTTGTAAAGTGGGAGACATGCACACTGCGTGCAAGTCCGTGACTCTCGCGCCGATAAGACTGTTGTCTGTATCAGCGCACTTGGCATCCTGCCGCACAATCGCGATAGACTGCGACGGTCTCGTAACCCGGTTAGACCTTTGGCCTCTGCTTTTCCATCACCACGTCGTGGCGTGCTCGTAGCGATAGTCTCCGTTACTTTGGCGGCTGTCTTGCTTCTTCTGTTGGCATCGCAATCCTATTTTCGCAGCATCGAGGTCAGTGACGCGCGCAACCGATTGTCGCTTTACGCCCGCGCTTTTGATGACGCGGTGAAGCGTTTTGACGAAATGCCTTTTGTACTGGCCAATGATACTCGGGTGGCTGCGACTTTGCAGGGGCAGGGTGGGGACAGAATGAATGCCCTTCTCGAGTTATTTGCTGATCGCTCCGGGCTGGAAGCCATCTACGTGATGGATCAGACGGGCCTCGTGATTGCGACGTCCAATCATGCGAGCCCACTCACGTTCCTAGGTCAAAACTATGGCTTCCGCCCTTATTTTCAAAATGCCATGTTGGGCGGCCGTGGTACCTTCTTTGGAGTTGGCGCTACTACGGGCAGGCCTGGCTATTTCGTCTCCGAGCCCGTTTCGACCAATGGCGCTGTCATCGGTGTGGTCGCGATCAAGATCGACCTAAGCGAATTGCAAAAGACGCTCGAAGCCGAAGACGAACGTTTGCTGGTGGAGAACCGTGATGGCGTCGTTGTGCTCTCATCCAATCCGGACTGGCTTTACGGGCTGCTGCGACCCGCCAACGATGAGCGACTTGCAGCTATCGAAGCTTCGCAGCAGTTCGGTGGTCAGCTCGCGGCTCCACTCAACTGGAGTACCGAAGATGACAATGCCGTAGTGTTCGACGGTGAGAGACTGATCCACGTGTCGGGCCCCACGGGTCGCGACGGTTGGACATTGCACTATCTTCGCAGCGATGCCCGGGTGAATGAGCGATCCGCGCTAGCGACCTTTCTGCTGGGCCTGCTGGTAACAGCTTTGGTGGCTTTCTCCTTTTTTCTGCGATCAAAGCGTGTGGAGGCTGCCTTTAAGGCGTCGCAAATTGACCGCGATAAGCTGCGCGCAACCAATCAAGAGTTGGAACAGGCACAGGGCAAGCTCGCTGAAGCAAGCAAACTTGCCGCGTTAGGTCAGCTTTCGGCATCCGTGACGCATGAGTTGGTACAACCGATCTCTGCGTTGAGGAACTATGTGGCAGCGGCTGAAATCGGCGGCGAATTCACCTCTGGTAACACGCCGCGCCGCTTTGAGCGCATCATTGACCGCATGGAAGAGGTGACGAGGCAGTTGCGGTTTTTCTCGCGGCCTCACGACGTGGCTCACGAGCCCGTCGATCTTTGTGAAATAGTGCGTACGGCCTGGGATTTTCTCGACCATGATTTGCACGATGCAGAAGTTGTTTCCGATCTTAACTTGCCGCGAGAACCCGTCAGAATATCCGGGCACGCTTTGCGGTTAGAGCGGGTGGTCATCAACGTTGTCCGCAACGCAATGGGCGCGATGGTGGACACGTCCCACAAGCAACTGAGACTCTCAC
>JBCCPL010000105.1:0-2741 GCA_039111155.1 Pseudomonadota bacterium | reverse complement strand
GGATCTGCTGGTTGAGACAGCTCAACGCGGCCTATACGCCTCAAAACGCTGCCATAGCCGCATAAATCAGTCGATGAACTGAGATGTGAGCGAAATCAGGCAACCGTGCACAGGCCGCTGAAAAAGTAGTTCAGGGCCGACCAATTAGCCCGGCGGCATCGGCTCCGCTCCGCTCCGTGTCCCTGGCTTCGCGCGCGGTGAGTGTTTCCGTAAGCAACTTCGATTTCTGGCGCTCCGTCTACGTCGAAGGGCGCAAGCGTCCGAACTCGTTCTTTTCCTTCGTGCTCCCTATTAAGGGGGGACGCTGTGGAGTGCCGGAGCTGCACCAATCGCTCGGAGTCGACACGGCATTGCTGGAGTCGATACTGGTGGGGGCCTACGAAGGCGTTGTCTGCAGCGGTCCCGCGAACGAGACAACGCATTACTTCCTCAACAGCTACACGAGCAATCGTCAGCACCAGATTCAGCAGCCCGCTGAAATCCGTTCAAAAGAACGCCGGCGCGTGCGGGCGCTGATGTCACGAGAAGATATCTACTCCCTCACTGAGATTGACCGCCTGTCCGAACGGTGCCGGTCGGAGTGCTCCTTTACCGTTGTTGCCGCTCTTGCATTCGCCTATGCCAATTCCCTGGACGCGTCCTCGAGACCACTCGCGGCAAACTCCTGGCGCAGGCTCGCGTTATCCATAGGCGTTCGGACTCAGCCGTTAAAAGAGATGGCGCTTCGTGAGCTGCAGGACCAACTTGCCCTTGCGTACCATCGGGCTGCCGCGTCCAGTGATTTGGGGGGCGCGCGGATGGTTCTCGGCTGGGCAGCCGAAATTGGTCGCGATAGTGACACCCTGGTACGCGCCGAAAACCACCTGCGTGACTGGATAGAAGAGGATCGCCAAAGGTCTGCTCCGGTTGCCGCGACGATTCCACTTGTGTCTGGAACGGCGCTCAGTCGCACCATGGGAGCGTTCTCCCGCGGGCTCGACAGTCACGCATTCAGTTTGGAGGGAAGATTGGGAGAGATACGCCACCTGTTCGTACAGTGCAGAGACAGGGACGCAGGCTCAGAAGATCGGGCTCTGGTGAACCTCGATCCAGATGAGACCGCGATTCAGAAGATCCCTGAGCGGTGGGAGAGCTGTGAAATGATTGCGCTGGGTGTACCGGGGGCCAGGCTTACGGTGCTTGAATATCCAGGAGTTCACGTGCCAGACGGCATTTGAGCAGCCCTGGTGAGCTGACTCTCAGGCACATCGGCGCGCCACGGCTTTTGTAGGAAAAGAAGCCCGCGGGGCGGCTAGTGGAAGCTTAGGCTTCCTGGACCCCAAGCACCGTATCCGGCTCGATGCGCGACAAAAAGTGTAACTGCTTTCTACGATCGTTGCGTAAGGGTCGAAAAATGCGTTTATTCGGTGGGCCGCAGATGGCCGCTAACCAGAGGCGGTCATTGAAGCTTTTTCGCCGGTCGGCAGCAGTTTGGAGTTGCCAGGGTAGAGCCAGTCTTCTTGCAGCATCATGGGCGGCAGCTAACCGTCAGAACAGCCGTTCGCCCCGGGTGATTGACCGCGATGCGTGCTGCCAGGAGCTTCGTTCGATAAGCAGTCTACCCTGCTTACACACGCAACTTGCAGAACCTTGATTTCAGCACCGGGACTCGCCTTATCAGGACGGCCCCATCTTAATTGCGCTACGAAAACACGAAATCCTATTCGCTTGTGCTCATCTCACCAACACTAGCGCAGGTTACCCTCTCACACGTAGCTTCCATTCCGGCGCGAAACCACTTCGGCTTTCCGCCTTGACTCTCAATCCCGTTGCCCAGGTGGTATTTACTGGACCTGGCACGTAGCGGCGTTTACTCAAAAAGGTACCCTTCGATTCTGTAGTGTCGGTAGTCCAGTGTAGAGACCCTTGACGGAGACCATGCCGGATCGCTGGTAGCGAAATTATCCTCTCTTTCATGACTCCACCAACTCCAAAGCGTGCCATAGCTTGACGGGAACTCGTTGTCTGGTGAGCTCTGAGGTCTTCTTGGAAACACATAACCTTCTATTCGCACAAAGGTGTAGCCTGAAATGCGAGCAGCACGTTTGTCTGCGCTCCAGTTCGGATCCGATGTGAGGAAGTTGTCACCGCGCTCCGGGTTCCACCACTGCGTCAGGGCTATAGTTCCGGGCGGCTGTGGGTATTCCGGTGAATAGACGCTACCCAAGATTCCGGCCAGTCGGTAGCCCTCTCTTCGATCCCCCGGGCAACCTGCCCATTCCAGGCTGCTAGTCGTGTAGTTATCTCCCCGGTTCGGGCTGTACCAAAGGTAAAGTGGTCGAAGGCGGGCGTTTCTGTACGCTTTTCTCTTCACGTACCGACAGTCTGATCCGGAGATGGAGAGGCGCCATTTTTGTCGTTGGTCATCCGTGCACTGATTTACGGACACTGCGCTAGCGTCTGCGCTGGTCCGTGTCTGAAGGCATCTGCCCGTCGACAAGTGTTTTATCTCGCCGTTTGAACTCGGCAGCCAGAGCTGGTCCTGCCCACCTGAGCAGAGCACCGCGCGTACCATGCTTCCGTCGTCCCCGCGTGCTGTCGAGCTCGGCGACAAGCACAGGTTCGATAGCGGGCGCGTCAGCTGAAAACCCGTATCCCGCTTTCGGAAAGACCAGTAATCAAACGGCGTTGCATCGCTGCAACTTCCGCTGATGATACGGAGTTCCGATTCATCCTGCGCATCGACTCGCAAACATCGATCC
>JBCCPL010000104.1:0-3234 GCA_039111155.1 Pseudomonadota bacterium | reverse complement strand
TTCGATAGCGGGCGCGTCAGCTGAAAACCCGTATCCCGCTTTCGGAAAGACCAGTAATCAAACGGCGTTGCATCGCTGCAACTTCCGCTGATGATACGGAGTTCCGATTCATCCTGCGCATCGACTCGCAAACATCGATCCACGAGCTGGTGCCTAACTGCTGCATCGAACGCGTCGACCGTGAACTTTAGGTTGCCCCGGACGGCAAATCCCGACGTGCTTTCATCAATGGACAATTCAACTATTTGCGGGCCTACGCCCTCTAAGCCGCGAAACTGCGTTAAGCGCCCCTGTATCTCACTCGGCTTATCAACCAAGAGCGCTCTTCGCTTACCATTGACGATGCCAGTGACCAGGGCCTGCACATTTTTGAGAGTAAAGCGACCCTCTTCATCAAGCGTTGCCCCATAGCTTCCCTCGGTGCGCAACTGTGCTGACCTGATAGAGACATCCCGGGCCAGTCGTGTGGGCCTCTCTATTGAGAAGTCCCTGAGATCGAGCGCAAGGTGCCTGAGAACAATGCGGCAGTCGGTATCCAGCAGACAGGGTTCGTAGTCAAAGAGGGCAACCCCCTCGGCGCTGGTCTCGGCATGTCTCCAGCTGCGGAATTTTGCCGAAATACGAAGCCGTGAGCTGGCTGCGGCGCCTGTCAGATTTGTCAGAGTTGAGTAGCCGACTGGAGGGTGAAACGCGCCAGGTACGCCAGCACCGTCGGTACCGGATGTCTGAGCGCTTCTGACCGCGGAAGCAACATCTCCGACTGGCAGTGTGCAGGGCTGGGTAGCCAAGCGTCTGGCAGTAGCTCCTCGTGATTCGACAATTACAGGAGGCGCAGTAGAACTCTCAAGATAGAAATTCGACTCGAGTCGTTCAGCCTGTGACTCGCAGATTTCGTCGAAGCGCTCGCCCGAAGGCGTTGCTGCATCATTAACGCAATATGAGTAGGTTTCTGAAAAATTGTCGAAGCGTAAACCAAATCGGTTTGTAGTCGCTAGAAAGTTGCACTGAATAGCAAAGGTTGTTCCAACGTCGTACACACCCAGTCCACTATTGTCGACGCCGCAGCCACCCAGTCCCAATAGTGTTAACGCGCAAAACAAGTCTCGAACAACGCCTTGCAGCTTCATCTACCGGAGCCCCGCTTCAAGAAGTTTCTAAAAGAACCTAGTAGTAATTGCGCTACGTACCAGAGTCCCCCATGGTGAATGTGAACTGGCTCAACAAAAAAGTACTTTTTGTACTGGGACTTGTAATGAATACTGGTCCATTAAATTCCAGCAGCTCCGCATCGCATATACAGGCGGTGTTTCACCGCTTTCATCGCAGCGTGGGTTTATTGTGCCGGTCACACCAGTCGGAATTGCTCAGGCTGTATCGACCCGATGAAACAACAGATCACCAATGAGCGTGGGTGTAATCAAACGCTCCATAGAAATCCTATATCGCTTCCAACTCTCACTGCACTTTCAAGCTACCCTTGCTGACGGTG
Source organism: Pseudomonadota bacterium (assembly GCA_039111155.1). Classification (GTDB taxonomy): domain Bacteria; phylum Pseudomonadota; class Gammaproteobacteria; order Pseudomonadales; family Halieaceae; genus Congregibacter. Next base: position 1,745 of record JBCCPL010000104.1, on the reverse strand, counting down.
TTCGCAATTTACCGGTGATAGCCGGTCGTTTGCTCCATGGCGTCGACTGATGTTTTGGAACACTTCGATGTAATCGAAGATATCTGCTCTGGGTCGATGCTTCGCATGCCTCATTGATTGGTGTTTCCTGCAGGGTCAAACGAGTGCCAGATCGAGGATGGAGATGGATCCATAACGTGATGTGGATCACGCGAAGGTATCCACCAGGGTTTCCCCGGCCGAGCTTTCAGGGTTTTCCCCACATCCAAGCGGGCTTGTCTCGGATACGATTTTGCGGTCCTAACTACGTCGCGGAGCGACAAGAGGAGCCGGCCCGTGTTTCGATTTATTCTGATCGCAACAGCGTTAACGACGCTGATGAGTGTGACCAAGAGCATTGCGGCTCCGATATTGAACGTCGATCCCGTAACCGAAGATCTATTTGGCGCGACTGGCGTCGAGGTTGAAGGCCGGTTATTCGACGTCGAGTTTGTCGATGGCACCTGTTTTGCCCTATTTTTCCGGTGCGATGAGGCAGAAGACTTTGCGTTTTCCAGCGAAGCTTCCGCACTGGCTGCCGCGCAAGCGCTGCTGGACACCGTGCTGATCGAAAATCTGAACACACCATCGCTCTTGGATAATTTTGACCGGTTCCCCAGTCAAACAAACGGTATCGGGAGCATTCCCCTTGGGAATCTCTTGATCCCTTATGCCGTAAACGGCTCTATGGTCGACCTGGCGTTCGCTGGCAACACAAATCCAGACTTCGAGGGTATGCGTGGACCGGTTCCGGGAGGAATTATCGGCCCCGACTTTTTGGGTGTCACCACGCTGAGCATAGGGCACGACACCGGTAGGGACGCCAACCAGTCGTTTCAGGCCTTTGCGGTTTTCACGCCCTCCGCCGTAGCGACCGTTCCGGTCCCGGGCAGTGCACCGTCTTTGATTCTCGGCTTGCTGGGACTGAGCGCTGTTCGCCGCCTGCGTCGCGTGAGGAAAACGTCCAGCGGCAAAGCGTAGGGGATTCGTTGGTGTACGCAACTGTAGGTTCGTGCGACGGCGCCGGACAGCGCATACGAGATCCTTGGGCATAGGCATGGCGAAAGCCGGCGCCTTGTATTCGGTACTCCCGCGAAGCAGCCACGGCCTTTAAACTTCCTAAGATTCGGTCGCGGCCCTGATCAGGATGATATTGAGGCCGGTCGAGGGTGGCACGTCACCCGCCGAGAGCGGATTCGACTGCGCTTCCACTTCTTCGCCGTCGCTGAACCCGTCGCCGTCGGTGTCTGCGAGCTGGGGGTCGGTGCCGAGTTCGCCCTCGCGATTGTCCCCGAGGCCGTCGCCATCGCTGTCGGCGGTCTCGGACGGGTCGTCGGGGAAGGGATCGTCGCTATCATTCACGCCATCGTTATCCGTATCGCGCTCGGACGGGCCGCATCCCTCTGAGTTGATGTCGCTCAATTCCTGGGTGGGCGTATCGTCGCAGTCGTCCATTCCGTTGTTCACGCCATCGCCGTCCTCGTCATCGTCTGCAGAGACAGAGAGATCGAAGACTCGCACGTGGCCCGAGTTGAAATCGCCGTTCGCCCGGGCGCCGACGGCAAGCGTCTGACCATCGCCGGAGAGTGCTACGGCCTCACCGGCGATGGTCAGACGCTTGCCGTCGGCGCCCGGGCGAACGGCGATTTCAACTCGGGCCACGTGCGAGTCTTCGATCTCTCTGTCTCTGCAGACGATGACGAGGACGGCGATGGCGTGAACAACGG
>JBCCPL010000103.1:0-3256 GCA_039111155.1 Pseudomonadota bacterium | reverse complement strand
TCTTAGCCCCAACTCGTAGCCGTCTATAAATTCCGGATCGAATACGACGACTTGGAACTGGCTGCCAAAAGCAGACGTCGCTAGGAATGTACCTCCGGCCCGATAACCACGGCGAGCGCTGGCGAATACGGAGACATCATCATTAAAAAAGTAGGTTAGCGCCGCCCTTGGGAGCAGCGCATCAAACTCGTCCGATTGCAGTGGCTCTGGCGGGGGAAAGAGCAAGTCCGCGCCTGCCGTGCAGGGAATAGTGATTTCGTCGACGGGTAGACCAAGCAATGCACCGGGAATGGTTGCGGTGCAGAACTCGGGAAGGATGGCGATGGAGTCGGTAACTTGCTGTGTGACGAACTCTTCCGCGTCGTAGCGCAGGCCTAAATCCAGTGCCCAATAATCATTCGGCGTGAAACGCCACGAAGTAAACAAAGCGACATTGTCCGTGGTCGTCGGCGCGCGCGAAACAGCTCTGGCCGCCGTATCCAGCGGGGTGGGGGGAAAGGGGAAGTCTGACCCGATCGGAATGATGTCCACTCGGTTTCGTTCTAAATCACTTTCGAAGTAGTACGCACCGATCATGCCTGTCCAATTACCGACGTCGAATTCAAGACGAGCCTCCGCAGTAATCGTTTTCTCGTTGATGTCCCCACTCAGCCCTGTGTCCGCAAAGGAACTTTCGATGCGGTCATCACTGAAGGTAATTGCATCGACATTCTCGTAGGTACCAAGTAGCTGGAGCGTTAATGACTCCGAAAGCTCAAAACTGGTTTCCGATATGATCCGAGTGGTTTCATAGTCGCCAGTGTTTCTAAAACGAGTAAAACTCCGTCGGTCTTTCGGATCAAAACCTTCGAAGGATGGTTCATTCCCCGCGCCAGGAGCAAAAACGATGGGTGCAGAGCCAATGGATCGGTCGCTGTATTCGATTGTGAGCTCGGTACTGAGTGCGGGCACTGCTTCCGGCTCCCACAACAGCTTAGTCCGTGTCGCGATACTCTCTCGAAAGTCGACGGTCTGCTCGCGAAAAGCATCGGTAACATAACCATCAAAATCCTGATAATCCGCGCTAAAGCGAAAAGCTAACTGATTGTCGATCAGCGGGCCGGACACGACGGCCGAGTACTGCTGGGTGCCAAATTCCGCAATACGAAGCTGCGCTGCACCCTCCCATTCGAAGCTTGGGCTATTCGACTTTAGGATCACGGCACCCGCGATTGCGTTACGCCCCTGTACGGTCGACTGAGAACCGCGAAGTACTTCGACCTGTTGGAGATCCCAAATTGATTGTAGACCGAGCAGTGCGCTGCCCGAGGCTGGTGCGCCATCAATATAAATATTGATGGCCTGCCCTTGACCCGCGCCATTAGTGCCGTTGCGGTTGATACCTCGAATATTGATTGAATTCAGATCGTCGCCGACCAAGGATGTGTTGGCAGCGCGGGCAAGCGCCTCGCTGACCGAGAACACGACCTCGTCTTCCAAACGTTGGGCGGAAAAAACCTCGACAGACTCGGTGGTTTCCTGCAGCGACAGTCCTTGCTTGGTACCGGTAACGATCACTTCTTCCACTACCGGTTGCTCTTGAGCGAGAGTCTTAGAAACCACAGCGACGACCAGAAATCCAATCGGCAAGCACCGCATTGTCATACCGAGAACCTTAGATACGAAAGATCCCAATAGTTTACGCGAGTGATTACTATTTACACTACATCTCTCAATACTCAGCTGTCGTTGCCTTCCCAAACCTGTGAGTTTTTATGCATCTGTGTTTTTTTGCCCACCGCCTATCCGAGCTCGTTGCTATGAGTGCAGGGTTAATCGATACATGACAGAGACAACCGGCTCCAAAACCCTGAACCCTGACTCAGGCAAGACAATCGGTGCCCATCAACGTAGAGTAAAAGGAGTCGGAGAAACGATTGGTGGACGCTAGATTCGATAAGGTGGCAAGCTAAAACCGAAAGATGTGAACTGCAACGGAGGGCGTATGTCACCTTGGCATAACAAGACACCAGCATATGTTGGAGCGCGTAGCGAGCGGATGCACTGCGATGATACGGTCAACTTCTTTTAGGATTAGAAACGTTCTACCGCGGCTCAGCACCAGCACTCGCCGCGTCTCTCGCACGAGTTCGATGTGGCTGTTTACAGCGATTGTGTTGCTACAATCGATGCTGCTAGTGGCCTGTGGTGGCGGTTCGCCGGGTTCGGGTAGTGCACAAACGCCGCCACCCGCGACTCCGCCACCAATGCCCTCGCCAGCACCCTCACCAGAGCCCCCAGCTCCTCCGCCAGCCAATCCCGATGAAACAAACGTGCCCGTATTCGGATGGATCACAGTGCCGTCTAGCAGTGACACAGAGGCGGAGTCAGTCACGCTATCGTGTGATGATGATCAGATTGTCGGGGCGGCTTTCCTCGCTGGCGATACTCTTATATTCAATCCAAGCGAAGACTTACCTGCGCAGTCGATCTGTGAGTTGTTGTCCTCTACCGGTGAGCGCCTGCGCACCGTCGAAACTGCCGCTGTGAGTTCTGCCAACGCTGTGTTGTATGACCGAGATAGCGCAGACAGCCTGGCGCCGCTCCCTGACGATCTGTTTTTACGCGCTGATTCGACAACGATCACCGGCGTGTCCCCGCAGGTGCCATCGCCTCGACTTGAAAATGAGTTTGCCCAGAGCGTGGTAGACAACCTTCTGGCGTTGGTCGCTGAAAGTAGTGGGTGGTCACCGCATGGTCCAATCACGATCGGGCTGGCACAGCAGTTCGAGGCTGAGAATTTACCCAGCTCGCTTGCGGCGTCGATAGCTGCGAATGCCGCTATTCAACTGTTTGAACTCCCCGGACCCAATGCGCAGACCGATACAACCGCAAAACGGGTTCCGTTCACCGCTCAGCTTCGCGATGACCCCAATGCCGAAAGTCCTTCCGAAATCACTACCTTGTCTATATTTCCCTCTCGTGTATTAACCGGTGGTGCTCGCTACGCGTTGGTGGTCACCCGGTTCTTGGGCTCTGATCCGACCCGAGCCCTGAATCCTTCCGACGCCTTTGCCCGAGTTCTGGCAGCTCCGGCTCAAGATGACACGCAGAACATTACCGACGCGCGGCAGATTACCGCCTCAGCGCTAGAGGTCATTAACGGCGGCGCGGCCGTGGCTCTCGATCAAAATGATCTCGCGTTGCTACTGCAGTTCACTGTCCGGGATGGGACAGAAGTCACCGAAAGCCTGGAGCAACTCCGGGTGCTAGCCGA
>JBCCPL010000102.1:0-3577 GCA_039111155.1 Pseudomonadota bacterium | reverse complement strand
GGCTACCCGCGTTTCCGGGCAGGCCATCACGGCGGCGTTGTTGATGAGAATATCGATTGAACGCCCCGAGGCCAGAAAGGCGTCGCAAAACGCCTCCACACTGCTGAGGTCAGATAGATCGAGCGCTCGAACCTCAATCTTACTGCCGGCGTCTAAAGCTCTGAGTTCGCTCTCGGCGTGCTCGACCCGCCGCGCCGGTACCAACACGCTGGCACCTGCGCTGACCAGAGCGCGGGTCGTTTCCAGTCCGAGGCCTGAATAGCCACCGGTCACCACGGCCAGCTTGCCCGTAAGGTCGATATCCTCAATCGCCTCAAGCGCTGTCGTGTCGCGATTAAAACCGGACTGGATGGGTGCCTGTGCTGTCATCTTGTGTTCCCCGAGTTTTGCGTTTTTGTTTTTAATTGGCATGCGCCTATCGCGGCGCCGAGGCGGAGAGTATAGGCTACCGATGCTCTTTGGAGCGCGTCCCGGTTTTGAGCTCGCGGTCGTCCATATCGCCATCACAGGAATAGAGAATGCCGAATATCTACCGTCCCACCCCGGTCGTCAGTCTCCAACTCGCCTTAAAAAATTACCGCATTAACGGGATTGCGTTCGTAGCAACGCTCCTGTCTCTCTGGGCACTGAGTGCGTCATCGCTTGCCCAGTTATCGCAGCCTGCTGTTGAGGGAGGCAAAGCGATCCAGTTTTCTATGAGATTCACCAAGGAGCTGAGCGACCTTGCTCAGGATGGTCGCCTGCTGCTGATGCTCTCGCAAACCGACGAAGATGAGCCGCGATTCCTGATCAATAACTCGTTAAACACGCAGCTGATATTTGGAGTGAACGTGGAGGGCTGGAGCCCTGGCGAGTCGGTCTTCATTGACGCGCAGGTCCTTGGGTTCCCCTTGCCTTCTCTGGCTCAGGTGCCTCCGGGGCGCTACCACGTTCAGGCGTTGCTCAATCGCTATAAGGACTTTCAACTTGCATCCGGTCAGGTCGTTAGTCTCCCTCCGGATCGGGGAGAAGGGCAGCAATGGAATCGCAAGCCGGGCAACTTTTATTCCTCGCCGATCGAGGTGGAGTTGGGTGGTGAGGACGAACCCTTCGAAATCGTGCTGGATCAGGCCATTCCCGAGATTGAGCCTCCGGCCGATACTAAGTTCATCCGCCACGTACGCATGCGCAGCGAACGGCTATCCCAGTTCTGGGGTGAAGACATTTATTTGGGAGCGCATGTACTGTTGCCTGCGGGTTATGAGGAGCATCCCGATGCACGCTACCCCCTGATGGTTTTCCACGGGCACTTCCCGGATACCATCGGTGACTTTCGCACCGATCCGCCGGACCCGGACCTTGAGCCTGTCTACAGTGAGCGGTTCTCTATCGAGGGCTACAACATCATCAGGCAGCAGGAAGCTCACAACAATTATTTAAAATGGATTTCCGACGACTTCCCGCGTTTTCTGGTAATCGAAATACAGCATCCCACACCGTACTACGATGACTCTTACGCAGTTAACTCCGCAGCTCAGGGACCCTATGGCGATGCGATCAATTACGAGTTGATCCCCTACATCGAGGAACAGTTTCGCGGCCTGGGTGAAGGCTGGGCACGCTTTACCTACGGTGGCTCCACCGGTGGCTGGGAAGCTATGGCGACCCAGATTTTCTATCCCGATATGTTTAACGGCGCGTTCGTCGCCTGCCCTGATCCCATCGACTTTAGAGCCTTTACATCGATCGACATTTACAACGACAAAAACGCGTTCTTCTACGACAGTGATTTTCAGCAGATAGCGCGCCCGGGACACCGGGATTACCTGGGTGCCGTGCACACCAGGATTAAGGACTACAGCGACCTGGAACGAGTGCTGGGTGATAAGAACCGATCCGGCCAGCAATACGACATCTGGGAAGCGACGTATTCGCCGGTCGACGGGGATGGTTACCCACGCGATCTCTGGAACCCGGACACGGGGGAGATCGATAAGGAAGTCGCCGCCTACTGGCGCGAGAATTACGACCTGCGATACATCCTGCAACGTGACTGGCAGCGACTTGGTCCCAAAATCGCTGGCAAGCTTCATATCTACGTCGGCGATATGGATAACTACTACCTTAATAATGCGGTGTATTTAGCTGAAGACTTTCTTGAGCAGACCAGCGATCCCTACTACGACGGCGTCGTGGACTATGGGGATCGCGCCGAGCACTGCTGGAACGGCGATCACAAAAACGGGAATCACCTCTCGCGGCTGCGCTACAACACTATGTACCTGCCAAGAATCCTGGAACGAATTGAAGCCACCGCTCCCGAGGGGGCGGACTTGACCAGTTGGCGGTACTAGCGTGTCCGTCATAGCCCGCTGGCTTGGCAACAGTTTGATCTAAGCGAGCCCATGATGCTGAGGGATCTGGGGGAGCTGAAATGAGGGGGAAACCCTTTAAGACGACAGTCCAGTGAATACTACGTCCCACTCTAAAGCGAACGCCGGCGCGAGCAAGTCCAGATCGATTCCAGTAGTCATACTGGCGGGAGGGTCATCACGGCGCTTCGGATCGCCAAAGGGTTTCGCTGAGGTAAATGGCCAGCGGCTGCTTGATCGCGTTGTCGAAGCCCTTGCGACGCAGACCGAAGCGCCAGTAGTTTTGAATGCTGATCACGATGGATACTATGGCTACGAGGCAATCGAACTCGTACCCGACATCGTCCGTGGTCGTGTGGGTCCGCTTGCCGGAATCCACGCTGCGCTGCAGTGGGCCGGTGCTCGCGGCTATCCCGCGGTCTCAACGGTTCCAGTCGATATGCCTTTCTTGCCGCATGATTTTCTCGCGCGGCTGAACGCACAGACGCCGCCGGTTATCGGGAAAAGTGATGGGCGTGCGCACTACGTTTGTGGTCTGTGGCCGACGTCTTTGGCTACGCCGCTGCGTGAGGCGCTGTCCACGGGTTTGCGGGAAGTGCGCCACTGGGTGGAATTGTGCGACGCGCAGACCCTGGTTTTTACAAGCGATAGTCTGGGACGCGATCCCTTCTTTAACGTCAACACGCCTGAGGAGTTGTCATACGCGAGTGACCTCGCATTGCGAGGCTGATACGAGCTTTGCCCGCTCCGAGGTTATGAGCCCTACGTGCGCGTGGGGAGCATCCACGTGGGATCAATTTGGTGCGTGCCTCGAACCAAGATTTAGCATTTACGGGCCTACAGGGTTGGTTTTACGCCCACTCGATGGGCTTAAGCACCTAAATTCCCACGAGTTTTTATCAATCCCTGCCCCGTGGCACGTCGCTTGCTCACTCCAGCCTCGGTGTGCGCTTTCTTGATACGAGCCGATTGCCCGCACCCGGCGACGGAAAAACCATTCTGCGGCTTGATCTCGACGCAGACCCTGTAAAGCCGAACCGATGCTGCGAATAGCAGCAGGGGTCGGTACACGCGCCGATGAGTTCATGACCCGCAGCTGCGGGTACTTCGCGGCAGCGTTGGGAGCAAGCTTCGCCAGCGAAACAACGTGTAAAGACGCACATCGTTTTTAAACAAATCTCAGTCACCCCGCGCAGTTTTTCGGGGGTGATCTTTGGAACACCAGG
>JBCCPL010000101.1:0-3627 GCA_039111155.1 Pseudomonadota bacterium | reverse complement strand
TCCAAAAGCATGAGCTCTTTTCTACTTTTTCTGCGCGTGTGTGGGATTCGTATTGGCGGCTTTGCTTTGACTGTCTCGGTAGGCGAGTGGAGGTACTCATGAACAACAGGACCCTTTTTGCGAAGGCTGTTTTCTTACTTATGGCTGTTAGTGTCTTTAGTGGGTGCCGAGCCCGGATTGTTGTGGAAGGGCAAGGAGATGTGACCTCTCTCAGCGGTAGCCGCGATTGCTCACTGGAGCAGAGCCCCTGTGAGTTTGAACTATCAGGTAACGACACAGAAACCTATATCGCCACTCCCCGTGACGGATGGCAGTTCGCTCTTTGGCGAAATTGTTTGGATGCCGATGGAAATCGTTGCACGAATAGCATCGAAGCTGATGTAGTAGAGTCTCAGCAAGGGCAGGTCTACCCCACTTTCGCCGTGTTCGAAGGCGAGGGCTTAGACATGTTGAACGCCGACGATCGTTCGGCCCTAGCAGAGGTTGTCGCTCGATACACAAGTGAATCTGTGTGCGTAACCCGCGGGCTTCCGAACAAGCCGCGGGACGCGAGCGGCGTTATCAATCAGTGCATTCAAGATGCTCCAGCAAACTCTATCTTAAATCTACGGCCTGGGCGCTACCTGCTCGAAAACCCAATCATCATAGACAAACCCCTGTATATCAAAACCGAAGGGAAGACGATTGATTCAGCCGCTTGTGCCTTAGAGAACACAAAATCATGCGCGGTACTCGTCGCCGGCCCTGAGATGAGGCCATCGATTCCGGGCTATGGCTATGTCGATGTGCGTTCGGACAATGTCACTCTTGGTCATCTAGTTCTAGACGGAAACCGGGCCGCAAGGCTCGATTCATTTGCCGCAGACGAGTGTCGCGCGGGAGCGAATGGCCTTGGTTATAGCAGCACCTTAAGAGGGAACGAGTTTACGATGTTCTCCAGCGTGATCCGGCAGACTTTGTGCGGAACTGGTTTCGCTGCATGGCCTGGGTACACGTCGCTGATGCTCGTCAACAACCTCGTGGCAAACAATGGGGTGCACGATACTCCGGGCCTGTGGGCGGATGGATTCACCATACTCGATGTGTCTAATTCTGAGATTTCCAGAAACAAATTCATCGACAATACCGACATCGACTTTATCTTGGGCGGCTGTCAGGACTGCTTGATCCAAGAGAACGTCATCGAGCACACCGATTCATTCCGAAGTTCTTCTTTCGCGGGTCTAATGCTCTTCCACTTTCCGAGCACAAGCTCTGGAGATTACACCGGCTCTGTCACCTCCGGAAATATTGTGAACTGCGCCAATAAACGTTGCGGTTTTGGCCTTTACGTTGGGCAGACTGCGTGGACAGAGAATTCCGAACCCTTGTTTGGGGGGACGGTAGAGAACAACGTCGTCGATAATGCGATGCTGGGATTTAATGTGGACTTAACCACGGGACCTGTAATCGTACGAAACAACACCGTGACCAACTCCGGTGGCGTGCATAACACCGCTTGCGGTGCTCGATTCATGAGTAGCCAGAACATTAGCCCGGAGTCCGCTGTCGATCGAACGGGTGATTCTAATCCTGACTCTGTGTATGACCGTCGCAGTTACACCGGCTGCATTCCGAATTTTACGCTGACCTCAACGCCAGCACCTTGTTCCGATACGCAGACCTTCCCATTCTGGGACGAGAAGGGCGATCAGTGCTTGCTTTCATGCGGCTCCCTGGGGGGATCGGCCGCTCTCAACGATGCCTGTGAAACGCAAGGACTCATTGACGTTGGCGAAGCTTATGACGTGCCGTTCTGTTGCGCGGCGCTTGAAGACTTGTGACGACCAATACTCTCCTTGTATCGCATGGGAAAATGTCGCTAGGCGAGCGCACGAGCCACAAACTCCTGTACTCCTTTAGCTACTTTACGCATGCTAACTTCGTCGATTAGGCAGCGGTAAGAGGCGCCTTCCACCAGGTCGAGGATGATCAACGCTGCTTCACGGTTATTCGAGTTCCCGTTGAAGACACCATCCACAATGCCCTCCTCGATGACCGCGCTAAGGGCCATCGCCAGCTCATCTCTGTTGGCCTTAAACAGATGTCCTACGTCCGGTTTGCGTACGGCTTCCGAGCTGATTTCAATCGTCAAAATTGCATTTTCGATCTTAGCGAGACGTCGCGCTTTACGCGATTTTTCATCAACGTGTCTAGCGCTTGAATTCCCTGTTGAACACGCAGGCAGAGCGCCAGGTGGGAATCCTTGAGCAAAGATGTGCTGGTGCGTTCTGGCTGCATCTCAATCGACTGCTCGTATTCGAGGTGCGCATCTCAGATACGGAAGCCGTGCTCTACGGCGTCGCATTCGTCGTTCTTACGAGACTGATCCTGTTCAACCTCCTGTTTGCCGAAACGACGCTGAGTGCGACCGTGGGCATTATCCTCGCGATCGTGAGTTATTCCTGGGAATGCGTTGAGTCAGCGCTTGTGCTGCCGACAACTCTGCAATACTGGTCGCGGTTGTGTGAGATCGAGAAACGGTTGGAAAGCGGCGGTTTAACCAAATGACTGATATGGCGCTGAGCGGCCTAATCATCAATGAAAGTCTGGCCACGAGCCAGCAGCAGGCAGGCTTTATGTGGCGAAATTACTCGAGGCGGTTGTCACCAGACGTCCTTAGGTCTTTCGCTTATGAACTAGTCGCTTACCACGCCTAGACGCTTGTGCGCCGACGCCGAGTATCGCAGTGATCAACGTTAGCAAACCAACAATCCCACCAAGAGTCGGGATCTCTTCAGGCTCAGTGGGCGTGCTGGGGGAGATGGCGGTCGAACTGAAGTTTGCGAGCGTGTTTTGAGTACCGCTGCTGAGGCCGCCAAACAAGACTGAAGGACTGCTCAGCACATTCACGACGTCGGCCTGCGATTGTGCAATTGTGGGCGTCGATGTGAACGTGTCCGTTTCATTGCGGCTGGCATGCACTAGCAAAATGCTTTGTGTTTCACCGGCATTGAGTGACACGCTGTACTCAACTTCAATAGAGCCGACGAACGGTTCAAAGAAGCTTGTTGGCGTGATTCCACTGCCATCTGCAACTAAAAAAGCAACGGCGGGATCTTGGCCGGTGCCCGTGTTCGCGGGTCCTCCGTTGACTGCATCGTCCGTAACAGCCCAGAGGTCTGCAGTGGTAATCACCGCGTCTCCGCTGCTTGTAGATCCCACGACGGTACTGCCGTTGGACCCAAGATTGCAGTTATACACAACCGGGAACGTCGCAGCGCTCGCGCCGTTATTGCTAATAGAGTAAACCAAACGCTGGTAAACGAAATCCGGGAGCCCTGGGTCTCGGGTGTCTGCGCTGTTAGTGCCGTTTGGGACGAGCAGATCTATCTGACCGCTGACCCCCAGGTTACCAATGGCTTCAGCAGCCGTGACGAAGTTGGGCACAGTACCGGACACGACCCCAGAATAAGCAGTGCCGTTAACGGTAAGGGTGCACCCGTCGAACTGGTCATCGCCACCATCGGTCACTCCATCATTTTCAATAGAAAAAGACTCCGAAATCGCCCACACTTGTCCTGAAACACCAAACAGCGGAATCAAGACGGCAAGCGGTAAGCTCGCGGTTAACTTTTTCTTCATCGG
>JBCCPL010000100.1:0-3821 GCA_039111155.1 Pseudomonadota bacterium | reverse complement strand
GTGCCCAGTCCGCGGCGCTGGACTCGGTATGCCAGAACAATCCTCGGCTTACTCCCGTCGGCGAAGGCAAAGCGGTCCCCGCCTTCATGCGCCTGGGCCACATCCTCTTCAACCGCTACCGCGCCTGGGGGCCCTGATCACGAGACCGGCGCGAACCACAACGGCAGCTGGCCGCTCTTCTACCTCTCAACCGGGTACTAAACAGGGGCTCTCTTAGTTCCAATGTGGCAATTGTGTAAACATACGCGGTCAACGTGAGCTGGTCGTTCCCGTCACGTTCTGTTTTGCATTGTCCGAGCCTTCTGATGAAATGGTTGTATCTAATCGACAGGTCCCGGACTAACCGAAGGTTCGAAGGTTCAAAGGTTCGATAGTGGTACCGGCAACTCGAACACTTGAGGCATGGTCCATGCGCGGATAGGGCGATCTTCGAGCTGAGATATTCGGCCAAGCAAGTCTGGAATCGAGAGATTCAAGTCCGCATCCCAATTCGGTCAGCACGCCGCAGCGTTGATCAGGCCCCGCTCATACGGGATCAGGCGTTCGATCACCTGGACCATCGTGCCTCGGGTAATAAGTCGCGGCAGGTATCCGGCGCTCGACAGCGAAATCGAATCCAAGGTTTGCCGTGCCCCGTAGCCGTTCTCCACGCAATAGGAAAACTCCGGAGACCACTTTTCAGATGAAAGTGTCTGCCATTCAGCCGTTCGGTCGCCTTATAGAAGAGGCCGGCGGCCCCACCTCTGGATTGGCCGCTCGGGTACGCCGATTCCTTGCAAATGAGGGTGTTTGCGTTATCCGTGCGCTAGTGCTGACCGACGATGAGTTTGTGAGCTTTCTCGAACACCTGGGAACACTCACATTCACCGTCGGCGAGACGCCGGTACCCGAATGCAGGCAACTTAATCTCGTGACCAACGCCCATCGATCGCGACCACCGCGCAGTGTCTTCCATACAGACACCAGCTATGTCGCAAAGCCTCCCTCGATAACGGCATTGCGCGTGGTTGAATGTCCCTACTCGGGTGGAGAGACGCTTGTCACAAGCCAGTACCTGGCGTACGAGTCGCTGGCGCTCGCCTTACGTGAGCGACTGCAGTTGGCTGAGGTTCATCATGTGTTGACCGGGCTTGAAGTTGGCGACGATGCCGAGACAGAGTGCTGGCATCCACTGTTCCGTCGCCACCCTGTATCCGGCCAGGTTGCAATGTACCTCTCGACGCCCGAGCGATGTCAGGCGATCCGCGGTGTTACCGGTGATCCGAACATCAGTATCCAGACGCTCTACGAACACTGTACGCAAGAAAAATTCATTTACCGGCATCAGTGGCGACCTGGTGACTTACTACTCTGGGATAATCGATGCACTATGCACCGCGCAGACCACAGTGCAGTGAGTGGCACGCGGGTGATGCATCGCGGCATGTGTGCGGGCGAAGCACCCATACCGGCATTCACAACAGCGGAAAAAGGAAACTTGAACGTTTGAATTACAAGGCAATAGTGTTTGGCTCGATAGGTGTAATAGCGGAAACGTCTGAGCTGCAGCGCCAGTGCTTCAATGACGCGCTTGAGGAGGCCGGTGTCGAACGGGCTTTTGAAGCAGAAACGTACCGGGAGTTGCTTCAGGATTCAGGCGGGCGCAGGCGGCTTGCAAGCCTGTTGCGTAGCACCGAGGAAGACCCTGCGGTTATTGCGATCCATCGGCGCAAGACAGCACGTTTCCAGGAACGGCTCCGCGAAGGCAACTACCTGAAGCCCGATTTTGGCGTTTTCGTCCAGCACGCCTCGACGGCCGGCATAACTCTGGCCATAGCGTCCACGACCTACGCAGCCACTATCGCCGCGCTGCTTGAACAGGGGAGCAAGGTGTCGGCTACCGATTTCAAGGTCATCCTGAGTTCCGATGACGTTGAGCACCCCAAACCTGCCCCTGATGTGTACATCGAGTGTTGCGCACGACTCGGAGTTTCGCCTCATGAGGTGTTGGTATTCGAGGACAGCGTGCCGAGTGTTGAAGCTGCGCTGGGAGCCGGTGTCGCCTGCTGTTTTATGCCTGGCGAGTTTCATCGCGGCCGAAGCTGTGACGGCGTAGCCTCTACCTACACAAGCTTCGCGGAAGCCGCTCAAGACCTGTTGCCGTAGCACTTCGTCGTAAGTCGTACCGTGTCTTCTGGGGCGGGCTCTTCTGCGTGATCGGCGGTGACTCCCGTCTAACAGCGATCCGCGTCTGAGGCCATTGCCTCAGTGAGAGCTGTGCGCTTCTAACTCAACCTCGATCAGGAACTGGGGCAGCGCAAATCCCTTGACTTCAAGCCAGCTGCCCGTCGGGAATCTGCCCTAGTGGAGGGTCTTCCGATACTCGCTCGAAACCTCGAGGGACGAAGCCATATCAGCAGTGAAAACGTGCTCCACGATCACGTCCGCAAAGGTCAGCTCGTAATGAGCGAGTATTTTCTGTAAGCCTTGATAGACGTTGAACATCTGTTGGCGCATGTCTCCTAACGCGGTGGGATTGCCCTGATCGCCCCTGCTAACTCGAAATTCCACGCAAAACATCTAGGGATTACAGAACTCACAGTACATCGGGTCTTCTACCGTCTTTCCGTCCGGATGTCGCCGCTCCTCGCGATGACCGCAATGCTCGCAGACCAGGATATGCCGCGATGCGGCGTTGGTCGGCAAACCACAGAGTCCGCAGGGCAGACCGCGCACTACGTCCGTGACGCGGAATCCAGGCCATGAGCAGGCCGGACAGGTGGATTCGACAAGTTCGACCAGCTTATTCGCAGCCGCACCGATGGCGGCCATGCGCGTCGGGTTGTGCATCGCACGCATGTCCGTTTCAACGAAGACTTCGCCGAAGCGCTGGCGGAGATCGTGGAACACCGACAGCAGCGCGGCCTCGTCGCGCAGGCCCTTGTGGATATGCTCGCGGCTATCGCGAGCCTTGCGGAGTATCAGTGCGTGGCTGGGGAACTGCGCCTTTGCCGCAAACTCCCGCAGGGCGCTTTCCTCCTGGAGGGTCGCCGTCGCGAAGTTGGTGGAAGTGCCAAGATCCCGCGCGACGAGTTCCAGATCGTTTTTCCTGTCCACCAGGACCAGCAGTTCCTCACCGCCGGGAACAAACACCATGACCGGATGAGGCCCGAAGGAACCCTCACTCGCCACCGCGAGATCGACGCCGGTCACGTCCATGGCGCGACGGCACTTCTCCCGTGCGGTGGAGACCGGGTCCATTGTGCGTTCCACCTCGCCGGTGAACGTACCGAGGAGATCCGTGTCCAGGTCCGGCGGCGTGACGCAGCGTACGCCCAACGCCGCCTCCAGCACGGGAGCGATGGCCTGCTCCTTTCCGTGCTTCGTCGCTACGACGAGAGTTCGTCCGGCAAACATGTTTAAGGTCTGCATCCCACTCCTAACAATCAGCCACCATCCTGACACAGTGGGACTCACGATCGCCCGGACGCCATGGCGAATGTCGCGGGACAGCGGGCTGGAGATGCAAAGCGCGAGCGTGGCAGCAGTTTGAAGTCTGCCTCTTTCGCCGCTGCGCACGGTCTTTGCAATCAATCGGCTCGTCGCGGTTTTGTTAGAACAACGCGCGACAGCGAGATAGAGCTTCGAAGCGTTAAAAAAATGGCGGAAGTTCAGCTCCTGCCAGACTCGATGATCGCCACGACCGGCAAAATTCCGGCATCGGCATGCACGCTGTGCTAGCGTTGGCCCATGCTCGCCGTAAAAACCCCGGATGGCCGCGAGGTCGGCTTTGCGCTGTCTGCAACTCCTGTCCTGGTGCTGGCCCTGCTCATCCTCTACGG
>JBCCPL010000099.1:0-4109 GCA_039111155.1 Pseudomonadota bacterium | reverse complement strand
GAAGAAGCTCTCGTCACCGCCAAGGAGGCAAACGACGCGGTCTTCACCGTCGAGCGCCTGTTTCAACGCCTTTTAGAGGAACCCGAAGTGGTCGCCGCTCTGTCTGAAGCAGATGTCGATATCGATGTTCTCGCGAGTGAACTCGACGCCTATCTGATTGGGTTGCGCAAAACGGACGCGGGTTTTGCAACGATCACCGACCCGAAGCTGCGGGGCCTGCTCCGAAGTACGCATGTACTTTGGCACGTGGCAGGCGTTCGACGCGTGCTCTCCAGCATGGACGTACTGGCTGCCATCGTTCGGCAAGGCGATTCCTTTGCCGCCGACCGCCTAATCGCCTACGGATTGTCGTCACAGCAAGCTGCGGACCTAGCTGAGGCTTACCACGTCGAGACGGGTCGTCAGAGGGAGCTTGAGCTACAGGAAACCCAAGAGAAACTCGCAGCGCTAGCCAACAAGCAAGCACAAACGCTGAAATTCAGCACTGGCACAACTTCCACCGCCGTGGATACCCCAACGATCGCCGTAGCCGAGTATCGCCTCACCGTAGTCAGCCGCGATCCGGTTGATGACGTGCAGTTCAAAGGGGCGATCAGTGCCGATGGTTCACTGAATCTACTGATAGAGACTACCCCGTTCGAAACAACGTTTTTGGGATCTGAGGTTATTGCGCTTTTCGAATCAGCCTCGGGCGATGGAGGCATTGCTGTCACGTTGTTCGCCATTCAAAGCGACGGCACGGAGAAAAATGTCGGTGGCTTCGGCGGGCAGTCCGGGGTGATCCTGGAAAGCGCTCGTGACCTGGATAATATGCGGCGATCGGGTTATCTGCGGTAGCGCGATGCCTGATTTCTCATGCCTGGCGCGCTCCTCGTTTTTCATCGTCGAAGGCGCATAGGTTTTTCACTCGTCTACATGGGATCCATCGTTGTGTTGAATCCCCGAACTGCATTTATCGTCCTGGCTGCCTATAGCGCTATGAGTTTCGGCGAGCCGGCCCAGGGTCCTCCGCCTGTGCGTGAGGCGGACCTACTTGCCATCAAGGGAATATTGGTGAAGCTGCATCCCGCGCTTGCTGCAAGCCCGGGGTATCGCTACACGCGTTTCTATCCGGGAGCTGGAAAGCCCGGATGCGAAAGCACGCCAGACGCAAAGAAACGGCCCAAGACTCAATGGTTAAGCGCTCCGGGGTCATCTACAAGAAAGATTGAGATCGTGCCTCCGAAGTGCCAACGTCCGCACGCCGGCGTGTATTTTGCCCCGTTCCGTGTGAGCGGCGGGCGACAAGATGGCGCTTTTGCACACTGCCACGCGCCAGTAACGGATCCGGATACTCCTCCGCCGTGGCAATGGACCTGTGATCGCATAGAGTTTCGTCAATACGTGCAGCTTGAGGATCAAAGTTGCACCGTGACGCTTGTCGGCAATTTGTCTGACGCGATGCTGCGGTGGTTCAAAGAGGTTGGGCTGGCGGAGCTTGGCGATCGAACCAAGCGCGGTACCGAGACAATGATCAAAGTGCGCGTGCATTCGGATGGCCGTGCGTTTGCGATGTTCGGCGATAGCCACTGCCGCGCCGATGATAGTCCC
Source organism: Pseudomonadota bacterium (assembly GCA_039111155.1). Lineage (GTDB taxonomy): Bacteria > Pseudomonadota > Gammaproteobacteria > Pseudomonadales > Halieaceae > Congregibacter. The sequence continues at coordinate 2,519 of JBCCPL010000099.1, read as the reverse complement.
ACCGTATTCTTTCTTGCCGATAACGTCGACAACTCAAAAGAGCATAGCGGATGGCGAGTGGTTGACATGAAGCAGTGGATGGAGCCTGAAGCGCGATGAGCGACACTTCTTTTAGACCGGTTATCTTCCAACTCGCGGAGTCTCCGCCTGCGGTGGTCTGCGCGCGCGTGGGTCCCCCTGGGCCATCCCGCAAAAACTGTAAGCCGAAGTGCTCAAGAGAGGTACTACTGTGGCGTCTGTGATCCGTGTTTGTATCTGGTTGAGTGCGTCAATGATCGTCGCCGTGTCCGTGGTCGCGCAATCAGACAACCGCAACGTCGTGAGGCTGACCTACTCGGGTGCTGAGATGCCAGATTCTCGCGCATTCCAGATGCTGTTGACTTCTGTGGCGGTGGCCTCCCGAGAGCCCATCGAGCCGCTGGAAATTCCGTTGATGGTGTACGTAACCGAGCAGAACATGCGTTATAACCGCGAACAGGCGGAAGCGTTCGTTGAGGAACTTACCGAACTCTATGCAGCGATGAACACAGAAACGGAGGCGACTGTTGTCGACTCAGTTTGCGTACCGGAGGCGACCGAGTGGTGGCCCGACACTCAAGCGCTCAGCGCGCTCGACAGAATTGGCGTGATTCGCGAAACGGTCTATCAGAAGTACTACGATGATCTGCTGGCGTCCCTCGACAGGGACGATCAGGCGCTGCTCGAAGATTGGGTTAATGACAATAGGGGCACACATTCTCGCATCCTGTACGCCGAAAGCTACGCGGATCGACCTGAAGTCGCACAGGATATCCTAGTGCAGTTCTGCGACAGCCAGACCGATAGGTAACGGCATGCCAACAACCCGTCTTATAGCCCGATCCTTGGTCTTGGTCGGCATGGTGGCCACCCCGGCGCCCGGTTCGGCCAGCTGTGCCCACAACATCCTGGGCGACTGGCAGCTCGATGCAAGCAGAGCTTCCTTGAATGTGAGCGAAGCGAAGAGAGCGAGAATTCTCACCTTGAATGGGGGTCGGTCGACGATCCGGCTCTCCTTCGATGCACGGACAATGTCTTACTCGCGTCGAAGCGGCGACGCCTGGAGCGAGCCGGACAGCGATGTCTATACAGTGGCTGCTGAGAACGGTCCGCACTGCGAGCTGCTCTTCCAATCCGAGGACAACCACTCGGAGACGGCGTCGATGCATGTGTACTTTGACGAAGTGGGTTTTTGCGTTACTCACGGGATCCCGCGTCGTCCTACGGACTGCTATATCAGGCGTTGAGACCAAATCACCGATCGATCGCTCCAGATTGATGACGCAGGGAATCAGAACTATGGATTCGACGAATACAGCGTCAAGGAGCACCAGGCCTGGATTTGGCGGCGGGTAGAAAGACTTACTGGAAGGAAGCACACCCTGCGCCAAGATCGCACGAATCGCAGCGCTGTACCCAGGCCCTCGGAGTGAGCAGCTCCGCCATCATTTACTACGGTGGTCTGGCTGATATCGTCCGGGTGTATTGAGGCCATCCGCGTTTGAGCTGTTCGCCCGGGCAAAACTCCACAGTCCACCGGGGACTGAAAATCCCAAAAACTGCCTGCCGCTTAAGGCGAAGCCTGGCAAACTCCTGGCCTTCGTGCGTGAATACGCCCGGGCGACGCGCTCAAGCCGCAGGCGTCGGACGACAAGGCGACAAGGCGACAAGGCGACAAGGCGAAGAATAAACGATGAACGACGACGAATCGAAGCTGCTTGCGCTTCTCAAGGACTATGCCGCAAAGGCAAACGCCGGCGATCTTGAGGGCTGGCTGTCTCTCTGGTGTGAAGACGGTGTACAAATGCCCAACGACGCGCCCGCTCGTATTGGCATCGGGTCTATCCGGGAAGCCATGGCGCCCGTGTTTTCGGATCTACGCCTGCATATCGAGATTCACGACGTATGGATTGCGAGAGTAGAGGCGACCATGGGCTACACTCACTGTGACTACTCGATCTCCGCCACACCGCGCGAAGGTGAAGATGCGCTAGAGATAATGCGCGATGGAAAAGCCCTCACGGTCTACAAACGCCAGCGGGATGGCTCTTGGCGCATAGCCTACGACTGCGTCAATTCAAATATTGCCTAGGCAGACGGTAAGCGCTTCTCCCGTCATCGTCCGACGACCTCTCAAAGCCTCTCGCAACCTCTCGCAACCTCTCGCAACCTCTCGCAACCTCTCGCGACAGCATCGATCACTTTCCCGATCCATGCCGCACAGCGAGGTTATCGCGGCCCAATCAACATCAACCGGTTTACCGCGATCTTCCCGAAACGCTAGGAGTCTGCACCGCCGATCTCGATGCTACCCATTTCAGATTGCTGGTAAACCGTAAACGGCAAAAACGCGGTATCCGTAAGCGCTGAAACACCGGTATCAAGAAGATAGAACGCTAATACAAAGTCGAAATTTACCGAACTTCTGGCGGAATGCAGCTTACAAAAATTATACGAAACGCCGCCATACGCTCGGCTCGTTGTCTCGCAGAGCGTTTTGT
>JBCCPL010000098.1:0-4228 GCA_039111155.1 Pseudomonadota bacterium | reverse complement strand
TCCATGGCCTGGGAAGCGAGCAAAATTGCCGCATCGTAGTCGCCGCGCAGGCGTCGGGCATCCGCATAGCAGGCCTGCGCCAGGATATGGTCATAGCGAAGCTCGGGATCGATTCTGCGGAGGAGTGTTTCATGGAGTTCGATGATCTCGTCGTCGATAGTGCCATTGCTTCCGACGACAAACTGAAGTTCGCGCAGGGCCGCGGCCATGTCTTCCCACCGCCCGGCGGCTTCAGCGATGCGCGCGGCGGCCCGCAGGGGGTCACTGGCGATATCGACTTTCCCGGCCGCAAAAAGAAGCTTCCCCAGCCTGAGGTTAAGGTTGAACTGTTGCTCCGGGTCTTCATCGCCCGCCGTGAGAAACGCATCCACCGCCCTTTGCAGATGTATGGCCGCCACGCTGTAGGCGTGATTGCGCTCGGCGATATCAGACGCGGCCAGATTGAAACGACACGCCTCCCGAGCATAGCCGCAGTCGGCGATCTCATAGTAGTGATAGGCCAGATCAAACGCGGCTGAGCGCGACTTTCGGGTTTGAAAGTACGCGGCCGCCCGGGCGTGCAAGTCCTGTCGCTCTGTTTCGTCCAGTTGGTCGTAGAGAACCTCGCGATAGAGGGCGTGCTGGAATCGAAACGTTCCCCGGCAGGGAGCGGAACCGATATTGGCGCGTCTGGCCTCGGCAAACACGGCGCTGAGGTCGCGTGCGGCGATTTTATAGGCACCGCCGAGGTCAGCCCGCGAAAAATCGCGTCCCAGTACCGATGCCAGCCTGAGAGTGTGCTGAGCGGTATCGCTCAGGCTGCCGATTCTCGATAGCAGTACGGATTTCAGCGAGAACGGCAAATCGAACACTAATTCGCTGAGGTCTTGCTTGTTCTTGCGGCCCTGCAAAACCCGCGCGGCTTCGACGACAAACAGAGGATTCCCCTCACTCTGGTTGTAGAGCCGCTCGTGCACACCCAGCGGCAATGCCCGGCCGGCTACCTCATTGGCCAGTCTGCGAACCTCTGACCGGCTGAGGCCATCCAGAGCAATCGACTGAGATGCGCGGTGCCGCTTTATGCGTTCGACGATCCGATCAAACTCCGGGTACTCGCCGTCCGGCCTGTTGCGGGAGCATGCCACCACCCAGATCGGAAAGTCGGTGATTTGCTGGACGAAGTGTTCCAGGAGTTCCAGGGAGGATTGATCGGCCAGCTGCAGGTTGTCGAAGAGCAGGACGAACGGGTGTTTGCGCGCTGCCCGCTGAAAGAAACGCGTGACCTCTTCATAGAGGGCGAATCGACTGGCTTCACTGTGTTTGTGTGGAACCGGGTTCAGCTGCGAATCACGGCTCTGCAGCTCCGGAACGAAATCCACCAGGGTGCGGTCGAATCCCCGGAAGCTATCTTCGGCATCGGCATCGGCGTCGGCAGTACGAGCCATATAGGAGCGAACGGCGAGAGTCCAGCTATAGAGCGCCGGCGCGGAAGGACTTTCTATGCGTTCGCTCCACACCGTCAGCATGCGCTTCCCGATGGACTGGGCAACTTCACCGAGCAGGCGGGTTTTGCCGATACCCACATCGCCCGAGATAAGGTACACGCGAGGGGAATCCTCGTCGCCCAGGCCATCCACGAGCTGGCGCAACTCCACGCTACGACCGACAAGGGCTGGGTGTTTCATGGCATCAGCGCATCGCGACGGCTGCGCTAGCGCCGGGCGTACTCATCATTGAGATTATTGAGTCTCCGAAACGCACAACAATGAGCATACGGCGTCCGTCAAATCGCCAAGACGTGCGCGAGGTAAGCCTGTGTCTAGAAAGAAGAAAAACTAATGTCCTTAACTGAACCCGGCGCGTCGAGATTTTCGGAACATCACCGGCAGACGTGCTGTTTGTCGCATTAGATTAGCGGTCTCCGGAAAGAGATCGATCGCGCCGCATGGGTTAGTTGCGTTGCCCGCATGATGACCATCCGCGCAGTTTGATGCCTGACAGGTCGCTTTGCCAGCATCTGGAGAACAGGCTGCGCAGTGAGACGGGCCGTAGCGTCAGAGGGGTCGAACGCGCGAATTACAGTGAGTGTCGCGCACGCGAGTTCACTACTTGTTCTGCGACTATCAGGGTGTCCCCTGATACACGATCAGGGTTTCCACCCAGTGTCACGCCGCTCTTCTTGGATAACACTAATGATCGCTAACTGGGAGTGTAGCAAAGCAACAGTGATCAACAGGTATACGAAGGACGCGTCGCTATGAGGAAGCCGCCTTTAGCGTTTGGCGCAGGGGCTTTGCGCTCATCATTTCTCGCACTGACGGTCTTCTCAAACGCCGCATCAGCCGCGCTGATTACCTTTGACTTTACTGCATCGGGCCCATTCGCAAACGGGAATGGAGATCCTCTTGGGTTCTCGCTTGATGGGCTTGAATTAAGTGTAGATGGAGTCATACGAGGTGGCTTCCCCGGCAGCAGTAACACCGCCATCGCGATAGATCGCAACGTTGGTCTCGGCCTCATTTCCGGCCCGGACGATAGGAGTTTTGAGGTCAGCGGTGGAGTCCCCAGCCCTGATGGTCAAGACGCAGCTCGGGAAGAGCTGCGCTTTCAATTCGATGCCCCCGTGGCCATCGCCAGTGTGGTGTTTGGAAGCTTGCAAGGCGAGGACGGGGCAAGGCTCCGCGGTATAAATCTTCTCGGAGGTGTCGATACGATATTCAACTCGAGTGCACGTAATCGAATTCCTGACCTATCCGGTACCGGGAGCATTTTTACCTGGACTTCACAGGACCTGCAGAGTCTCTACTCTGAATTTCTCATCAGTGACGGGAACAACAGTGATGACTTTTACATACGCAGCGTCAGCGTCATTGCCCAGAACGTGCATCAAAATGTTGCTGCCCCCGCAACGCTTGCGCTTCTCGGTGTAGGGCTTGTGGGCATGGCCGGCTTACGACGCAGTGATACTGCAACGGCTCGTTTGTGTACACAGCTTAAAAAGCAAGAGAAGGATAAAGGTGATCAACCCTCACCACGCATGCCCGCTCGCCTTTGACGATCCCACTTGCTGGGAGCTGCTTTATGGGTTGCTGACCCAAAAGGGTCGCTAGCGCAAACAGTAAGGGAGACCATTCGCGCGGTACCGCTATTACACCGCCCCGATGCCCGCCATCACCCAGGCTCCAGTCCCGATACCCGCCTCCTTGCCGCTCGTACTCGCCGCACTTGGCGCGATGGCTTGTTCCATCCGACAGCGCAAAAGGTCATGTCAGGCGAGTCCAGATCGGGCGCCCGCCATCGCCTAGGCAGATCTATACGCAACCAGATTTGTCGCTTGCGCGTGCCGCCGTCAGTGCGGGCGCTCCGTCGTTCGCTCAAAGGTCGTGGGGTCTCGTACCCCTATGCAGGCCGCGCGCGTGACATAAGAGCTGCCGTCGACTCTAGATAGCGCTACTTATCAATGATCTGAACGGTTGCGGTCGCTTCCGCTGCCCGAATACGTCTTGCCAAACGAATATTGGAGATAGCCATTCCCGGAGTAGTCATACTGATCGTCCCCCCGTAATTCGAGCCATGCAGGATGTGGACTTTCCGCCTTCTGGAGGTCAACCCGATGCCAGATGTGGTACGACAGGTGCGACTACGCCAGAAGGCAAACGATGTGTTTTCAAAAACTCAGTTTACGCTGAGCCGTTTCAATCGGAAGGCCAGAGAGCTCGATGGCTTTCATTGCGCAATGGGGACGAAGGCAAAAGCAGCGGCCAATGGCACTCCTAAACACGTCTGAAACACCGGCGTAGACCTCGGATGGTCTAGGGCGAGCTTAACTACTAGACCGTTGATGCAAAGAGCGGTTGATTCGCCAGTTACTGGTCTTCTTGGACCTCCGCCGACCCTAGCGCGAAAGGGAGTCATACTCGGGTATCCAGGTACGCCCCGCAATGTTGCCTGGCCCAAGGGCCCCACTTGCTTGAGTAAGAATGGCGCTTTCGGGCCGATGGTGGTCTGATGCGTAACAACTCACCTATGACATCTCCGCTCGGTCACGCACAAGTGTGCATGACATGCGCATGCATCTAATCATGGAGAAAACAGGGTTTTGCTACGCACTAGCAGATCGTTTTCATCTAATAGAATCAGCCTTTTATGGTGCCCGGAGCCGGAATCGAACCGGCACGCCTGCAATAGGCGGGAGATTTTAAGTCTCCTGTGTCTACCAATTTCACCACCCGGGCCGGCGGCGGATAGT
>JBCCPL010000097.1:0-4381 GCA_039111155.1 Pseudomonadota bacterium | reverse complement strand
GTTCGGCGTACCGGAGTCGAAGCCGCCGTCCGGTATCTCCCGAATTTTGCGCAAGGCGAGCACCCATGAACTACCGTCAGGAAAGTCGTCTACGGGGGGTCTGCAGTAGTCTTTGGCCTGCAGCCAAATTCGCTGTGTGTCCAGGTAATTCTTGCCAAGGAGTGTTTGCTTTACCTGAACATCGATTGAATTCCCTTTATGAGACTCTACCTGTGCGAGGATCACGAGATCGACTTCGGGTGCTACGTCAGCGAAGCTCCCCTCCCACAAGCACATGCATTCGTCATCCCCACTACCTTGGGCACGCGTCAGCAAGCTGGTCGACAGACCAAGTAGCAATAGGCAGCAGGTAAGGCAGCAGGTGAGAAAGGGGCTCGTTAGTCGAGGTAATTGAGAAGGCACCACTGCGCGCTCAGTCGCGAAGAAGTTTTGCCGCCTCAAGGGCAAAGTAGGTGAGGATGCCTGCACAACCGGCTCTCTTAAACGCGAGGAGTGATTCCAGAATCACGGTTTCACGCGCCAACCAACCGCGCTCGTAGGCAGCGACTTGCATCGCGTACTCCCCACTTACTTGATAGGCGAAGGTCGGAACTTTGAGTTCGCTGCTGACTCTCTGAATGATGTCCAGATAGGGCATGCCTGGTTTCACCATAACCATGTCTGCGCCTTCCGCTAGGTCTAGCGCGCACTCATGAAGTGCTTCATCGCTATTCGCGGGGTCCATTTGGTAGCTGTACTTATTTCCACCTTTGATGTTGCCTGCGGAGCCGACCGCGTCGCGAAACGGACCGTAAAAGCTCGAAGCGTACTTCGCTGCATAGGACAAAATGAGCGTATTTACACGCCCGTCCGACTCCAGTCGCTCCCGAATCGCACCGACCCGTCCATCCATCATGTCGGAGGGAGCCACTACATCGACCCCCACTGCGGCGTGACTCGCTGCCTGCATTACGAGTGTTTCTTTGGTGCGATCATTAAGTACATACCCGTTGTCGTCGATGATGCCATCTTGACCATGCGTAGTGTACGGGTCCAAGGCCACGTCCGAAATCACGCCCATCTCTGGAAGCGTTTCTTTAAGTGCTCTCACGCAGCGCTGCACCAGGCCATCGGGGTTATAGGCTTCCTCCGCTAACAAGCTCTTTGTTTCCGCAGGCACTACGGGGAAGAGCGCGAGTGCTGGAATGCCCAGCTCATAAGCTTCCTTTGCGAGCCCAAGCAAGAGGTCGATGCTCAAGCGCTCGACTCCAGGCATCGATTCAACGGTCTCCCGCTGCTGCTCTCCCTCTAATACGAATACGGGGAGAATGAAGTCGGAGGCGCTCAGGGAATTTTCGCGAACCAGGGCACGCGCAAAGGGCGTCGCGCGGACGCGTCGCATTCGTGTAGTCGGGAAGGGGCCTCTCGCGGATTCAAAACTCATCTAGCGCTCCTTAATTTCCCATTTCGTGACGGGGTTGCGTTTAGAGGGATCCGAAGGCACGAGCGGCTGCATCAACGGTTGCGTCGATATCTTCGTCGCTATGCGCAGCAGACATAAATCCCGCTTCGTACGAGGCCGGGGCGAGATAGACGCCGAGTTCCAACATCTTATGGAAGAACTTAGCAAACCGCGCTGTGTCGCAGGCCATCACATCCGCGTAGTTCGTTACCACTTCTGCTTCTGTGAAGAACCCGCCAAACATGGTACCCGCATGGTTTGTTGTGAATGGGATGCCCGCCTGATCAGCCGCTTTCTGCATGCCCTCACAGAGCGCAGTTGTATGGGCAAACAAGGGTTCGTAAAAACCGGGCCGGGAGATGATATCTAGCGTTGCAAGGCCCGCTGCCATCGCCACCGGATTGCCTGAGAGGGTGCCGGCCTGATACACCGGGCCAAGCGGAGCAATCTGCTCCATCACTTCGCGTTTGCCTCCGAATGCTCCGACGGGCATGCCGCCGCCGACTACCTTGCCGAGGCAGGTAAGGTCAGCATCAAGTCCAAAATAGCCCTGGGCCCCGGCGGTACCAAAGCGAAAGCCTGTCATCACTTCGTCCAGTATCAACACCGCTCCGCTTTCGTCGCAGACCTCTCGCATGGCCGTCAAAAACTCAGTACTCGGTAGCACGCAGTTCATATTGCCGGTAACCGGTTCGACGATTAGACAGGCAATTCGATCGCCGTGTTCGCGGAAGGTTTCGCGCAGTCCCTCAGCATCGTTATAGGTGAGCGTTAAGGTATATTCGGCGAGCGCTGCAGGTACCCCGGGAGAGCTGGGAACGCCGAGGGTCAGCGCTCCAGACCCTGCTTTGATGAGCAATGAATCTGAATGCCCGTGATAGCAACCTTCGAACTTCACGATCAGGTCGCGACCAGTAAAGCCACGAGCCAGTCGAAGCGCGCTCATTGTGGCTTCCGTTCCCGAGTTCACCATCCGAACCAGGTCCATATTTGGCATGATTTCGCAAATACGGTCCGCCAACACTATTTCTAATTCGGTGGGTGCCCCGTAGCTCAAACCCCGTTCTGCCTGGGTTTTCACCGCATCCCGGACTTCCGGGTGATTGTGCCCCATAATCATTGGGCCCCAAGAGAGCACGTAATCTATATAACGTTTTCCATCGGCATCGAAGAGGTATGCACCATCAGCTCGGTCAATGAATACGGGCGTGCCGCCGACGGCTTTGAAAGCTCGGACTGGGGAGTTCACTCCACCGGGAATGTGCGCCTGCGCGCGCTCGAAGAGTTCCGCGGATCGACTCATCGCGTCTAATTTCCTTTCACTGCTACACACGAATCAGCCAATTATGGTGTTTTTGCTTTGAGGAACCTGCCAGGAGGCTCCTTTGGCCGACTTTTGACCTAATGGTGTCAGAATGCGCCGAGGGGTGCTAGCTAGTATCCGGCCCATCGAGGTAATTTTGGCTAGTCGTCTATGCGTTTGAGAGTAAAACGCTCGATGATTTCCCGAGTTAACACACCTCTCACGACACGCTTCCCGCTCTCGGTGCTGTAGATGCAAATCGCCTCGGCCATTTTGCTACGGAGCAGGTCAAGAGCCTGGCTTAGCGTTGCCTGTTCCGGAGCAATGGCTATCGACCATCGGCGAAGGGCAGATTCGGTGATGTCTATCCCGTCTGCCTCATCGTTGTTCAAGCTTGTTCTGGGCTCGTCGTTTGACGCACGAACACCAATAAAGTCCATGAGCTCGGCACCGGAGACCAAGAATAAGTCTTCGTTTTCCCGGCGGACCAAACACCAGTGGGGTACCTGCAAAGCTAAGCTACTGCCAACTGCGGGTGTTACCCGGTTGGAGATGACCACAACACTTCCATCGAAGACTGAGCTTACATCGGTTCGGTGTAGTAGCTGATTCAACGGATCGTCCGGAACTCTCTGCTTACGCTGTCGAAGAATCATGCGATGGGCCGATAGCTGCTTGAATCCGGTCAGATTGGTTAAGTGCGCAGCAGTTATCGCCAGCAGCGCTGGCATCGCAACACTGGTGCTCTGGGTCAGTTCGATGACGGCCAGACTTGCCGCCAAGGGCGCGCCGAGGGTTGTGCCCATGGTGGCCGCCATGCCGATAGTCACGTACATGCCCGGATCAATCGTAAGTGACGGAAACACAAGCATGGCAAGCGCGCCTGCAGTGCTGCCGATGCATGCACCAATCAGTAGGCTCGGTCCTATGACTCCTACAGGCATGCCAACGCCTAGGCTGAAAGCCGCCGTTAGGAGCTTTGCTCCAGCGACGAGTAGCAGCGCACTCCAAACCGTTCGGCCAAATAAAGCATCTTCCAGAGTGTCATAGCCCAAGCCAAGGGTTTCCGGAATCCATAAGCCAATCGTGCCGGTGAGCAGACCGGCCAGCGCAAAACGAAGCACAACGGGCCAAGTTCCGAGCATTGCAGTCGACGATGTGATTCGGACAAAGAGCGCTCCCGTTATGCCGCAAGCGACCCCGAGACCTAAAATTAGGGGGAGTTCGCTGAGGCTCGCGAGCGTAAATTCGCCAAGCTCAAAAATTTCGACTCCACCGCCGAACTGTTTGCTCATCGCGGCTGCCGTCACGGCAGCCAGCATGACCGGGACAAAACCGGCGACAGAATACTCGCTGACGATAACTTCCATTGCGAAAATTACCCCCGCTAAGGGGGTATTGAAGGCGGCTGCAATTCCGCCTGCCGATCCGCAGGCAATCAAGATTCGCAGACTATTATTGGGTAGGCTCAAGCGCTGCCCTACAAGGCTAGTGACTGCGCTTCCTAGGTGGACGCCTGGCCCTTCTCTCCCACCGGACTGCCCCGTCGCCAAAGCAATCACCCCGCCGACGAATTGAGCCAATGCGTTCTGCCAGGGGAGTGCGCCGTAGCTGCCATACAAACGCGAAATTACATG
>JBCCPL010000096.1:0-4611 GCA_039111155.1 Pseudomonadota bacterium | reverse complement strand
GGAATTCAGCGCAACCCGGACTTTCGAGGTGCTGCCGGATCCAAGACTTGCGACCACACCGGCCGAGTTCGATGAGCTCAATCGGTTCCTGCTGGCGGTACGCGACGAGATCACCGGCACACATGAAACGGTGCTGCGGATCCGCGAGCTGCGTGGTCGCATCGAACAGGAGTTGCAGAGCAGTATCCCCAGCGAAACAGCGCGTCGTGAATCCGAACAGACGATGCGCCAGCTGCTCGTGATCGAAGAGAAGCTGATCCAATTCCGAGCCCAGGCCACCCAGGATCTGATCAACTACCCTGTGCGGCTTAACGACAAACTGTCGACGCTGTTCACGCTCGTGGAGAAATCGGATTCCCCACCGGCGGCGCAGGATTACGAACTGTTTGATGAGCTCAAGGAACGCATCCAGACGGTGAGGGCCGAGCTCGACGATATGCTCGAGGGCGTGGATGGTCCGAAGGTCAGCGTTGGCGAGAGGTGACCGGAAATGCGGGGGGCGGGTCTACTGCAGGCGTCGCCGGCCAGCGATCCAGGTCGAGAATGACGCGGTTCGAGCACTGGAGCGATTTCAAACAATGACCGGACAAGACGCGGGAAGCCATAGCGCGCGTCTTCATCTGCGCCATCGAACCGGGTAGCGCGCGCAGCGGTCAGGAGACCCTGAAGCGGCGATACACGCTCACCGTGAAAGCAACGGTCAGACTCACGACGATCATCTCGCCTCCGTCCTCCAGCGTCGACAGTACGCGCCCGGCGTATTGAGACACGGCCGCTACGAAACGGTCAAAGATATCGAACACGGCCACGAAAAAAACGAGACCGCCCAGCAGCAGGGCAAAGCTGAATCCGATCGTGCGGTGGAGCGGTTCGCTTAAAAGAAACCCAAGACCCAGGACAACGGCAAAACAGCCACCGTAGAGTGCGTAAACAATCATCTCGCCGGCATCCTGCGCCCGAAAACCCTCTCCTCCCTCGACCGTCAATCCCAGAAACGTATCTCCTGCCAGCCATTCGCTGAAAAGGCTGCCAAGCTGTTCGTGTACCCGCATCGAGTCGTCAATCAGAGCGAGCCCGTAAACAAATGCCCAGGCGAGGTAGACCGGCTGCCGCACGGCTCCGAAAATCCGGATCAGCAGAAAAACGGTGACCGCAAACTTGAGATAGTTTGTAATCTCCGGGATCGCCATGTCGTTGGTGATCGTCAGATTTCGGTAGATCCAGTACCCGAAGAGCGCAATGAATTCGTCCTTGAAGAAGTACTTAAGCACGTGGATCACGATCAGGAGGACATCGACGGTTACCAGAACCACGGCCAGCTTCCGGGCTCCGCGGTCGTCAGCGAAGTTATCGAAGCCAGTGTTCCAAAGCTGCGTCGCAATCGATTCGACTGTTTTCATTCTTCTCAAACGCTCGTAAGGCGAGCGTGTTTTCTCAAGCAGGCTGCTGTCGGCGAACTCGCATGGCAGCCGATGCCGACCAAACCCCGCAGTGTATCAGATGCGAATGCCGAGGCTGGAGTGAGACACTTACGCACGCCTTGGAAGTCGATTCCCGACGACGCGCGCGGGGACAATCAGCGCGCATCTCCGGAACTGCCGGCCCCCCGGGAAGCACTCTCCGCCCGCCGCGCTTTTGTCTGCACAGACCCAGCGGTCCGTTGTCGGGCGCATAGGACGGCGAGGTATCGTTTGAAGCCCTACGTTTGCAGCGGTTCGGCGAGAAACTACGCTACCGATCTGCTGAATCTGATCCAACTTTTCCCGCACGTCGCCGTGCGAACAGGAAGCTAGCTCTTTGCGAGAAAACGCATCACCGAGCGTTCCGTTTCGAAGGAAAGCCTCAGCACTTCAGCGCGCCAGTGGTCGTTATCGCAGTAAAAGGCGTCTCTCAGTTTCCTTGAAATCGCGACACCTCTTTTGGAGTGTGGATCTCCATAGGCGTGCAACCAGTGATCGGCGCGCAGCGCTTTGAATACCGCAATCTTGCTCAGGGTGCCGAACTCATGAAAGCCCCAGAGAACGTTCGTATCCGGGAGTTCTTCAAAGTATGCACCGGGTATGACGCCCGTGGCGTCGTAGGCAACCGTATCCTCATCAAACAAGGAGAGATAACGATCGCCAAAACAGTTCTTTTCCTGGGTATGCACAGCGGATCCAGGCCGGCCCATGCCGATAATCTCGCCAGTGGCGTAGTCACCAATACCGGTGTGATAGTCGATAACCACTACGGTGGCGGCACGGGTGAGATTCTCGCGAACAATCCCTCGAAGCGTCTGGTTGGACCAGGAGGGCTTTGCCCCGCCATACATGGGCGCCAGGGGATGGTCATACTGCCCACCCGCTATCGCCAGCTTCAGCTTTTCCTCGCCATACTTGAGTTTTGCCCGAAGCAGACTGAGGTCCGCCTGCAGGGTGCCGAAGAAGCCCAGCGACTTCGGTAGGAGCGTCCCGTCGACCAGTTCGTCAAACAGTTCCCGGCGTGGCGTCGGTAAGGTGAAGTCGATGAAGTTACGGTTTAAATCAAGGCCGTCTTCGTTGACTCGCCGCAACCAGGAAAACCCCCAGGGATTTATGGCATGAATAAACAACACGGCCGTCGCGTCGGGAAGCGAATCGTAATGCCCCAGGCTCAGCGCCCCCACCTGCGCCGCTGAGCCCATAAACCCCTCTACACCGTGCGTTCCACTGGAAATGACAAACACCCTGGACGCATCTTTGGGGCCCAGCCAGGCTGTATCGATAGCCAGATCTTCGCCTTGAGCGCCTTTCAGCTCGTGCTCAAAGGAGGTGATTAGCTCGGTCTTGTCGCGAGCGACCTTGAGAAACTTCTCGCGCGCTTCTTCGTAGGAACTCGAAAAATATAGCGCTGGATCCACGTTGTTTTCCTCACTCGTATCCACTCGTTCCGCATCAGGCCGCTGCATCATCGGACGCGCTGACTCTAGGGCTCGGTTCCACCATGGGTCGGCCGGGAGTAGACGGTCCGCTGCAGGCCACGGGGTCGAAAACAGGCTCTCAGGCCGGTTTCCCCACAGCACAAATCATAGCGAACGTCTCGCTAATCTGACGGGCGCACCTTATCCCCTGAAAAAAACCGAAACCCGGCGATGGCTAAGCGTCAGCCAGCGTTCAGGCCGCAACGCACAAAGGCTGAAACAGCGATCTCTATCACAGCGTACCCGGGCAAGTCTGGGATGCATGAGACCCTTGGGGTGGTTGGTGGTACCGTTGTAGTCCCATCGCCTGAGATCTGGGAATCTGCAGTTTGAGACGAGAGCTACGATGGCGATGAAGCCGAATCGCTCGTACCGAAAGTACGTATCACTGGTGCTGGGGTGCTTCACCATGCCGGCGTGGTCGCAGCTCTCCTGCGAGCAGCTCGATGGTGCTCAGGTATTCAGTGATGCAGACCGGGCCCATGTTTATCTTGGATTCTTCGGTACCACCAATGCCGCTGATTCCATCATGAACTCCGAAGGCACCTATGGGGACCCCGACAACCTGTCCAACAGCGTGCGCGGCGAGGGTCGCTTTGGCACCGCCGAAACATGCGATCCCGCGGAAGACATCATTCTTCCGACCTGCGAACGGTTCGGTACGCCCCCCGCGCCCACGCACGCAGCGCGACGTGTAGAGGCGACCCTCCCGCCGCTTATTGTCAAGAACGGCACAGTATTGGGCCGCTTGAGCAACAATCCCGACATCGATCCCGCAGTTACACTCGATTTCGCCGACACCTGTACCGGGGTCAACGCGTTCAGCAGCAGCGTGGCCAATAGAGCCGACCACCCCTCACCCGTTGGCGACGTTACGGTGACAACCACGGTGAGCAGCGATTTCGATTTCATTGGCACCCTGAGGGTCCGGTGGACTACCAGCGGGCTCAACAGCGAACTGGCGCCTGCCACCCGGTTTCTGCTCCAGACTTCCCTGTCTCCCGATGGCAATCGCACAGATATAGATCCAACGGATCTGTCCGAGGTAAACATCGATGGAGGCAACGGCTCGGTATTGATCAACGGCCTGGACCCCGAGCAAAGCTATTTTGTCTGGGTGACTGCGATCAACGACGCTGGCCCGTCGCAACTGAGTCTGGCGGACGAAGGCACGCCGCTGTACGTCAGGGCGGGCCGACCTGATAGACCTCTCGATCTTCAGGCTACGCCGGGTCCCGAAAAGATCAGCTTCCGCTTTGATCCACCAACGGACAACGGAGGTAAGCCCATCATTCGCTACGACTACCTTCTGCAGGAGAGTGATAACGCCGACAGCTGCATCAGACCGTTGCGACAAGCTCAGGTTAGGGGCGATGCGAATAGCGTCACTGCGTCGCCCGTGGTGATCGACGGACTTGAATCCGACACGAGCTATGCTTTCTGCATGAGCGCCTGCAATGTGGACCAGTGCAGTTTTGAGAGCACCACGACGGCCGTGGCAGGCCAACCGGCGGACCCGCCCGATCCGCCGACTATCGATCGCATTGAATTCGACGGGACCGTTCTTCTCGTGTTTTTCACCGCAGGCGCCGCGAACGGTGATGCCATTTCGGTGTTCAGCGCCCAGTGCGGTGAGGGCGTCGCGGGCTCTGGTACGACGTCCCCCTTAACGG
>JBCCPL010000095.1:0-5076 GCA_039111155.1 Pseudomonadota bacterium | reverse complement strand
GTGATCGAGAGCACCTCGGCTCCCGCGGGTGTGGGAGAGCCGGGAACGCCGCCTTTTGCTCCGGCGCTTTGCAACGCGATTTACGCGGCCACCGGAACGCGCATTCGCGAACTGCCCATAGGTAATCAGCTACGCGCATAAGCGCGTCTGAATCTGTACGTCTGCTTGTCGGCACGCACCTGAGAACACGCTCAGGAGCGTGCGGGCATCAGTTGTCTCCGAAGAGGTCACCCAAACCACCTAGCACCGAGCCTTCGCCCTTGGTGCCGGCATAGCCGGTGGCCTGGATCACGCGCCCGGCAAGCCGTGAGAATGGCAGGCTCTGAAGATACACCGTGCCGGTGCCGCGCAGCGTTGCCAGAAACAGTCCCTCGCCACCAAACACCATGGATTTGAGGGAGCCGGAACGTTCGATGTTGTAGTCTATGCCCGGGGTAAAGGCCGCCAGGCACCCGGTGTCGACGCGCAACGTCTCGCCGCGCAATTCACGTTTTATCACCGTGCCGCCGATGTGCACAAAGGCCAGCCCGTCTCCGTTCAGGCGCTGCAGAATAAAGCCCTCACCGCCAAAAAAGCCGGCCCCAAGACGCTGTTGCAGAGCGATACCCACACTGGTGCCGTAAGCGGCGCAGAGAAAAGCGTCCTTTTGGCAAATGAGTTCGCCGCCCATTTGTGCCATATCGATGGCCAGAATCTTGCCAGGGTACGGTGCCGCAAAGGCCACCCGCTTTTTTCCATGCCCTGAGTTCGTAAAGTGCGTCATGAAGATCGACTCACCCGTCAGTACGCGCTTGCCCACATTCAGCAGCGAGTCCATGAGACCGCCGGTCGCCGCGGATCCATCCCCCATCTTCGCCTCGAAGGTGATGCCCTCCTCCATGTAATTCATCGCCCCCGCTTCGGCGATGACGACCTCCTGAGGATCGAGTTCAATCTCGACGACCTGCATGTCATCGCCGAAAATCTCGTAGTCCACCTCGTGGCATTTCATGTTCGCTTCTCCGCTATTTCGACTAGTCAATACTGAGAGCTTACAAAACGAGGGAGCTGAGCACTAATTGTTCGCGTAGCATCACCTCGTGGGGACATCCCCATGGTTCTTGTAGGTATTGCACACGGTGTTCGATACTGCAGGGTAGATGGCGATAGGCAAAGGCGCGGGCACGAACGCGGCTCGATGAGTTAGTAACTTGATGAGGCATGGGGCATGGGAGCGAAACTGGACAACGCAAAAGCACTGTACATGGAAGGGATTCGGGACGGACACGCACGCGAAGCCGTCACCAAGTACACCGGTGACCGCTATACCCAGCACAGTACCGGCGTCGCCGACGGGGTGGAGGGTTTCGTTGCTTTTTTTCAGGGCTTTATCGAGCGAAACCCCGTCAGGGACATTCGCATAGTGAGGGGGTTTGAGGACGGGCAGTATGTTTTTGTGCAGGCTTTTCAGGATATCAATAACGGCGAAGCCAGGTGGATTACAACCGACCTATTCGACACTGACGACAACGACAAGATCATCGAACACTGGGATGTCATAGCGCCGGTCGTAGAAACTTCAAAATCGGGTCATTCCCAGATTGATGGACCAACCGAGGCGACCGACCTGGAGCTTACAGACCAAAACAAAACCATTGTCAGAGCATTCGTCCAACAAGTGCTCATTGACGGCAATGCCGATAAAGCCACCGACTTTCTTTCGACTCAAAATTTCATCCAGCACAACGCCGAGATCGCCAACGGCATTGACGGCTTCCTGGACTACATGAATAAGCTAACGGAGCAAGGCACGCCCCCGCGCTATCTCAACCTATTCAAACTTATTGGCCAGGGGAATTTCGTCGTTACCTACAGCAGTATGGGTATCGGATCCGATGAATATGCAGTCTTTGACATTTTTCGATTAGAGAACGGCCTGGTCGTGGAACACTGGGACAACATGGAGAAGATTCTTCCCAGGGAACAATGGGGTAACAGCGGGAAGTTCTAGTATTCATGCTTACTGCGCCCGAACTCAACCGGTCAACCACCTTTTCCTGCGATGGGCGTCAGGGATTGCAGGTATTTACAGATCATGAGATCCAGGTGGGCGCCGCCGCCGTTTTTGAACACCGTGATCGCGTCGCCGCGAGCGCGTTTGTCGTCGATAAAGGTCTCTTCGGCGAGCAGATCGTAGAAATCCCCTTTTATATCGGTAGTCTTCAATACGCCGTCCGTTAGCGGGATCATCAGCTCGCCAATGTGCTCAACCGTGGTGGCGCGACTATCCACATACACGCTGCCCCGGGTCAGCACTTCATCATCAGCCTCGCGCATCGTCGAGGCATAAGCGCCAACCAGATCAACATGGGCTCCAGGCTTTAACCACTTGCCGTGCAGTACCGGCTGAGAAGACGTCGTCGCCGTTGCGACAATATCGGCCTCCGGCACTGCGCGCTCAGGTGTGTCGGATACCTGCAGTTCGACACCATCCAAGGACAACGCGCCGGTACAGCTCGATGCAGCCGCCAGCCGGCGAGCGCACACGGTGATTCGTTCCAGGGATGGAAACAGTGCGGCGTAGGCCTCGCCCAGAGAACGCGCTACGGGACCGGCGCCGATTATGACCAGAGACCTGGGTTCGGAGGGCCCGAGTAGAAGAGCTCCCAGAACACTGTCTGCTGCCGTCTTCCACCAGGTGAGCATCGAGAACTCCACCATCGCCACCGGCGCACCGGTTGCATCATCCAGTAACAGACACCCGCCCTGCGCGCTCGGCCGCGGCGGCTGCGCCCGGGGATTCTCGGGATACACCGTAAAGCTCTTCACAGCCGATCCCAGCCCGTCAATCCAGGCGAGTCGTGACATCATTCGCTGCTCACCGCGCGCAAGAGTCGTATCAGTGATCCTCGCCCGGGGAAAGCGGTGGCCATCGATCAGAGCATCGACGGCTCCACGCCAGGTGGGGCGCTGCCGCAGAGTCTCCCCAGCCAGGTACGGCAGCGAGCTCATTGGTCGCCGGGCATGCGCGGCCAGGTGTCGCTGAGGCGGTAACCCGTGGGCCACGGATCAGATGGGTCCAGCATCAATTGACTGGTGCCAGTGATCCATGCCCGTCCTGACACTCGTGGGATCACCGCCGGCTTGGTGCCGACACGGGTCTCGCGCACGATGTCTGCGCGAAACTCCGAACCCAGCACGGAGCGGAAGAGAACCTGAGTACCGACACGGGCATCGCCGCGGGCGTGCATCAGTGCGAGCCGGGCTGAAGCCCCGGTACCGGTAGGAGAGCGGTCGAGCTTACCGGGTTTGATCGCCACGGCGTGGGTCGACGAAAGCCCTGTAGTGCTTTGCTGAACGGGCCCCGCCAGCAAACAGAAGGTGATGTCGTTAAATCCGGGTAAGTCAGGGTGAGAAAAACCGATCTGCTCTTGGGCAGCCGCAGCAATGGCCATACCAACTGCTGTGAGATCGGACGCCTCCGATGCGTCGAGCGAAAAACCTAAATCGGCCGCAGACACCACAACGAAGCTGTCGCCACCGAACGCCGTGTCCGCTCGAACACTGGCATGCCCTGCTACCTCCAGGGTCACACCCAGCTCATCAGCGAAAGACGCGATGTTCTCAAAGCTCACGCGTTCCACTTTGCCGGCAGCGCACTCGGCGCGCACTTTTATCAGTCCGCCGGGCATCTCCAGCATCAGCTCGGTAACGGGCTCACGCATCGGCACGCGCCCGGTTTCGAGGGCCACGGTCACTACGCAGATCGAGTTGGAACCGGACATCGGCGGGACCGATTCAGGCTCCATAATTATGGCCGCGATATCAGCGTCGGGGTGCTTGGGGGTCACCAGCAGATTGACGTGCCGAAACACCCCCCCGCGAGGCTCATGGAGGAGAAAATCCTTGAGCTCGGTGTTTTGCGCGAGATAGCGAGACTGCTCCCACAGCGTCTCCCCGGGAGGAGGTGCCACGCCGCCAGTGACGACATCCCCGACCTCACCTTCGGCATGGCACCCCACTACGTGGATCAAGCGGTCGCTTCGCATCAGCGTGCACGGTTGATCAGCCGAACGGCTGATACAGATCCTGCTGCGGTTGGGTAAACCACCTGGGCCCCTCATCGATCATGTAGAAATGATCCTCCAGACGGATTCCGTACTGATCGGGAACGACGATCATCGGCTCGTTGGAGAAACACATGCCGGGCTCAAGAACAGTTCGGTCACCGCGCACCAGGTAGGGACCTTCGTGTATGTCGAGGCCGATTCCATGGCCCGTTCGATGCGGCAGACCGGGCAACTGGTAGTCGGGCCCGAGACCGGCTTCGGCGAGTACGGAGCGGGCCGCTGCATCCACATCTTCGCAGTGCGCTCCGAGGTGCGCTGCCGCAAAAGCCTGTGCCTGCGCCTCTTTCTCGAGAGCCCAGTGAGACTCCACCTGCGCCGACTGCTTCGAATACGCATAGGTACGGGTGATGTCGGAGTGATAGCCATCGATAAGGCAACCTGTGTCGATCAGCACGAGGTCCGATTCATTGAATATCGGATCGCCGGGTATACCGTGCGGGTGCGATGTCGCATCGCCGAACTGCACCGAGCAAAATGTGCTGCCACCGTCAGCTCCACCCTCCCGGTGCAGCCGATCAATTCTCGCAATCACCTCACTGGCATGTATTCCGGGTTTCAGCCATTCGAATATCTGCTGATGTACATTGAGGGTCAGGCGCTTCGCTGCTCCAAGCAGCGCGATCTCAGCGTCGCTCTTGCGATAACGCAACGGTGCGATGGCCGGTGTGCCGTCGACCACGCTGACGCCACCAAGTGCCTTGATGAGTGGATCTACCAGGCCAAAACGGGCCTGGGGATCGACTCCGATACGTGCCAGAGAATCATCGACGGCGAGGCTCGCTACCAGCGCCGCGGGGTCTTCGTGTTCCTCCCACCAGGCCGTCTGATACTGGTGGCCGATAACCGCCAGCAGCGCTGTATCTTCGAACTTCGGGCAGATAAAAACGATATCGGTCTGCGTGATCAACGCAGCGACCAGACGCTCGGTCGGGCCCCAGCGCAGGTTGAAGAAGTAACGCATGTTGCT
>JBCCPL010000094.1:0-5308 GCA_039111155.1 Pseudomonadota bacterium | reverse complement strand
GTTGTGAGGAATGGCGAGTACCCGTCCCCCGGTTTCCTCTTCGTAGCCACGCATGTACTCCCACAACTGAGGAGCTGTGGTGGCTATACCAGGAAAAGGAAAAGTCTGTCGAGTCTTGTCACTACCATCACGGAACATGACCACGCGGTGCAAGTTGTTGCCGTTTGGCATAGCGGTCCACTCGTAACCCGCAATCGCGGAAAACACGCCAGGCTCGTTGTATCGATCCAGTGTGCTGAGCTGTGTGTTCCAGATGTCTTTGGTTCTTTCTTCTGCGCCGTCGTCGTCTGCAAACGCCTCCGGGACATCGCCGCTCGCCGCGGCTTCGATAAGTTGCGCGATCGCGAGGATGGACTGCTCGGGGCTTTCATGCATCATGTCGTACCAGCGCAAGACGGTCTCATCGCCCATCACCCAATCTACATACCAGCGTGGCGCATCGTAGAGTTGACGCGTGGCCCCGAGCGCGTCGGAGTGATCTGCAATCACCAAAAAATCGAGGGGACGCGCTAGCTGAGTCTTGCCACCAGTAGTCGCGGTGACTTCTTCGCCGCGCGCAAAGCGCAACGCTTCTTCTGGACCCAGCCGGGTGCCGAAGCCAAACGCGTCGACGGAGTTGTCGGTGTGGAGATGCGTGTCACCCCAATAGGGGCGCTCAGGAAACTCGGCAAGCTCAATCGTATTGGCGCCATCTCCGGACTTTTCCAGGCTGACTTCGGGTTCCTTGTTCGAACACGCGAACAGTCCCAGTGCCAATACACTCAGGCAACCGAGTCTCATCCATGTTTCTCGCAGAGCCATGCTCTTCCTCCTCGTCTTCGATACTCCCGCCAGCATTGCCTTGGGTGCCAAATTAATTAAGTTTTCGAGCTTTAGCAGCCATTGCTCTTAACACTCGACTCACTGACTTGCCGAAGGATCCGACAGAACAGAGTGATGTTTTTGCTAATCGCCCTGACAAACTGGGCCAGCCTCAAACTGCTTCAGATAAGCATGACTCTCAGTAGGCCGAGCCAGCATGAGGCCGCCCAGTATCTTTCCCACTAGTTCGAATAAGGCCCTAGCGAAACCAGACGTACCCAGCGATGAATGCATTTATCGGTCGAACCAAAAAAGGGCGCGCACTCGAGGCACGCGCCCGCTTAAATCATGTGCCCCCGAGACAACTGACATCCTATAGTGCTCCTGTAGTCTCAATGGCGCGTATTGGCGACCAACTCTCCAAAGGCTTAAAACCGATATCGTCCTTGAAGAGCGACTGACAACGGCCTTTCCCCAATTGCGAAATAGCTGTTGGAGTTGGTGAATGCCACGTCATTTCGCCACGCATACGTCACCTCATCAGTGAGATTCTTGCCGATCAGAGACACGCTCCATTTGCCGTCATTGCTCGCCAGAGTCATACGCACGTTCAGCTGCGTATAGGATTCGTGAACTGTGTTGGGATCGAGGTCCAACGCTGAGTAAAACTCGTCTCTATAGTTCACATCGACGGACGTGCGTAGGTCCAACGTCGGCGTCAGAGGATGGGTATACACCGCATTGATATTCGCACTCCACTCAGGCGCATAGGTCAGCGTTTGCCCCGCTAAGTCTTGTCCACCGATTTCGCCAGGCACCACAATGTTAGTACCGTCCGGTCGCAAGCAACCCGGGTTGTTCATGGGATCGGTCGCTTGCGGGATCGTGCACGTGGCGCCATCAAACGTATCGTATGTCGCGTCCAGGTAAGCAACCGAGGCCGCGATCGTGAACTGCTCAGACAGAATAGCGCGTCCATCGATCTCTATACCGCGGCTTGTGGCTTCACCGGCGTTACTGACCCGAAAAACATCGCCCACGAGTGAGCTGACCTGCAGGTCTTCATACTCGGTCTGGAAGAGTGCGACGTTTAATTCGGCAGCGCCGTTTAGCAGCGTCATTTTCGCCCCGATCTCGTACGACACGACCTGCTCGTCTTCGTACTCGAGGACCGATGCATCAACGCCGGGAACTACAACACCATTGGGTTGACCCGTCAGAGGATTGCCGAGACGAATCGTCTCACCGGGTCCACTGTACGCCTCATCAAAACCGCCCGCCTTGAATCCCGTGCTCACGCTCGCATACAGCATGGTCTCTTCCATGGGGTACCACTGGCTGTTCAGCGTAAAGGTCACTCCATCATCGTTTCGCTCGAGGTTCTCGAAACGGTGAGATCGGACATCCGATGTGAGCTGGCCGGTAAAGGGACTCGCGAAGAGGACGTTGGGGCCCGCGCGGAAGCCGAGGGCCGGGTTCGGGGGATTGATCTTATCGAGATCCTTGCGTTCCTCTTGATACCGTACGCCCGCTGTAAAGCGCAGGGTCTCGGACGCCGACCAGGTACCTTGCCCAAAGACAGCCCAGGACTCGGCCTCTTGGTCGAACAACTGCGTGACAGGCTCAGCGCCATCGACGATAACGAGAGCGGGTACAGAGAGTGGCCCGGATAAGGCAAAGTCGAGATCGGTATTGATGCGGCGAATCTCAAGATCGGCCTGCTGATAGTACCCGCCAACAATCCAATCAAGACTCCCCTCCGCGTTGGAAATCAGCCGTACTTCCTGACTGTATTGATCGTACTGCTCGTCGGTAAACCGGTTGAGGGACGGTGTTGCCGCAAGATCCGTGTTCGACTCATCGATTCGCGTATATCCGGAGTAGGCGCTGATGCTGGTGAATGTCGCAAACTCCAAGTCCCAGTTCACCGTTAGCGCGAATACATCAGTTTCGACATCACGTTCGTTCGGTGCGTCAGAGGCACCGCGATCACGCTCTGAGACCACCGGGAACGGTACCGTCCCCGCGAAGTTCGGGCGTCCCCCGAAGTCGGACTGGTAGATGACGCCGGGATTGTTGTCCGTAAAGAAGTCACCGATTTCATACTTCGCATCGACAGTGATCTTGTCGGACGCGTCCCATCGAAGACTGCCGCGCGCGTACAGGTTGTCGAAGTTCGGCCCCTCTTCCTGGCTGGTAACATCCGACCACCAACCATCAAGGGAGTCGTAGCGAACGGCCAGTCGCCCGGCCAGCGTGTTGGTGATCGGTCCGGAGACCATAACGTTGTACTGTTGCTCGTTGTGATCGGGAGACCACAGAGCCTCCACGGAGCCCTCCAGTTCGTCGCTGGGCTTCGCTGAGGTAATGCTGATCGCGCCGGCGATTGCATTTCTGCCAAAGAGGATACCCTGCGGCCCCTTCAGGACCTCGACTCTCTCCAGATCCATTGTGATGGGAACCGCTGACAGCGCTGCGCGTCCCGCGTAGACGCCATCGATATACATCCCTACAGATTGCTCAAAACCCGCGTTCGTCCCCGAACCGATGCCACGGATGAACAGATTGGGCGTCAGGGCGCCGTTATTGATATTGACGTTCGGAATATAGGCCGTGAGTTCTTGCAGGTTGGTGATCGCTAAATTTCCGATGCGTTCGCCGTCAACGGCGGCGATGGAGATCGGTACGTCCAGGGCGGACTCTGCACGTAGCTGTGCCGTCACCATAACTTCTTCCAGGACCGGTTGTTGCGCACTGGCGTAAACCGAGGGCAGTAACGCGGCGCAGCCTATCTGGACGAGCTGCCAGCGGCCCGAGAGTTGATTCATCTTGATTATGGTTTTCATAGACTGTCCTTCTTCCTCTGGGCTCGCGAGTACGGGTGATGCGCAGCACAACAACGAACCATCTGGAGAAGAACGCGAGTGAAAATGGGTGATCAATAGACTCGCGGCGGTGATCTTGAGAATCGTTATTTGCATGCACCGTGCCATTAAAATAATATGACGCGGTCCGTGCCAAAGCAATGGTATTTGTCACTTTCAACGATAAAGACGGCTGCGATGCGCGGTGGCGTTCGACGTGGATTCGGGACCGTTGGCGGTACACTGGGCGGATCGGTCATTGCACGCTGTATGGGTCGAGTAAGCCCGTAGAGCCGACGAGTCTGAGACCAAAACTATGCGCCTCGCCACAACTACTTTCCTCTTTCCACTACTTATTGCCCTGAGCGCGTGTGGGGCCAAAGACACTACGGCACCGACAAACCTATCCGAGCCAGCTACGCCTGTTTCATTACCACCGCCCGGCGTCGCGACCGAATACACAAAGCAATTGAACGCCGATGCAGCGGGGATGCTGAACATCGCTCGCGCTAAAGACCAGGAACGCGCGTCGCGTGGACTGCTTGCCACGCTCGACCGGGACGCGATCGTTAACGAGGAAGGCCGCACGGTATGGGACGTGAGCGGCCTGGACTTTTTGCAAGGTCCAGCGCCTGATTCGGCGCACCCTGCCCTCTGGCGGCAGATGCAGCTCACGTCCCTCCATGGTCTGTTTGAGGTCACGGACGGCATCTATCAGGTAAGAGGCTATGACCTCGCGGTGATGACGATCATCCGCGGGAACACGGGCTGGATAATCATTGACCCCTTGACGACCGTCGAGACGGCCGCCGCGGCGCTGGAACTGGTTCAGTCAACGCTTGGCGAGCGTCCGGTCTCCGCGTTGATCTATACACACAGCCACGCTGATCACTTTGGCGGCGCTGAGGCCATCATCAATGCGCCTGGGAACGACGACCGCGACATCCCGGTGATTGCGCCTTTGGGATTTACCGAGGAGGCCGTCTCAGAGAATCTGATGGCCGGCGCACATATGGCTCGCCGGTCTGTGCTGATGTACGGGGGATCGCTCACTTCGGGGACAAACGGCAAGATCGGATCGGGCCTTGGACCGGGTCTGGCCTCCGGTCGGATAAGTCTCGTACGTCCGACCGTGGAACTCGCCGGAGGAACCACGGAGCGAGAGATTGATGGCATAACGTTTGAATTCTCAGACGCCGGTGGCACGGAAGCGCCGTCAGAACTGGTCTTCTATCTACCCGCCTTCAGGGCGTTGTGTACGGCCGAAGTTGTCTCGGGGACCTTCCATAATATCCTGACCATACGCGGCGCCAAGGTTCGCGATGCCCTTACCTGGAGTAAGGCGATCGACGGGATCCTGCGTCGCTATGAAGGCAAAACAGATGTGATGTTTGCATCGCATCACTGGCCGCTATGGGGTGCAAACGACATTGAACTCCAGTTACGTCAGCACCGAGACTTGTACCGGCGGCTCCACGACCAGACGCTGAGATATGCAAACGCTGGGGCAACACTGGCCGAGCTTCCATCTCTCGTAAAGGAACCCAGCTTTGCCACTGAGAATATGTCAGTGCGGGGTTACTACGGATCGCATGGACACAACACTAAGGCCGTTTATCAGCACTACTTTGGATGGTGGGGCG
>JBCCPL010000093.1:0-5474 GCA_039111155.1 Pseudomonadota bacterium | reverse complement strand
GCGCACAATCCGGCTGCGGTGAGAATGGTCTGCGACGTAGCGGATCGCTACGACGTGAGCGGCAAGAAAACGGTGGTGCTCACCATGCCAGGAGATCGCCGCGACGAAGATGTGCTTGAGGTTGCGCGAATTGCTGCAGGCCGTTTTGATCATTACATCTGTCGGCGTGACGACAATCTGCGCAGTCGAGAACCGCGAGAAATTCCGGAGCTTCTGCGCAAAGGGCTTCTTGATGCGGGTGTAGAGGATTCGCAGATCGAGATTATCGAAAGCGAGGAAGCGGCGACCCGCACAGTCCTGGAACGGGCGCGCACGGGCGATCTAATTCTTGCCCTGGCGGACAACGTGACTCGCTCCTGGAAGCAAATTATCTACTTTCAGCCAGACGAAGAATTGGGTTCGCAGCAACCCGATCGGCCTGTCGTCGATATTCCCGCAGAGTACGTCGGCGGCTTTTCCTTCGATGAAGACATGGAGTTGATTCGCGACGAACGAGGGGTACGACTTGCTCGCGAGAGTGACGATTAGTCAGCACATTCAGCATAGCGTGGGAGTGCCCTTTGTGTGGCTAGCGGCTAGAAAGCGATTGGGGTGGTTGTGCGCATCCTAGATTCGAGACGGTTAACCGGCGCAAGTCTGTTCTTAGATCGACCGGGCGCAGTACTCGATATCGCCGTCGATGAGGACACTCGTGATCTGCTGATTGAGGCTTGGAAGAAACACGCCCGCCGTCTGTTCAGCGAACTCGAATGGTCCGATGAAGTCGTGAGCTGTCGACCGATGGACGACGGTGTAAGCCTCGCACTCTCGGGCCCCGTCGATGGTCTTTACACGGCCACGGAGGTCAACGAAGCGGCCTTTGAGGCGGCACGGGATTGGATAGAAGGTAGCCAACGGCATTTGTTACACCGAGTGGCTCGCGCGTTGCGAGATGAGTATCGCGATGAGGAGCGACCGAGACTGCAGCGCTTACTAAGAGAAGCAAAACGTGAATCCGTGCCTGTGCTGCTGGACGAAGATGAAGTCACTCTTGGCATGGGTCAACACAGCCAGACCTGGGATCTGTATGAGCTTCCCCATCCCGACGATGTGCCCTGGCGACGGCTAAGGGCAGTCCCAACGGCGCTGATAACTGGCACCAACGGCAAGACGACGACCACCCGCTTAATGGCTTCGATCGCGCGAGCGGCAGGGAAAGTCGCGGGGGTTAGTTCGACGGACTGGCTCGCCATGGGCGACGAGCTTTTGGATCGGGACGATTACGCAGGACCGGGCGGTGCCCGCATTGTGCTGCGCGACAAGCGTTGCGAATTGGCGATTCTAGAAACCGCGCGCGGTGGCTTGCTACGTCGGGGACTAGCCGTGGATCGCGCCGACGTTGCGCTCATCACCAATATCGCGGCCGATCATCTCGGCGACTTTGGCGTACACACGATGGAAGACCTTGCCGATGTGAAATGGTCTGTCACGCGAGCGCTGCACGCTAAGGGAAAATTGGTTTTGAACGCGGAAGATCCGCTGTTGATGCGTCGTGCACGTCACTGGGAGAAAGCGCTGGTGCTGTTCTCACTTTCATCGAGATGCGTAGCGTACCGAGAGCACGTTAAGGCCGGCGGCGTCGGCTTTACCGTTCGGGGCGGACGAATTGAGCGACAGCAAGGGGAGGAACGTACAGCCATCGTTTCCATTAAAAAGATACCCCTAGCCTATGACGGAGCGGCAAAACACAACATGGCAAATGCCCTGGCAGCGGCTGCTGTCGCCGACAGTCTGGGGCTAGCCAAGGGCGTCATCAAGAAAGGGCTTATCGCTCTGGGCAACGAGGATAACCCGGGCAGGGCAAATTTGTTTGAGGTAGACGGTGTCTCGGTTCTGCTAGATTTTGCCCATAACCCGGCGGGTTTTGAGGCACTCGCACCGATGATCAATACCTTGCCGGCAAAGCGAAAGGTCTTGATAACCGGTCAGGCGGGCGATAGAGCCGATGCGGATATACGCGAGTTCGCCGAGGTGTCTGCGGCGATCAAGTTTGACCGCGTTTTCATCAAGCGCATGGATGGGCACGCTCGCGGTCGGCCCCTTGGTGAGGTCGCACGCCTAATGAAAGAGAGCTTTGAGGCTCTAGGGTTTTCATCGCGCCAACTCAGCGAAAAGAAAACCGAGCTAGATGCGGTTCGCGCGGCCTTGCGCTGGGCTAAAGCCGGCGATCTGATCGTGCTTTTATCTCACGAGCAGCGCGACAAGACCCACGAGTACATCAAACAGAGAGCGAACTAGTGTGGACGCGCTGACGCTCATTAGTAATGTTGATGTCTACTCGCCGGATCCGCTCGAGCGTCGCGATGTACTTATTGCGGGCGGGGAGATTCTGGCGATTGAAGCGGCAGGTTCGATCAGCATAGATGCCACGCTCATCGACGGATCCGGTAAGCGCATGGTGCCCGGACTCGTGGATGCATTGACGCATCCCTGTGGCGGCGGAGGCGAGGGTGGTTTCGCCAACCGCACCGATGAAATGTCGTTCACAAGCTTCGTAAACGCGGGCGTGACTTCGCCCATAGCTGCTTTGGGTACGGACTCTTTAGGGCGCACGCTTGAGGTACTGTACGGCACGGTGATGAGCCTGCGCGCCCAGGGCCTGCGCGCCTTAATGTATACCGGCGCCTACCGAGTGCCTGTTCCTACGCTGACCGGTGATCTAGCGAAAGACCTTTATCTAATAGAACCGGTGATCGGTGCTGGTGAAGTTGCTATCGCGGACCACCGCGGTACCCAACCGACCGCCGATGAGCTTCGTCGCCTTGCCGCCGAGTGCAACTTGGCAGGGGTGCTCCTTGGTTACGGCGGAGTCGTATTCGTACACGTAGGCGATGGAAACAGCCGGCTCCAGTTACTGCGCGACGCGGTGAGTGGGAGTGACCTGCCGATCACCGCTCTGTACCCAACCCACGTCAACCGCTCTCGAGAGCTTCTCGATGAAGCGGCGGAATGGACGCGCCACGGGGGCTTCGTCGACGTAACAGTGTCCACTACCCCTGAGCTAGTCGCGGCGGGCGACATACCGGCCATCGACGCACTTCGTCATTTATTGTCTCGAGGTGCCTCAGCAGAGCGCATTACGTTTTCTTCCGACGCGGGGGGATCACTGCCGCTCTATATCGACGGCGAGTTTCGAGGACTGACGGCGGCAACCCCGGACTGCCTTCTTGCCCTATTGTCGGAGGTTGCGAGCAGTGAACCGGAGCTTTTCCCAACTGTGCTGACGGGAATGACCAGGAATCCGGCAAACGCGCTGAAAATGCCAACTCTTGGGCGCCTAGAGCCAGGGGGTTTCGCGGACTTCTTGTTGATCGACGACGCCGGCACCCAATTGAGTCAGGTGTACTGTGCCGGCAAACCGCTGCGCTGAGGTTGATTCACCGTGCGCAACATTATTTGAAGATTGTCTGAGTCCCCTCCGGGGAATACATCGATCAAGGAGCATCTTTCTGTGACCGGACTTTCTACCGAGCTTACCGTTTTGGCCTATGCGGCGCTGCTCCAATATGTGCAGTTCTTGCTGATGGCCGTGCCCCTGAATATTCAGTTGGGCCCAACCTATACTGCTGGTCCCAGAGATCAGCAACAGGAACCTGCGGGCGTTCCTGGGCGTCTTTACCGCGCCCTGGACAACCACTTTCAGGCGCTCATCTTGTTTACGATTGCTGTAGTAGTTGTAGAGCTTGGGCAAGTGTCTACGGAGCTCACTCGTAATGCTGCGTGGGCGTACCTCGTTTCTCGAATCGCCTATGTTCCCGCTTACGCCTCTGGCGTCCCCTACCTGCGCTCGGCCGTTTGGGCTATCGGTTTCGCAGCGACTTTAACGATGCTCGTCGACGCGGTGTCCTAGCGAGTTACTTGCTTCCCGGATCTGAGATACCAGCATTGAGTACACTCGCTGGCCTCACTCGACTGCGTCCTGGTGGGCGCGGGTGCGCCAAGAAAAGACACCAGCAACAAGTGATCCCGCGCATCTAAAAGTTCGAGCGAATGAAAGCCACGCAGTAAAGGGTTTTGATGCCTCGATGACGAAGAAGCGCATGGACACTGCGAGCGCCCATTCGGTGGTGGCAAGCGCCCATTCGGTGGTGGCAAGCCCCCCCCGGTGCAGCTGTTACTTCACGGTGCCCTTGTAGGCCGGATAACGAAAGTCAAATTCATCGTTTGCAGATACTTTCTCTAGCGCTTTGCTGCTGAGGTCATACTCGAATAGCTGACCTTTGCTTTTTCCAGCCGGGCACGATCCTGCGCAGGCGTAGAGGATTCTTGACTCGTCCGGGCTCCAGCTCGCGTACCAATCGACACCATCTTCGTTTAGCTCAGTAACTTCGACTTCGTTGCTGATGGTGAGTGTTTCCGCGTCAAAGTCCGCATAAGCGATGACGGCTCCGGTATAGGTTCGGGACGTGGCGTTCGTGAACAGCCCCGCGTCAGGGACCTTCATATAGGCGATCTTCGTTTCACTCGGTGAGATCGTGACCTTATGCAGCAGCGTGTTGTCAGTCGGGTAGCTGACTTCCTCAAAAGTGGCGTCACCGTTCGGATTCGGCGTCATAAGCCAGTAACTGTTTAGACCGTCTTTTCTCACGAATAGTCTGCCATCCTTAAGACCGCTGTAGACAAATACCAGCGGCCAGAGTCCACCGGCGGAAATTCTCTGTTCTTCACCTGGCTGCGCGTCTGGCGCGGTCCAGTAAACCTGCATGCTCGTGGGCAAGATCGTTCCGAAAAGATTGATGTAGTTTTCGACTCGGGTCCAGATCAGCCTATTGCTGCCGTCCCTGGTCCACTGAGGGTTTGTGTTGAGTTGTTCCGGCGCGGTGAGATAGCGAAGATCGCTGCCGTCGGCATTCATCACGCCGATTTGTGTTTTCCAGGTCAAATCCGTTCCCTGGTTGTAGTCCACCACATGAAAAAAACCGACCTGCTTTCCGTCAGGAGAAGGTACCGGTTTGTAATCATCAAGTTCTGGATCAGTGAGGAATATGAGGTCGGAGGACCCGGAGCTACCGAGGGTGATCCGTCCATCCACATAGGCATACCAGTCGTTACTGCTGCTCAGGGTGCTGTAACTCAGCAATACAGCGGCGATTGACACTGCTACGGTTGATTTTGAACTCGTTCGCAACATGCGCCGGCTCCAAAAAATATCTCTATGGAAAGATACACTATACTTCTTGAGTTTCAAGTTCCAAGGCCTCCCTCAAAATGCGAGAGCGTCACGAATCGGGAGCCACCGGTAGATTGAATAGGTGCTAGGCCATCGACGATTAAGCGCTGACATAGACCTTGCGCTGCGTCCGTAGATTGTTTATCCCTAGGTACGGCCATGGGGCGACCACGGAGAAGTACGCATGGCGGTCAGCAGGGCCGTCAACTGGAAGAGATTGATACATCAGCGAGCAGATTCATGAGTATCAGAAAGTTAGTTGCGC
>JBCCPL010000092.1:0-5515 GCA_039111155.1 Pseudomonadota bacterium | reverse complement strand
GTCGTTGCGATCAACGCGTTCGACCTCCAGATCAGATAGGCCTAGTATGTTTCCTGCGTGGGACATCGGGGGTTCTCCTTAAACAGATTCCGCAAAATCAGTTTAATGATCCCCGGTGTCCCCCGTTTATGATGAAGAGCCACTATTCCGTAATCTAGGGCTCTTCGGCTCGGCTCTACGGCTCTACTCCGTAATCGGGGCTCTACGGGCTCTTCCCGATTAACGGGGGATGCACCGTTTCTCACTAGACCCTGTTGATGATGAAGAGCCACGCTCCGACGATTCCGCTGCTCGACGCTGCGTCGGAGATAGCCGTGAAATTTATGAGCGCATTCGGGCCGAGCCGCTTTGGCTGGCCCTGCTCGCTGCTGAGCAAATTCCTTTACCACGATACCGAGGTGCAAACGCGAATCCGCTTAGGAAACTAACGCATCCTTTGCCAGTTCGAGCTTGACTTGCTTGACTCGGTCTGGCTCCAACAGAACCGCCTGTCGGCGGATTAGAGCATTCAGCTGGTACAACGACGTTAGCATTGCGTGCATCATCGTGAGGCAACCATTGCGGTTTAAGTCTTCGACTGTATTCGCGTCGAGCTGTTTAATTTTTTCCTCATCCAGAGTGTGCAGTCCCTGCACCGTCTGCACTCTGCCGTCTTCGTAGTACACCTTGATGCTGATCGCCTTAATGAGACCGAGGCTTTCCAGATGGCCAACAAACTGTCGGGTTTGCGCCGCCTGGATGAGATCCTCTTGCAGGAGTCGGGTTATGTGCTGCAGATGCTCAGAGGGCTTTCCGTTGGCGCCAAACAACGGCTCTCCCTGGTACTCGGAAAAGGCCGGATCGCTCGGCTCAAAGCCAACCGCATAAGAATCTATCTCTTCCTCGTCGCGAATCAGGCAAAAGGGATAGGCCTGAAGACCTTCGGGGCGGTACGTACCAATCCAGGTATCCTCTTCAACGAACAAGCTGATTCCGGGCCGGAAACTCGCCAGAGCTGATACCGCCCAGTGTCCGCTGTCTGCACTTCTGGTCAGAAAAACCGGGAAAGTGCTTACAGCTTTTCCTATCTCTTGCACGTTGAGATTGAGTAAATGCGAACGTCGTGCGAGCTCTATCGGCGCTTCGAGGCTCACCTTGAGATTCTGATGGGTTCGATCGTCGAGCTTTACTAGGCTATGCATAGCGCTACAAGTCAGTCCCGATGAGGACCTCAGGCGGTAGCGCTGGCTTCAAGCCAGCGCTCGATATAGGACCGGTGCGAGGGCAGTGACTTCAGAAGCTGCGCCGTCAGTTGCTTGTTGCGCTGCATGATTACATCCGCTTGCTGTTGTTCCTGGTATAGATAGGCCTGTTGTTCGAATTCCGGCTGAAAGCCCATACCATACAGCACGTACTGATAGCTGGCTGCAGGGAATAGCTCGATGGCGCTGTCAAAATCGGCGGTAATGGGGCCACGCGCCGACCACATTGACAGGTCGTCCATTAAGCTCTCGGGAATCGACTCCGGATCGCGATGAGCCTGCCAGTAAGGCTCTTGCCGCTTAGTCAGCATATAGTGCAGTTTTAGGAAGTCGATGATGCGTCGCCAGCGATAGCTCATCTGCTGGTTAAAGCGCTTTTCCGTAACCGCCATATTGCGTTCATTGACGGGAAGATTCTCCGCGATGAAGCGGGAGGCGATTTCGACCAGCATGATCGCCGTCGCCTCCAGAGGTTCCACAAACCCTCCTGACATCCCGACCGCAACACAGTTCTTTTTCCAATACTGCGAGCGGTATCCAGAGCGGAAACTGATCTTACGCGCGCTCAGACCGTCCCCGGCGGTTCCCAGGTAGCGACGCAGGTTGCGCTCGGCTTCGTCATCGCTGAGGTAATTGCTCGAGTAGACATGCCCAACCCCGCGACGATGAGTAAGACCGATATCCCAGATCCATCCAGCGTTCTGTGCGGTGGCAATCGTGTGCGAGGCCAACGGGCTGTCCTCGTGCTCGTAAGGCACTTGCATGGCCAAAGCCCGGTTGTTGAACAGCACGTCGTCGGTTGAAATGAACGGGACCTCAAGTGCTTCACCGAGCAGAAGGGACGCAAAGCCTGTGCAGTCAACAAACAGATCTCCGGCAAAATCGCCGCGCTGCGCGAGCTTAACCGAGGCAACGCTGCCATCCTCGGCCAGATTCACGGTTTCCACGGTATCGACCACATGCTGAACGCCGAGCCTGTCGCGGCAGTGTTCCTTTAACAGTTGCGCGAAGGCGCCCGCATCGACGTGGTAGGCGTAATTGCATTGTCCTTGATACTCGCCCTCGGCCATTGTGCGCGGTGCCAGGCCTGCCTCACAGACGTGGTGCTGAAAATTTGATTGCACCGCAAATTCCGCAATGTTGGAGACATAGGGCGCAACATCCACACGACCGTAGCCAAGAGGCACGGTGAATGGGTGGTAATAGAAGTCGCCGTCGCCATGTACCCACTCGACGAACTTGCCGCCCTGCTTAAATGCCGCATTGCAACGACTGAACAGATCGCTCTCTTTGAGCCCGATTTGCTTCATCGTGTTCTTCATCGTCGGCCAGGTGCCTTCGCCTACGCCGATTGTTGGTATGTCGGAAGATTCGATGAGAAAGACCTGCGGAGCGCCGGTCCGATCGGCCCCGGCAGGCCTATGTTGAGCAGCGATCACCGCAGCTGCGAGCCAGCCGGCGGTGCCGCCCCCTACGATCACGACCCTGTTTATGGTTTTTCGCATGGGTTCTTTTTTCGCTAACGGTGGTGGGATCTGTGCTCGGGTCTTATCGTGGTCGCCATCCTGATGGATTTTGACCGGATGATTACTTTGATCCAAGTAAAGCGCTTAAAAGAAATGACCCGAGAGCTGCCCCTCGGGCCGTCTTGAACATCGACATTCCCAATAGCACCCGGCGGATCGAAAATCCGGCAGGTGATCGCACTGACAGCGTCTAGAACTTGCCGCGCACGCCGATGGCGTACCGTGCTCCATTGTCTACGATCGAAAAGACCTGATTCGGGAAACGACCCGTCTGGCGACGCTCCTCCTCGGTGATGTTAATACCCTCGAAGAAGAACGTTAAATTGTCGTTGAAGTTGTAGCTGCCGCTGATATCGACCTGCGCATAGGCATCGGTGTTGACCGGCTCTCCGTTAAATCCGTTATCCAGTAACTGGAGGAAGTCATCGCGGTTGTTCCACGCGACTCGCGCCTGCCAGCGATTGGTTTCATAGAACAGCACTACGTTCTGGGAATCACCCAGACCCTCAAGAGCGAAACGCTGCGTGCTATCCGCATCGACCTGCGCGTCGCTGTCGACAAAGGTCGCATTAGCCTGTATTCCGAAGCCATTGTCAAAGACGTGCGTGAGCGCGACTTCGAAACCGGTGACTTCCGCTTCATCGCCGTTTTGTGGCCTGCTAACCTGATACACCTCGGTGGCGCCGTTGAGCTCTTCCGTGGTCGCGACGATGTCGCGAGTCGGATCCGTCGGATCGATCAATGCGCCCGGCTCACACAGAGCGTCTGAACAGCGGAAATCCGGACCCACGCGGTCCGTCAGGGTGAATGTCTCTTCACCGACCAGAGTCACGATAAAGTCTTCGACTTCTTTCTGAAAAAACGCGATGGATGCCATGCTGTCATCCGAGTAATACCACTCGAAAGAAATATCGAAATTCTGTGCGGAAAATGGCGTAAGGGCCGGGTTTCCACCCTGGGCAGTCAGGTTCTGACGACGCGGCTCGTTGAAGGTCGTCGCCGGTGACAGCTGACTCATGGTAGGACGCGTCAGCGAGTCGTAGGCGGCAAACCGCAACACCATGTCATCGGTTAGATCCAGTTTCACGTTCAGACTCGGCAGGATATCTGAGTAGTCGCTGCCCAGGCTGATGTTATCGGCCGGGCCGAACCGGTTAGCAAACAGCGTCAAGTCGGTGAGTGCGACCACGTCAGAGATGCCACTTTGAATTGCGCCGACGTCGATATCGGTTTCCGCATAGCGGGCGCCGACATTCACTGTCACCGGCATATCACCAAACTCCGCCTCAAACACGAAATCCAAATAGACACTGGTTATGTCTTCGTTGATTGTATAGCGGTTATTCTGCAGGGTCGGCACAATCGGGAAGCCTTGGTCTGCCAGGAACTGGACGTACGCATCGCCATCGTAGGTGTAGAAGGTGTCGATCAGCCCGGAAAAAAAGTTGTTTGCCGTGAACGGTCGAATTCCTAGCGTATCGACTGGGGCCGGTGTGCCATAGCCGCAGAACTGGCACTGGTTACCAAACACCTGGAACTGGGATTTCTCCCGCTCTTGCCGGTAGATGCCAAAGTTCGCCTCGGTGAATGTTTGGCTGTCGGGCGTAAACTGAAAGTCGACCTTGAACTCGGTTATCTCGTCTTCATCAGATGGCCGGTTTCCTTCCTCGTTGTAGTGCAGTCGTGTGAGGTTGATATCCGGTAGAGCCCCACCTCCGAATCCGTCGTGGGCAACGGTCGGAGTGCCTCCCGTTCCATCAAAGGTGTAGTTGTTGATAATGCCAACCACGTTGAATCGGTCTTGTCCGGCCCGGTCATTTTCCGCTTCAGAGGTAGAGACGTCGAAATTTGCCGTCAACTGGTCGTTGATATCCCAACGGGCATTGATGCCGAAACCGTAGGTGGTGGTGTCTTCCGCGTTACGCGTAGTGGAGACAAAATCCGTTGCCGGGTTACCGCTGCCTTGATGCAGGCCGATTTCCTGCGTGAAATTTAATAAGGTCCCAGTCTCCGGATCAATGGTGGCGCTTCCCACTCGATCCGGTTCGAACCAGGACGCCAGATCGGTGACTTCGGAGTCAATTTCGAACTGCGAAGCAAAGCCATCCAGTGTGATTGTCAGGTCTTCGGAGGGTGCAAACTGCAAGCTCACAGCTAGGTTATCTCGTGTACGATCCTGAAGATCTACAATCTGATCCCAATTTCGCGGGATAAACGCGTTCGACGCAATCACGCCATCGCGAATATTTGAAATGGTCTGCCCCGGGCGCCAGCCAGCGGTGGCGATCACGTTGTTTTGTACCCTACGTTCCTGGCGACTGTAAGCCAGCATGACGCCGACCGTATCGTCGGCAAAGGTGTTACTCACGATCACCGAAGCTGCCGGCGCGGTTTCTTCCGATAGGGTTTCGTACATTCCCTTTAGAGAAAAAGCCGTTTGTAATCCCGGATTATCGAAAGGCCTGGCCGTTTTCAGATTGATCGTCGCCCCGATCCCGCCTTCCTGGCGATTAGCTCGCCCGCTTTTGAAAACGTCAGCGCCGGAGACAAGCTCGGTGGCAAAAATATCAAAATTGAATTCCCGACCGCCGCTATAGGTTGCGATCTGCCGACCGTTCACAAGGACCGTGTTGAACTGCGGGCCGAATCCTCGAACCGTCACCTGACGCCCCTCACCAGCTACCCGGTCGATAGAAACACCGGGTACCCGTTGCAGCGATTCGGCGATGTTG
Organism: Pseudomonadota bacterium; assembly: GCA_039111155.1. Taxonomy (GTDB): domain Bacteria; phylum Pseudomonadota; class Gammaproteobacteria; order Pseudomonadales; family Halieaceae; genus Congregibacter. The sequence goes on along the minus strand of JBCCPL010000092.1, from coordinate 16 downwards.
AGATCCGGAAACTTTC
>JBCCPL010000091.1:0-5529 GCA_039111155.1 Pseudomonadota bacterium | reverse complement strand
GCCACTTCCGCCGCTCGCTGAGGTGGGGGACGCTCGCTCTGGAAGCAACACTCGATACACCTCGCTTTTGGTGCAGCACCTCATGCAAACCGTTCGTTCTACTGCCTCTTTATCCAGTAAAAGAACATGAAGTTGGTATCAAACGGTCTCTGTAAGCGCACGATGCCAGCGACTGCGGTCTTGTCGCGGAGTGAGCGTCACCCTACTTAGCGATCGGAGCGACAAGAACGCGGGAGCGGTTGCAGGCCTCCAAACCTGACGCCTCGAACCTCGCGCCTCAACCACGCCGTGTGGTTAAAGAAGGGTTTTCGGACCTTAGACGGTGGAGCAGGAAAACTAACTGACCGCGAGCTTATAATAAGGCCATGAGCGACAGTACAAGTAGACTGCTTGGTGACCGGGTGAGTCAGTTAAGGCAGATCCAGTCCCTTACCCTTGAGCAGCTCGCCACCGCATCGGGTGTGAGTCGCTCGATGCTCAGCCAGATCGAGAGAGGCCGCGCAAACCCGACTCTTGCGGTGACGCAACGGATCGCTCAGACCTTCGGTATATCGATCGGAGAGCTTGTCGACGATCCAACCGCTTCGGCCAGTGTTGATGTTGTCCGTGGCGATGATCCGGCCACATTGTTTCGAGCGGATGCTGAGTGTGAGTTGCGCACACTTTCGCCGCTGCGGCTGGAGAAAGATATTGAGTTTTATGAAATTCGACTGAAACCCGGCGCCGCACTACGTAGTGCGGCGCACTTCGAAGGCACTAAAGAGATGCTGACGGTAGAGGAAGGCTGTGCCGAAGTTCGTGTTGGTCACAGTTCTATTCGACTTGCAGAAGGCGACACGGGCCACTATCGAGCCGATCTACCGCACGAGATTCATGCACAGGAAAACCACGAGATGCGAGGCTATCTTGTGGTCAGTTACCGCTAAGCAGATTCGAGACGGATGTGTGACTAAAACGCTCTCAGGACGCGACCGGCGAAGTTAATACGGAAGCATCGGTTGCGCCTCGCCCTTTGGGGATGCCAGACGCTGCCATACGGCTGTCCCCATGAGACTTTTCGAGCGCCAGCGGGAGACGTAGCTTGCTCGCCGTGACGAGCAGAGTCGTCAACAGCACGATAGCCCCACCTTGATGCGCGGCCGCTACCGGAACTGCAACGTGGGTGAGCAAAGTGCTGATTCCCAGGCTGATCTGCAGAGACAGCGCTACGAGAATGGCGCCACCAAACCAACGAGCCCTGCCAAACGGGGGGCTAATAAGTAGTGCCAGCGCGAATGCACCTACCGTTGCCACCAGAAAGTAGGCGAACATTCGATGATTAAACTGAATAGTGATTACGTCCTCGAAGGCGGCCATCCAGGCGGGACTGCTTTGATAGAGTCCACTGGGAACAAAGCTGTCACCCATAAGGGGCCAGGTCGGATAGAAGAACCCAGCGTCCGTCCCCGCTACTAGTCCACCAGAGAGGATCATCAGGTAAACCAGCACGGTGAGTGCGATGGCGACCGTACCATGCCACCGCGCGCCACCATTACGCTCGTCATCTCGCGTAGGTGCAACGGCCGCGTTATCGACGTTCGTACTCGCACCGCGCCACAGCGAGAGTCCCTGCCAGACTATGGCGGCATAGAGCGCGACAGCAAGACCCAGGTGGGCCGTTAATCGATATTGAGACACGCTAGGTCGATCGACCAAACCACTTTGCACCATGTACCAGCCGAGAAGGCCCTGGCAGCCACCCAGAATCAGAAGAGCAAGGAGCTTTGGCATCAAACCCGGTCGGATGATCCCTCTAACGCTGAAGAAAAGCAGCGGCAGAAAGAAAGCGAGCCCGATTACCCGCCCGAGAACCCGGTGCAGATACTCGTACATGAAAATGACTTTGAACTCATCAAGGGACATTTGCTTGTTGAGTATCTGAAATTCAGGAAACTGCTGGTATTTTGCAAAGACCTCAAGCCATGCTGCCTCACCAATGGGCGGCCATATGCCCATGATCGGGCGCCACTCCACCATCGACAATCCCGATTCGGTAAGTCGTGTAACACCACCCAGAATTATCATGGCAAAGATGATAAAGGCACAGCTGAATAGCCAGATGGCCAGCGACCGGTCATGTTTTGGTTGAAATGTTCGTGAAATCATTTTTCCCCCGCGCCACCATTTTAGCGGAATCTTCCCACGGGGCGGAGGCTAGCCGAAACACAGGTTGGCTTCGATGGGTTCGGACCGTGATCGCTGTTTAAGTTGTGTTGCGAACCTTCTCCGGTGCATCGAGTGCCACTTCCGCCGCTCGCTGAGGTGGGGGATGCTCGCTCTGGAAGCAACACTCGATACACCTCGCTTTTGGTGCAGCACCTCATGCAATCCGTTCGTTCTAGTGCCTCAGTTCCAGCAAAAGAACTTGAGGTTGGTATCAAACGGCCTCTGTAAGCGCACGATGCCAGCGACTGCGGTCTTGTCGCGGAGTGAGCGTCACCCTCTCTAGCGAGTGGAGCGACAAGAACGCGGGAGCGACTGCAGGCCGCAAAACCTGACGCCTCGAATCTAAAGCATCACCGCACAATTTGGTTGAAGAAGTTTTGCGGACCTTCGACGGTGCATCGAGTGCCACTTCCGCCGCTCGCTAAGGTGGGGGACGCTCGCTCTGGAAGTAACACTCGATACACCTCACTTGAGTGCCGTACCCACTGCAAACCGTTCGATCCATTAGCGCAACTTCGGAAACTGTATACCTTTGAACTTACACGAATCGTTGTCGCACGATGACAGCGACTGCGGTCTTGTCGCGGGGTGAGCGTCACCCCCCTCTAGCGAGTGGAGCGACAAGAACGCGGGAGCGGTTGCATACATCCAAACCTGACGTCTTGAGTCTCGCGCCGCACCTCACTGCATTGTGAGCAAGTCTTAGGTTTCCGGTCGCGATAAACTCATGAGACCCGTCCGTTACTGTGTCCCTTATGCAATTAGTCAGACTCGAAAAAGCCCTTCTGCGTTACGGGGATCAGGTGCTTCTTGATCATGTCGACCTGAGCATAGAGGCAGGCTCACGAATCGGACTGTTGGGGCGTAACGGCGAGGGCAAGAGCACACTGCTTAAGGTTATTGCAGGCAGCGTTGCGCTGGATGATGGACAGCGTTGGCAACGCCCGTCGACGCGCATCGCACGTCTTGAACAGGTTCTCCCGGATCGTGAGCAGATGACCGTGTTTGATTTCGTAGCGAGCGGCCTCGAGAAGACAGGGGAGCTGCTTTCACGTTTTCTCAAGTTGAGTACCGATCCGAACACCGACCTAAAGGTTCTTGCGCGTGTTCAAGAGGAACTGGAACAGCTTGATGGCTGGCGCCTACGAAGCACGGTAGAGAGCGTGCTCTCTCAACTGGATCTACCGGCAGACAATTCCTTGTCTGAGCTCTCGGGTGGTTGGAGGCGTCGCGCGGCACTGGCTCGCGCTCTGGTGGGTGACCCCGATGTCTTGCTCCTGGACGAACCCACCAATCACCTTGATATCCCAGCTATTGATTGGCTGCAGCGAGAGCTAGCAGAGCTCAAATGTGCGTTGATACTGATCAGCCACGATCGCCGCTTCCTGCGGGAATCGGTCGACAGTATTGCTGAACTGGACAGAGGCCACCTCACAGTGTGGCAGGGGGACTACGCCGGTTTTCTTCGCTATCGCGACGAAGCGGAAACCGCGGAAGCCAGCTCAAACGCACTTTTCGATAAAAAACTGGCCCAGGAGGAACGTTGGATCAGGCAGGGAATCCAGGCACGCAGAACGCGAAACGAAGGCCGCGTGCGGGCTCTCAAAGCCATGCGCGAGGCCAGGCGAGCACGCAGGGACAAGCAAGGGCGGGCACGATTCCACCTCGATGCGGCAGAACGCAGCGGCAAGCGAGTCGCCGAGTTGATCGACGTGAGCTATGGCTATGGCGACAAGTTGATACTGAAGGATTGTTCGCTGCTTATAGAGCGTGGTGATCGCATCGGTATTGTCGGACCCAACGGCGCGGGTAAAAGTACGCTGCTTCAACTCGTCACCGGAGGACTCAGCGCCAGTCAGGGCACAATCAAGCTCGGAACCAGTCTTGAGGTCGCCTACATAGATCAGCTTCGCTCACAACTCGATCCAGATAAAAACTTGATCGACAACATCTGCGAGGGACGCGAGTACATCTCGATAAACGGGAAGCAAAAGCACTCGATCTCATATCTGGGGGAATTTCTGTTTGCCCCCGCCCGAGTTCGGACTCCTATCCGTACTCTCTCTGGAGGTGAACAGAACCGGGCGATCCTTGCGAAGTTATTCAGTAAGCCTGCAAATCTGCTGATACTCGATGAGCCCACGAACGATCTCGATATTGAGAGCCTGGAATTGCTTGAGGAGCTGCTAGTCAGCTTCACCGGTACGATCATCGTTGTGAGTCACGACCGGGAGTTTTTGGACAATGTGGTCACGAGCTTGCTGATTCTGACCGGGGATGGTCTCCTCGATGAACAGGCCGGTGGCTATAGTGACTGGGAAGCTCGAGGTGGAAGGCTCGTCGCAATCGACCACCACGCGCCACGGGATGAGATAGCGGCGCCGAAGAATGACGACTCCCCAGCGCCCGCAGTGCCCGTCGTTCCGAACCAGCGCCCTAAGAAGCTCAGTTACATAGATAAGCTTGAATTGGAACGCCTGCCCAACGAGATCGAGGCTCTCGAGCAAGAGCTCGCGCGCTACCAATCACTCGTCGAAGACCCGGCGTTCTACGAGCAGCAGAGAGAAGTTGTTAACGAAGCGTTGACTAAACTGGCTACGGTAGAAAAAGACCTGGAGGCGAAACTGGAACGCTGGATGGAGCTGGAGGACTGAGCACGGGTGCCGTCGACCCGGTCGGGCATGCGGCAACTAGACGCAATTTAAATTCAGCAAGTACCGGCATCATCTCAGACCAAACAGGGAACAGAGCGACAAGCACGCTGGAGCGGCTGTTGGCCACCAAACCCGGTGTCTCAAATCCGGGGTATCACCAGACAGTTGGGTTGAAGGAGCCTTGCAGACCGTATCCGGTGCATCGAGTGCCACTTCCGCCGCTCGCTGAGGCGGGGGACGCTCGCTCTGGAAGTAACACTCGATACACCTCGCTTGAGTGCCTGACATTTTTCGAACCGTTCGTTCCATCAGTTCCACACCGGTGACTCTGGCGCTTTTGAGTCTCCCGGGCTTCGTCTCCGCACGATATCAGCGACTGCGGTCTTGTCGCGGAGTGAGCGTCACCCGACGTAGCGATCGGAGCGACAAGAACGCGGGAGCGATTGCAGGTCTCCCAACCTGACACCTCGAATCTAAAGCATCACCGCACCATTTGGTTGAAGAGGTTTTGCGGACCTTCGACGGTGCATCGAGCGCCACTTCCGCCGCTCGCTGAGGTGGGGGACGCTCGCTCTGGAAGCAACACTCGATACACCTCGCTTTTGGTGCAGCACCTCATGCAAACCGTTCGTTCTACTGCCTCTTTATCCATTAAAAGAACATGAAGTTG
>JBCCPL010000090.1:0-5568 GCA_039111155.1 Pseudomonadota bacterium | reverse complement strand
GATCTATTTTCGACATGACTTCGATTACGGACGCGCTTTACAACCTCTAGCTACGAGTGGGCTTCAGTTGGTGAGGACTTCCGTGAGAGCCTTACCATGCGCATAGACCGGAATGCTTGGAGCTGAAGTGTGTCGTCATCCACACTCGCACAGTTGCTGTGGTTTTTCGGGAATTTAGGGTGAGATGGAGACAGTGCATCTGACTGATGAGGTATGAATGGCGGCAGTGGGTCGTACTGGGTCGGTCGCGAATCAGCGCCTGAACGGCAGCTTTCCAAGGAGCAGACACTCAGAGCCGCGCCCGCTGACTCCCGCCTTCGGCAAGGACCCGCCTCTCAGGAGGTTGCGAGGGTGATCTCAAACAAGGGAAGTTGTCGACCAGGAACACTACCGGACTCCCGCATGCCGACTTCTACTGCGCCTGCGGCAATGTAAAACTGAGCAGCATGGGGGTCACTCTGAATAATCAGGCGCTTTATGCCCAGCGCCGACACTCTTCGGGTGGCATCTTTAATGAGTGTGCGTCCCACACCACGCCCAATGTGCTCAGGCTCAACAAAGAGAGCCTCCAGTTCGAATGAATTGGCAGAAACACGCTCGACCGTATAGAAGCCAATGATCTCTTCGCGGTCGACAGCCACAAAGCATTGATAATCATCTGTGCCCAATCGAGATGGTTCGACGGTCAACTCTCGCCGACATGCAACCATGAATTCATTCGCGTACCCCCAGTGTCCCTTCGAACGAAACGCAAGGGCGGAAAGACAGTTGCTCTCTTGAGGGATCGCCTCCCGAATTCTCATCGTCCAGTCTCCAACGAGGTCAATCCGTGGGGCATCGTCTTATCAACCGAGCACTTTCCGAGCTACAAGATTACACCGAAGTTTCTTCCGTTTTGGGTCGATAGTTCGCATTCCATAGCCGATCTCTGGATGTCTGCTTCCGTAGCGGTCCAGGCGCTCCACCTTGCGCCCGAGAGCAATGCGGCAAGTGATGGAGGCACTGTGCAGCGGCGTTAGTGCATCGGCCGCGGAGGCGTCATGCCCAAACCGCCGAATAAACGCAGTAGCGTCAGGCCGATAGTCACCAGCTTCTAGCGCGAGAAGGCCCATCCGTTTTTGACGGATGGGCACCTCAAACACTGGCACAAACCGGCCAAGGCCGTTCGCAATGCCGCCTAGCGCAGTTGACCGCGAATCTCTCCGGCCGGATTCGCTTCCGTGTGGATGTTGACGTAAACGTTACCGGCGGCCATCTCAGCGAGGAGCGTCTCTAGGTCCATCCCAGCCAACACGCCCACCAGGTCAGCCTCCGTGATCTGCAAGTTCACACGGTTGTTACTACGCTGGATGCCAGGGCCGAGGTCGACCACCACGGGGCCGTTCACACCGGCCTGGCCAAGATGGAGGTGCGCCATCGTCACCGGGCCTGTGAGGTTTTGCGTCCTGACAACCACGCGAAGCATCTCACCGCCCCGAGCGATGCCCTGGGCGTCGCCCGTGCCCTCGGACTCCACCGCCATGGCGGTCACTTCCTGGTCCGTCGACAGCACGGAGTCGAAGTTCAGGCGGCCAGCGAGATCCAGAAAACGGAACGACACCCGAAAGATCGGATCGTCGGCGTCATTGAAATCACCGTTTGCGAATACTGGATGATTAAGGACCCCATTGGGGAAGGTCAACGTTCCGGGCGCGGCGAAGCCGGGAGCCGGCGCGATCACCGGAAGATTCTCGGTCACCCCGACGTCAGGAGCAGCCTGGGCCAGGAAGGCGACGTTCGAAGCGATCTCGTCGTTGACTTCCGTGCCGGCATCGTTGGTTTCACTACCACCGACGATGAAATTCGTGCCGACGAACTCACCGTTGTCGTCAAACAGTTGGTGGGCGAGCGGATTGCCGTTGGCGATGAAGAAGTCATTGCTCGGGATGATCATCGAGGCGTAGCTGAAGTAGCGGTCCACGAGGGGATTCACGCGAAAGACCGTCGACGCTCTGTCGCCAGGCGCCAACGGACCCCCAGGGCCGGGGAGGCCAGCCACCTGTGGTGCGTCGGGCAGAAGGGCTTCGAAGGTGGCGGTGATCGCGCTGTTATCACCGTCCTCGGCCAGACGCTCAATCTCGTCGCCGCCCAGGGGCACACTGGCGGGTGCACCACCGTCGTAGCTGTCGAAACTGCCGTCGTGGATGCCTAGCCACGGCGGAGTCAGGAACACACCGCGAGACGGCTGTGCGTTCTCAACCGTGACTACCACGGCGGGCACGGAGTCTGCGAGAGCGGGTATCGCGGTCGCGGTGGATATCGCGCCGATGACCGCGGCGAGGGGAAGAATGCGAGTCATAGGAAAGCTCCTTAACGTATGAGGGTGACGAGCGAACTCATTACTGCGTGATCAGTCCGTTGGTTGCTGACGTGCGCCAACGCGCTGTGTACAAACTCTAGTAGCTGCAGCCTGTGAAAACTTCGCAGAAGTATCACAGCGGAGTAAAAATTCTCTTACGGCTCCGACGGACACGCGCTACAAACCCACTTTTTCCAACGGCGAGTCGCCGCCCGCCCGCAGCCCCCATACCCCCGGACATCATCGACCAGTTCGCCGGGTCTGCCCTTCTGCATGCACTCCAAAGCTATTTGTACCGCGGTCCTGTTGAGGGCAGGGGATGGACTAACTGACCCCGAGGCGCCAGCGAAGGCCTCAGATCATGTCGGACACCTAATGCGGAGAACTTAGCGGCGGTAACGTGAACGGCCGGTACGGGTAGATACTTCGCATCCCATAGCCGACCCCTGGATGTCTGCTTCCGAGAAATGATCTTCCGCGCAGTAGGGCAGTTTCGGCAGCAGTCGGCTAGGAGCTGAAGCTCGATCCTTTCGGCATGCTCCAGTAGACAGTTGCCCACGCCACCTCTGGATCGCCGCAGCTGCAAGCCCACTGAAGTACGATATCGGATAGGAAATCACCAGGGGCAAGCAACGTGAAGTCATTGAGGATGCAAACCGTCAGCGACCTCTTGATACCACGCGTGGGCGGAATCCTTAGCGCCGACATTGCTGTTCCCGAACATGAACGCGAAATAGGCTTCTACTCACGGGTACTTTGCACCGGCGAGGATCCACTTTGGCAAGAAGACCTATTGAACAATCGGGGCATGCCGATTATCGGCCTGGGTGAGCGCAGCGAGGAGTATGTTGATCTTCCACTCCAGTGGATGCCGCACATCCAGGTAGCCGACGTCGCAGCCAGCTGGGAGAGAGCGCTCAGTCTTGGCGCAAGCGGGCTGATGCATGGCAAAGGCGACAATGGAATCAGCCAATGGGCGGTGCTGCTCGATCTGAATGGCGCGGCGTTCGGGATCGTCCCCGTCGTTTCGGCGGACGCGCTCCCCCCAACGAACGGCGACACACGTGTTGGTTGCATTTCATGGCTCGACCTCACGGTCTCGGGCGCCTCCTTGACCCGGGACTTCTACAGACAGGTCGTTGGCTGGTCGGTGGAGGACGTTGAGACGCGAGGTGCAAGCGATCGCTACGCCGATTACAACATGCTGGGAGATGACGGAAATCGGGCGGCAGGGATCTGTCATGCGCGCGGCATCGATCAAGAGGTTCCCCCTGTCTGGATGATCTACCTTCCCGTTGGCGACTTGGCCGAAAGTCTCCGCCGGGTAAGCGACGGTGGGGGCTCGGTCATCAGGACGGAACGACGAACCGATGGCGAGTACGCGTATGCGGTGATTCAGGATCCGGTCGGCGCGTGCCTGGCATTGATGCCGGGATAGGTTGCGTTAATCCAGCGTTGCATTGCAGCTTTCGGCGCGCGTTGCATGCCGTAGGCGAACATCGATTCGTTACGCTGCTTATGAGTCCGCTTCGGTTCGTCTAGTTTTGCACCTTACTCTAAAAGTCCACTAAACCGGAGCGAGACGAGGCCAAGGCCGGCCGTGCATCATTCTTTCCTCGTCTGCTTTCTCAGAAGCGGCCGGTCAGCGGCGTCTGACCAGACGCCTGCAGTCGGCCAGAAGCTGACATCGGCCGCTGCCATACTTAAGGCTGCATATTCTTCGTAGCCATGCATTGCTTATATAGTAGTTAATGCTTGGTCAGTACGTTCATACTCAGCGAGCCGTTTCACCGAATGCACTTCGCTCGATCCGTGCTGCGCTCATACTGGACCATGGATGATGTCATCTGAAAAAACCGATAAAGAGGCTAAAGCAAGAAAGCGACGGAATATCCGCGCTCGTGCAGATGCCATCAAGGACTACCGCTGCAGAAAACTAATTGCAGTACTAGAGAATCCCTCGGACATGCGAAACATAGGCACTGTGATCAGAAACGTTGACGCACTTGGCGTGGAAAAAACGTACATCGTCGATCCTGAGCGCAGACTTCCTGAAGACTGGCAGGACATGCGCACGCAGAAGACTCTATCGAAGTCCAGCGTTTCCGCTATCAAATGGAGTTTTGTTAAACGATTCGACACTACAGCAGATTGTCTGGATCACTTACGTGAAAACCTCTTCGTATCAATAGTGACCTCCCCCCACGTAAAAGGACACAATAATGTAGTACTCCACGAGGCCGACTACACGGGCTACAAAAGGCTCGCTGTATGGTTCGGTAACGAAGCGTTTGGCATCAGCGATGAAGCGGTAGCCAACGCAGATGCATGTGTGAGTATTCCGATGTTTGGAATGATCGAGAGTCTGAATTTAGGGACGACATCGGGAATCGTGCTCTATGAGATTACCAAGCAGAGGCGGGCGTGGCAGCAGAAGTATCGACGCACCAAAAAGCAGATGAAACGAGAGATTGCTGCTCTGCAGGAGCACGACTGAATGACCGCAACGGGTCGATACCGGAAGCTCGGCACTCCGCCTATGAATGTCTGCTTCTAAGCATTGATCACTGCGCCGCCTACTGATGAAAAACAGGTTGGTTTGAAGTTACGCGATCATCAGACCTGGATTTATAGTGTTTTCTTTATCCTAAGGAGGATTCAAATTAGGGTTCGCCGTCGATCACATGCCTGTCGTCGATCCTGGCTAACCTAGATCGCACATGCCGATCACGACTGTACGAGGCCGAGCATAGACGAATACCCCAAGCCACTACACAAGCAGAAGCTGCTGTTGAATTGCATCCCATATCGACCCAGTCCCACAGGTTAGTTTTGGATGCAAATCGACAGTAGGGTGTATGATCGCGACCGACGAACACCCTGACAGTACGCCCTGCACTCGTGGACTCTACCTTCCGTACGAACACGCTTGAACCTAGCCTCGAAGTGAGCGTCAGCGAGCGGATTCTGTGAGTCAGATATCCACGAATAAGTCTGGCCAGATCGACATAGCCCGTTTGTACCAAGAACACAGCTCAGCCCTGGTGGCGTATCTGCGACGCCAGTTTGGTGATGGGCCGCCTTGTCCTGAGGACATGGCGCAGCAGGCGTTCGAGAAGCTCCTGCAGCGCCAGCAAACAGAACAGATTAGTAACTATCCTGGATTTCTTCGCCAGACCGCCCGGAACCTCACCATCAGCGCCCTGCGGCATGCGAAGGTTAGATCGCTT
>JBCCPL010000089.1:0-5766 GCA_039111155.1 Pseudomonadota bacterium | reverse complement strand
CGGACGAAATGACTTCAGGCTGCGCCATGTCCGCGCCCAATTGCTCCTCAAACCGCGCGAGTGATTCCGACACGATGGGCGGGGTCGGTCCGCTGGCGTTCCAGCCCGTGTCGGCGCAGCCGCTGAAGACCAGAATCGCGCCGGTAATGACTGATACCCGCCTTCCGCGTGACCTGCGCGCGACCAGGCGCCGCGACCCTTGGAGTAGTGCATGGATGCTGTTTGCTGTTCTCACAGAACACTCCCCGCCTCGACAGCATTGGAACTCTTCATGTATTCCCTGGCGTCAGCGTCCCCCGGCCTCCATTGTGCGAGAGAGGACCGATCGACCACTACCAGCATGTTCGCAGAGTCCGCAGGACGTTGGGGGATTGACCAAGGTTTTGTCTTGCATATGTGGAGTCGGATCCTCGCCTGAGGGTAGCGCCTAAAGTCCCATCGAGTTAGTCGCGGCGGCGAGATCCAGACAGCGTGTCAACGACCGGGACAGCGACCGGGACAAAGATAGTCCGCTCTCTGGCAACGAGCCACCAAACTTCGCGGGATGTTCACACTCCCGTTATAGCGAAGTTCCCGGCGTGCGCCCCAATCTCTTTTGCTCTGGGGCGACTCTTGCGTAGGCCTCCAGTCACCTTAACGGATCAGGGTTAGCACCGCTCGGATCAAGCCCCAGCATTTTGGGCGGGGGTAGGCTTTCACGCAAATCGAATACGCTTGCTATGCGCGAGCAACCCGGGGCATCAGGGACGCGCGTTCGATCTGCCCTACGACCCGTTGAGGAAGGTTTCCAATCAAATGATCGACGGGATTGATGGGATTTCTCGGGTCGCGAACGATACACCGGGCAAACCACCGGCAACGGCCGAGAGCGAGAGACCAGGTGCCTGCCGCTGGCCGACAAAGGCTTGTAAGAAGTGGCTGTAAGAGTTTGATTATATTTGGGTAATTCCTTCTATCGGTTCAGTCCAAGAAGGTCACAATTCGAGTTGCATGCTTTGAGGTTAGCGCGGCGAGTGCACCAAAGCGTAACGCTGGCTACCCGTAACCGCTTCGGTGCCCGGAATCGTCGATACTGCGCTACGCCGGAGCCAGTGCGGTTGAATGTCGGATAGCGCGCACTGTTTGAGGTATGCTTCCAGCGCAGACGCCCGACGCGCCGAAGTACGCGTTGGACCCCTCAATCCGTGAGGTGCAATAACCGTACGGGGATCGACGGGAAAAAATGATGGAAGTGCGTAAACGGCTCACTTCGGGTCTCAGGGCCCGGTTTCGACCCTGGCCAGTCGTGCCATTTTTACTCGGCTTTTTGAGTGCGGCAGCCAGCGGCCAGTCGATGATCTCCGTTACTGAGGCCGCGAGGCTCGTCGCTGCGGATGACAACGTCATCATTCTAGACGTACGCAGTAGCGCCGAGTTTGCCGCCTCGCATCTGAGCGGCGCCGCAAATCTCAGCGTCGAAGATGAGCGCTTCGACGATGCCGCGGCGCGCCTCGATCCAGACAAGACCTACATTGTGCACTGCACGGCAAATCCCGAAGAGGGACGCTCGAGTCGTGCCCTGGAGAAGATGGAGCGACTGGGTTTTAGCCGTCTGTACAGTCTAGAAGGAGGATATGTGGCCTGGAAAGAGGCCGAGCTGCCGCTGACCGAAGTGGACCAATAAACCTCTGCGCTAACTGCATGTGCTAGAACGGGCCCGTACCGTCGAGACAGGGTCGTCCAGCTACATGGGAGTCTTCAGGTTCGGCTGCTAGCGCGGCGCCGGCGCAGGGACCGTCGATACGACTCAGCGATCGGAGCAGCGATCTGAGCAGCGATCTGAGTTAGTGTCCAGCGAAAACGAAGCTGCCATCTACTGCACTGCCTCCTGTCTTTCTCAGTCGTTCTCAGTCGTTCTCACTCGTACTCAGTCGTTCTCAGACTTACTGATTCTATCTAACGCTCTCTCACGCATTGAATGCACCTTACGATACCTGCACGAACCTCAGCTGATATCCGATGGCTTCTGCTGTTGACCACCGCATTTGCCGTTGTGATGACGCTCGCGATCAACTGGCGTATCGCGGACCGGAGCGATGCTCCCTCAGTGTTTCCTATCCTTGCCTGGCAGATGCTTGTTTGGGTCCCTTGGGTGTTTTTGTTTTTCGTCACGCGTCGTATAGCGACGATGACAAACTCGATGAAGGCGCCCATCGCGGTTCGTTGGGTGATCCACGGAATCGCCGCATTTGCAGTCGCTGGTGTACATCTGACCTGGTTTTGGCAGGTAAGTCGCCATCTGAGCCCACTCATAGGACTTCCGAGCACCAAATACGGGGCGTACGCGTTCTTTTTTGTATTTTGGTTTCTTTTTGACCTGGTCTTCTGTTTTGCGGTGCAGACGGGCACGCAGACGCAAAGACAGGATCCTGTGAAGGTACCGGCCTACAAGCAACACTTCAGCGTACGCAAAGGACGCACGCGTCGCATGGTGCGCGTCGCCGATATCGTTTGGATAGAAGCGCAGGGCTACTATGCGGCGCTTCACACCGAGTCTGAGACTTTTCTCATCCGCCGATCCCTGGCAGTGCTGGAAACAGAGCTCGACCCTGCCTACTTCCTGCGCATTCACAGGTCGACCATTGTAAATATCAAATGTGTTGGCGGAATTCAGCGGGATGGGAACAACGGCCATATCGCCCTTATGGAGAGCGGCCGTCGACACAAAATCAGCCGAGCCCGGCGAAACCGTCTCGAGTCAGCGCTGGGATTTAGACAATACTGAAGGCGCTGGCTGCAAAAAACCGACCGTTCGCTGAAAACACGCCAATCTCAACGTCCGCGCCCAGTTGAACCGTCGCCTTATGGTTCACACTGCTCGCCATGGCCTCACTGTCTCACGGACTTACCTGGCTTTGCGCGTGTGCTCTATGCAACACGGTGTACGGCAATGCACTGTACGCGGCGGAGCCGCTGTTTGTTCCAGTCGTTGACGATCCATCAACGGTAGACGGCGGCCTGTCGCGAGGTGTCGCGTTTGGAGATTTGGACAGCGATGGCTCTCCGGATCTGGTTGTCACCAACACCATCAACTACCCCGAATTCATCTACCGCAACGACCGGGGTCGCTTTGTCCAGGTCATGGAAACGGCTCCGTCGCTTGCCGGAGGTTTCAGTGAGGGCGTGAACCTGATCGACATCGACAACGATGCGGATCTCGACATTTTTGTCGCCCGGACGGACCGGCCCAATTCGCTCTATCGTAACGACGGAGACTGGATCTTCGCCGAGCTCGACGCGGGCGATCTCACTGCTGATGCAAGCAGCAGCTCGATGGCCTGTTGGTTCGATGTCAACAAAGACGGCTGGCTCGATGCCTTTGTGGTTAATCGGCATGGCGAGCACGACGCGCTGTATCTCAATCGTCGAGGTAAGAGCTTTGATCGAGTCGTCGATGGATCGTTGGTGACCAGCGGTGGCGACGGCCGAACGTGCACAGCCGCCGATTTCAATGGCGATGGCAACACTGACGTCTTCGTGGGGAATTTCATCGACGCGTCACTTCCCAAACCCATGCGGCAGGAAAACCGCCTGTTTCTGAGTCGCGGGCACGGCAACTTCGAACGCGTTGAGCTCAGCCCCGCAGTTACCGAAAAGGCGCTGACCTACGGAAGCTCAGCCGCAGACGTGGATAACGATGGCGACCTGGACTTGCTAGTCACAAACATCGGCATCGGTGATCAGAATCGCCTTTATCTAAACGACGGGTCTGCAAACTTCACAGTGCATACAACGGCCGGGCTGGACACGTCGGACGATACGCCTTCGAAGGGGCACGTGTGGGGCGATTTTGATCACGACGGCGACCTGGACCTGGCCATCGCAAACGGAACCGAAGGCTCGGAGAACATTTCTAACCTCCTCTACCTAAACGACGGTCACGCGAATTTTGAAGCCGCTCAGGAAGAGGCTTTTGTGCATGAACGCAGCATTTCGGCAGGAATCGCCGCCGCAGATATCGACAGCGACGGAGACTTGGATCTCTTTGTCGCCAACTGGGCGAATGGAGATGAGGACAACGCGCTGTACATCGGACGGGGCGGCGGTGCCTGGCTGAAAGTCACGCTTGTCGGCACGCAATCGAACAGAATGGGCGTCGGCGCACGAGTATCCGTCACAGTGAAGGAGCCCCAGGGAGTGCGGCGGCAGCATCGCTGGGTGCAATCCCAAACTGGCTACGCGAGCCAAAGCGAAGCTGCTCTGCATTTCGGATTGGGCGCGGCGCACACCGTACACGATCTTTCCATTCTCTGGCCGTCGGGGCAATCGGATGCCTATTCGGACATAAGGGCGAACAAGCATCTGACGTTTGTCGAAGGCGCTGCGAAGCCAGAGAAACCCAACCCGTCAGTCAGGCCTATTAACGAGGGAACCAAATGAACGCTTGCAGTTACCCATCAGCCTCCGAACGCATGCAACGGGCACTGACGATTGTGCTTTCCGCGCTGGCCGCAACCCTTTCGGTGGGCACCTGGGCCGGATCGACGACCGCCGTTGGCATCGTGAAGGATCGATACCCGGCTGTATCACCGAACGGTGAGACCATTATTTTTGAGTCCAATCGAAGCGGACCCGTACAGCAGATTTTTTCACTTGAGCTTACATCGGGAGTGATCACACAGCTGACATACTCCCAGATGGCGAATGAAAACCCCGTCTGGTCACCGGATGGGAAAAAGATCCTGTTCGCGCGCCGCGTACCCGACAGACCACGGCCAAGCTGGGACGTTTTTGAAATGAATGCCGACGGCACCGATGTGCGCAACCTGACGCAGTCGCCAGGGCACGACGATCACCCGCGCTATTCTCCCGACGGCACTTTTATCGTGTTCAATTCAACGCGAGACGTTGATCTTCGCGATCTGACCGCTGAACAGATCGACAACTATGAATACAACTTCGAAATCTACCGCCAGTCCCTTCTCGACGGCAGAACGAAGCGCTTGACGAACTACTTTGAGTGGGACACGTTTCCTTCGATATCACCAGACGGATCCAGACTGCTCTGGCGGCGTATTTGGTCCGAAAGTGGATCGGGTGACTCTGACACAAACTCCGATGTAATGGTCGCGAGCCTTAGCGACGATGAAATGGAGAACCTCACGAAGCATGCGGCCTTCGATGGTTATCCCAGCTGGTCACCTGATGGCTCGCGAATCGCTTTTTCTTCGAACCGCGACGGTGACAGTTCCGTGGAGTTCAATATCTACATACTCGATTTCGCAAGTCGCGACTTGATCCGTGTTACCGACACCATCGAGAACACGGAGCAAGTCCGTCCTGCCTGGTTTCCCGACGGCACCCGAATTGTGTTCAACCGAGACTATCCCGATGGCCGCTCAGAAATTCACATTCTCGAACTCGAGTGAGTGAAGCAAATGATGGCAGCGCAGCTCGCAACCGGGGTCGAAATCGTCAGCAGCCATGCGTAAAAACAGCGCGTCGGCCGGGACTCCCGCGAATCCCAGTGAGAGTTGGTTCACGGTTTGCTGGCTCCCAACGCTGGTTTGATTCGAGTACCCTCTCGGCGGACAAAGACGCCGGTTAAAGGATTTTGCGCACATGGCGCACAGCAAGGAAATTGAAACCTACAGGGAGCGCCTTCGACAGGGCTGGTGGCGTAAGCCGGCGACCCGCTTTGTGATCTTTTCTCGCGCTCGCTCGGGCAGCACGCTCCTGGTCGACCTGATGAACTCCAGTCCGGATTTGTTTTGCGACGGTGAACTG
>JBCCPL010000088.1:0-6792 GCA_039111155.1 Pseudomonadota bacterium | reverse complement strand
GTACCACAATACGAGCGCCGTCATCACTCGTATTAGTCGACAGGGCGACCCGACTGCCATCGGGAGACAGCGCAATACCAAAGAACTGGCTTCCGACTGGGGAATCGCCAAGCTCTATCACGCCGTCACCGCCCACGCTGGAGTCGCGGTTGCCATCCGCCGTCAACACAAACGCCGCTGGATTTCCACCAAAGCGTCCGGCAATAACGATGCGGTCGTCGGGGAGGACCGCGATGTGCCGACCCCGGTCTTCAGCCGTCGGGAAACCAAGGCCTTCTGACTGGATGACCTGCGTGCCGTTGTTCGCGAAACTCATATCGATCCCTTCGGAGTTTCCACCGGACACCCGAAACGCCACCATATCCTGGCGGATTGATGTTTCGTAGCCTAAGGAAGATCCTGTCGTCGAATCACGGGAAGTCGCTTCACCATAGCCGACGACCACATAGGATGCCGTTCCTTCCTGCCACACAGCGCCGTAGCTTTCCGCATAGCCAAGATCGACCTTGAAGGGGTTGAATACCGCAATTCCCGGGGTAGCGGGGATGGTCGGCTCGTCACTAAAGCCGCCGAAGCTGGAGTCGACAGTGCCGTCGACGTTCAGCCGGATCTGGAACACGTGATTGTCGAGCCCGGCGCCGAGATCAGTGTAACCAGAAGACATGATTTTGCCGTCCGGCTCTACCAGTCCTCGCCGTTCGCTGTCGTTCAAAACCCCAGTCGCGTTATAGGTATGTGCGCTTCCGCCATTAAAAGTTGGGTCAGCCTCAGCGCCCGTAGCCGTGATATTCAGTCTAGCCACATAACGGTCTCGGTCTGTACGCGTACCATCGCCAGCTGAGCCCTGGCCGAAGACGACGACACGATCTCCGGCAACGCTGCGGTCAACGAGAACATCCCACGCGATGTCCGCGGGCTGGGTAGCAGGCGCGCCGGGGAAGTCACCGTTATCTGCGTTAGCGAAACCAAAGACCACCTCGGCCTTACCTTGCGCATCACCCCAACCGGCGACCTGCTCGCCGTCGGCGTTTAGACGGAACAGATAAACTGACTGCCCGCCATCGGCGTCGAGCGCGTGCGCGACAACCACTACATCACCGCCCTGAAGCTCGGCAACTCCGTAGGATAGTTCGTCGCCGCTACCCTCGGTTTCGGTGGCTTCAAGTTCGACAAAACCGTCACCGCCAAAGCTGCTATCGGGGCTTCCGTCAGCAAAGAAGCGTGCGACAACGACTTGACGCGAAGCGTTGTCCGTACCGACGTGGCCGGAAGCGTAAATCTTGTTTGCGTGCGGGGCGACCTGTGCATAGGTCAGACCGCGTAGATCATTTGCGGAGGTTGTGACTTGGTCCACAGCGACAACCACCGGGCTGGCGGAGGCGTCCGCCCCGGCGGGACCTGCCGGCCCTGCTGGCCCTTGTTCACCATCCGCTCCCGCGGGTCCTGCGGGCCCGGGCGCACCCGCTGCTCCATCGGATCCATCGTCTCCTTCACAGCCGGCTAGAGCCAGCAGACTCACCAACACGGCGTTTGCTAGTAGGTTTCTTGGCATTCGGTCTTCTCCTCTCGACACAAAGTCACAGATTTGTGACACCAAAACTTAAGCGGCGGGAACGTAACAGGAATGATTTGCATTAACAATAATTTTTTGTTCTTTGTTTCGTGACAAAGAATGTGCAAACGAACCGTTGCTGGGCCCAACTGCTGTGAGGGATGGGAACGATAAGGCGCTAATTTGGGAGCGATGAATGGGCCGTGAGTAGCCTCACGGGGATTATCCCGGCTGTTCACCGGCCCGATCGGCGCGTTAAATAGGCTTACGACCCAAGATAAAGAGCAGCAACTGCCGCCCCTTTTTTAAGACTGGATAGAGATAGGTCGAGGCCCGCTCCGAGGAGAACACGGCGGCGTTGACCCGGTTAAACAGCCCAACGGGCGTACTGAGCAGAGCCAGATGAGTCACACAGTCTTTGCCGAAGTAAACAGTCTTACCCCGTACAAAGGCGATTCCTTCATTGAGATCAAAACCCTCTTGCTGCAGCCAGAGCACTACCGGATGATGATCGCGCGCACTGACAAGCTCTACCGGACCGACCGCTTCGCGCAGGCGCAAATAGCGCACATACTGCTTACAAACTGGGCAATCGCCGTCATAAACGAGTGTACTGCTCTCGTTCATATCGTGCTGTTCGCAGCTGACCGATCTCGCGAGCCGTTCATCCGTTGCGATAACGCAGCATGTCGCGGCTGAGCACGGACAGGTCTTTGATACCCAAGAGCTTCATGTTGCGCTCTATTTCTGTGCGCATATTGCCGAGGGCACGCTCAACGCCCGGCTGGCCTGCCGCCGCCAAGGCATACAAGTACATACGCCCGCCCGAAACCGCCTTTGCCCCAGCTGCCATCGCCTTCAACACGTGGGTTCCACGGCGCACGCCTCCGTCCAGGACGACGTCGATCTGATCACCAACCGCATCCGTTATCTCAGCGATCTGATCAAAGGGTGACCTTGATCCGTCGAGTTGCCGACCTCCGTGATTGGACACCATGATGGCGGTTGCGCCAATGTCGACCGCTTTGCGGGCGTCCGCGACACTCATGATTCCCTTCAGGCAGAACTGACCTCCCCATTTCGAACCCAACGCTTCAGCGTCGCTCCAGTCCATAGATTGATCGAGCATCGTCGAGAAATATTCTCCGACCGAGACCGCGACGTTCGACCCCTCCCGTACGTGACTTTTTAGCTCCACCAATTCGAAAGGATCATGGGTGAAATAGTTAAAGGCCCAGGAAGGGTGAAACGCAAAACTGAGTAAGCTTCTGGGGGTTAAACGCGGCGGCGAAGTGAAGCCGGTATGTAAATCACGCTCTCGATTCCCGCCAGTAATCGTGTCTACAGTGAGCGTTAGTATGTCGAAACGAGCCTCCTTCGCTCTTTCGAGCAATGCATCGTTGAGGCCTCTGTCTTTGTGGAAGTAAAACTGGAACATTTTCGGCGTTCGAATCAATGAGCCGATCTCTGCCAGACTAACGGTGCCGAGAGAAGACACGCCGAACAGCGTGCCAAACTTCTCGGCCGCACGAGCAACGGCGCGCTCTCCGTCATGATGAAAGAGTCTTTGCAGCGCGGTCGGTGAACAGAACAAAGGCATAGCCAACTTTTGCCCCATGACCTCCGTACTCATATCAACTTCTTCGACTCCCGCGAGCACGTTAGGTACTAGGTCGCAATCCTCAAAGGCCTGCGTATTCCTTCGGTAGGTCACCTCGTCATCCGCGGCCCCGTCTATGTAGTGAAAAATGGGGCCAGGAAGGCGTTGCTTTGCAAGCAGACGCAACTCTTCCACGTTGTGACAGTGTTTGAGTGTTCGAAACATTGCTAAAGGAAGGCTCTGTTGTAGATCCGAGTTAAGGTTAGGCCGCAACGCTAAACGAGTGGTACATCAGCCGCAAGCCAAGGTAGGCTTATATTCATAATTTAAAGAATGGTGTTTCTGTGCCTCATAAAATGATCGACCCATCGGTTTTGCCTTCCCGGGCAGCGCTGCGTCCGCAGATCTTGCTACTCGGTCTCCTTGTCTTTTTAATCGCAACGCAAGTACGAGGAGAGGCTAGTTCGCAGCAGGCGGCGGTCGCCATCCCGGAGAAGCAGGCCGCTGCGATTGCGGTCGCCACCCTAAAGCGGGGAGGAAACGCCGTCGATGCCGCCGTAGCCGTCGCTTTCGCCCTCGCCGTCACGCTGCCCGATGCAGGGAACATTGGCGGTGGTGGCTTTATGACCTTGCACATGGACGGCGCCAGCCAATTCCTTGACTATCGCGAGACGGCGCCTGCGGCGGCGAATCGCGATATGTACCTGGACCAGGACGGGAAACCTTCTGAAGATGCGAGCGTCCTAGGGCACCTCGCCGTTGGTACGCCGGGCACCGTAGCCGGTCTTCGGGAAGCCCATGAACGGTATGGGACGCTATCCTGGGAATCGCTGCTACAACCCGCCATCGAGCTTGCGCAAGTCGGCTTTATACCCGAGCAATGGTTTGTGGATGTCATCGCCGATGCTCCGGCGGCCTTTGAGACTCGTACAAACTTCTCCAATTACTTTGCCAAGGCACGTGCTGAAGAGCGGTTTCAGCAGCCAGAGTTAGCAATGACTCTGCAACGGATTGCTCAAACCGGCGGCGCGGACTTCTACCGGGGCAAGACCGCTGAGCTGCTGATACAAGAAATGAAGCGCGGTGGCGGGCTTATTACGAAAGAAGACCTGGAGTCTTACCGTCCAATCTGGCGCGCGCCGATGCGGGAAACCTGGCGCAACTACGACATTGTAACCGCACCTCTACCGAGCTCGGGGGGCTTTGCAATCGTCCAATACCTCAGAATGCGCGACCTTATTGGCGAACGCTTTCTCGACGAACCTCACAACTCCGCTCAGTACGTTCATCTCAAAGCGGAACTAGAAAAGAGGATATTTGCCGATAGGGCTCAGTATCTGGGTGACCCGGCGTTCAACGATTTCGCTATTCAGCAACTGCTATCCGACGATTACATACAACAGCGTATCTCGGACCTTAGCTTCGACAAACCGAGCCCGACGGCCGAGGTAAAAGCCGGTCTGGAAGGAAAACATACGACCCACTTCTCGATCTTGGACTTCGAAGGAAATGCAGTTGCGAACACCTATACGCTCAACACAGACTTCGGCTCCGGAGTGGTAGTGGAAGGAGCCGGGTTCCTGCTCAATAATGAGATGGACGACTTTTCGATCGCACCGGGGGTGCCAAACTACTACGGCGTAATAGGCGATGAAGCCAACGCGATTGCACCGGGGAAGAGGATGCTGTCATCGATGTCGCCGACGATCCTACTGCGCGAAGGTCAGCCCGCGCTGGTCGTGGGCGCGATGGGCGGGTCAACAATCTTTACCACCGTGTATCAGACGATCAGCAACTTAGTCGACTTCAATATGAGCGCTAAGAAGGCTCAAGGGGTTACGCGCGTACACCACCAGCTGCTGCCCGAAAACCTGATCAGCTACAGCCCGAGCACCCCGCTCGCCGCTTCCACCGTGGGACAACTAAAAACCCTGGGTTATCGAGTAGAACCTCATCCCTGGGAGTTCGGCAACGTACAGCTGATTTGGCTCGATGAGTCTGGACGATTAGAGGCGGAGAGTGACCCGCGCTTCGCTGGTGAGGCACGGGTCTTAAAACGCGCCGCCACGGATTGACTAGGGGCCAGCGGAGCTCATCATCCGCTCGACCAGCCGATTCATTTCCGCCAGATTGAGGCCGCCGTCAAAATTACGATCTAACAGGTACCACTTCCATCCGATGCCTTCGCGCATGCGCCGGGGCAATTCGGCTTTTTGCACTTTGCCGTCCATGTTGCGATCCATGAAACCCATCCATTGGGCTGTATCGGCGAGTTGATTTGAGTGCGTTGGAGCGCTCGTCGTCTCGTTCACCCAGCTGTAGCCAACGGAGCCGTACAGCATCTCGTCGAAGGACTGCAAACCCCATGGAACAACGCGCTCCGGATCAGGATTGCCTCGATTCTTAGCTGAGTTGTCATAAACGGTTCGGTGTATCAGACGGGTACCAGCGGGCACTCCTTTTGGCTCTTCCAGGCTGTAGGTGCGCTGCCAATTGAAGTCGTAATTTGGTATGGACAGCAGAATCTCTGTCTCGCCGTCCGGATACACGAGTTCGAATTCGGAACTGCGGCCCCGATAGTGTGCGTGCGGCACTAGCGAGTAAATCACTGCATCATCCCAGAACTCGAAATAGGCAGTCTCTTCGTGCGCCTGCGCATGCGGTGGAATCTGGATCCTCGGATTCAAGATGACCTGTTGGCGAAGAAATTTCTTCGGTCGCTGATCTTCTTTAGCGAAGTACAAACCGACTTTTGTTTTGTCAGTCGATGCTCGACCGTAGGGGGTGTAGTGCATTTGGAACAGGTACACACCACCGACTGGTACGCGAACGCCCGTGTCTTCAGGCATGTGTTGTGATTCGTTACCGGGCGCATAGCCCATAATGTAATTCTGAAAGACACCCTCGCGCTGGTTTTCCTTTGGCGGTTCGTCTGCCGACCCCATCAAGACGTGATGGACCGCTTGCGGATCACCGGGAATGATGGTCGCAGCGACAACCCAAACTTCATGATCAAGCGGGTTTTCGATAAAAGGAAACTGGTAATCCACCACACCGCTCGCCGGCACGTCGAAAGCGGGAACTTCAACAATCAAATCGGGTTCTCCCAAAACCCAGTCCGCCTGCTCCGGTTGCATAGACGGCAGCGGATCCTCACCCTCCCCTCGACGGGCACCGGCTTCAATCCAGCGAACCAGGGTACTAGCGTGCTCGTCCGATAAGCCCGCGTCGTGCTCCCAGGAACCAATGGCCGGATCCGCATGCCAGGGTGGCATACGCTTCGTGCGGATCACTTCTCGCATCATTGGCGCGAACCCCTGCACCATGCGGTAGTCACTCATTGCCCAGGGCGCGATGCCGCCCTCCGTATGGCAATGCACACAGTTTTGCGCCAGGATCGGCGCGACATCGTGCACGTAACTTATGGCCGCATCGGCTACAGCGTCGGGAAAATTAATTAAACACCCAGGGGCGTTAACTTTACGAAATTCGGGCTTTTCACCCTCGATAAGCAAATCAAGCGTATCTCGCACGTAACGTTCGCTCGCATTCGCCTTTTGCCGCTCATAATCCACTCGGTTGTTCAATGCTCCGCGATACACAATCGACCAGTCCCGCGGGTCGAGGACCAGAACTTCCG
>JBCCPL010000087.1:0-6793 GCA_039111155.1 Pseudomonadota bacterium | reverse complement strand
GATTTAATCCGGTCAGCCCACGAAGCTCTCCGTATGTTCCGAGGCTACCATTTATGTGTAGAGTCTGTCGTGAGCGCCGGATTTGTCCCCGTATAGATATACGGATGCGCACAGCAGATAATCTTCCGGCGCCCGGACCGGGGTAGAGAATGGAGATCGCGGAGACAGATCATCGGAAGCGGAATTAGTAACAACCCCACCGAATCCCTGCACTTTCGTTATCCGTGGCGTGATTACCAAGCCAGAGTGCTGGACTCGATTAAGCTCTATCTCGCTGATCAGAGATTACACATCGTTGCCGCACCAGGATCCGGCAAAACAACACTCGGTCTCGAGATATTTAGACAGCTGGGTCACCCGACGCTGGTCTTGTCTCCGACTCGAGTAATTAGGGATCAGTGGATCGAACGGCTCCGCGATTTCTGCCCTGACGGCGAAGTGTTCCCGCCTGCGTGGACTAGTCGATCCCTGGACGAGCCAGCATTCTTGACGTCGATAACGTATCAGGCGTTGCACACGAAGTATCGCGACGAGGTTCGCGAGGCGGACACAGACGATGTCGTAGCCGCAGAAGAAGAAATCGAAATCCGCACGAAATCCATTGACGAGGAGGAGATTTCGAATCTGCTTCATTCGTTGGAGACCGCAGGTATCAGAACCCTGATTCTCGATGAGGCACACCACCTTCGAGCGGAGTGGTGGAAAGCCCTGAGCAAGGTGGTTGAGGCGATTGAGGGTATGACTGTCGTATCGCTTACGGCGACTCCTCCGTACGACTCTAGATTGACGGAGTGGAAGCGGTACGAAGAACTGTGTGGCGTTATCGACGAGGAGATATCTGTACCGGAGCTGGTCAAGGCCGGAACGTTGTGTCCACATCAGGATTTCGTTTGGACGGTCGTGCCTACAGAGTACGAGCAGACGTATCTCGACCAATACCAGCGGAATGTGCACACGACGACCAGTGAGCTCTACGCGGACACCACGCTGGAGCGGGCGGTGCAAGAGCATTCTTGGGTAACTAGCTCGCAAACTGCGGAAGATGAGATATTCGCCCGACCTGATCACGCTATTGCGTTGCTGGTTTATCTCAAGCAGAAGCAGGTTCCGCTGCCAATCCACCTCATGGAGATGTTAGACCTGCAGGAAGTCGATGTTCCCGAACTAAGTGATTATTGGTGGCAACAGATTGTTGGGGCCTACCTGTACCGACCTCAGGGTTGGCCCAACGACGATGAGACTGCGGCTCACAGGAAGAGACTAAGCCGAACCCTGCGTGATCGACACCTCCTTCGAAACCGGGAGTTACAGCTGTCAGACGCCCGGTTGGTGAAGCGGCACATGACCCAGTCGAGCGCCAAGATCCAAGCATGTGTAGACATATACAACGAAGAGCGAAGTACGCGTGGCGGTGAGTTGCGTCAGGTCATACTGACCGATTACATACGGGATGACGGGGTTCGATCCGGTAGCGTAGAGCAGGTGGTTTCGCTCGGTGCCTGGCCTGTATTTCGAGCATTTGCAAATCAGCTAAATGATCAGGAGAAACGCTTCTGCGCTCTCCTGACAGGTCGGTTGGTCATCGTCCACGAAAGTGTTGCGGAACAGATTCAGGACGATGCCAACGCACGTCCACTTGATCAGCTCGACGGGTTCTGCCTGCTCGACTCGACGTCGCGAAATCCAGTCACCTTGCTGACCGAGTTGCTGGAGGCTGGACAGATCCACGTCTTAGTCGGGACACGGGCGTTGTTGGGAGAGGGATGGGATGCACCGTGTATCAACTCACTGATTCTGGCGAGTAACGTCGGGTCCTACATGCTCACCAATCAGATGCGCGGAAGGGCGATTCGAATCGATAAGAAAAACCCCGGCAAGGTATCCAGTATCTGGCACATCGTGGCAATCGTCCTCGATCGCAAGCTACTGGATTTCCAACACCACGCGCAGTTGTTCTGGCCAGGCCTTGCGGATTTTCGTGAACTCGATAACAGGTTCTCGACTTTCGTTGGTGTTCACCAGACTGAATCTCGTATCGAGAACAATCTACTGAGGTTGGATTTGCCCTACGTACGTCGGAAGCGCGACTTTGTCTCGGGTGCTGAGCATCTTGCATTCAGGCAAAGCTTCTTTCGGACCGGGGCTAGTTTGGAGTCGACAAACCGAGTGATGGTAAGTCGATTACGCCAAATTCAAGATATAGATAAACGCTGGCAGGTGGCGATCGGGTCGGGAAAGTCAGGGTACGTTGTTCCAAGCGTGTCGCCGAATACGCCGCCTACAGCACGGATGTTCCATTTCCGGCGGACGCTGTTTCACTTTCTTAGTACAGCTATCGCCACCTTCTTTACCGCAGCATGGCTGATGGCATATGTCTCGCCGTTCATCGGGATCGTTTTTGCTGGAGCGTTAGTGTGGTCACTGCCAAAGTTCTTGCTAACGGCGAAGCTATTTCTTCACCACCTTCCGGTCGACGGGACGATTCATCAGATAGGTTTGGTGGTTCGAGACACGTTATGCGCAACGGGTGTCATCGAGAACTCTGCAGCACGGCTTAAGGTGAAGTCATACAGTCTGGGTGGGGATGTATACGTCAACCTCGATGGTGGGACTTACCATGAGAAATCGGTCTTTGCGGATTGCATGGAGGAAATCTTGGGACCGATAGAGAACCCGAGATACCTGCTAGTGAGACACGGGGCGACGCTCGGGATCAATCGTAAGGACTACCACGCAGTTCCAACTCGAATTGGCGTCAAGAAGGAGTTCGCCGCGGTGTTCCACAAAGCATGGCAGCGCTACGTCGGAAACGCTGACCTGATTTACACCAGAACCGCTGAAACAAAGAAGACCCTATTGTTCGCACGAGCTAAAGCCTTTTCGGCTGGCACTAAGAAGGTCGTGAAGCGGACAGATCGTTGGGTGTAGCAACGTCCTTGAGAGGATTGACCACTCCGGGTTGGCATTAGCTGCGCTAGCGGCTCGAGACTCGAAAGATAAAAATTACATGTGAGGTAGATCAGAGCGGATCAAAGAAATCTTACTTAATACTCTGATTTAGATACAAAAAGTATTTAACATGTGATTTTCTTGCGTTATCACATGTGATTGTGTATCGTGCTTTACATGAACGTGAAAACGTCAGCACACTACCAACGCGAATACCGACGCCGGCTGCGCGAAAAAGGTCTCATCAAGAAAGAGATCTGGATTCGCCCCGAGCACGCCGATCGCGCTCGTGCTGTCGAGAAGCAGTTGCGGGACGAAAATGGCGCCGGTGCGGCGAGCCAGAGAGCTTCTTCGTCCCCATGGCGAACGGGTGCGCTCTACGACGAGCTGGCGAACGACGAATTGGTTCGCGATGGTCACGCCAACATTGAATTGATTGAGGGCATCGACCCGACACTGCATCTGATCCTGCGCGACTACGGCGACTTACCTGTTTTTGTCTCTGTCGCCGGCGATCAAATTATCGCAGAAGCGGTGCTCTGGCCCGTCACTCTGGTGCGCGATCCTGTTGAGTTCAACGAGACGATTTTGCGCACCCACAAGTATTTTCCGCTGTCGACAATTTGCCTCGGTCAGCGGATGGATCAGGACTATTACCTGATGTTCGGATCGCTCAGTTCGGAGTCGTCGCTGAAGGACATCGTCCGCGAGATTGAAATGCTCGCCAGCAACGTTATCCACGCAACTGAAGCGTATGTCGACTTACTGCAATCAGACTCAGGGTCTGAAGGAGAGAAATGATGAACGTCTGGTCGAAAATGATGACCGCCTTGCGCGGCGGCTTGAACGAAGCCGGTGAAGTGATCGTCGATAGCCAGGCGCTGCGTATTCTGGACCAGGAAGTCCGGGACGCTGCGGAGGAACTCAAGCGCTCGAAAGACAGTCTGGCTGGCATCATCGCAAGACAGAAAGTCTCTGAAGAGCGCGCTGCGAAGATCGCTGCTGATATCAGTGAGCACGAAGGCTATGCCGTCGCAGCCCTCGAGAAAGAGGACGAAGCGCTGGCCCTCGAAGTGGCCGAGAAGATCGCGGTGCTCGAAGCCAAGCTTGAGACAGAAAAAGCCACAGGTGCTGGCTACGAACAGAGCGCTGATCAACTGCGTGGCGCGATTTCGGATGCCGAGCGCGACATTCAGCGCATGAAGCAGCAGATTGATACGGTGAAGGCGACCGATAGCGTGCAGAAAGCGCAAGCGGCGGTCTCCGAGCGTCACAGCGGCTCGGACTCCAAACTGCGCACAGCGATGGAGTCGCTCGAGCGCATCAAGGAGCGCCAGGAACTCCGTTCGGCGCAGATGAAAGCAGCTCGTGACATTGCTGCGGAGAGCGGGGATTCATCCCTGTCAGACAAGCTGGAGGCCGCGGGGATCACCAAGCACAGCAGCAGCGCCAAGGATGTGCTTGCACGTCTGAAAGCAAAATAGCGATCTGACCCTCGAGCACCAAACACCGTCCCGGCGATGGGCGCCGGGACGCAAGACCACTCCGATAAAAATCAGACACAACACGTGGGAGGCAGCGACGCATGTTCGCCATTTTGCTTAGCGAAAACATGAACCCGTTCTACGAGAACATCTCGTCGTTCCCGACCCTGCTGTTCACCATCTTGCTGGTGCTGTGTGTGCTCTTCTGGGCTGGTGCCGTGCTGGGGTTCGTCGATCTTGATTTCATCGATATCGACACTGATCTCGACTTGAACTCGGAGTCCACGCACACCAGCCCTGACGTTCTTGCCGGATTGTTGCTGCGACTCGGCCTTACCGGTGTTCCGGTCACCGTAAGCCTGTCAATACTGATTTTGTTTGGTTGGTTCATTTGCTACTACGCAGTGTTCCTGATCAACCCGCTGGTGCCCGGCCGGTTCCTCGAGATCCTGGTAGGTATTCCGATCTTCTTCGGCTCGGCCTACGTCGCTGCACTAATCACAGCGCAGTTGATCAAACCGCTCCGCAAGCTGTTCGGCAAGGCAACCTTCGAGACCCACACACAACTTGTCGGACAAACCGCTGTCGTACGCACTTCGCGAGTGGACGCCGCGTTTGGCGAGGCCACCGTCGAGGACGGCGGCGCTGGCCTGATACTTAAGGTGCGCGCCACGGGCGAAGACACCTTTAAGCGCGGTGATCGCGTTGTGCTTATTGAACGTATGGATGACGGGAACACGTTCCGCGTGATCTCGGAAGACGAATTCGTCGGCCCGTGAGCCGGCACAGAATCAAAAACCAAAGTTAGGGAGAAAACGATGGCGGATCTCACTGTACTCATGCCCATAGTGGTTGGCGCGGGCGTAGTCCTGCTCATTCTACTGGGGCTTGCCGGGCTGTTTAAGGCGTTCTACATCAAGGTCGAACAGGGCACTGCCTTGATCGTCAACGACATGAGCTCCCGTCCGAAAGTGCACTTCACTGGCGCGTTGGTCTACCCGATCATCTACAAGAAAGAGCTGATGAAGATCTCGCTGATCACTCTTGAGGTGGACCGTCGAGGTAAAGACGGTTTGATCTGCCAGGACAACATGCGCGCTGACATCACCGTCGCGTTTTATCTGCGCGTGAACGAGACCGCTGAAGACGTGCTCAAGGTGGCCAAGTCGATTGGTGCCGATCGTGCGTCCGATCGCGGCGCTGTTGATCAGCTCTTCTCCGCCAAGTTCTCCGAAGCGTTAAAGACGGTCGGAAAGCAAATCGAGTTTGTACAGCTGTTTGAGAACCGCCAGGAATTCCGTGAAAAGATTATTGAGGTTATCGGTGATGACCTGAATGGTTACGTCCTTGAGGACGTCGCCATCGACTACCTCGAACAGACACCGAAGAACGCACTCGACCCGACGAACATTCTTGATGCAGAGGGCATCAAGAAGATCACCGAGCTGACGGCTGAGCAGAACATTCGAACGAATGAACTTGAGCGCGACGAACAGCTCGCTATCAAGAACAAGGACGTCACCACGGTCGAGGCGATGCTTGAGCTAGAGCGACAACAAGCCGATGCCGAAGCTCGCCAGAAGCGTGAAATTCTGTCGATCCAGGCCCGCGAAGAGGCCGAGACCCGCAAAGTGCAGGAAGAAGAACGTCGTCGTGCCGAGCAGACCCACATTCAGGTCGTGCAGGATCTTTCGGTTCAGACCGAAAACCAGAAGCGTGAGGTTGAGGTTGCCGAGCAAAACCGCCAGCGTGCGGTCGCCATCGAGGAAGAGAAAGTCATCCGGGCTCGTGATCTTGAAGTCGTTGCCCGCGAACGTGAAGTGTCTGTCGAACGCGTGCTCGCCGAGAAAGCAGTTGAGGTCGAGAAGAAGGAAATCGCGAACGTGATTCGCGAACGCGTCGCCGTCGACAAAACGGTCGCCGTCGAAGAGGAGCGTATCAAGGAAGTCCGCGAAGTCTCGGAAGCCGACCGCCTGAAGCAAACAGCCGTATTGGCCGCGGAAGCGGGCGCCGAAGAAGAGCGCATCAAAGAAGTGGTGGCTGCCAAGGCGCAGGAAACGGCCGCTGGTCACAAGGCGAAGGAAATCACGACGCTGGCAGAAGCGCGCCTCGCCGCGGCGGGTAAAGACGCAGAAGCCAAGAAAGTACTGGCCGAGGGTATCCAAGCCGAAGAGGCCGCTCCGGGCCTCGCGAAGGCCGAAGTCATGCTCGCGACAGGCAATGCAGAAGCAGATGTCATGCAGTCGACAGGTACGGCCGAAGCGTCCGCCAAAACGGAAGTTGGTATGGCTAACGCCGCCGTGACAAAGGCGCAGTTCCAGGCGGAAGCCGAGGGCCTGACCGACAAGTTCGCTGCGATG
>JBCCPL010000086.1:0-6880 GCA_039111155.1 Pseudomonadota bacterium | reverse complement strand
GGAGGTAGGGGGTTCGAGACCCCTCGGTCACCCCATCTCTCCTTACAACCAATACGCGCCTATAGCTCAGCTGGATAGAGCATCGGCCTTCTAAGCCGGCGGTCGGGGGTTCGAATCCTCCTGGGCGCGCCATTTCCAATGGGTGCTTTCTTGGCACATGGGTAACAGTTTATTCCGAGGACATAGGTAACACTTTCAGAGCGAAGGGGTTCACCCCAACGGGCTCTACTCGGTTGACTGTTCTGTCGAAGAAACCCAGATCATACTCCATAAAGCTCACGACCCAGACGTCGTCGGCAACCTCTCTGACCCCTACAAACTGACCGGCGAACACGGAGCTGAGGTTGATTTTACGTCGGCCGATGCAGATGCGACCGCACTGCGTAACCTTGATGACGCGCTCATGGCACGGGTATTCAGGCTGCTCTGGGTGGAAGAACGGTCGAGTTGAGGGTGTATATACTTCGCCAGGATAAAGCCCCCCGAGACCCTGGTGCGGCCGGTCGTTGTTGTAACCCTCGATAAAGTCATCGAAGCGCTCCTGCTGCTGGAGGAAGTTGTAGCTTGCGGGCTTGGTGGCCTCTTTTTTGAGGGTCAGATGCATACGCTCGTGGCGCCCGTTCTGTTGTGGGCAGCCGGGTTTGATGCGTTCGATACGGATGCCCAGACGCAGCCACCAGACGGCGAGCCTGCTTAGGCCAAAAAGAGCGTGGGGCGAGGCGAAAGGCACTCCGTTATCGGTCCGAATAGATGCGGGCAGTCCGAAGTCCTTGAATGCGCGCTCAAAAACCGCAAACGAGCCGGCTTCCTTGACCGATTCCAGGCCCTCGCAGGCGATCAGATAGCGCGAGTGGTAGTCGGTGATGGTGAGCGGGTAGCAATAGCGTTTGTTGCCGAGGCGGAACTGCCCCTTGAAGTCGGCACACCAGAGTTCGTTGGGTGACTGGGCGTCAGTCAGCGGTGTGCCCTGAGCTTTATGGCGACGTCGCTTGCGTCGCTTGACCAAGCCGTGGCGATCCAGGATAGCGTGAATGGTACTGACCGCCGGCGCATCGATCATGGGAAACTCCTTCTCGAGCTTCTCCTGGATCTTGGGCGCGCCCCAGGAATCGTGTTCCTTCTTCAGGCGCAGAATCGATGCTTCGATCTGGAAGGGCGTCTTGTTGGGATGGCGATAGGGACTGCGGGCTCGGTCTTCCAGTCCCCGAACGCCTTCTTCGAGATAGCGGTTGTAGAACTTATAGCCTGTCTTGCGGCTGATGCCGGCTTCTCGGCAGGCCACTGACATCTTCTCGCCTTCGAGGATGCGGGCAATGAAACGAAGTCTCTCGTCCATGTGGTTACTCTCATTCCAAGGCATCTGGAGAGCCCTCCAAATGCCGAAATGTGTAACCTATGTGCCCGGAATAAAATGGTACCTATGTGTCCGAAAGCTCAAAATGTGAATTCCCATAACCTGCGTGACACATTCAGCTTTCTTCTATCCATGCCGGTCTCGCGGGGATACAGACCGCAGTAAAGCAAAGCGAAAAACAGCACTTTCTTTTAACGCCCGACTTCTGGCGCCATCTTTCCACCTTCTATCGTCTGACCGAACGCATCATCCAACCACGAGATCACTTCACGTTGAAGTTGCGAGTATCCCGTTGGCAAATGTCCACCTTTGAGGGGAACATGCTTCTTGTCAGCGTCGGGTGTACCAAGCAGATCAAAAAACGGCAGCTGCGCTGAAGCATAATCCCAATTGAAATCATCTCTGCCGGTTATATACAGAATGGGCAGCGTAACGCGGGGAAGGTAGTTCTCGAGGGTGATCTCCGCTGGCAGCTCCGTGGGCGGGATGCCAGCGGACAAAATCATCGCGGTGGCGAAGCGCTTTTCGACGGCGAGGACGTACGGTCCTCGCATCCCTCCATAGCTAATTCCATGGAAAGCGATGCTGTCCTCTTCGATGTCACTGCGTGTGGCAAGATAATCCAAAGTGCGGCTCACGTCTTGCACCTGCTCGGCCAGTTGACGGCGAATTGCCATAGGACCGGGTCTTCGCCGCGACCTTCGCTCGAAAGTGCCTTGGTAGACCGGATATGCGACGGCGCGTCCCGAGCGCAGAAATGGCTCAATACTCAGCAGGCCCGCTTCATCGATGGAATCAAGGATCAACGCGTCGCCCCCAGGGAAATGCACAACCGTTTGATAGGGGGGCGCCGCATTTTTGGGAATGAACAAGTCCAGGCTCACCCGATCATCACCGTAGGCAGCGTTGAAGCTGATGCGTTCACGAGTCCATCCTTTCTGCGAACTCACGACCCCTACGGTTTGCGCGTCAAGCGGCAGCGCGTCGTAGCGGTATTGGTTGGCAAACAGTTGGAACGTATCGTCACTCACAGGCACGGCCGGCCTACTCATTCGTGCCTGTAACGATACCTCTGAATCTTGGAGATTGGCTTCGTCGGCGATCATCAGTCGAAGTCCAAACCCCGCCTTTCGCTCGAGGGCGGGCTGAGCGAAGGGATCGGAGAATGAGTAGGCCTCGGTCAACCACGATCCACCCAGGAAGTGCCGCGATGAACCGCTGGCATTTTGGCACCACTCGGCCACGTTACCCGCCATATCCCGTGTTCCGTAGGGACCGAGTCCGCCGCTGCCAACGGGTTGGCTGCCATCGCTGGCAAAGTTGCTCGCGCTGACGATGCTGCTGAACTGCGCCTCGCGGGCACCGCCGCGTCCCGCGGCCCGCCACCAATGAAAAACCGTTGGCAAGCTTTGACCCCGAAACGCGGCATAGGCGGCTGCCTCGTACCAACTTATTCCCTCTAGCGGGTGGTCCCCCTTGCCGGTGGGGAACGTCCCATTCGCCCAGGTGGAGGGACCAGGAAACCCCGTGGAGTCCGTAAATGTTGCGATGACCTCGTCCACGGAAGCGTTCTGATCATCTATGATGGCCAGCTTGCTCCAATATTTTGGATTGTCGTAACCGCCCGCCTCGACGAACTCCAGGTACTCGCGGTTACTTACTTCGTTTTTCTGAATCCAGAAGTCGGACAGCTCCCGCGTCTGCCCCATGTAAGTGACACGACCTCCCGACACGTAGACCATGCCGTGAAGACTCTCGGTCAGGGCCTTTAATCGAAACGGCTCGCTGATATCCAGCTTGCCCGGAGCGATATCAATCTGCTGGTAGCCCGGTTTAGCCACGCGAAAGCGGAGCATGGTCAAAGGCAATCGAAGATCGGAGATGGGCGTGTTGCCAATCTCCACCCAGTCATTATCCGTCGCCTCGTAGGGACCCACGGAAACCGATGCACCACTGGGCTCACTCTCCAAGGAAAACGGCACGGTCAAATCCAGCATGAGCTGAGTCAGTTCCTTGTCCTCCGGCCGTTTCTCGAGGAGAGCCCGGGCGCTGCGCCACGCCGCGAAAACATCGTCCTGCGCGATGTTTCGGATCGCGGGGATCTCATCCCGAATCTTCCCTTCACGGGCCTGCCGCTCATAAGCGATGCCCACAGCAATGAGCAGGATTAACAACCCGAGGACCGAGGTGCGAGGCCACGCTAAGTGGCGAGTGGGAGCCGGCGCCTGAGGCGCGGCAGCATGATTAGCGGAACGGGTGTCCGGCGCGGGTGGTGCCGAGTCCTCGTCGGCGGTAAGTACCTCGACAGGACAGACAAACCGATAACCGCGTCGATGGAGTGTTTCGATATAGCGCGGCGATCGGGGCTCGTCACCGAGGGCCTGCCTGAGTTCACTGACCGTTTGCGGAAGTACGTTCGCCGACACGACGGTCTGCCCCCATACCGCATCCATGATCTCGTCGTGGGTCAGAAGATTCGGCGCATGTTCAAGTAACAGCTGGCATAGCAAATACGCCTGGCGGCGCAAGGGAATTACGCCGTCTGGGCCACTCAAGGTCCCGGTATTGGGCTCGAGCTGAAAATCTCCGAACTTATAAATCATTGAAATTTTGAGGATTAAATCGATCTCAGAAGAATTTCATGTCTTTTTGAGGTGTTTATCAAGACTCGCTCAGTCGCGACCTGCATCTTTGGGAAAAGACAGTGCGGGTGATGCGACGGAGGCGGTTTGTGCCGATCAGTTTTGTCGCTGCCCCGTTTTACCTCCGCTCTCATACAGGGTGACAGTGTAATGCGTTCAGCTTCTATCCTCGTGCTTTTATGGCTCTGGTCGTCCACGGCATTCGCAGGCCCCATCACGCTCTATGTGTTTGGTGATACCCCTGGCACGCCCCGAGGCGACGTGATCAATTCTTGGTCGCAGAACGGTGACTGCGGCGTGGGCACCCGAGTCAGCTCCGGCGACGCAGGTACGGAACACGATCCGTTCTTTAACCCCTGCCTACCGGGGGGTGGCAGCGTTTTCATCACCAACGATTTATCGATCTTTGGCTCCCTCGGCGACGGCTGTGGTGCGGGAACCCGAGTCAGCACTGGCGAAGCGGGCACGGAGTCCGATCCATTATTTAACCCCTGCCTACCAGGGGGTGGCAGCGTATTCATCACTAACGATTTATCGCTCTTTGGCTCCCGCGGCGACGGCTGTGGTGCGGGCATCCGAGTCAGCGGTGGCAGCACGGGTACGGAGTCCGACCCATTCTTTAACCCCTGCCTACCGGGGCGTGGCGGCATTTTCATCACCAACGATCTATCGCTCTTTGGCTCCCTCGGCGACGGCTGTGGTGCGGGCACCCGGGTCAGCGGTGGCGAAGCGGGCACGGAGTCCGATCCATTATTTAACCCCTGTCTGCCAGGCGGTGGCTGCGGCGCGGGCACCCGGGTCAGCACTGGCGGAGCTGGCACGGAAGATGATCCGTTCTTCAACCCCTGCCTGCCGGGCGATGAGCCGTTTTCTGCGCGCTTGTTGTCTTCGCTTGTTGACGAGAATAGCGAGTGCATCTTTTGCTCACTGGAGCCCGAGCTCGTGACATTCGCGCTACGGATTGACGTCGCCGAGCCTGCCGCGGCGGTCCCAGCCCCCGCCTCGCTCGCGATGTTCGGTGTGGGTCTCGCCGGCCTTGGCATATGCCGTCATAGGCGCTCGAATTTCCGGCGTTCGTGATGCGAATGGAGCTAGCACCTGCTCCTAAGATAGGACCTGCACGGCTTCTGATGCAACCGCTCTTTGGCATGACCTAGGTCTCACTGAACTCGTAGATCACTGATATCAATGAACTTAATTCAGTTTTAGGAAAATTTCATATCTTCTTGAGATGTTTATCAAGACTCGCGCGGGCGCTGCACGCACTCTGGCTGTCAAGGTCGACGCCGATCGATTAGAGGGCAGATGCAATCGGATTGCTGGCCCTTCTGTCGGCCTCGGCTTCTTCAAACACGGGGCGGCATGTGTCATGCGTTCAGCTTTCTTTCGGTCTTTTGCGGCTCTGATCGTCCACGGCTTTGGCAAGGCTCTCAGCGCTTTGCGCGATGAGAGAAATCGATCTCATCACCGCCGATCACTGAGCGGCGCGCCGCCTGCCTGAGCCCATTGACCCACTAGGAGAATCCCATGACCAATCTGCTGCACTTTTTACCGTCGATCTTTCCGCACTTCTCTGGGCGCTTCCAGTTGCGCTTTTGGGGTGCAATCGCCGTTTACGTTACGGCTGCGACAGCCAACGCAGGAATCCTAACCTTTGACTTCGTGGGAAGCGCCATCTCGGGGGTGGGTCGATTCGCTCAAGCAACCGTCGACAACACAGTCAGCGGTTTCATCACCATCGATACCGCAGCCCCAAATTTTAGCGCTGATCGTAGTCCAGTTAACCCCACTACCGCCTTTGACCGCTTTGAAGCTAGGGGAGAAGCTGACGACCCATTTCTCCCCAACTTTGGTGTCGAGCTATCGACAAGCTTTGGGCAGGATGCCAGCTTTTCCCTGGAAACAACGGCGGAGCAAGACGTTGTTGTTTTGCAATTGGTCGATAGCAGCACCAGCATCGAAAGAATTGCTTTCGGTATGAGTGACAAGACAAATGTCGATATTGCTGGCAACATCCTCAGCCAGAGCGATCACCTGTTCAGCTTGTCGCTTGTAGATACTGCATCCAGCCTCGATTTGTTTGCGGGCGCTAGTCCCGACAACACCATAGCCACCGCTGCTCAGATCCTGGGAAATCTCGACCTGAGCTCAAACCAGACCGACCAAATCAATTTTTACCAGCAGAGACGAATTGTCGAAGGCCCCAACGGCCCATTCGACATGCTCGACCACCAGCTGAACTTCTCTATCAGCTCACTGACGCTGCGCAGTAGCGACCCCAGCCCGGTACCGGCACCTGCAACTCTTGCTTTGCTTGGACTCGGCCTCGCTGGTGTGGGCCGTCGCAAGCGCAACTAAATCTACTTCCACTTCACTCCGGCCTCGCAAGGCGGCACCGTTATGCGTTCAGCTTTTCTACTCATTCTTTTTTTGCTCTGGTCGTCCGGCGTCTTTGCGGGACCCTTCACCCTCTATGTGTCGGGCGAGATCGACGATAACGTGCCGTTCATTCCAGTTCAGGCGGGACTCAAAGCAGGGGACCGCTATGACTTTGCGCTGAGCCTTGACCCCAGTGCCGTCACCGATAGCTTTGCTTCCACAATTGCACCTGATGCGGTCAAGTACTTTGGAGGTATAACGGGCCTCTCTGGCACCTTGGCCGGGGTTGACCTGACCCTGGGGCCACCGCTGGAACCCGGGTTATTCAACAGTGCCGAGATTGGTTTCAGTCGCGATCCAAGCCCTACGGGCCCGGGCCACATCATTCAATTTCTACCGACACTCTCAGGCACCTTCGGGGGTGTTTCACTGACTCGCTTGATTATCGGATTTCAGGACCGCGACGCGGCCTTGTTGGACTCTTTGGACTTTACGTCGGATCCGT
>JBCCPL010000085.1:0-6935 GCA_039111155.1 Pseudomonadota bacterium | reverse complement strand
GCGAACAGGGTTCTCTCGTTCTCACCGATCGAGGCAATCACCGCGGGGCCAAGCTCCCCAGCATCGATGAACACCCCCGCCGCCACCGGGTCGGGGACGATTCCAGCCAGCGCTCCCAGGGTCGTGAGCTCAGAGGGCCGACCGGCCAATTCGTCCCGGAGGCGAAGCAAGCGGGTCAGTTGCTCCGTGTTTTCGACCGCCGCCCCTCCCGTGGCGAAGCGGACGGCGATGGCCAGCTCATCCAGGTCCAGGCGCAGCGCCTTCTTGAGCAAGGCGTGGCGATAGAGCAGAGAAAGGGCGTTCTCCGTCAGCTCGAAGCCGCGATCCACTTCGTCGGTCGCATTGGGATCCATACCCAAGGCCGGGGCGAGCATGAGGATCAGGCTCAGCAGTTCCTGATCCGTAACCCCAAACGCGGCGCGCAGACGCTGCGCGGTATACACACCGGCCCCGGGACCGCTGTCCGGCAGCGAGGCACTGTCGCGCAGCGCCGGATGCACAAAGCGCAGCGTGGGGGCAGGGAAGGGCGTGTTATCCGCTCCACTGGAGTACTCGTTGAACAGTCGGTCCATCAGTGAGGCGTCGCCGCTTTCCAGGGCAACGCTCGGGATCGGTCCAACCAGGGCCAGGGCTTCATCCGCGTCGAGACGCAGATCACGGGTCCAGCCCGCAATCGCAACAACGTAGGCAATGGCGTCGTCGGTGAGCGCTCCGCCGGCGCGCGCGAGCACCAGATCAAGCGTCGGGGGCGTCCAATCGAGCGCGGTGGCCAGGCGCCAGAAACGATGCGCCCGATCGAGCGCTTCCGCGCGCATACCCGTGACGCGCTCAATGTCATTCTGAACGCTCGCGCTCGATCGCTTCTGGGAAAGAATGCGGATGTTGTCGCCGTCGCGCACGTAGTCAGCCGCAACGAGATCACCGAACGCGTCGCGGGCAATGTCCATACCGCGCAAAACATCCTGGACATCGAAGGGGTCGGCGACGTTTCCGGTACGCGGGAAAGGCATGCGGTAGAGCGCCTGGAGATAGGCCCAATCACTGCGCGCCGTAGTGATCATCGCGTAGGAGGGCAGGGAGAGCGACAGACCCGCGGCATTGCGTTCGTTCAACGGCGCTTCCGGGCGCAGGAGCGCGACGAGTTGTCCGCGGTCCGTCGCGAAATCCGTAAGCAACCGGTCAGCCTCGACCACGGATCGGACAAAGGGTGTAACGAAGGAGCGCACCGCGTTCGGCAGCAACTGTCCGTACACCAGGGCTTCCACGGCGACCCGGTCGTCCGCATCGATGGCTGGGTTCTCGCGCCGGGCAATTCCCGTCTCGAGAATTTCATTGATGATGCTGAGCGTCGGGATGAGGTCGTGGGTGCTATCGCAGTTCAAGTGCACGGACCAGAGATCGGGACGCCGGTTCTCAAGCTTCAGCGCATGGTCGCTCCGCGGACCGGTGAAATCCTTCGAAGTGACGTTTTCGTCCACGAAGCGCATGAGATCCACGAAATAGGCCGACGGACTGAGAATCGAGTCGCAGTGGGCGCAGTCGCAGAAGCTCTGATCGCCAAACAGTTCTTCGTAACCGGGAAGGCGCCTGAGCCCGTCGGTAATGTCTTCGATGATGGGCGGCAGCCAGGGGAACCCGGGGCGATCCCAGCGAAGCTCGTCGACGAGGGTGCCGATTGTATTGGCCACGGAAAGACGGGTGTCGCTCGCGACCGAGTGCGCTATGCGGGCTTCGGTGATCGAAATACCAGACCGCCGCGCGATCTCCTCAGGCTCGCTATCTGCTATCGCGATGCTTGAGTGAAATCCGCCGCGCATCAGCGCCGCCGCGTTGCGCACGGTGCCGCCCACGCGCAGTGTTCGTACCCGTGCTTTAAGAACGCCAATCACGCCATCCCGGTCGTCATCGGCGATGCCGTCGAAGTTGAGTTGCTCCAGATCTTTGGAGCCCGGTGTGAAATCAACGCTCTGCAGATCCACGGCGCGATTCTGGCGTGAGAAGCTCTCGAAGGACTTGAGCCTGCGGCCGATACGTTCCGCTATCTCGTCCGGCGACTCGCCGCCCAGGATGATCTCGCGTAAGGCGAGTCCCGGATGGGCATTGATCAGTCCTCGAACTTCCGCCAGCGCGGCCAGTTGCTCCTCACCGAGCTCAAGGTCTTCTGGGGCGAGGTCCAGGGCATCCGGCACGCGGCTGACCACGTCCAGCGTGTTTTTCAACGCGCTCTGCAGTGCACGTTCATCCGGCGCTGCGAGCCTTAGTCGAAGGCCGTCCGAGGGATAACGCTCTTCGATGCGCACACGCAGCGCATCGCCTTCCGCCTCGGCGGCCGCGGGGTCTTTTTCCGCAAGCTCGGGATCCACAGCCTTGCCCAGCGACAGGGATTCCAGTTCGAGGAGATCGGAAATCGATTCCAACGTGAAAGCACGCCCGCCGGCCGATCGCAATGCAACGAGGCGTTCCACAGCAGCACTGTCGCCGCCGACAAACTGGGCGAGGGCGCCCACGAGGCCGATGCGCTCCGCCTCCTTGCCGTCAAGCTGATCCTCGAGGACGAGAGTTGCCACGCGTTGATCACTGAGGCCGCTGAGGCTGGAGACGCGCGAGAGCAGGGACTCCGAAGCACGATCCGAGAGTCCCGCAATCCGGGTAAGGTCTGCGATAACAGCGCGGTCCATCTCGTTGGACAACTCGGGAACTCTATCCAGTGGCGTCTCGCGGTCCGTGGAAAAACGGTCCCGGAGTCGCTCGGAAAAGTCGTCCGTGGCCAGGGTTTCGCGCAGTCGATCTCGTGTTTTGTCATCCAGGTCCGTGCGTTCGATGACTCGTTCGAGCACTTCACGCTCATCGCCCGATGCGAGTTCACGGTCAGCGAGTTGCTCGACCACCGCTATCAGGGGTTTGGACAGATCTCTATTAATCTGTGACAGGACATCGAGCACCGACGCACGCCGGGCTTCGGCCAGTACTCGGACGGCGGCTTTGCTGTTTGATGCGTCGCGGAGGCGCGTCCGGCGATTACCGGCAAGTTCACGCAGTTCGGAAAGGTTGAGGACGGCCTTTGGCATGGAACTCTCCCGAGGCATCCGCGCTTCGCCGGGCATCCCGTATGCACGAACCGACAATGGGGGAGGCCGGGGAACACGCGGCGCGCCTCGGCGCGCGCGTCACTGGGAGGGATAGGAGACCACCAAGCCCTGGTACTGCTGATTAACATCAGCACCCACTGACGCCCTGCCGGGCGCTGGTGCCTTTCTGTTGTTGTGGCCCGTACCAATGTAGACCCCGCTATGGGCGTGTGCCAGCGATTTCCGTGGCGACGCGGCGGCGGGGATCGGGTTCTGTGTGTTTGGTGAGGCCGGCTACAGCGCGAAGAGCACGTCGCGAGTCAGAACACTCATCCCGAACGTTGCTTTCTCCATCGCTACATCGTTGGGGGACTGCACCACGTCCAGTACATCCACAAAGAACAGATTGCCATCAAAACGGAAGGCGTAGCGATTGCCTTTGCGGAGATTCTTCAGTGTCGTGACCTTACCGGGCGTTTTCGGGTGTAACGCCGAGGCACTACCGAGCTACGTCATCGCTACTACTGAAAACTGGTGCATCTGTTGCTGCCGCTGTTCAACGAGCAGCGGCCTCTCCTAGCAACAGCCGGATACGCTGATAAGCCGACATCGATTGAGGAAGCAAAAATAGAAAGATAACGCCGGGACGCTTCCGAAAAGCACGACAGCTACTATATGCTCCACCAATCAAACGGCACGTGATGCGTACGTCGTCAACACAAACTCCGTTGCCACTGTCGCGAGACTGACTCGGTGATTGCGGGTCCGTATAGGTCTTGTCATATGAGGTATGTGAGAAAACGCCTCACATTACTACTCGCAGGCTGGTTAATTTTCGATGTGATGTCTGCGGTAGCGGATGGCCCCGGCCCAGCTCTTTCAGCGGACGGTGATCAGATCACCGGCCTAATCGTAGACGGCTTTGTGTATAGCATAGAGTTCCGAGATGGATCGATTAGCGAAATATACGACGATGTCGCATTTGACGCAGATCGCGAGAGAGAAGCGCTCGCCGTATCAGATGCGATAGCCCGTTTTCTCGGATCCATCAATGCATCACCTGGGAGCATAGCTGGGTGCAAAGGTCCTGATTATTGCGCAATTTTTCTTCCGGAGGAAAGATGGGTTGGACCTAACGGAGAGGTTCAGCTTCGAGATAGTAGTTCGATCGCCATACCCGGTTTATCTCTCGACCCTTGTCCACCTGGTTTTCTATGTAGTTTTCGTGGATGGGGAAGGGGAGCGGGTATACGCGCCCCGATCTCATCTTCGAGCCCACTAGGTCCTCCTCTAGATTTCACTACAGCCCGATACACTCGTATTCAGTTTCAATCCGCCAAACCTATTCCAGTAGGATCAAATTGGCACTTTCTCATAACCGCGGTTGTGCTGGCGATTGTAGGAATTCGAGCCGTAGGGAAAGACAGCTCAGCTTAGCTTAGCTGCATCTGGAGCCATCGGACGGCCAAGTGCAGTTACTACACGCAGCAGGCCACGCCGATGGAGGTCGATTACGAGTTCTGTCGGTCTGTCGTTGACACAGGGTGGTTCAACCCGTACCGCGAAAAACCGGTGTATGAGTTCGCGGAAGGG
Source organism: Pseudomonadota bacterium (assembly GCA_039111155.1). GTDB lineage: Bacteria > Pseudomonadota > Gammaproteobacteria > Pseudomonadales > Halieaceae > Congregibacter. Next base: position 2,274 of record JBCCPL010000085.1, on the reverse strand, counting down.
GCGACGGGGGAGTGAGGATCACTCCCCCACCGGCGCCCGGAGAACGACGTTCGGATCACTTACCCTGACGGCAATCTGAACGCTCTTCCCAAGATCAAGTCTGTAGAACGCGCGTGGGCTCGTACTGATCAACCACGATGCGCTTATCAAAATCCCCGTTCGGTGCCGACGTTCCGAAATCAGCCCGGCGTTGCCGGTTTACCCCGTTAGCGATGACAAAAACAGTCGTCTACAGTGCGGTCATCTGCGGCGTCAACGGTAAGCTATAGTCGACCGGCATCATCAGAAGACCTACATCACCGTATTACCTTGTTCGCTGAAGACGTTGCAGAATATACCGTCAGAATGGAATATCGTCATCAAATGGCGCGACATCATCTTTAGGTATAGCGTCGTGGCCAACGCTAAATATAGCCAGTACCCGTTCAGCGATTCGTATCAGCTGATCGAATGTTATGATTTCGATCCGGTGGAGATGGGCATTTAGATTGCGCAAAGGGGCTTGTTCATCGGGGTTGTCGCGCCCAACAATAGCTCGAGCGCGAATCTTAAGTGTATCGACTTTATCTTTTGCCAATATGGCGTCACGATTACGTTCAACTTCTTCGATATAACGGGTGACCTGTCCTATAACAGGCGAAAGTTTTGAAGATGGGTAGAAACAGTCCCTTGCTTCGTCGTGGATGAATAGACGCTCTCTAAAAGCGGTTTTGATTTCTACAATTTCAAGATAGTTGTCAACGGTTCGCCGCAGCATGTAGTCCAAGCGATCATCACGAGTCCAAGTCTTTCGAGGTAGCAGCTCGCTGTATTCTGAACCGAACATCCACGGATTTTTTTCTAAATGCTTCTGTAGAGTAGCTTCCGATGTTTCTGGATCGTCTATGAGATTTTTCAGCTCGGTAAGGGCTTTGCGATAACCTATCAGTCGAGACGCGGCTGCGATGTTGCGAACTGCATCCTCGTCGCCACTCTCGAACGCAGTTGCGAATTCCTCCACGCTAGAGTCTGTTCCTTCGATCTCAGACAGCAGACTCTGGAAAAGATGAAGCTTGTCAGTACTCGGCAGGTTGGGAAGAGCCGTCAATAGCTGTTCGAGCTTCGCATAGTCTTCACCTCTGACCAGATGGAGTTCGCCAGATTCACCGACAAGCGTCTTTTCATAGACAGCCTTCAAGAACTGGTACAGTTTTCCGATTTCGTCGGGTTCTTTACCTTCCAAACGAACTGATTTCTCCGGCTTAGCGAACCAGCCGGCTTTGTTCTTATCTACGTGGTCAATCCGTAAAGAATAGTGGTGAAATTCGCCTGTGTTCGGATTTATGACTTCTAACAGCGTGGCAATCTTGAATGCACGAGGCCCTTCTTTAAGGACTACTTGTGTAATGGATCGAACATTGGGGTTGGTAAAAGTCTGCTTTATCCGAACGACAACATCGTTGATTGTTTGGCCTGGAGGAAGGTGCCCTTGAGTCATTGGTACATCGGCTCACAGTGGGCCGCAACCGCGTGTGGGATACCGCATCGCCTTAATCCAGGAAACCTGTTCGCCCATGAAACGTAGATACACATATCACTCATCAGATTGGAAAGATGGGAGTTTGTTTGAATTATCCAAACCATCGGGTATTTCCGGGTCTTCGGCCGAGGGGTACTCATCTTTTGAGTCGCATTGGCGCACTAGGGATACAATCTCGGCAAGAAGATCTTGCAACGGCCATCTGTGGTGTCGACATTCTAAATCGGCATGGAAAATCACACCGTGTTTCGGTCGACATTTCGGCAGCCCAAAAGCGCTCAGGTCGCCAGCATACAGTGACGTCAATTCGTGAGCCCATCGCGGTGCACGATCATCTCTCTTCCAGCGATAGTACGTTCTCTCTGATCGCCCGCGACGCTGGATTACTTCGTCGACAAAAAAACCCGCGTCGTAGCGGGCTTCTTCCAGGTGTTCAAACGCAACATACCGCACGGCGATCTCTACAAGTCTTGTGAACTCTATAAGTGAGACGTCACAAGAAGGAACATCACACAGCACCCACTCCTAATACTTATGCGCATAATACATAACGGGGTAAATGCTAAGAACTCGGGAAACGCTTGTATAGTAGGCTCAAACGCATATACACCGACTGACAGAATGGCAATCACTGCCACCCACTTTTCCCAATAAATCCGGTTTTTCGGGTCTTTGCCCACTCTGGCAGAAGCGACAATCTCACCCGGATTCACCTCAAGAATTAGAGCAAGTTGCTCGCACATTTCTGTGCTCAT
>JBCCPL010000084.1:0-8010 GCA_039111155.1 Pseudomonadota bacterium | reverse complement strand
GGGGAGATCGTTTTCGTTAAGGTGGCGTCCCTCGGACTGGAGAGCTCGACCATTCCTAGTATCAAAGCGATTGCCGCCAATGCACTGGATCACCTCCGGGGCTTCAAAGAAGTGAATCACGGAACCGCAGACCGCTGGGCCGCCATGCAGGGCGAGCTTCTTGCGCATTTCTCTGAGGCAATCCGGTTCGACCAGTGTATCGTTGTTCAAAAGCCAGACATGAGTCATATCCTTTTGCAGCATAGCGAAGCGCAGCCCCACGTTGTTACCACCCGCGAATCCGAGATTTGCACCGTTGTCGATTAGGATGAGCTGAGCGTCCTTGTCGACCATGCCTAATTCTGCTTCGTCCCAACTGATTCTGCGGGTAAGCGGACGAGCGAGCTTGTGCTGCTGCAGCCGATCTAGCCGTGGGTTTCCAGAGCAGCCGGCCTGGAGACGACCCTGGGACCAAGCGCGTATGTGTTCAAGACTGTTATCAGCCGACTCGTTATCGCATACCACCACGCGGGCACCGCGGTTGATGTCTGGAAGAAGGCTTTCTAGGCAAGCGATCGTGTCTCTCCAACCGTTCCAGTTCAGCAGGACAATGTAAACTCCTGAGTTCTCAGCCATGATTGTGTTCCTTGGTGATAAGAGCGAGCAGCTCCGAATCGTCGATCAATGAAGCGTTACTTTCTATTTCGGCCATGCGCAGCATCTGCTTCACGCTGTGTCCGACACCGCTGAGCAAAACCTGATTCTGCTCTCCCCTGTTGAACAGCGGTAACAACTCGGCAATCCCAGAACTTTCTAGGAGATCAACGTTGCGAAAATCGATAATGCAGCTTCGGTCGCGAATGCTGTGGAGTAAGCATTCGACAAAGCCCAGCGTGGTCAGATTTTCCCGATTGACGCGTCCTGAAAGCATCACCAGCGACGCATTTCCAAGGGCATAAGAATTACAAGAAAACTCCGCTTCGCTCGGTGATCTTGCGGTTAGACGCTGAAGTGCACCCCGCGTATCACCCTCAAGGAGATCGATTACGCGGGCAGCTGAAAGTTGCTGGCGAACTCGTCGAGACATACCCATCAACTGGAGCGACGCACGCTGGGTGCGCAGCAGCGCGGCCAGATTGAACAGTTCCTGCTGTGCGGCCAAAGCAATGTGGCGAACCTTCGAAAAGTCCAGAATCTTGAGTTCTCCAGCAACGGAGTCGCTACTCAGCTCAGAGATGATTCTCTCTAGGTATTGCTTGCCCAGGTGCTTGGGCAATTCCAGAAGCGCTATCGATTGCTCCCGTGAACTCCAGAGCCTTCGCCAAGGAAGATCGGTGATGATGGGTGAAGTGCTTGGGCCCGGGTTGAGGGTCTCACGAATGCGCGCCCACAAGACCGGTGCGGTAAGCACTGACAGCTTGCACAGGCCGACCGCGTAGCGCTTCCACAGACGAGCGGGATCCTGAGTGATTCGATACACCCACTCAAGGTTCAGCTTACGCCAGAGTGCAGGTGCGCGGCGTGTATCTCCGGTGATGAATTCGAAGGTACCGCCAACACCGATGGAAACCGGAGTCTTTAGCTGGCTGCGGTTACGGTTGAACCACAGCTCCTGTTTCGGGTTGCCGAGTCCTACCAACAAAATGTCCGCTTCCGATGCGTGTATCTCAGCCAGTAAGCGCTCGTCGTCTTCGGCCGCGGTCGCGAGCGCGGCGCCCGAAGTATTAACGAAAGGCGCAGCGGTGCCGGCGATCTTCAGGCCCGGATTTTTTGCCACCAGAGTCGCCGCCGCTTTCGCTGCGACCCCTTCGGCACCACCGAGCAGAAACAAGGAAAGCCTTTCTCTGGCAGCCTGTTCCGCGATGGCCGGCACCATATCCGACCCGCAAACTCGCTCCGGCAGCGGGCGCCCGAGGAGCCGGCTTAACCAGATGATCGGAAAACCATCGGCAGTCACCAAGTCGGAGCTGCGCAAAACGTCCAACAGCTCCGGATGCCGAGGCTTTGTGAGCGCGGTTCCAAGGCTGTTCACGAGAAAGTCCACATTCAGCGTGGAAACCAGGCGCGCGTGTCCGTCCTTCGCTTTGGCCATCGAGATGATCCGCGCTACTGCGGAACTCAGAGTGAGGTTGTCTACGGGAATTCCCAGACTATTTACGAAGTCTCTGCCGGGGTTACAAACTAGGGTGCTCATTTCAATCTCCTACCTTCCGCTACGAATCGCCGAAGGTTGTTCAGCTCCTAGGTACTGAGGGTGTTGAGTGGGTCGCTGTGTGGGTCGCTGTATGAGTGCTCTGCGTTGCTCGAAAACTCGTCCACAACTCGCGAAGCAAGGTCAGTCCGATCACTGCAAAAGCCGTTAGAAGTAAACCAACCGCCGCGCCGACCACGACCTTTTTCTTGCGCGACATATTGATGCTGCGATAAGCACGTGCGGCCGGATCTATGATTTCGAGCACGTACTCCTCACGGGCGTTTGCCAACATCATGATCGCGGTTTGTGCCTCTATCAGTCGGTAAATAGACTTTTGAATCTCCACTACGTCGGACTGGCGCAGTCTTTCTTCTAAAAAGTCCTGCTTGCGGGCGACTTCCTCGGCGGTTTTTGCTCGCATGTATTCGTTAAAGGTTCTGACGTAGAGGTTCGCCCAATCGCGGGGTAAGGCGGCTTCCGGCCAGCGCATCGAGACGGTGATGATTTCCGTTTCTTCATCAACGGTGATGCCGCGAATCTCGTCTCGAAAACGGGTGTAGCTCTCCCCGCGATCGGGGCGGAAGTCTCCGATCCAGGCCTGGTTCTCCTTCGACCAGTGCTGGGGGTACAGAAAGCGATAGATGTTATTGCTGTCGAGGAAGTGCATGGTGAACGAACGGGAGCGCAAGCGGGCCAGAATGACATCGCTGTAGTTGTCGCGGGTGGTACCCATGACAAACCCATGCTCGACCAGCGTAAGAACTTCCGATGCACGACGATTGTCCGGCGAAACACCACCGGGATCTTCAATGTCGACCACGCTGACTTGCGCGCCAGACACATACTGGTACGGTGTATTGATCGCCATCCAACCCGCCAGTGCGGCGCTCCCGATCATGCCCGCCAGCAGTATCCACTTTGACCACAACAACGCTTGCACATAAGGCATCAGATCGATGCTGGCGGCAGCCGTGTTGCTGGGAGGGATTTGATTGATCGTTTGCATGTTCCGTTTCCTGCCAGGGTTAGGCGTTAGAGAAGAATGCCAGCGAGGATTGCTGATTGGGCCAGGGTGCTAACCCAAGACTGGGCTTTCTCTGTCGGATTCATACGATCCACATTAAGGGGAACGTAAATGCGGGCGCCGGGCATGACCTTCTTGCGCGCGATGCTCTTTGAGCTGCGGCTACCCTTCAAATTCAACACCTCTCCGTTTGCCTGAACCACGTAGGTGTGATCGATCCGTCCGAGAACGGTGTGACCGCCGGACAATTCCACGTAGTCGCGAATCGTGCGGTCCTGGTCGTAAAGGTGAGACGTGGTCACGTATACCTGGCCAGCGACTTGAACGTGGTTTGGTACCCGCGGAACAAGAAGCTGGTCGCCGTTCTCAAGTACGAGAGCGTCGCGGCCGCGGCAGCGCTGGACACGATCCATATCCACAACCATGCGGCCGTTAGCTTCGGCTCGTTCCAGCTGGCGGATGACCTTCAGCGTGTCCTGCTTACCGCCCCACTCGTGAGATACCTTTTGTTCATTGTTGAAGGAGTGAGACAAAGAAAGCTCAACCATCAGGTCGTCGAGCTGGTCGTGCAGCTCATCGAGGGTTTTTTGCTGAAGCTCGCGAACGGATACGCGCGTGAACTCGGCACCGAAGGTATATGCGTCTTTCGTGAGTCCTCCTGCGCGCTTCAAGACTTCGCACAGCGTTTCTCCAGGAGCGACTACATAAACCCCCGGCTTGTGAACTTCGCCAATCAAGTTGACGGTAGCTTGTTCCACCCAGCCAGGACGAGTGCTGATAGCGAGTTGATCGCGGGCGCGGAGAACCGGATTGAGACTTGCGTTCAGATACTGCTCGTTGAACGCCATCAGCTCATCCGGGCCGAGTTCTCCCCGGTCCGCGCGACGTTGTTCAGCACAAAGCGCCATCAGACGGCCGCTGTCTAAGTCCTGATGGTTGACTGACGTGCCGCTGAAATCGCTGGCGCTTCGGGATAGTTGAATCAAAACACCGTCGGCACGGCGAGACAGTCCGCGCGCCGCGCACAACAAGTCGCTGGCTCGCATGTCCTCGATCAGTGGGTAATCGCCCGGGCTCAGTACTTCGCCGAGGATGCGGACGATCCGTTCTGCTTCTCCAAAGCGCGCCTGCTCACGCAAGCGCTTAATCTCATCGGCAAGCAGCGTGCTTCGAGCTGCGTCTGCGGGCAAGACATACACTCTATCTCCTACCTGGATGCTTGGGTTACCACCGTTAAACGGATCCCGTTGCGCGGACTCGACGCTAAAGCTGAACACGCGAACTTCAAGGCTTGGAAACTCCGTTCTAGCGATGAAGCCAACGTGCGTGTCCGCACCCGCTCGCAGTCCACCGCCCAGGGTGATCACGTCGAGCAGACGTGCATCTTGTGCCAGAGGTACTCTTCCTGTGTGCCGAAGGGCGCCACGAATCTCGACCAACGGCGCGGAGCGAGGGTCCGTCGCCTGCCGTTCTAATTTGTCGCGCAGCGTGGCCAGTGAAGACTCTCGATCTTCGTTGAGGCGGAATATCTGAACCCGGTCGCGGGGATTTAAGAAGATGTCCGAGTCTGTGCCGGGATTTTCAAGGGCAAGCATGGGCGACGCGTACAACACCGTTGAACGCAGTGTGCGTCGATCTTCTCGCTCGATGATGGCAAAGTTCATGTCGACACCGGGAAGCATCGATTCGGTGGTTCGCAACAGCGTAGAAAGACGCATTTGCTGTTCGAACTCGTAGGCACCCGGTCGCTCAACATGGCCCTGCAGCAGAACGACTTCTTTCAGTTCGTCCTCCAGGGGAAGAATACGTAATAGATCACCGGAGCGAATCTGGGTTGCGAGAATGCTCTGCTCACTTTGCGCACGCTGGCCAGAGTGGAAGTCGATAACCGTTCGGCTACCGCCCCGCTTGATCCGTTCGATCAGTGAATCCTTAAGGGAAGCCGTCGGAAGCAGTCCGCCCGCCATAGCGATGACTTCGGAAAACTGTGTTTCGCCGCGGAGCTCATAAATGGCCGGGCGCTGTACTTCACCGCCAACGTAGACAATCTCACCAATCGCCGGTACGAAGATCGTGTCGTTGTGGCGCAGAAAGGTATCCGCTCCGCTTTTTCCTTCTAACAGCAGCTCGTATAGGTCGAGGCGCGCAATGATGCGTCCGTTTCGGACCAGGCGAATATCGCGAAGCGTTCCGGTACCAGATACGCCACCGGTGGTGAGCAGGGCGTCGATCAGACTGGAGAGGCCGCCAACCGTGTAAATACCTGGCTGATTTACGTCTCCAGAAAGGCGAATCTGAATAGTGCGAAGTTTGCCCATGGTGACGACGGCTCGCGCGCCGATCACGCGTTGTTCGAAGCCATTAGTGATGAGCGATTCCGCATCGTCGAAAGTTAGGCCACCCACGGCCACCGGGCCGAATTCGGGGATCAGCACCTTACCGTCACGAGTAACCACCAGGTTGTACTCAACGTTTCGCTTACCGAACAGTTGCACAACAATGTTGTCGCCGGGGCCGATAAGGTAGTCCGGGGGAACAGGAATGCCTTCAACCGGTGCGAAAGTGCTGGGTGCCGTATTGAAAATGTCGTAACCAAACTGCTCAAGCTCGTCCTGTAAGGTCTGAGCCTGTGCAGTTTCTTCGAGGCTTAGGGCTTGCTGCTTCTCTTTTGCCAGAGCTTCAAGGCGGGTCTCTTCCTCGACGTCGGTCGCGAGCGTTCGAATGGCAATCGGAACGGCTGGCGATTCGAGCTGCTCATCCTGACCGATTGGAGCTGAACTGACGTAGGCTCGCTCTTGGAGTACCTGAAGGGGTTCGATGAACGGTAAGAATTCATCGCTTGCTACCGCTGAAGCGTAGGGAGCAAGGCCAGCGAGCAGAATCAACAGCCCCGTGATGATTGAAGCAATCACCTGGAGTGGGTTGATGTGATCCTGATTACTGCGCACTTTGCGAATCTCCTAAAGCCAATGCCAACGCTGATACGAGTGACTTTGCAAACGCGGTGCCAGTTGTATTAAATTAATTAAATCAATATGTTACGTATTTCTAGATTGTTGCTTGGCAAATATTTTTAAATTAAATCGCATAATGCATTTTCATATTGCAATTATATTCGCAATTTGCATGCAGTGATTACTGGGCTATGCCGATGGAGAAAACATCCATGAAGGGGACCTCGAGAAAGAAACGCCCAAATCCTGTCGCAAAGCACATGGAGCGTTTTAACCGACCTGCCACGTACCTCGATAGGAAGAAGGCAAATAAACGTGGTTATCAAAAGCATCGACACGGGTCGACAAAGGGCACTCCCAGCGAGTGAATCAGCAGTTGATTAAGCCGCTGGTACTAGGCGCCGGTGCCATTCACGTAGTTATTCATCCACGGTGGGCTCGGGACATCGAGCGACAATAGCAGTCGAGTGTCTTGTGCAAAGTGTTCCCTAAGCTCCTGCGCAAGGGTATTCGAGAGCTTTAGCGGGCTTTTGGTTTTTTTGTTGTTCCAACGTTCGTAAAGAAAACGGAGCCGACCTTGTTGGTGGTCGGGTATTTTTCGCCACAAGGACGCTATAGGGCCTTGTTGGCGAAGCCATACACGCAAACCATGAGGTATCCGCGTCTGATCACCGCCAGAGTGCATCACTTCACCCAGGCCACGGGGCCGGAAGTCTCCGTCTAAATCGAGAAAGTCGAGCACCTTATTGAGCACCCCGTGTGGATCCGTTTTTAGGTCTTCCAAGTAAAGCACCAGTAGCTGGTTTTTCGGGAAGTGGCGCCGGTAGGAACTCAGGATTCGCCCGTATTCACTCCATACCAAATAGAAGTCGCTCTCTGATTCATAGCCATGCGAATGAGTTGGCGCACTGGAAGCTCTCGCCGTCGCCAGAGCAAGTGGATTCAGTCGATCTTGGATTGCACGGCTGAAACTCATTGTTTCAGTATTTCTGCGCACACCCATGCGAAAGTGCGATTTGCTGCGCTCAATCGGATCGCGGAGTACTGCGATCAGCTTTGTCTTGGGCATGAGCGCCGCAAGCCGAGCTGGGACTTCCGGATTGGCCATGTACTGGGGCGTGACTTTGCCCCAGACATCACCACCATCGTTCGCGAAGTGGCGCTTGGTGAATGCATCCCAGGCCCGGGGTGTGCAGTCGTTTCCAGTGAAAAAAGGAACCTCTTTTTCCAAGGGCATATTGATCGAAGGGTGCTGTCGTAGCAGTTCAAAAAGCGTAGTGGTGGCGCACTTTTGCGCTCCAATCACGATGAAGTCCAAATCCTTCACGACACCTGTTTCCTCAATTCCGTTACCAACCCAATATGTTTTTTTGCGAGAAGATAAGACGCTAGGTTTCGTGTGGTAATGCCTAGCGCTATCGCTATCGCGACGCCCTCTACGCCAAAGTGTTCTGCCAAAGGCATGATTCCCAGGGCGGTGGCTAGGCACGCTGCCAAGAGTAGCCGCATCTCCAAGTGCTCACCTCCCGCCATGTTCAACAGGACGCCCGATAGGCCCGTTGCCGCATTCACCAATTGTCCTGCGCCAAGGATGAGCAATAGCGTTAGCAATGATCCAGGCTCTAGGCTGAAAAGAGTGGCGAGTTCTTCACTGCAGAGGCAAAGCACCGCAAGCGTCGGAAGAAAGACCGCTAGGGAGACGCTTTGCGTTTGAGCAAGGAGTTTGTCCAGCGCCTTCGAGTCGGCGATTGCGGCGGCGCGGGCAAAGCGCGGTCCGTAGACCGCCGCCATCAATAGCAGCAAGGTCGTAATCACGTTGACAAGTTTATGCGCGACCGCGTAACGACCGATATCTTCCG
>JBCCPL010000083.1:0-8215 GCA_039111155.1 Pseudomonadota bacterium | reverse complement strand
GGCGCAAAAGCATCAATGCCCTCCCAGCTTCGGCCGTCAGCATACACGGTCTCGCGGAGACCCATTTGTCTCCTCCGGGTCGATGGCAGAAGTCGGAGTGGAACGGTCGCTAACGACTGCACTCTCGGAAGCGGACGCCCGTGGCCATGGGGTCTAACAGCTGCCTCCGGCCAACGGCGGTCTTTGATTGCGAAGACATAGGGCATTCGCTTTCACCTCTCATTTAACACGGTCGAATTACAACACCGTGGTTCTTTCAGCGTCCGGGAGGCGGCGCTGCTCCAAAGATATGGTGGCGGATTAGAAATCAGTCTGAACTCGATTGACATGCGCTAAAATCGGTGCTCCGTACAGTGGGGGCTCCAGATGCAGCGTCCATTTGAGAATAGTGAGGAGTTCCAATCCGAATTCGAATTCGGCGAAGAATCCGATTCTTCCTTCTACGACCCCGTCGTACTGAGCGACAGAAAGGTCGGCTTTTCAATTAAGCGACGTTATCCGAGAGACATTCGCTATAAGCCTCCAAATAATCAGAACGGCAAGCCAGACAAGGTCGCCGTTCTCTGGGTCAACTATGACCATCCCGACGAAATCGAAGCCGGCGGTGCAGATTTTGAGACGACAAATCGAGCTAGGGTCACTGTCCGAATCTCGACGTTCAGCATTTACCTAAACAATCATTTCGATTACGACGATACTGACCAAGATTCACCTCTAAGCGATGAAGTGGCTGCCAGCAATCGAACGCCTGAACCGATTGGCTTAGAGTTCATGGAAGATTTTTACTACGATCACCAAGAGGGTCGGTTCAGGGACACAAAGGATAGGCGGTACACGGGAAATGAACTGCTGGATCACGTGTTTCGTGCTCACTGCGAAACCGTACATCTCTGGAAAGGGATGGGACTTCGCCTCAAGTTGGCCTTGAGAGGAGGAACGATTGGTCTGCTGACACTTTTGGCAGATGTCTTGATTGCGGTGCTGGATCGTCTCTTCGGGCGAAGTCTCGAAACTGATGATAGATTTGGGAACTACTACCGCGGATACGCTCCAGAAAGCTTCAAGAGACTTAACGAAAACACAATAGACATTTCTGGCTATAGGGCGAGTAGATCTACCGTCGTACTTTTTTGCTGCTTAGTTCTTGTTGTCGGAATGGTTAGGTATTCAGGTGGCCATACAGGTGGCTTTCTGTCCTATATCGCGCAGAGCAATTTGATGGCGATCTCTTCCACCATCGTCGCTCTATGGCTTCTCGACGTAATCGTTCCAAGAATCGTAGTTTCAATTCTCAACACTGTCATAAAGCTAAGAACCTTCTTTGTCTTCAAGAGATTCAGATTCAAATGACAACCTATGTACTTACTACAGATTATCGAGGTCCATTCCCAACTACGAAGATCAGTTGGCTTGGTGGCTCGCTCAGGCGAGGTGCCGCTCCCGCGAATGGAAAAATCTTCTGACGGCTAAGGGTCGATAGTTTGCATCCCACAGCCGACCTGTGGATGTCTGCTTCTGAAAAGCGCTCCTTCAAGCGCTGTTCGAAAATCGGTAATGGTCGGCCACGACCGTCCGCGCGCTTGAATTTAGTGTCTAGGAGAATCTGGAAATCCAAGTTAGTAAAATCGACCACACGGCCCTGTCGATATGGGCTTCTGCCGTCGTACATCAGTTATCGGCTGCCATGCGCAACCACAACTAAACATGTGTGTATCCTCGGGCCACGGTGACCAAAACCAACTCAGATTTAGCCAGCTTGAGCGCACGTATGCTGTTTATCGACGCGCTTTTTTCCAGTGAGTAGGGCTCGCGGCTGTCTCGCGGTAGACGGAAACGCCCGAGGATAGTTTCGAAGGCAAAGCAGCAGTGGGGCGAGCTGTGGATGTTGACCCATGGGAATGTGAATGATTTGCTAACCGTTCTACTACACCCCTAGCAGCGGCTTCCACACACCTGACCGAGTGTTTTGTGAACGCACCGTACCCACCCGCCCCTCAGGACGAAGAACGCTCCACGGATACCACGGTCGCCGTCGCGGCTCTGTACAGGGACCACGCTCGGGGGTTGGTGAGCTCCGTCCGCAAAGCTTTCGGGGCCGGGCCTCCCGACCCTGAGGACGTTGCGCAACAGGCGTTCCAGCAACTAATTGAACGCGGCGACCTGTCATCAATCCACAACCTCAAGGCTTTTCTCTGGCGCATTGCACGCAACATTGTGCTGGGCGACAAACGCTCTGACCAAATCCGCACTAAGTATGATTACGAGGTCGAGCAGCTCTATTTTGCTCTGGGGCATGACGAAATCACCCCCGAGCGCATCACTATGGCAAAGGAACAGTTGTCGCGCGTTGCCGAGGCCCTACGTGCCATGCCTGAGAAACGACGCAGGGCGGTCATCCTGCATCGGGTCGATGGGCTGTCCGTGACCGAGGTCGGTCATCAACTCGGTATTAGCCGGCAGAATGCTTCCAAACACCTGGTTAATGGACTGGCCGATTTGAACGTGATGTTTCTGCAAGATGGGGAGGATCGCACAGCATGAGTTCCGCGACCGCCAAAGATCCCGCTTTGCGAGACGACGGCATCATTCTGCGTGAGGCCCATACCTGGCGACTGCGCCTGACTGAGGAGGACGTCACGCCGGAAGAGCGCAAGGCGTTCGAGTCGTGGCGCCACGAGAATCCGCGCCATAGCGATCTGTATGAACGCGCGGTCACGTTCACGCACGCGATGGGGGAACTGACTGCGAGCGATCTGCCTGATGATGTTCTGCGTTTGTCGATGCGTGAGCAGCTGCGGTTCTCTATCATCAGGGCGTGGGAGGCGATTTTTGAACGCCTCAAAGTCCCGCCGTGGGCCCTGGCCGCCATGGTCACACTGGTAATTGCGGGCGGCCTGTTCTTTAGAACAAGCGTATTTCAATCTGAAGTCCCCAGTTCAGGTCCCACTCCCTTTACGGCGGATTTGAGCACCGGCATCGGTGAGGTCAGGACTTTCGAGCTGCCCGACGAAAGTCGCGTGACGCTCGGCGCCGCCAGTGAGGCTAGTATTGAATTCGATGCGAAGCGACGTGCGGCCACCTTAAAACAGGGAACGGGCTTCTTTGACGTCGCTTCCGATGCGAAGCGTGCCTTTGCCGTCAGGGCCGGCAGACTGAACGCTACGGTCATAGGCACTCGATTTGATGTTCGTATGGGTGGAGACGTCGTGCGCGTGGCTGTGGCCGAGGGTCAGGTTCGGGTCGCCTATCCGCTAGTTCTGAGCACGGGTCCAACGAATGTTGCGACGCAACAGTTGGTTGGTGCTGGCGAAAAAGTCGAGGCGTCGTCCGCGGCCGGGCTCACTGACGTCTCGGCGATCAATCCATCCGCTGTGGGGAGCTGGCGAAATGCGACGCTGTACTACGATGGCGCGCCGCTCACAGAGCTGTTGGAAGACGCCAACCGCTACACCAAAGCAGACGTTGTCTATGACGGCGCTCCCTCCGCAATCGCCGATCTGCGCGTGCGGGGTTCGTTCAAGGCTACCGATATCGACGGCATGCTCTCAACGCTTAGCGAGATCTATCCTCTGAGCGTTGACCGATCGGTACCGGGCACAATCCGCATCACTCCCCGCGCTACTTCACCCTAGATCCAGCCTTCGAGCACCGACACCCTTTTTTTGTGATGGGGGGTGCGTTTCGGGGTTCGAATGCATCCTACGGTAGGTGCGAATACGAAACGTTCGCAAAATACGGCTCTGGGAGGGCTTTTCATGTTGCGAATGGCGCAGCGATCCATCGTGGTTTGTCTTCTTCATGCGTCGGCCCTGTTGGTGGGCTCCATGGTGCCGGCACTGGCGCTTGGCGAGCCTCAAGCAAACCGCCTCACGGTGTCCGCCGGTCCCCTGGGTCAAACTTTGTTTGCGATTACGGAAGCTTTCGGCGCGAACATCCTGGCGGACGAACGCGTTGTCGCTGGCGTTCGTGCAGCGCCCATCGAGGGCGCGACAAACGCCCGGGAGGCGCTCACGCAGGCCCTGTCCGGCACGGGCCTTAGCTACCAGACGACCGATGACCGGTTCGTCGTTACTGAACTCCAACCAGTCAGGGAAGCGGCGGAAACCCCTTTAGTCGTTGAGCAGATCCTCGTTTATGGTACTAAGCAGGGGCTTTCCGTACAGGAAACCAAAGAGTCGGTTACCGTCCTGACAGCAACGGACCTGGACGAACAAGCGGTATTCAGGCTGGAAGATGTGTTACTGCGCACGCCCAACGTTACAGTGGGCGAGGGCATTCAGAACATAGCCATTCGAGGGATAGGTGCTGGCGGTGTAGGGGGAGCGGGCACGGGCCTAACCCTGAACACGTACATCGATGGTGCTCCCATTGGTTTCTTCGCCACAGGGGCCGCGTACAACCTCTGGGACGTCGACCAGGTGGAAGTGCTTCGTGGTCCGCAATCCACCACGCAAGGGCGTAACGCCCTTGCGGGTGCGGTTGCAATACAGACCGCCGATCCTGAGTATGAATTTGCTACGGCTCTGCGCGTAATCGCCGCTGAAAACGACATACGCAATTACTCCGGCATGGTCACAGCCCCGCTGATAGATGACCAGGTGGCCTTTCGCATGGCGATGGACTATCGCGAAGAGGACTGGGACCGCGATCACATCCGCTCGGGAGAGCGCTCAGGCATCGTTGATGAGTTGACGGGCCGAGCCAAACTCCTGATTGAGCCTGACGCGATCGAAGACCTGCGCATTGAGTTGATCGCTCAGTACATCGAAATTGACAACGTCGGTGGCCGGACAGGGTTCGCGTTTCCCGTTGACCCTGAGGAACGCCGGCGTTTCGATCCCTTCTCGGGCGATGACTACAGCGATTTTCTCAGCAGCCTGGTAATTGACAGCACACGCTACGCTGCGGAAATCCAGTACGGTTTCAGCGAGAACTGGGACCTGTTTGTTAATGTGACCCGAGAAGAGATTGACCGGGCCCTGGGCGGCTTCGTGATTAATGAAAACGAAGCGAGCCTTACTCAGCTTGACGCCAGGTTTCACTTTGATTACGGCCGCCTTCGGGGCTGGATCGGTGCCTACTATTATGAGGAGGATGCAGACACAACGCAGATTCTGTCGATTTCCGGGCCCGCATTCGGTGGCCTTATCGACGTAGACGGGAGTGTCCGCCGCGCCACGAATTTTTCTGACCTCACTGAAAACGAAGCGTTGTATGGCGATGTTTCTTTGGATGTAACTGACAAGCTAACGCTGTCCGTGGGTGCACGCTATGATCGGGAGGACGCCGTAAACAGGGTTGTCGGCGCCACCTTGGAGTTATCGGAACCCTGCTTTGCAGTGCTTGCGCCGTTGCCGCCCGCGCCCTGCTCCTTTATCGCCCCCTTACTTAGCGTAGAACCAGGCGTCGTTGATACTGATTTCGACGCATTTCTGCCCAGGGCTTCCGTCTTCTATAGCTTTGAGAGCGGCAACTCGGTGGCTTTTCAAGTATCTCGGGGTTACCGCGCAGGTGGCGCAGAGGTAGTCGGCGATTCGCAGCAGAAGTTCGATCCCGAGTACCTGATCAATTACGAATTCGCTTACCGCTCCACGTGGTTGGACGAACGTCTGACGATAAACGCGAACGTGTTTTTTGCCGACTGGGAAGACCAGCAAATCAGGGTGCCTACGGAGGTGCCTACGGTGGCAAGGACGGCGAACGCCGGCGCGTCTGAACTGTATGGTCTGGAACTGTCAACCAGCTATCGGGTCAGTGACTCCCTGGACGTGTATGTCAATATGGGCTGGCTGGAGACCGAGTTTACTGACTTTGCTTTTGCGGTAGATAACCAGGGACAGCCGCTGCCACTCCTAGACCAGCAGGCAAATCTGGTGACGATCGACGCCGCCCGCTTTGCCAATCTGGCGGGCAATGAATTTCCCAGCGCGCCGAATCTCACCGCCAACATCGGTGGAAGCTATACGCACAGTAGCGGCTTTTTCGCCTCGGCAAACATCAGCTACCGAGATGAGATCTACACCGGAATCAATAACTTCGAAGAAAACGCTGTTGACTCCTTCGTGCTAGTCAATGGCCGAATTGGCTGGGATTGGGGTGAGTGGCGTGCGTCTGTATTTGGTGAGAATCTGCTCGATGAAGAGTATCTCACCAGCCTTTCTTTGATTGGCGTCAACGTCACCGGCGTAAGTGCGAACCTCACCAACGGCTTGCAACGAGGCGGTTTTGGCCGACCGCGTATCATCGGTGTGCAGCTTGAGTACTCACTCTAGACGGCATAGCTCACCGATACTCGGAATTCTCGGCGAGAGATTGTGCGTTGCAGGGGGTGTTCAGACCAAGGTAATAGCGGTAGCTATTGCCGCAGGAGGAAAATCCCCTGCAACGTTCAAGATCCGGCGAGAAACCAAATAGGCGTTTCGCGAGGCGATAGAAGACCCAAAGAGCGTCGGGTCGCCGAATCAGTGAGCAATGCCGGCGCGCTCTCGCGTGTAGCTGAGAGGACTGAACGCTACGAGTCATGAATACGCCTCGTTCACGCGTTCAGCCTAGTAATTCGTAGGCAAAGGCGTAGCAGTCAAGCTCTTCTCGAACTGCCTCCCGGAGCGGTTCTGAGTCAGGAAGCGTCAGAGTCACCATCTGCCCATTGCGTTTGCAGTCCGCTACATCCACACGAAACGTCTGGCCCTGCAGTCCGTCGACAGCACCCAGCTCAGCTTCGACCACGCGCTTTACACAATCATTGCGCAGTGCCGGCTTGTAGATCTTCCCCACGGCGGTTATCGGTAAGGCGTCTACCAGATAAACCGCTTTGGGTACCGCAGCCCGCTCGCTGATTTCGTTTCTTGCAAAGGCGATGATCTCTTCCTCTGCTACGTCATAGGCCAGCTGCAGGTACGCTACCGGCACTTCTCCAACACGCTTGTCGGGTCTGCCGACCGCCGCCGCCTGCAGCACCGCGGGGTGCCGATAAAGAACCTCCTCTATCGACTGCGGATCAATGTTGTGGCCACCGCGAATGATGAGATCTTTGCTGCGCCCGGTCAGCCAGAGGTAGCCTTCGCTGTCCAAGCGGCCCAGATCTCCGGTTTTAAACCAGCCGCCCTCAAACCACAGGCCACGATTGTGCGCCTCCCGCGTGTATCCGCTAAACACGTTGGGTCCTTTGATGAGAATGTTCCCGATCTCATCAGGCCCGCAGTCACGGGTGAATTCACCACGGTCGTCAAGCTCTACCGTTCGTAGTTCCATACAGGGCAAGGCACGACCGACTGATCCCAGGCGCCTTTCCCCGTCCCGGGGGTTGGACGTCGACGCGCAGGTGCCCTCGGTCTGACCATAGCCCTCCAACACGCGCAGGCCGGTTCGCTCTTCAAACTGCTTCAGCAGTTCCATCGCCAGCGGGGCCGCGCCGCAGGCGCAGAAGTCTAGGGAGCTCAGGTCAAGGTCACCGCTGTCCCGTTTCAGAAGATCCGAGAGGATGGTAGGTACTGCGCTGAAGTAGCTGACTCGGTAGCGCTCCACCAGGGACCAGAACCGGTCCATCACCTTTGGGTTCCTGTAACCCTGCGGACTCGCGAGGATAACCTCGCCACCTACCAACCAGGGCGCAAGGCCCGTGACAAACACAGCGTTCACGTGAAACAACGGCAGGCCGCACAGGGCTACCGCGCTGGCATCGAGATTTGTCGACTGCGCCAACTGCCAGGCCATAACGACCTCGTTGGCATGACTGTGAGGCGCAAGCTTTGGCGTGCCCGTTGTACCGCCGGTGTGGAACAGGGAGGCAATTTGTTGCGGATCGTACTCGGGTCGCACGGCCAGCGTATTGCCATCCTGCTGAGCAATAAAGGAATCAAAGGACATGAAGGTGCACTGAGAATCCAGGCCAAACCGTGCAAAGCAGTCATCACCGGCACCCCCACAGTCCTTGCCGGCGTCACCTCCGTCCACGAGCAAAACCGTCGCCAACCCGGGAACGTCCGCTATCACCTGCTGCACCTTCTCCCACAGACCCTGTCCGGCTTCCGGGACAGCGGTCACCAGGATACGACTGCCGGCTTCATTCATCACGGCGGCGAGGTGCTCCGCATCCAGCATGGGGTTGAGGGGATTGACCCTCGCCACGGCCTCGGCGCCCCAGATGCAGAAGTGAGTCTGGGGCAGATTCGGTAGCAGCAGAGACACAGCATCCGACGGGCGAACACCTAGCGCT
>JBCCPL010000082.1:0-8535 GCA_039111155.1 Pseudomonadota bacterium | reverse complement strand
ATCGTCAGGAGGTACTCCACAGCCAGCTTTCGGACATCCGCTCTCTGGAAGCCAGCTGCACGACAACGATCGCACAGCTAGAGCAGGATGCTGCCAAACTCAGACCTATTCTGGGTGATCAGCTCGCTGCACATCAGGCGGAGCTTCGGCTACTTTCCGCACGAGCGGCTGCCAAAGATAAAGACTACAGCGCAGAAATCACCGCGGAGATTGAGCCTGTACTGCAGCGCGCAAGCGATGCGGAATCAACAATCGGTTGGTACAAAACGAAGCTCACCAGCTGCGAGGCTAGCGAGTTACCCGTGGCTGAACTCGTTGCGGCGACGAGCGCAGCCAGAGCGCTTCCAGATGTTCCCACCTGGCGTGCTGATCTCGAATCACGCGCGACAGAGTGTGAGCAAAAGCTGAGCGCAGGTGATGAACTTGTCGAAGCAGGGTCCGATGATCCTGATGGTCGAGGAGACTATGAGGGCCACGATGCGGACCCAGGAAATGTCGACCCAGAACGGCTAGGCGCAGTAAGGACCGATTTCGATAGCGGTTCTGGGCCTGCTGGCCTTCTTGAGCGCGCCAGCAGCGAAGGTGGCGCGGACGGCCTGCCCTTTGATCCTGCTTATACCTTCGATTCGATTGAAGAAGAACGGCGAGAGCGAGAACGCGCTCGTGAAGCACGTCGTGTAGCCACTGCCAGAAATAACGCTCGCAGAGGCCGTAACGATCTCGCCGATGAGTTTAGCGATCCGCAAAGCGCCATAGACCGACTGCCCGATGAGCCGAGGACAGACAATCGTGAGCGGCGACATGAAGAGGCGAATGAGCCATTGGCGGGCGCTGAGAACGGCGAAAATAGCTCCGAACTCTCCGATGAGGCCCCTCCTCCTACCGCGCTACTACCGCCGGATGATGATTCGCAGGAATCACCGAATGAGTCGACTGAAACTGTGACCGATTCACAAGACCCGACGGAACAGGAGTCTTCTGAGGACGAGAGTCCCCGGGTGTCCGACGGGGGTGAATACGTCGATGAGACTCCAGCGCCGCAACCCAGTCCCCCACCAGCGCAACCGGACGGAGATGACAATTCCCAGTGCCAGCGACTATTGCCGGAGTTTGAGGACAGCACGCAAAGACTCATGACCTTATTCAGTAAGTTTCAGGCTGCAGCCGCATCAGAAGATGAAGATCGGGCACAACGTTTAGCCTGTGATGCGATGGAGGAGTCCGACAGAATCCTTGGGCTGTTTTCTGAGTATGAGGGCGCTCAATGTCCTATTCAGGGCGATGTCACTAATCTTCGCGCAACGCTGAACTCGATAAGAAGCGGCTTACAGCAGGGGCTGAAAGAGGACTGTGGCGTGAGCTCCGCACCTGCTAACGACTTTGCGGGCACCTGGACTTCTTCTGTTCGCTGCCCCGGAGCGTATGGTGATGCTGCCAGCCGCTGGTCGATCAGCCTCCAGCAAGCAGGGAGCGAGGTGAGTGGCAAGATAGCCTTTCATCGCTGTCCTGGCGGCGGTCGTGCAACTTACAACGTTTCGGGTGTAGCTGGATCCGGTGAGGTTGTCACCCTAAACGGAACGCTCATCGATAGTCGGGGCCCTCTTGCGGACACCGCAAGTAGGAACGTCACCTTCAGTGTAAGAAAGAATGCTGCGCCAGAGCCAAACATTGCGCCTTAGCTCGCGGAGCAGGAGGTCCTCGCGGAGACCGCTGATGCTGGGTCGCATCCTCGCTTTGAGTATGTGCTCCTGGCAGTCGATGGGCTTCGCGCTTTCCTTAGAGCAGGCGATAAGCACCGCGCTGGTTACAAATCCCGCTTCGAAACAATTCCAAGCGACCACTAGTTCGACACGCTTAGCGATTGATGCGGCCTCTATGGAATTTGCTTTCAACATTCAGCCGGAAAGTACCCTAGCGGTCAGCGACAGTAGCGACGCCGTTGGTTCCTATGGCCTGCGTCTGAGCAAGAAGAATCGCTACGGGGGAGAACTGATCGTACGCGGCGTCACGGATGCGCTGTTGGGTTCCGGCTCCGGTGAGCGCTTCTCCTTACAATACGCTCAACCATTGTTTCGCCGCGCAGGCAAATTGGTTAACGAAGAGCCTGTTGTCCGCCGGGAGCGCGCCTACTTAAGCGAACAGCGTTCGCGTCTTCTTTTCCTCTCTCAACTCAGCGTCCAGGTCGCGGAAGCCTATGAGAACGCTCGTCGCCTCGAACTGCAGCGAACCGCAGATCGACAGGCGATGGAGCGAGCCGAATCGCTCTACAAACTAACCCTAGCGAAGGAACGCCTTGGACGCACAACTCGGATAGACACGCTGCGCGTTCAACAGCAGCAGGGGGAAGCACGCAATCGCTTCGCCACCACACAAGAGCAGTATCAGGCGACCCGCAACCGGCTAGCTGAACTCATGGGCCGCTCCGACATCCACGACGAGTTGCTGCAGGAAACACCATTGATGCGAGTGGACTACAGAACCGCTGATGAGGCAGTACGAATCGCGCTCGCCAACCGGCTTGACTATGCAGAAATACAACAGTCCTTTGAAGATGCGGCGCGAGCCTCGCGAATTGCCAAGCAGAACACGAAGCCTGGCCTTCGCTTGATAACCGGCTATGAGCACCGGGCCAATGCAGACTTCCCGAATACGAGCTTAGGCCAAGATACGAATACTTGGTATGTCCGGGTAACGGCAGATAACGACACTAACCTGCGCCGTCAGAAAATCGAGTATCAGCAGGCGGTACGGCGGCGGAGCCGGGCAATGGAAGACATACGAGCACGCAACCTGGCCATCACTCGGGAAGTCGAGGAAGCGCTCGCGACCCACAGGCGCACCCATGAGCAGCTCAGCGTTCTAGAGGGAAACTACGAGCACGCAAGTGCCCGTCTTAAGCTCGCTCGCCGTCTTTTCAGCCTAGGGCGTATGGACGGTTTCTCTGTCACCGATGCGGAGCAGGCTTACTTCAACGCCCAGTCGAGATGGCTCAGCGGGAAGTCAGAGACAACAGTTAGTGCTTATCGTCTCCTGCATCGCACAGGGACGCTTGTGGATGCTCCGCTGTCTCTCAAACCGGGAGCTTATTGACATGAAGAACCCCCATCGCCTCGTCGCCCTCGTCGGTACCGTCTTGTTTCTGGTGACCTTTACCAGTGGAAGCACGCTGCAATCGGAGGCCTTACCCGACGAGCCTACCAACACCGTTCGCCGCGGCACCCTAGTCGAACAAACGGTCTACCGCGGCCGTGTAGAAGCCCGTCATCAAGTCACGATCGTGTCCAAATACAAAGGATTCGCGACGGTAACCGCGCTGACTCCAGAGGGTAGCCAGGTTAAGCGCGGAGACGTGATTGCCCGCTTTGATGCCTCCGAGCTGGAACGCGAGATCGTCAAGCTCGAAGAAGACTACGCGCTTGTGTCGAGTGAGCTAAATAGCCTTTTGAATGCGACGATACCCATGGAGTTGGGTGATCTCGAGATGGATCTGCAAAAGTTCTCTGACGCGGTCGCCGCCGAGCAGCAGTTCCTGGCTGATAGCCGCGCCCTCGCCCTAGAAGACATTGTTTCATCGCTCGAAGTGGATCAGCAGCGTGCCAAAGTAGCCCAGCTGGAAGCGGAGAAGGCGGGGATCGCGCAAAAACTGATCCTCACGCGCGACTATCTCCACCCCGCCCGTGTACAACGGGCAGAGGCAAGGGTGGCTGCGGCACAACAAGCGCTTGAACTGGCGAATGTTCAGCTAGCAAATACTACGGTGGTGGCGCCAGCCGGTGGCATTATTGTGTATAAGCCGCTGCATATAGCCGGTGAATACCGGACGCTTCGCGTAGGGGACACGCTCCACGCCAATCAACCCTTCATGCTGATTCCCGATATGAATGATCTGGTGCTGCGTGTTCTGATTCCAGAGAGCGAACTGCCCAGAGTTCGCCCGGGGCTAGACGCAGTAATGATCCCCAGCGCCTTCCCCGAACTCCAGCTTCGCGGAGTCATTGATACGATAGGTGCGGTCGCTGAAACGGTTCCAGGCAAACCTGCATGGCAGCGATTTTTCAGCCTACGCATCAGTATCGACGATAAGGATGCGCGCCTGCGGCCAGGTATGTCAGTCATTGCCCATGTGATTGCACGACAGATCGAGAACACCCTTCTTGTCTCTCGCAGGGCGGTGCAGTGGAAAAATGGAAAGGCGTTTGTACGGTTGAGCGAAGCTGATCAACTGTTTGAACAAAAAGTCGTGCTTGGTGCCGCGGATGACACGGATTACGAAGTGATCTCCGGGCTGAGCGAAGGAAGCCGAGTAGCCCTTCGATGAGTCCGTTGCTGCGTTTCCAAGATGTCGGTCGCAGCTTCCTCACGGCTAGTGGACTGCAAACCGTGCTGCAGAACTTGAACGTCGAACTGTACGCCGGTGAATTTGCTGCGATCACGGGACCTTCAGGCTCGGGGAAGTCGACATTTCTCAACCTATGCGCATTGCTAGATGAGCCCTCAAGCGGGGAAGTTTTCTTTGACGGCGCGTCCACCTCTCGCTTAAGCGAAGACAAGCTAGATAGGCTTCGCAAGCAGTCTGTTGGAATGGTCTTTCAACATTACTGCCTCTTGCCCTACCGCAGCGTATTGGACAACGTGCTTTTCCGCTTTCGCTACCTAGCGATGGATAAATACGAGGTTCAGAAGTTGGCATGGGATGCACTGGCAATGGTTGGTATGGCCGAGCACGCACAACGGCAAACCAATCTGCTCTCTGGCGGGGAAATGCAGCGTGTAGGCATCGCTCGTGCCATTGCTCTCCGCCCGCGCGTATTGGTAGCGGATGAACCTACGGGCAACCTCGATCGTAAATCCGCAGAGCAGGTGATGCGCTGCTTGAAACAACTAGGCGATGCGGGAGATATGGCGATACTTCTCGTGACGCACGATGAATCCTTACTGCGGTTTGCATCGCGCCATTTGCAATGCGACAGCGGCTCTCTCAGCGAGGCCTCAACTATGACAACGCGAAGCTTTCATGACAGCAAAAGGCCTCCATGACTCCGCATAGCCAGGCACGTTCACCGTTGCTAAATGACATCTGGCAGGAGCTGCGCAGTAGGCCTGGCCGTTTCGCGCTGTCGATGTTCGCAATGTCGCTCGGCATGTCGATACTCAGTGCGCTGATCGCTATGCTCCTGGGCTTGGAAGAAAAGTCGCGCGATCTTTCTAAACAATTGGGTACCAATGTGGTTGCGATCTTCCAAGAAGATTCGCGAGCTGCACACCCCCTGTTACCGAAGCATACGAGCTTCCTGCGCAGCAACTATCCTAACGGGGAGATCAGTGGAATTCGCCACGGTGTAGAGACAGCGGGCGTGTTTTCAGGGATAAGCATTGCCGGTGTCGAACCCGCATACTTCCAATTACGCGACTGGCAACTGGTTGCGGGTCGACTGCTAGATGAGCGGGACCTTAGAGAACGAAAACGAGTCGCTGTAGTCTCAGAATATTTGCTGGAGCAGCATCAGCTAGCGCTGGGCATGAGTTTGCCGCTCGGTATGAGCGCATTGCGCATCGTCGGCGTGGTTTCTAATCCCTCCAACGCAATCAGCGATAAATTGAGCGATGGTCCACTGGCGATCGGAGCAAACACGCTCTATCTGCCGCTGACGTTAGAAGACCTTTGGGATACACGCGAGTACCAAGCCAATCCGTTGGATGGAATTTTCCTGAGAATTCCCGACTATGATTCCGCTGACCAAGCGTTAAGCGGCCTTCAGGCTCTCCTTGAGCAACCGGACCTAGCACTAGAAAGACTGACCTGGGTGATACCCTCAAACCTCATCGATAAGGTTAGAAAAATGCAAGGCATGGTGGCGCTCACGGTGGGGGCTATAGCGACTCTCTGTCTAAGCTTAGGCGGTACTACGCTTTCCTCCATTCTGGTCTCGAACGTTCGGGAGCGAGTGGCGGAAATCGGACTGCGTCGTGCACTGGGCGCGAGTCGGACGGACATCACCGTGCTCTTTATCGTAGAGGGCTGTGTGGTAGCCGTTGCTGCTGCGTTAGTGGGCGCACTCCTTGCTCATGTGCTGCTGGCAACAGAACTGGCATCTAAAACAGGGCTCCCGATCTCCCTGGGCATTAGTTCGCTAATGTTGCCGCTTGCGATGGCGCTGCTACTGGGTACGCTATTTTCCTTCATTCCGGCGCGATCAGCTGCGAAGATAAAACCTGCAGAAGCACTGAAGTTTGAGTGAAGAGTTCAAAAGACCGTTGGGTAAATAATCGTTATAACGGCGGCAGGGCTTCCCTCCCAGTGACAGACGGAGCATGATCTCGGTTGATATTTTCAATCCGCTGCGGTGAAAGGTTTAGGCCGCTAGGACCGGGTACCGGTATGTCGAAGGATGCTGCTTCGGAACCATCTGCCAGGATTATCCTTTGGTTGGAGCAAGACACGCTTCGACGAAAAGCTCTGGCCGATGCAGCCAAGCTCCAGCTACCGGATTGGTGTATTGCAGCAGGTTTTGTGCGAAATCTGGTTTGGGATCGTTTGCACGGGCGACGGTTCAGTACTCCGCTCAATGATATCGACTTAATCTACTTCGATGCGGCAGACGCCTCTCGAACGCGCGATAAGAGGATTGAGGACCGATTGAGGCGAGAGACTGGTCTCAACTGGTCGGTTAAGAATCAAGCTCGCATGCATCGGCGGAACCAAGATGCACCCTACTCCTCGACAAGCCATGCGATGAGTTATTGGGTCGAGGTTGAGACCGCGATCGGCGCCCGCTTAGCGAAACGGGGACATAAAATCGAGCTAGTAGCGCCCTTCGGGGTTACTCAGCTGTTTGAGCAAACCATCACCTTAAATCCGAAGCGCAGGAAGCTTGATGCGTTCCGAGAACGAATAAAGAGCAAGGCTTGGCTAGAAAACTGGCCAAAGCTACAGATTGTTGAATAATCCGAAATTAAGATCCGCCGTCAGAGGAACATTTGATAAGAAAATGCTAGCCATGAATCCTCAAGAAATTGGCGAAGCCTATGATCAAATCACCCACCTTTGGGAGGATGGCTTCAATACGATGGACGGAATCGAAGCTCATGAAAAGGCGCTTCGATTCTGCGACCGCAAAGGCGCAGCCCTTGACGTTGGTTGCGGTCCTACCGGGCGATTTATTGATCTCCTTTGTGAGGAAGGCTTCGAGCCAGAAGGAGTGGATGTGTCTTCTCAAATGCTCGCCCGAGCAGCTGAAAGGCACCCAGGAATTGAGTTTCACCAGCAAGATATTTGCGCCTGGGAACTGCCCAAGCAATACAGCTTTATCACCGCATGGGATAGCATTTGGCACATTCCTCTAGCTCAGCAGGCGCCGGTACTCCGGAAATTAGTAGAAGGGCTCATGCCCAAAGGAGTACTGATCTTTTCTTTCGGTGCCACGGAGGATGCAGGTGAACACCGAGATTCCAACATGGGCCCGGAGGTTTACTACTCCAGCCTAGGGGTGAACGGCTTTCTTGAACTGCTTCTCTCGATGGATGTCTTTTTTAGGCATCTCGAGTATGACCAGCACCCGGAGCTGCACGCCTATCTTATTGTCCAGAAAAAGGGCTAGCGCGACCGATCGGATCAAATTGCTGTATCCCATTGCGTAACGCTGAGCTGCTAGTTCGAATTCGAATGGCGGAATGGCGTAATGGCGTAATGCCGGACTATTTTACTCTCCGTTGCAGTTACCTTTGCAGTTACATTTACAGTTACTTTCGCAGCTTCCCGTGCACATTGCGGAGTGGTTGAACTATGAACGAATGGAACGCTGATCGCTACGATCACTTTGCCAATGAGCGAAGTCGGGCTTCCTACGATCTAATCAGCGCCATTGATCACCCGGCACCACAGCTGATAGTTGACCTGGGCTGCGGATCCGGACTCTCGACGGCGCTACTCGCGCAGCGCTGGCCACGGGCCGAACTGCACGGCGTAGACAACTCCCCGGCCATGCTTGCCAAATGTAAAGAACGGGTGCCCAGTGCCCGACTACTCGAAGCCGACATCAGCGAGTACCAACCGGGGCAGTCCATAGACGTACTAGTAGCAAACGCCGCCTTGCAATGGCTCGGAAATCACGGCGAGCTACTGCCTAAGCTCATGAGCATGTTGGCACCTGGCGGAATCCTCGCCGTACAAATGCCGAATAACCTCGAGGAACCCAGTCACCGTTTGATGCGCGAGGTCGCACAGCGCGCAGCCTTCAATCCGTATATGGGCTCCGCCCTGAAAGCCCGCGCAGCGCTTCTAAGCAGCGGCGCCTACTACGATGTGCTCTGTGCTCAGGGCGCTAAGGTGCAGCTGTGGGAAACGCATTATCGACACGTTTTAGACGCACCCGCGGCCATCGCCGACTGGTTCAAGAGCACCGGTCTGAAGCCCTACCTCGACGCGCTCCCGGATGAGGCGAAAGAGAGCTATCTGCAGGCCTATTGCGACGCTTTAAAAGAACAGTACCCCCGGCAGGCGGATGGGAACGTCCTGCTGGTCATGCCGCGGCTTTT
>JBCCPL010000081.1:0-9627 GCA_039111155.1 Pseudomonadota bacterium | reverse complement strand
GCGGCAACCTGGACCGAGTACAGGTCATCAAGGGCTGGCTGGATCCATCGGGCGAGATGCAGGAGCAGGTTTACGACGTTGCCTGGAGTGATGAGAACACTCGCCAACGGGTGGATGGAAAACTCGCGCCTGTTGGTGACACGGTGAACCGCGAAGACGCCACCTACACCAACACCATTGGTGCCGCTGAACTACGCACGACCTGGGTCGATCCCGATTATCGCGAGGGTCAGCGTGCGTTCTACTACGTGCGCGTCCTCGAGATCCCGACGCCTCGCTGGACGCTCTATGACGCGGTGCGCTTTGGCGTGACCTTGTCGGACGAGGCGATGGCCGACGCTGTTGCGCAGGAGCGCGCCTATACGTCCCCCATCTGGCTCAAGCCCAAATCCTGACAAGGCTTTCGCGATGAACATCTCAAGTTGGGCGCGCGAACCGCTGATTCATTTTCTTGCCCTGGGCGCCTTGCTCTATGTCGCGCTCACCTGGGGCGATACACCGCCGGATCCTCTGAGCCGCGTGATAAAGGTCGGCGGCAGCGAAAAGGAGAAGATTGCAGAGAGTTGGGCATTGACCATGGGCCGGGCACCGACAGATACCGAGCTCGATCAGGCGATTGATGCCTATGTGCGCGAAGAAATCTTGTACCGTGAAGCCCTGCGCTTGGGGCTCGATGAAGGTGACACGATCGTCCGTCGCCGGTTGGTGTCGAAGATGGATTTGTCCGCGAGCTTAGCCGCGGAGACGATGCAACCCACGGATGACATATTGCGTGCCTACTGGGAGGCCAACGCGGCGCGATATGCCGACCGCTCAGATGCAAACCCACGGGTGAGCTTTGAACAGATTCTCTTTCCCAGCAAGGTAGCCGCGCTTGATGCGTTAACAAATGGCATCACCACGAGCGAGAACACTAGCTTGCCAGCATCCGTTTCAGAAAATCCCATGCGCGAAGTCATAGGGCGCTTTGGCCAGCAGTTTGCGGAGGGACTCAGCGCTCTCGATCCGATCGATGAGTGGCGCGGGCCGGTGGCGTCAGGCTTTGGCTGGCATCTTGTGCGTCTCACCGCACGAAGCACACAGACGCCCGATTTCAAAAGCCTCCGATCAGTACTGGCCAATGACTGGCGAACCGAGCAGATCGACGCACGAAAAAAACGCGCCTACCAAGTACTAGCCAGCGCGTATCGCATCGAGCGATGAACTCTGCGGTCCATTGGATTGTTGTTCTGTGCACACTGTTTGCCAGCTTGTCACTCTCCGCTCACGAGTTGCGCCCATCTGTTGTTGAACTGCGCGAGATAGATCGGGGCCAGTACACGATGGAGTGGAAGGTCACGCTTGCTGTTGGCAGTGGTCTCGCATTGGCGACGCGACTTACGCCGGTTATTCCACAAGTCTGCGAGTTCTCCGGTGAGTCTGTGCAGCGTATTCAATCCGTTGCGTTAATGGGCAGGGCGAACCTGATTTGTAATGCTTCTCCCGCCAGTGAGCAGTTCGGCCTCAGCGAACTAATGGGTAGGTCTGACGCGATCGCTCGTTTCGTACCACTGAAGGCCCCCACCCAGAGCTTTCGCCTGACGGCGGATACGCCCGTTGCCACAATCCAGATGGAGCCAGAAACGCTGAGCGTGTTGTTCGGTTACTTCTTCATTGGCGCAGAACATATCGTGTTTGGCTGGGATCACTTGCTGTTCGTGATTGCGCTGGTCTTGCTGGTGCGGGGTCCTTGGCCAGTCATCAAAGCAGCGACCGCCTTTACAGTGGCCCATTCCATGACCCTCGTGGCGACGGTGCTGGGTTATTCGGGTCTGCCGAGTCGCCCCGTAGAGGCGCTCATCGCCTTGTCGATCGTTTTCCTTGCCGTAGAAGTGGCGCTATTGCTTCGCGATCCTGATCGCAACACCCTAACGCGCACCTACCCATGGGCGGTGGCCTTTGCCTTTGGTCTTGTGCATGGCTTTGGCTTTGCCGGCTCCCTTGCCGAGATTGGCTTGCCGCAAATGCAACTCGCAACGGCGCTTTTTGCTTTCAATATTGGCGTGGAAGCAGGGCAGTTGGCAGTGGTGGCAATCACCATGTTGGTTCTGACCGGGCTGGCCCGAGCCACGGAGAAGGCGGAGGCACGCGCTCTCACACTCACCACTTACTCCATCGGAAGCCTGGGAAGCTACTGGTTGATCGAGGGGATCATTGGGTGAGTTGGAAGAGCGAAGCTTTGGCGCTGCGAAAGCTCGCTGGCGCACGCGATGGTCATCTTGCGCATTAAGTGACGCTCATCGAACGACGTTGGCGGCCAAGGGGGCTTGAAGCCCACCTCCGATTCGTCTGGGTGATCGTTCGATGTGATTCCTGGACGTAACTGCAGTCATTTGTCCTATTTGCAACGACCGGCATCCTACGGACGGCGGCGTCTATGTTTCGCGATTGTGGAGTGCTTCCACCGACTTCATCCGCTTTTTTCTCTGAATCTTTGTTTAACACATTGATTAATTAACGCATATATTTAATACTTTCATCCCATGAGCACCGACGATGATCTCAGCGCAACCTTTGCCGCTCTCGCCCACCCCGCAAGGCGGACGATCCTAAAGCGCCTGGCGCAAGGAGAGGCCAGCGTGAACACCCTTGCGGAGCCGTTGGAAATGTCTCTGCCCGCTGTATCCAGGCATATTCGCGTGCTGGAAGAAGCCGGGCTGATCAAGCGTGAAAAGGACGCTCAATTCCGCGTCTGCTCAATACAGCCGCAGCCAATACAAGACATCGCCAGCTGGACCGAACAGTACCGGCACATATGGGACGCACGGTTCGATGTGATGGGCACACTGAGGCGTGTGCGCAACCATTCCACGCTCTAGGCAAGGGCCTCAAGCGCGCTGGCTAACCGATCGGCAAATACGGTCACACGTCTCGGTTGGCGCCGGGAGGGCGAAAACAGGATTTGCATCGGACGAGGCGGCTGCCGAAAGTCTGCGAGAACCTCCACGAGGCGTCCATTTTCGATGTCTGCACTCACGTCAAGCTCTGACTTATAGGCCAGCCCGAAGCCGGCGACGCACCACTGGCGCACCAACCATCCGTCGTTGGCAGACCGGTCGCCTCGTACCGCTATTAGCTTGGCGGCTTTGCCTGAACCGAAGCGCCAGACATTCTGCAGATCAGCACCGAAGCGCATGATGAGACAGTTGTGTTCCGTCAAATCAGCGGGCTTTTTTGGCGTGCCGTACCTTTTCAAGTAGCTGGGGGCTGCACAAACGATTCGGTGCCTTTCGGATATGACCCTGGTTCTCAACGTAGTATCAGGGACGGGGCCAAACCTGACAGCGAGGTCGATGCCTTCACTCACCAGGTCAACGTATCCATCGGCGAAAAGCAGCTCAAAAGAGACATTCGGATGATCGCCGAGGAAAGCGTCGATCTCTTCAGCAATGATCGTTTGTCCGAGGTCTCTGGGCGCGGTAATCCGAATATGCCCTGACAGCGTGCGCGCACCATGACGGATACGCGATTCGAGATCCTCGGTTTCGTCCAGTACACGCTCGGCACCCTCGGCGAGAATTCGACCCTCGTCCGTGAGGCTAATTGACCGGGTGGTTCGATTGATCAAAACAACGCCGTAGTGGGCTTCGAGTGCGGCAAGGCGCTCTGAAACCGTTGTGGACGACAGTCCGAGTTCTTTTCCTGCCGCAACCAAGCTCCCTTTCTTAACAATACTCAGAAATACGGAGAGGTTATCAACGAGGCGCATAGTACGGATTATACGGATACACTTTCCCTTTTTTAGCTCTTTATCCGACTAAATCAATCTCATACTTTCAGCTCAGGAAGAACTTGCAGGGAGACACGTCATGTCAGCACTCACCATCGTTGCCAACATTCATGCCCAACCAGACCAGGTAGATCTAGTAAAGAAAGAGCTTTTGAGGCTCATTCCCACCACTCGCGCAGAAGAAGGCTGTTTGCAGTACGACCTGCATCAGGACAACGACGATCCTGCGCACTTTACGTTCTATGAGAACTGGGAATCGAGGGAGCTCTGGCAGAAGCATATGGCAGCAGCGCACTTGGCGGCATATATGCAAGCCACAGACGGTGCGGTTTCTCAATTCACCTTGAGTGAGATGACTCGGATCGATTGACGCGAGAAACGCAGAGGAGGAGCACATGGCTGAGGCAGTACGTCTTGGGCACATTGGCCTCTCATTCCATGAAGCCAGTGCTCTTGAGGTAGCGAGGGTCCTGGGGAGGCACGGGCATGAGACTACTTTTCGGTCAGCTCCGCACGAGGCGGCATTCGAAATGCTGGCTCGCGGTGACGTCGATTTACTGGCTGCTGCCTGGCTCCCTTCCAGCCATCAAGTCTATTTGGAGCCGATACTCGATGACGTCGAAAAGCTGACAGTACTCTACGAGCCGTACTGCATCTGGGGTGTACCGGATTACGTTCCAGAATCCGACGTCGCCGAGATAGCGGACTTGCTTCGCGAGCCAGCCAAAATACGTATGAGTAGACTGATCCAAGGCATCAACCCTGGAGCGGGCATCAGCCGTTTCTCGGTACAGATGATCAAGGATTACGCCCTCGATATCGCGGGATACGAGTTTCGAGGTGGTAGTGAGGAGGACTGCTTTGGACGATTCGAGCGCGCCTACGCGTTAGGAGACTGGGTTGTTATCCCGCATTGGCACCCGCAGTACCTACACAATCGCTATAGCATCCGCGCTCTTCAGGAACCAATGGGCCTGCTAGGCAATCAGGACGAGGCCACTTTGATTGTTCGAAAGGACGCAAAAGAGAAGATTGGCGCACAAGCGCTCGCCGAACTCAGTCGGTTTCATATCGGAAATTCGCGACTCAGCGCATTGGAGGATGAACTCGTAAAGTCCCGGTGAGAAAGACTACGTTGATGCGTTTTCGCTACATGTCCTGAACCGTGCGATACGCGTAGTAACGGCACGTTTTTTAAACAAGGCGTCCGGCAGCTTCAGGCGGGTGTCCGAGCTCTCACCCACCATGGCGGTCAGCGATCCTGCACCCGTATCCTGAACCAGAGAGCCCTTCGGAGGAGCGGGTCCGTGGATGCGACCCCAAAAAAACGAGCACTGTTTCCTGGCTGTTACAGCGCGGTAGCAGTCTGACCCAACTCCGCGAGGACCGCTTTGGAGCATGATGCGCTGTAGCCTCTTTTTTGCGAGCGTATTACTGGCCGTCGTCAACGCGTCTGCCGAAATTCCCAACGTCGACCTGACGGCGTCACAACGGGGAAGCGTAAAGGTATTGACGCCAGATCAGGTCAGTTACA
Source organism: Pseudomonadota bacterium (assembly GCA_039111155.1). Classification (GTDB taxonomy): domain Bacteria; phylum Pseudomonadota; class Gammaproteobacteria; order Pseudomonadales; family Halieaceae; genus Congregibacter. Next base: position 4,324 of record JBCCPL010000081.1, on the reverse strand, counting down.
TTCCGCTAAAACCAGCTCGCGGTGACAGCAGTCCCCGCGCGGGTGTGCTCTGGGGCGACATACGAGGCAACACAGCATCCGGGGTTTTACTGAAATTTTCGGATGGATTTTCTTCGCCGCCTCACATTCACAACATTACCTACCGAGCAGTCGTCATCGCTGGCGAGATACACAATGATGATCCTGATGCTGCGTTGCTGTGGATGGAGCGCGGTTCGTTCTGGAGCCAGCCGGCCGGCGAGATTCACATTACGGCCGTGCGACCGGGTAACCCCGCAACTGCGTTCCTGGAAATTTTGAGAGGTCCCTATCTTGTCCAGGCCCCCAGTGATGCCTTCGATAGCGGAGAACGCCCTCTTAATCTTCTTCGGTCGAACCTCGTTTGGATGGGTGTCGACGATTTTGAGTGGATTGGGGCGGCTTCCCGAACTGAAGGAGGGCCGAAGGTGGCGCTTCTGTGGGGCGATCTGGACACCGGAGCGGCGAGCGGCTCGTTTCTGCAACTTCCTGCCAACTACTCGGGCAAATTCTTCTCGATGAACGGCGCGTTTAAGTCTGTCGTCGTTGAAGGCGATGTCTCACACAAAGTCACGTCAGTCACAAACGAAGCGCTCATTAGACCGGGTGGCTTCTTTCAATCGGCTGAGCTTGTTTCGCACTCTATTCGGTGTCAGTCCGGTAACGCCTGCATGCTGTACGTGAGAACCGAGGGAACGTTTTCGCTTGAGTAGCGACGATACAAGTCAGTTGCGTGATAGAACGCTGTAACGAATTCGGTGTGTTGAACCATGATAAAGATCCGAGGACGATTTCATGGCACAACGAACCAAATCGACGATAGACGATGAACGATAGATGACGAGCTGATCGACAAACTGCTCGAGGGTCAGCACGATGCGCCGCTGCTCGGCAATGACGCGACTTCCGACCCGGGGCGCTGTTGGTGCGCGACGTTACCGAGCGATGGAGCCGACATCGTTGTCTCGGCGGGTACGCAACCGGCGACGTACCCTCGTAGCTGTGTGGCAATTGATCCCCCGCTATCCCGGGACTTGAAAGATCCCCTCGACGCCAAGCACCTCCTTGTCCGCTCACCGGCGGCGGGTTTACGATCACGTTTTCGCAAATCCCTTTGGACGCTGTAAGGAGTCTCCATGAGAACCCGGTTGTTGCTACTAAGCCTGCTTGCCTGTGGATACGTGCAAGCCGAGATCAAAACGCAAGAAGTCAGCTACGAAGCCGACGGTGTGACCCTGTCCGGTTACGTCGCCTGGGACGACGCCATCGAAGGCAAGCGCCCGGGGGTGCTGGTGGTGCACGAGTGGTGGGGACACAACGACTACGCTCAGCGCCGCGCCCGCGATCTCGCGGAACTCGGTTATGTCGGCTTTGCCCTCGACATGTACGGAGATGGCAAGCTGGCCGAGCATCCGGATGACGCCGGCAAGTTCGCGCAGGCGGTCTCAAGCAACTTCGACGGGATGAAAACGCGCTTCGAAGCCGCGCAGCAGCAGTTGCTCGGCCAGGAGTACGTTGATGGAAGCCGTATCGCCGCGATCGGCTACTGCTTTGGGGGCGGCGTGGTGCTCAACATGGCACGTGCGGGAGCGCCTCTTTCCGGTGTGGTCAGTTTTCACGGCAGCCTCGGCCCGATCCCGGGGCCCGCGGAATCCGTTGATGTGCCGATGCTGGTGCTAAACGGCGCCGCCGATCCGTTCGTCAGTGCCGAGGTCGTGACGGCCTTCAAGGAGGAAATGGACGCGGCGGGGGCCGACTACATGTTCGTAAACTACCCCGACGTTGTGCACAGCTTCACGAACCCGGGTGCGACCGAGGTCGGCGAGAAGTTTGGGCTACCGCTGGTTTACAACGCCGACGCGGACGCGCAAAGCTGGGCGGCGATGCAGGAATTTTTTGAACGCGTGTTCGCAAGCGACGCCTAGACATTATTGTCTGCCGTCAACCGGCGCGGCTTGGCGCGAAGGATCTTGGCGCGAAGGATCTTGGTGTGAAGGATAAAGAGGCCCGCCTCCTCTATCGTGGATTGCACGCAATGCGTGTAGAGCCAACATGCAAAACGCGCGAAGCGTACTTTGCAGAGAAGAACGGAGGCGGGCCATGAACAAAAGTAGCACTCACGTCGGATTAGACGTCCACAAAAACTCCACAGCCATCGTTGTGGCCTCTTCCGGGCTATGCCGTGGAAACCCTCACTGACTTAGGTCAATAACGCTTCAATCTGCGCTCACAGTGCTAGCAGCACCGATCGCCCAAGGCAGGATAGGTCCTCCTTTACATAGGTAACGCGGGAGAAGCCCAGTCCTGCGAGCGTGCGCTGGTACTCGGTAGGGGAAAGGCTGGCGTGGTACACCGTTTCGTCGTCGATCGTACCCGTGACTTCCCCTTCGCCCGTACCCACCGTGAGGAGGATGGCGCCACCGGGGCTAAGCATAGCGGCGAGCTTCGGCAGCAGGGCTCTCTGTTCTTCCACGGACAGATGAAAGAAGCCATCCCAGCTGCAGATGCCGTCAAAGTGACCGAGTTCAGGAAGCCGTCTTAGGTCGGCCACCACCCATGCAGCGCCGGGATAGTCGGCCCGGGCGATCTCAATCATGGGCTCTGCATAGTCGACTCCGGTCAGTGAAAAACCGCGTTCCAGAAAGTAGTCCGCCAGGGGACGTCCGCTGCCGCAAGCCAGATCCAGAACACGGCTGCCCGTAGACATTCCCCGGCTGAACCGATCCAGCCAGGATCGTTCATAGAGCTGCCGGGAGCGGTGCGCGTGCCAGACCCGGGCCTTGCGTTCGTAGACGCTTTTCGTTCGACGTCTCGCTGCGTCGATGTCTCGTTGATCGTTCAGAGCTCTTTACCTCTCTCAACTTCGTGGGGGTTTTTGCCGTCCTGTACGCCAGGACGGTTCGATCTCAAAACGAGGAGCGCTTTTCGGAAGGTCTACGTGCACACGAAACCGCGGTAACGCAAAGAACGATACGCGCGGTCGTAACACGAGAGCGGCCGTGCCATGATCGTCGTGTCATGACATCCCCAGCGCCAACTCTATTGGGACGGCCGTTCATCAAAATGCACGGCCTGCGCAATCACTTCGTCATCGTAGATGCGCGAAGCGATCCCTATCGCCCCGGGATCGATGAGATCGTACGCATCTGCGATGCCCAAGTCGGCGTCGGCGCCGATCAGCTGGTGGTCATGGAGCCAGCCCTGGCTTCGACCGCGGATGTGTTTATGCGACTGTACAACGTCGATGGGCGCGAGGTGGGGGCCTGCGGCAACGCGACGCGCTGCGTTGCCTGGCTGCTGCTTGAGGAACGGTCTGCCGATTGCGTGAAGGTGGAGACGCTGGCCGGGGTTCTCGAGTGCAGGCGCGCCGGCGATCGGCAGGTGGCCTGCGCTATGGGACGACTTCGCACCGACTGGCAATCGATCCCCCTGACCGCGGCGCGCGAGCCCGGGCGGATCGATCTCGCGGGGCTCGAAGGCGGTTTCGCGCTCAACATCGGCAATCCGCATCTGGTGTTCTTCGTTCCCGATATCGATGCCATCGATCTGAGCAAAATCGCGATACGGATCCAGGCCGATGCATTGTTTCCCGATTCGGTCAATGTCGGAATTGCCCAGCAGGTCGCCCACAACCGTCTGCGCCTGCGCGTGTACGAACGCGGAGCCGGGCTCACGATGGCCTGCGGAACGGGCGCGTGTGCCGCGGCCTACGCGGCCTACACGCAGGGCCTGGTGAACTCTTTACGTATATCGGTAGCGCTGCCGGGAGGCGACGTTTTGGTTGAACTTGAGTCGCGCGCGGACGAGGCCGTGCACGCCATCATGACCGGACCGGTGGCGTTTTCGTTCCGGGGTGAGGTCGACGCACCATGAACCTCCGAGGGCGACCCCGGGCGTTTTTGGCGTCGGTGTTCGTTTCCGTGCCGCTCATCGTCGCCTGCGCGCCGGACCCCGGTACCCAGGTGGACGCCCTGTTCGCTGACTACAGCGGAACCGACACACCGGGGGCCGCGGTCCTGGTGGTCCGCCACGGTGAGAAAGTGCTTGAGCGTGGCTATGGCGTGGCCGACCTGGAGTCCGGAAGCCGGATTGACGCGTCCACCAATTTCCGACTCGCATCGATCTCCAAGCAATTCACAGCGACGGCGATCATGCTGCTCGTGGAGGACGGCCTTCTCAGTCTCGATACCGAGCTTCGGAGCCTGTTTCCCGAATTCAATGGCTACGCCGACGGCATCACGATCAGACACCTTCTGCAGCACCAGGCCGGCCTGCCGGACTACGAGCCCATGGTGCCGGAGGGCGC
>JBCCPL010000080.1:0-9632 GCA_039111155.1 Pseudomonadota bacterium | reverse complement strand
GACTCGACTTCGGGGCGCTTGGTCGGGCCGACGCGTTGAATTTGTGATCTAAGGCCCCACCTTCTGCTGATCACACAAGGAATGCCGCATGAGCAACCAAAAGACCCGAAAAGGTCGAAAGCTTGCCCCCAACTCCGTCGATCACGAACCGGAAAGCAAGTCGGACGACGAACACCAAAGTGGGTTGGTGAACTCAGCAAGCAGTAGTGCAGCTCAGGGAGATTCTGAAGCTTCTGACATATCAGACTCCTCGACGTCGGCCCCGGCGGTTGCTGACGATGTACTGCCCGACTCACTCTTCGTCATACCCGTGCCACAGCGCCCGTTTTTTCCCGGACAGGTGCAGCCTGTCGCGATGAATCTCGAAGAGTGGGGCGGCACTCTCCAGGCGGTCACCGAGACAGCCAACGGTCTACTTGGGTTGGCCTATGTCGATCAAACGCGACACACCGGCGGTGATCCGCTGCCGCGTCACTTTCCCGAGATGGGCTGCGTTGTTCGATTACATAAACCGCCGATGGTTGCCGATAGCCCAAATCAGTTCATTGCTCAGGGCATTCGCCGTTTTCGAGTTGTCCGTTGGTTAAGCGACACTCCACCCTACCGCGTCCAGGTTGAGTATCCGCGCAGCCAAGGTGACAGAGATAGCGACGATGTAAAGGCCTATACCATGGCGGTGCTGCAGGCCGTGAAGGAGCTGCTTCCTCTGAATCCTCTGTACAGTGAGGAGCTGCGTCACTACATCGCGAACTTTAATCCGAACCAGCCGAGCCTGCTTGCGGATTTTTCGGCGGCGCTCACCACCGCAAAAGGCGATCAGCTGCAGGAGATCCTCGATACGCTGCCGCTTCAGTCCCGTATGCAGAAAGTTCTGGCACTGCTCGGTAAGGAGCGGGAAGTGGCAGAGCTGCGAGGCAAGATCACTGAGCAGGTCAATGAGAAAGTGTCGGATCAGCAGCGAGAGTTCTTTCTGCGAGAGCAAATGAAGGTGATTCAGAAGGAGCTGGGAATCTCCAAGGATGACCGAACCTCCGATGCTGAGAGATTTCGGGAGCGGCTGGCGAGGCTGACGCTCCCGGAGCAGGCGCAGACGCGCATCGAAGACGAGCTCGAGAAGCTATCGGTGCTGGAGCCCGGCTCGCCCGAGTACTCGGTAACTCGTAACTATCTGGACTGGGCAACCCAGGTACCCTGGGGCCTGCAATCTGACGACAATCTGAATCTTCGCCACGCGAGTCGCGTTCTGAACCAGGACCATGATGGGCTGACCGATGTTAAGGATCGCATCCTTGAGTTTCTGGCGGTCGGCAGCTTCAAGGGTGAAATCGCGGGCTCGATCCTACTCTTGGTAGGACCACCGGGTGTGGGCAAGACTAGCATCGGAAAGTCCGTGGCGTCCGCGCTGGGCCGGCAGTTCTACAGATTCAGTCTAGGCGGGATGCGGGACGAAGCTGAAATTAAAGGGCATCGGCGGACCTACATCGGGGCTATGCCTGGGAAGTTCGTTCAGGCATTGAAGGAGGTTCAGGTATCGAACCCGGTGATCATGCTTGACGAAATTGACAAAGTAGGTGCGTCTTACCGTGGAGATCCTGCATCGGCGCTCCTCGAGGTGCTTGACCCGGAGCAGAATGCCGAGTTCCTCGATCACTACCTGGATCTGCGTATCGATCTTTCGCAGGTTCTCTTCATCTGTACTGCAAATCAGCTCGACACAATTCCTGGGCCGCTCCTTGACCGAATGGAAACGCTCAGATTGTCCGGGTACGTGGCCGAAGAGAAACTGGCGATCGCCCGCAATCATCTCTGGCCGAAGCAACTTGAACGACACGGCCTTGTTGACGCGCAGCTGAAAGTCAACGATCCGGCGCTTAAGTATGTGATCGAGTCTTACTGTCGCGAGGCTGGCGTGCGGAACCTGGAGAAGCAGCTTGCACGGATTATGCGCAAAGCGATTGTAGGTTTTGTAAAAGGTAAAGAAGACCGACGGCGCATCGGTAAAAAGGACATCGAGCAGCTCCTCGGCAAGCCGTTGTTCCAGACTGAGAAGCCCCAGCGAGGAATAGGGGTTGCTATGGGCCTCGCCTGGACCGCGATGGGTGGCGCTACACTCCCCATCGAGTCTTCTCGTATTCACACGCTCAATCGTGGTTTCAAACTTACCGGCCGTCTGGGCGACGTTATGCGAGAGTCAGCCGACATCGCCTACAGCTATGTTGTGGCACATCTGAAAGACTTTCAGGCAGATCGAAGCTTTTTCGATACCAGCATGGTGCATTTGCACGTGCCGGAAGGCGCAACGCCGAAGGATGGTCCTAGTGCGGGGATTACCATTGCGACTGCGTTGCTATCGCTGGCGCGAAAGGAGCGGATTAAACGCTCGCTAGCGATGACCGGCGAGCTGACACTCACCGGTCAGGTGCTACCTGTCGGCGGGATTCGGGAGAAAGTGATAGCTGCCCGACGGGCAAAAATAAACGAGTTGATTTTGCCCCATGGAAACCGCAGAGACTTTGAAGAACTCCCCGCATATCTCCGCAAGGGCCTGACCGTACATTTCCCGCGAAGCTATCGAGAGGTGTTTGAGACCGTTTTCGAGCAGCCTCGAAAAAACAAATCCTTACACTGATACCTTTGCCTGCGCGTCTGTGCGCTTCTTATGGTGCCCTGGCGAGAAAAATCGCTCTTCGTGGCGCCGGGTATCCCTCAACTGTTCTGGTGTGATCTTCCGGGTCGAGGAACTCCTGCAAGGAATGGAATCGCATCCATTCGGTGCTGCGCTGTTCTTCTGTGCTTGTGGCAGTTTCATCGATGAGCCTGGGCCTTTGCCAACCGAGCTTCCTCAACCAGATGAGTAGCATGGCGCTTGTTGGAATGAACCAAACGTTTCCCATGCGCGCGTAGCGACTCTCTGGCACCAGACACTGGTCCTCGTTGCCAGGGATCACCAGTGTCTCAAGGACCAGCTCACCGCCCTTTCGCAGGCTGCTTTTTAACCGTTGAAGATGCGCTATGGGGTCTCGTCGGTGGTAAAGCACGCCCATCGAGAACACCGTGTCGAAGGCGCGCATATCGGCGGGCATCTGTTCAAAACTGACAGGTAGTACGCAAACCATGTCATCCCTGACGTACTGCTGTACGGCGTAGAACTGAGTCACGAAAAGAGGGCTGGGATCAATACCGATCACCTCGGACGCGCCCGCGCCTCGCATTCGCCAGCAGTGGTAACCGTTGCCGCAGCCAACGTCCAGTACGCGTCGTCCATGCAGTGGTTCGACGACTTCGGCTAGCCTTTGCCACTTCCAGTCTGATCGCCACTCCGTGTTTAAGAAAGTACCGAAAAAGTCGAATGGCCCTTTTCGCCAAGGATGCAAACCCTGGAGAGCCAATTGCAGCTGAGCACTCGTTTCTGCATCTAAATCCTTGGAGCAAGTCAGAGTGACAGTGTCCTGATTCAGCAGTGGGCTTACATCCGGCACCATCGGCATCGAGTGCAGTGCACGTGTCCATCGCGGGAGGTCCCCATAGCGCTTCTCACACAACCCTGCGTCGATCTGGGCCGGGAGCAAATCCGCCCACGGTGCCAGCTCGTTGTCGAACCAGCGGCGCTTGAGAGTTTCGAAGGGGATCACTTGATCGCTATCATCGAGGCAAAGTTAAAGCACTGGAACCACACGTCGCAGCTACTGAATCCAACCTGATGGAGCCGCTCACGGTGAGCGACCAGAGTCTCCGCCACAAGCACGTTCTCTAATGAGTCACGTTTGCCGGCTATCTCCAGCTCGGAATAGCCGTGGGCACGTTTGAAGTCGTGATGAAGGTCCACGTTGAGTCTTTGCAAAGCTTCGTCTTCAAAGAGCACCTTCTCCGACAAGATGAACACACCGCCCGGTGTCAGGGCCTCGAAAACCCGCGCCAGTAGATCTGTTCTCTGTGTCTGAGGTATGAACTGCAGAGTGTAGTTAGAAGCCACCACCGACGCGGTCTCGAACGAAACGTCATTCACGTCCTGCTCAAGCAGCGTTACCGGAATTGTGTTTGGGTCTCTTGCCAGAACAAGCTCGCAGCGCTTAAGCATCGCAGCTGAGTTGTCTATGCCGATGATTCGGCATGTTCGGTCGCGGACCTGGTGTCGCATCGAGAGGAGCGTCGCGCCCAGCGAGCATCCAAGGTCGTAAAGACTGGTGTCATTACGTGCAAAGCGGCCAGCCAGCAATCCGCTCATCGCAACCACAGTTTCATACCCCGGTACTGATCTTCTAATCATGTCGGGAAAAACGTCGACAACATCTTGATCGAACCGGAAGGGGCCTGCCCCTCGCATCGGATCGCGAAAAAGACTATCGATCTTTTCGCTCATCAGTCTTCACCATCGGCTTCACAACGGGCTTCAAAGCTCGGCTTAACGACGTCTTATTCATCGCAATTCGTATGCTGTTCGCATGGTAGCATTCGCGCATTTTACCGCTGCTGAAAACAATTGGATTACCCAATGGAAGGATCACACGACTATCTAGGCGCCGAGCGCAACCAGGATATTCTGATTGATATCAATGGGGATCTATTTCCCCGGGCCGAAGCTCAAGTGTCTGTTTTTGATTCAGGCTTCGTGCTCGGTGATGGGGTGTGGGAAGGGTTACGGGTGTGTCAGGGCACAGTGCTCTTCCTCGAGCGGCACCTTGATCGGCTCTACGAGGGTATGCACACACTCGACTTTTCGATCGACGTCGATAGCGACGCCTTGCGTGGGCGTATCTATCGTGTGATCGAAGCCAACGGTATGGAAGATGATGTGCACATCCGCCTGATGGTCACTCGCGGTGTGAAATCGACGCCCTACCAGGATCCACGGGTGACCATCACGCCACCCACGATTGTGATCATCCCCGAATATAAGCAGCCGCATCCCGATATGGCTCACCGCGGTTTAAGTCTGTTCACCGTTCACGTTCGGCGTGGCTATTCTGATGTACAAGATCCAACGCTGAACACCCATTCCAAACTCAACTGCATTACCGCCTGTATTCAGGCGGCTAAGGCCGGCGCGGATGAAGCACTGATGCTGGACCCGCACGGATTTGTCGCCACATGCAACTCGACACACTTTTTTATCGTACGCCGGGGTGATTTATGGACAAGCACCGGCAACTACTGCCTGGATGGTATTACCCGCCGTAAGGTTCTTGAGATCGCACGCGAGCTGGGGCTGGAAGTTCAGGAGCGTAACTTCACCTTGACCGACGTATATAACGCGCAGGAGGCTTTTGTTACCGGTACCTTTGCCGGACTTTCTCCCGTGAGCCATGTCGACGGCCGGCAGATTGGCGATGGAGAGATTGGTCCAGTACTAAAGCAGTTGCAGAACGCTTACTTGCAGGCCCAACGCGACTATGTAAGCGGGGTGGGGCGGGGTCACAGCAGCGCGCGAGGTGTGCCGTCTGCGTAATGATTCAAGCGCCTGACAACTGTCTGCGCCTGGCCATGTGGTCAGGCCCGCGGAACATCAGCACAGCAATGATGAGGTCCTTCGAAAATCGAAGGGATTGCGAAGTTGTGGATGAGCCGTTCTACGCTGCCTACCTCATCGCCACCGGGTTCGATCACCCGGGGCGTGACAACGTCATCGCCAGTCAGTCCGGCGACTGGAATCAGGTGATCCAGCATCTGCTAACCGAGCGTCCCGCCCCCGTCTTTTTTCAGAAGCACATGACCCAACATCTGGTACCCGAGTTGGATTTGTCCTTCACCCGGGATCTGCATAATTGCTTTCTGATCAGAGACCCACGAAAAATCATACTGTCGTACCTGAAGGTCCGTCAGGACTTCGAACTGGAAGAGCTCGGTTTCCCGCAGCAGCTTAATCTCTTCGAGCTCGAGTGCGATCGCCTGGGACAAGCACCGCCCGTTCTGGATGCCGACCTGACCCTGAGCAATCCCGAACGTGTACTCCGCACGCTCTGCAAGCGACTCAGTATTGAGTTCGAAACGTCGATGCTGCACTGGCCGGCAGGCCCGAGATCCACCGATGGAGTATGGGCGCCACACTGGTACTCAAACGTGCTGAAAACCACCGGTTTTCTGAACACTCCCAATGCAGGCTCGGCCGTCGCCGGAAGCCTTCAGGCTTCGGGTTCAGAAAGTGCTGAATCTCACGTCGCTGACTCCCAGCAGGATCTGGAGGCCTACCTCGTGGCATCGGGTGTCACGCTTACCAAACCGGCTGGCGAGTTGCAGGCAATGCTCGCGAGCGCCACCGAGATGTACTCGAAGATCCGACCGTACGCGATCGCCAGTTACTAGCCGGTTGTTTGATGCTCGAGGCGTCAGGTTTTGCGGCCTGCAATCGCTCCCGCGTTCTTGTCGCTCCACTCGCTAAGTAGGGTGACGCTCACTCCGCGACAAGACCGCAGTCGCTGGCATCGTGCGGAGACGAAGCCCGGGAGACTCAAAAGCGCCAGAGTAACCGGTATGTAGCTGATGGAACGAACGGTTCGAAGAAGGTCTGGCACTCAAGCGAGGTGTATCGAGTGTTGCTTCCAGAGCGAGCGTCCCCCGCCTCAGCGAGCGGCGGAAGTGGCACTCGATGCACCGTCGAAGGTCCGCATAACTTCTTAATCCATACGGGCTGGGCAGGCGCAAGATTCGAGGCGTCAGGTTTGGAGACCTGCAATCGCTCCCGCGTTCTTGTCGCTCCGATCGCTAAGTAGGGTGACGCTCACTCCGCGACAAGAACACAGTCGCTGACATCGTGCGACAGCTAAGCGCTTAAGTTCGAAAAGCAACGGTCACCGAAAATGGTCCAATGGATCGAACGGTTTGCAGCGGATACGGCACACAAGCGAGGTGTATCGAGTGTTACTTCCAGAGCGAGCGTCCCCCACCTCAGCGAGCGGCGGAAGTGGCACTCGATGCACCGTCGAAGCTATGAAGATCTTCCTGAAAGAACGACCTAAATCACGTTAGGTTCGTGGCGAGGGGGGGCAGGGCAAGAGAAGAGGTTGCGTGGGACACCCACCGCGGGTGGGTGTCGTTGCAGAAAGCCGTCGTCAGTTCGCGCTGCGAACCCAGCCGTCTTCTTCGAGGTCGCTCTTAGATCGAACGTGTGACTGGAGACTGGCGAACCCCTTGTCGAAGTAGGCAGTGCTTGAGCGGGGCGCTCGGAACTTAATGGCTTTGAGGAAAGCCGCAAGACTCTTTCGCTTACCACGACGAACCTGACTCACCGATTCGATCCCGTCAGTGGCCTCAGCGGCTGCTTCGTCGTTACGTGACGATGCACTGACGCCCGAATCGCTAGTGATCGGTGCAATTGCTTCTGAATTCGTCGTATGAGTTGCGTCAAACATGGTGAGAAGGTCCCGGCCTCTAAGTTCATAAGCATATGTCATAGACGCTGTTCAACAAGGAAAAATTCCTCATAAATTTTGTGAAAAGTCAACAGCGCCCCCATGAATCCGCCGAGGGCGTTTAAACAACACTGCCGGTGGCGTACTCTTAAAGCGTTTGCGGATCATCAGGAACAATCTAAAGCGATGTTTACCGATCTTGAGCTACTCCCCGAAGACGCCATTCTTGGTCTGGCAGCCGCGTGCCGAGAGGACCCGAATCCGAGCAAAGTTGACCTGTCTGTTGGCATCTATATGGACGAGGATGGCGTTTGCCCGGTGTTCGCGGCGATCAAAGAGGCGCAGAAGCGGCTAGTCGATGAGGAGGTGAGCAAGGCTTACCTTCCCGCAGCCGGTGTGAAGGAATTCACGCAGGGCATAGAGGATTTGCTATTCGGCCAAGACGCGGACCGGGTAGACGCTGAGCGAGTGAGCAGCATACAAGCGCCCGGCGGGTGCGGAGCTTTGAAAATCCTGGCCGAGGTGATTCGCGCAGCCGCCCCCCAGGCAACCGTCTGGGTGTCCGATCCTTCTTGGCCGAATCACACTCCGTTGCTCGGCGGTTCAGGGCTTAAGTTTCAGAAATATCGCTATTACGACGCGACTGCGCATGGTGTCGACTTCGACGGAATGATGGCCGACCTGTCCAATGCGACTGCAGGCGATATCGTCTTGTTGCACGGTTGCTGTCACAACCCCTGTGGAGCCGATTTGTCACCGGAGCAGTGGTTGGAAACGGCGGCGCTGGCACAGACCCGTGGTTTGGTTCCACTAATTGATATCGCCTATCAAGGACTGGGTTCGGGGCTTGACGCGGATGCTTACGGTGTCCGGGCTCTCGTCAAAGCGCTACCCGAAGTCATGATCGCGTCTTCGTGCTCGAAGAACATGGGGTTATATAGAGAGCGAACCGGTTGTGCGGTATTTGTTTGTCAGGATCAGAATGGTGCGAAGGCTACCCTCAGTCAGGCTAAGGTAGCAGCGCGCCGGGTTTACTCAATGCCGCCAGCGCATGGCGGGTTGCTTGCCGGGCGGGTCCTCAGTGATGACTCTCTAAGAGCCATGTGGGAACAGGAGCTGAGTTTGATGTGCGAACGAATTAACGGCGTGCGAGAGCAACTGGTGACCAAACTTGAGGCTGCGACTGGGCGAGATTTCGGCTTTATCCGCCATGAGAATGGCATGTTTTCGTTTCTGGGGCTCAGTACCTACCAGGTCAGCCGCTTGCGCGATGAGTTCAGCGTCTACATGGTGGGTTCATCGCGCATCAATGTGGCGGGAGTCAATTCACGCAACATCGATTACCTGGCAGACTCCGTAGCGGCCGTGCTGTAACACCGGTTTGGCGCCATCCTCCGTCGAAAGTCCGCGAGGCTCCTTCATCAAAACGGTTTGGTAATTGCTCCAGATTCGAGGCGTCAGGTTTTACGGCCTGCAATCGCTCCAGCGTTCTTGTCGCTACACTCGCTAGAGAGGGTGACGCTCACTCCGCGACAAGACCGCAGTCGCTGACATCGTGCGCTTACAGAGACCGATTGATACCAACTTCATGTTCTTTTACTGGATAGAGAGGCACTAGAACGAACGGTTTGCATGAGGTGCTGCACCAAAAGCGAGGTGTATCGAGTGTTGCTTCCAGAGCGAGCGTCCCCCACCTAAGCGAGCGGCGGAAGTGGCACTCGATTCACCGGAGAAGGTACGCGCGGGTCCGTCAGCAAATCGGTCTGCTCATGCCGCAGGTTCGAGGCGTCAGTTTTTGAGGCCTGCAATCGCTCCCGCGATCTTGTCGCTCCGCTCGCTAGGGAGGGTGACGCTCACTCCGCGACAAGACCGCAGTCGCTGACATCGTGCGGAGACGAAGCCCGGGAGACTCTAAAGCGCCAGAGTCACGGGTATGTAGCTAATGGAACGAACGGTTCGAAGAAGGTCTGGCACTCGATGCACCGTCGAAGGTCCGCAAAACTTCTTCATCTAGTTGGAGCGGTGATGCTTTAGATTCGAGGCGTCAGGTTTTACGGCCTGCAATCGCTCCCGCGGTCTTGTCGCTTCACTCGCTAGGGAGGGTGACGCTCACTCCGCGACAAGACCGCAGTCGCTGGCATCGTGCGCTTACAGAGATCGTTTGATACCAACTTCATGTTCTTTTAATGGATAAAGAGGCAGTAGAACGAACGGTTTGCATGAGGTGCTGCACCAAAAGCGAGGTGTATCGAGTGTTGCTTCCAGAGCGAGCGTCCCCCACCTCAG
>JBCCPL010000079.1:0-9950 GCA_039111155.1 Pseudomonadota bacterium | reverse complement strand
TCGGCGGGAATGCGCACGATCTGGCGGCCCATCGCATCATTTGACGATCTCGGGGGGGACGTAGGGGCGGAGTGTAGATCCCATAGGTCTCAGTTTATCCCGCCTACCAGCTAGAAGGAAACTCACAGAACTGCTGGCGAGCCCACAAAAAGAGCCCCAGAGTCTCGGCAAAGTGCGCAGCTCCGCGAAGCGGCGCCCTCTTCTCGGTTGACCGCGATTCCTCGTGCGGCTTAACTCCCACGCACGCTTCCCCAGGAAACTCCCTCCATGACCGCTGCCTTGCGCTATTGTCTGATCATCTGCTCGTACCTGTTTGTAGTACCGGTCTACTCGGCTGAAACCTGGCGTCAGCACATCATCAATGATGAATTCGGCCTCGAGCAGCCCATGCAGGCATACACCCTCGAACTCCCCCAGGACTGGACCATCAAGGGCGCTGTCCAGTGGTACGGAGAGGCGGCCTGTCAGATCGATAGCAGTAAAGTGCATTTCATGGCGACGTCTCCCGACGGCCGCGAGCGCATCGAGTTCATTCCCGGAGGCTCCTGGGGATGGATGTCGCTGTATGACGCGATGCCGCAAATGCGCCAACCGAGTATCGGCGGCTGCGCGACGCGACGGATTGTCGATCCCCAGAGCTTTATAAACGCCTATCTCCCCTCGATTCGCCCGGATGCCCAGGTCCAGAGCAGCCGTTCGCGCCCGGATCTTGCGCAGCAAATCCGCGATGCGGCGGGCTCCGCGCTCAATGCGCCGGGACAGCAGGTCGAGATCTACGTGGTTGAACTTGAGATCAGCTACGAGGCCGACGGCAAGCGGGTTAATGAACTACTCATACCGTCGATCATGTTTGCCACCATGGCGGGACCGGACCCCTATGGTGGTATGAACGGAGTGACGCTGACGGCCCAGGCTTTGGGAACCATCTCGACGGCGACGGTAGACGGGCCCGTCAATGAGGCCAGGATGCACCGCGTTGCGAAAAGCATGAAGATGCTCCCGGCCTATGAACAGCTGCTGCGTCGTTACTACCAGCAGCGCACACAGATGATGGCCGCTGCCCTGCAGCGTCGCAGAGCTGCGCAGCAGCAGTACCTCGCGGCACGGCGCGCCGCCGCGGCTGCTTCGGCGCCGGCGGCTTCCGCGGGTTCATCCGGAAGTGATGTGCTCGAAATCCAGTTCGAAGGATGGAAAAAGCGTGATGCCATGACGAGCGCCGGGCAGTCGCGGAGCGTCGATGGCATTTACGAACGTCAGGCCTACAGCAACACGAGCGGGCAGACCGTGTACATGCCCAGCGCCTACAGCCGCAGCTATCAGCTTCCAAACGATGTGTATGTGGGCACCAACGACACCTTCTTCAACCCGGTGCAGAGTACCGGGCAGTTTGGCGACGAACTGCAGCGCTACAACTACGAGTAGGCATGCTTGCGCTGGCTCGCTCATCGCTCGACTATCGATTAGAAACTGTCTGCGCCGGACTGCGCTCGCCGTCAACTCAATAAGTTCAGACGTGTCACGTAAGACAGTATTGAGTTAGATCGGCTTGCTTAGCGGACATTCAGAAGCAGCGCTTAAGCCTTCTGCAATCGGCCAGAAGCCGCTGTCTTCAGTCTTGAGCGATGATGGATGGCTTAGGTACAAAGTACCCCTGATTGTCCCTGTATCGAACCTTGCCTGGCCATTTTCTTTCCAAGCGGTCAGTCAAGTCCATCGCTACTTCAGGCCAATCAGATCCCGAATGTACCTCGTAAACTCTGATGCCAACTCCATAGCCAGGCAAAGGAGATTTCCAGTCGTCGCGAGACCATCTCTGCTCGTTTGTCGTGATTGCAAAGTCTTCTTTGCAAGCACTTAGGTAGAGCAGATTGACTACGCGCGGGCGGCTTTCGCTAGAGTTGCGAAACTGCATACTGTGTACGTCCGCAACACCAACATACAGCTGCACAAGTTCTGGCCATTCGTGCCCTTGTATTTCAAGGTCAATGCTTAAGACTGGACTGATTGCGGTTCTTCCATCGCGTAGCACGTTGTGGCACGAGCGATTATTGGTTGCCGTGGGAATGAGCAGAACAACTGCAGCTGTAACGATCGCCAATGAACCTACGAAGCCAGATTTTGCGCTTAAGAACGAGACTTTTCCGTCTGCGGAGTTGGGGGGGTATGCCTTAAGTAGCCTTAGGCTGCACCAAAAAGCTAATCCTCCTATTGCACCGAACTGGCCTGAAAAGGCGATACCTTTTCCGTAGCCAATCCATCCAGCGATTGTTGGAACGCCATTGATGATTGTAGAGACGCCGTTGACGCTGGCGTTGCTCTTCAAGCCCGATAAGCCCAGGGGCCACGTCAGGACGGCGGCTGCAGCGCAGCCGATGACAATTCCGAAGACTAATGAAGTCCAGACCGTGATTCGGTCCTTACGCCAAAGCGCTACCGCTATTGGCAAGCCAAGTACTACAGCATGAATCAACGCTACACAGAAAGCGAAAGGGATGACTGTTAATGACGAAGAAAGGAGACCGAAGTAGACGGCGGGAGCGAGCGCAGCAAACAAGGCGGAAACAGCTAAATGCCAGATCATCGGACGCATAAACAGATATCGCTTAAGTTAGTGTCGTCAGTCGGCAAACGCCGGTGGTGGGCTGCCTGTTTAAAATCTAAAGCTCGTACTTTATGGCATGAGTGCGAGTAGGAGTTGGATCCGCATTCTACATGGCCACTCAGGGTCGAAGGCGGCGGTGTCCGCTTCCCCGCTTGAGCGATGGCTGCTTTCTCAGGAGCGGACTCTCTCAGCCATCCCGCTTAAAAGCCGCCTCCGGCCAGGAGCCGACCTTTGCGTTGCTCGCGGCGATACCTCATTTTAGGGTACTTGCGAAACGTTTTGACCTAACCTACGTTCTAGCAATCAGCAAGTTGAGGAGAGGTGTGTTGACTCAGAAGAGAATAGTGAGCTCAGGCTCGGTTACCGTCCGTTCGCCGTCGTGAACTGATGCCACGATACACTGCCGCATTAATTACGCTTATCTCATGCGGGATCTGTTTCTACGCCGGTCTGTACGTTGGCACAGGTCAAGGTGCTCTCTACGCACTAGGGATTGAAGCCACCTCCGCCAAACGCCGACTCCATGATTACCGTTTGGGTGAAGCTTACGAAGGCGAATACGAAGAGCAAGCCGAGCAAATAATCGACCAGAACATTACATACTTTGGGGAGCACCTAAGACGGCATTACGTCGTTCACCAGATACCGTCGCCTTGGTCTATAAGTAGTGCTGGTATGTCGTTCATGGAAGAGGTCACCCGATACAGGCTAGAGAACCCGAGACGCAATGATGAGAAACGTAAGGACATTCTCGATCCAGACAAGACTGAGGAAACACTACAGTCTTGGATGAAGGTAGCTACAGACGAATCTAGTAAGCATGCTATGTCCGAAGAGAATGCGCTGGAGTTTGCCAGAGAGGTACTGATGTCCGGCCGGCAAAAAGAGAGGGATTATCAGCGTGCTATCAGATTTGTGCGGGAGGCTGAACGTGACGACTCATAACAATGCTGCGCATTTCACTTCACTGAATGTTAAACCTTCGGTTTGCCGCCCGTGCTGACAGCAATAGGTGCCTAGCGATTGACCCTCATAATTCCAGTCTCCGTGTTTTGCATATGCCTATTCGCTGGCCTGACGGTGTTTCGCAGAAGCGAACGCATACTGTGGCAGGCGTGCGGGATGTTCATTCTGGCTTATCTACTCGTGATCGACTCCTCACAGTACTACGGAAACAAATACCTTAATGAGTTGCAGGCCTTTGATACGAACGGCGATGGCTCTTTCAGCGCAGATGAACAAACCGACGGATACGACGAAGCAGAAAGGCGTTTTGTCCACGATACAGGGCGGACCTTTGCGCCGATACTCGGATTCATAATTTCAGGCATTCTGGCTCTGATACTTGGTCTCTTCTTGAAGTTGCAGTCAGCATATATTCGCCGTATCAAGCGAGGTCATGGCGGCACCTAACAGAGCTTGGCACCGGGGCGCGCTCGGCGCCTGGACGTCTGCTGAGGGTCGACTTCGGAATGTATAGACTGAGCTTCCGAGCGTCTGCTTTTGAGCAACCGGATAAGCAGAAGCTTATACGAAGTACTCACTATCGGACGTTGTCTATTTGGGTCGACTCGGCAATGGAGATCGGTCAGTTTTTTTGAATCAGGATTCGCCGTATATAGCGCTCGATTTGGCAGTGGTCACGCCGCAAATGAAATGCCCGACTTTGTTACTGGGGAAATGATAGAAAGCCTTCCAAGTGAATGAGACTTTTGATTACCGCCGGCTGGCTTTCATATCCACACCACTGTGGCTCGGATTCGTATTCGTCTACTCAAGGCTTGGTTTCCTCGCGGCTATATTCGCGCTTTTTGCTGTATCTTTAAGCGCGGTTCGATCCTGGGAGCGTCTTGGTCTCAAGGGTGGACTTGTCGAAAAGGCTCTCTTTGAGATCGGGTTCGTTCTTGCCGGCTCTCTGTTTATGTTGACAGTTGAAGTTCTTGATTTTTCATCGGACGAAAAAGAGCGGAACTTTTTGATTATGAGTTTCTTGGTAGGTATGGGTTTCACAAGTGTCGGGATTTTCTGTTACCAGCAGATTCGTAGCAGATGAATCAGAATATAAGACTGCAGAGAGCCTGAACGCTTAGGGTCGATGGCAGAAGTCGGAGTGAAACGGTCGCTAACGACTGCACTCTCGGAAGCGGACGCCCGTGGCCATGGGGTCTAACAGCTGCCTCCGGCCAGGAGATGCCATTCGTTCCTTGCACAGGAACGCGATTCGAATAACGCGACGCTTAATGGAAAGAGCATCCGCCCAGCAATGAGCATGGGTCCGTCGGCCATGTTCGACGGCAGCACAAGCGGCGACAGTGACGCAGGAAAACCACCGGGCACTTTAAGGTAAGAGCCGAGAAAGTTGACACCTGTTTATCACCTTACTCGTCTTCGAGTTCTTCGCCCTCGCCTTCGCCATCCCCCTCCTCATCTTCCTCGTCTTTCGTGCCTTTACAGGTCTTGGGCAAGTAGCGCTTTTCTAAGGCGTCTACTGTGACGAAGTCCGGTATGCAGTCCCATTTGATGGTGTCGTCGTCCTGGGCTCGCGCAATGAGCAGGAAGGCAGATTCAACGTCTTCAAATCGTGTACCAAATTCTGTCATGTCCACCAGAGCCCTGAGCGTTCCGTTGCGTGACTTGTCGGCAGCAGGTACTCCCAACTCGCCTGCCCGGTAGTCCATACCGGTGAGAATGCCTTCCGGAATGAAAGAGCTCAGGTTGATGTCTGCTTCTGACGGCGGCATCTCCCCGTAGGTACTGAAGTACTCCTCAATAACGGCCTGCTGCTCCAGCCCCAGATCAACGGCAGCAGACACTGCGTCGTCGATTCTTGAATTGTGGTAAAAGCCAAAGGCAGTACCGATTAGCCCTACGATTACCATCGGGTAGACGACCATCTCGGCGGTTGTGAGTCCCCTCTGCCGATTCCCCGTTTGCGGCTTTGTCATGAAGCTAGCTTCCAATCTTGCAAATAGTGACGTCCTGCATTTCTGCAGGCGTACCTCACGATGCAACTTTCGCACCTCACCACCGTTCTATTTCTGTCGGGCTTCTTGTTCAGTGCCGATGCGTTCTAGCTCTTCGGGAGCCTTCCCTAGCGGATCTGGATCGCACGTGGCGTGCGCGGAGATCTCACCGACGACCGCCTTGCGGGGGCGCCTGTTCAACAAGGGCGAATGGAGTGGTGAGGTTTGTGATAGGGGCGCGCTGCGTTTCATCAAAACGGTTTCAGACTTCATTGCTGCCTTCGAGTAGTGCATGCAGGAACACGGACGTGGCTGACACCAAACACCCCTGACTCAGCCAGGCACAGTAATTGCTGCCTGGACACATCCGGCGGTTTCTTAATGCTCTGCGCGGCCTATCGCGCTTGAGCGCACAGATACGGTGCGTTCTGCTGTTTTTCGTCTCCAAAAAGAGACACGGACTGGTATGGAAACTTGGCACAACCTGATCAATAAGTTCGATCTGCTGTTAACGAAGGTCAAGCTCGCAGGTGCTGTGAAAATCGCCGGGAAAGAGATTCCTCCGGTATTCATGGGCTTTGCATTGATCGCTGTCTGTATTCCTATCTGGGGCTACCTCGAACTCGAAGGCGATAACAAACTCATCGGAGCCCTAGTCGCTATCGCGATGGCCTGGGGCGTTGCCCAGTTGGGAGTTCTGGATCTGGGTGATGGTGTCGGCGAGAAGCCGGGCACTTCGCCTGCCGATAAGTCCCAGGCAATGAAGTATTCGATGGACGCCAGCGAAACTCAGCCCGATCAGCAGAAGAGACTGGCCCTATTCGTATTTGCCGGTGTCCTCGTTGCATTAGTTGGCTTCTATCTGGCGAGAAACCTTGACCGTTACGAAGAACTGAACATGGAGTTTCGCTATCGCGAACTGGTCGATCTGGCAAAGCCTATCCAAGCCACGATAGAGGCTGCTCTACAATCCGGGAGCGCCGGTGACATGGGTTTTCTCGATAGCGGAGAGGCAGGGTTGCCCGATGAGGTGCTCGTTTCTGAAGAGGCTCACGGAGTTTCCGTCATCGACGGCCGGATTATTGCGACGTGGATCAAGGATGAGTCCGACCTGGACGGGGTGACCTACATTCTCACCCCAAAGATCGAGGACGGGGTAGTCGAGTGGGCAACCACTGGGACCTGTGGCAGTAAAAAAGCCTGCTAGCTCACCAGCAGTGCAATTCACAACGAATCAATTCAACCAACTTATCAGCCAAGTAGCTCAGGGGCAGCGGTGGTGACTGATCAATCCATAAACCCTATCGATATGGTTTATCCGCTTGACGCGGTGGACCGATCATCGTCCGAGACGGGCCCCTCCGGCGAGCCGATAGTGCGCACCGAAGAAGGGATTATCACCGAAGGCAGTAAAGTGACATGGAACAAGAAGACGCTTCTTTGGGCGCTGCCCCAGCCGCTCCTGGTTACCGGCTCCGTGTTACTCGTCGCCGCCATGGTGGTCAATGAGTGGGGAGGAGAGTATTACCGAGCATGGACACTGCTCGTTGCAGTGGCTTCCACGCCTCTTCTGCTTATAGCCGAACGTTTTTGGGCCAAGAAAAAATCCTGGCTGCTCAAACCCGACGAATTGGCGGAAGACGCGTTCTGGATGGCTTCGGGGGGCCTGCTTTGGGCCCCTCTCATTTCCGACCTGTATCGCACGCCAGTTTCGGAGGGCTTCAAAGCCCTGCGTGATATGTCTCCATTACAGATCGAGTTCCAACCAACCACGGTGCTCGGGCTCATAGGGGCCATGCTCGTGATCCGATTCACTTCCAGCTTTTTCTACTACTGGCTGCATCGGATTCAGCACGAGTCACTGTTCTGGTGGCGTATGCACGCAACACATCATCACCTGACCAAGATGAGTGCCATGCGTGGCAACCGTACCCATCCGTTCGAATACCTGGCGCTTGGCATCGGCACTCCAATGGCTCTGGCCCTGATGGGTGCTAGCGACGAAGTGTTCATCGTTTCGGCAGCTTTCGGCATGTGGAACGGCAAGTTTAACCATGCCAACCTGCCCATGGTTTCAATGCCGGTGTGGGACTGGTTCTTTGCCACCGCACAACAGCACCATTGCCACCATGCGCTGGAGCGCCGTCAGGCAGATTCCAACTACGGTTGTGACATCATTTTCTGGGATCGCCTCTTCGGCACCTACTGCGGCGATGCTGAAGTGGGACCCGCTGGTGCAGGCAAGGGCGTTCGCCTTTCCATCAAGGACCAGCTCATGTTGGCCTTCTATTCCGACAAACGCCTGAAAAGTTTATAGGCAGTCGACAAGAGCCGAGGCCGGGCGGTTCGTTCACCGAATCGATCGGCCAGCGGAATGAAAAATCCGGCTTTCGTTAGGTCGAGCACTTCCTAGTGTCATCGTCCAACATATCTGAACGTCGGCGTGAGAAAGCCGTCCGGATTGCGCAATCATGGTTTTGTCGCCGAAAAACCTTATGAGGCGCTGAATGGCCGTTTGAAGAGTCATTCGACGTCCTGAAGGGACAAGCTCAAAAAACCATTCTTCCATGTTTGAACATCCCTACTGCAAAGACTCATCCCCGCTGGCATCGACCGATCACCCGGGGTCGAAATTGAGCGCTGCACCGGTCTGGCGGTGATGACTGCCTCCTCCGGAACGATCGCCCAGATCAGGTGAAGTGTTCGCCCGAGAAGAGCCAGGAGCGACCGACCACCAGCCTGTAACTTCAACTCCCACTCAGGTATCGAACTTCGACTCACCCAATGGCGGAGGGCCGTCAATGCGCTCGCGGCTTCCCGTGCCAACGGTTGCTCCGCAGGCCCGCGAAAGTGCTAACGTGTTGGCAAGCAGGCGGCCGAGCCCGGGCCGACCGGCAAACCTGTCAGATCTGCCCGACGAGACGTGTTCCATGACTGCCGCACCATTTCAGTACATCCGGTCCTCTCAGTACATTCGGTCCTCCGCCGCCTTGTTTATTGCCCTGTTGCTAATCGTATTCGCCGGGACCGATGCTTCTCGGGCTGCCAACGTCGCTGAGGATGGGGACTTTCAGGCGGCGACGCGCCTGTTTTCTGCGTGGATCGAGGACCAGATCGCATATCGCGGTATACCAGGCATCGTCGTCGGCGTCGTTTCCGATGACGACCTCGTTTGGACACAGACCTACGGGCATGCCGATCTCGAAGCATCTCGTCCCATGACTGTGGATACGCGATTCCGCATGGCCTCGCACAGCAAGCTTTTTACGGCGACTGCCATCATGCAGCTGCGAGAGCAGGGCAAGCTCCGGCTCGACGATCCGGTACAGGACTACCTGCCGTGGTTCAGCGTCATCCCCAGCGACGAGAGCGACCCGCCGATTACGATCGAGCACCTGCTGACGCACAGTTCGGGCCTGCCACGGGAAGCCGGGCCCCACTGGAGCGATAGGAATTTTCCCTCCGCCGAGGAATTCAGGACGCTCACACCGGATCGCCAGGCAGCCTATCCTCCCGAGACCCGCTGGAAGTATTCGAACTACGCCTACACGCTCGCCGGTATGGTGGTCGAAGCTGTCAGCGGCATGAACTGGTCAGCGTATCTGCAGGACAACATCTTCGCTCCCCTGGGTATGTCGGCGTCGACGGTCGATGTGGAGGACCCACTCCTCGCTACCGGCTATGGACGCCGCATGCCGGACGGCGGCCGTGAGGTGATGCCGTTCGTCGATGCACGCTCGATGGCGGCCGCCACGGGGCTGAGCTCCACCGTTGGCGATATGGCGAAGTTTGTTTCCGCGCAGTTCCGGGAGGGTGCCCGCGGTGGCGACCGCCTGCTGTCAACGGCGTCCCTGCGCGAGATGCACCGCGTGCGCATGTTGGAGAACAACTGGAAGCGCGGGCAGGGCCTAGGCTTTTCAGTCATGCGCGTGGGCGAGGATCTGCACATCGGTCATGGCGGCGGCTACCCGGGCTACACCACGCACACTCGGATTCACATAGACGGCGGGGTCGGCGTCATCGTTTTGACCAATACCAACGATTCCTATCCCTCACGCATCTCCGAGCAGTTGATGAAAACGGTGGGCGGGGCCGCGATCAAGGCCAAGGAGGAGGACCCGGACCTTGCCTGGGATCCCGCCTGGGCACGCTTTGCCGGGCTCTACCGCTCGCCCTGGTCGGATACGCGCGTTGTTCTGATGAATGAGCAACTGGTGTTGCTGCGCGGCGCTTCGCGGGAGATCGACACCGACGTCAGCTTGAGGCCAATCGGTGGAGACCGCTTCGTGATGGAGGCGCCCCTTGGCGGCAGTACGGTCGGAGAAATCGTGCGCTTTATCGAGGTCGATGGCGAAGTCACGCGCATGATAACCGGCGATTCATTC
>JBCCPL010000078.1:0-10911 GCA_039111155.1 Pseudomonadota bacterium | reverse complement strand
CGCCGGAGCAAAAGGCGGCGTTCCCGGCTCTCCCACACCCGCGGGAGCCGAGGTGCTCTCGATCACTTCAACCTCGATCTTCGCGGGTGCTTCGTTCAGGCGCGCGACCTGGTAATCATGGAAGTTGCTTTGCTCTATCGCACCATCCTTGACGGTGACCTGGCTGTGTAGCGCCACGCTCAGACCGAACACCGAGGCGCCCTGCATCTGGTTACGCACCGTGTCTTTGTTTACCACAGTGCCTGCATCAACTGCGACCCAAACACCGGGAATCGATAGCTCACCCTTTTCGCTGACGGCAACTTCAACAACCGTGGCCACATACGTCAAAAAACTGCGATGCACCGCGAGTCCGAGGCCGGATCCGGCCGGCAGCTCGCGGCCCCAACCCGCATTGGCCGTGGCCCGATTGAGAACGTTTTTGAGGCGGCCTGTTTCGAAGGGGTACGCCGCAAAATCAGCGCCGTAGTTGGCGAATTTCGAACCGGTGGCCTCGAAATCAATAACGCGATCCGGACCGATCGATTTCAGGAGAAACTCGCGCTGGTCGCGGCCCGCCAGGGCGGCCAGTTCAGCCATAAACGACTGCTGGGCAAACACGTGGTAGATGTTGGCCACGGAGCGCATCCATCCGGTACGCACGTGCGCGTGTACACGTCCGGAAGCTGCCAGCATATTGGGTATGTCGTAGGGAGCATCTCGCAGGCCCAGGTCGGCCTCAAAGTTGATCTCCTGGGCACCGGGAGAGAACGTTGAGCCGATGGTCGGTGCGGTAGAACGATGCCGTAGCGTCGTCAGACGTCCGTCCTCGTTGAGCCCGCCTTCCAGCGTCTGGGTGCTCACGGTGTGATAGAAGCCGTGGTGAATGTCATCCTCGCGTGTCCACTGTACCCGCACCGTGCGGCCGGTCTTGTTAGCAAGGAACGCAGCTTCTGCTGCGAAGTCGGGTTTCGATTTGCGGCCAAACGCACCGCCCAGCAGTGTGCAGTGAACCTTTATATCTTCGGGTTTCAGACCGAGCATCCCGGAAATCAGTTCCTGATCAGTCTGCGGATTCTGCGTGCAGGACCAGACTTCGATTCCACCGTCGATCTTTCGTGCTGTTGCTGCTGGTGGTTCCATCGGCGCCTGAGACAGATGGGGCACGTAGTAGCTGGCGCTGTGAGTCTTGGCCGCTGCGGCCAAACCTGCTTCGACGTCACCCCGATCTGTATGTATGTCGCTCGCTTCGCTATTAGCCGATTCAAGCACCGGGCGGAACCCGGCGGAGTTATAGGCTTTGTTGGGCGAGTCGGACCACTTTATTTTGAGCTTGGACCGGGCGCTGTTAGCCGCCCAGGTATTGGTTGCGAGCACGGCCACACCGCCCAGCGGTTTGTACGCCACCGGGTTCTCGGTAAGCGCGGGCATGGTGATGATGTCGACGACCCCCGGAACTTTGCGGGCTTCCGTGTCATCAACGGAATCAACTTGCGCGAGCACCACTGGCGGCCGCTCGATGCTCGCCACCAGGGTGTCCGGCAGGCGTACATCGGCGCCAAAGTTGCCGCGTCCTGTAAGCAAGTCCCGCATGTCAACCGTCGGGTTTTCCTTGCCGATGTAGCGCCACTCGGAGCGGCCCTTCAGTGGGGGTTCGGCAGGTGGCTCCATGCCGGCAACGGCCCCTGCGAGATCCGCAAAATCCAGGACCCGGTCGGAACCCTCGTGGTACACCTTGTGCTGCTCGACCCGGCAATCCTGCGCAGAGACGCCCCATTCACTGGCGGCGGCTTCTGCGAGCATCTGGCGGAAGCTGGCTCCAACCCGGCGCAGACGATCAAAGTTAAACCGAACGCTGCGCGACCCGTCGGTGTTCTGGTCGCCGTAGCGTTTGTCACCCAGCGCCTGGGCGATCGTAATTCGGTCCCAGTCCGCCTCCATTTCGTCGGCAACAGTCTGGGCGACCGCTGTGCGCGCATGCTGCCCCATTTCGGAGCGGTGACAGGTGATCTCGACCGTGCCGTCCTCCATGAGAGAGACAAACAGCGTGGCGTCCGAGGCCGTGGCCGCTTCCTGTGCGATAGCACCGGGAACACCGGCTCGGCGACCCAGCAGGGGGATCGATAGAACCGCGACGCCGCTGACAACCGTGGTCTTCAGGAACCGGCGGCGGGAAAAATCAAAACAATCAGTCATGAGACCTCCGTCGCCAGATCGGTGATGGCGTCCTTGATGCGGGTATAAGTGCCGCAACGACAGATGTTTCCAGCCATGGCCTGATCAATTTCGGCGCTGTCCGGAGTGGGATTCTCGGCGAGCAGCGACGCGGCCTGCATCATCTGGCCCGGTTGGCAGTAGCCGCACTGCGGCACTTTGTGCTTCGCCCAGGCCTGCTGCACCGGGTGCGACCCATCGTCGGAGAGCCCCTCAATGGTGGTTACCGATTTACCTTCAGCCATGGAAACCGAGGTGATGCAGCTGCGCACGGCTTTGCCGTCCAGATGCACCGTGCAGGCTCCACAGAGGCCGGCACCACACCCGAATTTCGTCCCCGTCATATTGAGTAAATCGCGAATGGCCCAGAGCAGGGGCATGTTCTCGTCGGCGTCAATCTCGTGGACTGCGCCATTAACGTTAAGCTTCATGATGAGAATCCAGACTGCGTGACTACGCCGAGTATAGCCCTGTCTGGAGAAAACAATCGAATTCCGAGTGATTTTGTACTTACCTGTGAGCGAGCTCGACAGGCGCGAGACCTGATGCGGGGCTGGTAACACAAGGTCTACACTGTTCCGCACTCGAATTCTCGCGTCACCCTGCCCAGACCAGATTTCAAGCACACCGATGTATTGAATCGGCGGCGGATGCAGGCCGTGCTCTTCGGCGTCTGCGACGCCGCCTATTTGAAGCTCAGGCACCGCGACCTATAATTTGAGCCTTCTCGCAGCTCAAAGATTCGTACGGTCTTTTCGGAGGTTTGCATCTCGCAGAATTTTCACCTTTTTCATCTGCTCTCGAACTGGGTCGATCGAGCCGACGAGTGTCAGTGGGTTCTTGGGAGCATCATGGGCGTCCGAGGCTCCTCCTACCGAAAACCCGGGGCTTTCATGCTGTTCAACGAGCGGGGTGAGCGATTCGGCTTGTTAAGCGGCGGCTGCCTGGAGGCGGACCTCCAGCACCATGCCCGCAAAGTAATGTGGTCCGGTGAAGCAACGACACTGGAATACGATACGACCGACGACGGCGGTGCCGGCTTCCGCCTCGGCCTGGGTTGCGGTGGGGTAATTGAGATACTGCTGCAGCCAATAAAAAAAGAGCAGAATTACCTGGGTCTGCATCAGCTGCTTCAAACGCTGCAGGACCACCAGCCGGTCGTCTATCGGCAAGAGATTACGAGAATAAAAGCGCGCATTCAGGTTGATAGCTCAGTCTCTGCGGATACCTCGGCGTTCGTCGCGCAAGATAAACACCAAAGCCTACATAAAAGCCTGCATGAAGGCCCGCATGAAGGCCTGCACAAAAGCCTGCACACGAGATACAACGTCGAAGACTGCGGCACCCACATCGAAGCGACCTGCTGTATTCCACCCCCTCCGCATCTGCTTATCGTCGGCGGTGGCGTTGATGCCGCACCGCTGGTTGCTTTGGCCACCACCATGGGGTGGACGGTGACTCTCGCCGATCCCAGGCCTTCGCAGGCGCAGAGCAAGTACTTTGGTGGTCACCGCATCTATCGAGGACCTTTGTCTGAGATGGCGGCGCAGCCTTGGTTCGAGTCCATAGATGCATCCGTGCTCATGGCGCACAACATCGATATCGATGCCGACGCCATCGCGGCGCTGCGAACCTCGGACCTCAGCTACTGCGCCATGCTGGGTCCAGAGATTCGAAAGCGGTACGTGCTTGATCAGGCGCAGGTGCTCGAAAGCGACTTTCCATGCCCGATTTACGGTCCCGCGGGGTTGGTGCTTGGCGGTGAGCTTCCCGAGAGCGTTGCACTATCGATCTTGTCTCAGGCACACGCGGTGCTTTTTGGCGCTATCCAGCAGGCTGTACCCGACGAGAGCGAGTTGCTGGAGCGATCGACCGGTACCTAGGGAGGCCCTGGACTAATTCAGGGGCTCCCTGGTACACAGAGCTTTATGACAGATCCGCTGGTCTGTCTACGTCGCGCACGATCCCGGGATCGTCGGTCGCGATAAGTTCAACCCACTGGCCCTGGCTTTTGATTAGCCCGGCAGCACCGGTCGGGCCCGATAGCGCGGCCAGCGCCGGCCAGTGGTTTTTTCCGAATCCGACCGGGTGACCGCGCTGGCCCTGATAGCTGGGGGCGCAAATCGCTGAACCGTTAATGCGTTCTGCCACAAGCTGGTAGGTGGTCGCCTGAATCCACGGCATATCCGCTAGCGCTATGAGTACGCCCTCCCATTCAGGCAGCATCGAGATGCCCTCGGCGAGGGTGCTGCCCATTCCCTCGCGACTCCGCTTACAGCGATAGACACTCTGGCCGCTGGAGCGAAGCTGTTCGCCAAGGTGCTGGTCTTCTTCGCCCACACAGACATACGCCGGCAGTCCGCTCTCACGAACAGCGGTAAGGGTTGCCTCGATGAGCTGACGACCATCGGTCATAAGCGCAAGCCGCTTGTCGGAGCCAAAGCGCACCGACTGTCCGGCCGCGAGGACGAGAACACCAACGGTCATAATCCATCCATCGGAAGGTTATATTTCTCTAAGAATGCACTGAATCTCGAAGACTACGCGTTCAGGAGCGGCTAATCACGGTAGTTCAAAACCAATAAGCAAGTGAGGGGGTGCTGTCGATTGGGCGTTGCCGTTCAGTGTCTTATCACCACAGTCTGGTTCGCATGATGAAGTTGGTGCTTAATGTGGCTAGGCCAATTACATAATTAAGCAGTGGGGACTAAAACCCTCCGATGCTGCCAAGCCCAACTGTGTGAGGACTCGTAACAGCGAATGAACATGACTGAGCGACGGGGCGTGAGCATAGTGCTGCCCGAATTCGCGAGCACGCAACGGCAGGCGATCGATGAGCTCCTGGTTCTGCAGGAAGCCGTTCTACCCGAACCTGCGGCACTCAAAACAACAGATCTGATCGTGGGCGTGAAGAGCGCCGCTGTCTCCTTCGTTGACTTCATCATGATGACTGGCCAGTACCAGCATATGGCGTCGCCTCCCTACGTACCAGGTCTGGAGTTCTCCGGAGAGGTTCTCTGGGTCGGCAGCGACGTGAAGGCCTTAACTCTGGGCGACCGCGTCATGAGTGACTTTATGACCGTGGGGCCGCGCAGCAAGGGCGACTACCAGCAAAGCGGGGCGTGGTCCTCCTTCGCCGTGGCACCGGAGTCTGGTTTGCGTCGCGTGCCTGATGACTTTGACTACGACGAGGCCGCGTCTTTTCAGGCGAACTGTGAGACCGCGTTCTTTGCGATGGTAAAGCGGGCGAACGTGCAGCGTGGTGAGCGTGTGCTGATTACCGGAGCTTCCGGCGCTTCTGGTGTGGCCATGGTGCAGATTGGCAAAGTTCTCGGAGCTGAAGTGATCGTAACCGGTCGATCCCAGCGCAAGCTCGATGCGGTGCTTGAGGCCGGCGCGGACCACGCGATCGTGCTGAGCGAGCCTGAAAGCGGAGATCTGGTGGCCGCTCTGCGCGAAGAAACCCGCCGAATCACCGATAAAAAAGGCGTCGACGTTGTTATCGATACCGTCGGTGGTGAGGTTGGCTACGCTGCGATGAGAACCCTCAAATTCGAGGGGCGAATGGTTATCGTCGGATGGGCGAGTAACGTGTCCGCTAGCGGCGGGCGAGATACCTTCGAGCCCGACAGACTGCCAACCAATATTATGCAGATGAAGTGCCTGCAGGTCCTGGGCTCGCCCATGGTTATCTACTCTATGGCCAACCCGGACTGGCGAACCCACCAGATCAGCCAGGTGCTCGCCTGGGCATCGGAAGGCTTGCTGCGTCCGCACGTATCGCATGCCTACCCGGTAGCCGAATACCGAACGGCCGCCCGAGCCAAATTTTCCGGCGACGTCGTGGGGAGCTGTGTTCTCAACTTTTAAAGAACAGGGGTTGGAGAACTGCACACCAGGGAAACCGTGCTGTGCTCCAGAGCGTCTGCGGTTAGGATGATGGTCTGCAACGTGTTTTCCTGGAAGCTGAGCAACTATTCATGACGGCTACTGCTCGTGACACCTACTGCTCGTAACAACCACTACTCGTGACAGCCGCGAGCGACGCCGAATCGCGAACGGTTCTGCAGATCCTGGGGCCCGGCATCGTATATGCCGCCGCCGCGGTGGGTGTCTCCCATCTGGTTCAGGCCACCCGAGCCGGGGCTACCTATGGGCTGGGGCTTGCCGTTGTGGTGGTCGGCGCGTGTATTCTCAAATACCCAACGCTGCGCTTTGGTGGTGACTACGCTGCGCTGACCGGCCGGAATCTGGTCACTCACTATCGATCCGAAGGTTGGTGGGCGTTTGGCATCTTCGCGCTCTCGCAGCTGTTCAGTATGGTGTTTATCCTAGCTGCCATTGCGCTCTTCACTCTGGGGCTACTACAGGCGTCGTTTAATTTCTCGGTGGCGCCTCTGCCGGGGGTGGGTGGGCTGTTGCTGGCCACGGTTGTGCTGCTGGTGACCGGGCACTATCGCCTGCTTGAAAAACTCGCGAAGTACGTTGTGGCGCTGTTCAGCTTGCTCATCTTTGTGGCGGTTGCACTGGTGGCGGTCAACATGGACTGGTCACTGTCGCTTCTTGTGCTGCCCGAGCTCAACGCCGGCACCATTATGTTTGCGGTGGCACTGATCGGGTTTATGCCGACCCCCGCCGACGGATCTGTGCTGCAGTCGTTGTGGAACTGTGAACGGGCGGCCGATTCAGGGCGTCTGCCAACGCTGCGCGAAGCCCAGTTGGACTTTAACGTGGGTTACCTCATGAGCATGTTGCTCGGCCTGGGTTTTCTCGTGCTGGGAACCGGAGTTATGTACAACGCAGGCGTTGACACCGCCAAGGGCAATGCCGCGTTCTCGCGGCAGCTGTTGAGTCTGTTTACCGAGACCATCGGAAGCTGGAGCTTTCCGCTCATCGCGACCGCATCGGTGTTCATCATGCTATCTACATTGTTCACCGTCACCGATGGCATGACGAGAGTAGCGGTGGGAATTCTTCGGGAGCTGCCACCCCTGCGGGCGCGGTTCGGAAATTCATCTGCGCTCTATACGGTTGCCATTTCCATACTGTGCACGGCGGCGGTGCTGGTTCTGGCGACAGTCATGGAGTCGTTTGCCGCGTTTATCGACATTACCTCGATCATCGTGTTCCTGGTGAGCCCGCTGCTGGCATGGCTCAATCACCGGGCCATGTGGAGCGAGCAGGTACCCGTCGAGTCACAGCCGGGCGGCGTACTCCGTGCCTGGAGCCTGCTCTCGGTTGTAGGTTTGGTGTTGCTGGCGATGGTCTACTTTGCCGTTCGCCTCGGAGGCTCCCTAGCCTAAAAGAGACGATCGCTTGCGCTTCTGCTGTCAGACCCCGAAACTTACGGTGTCTTTTCATCGCTCGCATAATGCTAATACGGAAACCCGAGTGAAAGTTACACAATGGCTGGCTGCCGTATTCGCTCTACTCGTGATCGCCTGGAGCACCGGTGTCCCAGCGCAGCAACATAACCAAGAACAACCCAACGTACTCCTGGTGGTCGCCGATGACCTGGGCTACAGCGATCTCGGTGTTTTTGGCAGCGAGATAGCCACGCCCCACATCGACGCTCTCGCAAGCGACAGTGTCGTGTTTACCAACTTTCACGCCAATGCGACCTGCACTCCGTCGCGCGCTATGTTGCTGACGGGCATCGACAATCACACGGTTGGTTATGGCGCGAACCCCATTGTGGCAAAGCGGTTTCCTGCGATTAGGGGCAAGCCTGCCTATCGCGGTGAGTTC
Source organism: Pseudomonadota bacterium (assembly GCA_039111155.1). Lineage (GTDB taxonomy): Bacteria > Pseudomonadota > Gammaproteobacteria > Pseudomonadales > Halieaceae > Congregibacter. The sequence continues at coordinate 2,970 of JBCCPL010000078.1, read as the reverse complement.
ACCGATGGCACGCGTCTGTTAGCGCAGTACTTTGCCGAAGCAGGGTATGCCACCTCGATGGCGGGCAAGTGGCATCTGGGGCGCAATCCTGATTCCTGGCCGCCGGCGCGGGGTTACGAGCGGTCATACTTCTTCGAGAACGGCGGCGCCAGTCATTTCGCGGACCGCATGGGCAATCTCGATATTGAATCCCCGGTGGAATACTGGGAGGGTGAGAAGCCAGCCCCCGCGTTACCTGAAGATTTTTACTCCACAACCTTTTACACCGACAAGCTGATCGCCTACATCGAGGCCGGCGTGGAATCCGGCCGCCCGTTCTTCGCCCACTTAAGTTACACAGCGCCGCATTGGCCGCTTCAGGCTCCCGATGGATGGCGCGACAGGTACAGCGGTGCGTACGATCAGGGCTGGGCTACGGTACGTTCGAAGCGCATCGCGAGAATGATCGAGATAGGACTCCTTGATGAAGCCACTCCCGTGAGTCCGCTGCCCGATCAGCTAGGCGACTGGTCTGAGCTCACCGACGCGCAGAAGCGCTCGGAAGCGCGTCGCATGGAATTGTATGCCGCCATGGTCTCGCATCTGGACCAGGAGTTTGGGCGCCTGGTTAAGTTCCTCAAAGACATCGGTGAGTACAACAATACGATCATCGTCTTACTGTCGGACAACGGGCCGGAAGGCAACGACGTCATGGCTCTCAGAAACAACTCTGATTGGGTTCCCCAGAACTTTGATCTGAGCTACGAGAACATGGGCCGCTCAGGTTCGTACGTCTGGCAGGGGCGCAGCTGGGCGCACGTTAGCGCGACTCCGCTGCGTCTTTACAAGAGTTTTCTGTCGGAGGGTGGCATTCGCGTGCCTGCGATCATGAAGCTGCCCGGTTCGAAGGAGGCGCGGCAGCATCGGCAGTTCGCTTCGGTCATGGATATAGCCCCGACTCTGCTGGAAGCCGCTCGGATACCGCTCGGCGAGGGTGAGCAGATGATGGGTGTGTCTCTTCTCACTTCACCGGTGAAAGGAGAGGAGCAGGGCGCTGCTCGTGCCGTCGCGATGGAGATCTATGGAGGAAAAGTCGTCTTCGAGGGGCGCTGGAAGCTGATGTGGGCATGGCCACCCTTCGGTGAGGGCGAATGGAAGCTATACGACATTGAGAAGGATCCCGGCGAAACCCAGGATCTGTCGGCGCAGAATACGGCCATCGTCAGTCGGCTGGCGACGGTCTGGTATCAGTACATCAAAGCCAATGGTATCTATGAGGCCGATCATGATTTTGGCTACGGCCGCTATCCGGATCAGTTGGGCAGGACCTCGGCGGAGAAAACGGCATCGGGTAATGGACGCTGATACCGTCCGCAGCCTGGCCAGAGAGCTGGAAGACGCCGAACGCCAGCGCCAGCCAATCGAGCAGTTCTCGGCGCGGTTCCCCGGTATGACGATTGCCGATGCTTACGCGATTCAGCGAGCGTGGGTCAATCATAAGATCGAGGCGGGCGGTCAGATAATCGGCCACAAGATCGGGCTGACCTCGAGAGCAATGCAGCTGGCATCGCAGATCGATGAACCCGACTACGGCACGCTGCTTGCGCACATGCTGATTGAGAATGGCGCAGAGATTGCGGCTAGTGATTATCTGGTGCCGCGCGTTGAAGCCGAATTCGCCTTCGTGCTGTCTTCGCCACTCGTCGGGCCAGAGGTCACCCTCGATGAGGTGATGGAGTCCACGCAGTACGTGGTGCCGGCCCTCGAACTCATCGATGCCAGAATAGAAATCGTCAATCGTCGCACCGGTCAGAACCGCAAGGTGCTCGATACGATTTCGGACAACGCCGCCAATGCGGCAATTGTGCTCGGATCGGAACGACGCAAGCCGCACGAGGTCGATTGGCGCTGGGCGGGTGCGCTCGTGTACAAAAACAGTGTCGTCGAGGAGTCCGGACTTGGAGGTGCGGTGTTGGATCATCCTGCAGCCGGCGTTGCCTGGTTAGCCAACAAACTGGCGGTGCACGGCAAGCGTCTCGAATCTGGTGAAATCGTGTTGGGCGGATCCTTTATCAGACCGATTCCCTGTGCAGCCGGTGATGTGATCCGTGCCGATTACGACGCTCTCGGCGACGTCAGCGTGCTGTTTCGGTGAGCCTTGCAGGACCCGCACACCCCGAACCGGGAAACGAGAGAGGCTGATGCAATGGCCGATAGTCTGAACGTAGCTGGCGTGTCCGTCTCACCCGCGCATTACATCAATGGCGAACGGGTGTCGGCTGCCGAGACGTTTGCTCTGCACTCTCCTATCGATCAACAGGCACTGGGAGAGCTTGCTCTCGGCGGTGAGCAACACGTCGATGCGGCTATCGCCGCGGCGGAACGGGCGTTCCCGGCGTGGTCGGCGCTGACCGCCGAGCAGCGTAAGCCCATTCTCAATCGTTTTGCCGATGAGATAGGCAAGCGCGCCACAGAGTTTTGCCTGCTCGAGAGCACCGATGCCGGCGTATTGCTGTCGCGTATGCAGCATGGCGTGGTTCCCCGGGCGATGTTGAACATCACCTATTTCGCCGAGCAGGCGCTGACACTCCAGAACAGACCCATCGAGACACCCCAGGCGACCCACATCGTGCGCCATGACCCTGCAGGAGTCGTGGCGATTATCACACCCTGGAATGCGCCGCTGATGCTGTCCACCTGGAAGCTGGGGCCGGCACTTGCCGCAGGCAATACCTGTATCCTGAAACCTCCCGAGTGGGCACCGCTGACCTGTTCGCTGCTCGCCGATGCCGCGCACGCCGCCGGGCTGCCGCCCGGGGTTCTGAACGTGGTTCAGGGAACCGGATCGGCAACTGGAGCTTCGTTGGTGTCCTCGGATCGGCTTGCCCGGATTTCGTTTACCGGTTCTGTCCCGACTGCACGGTGGATTGCGAAAGTGGCGGGTGAGAACCTGGTCCCATGCAGTCTTGAGCTGGGCGGCAAGAGCCCCTT
>JBCCPL010000077.1:0-11004 GCA_039111155.1 Pseudomonadota bacterium | reverse complement strand
CCGGCTTTCATTCGGCGCAGAGGTCCGTCAACCGCGCCTCGGTAATTCTAGTGAGGTCTTCTGGGCTGAGTTCAATTTCCAGTCCTCTGCGACGAATGAAAGCCGGGGGAACTACGGCGAGCCCTTTGGACGCATCACGATCAGTGCGAGCTATCTGTGACCGGCGCGCTGATTAAGCCACCAGCGCAGGACTTCCTCCTCTACCCGGTAAAGGGGGCTGTGACCCGGATCGGATTTGGCTGGGTCGTCCGCCGTTCCAGTGATTATCGTGGCAATACCATCACCGGTAGCGGGATCATAGAGGGCGTGGCTTAGCACGCCGTAGGCCTCGCCAAGATGTCCGACGAGCAGGGCCGGACCCGTGTCGAAGCCCCAGGCCCTCATATCAATACGATGGACCGACAGGCCGTAACTCGTCATCAGCCCATCCGTCGGCCCGCCCGGTTCGGCTTCGCCCGCCGACAGGCCATTGTCTCGCTTGGGATTCAGCGTCCACTGAGGCTCGAGCAGCGCGTTGACCGACTTCGCCTCGAGAATGCGCTGAGAGTTAACGACGCCGTCATTGGCCAGCATTCGCAGCACCTGCACCAACTCGTCTGCACTGGCACGCAAGCCTCCCTGAGGCGAATACAGACTTGCATTGCTGCCCAGTTGGTAGCTCGATAAAAAACTCGCCGCCTGCGCATCACTGCGCATACCGTAAAAGCAACGCGGCTCACCGGCGTCAACCTGGGGAACCCACGGCCCCCGCGGATCCCAGAGGAGGCCGTCATCTGAGCGCTTGCGAAACGCAGCAGCCCGCTGATCGACAGGCACGGTGCAGGAATCGAAACTCGCTGATAGGCCCATCGGCGCAAGGACTTCCTGCTGCATGTACTGATCGAAGCGCTGGCCGGAAAGCCGTTCTATGATCTCCCCCAGCAGGCCGAAGTTAAGATTTGAGTAGACGAAGTACCGTCCCGGAACTTCAATCTCTTGCGCAGAAAAATGCTGGCCCCCGTCCCAGAAGTCTGTGGCCGGATCAAAAAAATCACGCAGCTGACCAGTGCCCGCAGCGATAAAGTAGCGAGAACCATCACGCACCGACGACGTATGCGACAGCAGGTGCCGCGCAGTGATCTTCTGGTCGGGAAAGCGAGGGTTACGCAGACTCCACCCCAGGTACTTGGAGACATCTTCATCAAGGTCCAACGCTCCCTTCTCAACGAGGCGCATAACACCGATTGCAACCACCAGCTTCGAAATCGAAGCGATACGAACCTTATGATCCGCACGCAGGGGGGTTGAGGCCTCTCCGAGAACTTGGGCAACTCCAGCCGCGAAAGTCTGCGTGGCATCAAAGTTCTCCAGCAGACTGACTTGCAATCCACTTAAAGCGGGCGTGATATCTGTACCGCGCACCAATTCCTCCAGCTCATAAACTCGCAGCTGAGCCGGCTCTCGCTTTATCGAGTGCTCATCAGCCGCAACCGGACCCGGGAACAACGCGGCGACAATAATGAACAGCAGAGTAAACAATCGCAGGATTTTGAACCTCCAGAGAGATCGGGAACCAGACCCACAAGTTAACTTGCTTCACTAGTAAAAGCACGACACCAGTCAGTGGAACTTCGACCGACGGAACTTCGACTCACAGGTGGGACAGCGAAGATGGAGGGCTAGACGCGTGAATGTTACCTACGCATCTTTTGCGCTCGTCTCAGGTCTGAGAATACACCTACGGTGAGACGCGCTTAAACCGAGCGTCCAATTCTGAGCCGACGTGTACTCGATTTGCTTAGCGATAGGGTGCCGAGTACTCGGGATCCTGATCGTCGACGATCTGCTGCGCAATAGCCTTCAAGTCGACTTCGAATTCGGGGCTGTAGTCGTAGCTAAATAAATCGACGTCATAGACAGCGCGCAGCCACACCAACCCGCCGAGCTCTATCAGGATGTCGTCCGCGTGTCCGAGAGGGTCCCGAAAAATCGCCTCACCGGGATTTGCTGTAAGTGTGTCTACATCGCTCAAAGCACCTGCGGCATACAGATTGCGAAGTTCGATAGCGCTCTGTCCGTAGGGCAGCGAGAAAATCTCCACACCTGGATAAGCACGGCGCAGAGCATCGATACCAAGTCGCCAATCCCCTTGCTGAAACTCTGTCCAAAGCGCCTCGTAAGTTGCTGAGTCATAGTCTTCGGGAAAACTCAGCCATGGGAGGGTGATCATGATTCGTATACCGGGATTGCGCTCCACCGCGTAGTCGATCCACTGACGGTAGCCGGTAAGCGACGGGTACTCGTTGTGGTAGGTCATCGCAAACAATTCGGTGTCACCCCGATCGAGAATCGCCTGTATCTCGGCGCGCTTCGAAGCATTGTTCCAGAGAGCTTCAGGGGCGCCGTTGGCACCACCTGCAAACACAATCTCAGGCTGGTGGTTTGCAAGACCGACACGCTCGGCGTGCTCACTAAGCTGCTCCGCAAACGGGCGAAAGAAGCTGTGGCCGATAAACAACGAGTTAAAACCTTTACTGCGAAATGAAGGTTGCAGATAGAACGTCTCCTGCGGACTTTCGAGAAACGCCATCAGACTGTCATTGTCTGCAAAACCTGACGTCTCAAGATGGCAGGTTTCGGTAACTCCACCGCAAAGCCCACGGTCGCGCACAACCCAACCGCTGAATTCAAAACCCGTGGATGGCTCGGCGACGAACGTCTCATCGAAGTGAATGTCGACCACATCAATCGTACAGGTCGTCCCGGGTGCACAACTGTAGGCACCGGATTCACTCAAGACCGAGCCGCTGCTCGGAACTTCGACTTCGATTCTGCAGGCGCTCAGTAGCGCAAGGATCGTTAGGGTAGTTACTCTTTTGACCAGCATAGCTTTTGCTTCTTGTGGGGCACGCGCACTCTACGCTTAAGCGACAGAAACCCGTTGCTGAGCTGCAAGAAAACGACGGAAAATAAGAGCTGCGTCTCATTTTCGATGGCCGCCACGGGACCGGAGGACAACGCAGAACGGTTGGTCGTGAAGAAACCGTCTGCAAGGGGCATAACCAGCACTCGGCAATAGTCGGGCTCTGGTGAAATTCAGGTTTAGGCCCCAGCTTAGTATCGGGCCGTTTTGTCGCATCACAATGACCCAGGGTCATCGACGACTGAAGGCAGACCCTGTCGATGCGCAGAGGCGCAGCTCGCGTACTAAACAATAAGGAAGAAAGATGGGACGACTGGCGATTGGCGTACTGATCACTCTTACTCTGGCCATTGGCGGTGCCTACCTGTGGGTCGGCCAGACCAACAGCTACCGTACCGACGGCACGCTGACGCTGGCTGTTCTCAGTGAGCCGGTTACCGTTACCAGAGACGCCCGCGGGGTGGCCCATATCGCCGCTGGTAATCGTCGGGACATGCTCCGCGCCCAAGGCTTCATTACCGCACAGGATCGTCTGTTTCAGATGGAGTTCTTCCGCATGTTGGCCTGGGGAAGACTGGCTGAACTCATCGGTGAAGACGGAATCGATTCAGACACAGCCATGCGTGTGTTTGGGCTACCGCAGAATGCAAGGAAGATGGCAGCGCAGTTCGCACCCGATGTTGAGCAATACCTGCAGGACTACCTTGACGGTGTCAACGCCTACCTCTCGACTCAGCAACAGGAGTTCCCACTGGAGCTATCCATTCTTGGGCACTCGCCCGAGCCCTGGACACTGGAAGACTCGGCGATTGTGCTGCAGTACATCTCACTTCAGCATTCAGTGAACATGCAGGCCGAGGCACTCTCTCTGGCCTTGCTCCAGGCTCTTGGTGCCAAACGAGCAAGCTCGTTGATGCCGATAAACGCCAACCCGGAACGTACCCCGGAGTATCTGGAGGCGATGTTTGTCGACCCTCTTTCCCAAATGGCCCAGCCGCGCTCGGATACGGCTAGTCCCAGTGACGACTCAAACACAGCGCTGCTGCGACCGGTGGGGCCTGTTCTGCCTAATTACGCTTATGCCCAGGTGGCACCTCTCCACCTGGGTTCCAACAACTGGGTCGCAGGTCCCGATCGCTCCACCAGTGGATCGGCGATGGTAGTCAACGACCCCCATCTCGATTCGCGCCTCCTTCCCGGCGTGTGGTATCCGATTGGCATGAGCACGGGGGACTTTCATGCGACCGGCGTCGCCCTGCCCGCCATACCTGGCATCGTGGTAGGCCGGACCAACCGAGTGGCTTTCGGGGTAACCAATGCCTATGGCGACGTTCAGGATCTCTTTCTGGAACGCGAGGATCCGGAATCGTCTGACTACTATCTGGAAGGTGAGACACGAGTAGCTTTCGATACCCGGCGCGAGGTCATTCGCATCAAGGATGACGCAGCCGCAGGTGGCTTTCGAGAACAAAGCATCACCATCCGCTCCACCCGTCGCGGACCGGTAGTCTCCGACCACGGCATCGTTGATTTAGGCGATCAGATTGTAAGCCTGCGTTGGGGGGCCACGGTGAACTTCGGACCGGAGATTGGCTACGACAAGATTTTTTATGCCCAGACGGCAGCCGAAGTCGATGCCGGTGCTCAGCTCATGGATATCAACATGTTCAACTACGTGTTCGCCGATATGGATGGCAACTTCGGGCGACGCGCAACCGGCAAGATCCCGAATCGGCGGGTGGGTGAAGGCGTAATACCTGTCGCCGTAACTGACGCTGGGCCTTATTGGACATCGTTCATCCCCAAGGATCAGCTGCCAGGTGAATTCAACCCAACACGAGGCTGGACTGGCACAGCTAACCACGACACCCGCCCGGATAACTACGCCCATACCTACTCTACCTATTTCTCGCCTTCCTATCGCTATCGACGACTGATGCAGCTGATGGAAAGCAAGCAGAAGATATCTGCCGCGGATCATTGGACCTTTATGCACGATGCCCAGAACCTGCAGGCCGAGGTCATGGTCCCGTTGCTGGACTCACGACTACGCGCTGCAGGCTACCCGGAAATCGCCGACCTTCTCGCAGCCTGGTCGAAGGAGGACAGCGCGGGCGAGCGAGCGCCCCTGGTGTATCAGGTGCTATACCGGGAGTTGGCTATCGCTACTTTCCAGGACGAACTGGGTAGCATCCTGACGGGCGAGCTACTTAACAACTGGTATTACTGGCAGGAACGCTTCGATCAAATGGTGGCTGAGGGCAACTCAGACTGGTTTGATAATACTGAGACGCAGGGCGTGGAGACGCTCGACGACATAGTCGCGACCGCTGCCGAGGAGGCGACCGAACAACTAACAGCCTACGCGCCCGATGCGACCTGGGGCGACGCTCACCGTATTACGTTCACCAGTCCAATGCGCCGCAGCGGATTCGGTAGCGAGTGGGTAGGCGGTGGCGACTATCCAATGTCGGGAAGTGGCGCAACACTCTGGCGAGCCCGCTACGGATTCACCGAACCGTTCGCGACGGTCTTTTTTGCCTCATTCAATATGGTGAGTGATATGGCCGAGACCGAGGAGATCGTCACCGCTCTGCCAGGCGGTGTCGCGGCGCGGGTCTTCCATGAGCACTACGCGAGCCAGATACGAGACTGGCACACACAGCTTGCTACGCCTACGCCACTATCGAAGCAAGCGGCCCAGACTGCGGCACGACACACCCTGACGCTGACACCGTAATGCACCGAAGGGCGGCTCGCTGCGATGACAGCCTGAGCTACGGAACACCGTTAGCGAACACATTGATCGCCCGATTAAAGGGCGCGCGGCGTTCGGGGTCGTACTCCGAGGCCTTGCCTACTCTTCCTCCCCAAACAACGGCGGCGTCTGCTGTGAGCAGGTCCCTAAGCTGCTCCTGTGTAGTCTCGTTCAATGCCGACCATTGATACTGCAGTGTTTCCAGGCACCAGACTCGGTATCGGGATGTAGGCACGCTCCGATAGCAGTAGTTTTGGACGGTCAGGTCGTAACGTTTGCTCTCCCGTCCATACGCCTCGGCATTCTGGCGAAGCTGCACCAGGTGGGTCTCGCAGATCTCTGTCAACAGCTCTACCAGGACTTCGTCGATTGAATCGATGAGGTCCACAGTTGAGCTCGACGGTGGCAGGTTCCACATACGCGCCACCCATTCGTATACCGAAGGCGCACTATTGCGCATGATCTCGGCCGGTGTGGGGTCCTGACTGAAATGCCGGAACATGGGCGCCATCATGCCGAAGTCAGCAATCGTCGGTGAGTTACCGAGCAAAAAGGGGCGCCGCGTGAAAATCTGCTCCAAGAGCTTCAGAGCAGTGAGATAAGTCTGATCTGCATGCGCTCGGGTGTTGCTCCTCACCCCGTCGCCACGAACAAAACCAAAGTACTGGCGCCGCTTGAGCATGTTGATTGCAAGCAGCCGCGGCAACGGCAAGGTACCGCGCACGAGTTCAGCATACAGAAACTGTGCGGCGTATTGGCGGGATAGCCGATAGCTCCAGCGATAGTGCATCGCGGAGCGCCACAGCCACTCGTCCGCATAGTCTTCGATTAGCAGCGCAACGAATTTGACTAGCGGATCGGTAGGAAATATACCCCCGCCTGATCGCTCTGATTCCAGCCAGGCGAGCATCGGCGTCGTGTCGGTCATCCACCGGCCATCGGCGAGTTGCACCACGGGCATCTGCACGATGCCTACACCGTCGATCAGCTTCTTACTGTGAGCGACGGTCGGAAAGGACTCGTAGGGGATTTCGCGATAGCGAAGATAAGCCTCGAGCTTGCCCGTGTAATAGGAGATCTTGCTCCCATACACCCCCATGATACCGGGAGCTTCGACTTCGTTACTCATTCTCGGGTTCAGATCAGCTAGGGTTCAGGTAGGAAGGGGCTTAGATCTGTCAGGGCTCCTCAGATACTTTAACGACAAGCTTGCCCAGGTTTTTGCCGCTGAACAGACGCTCAAGGGACCCGGGCGCGTTGCCCAGCCCTTCGACCACGTCGGTCTCGAAGTGGATTTTGCCTTCCATAAGCCAGCCGGCCATCGTCTCCAAACCCTGGGGAAACTGGTCCAGGTAGTCGAGGATGATGAAGCCTTTTACGAGGGTGCGACGCATCAGGAGGTTTGCAAAATTGTAGGGACCAGGTGTCGGCTCTGTGTTGTTATAGGTCGATATCAAACCGCAAAGCGGCATGCGCGAGAAGTCGTTCAGGCGCGCGATGACCTCGTCCATGATCGCCCCGCCCACATTCTCAAAGTTGATGTCGATGCCATCGGGGCAGTGTTTGTCGAGCGCAGCACCCACATCTTCGCGTTTGTAGTTGATCGCCGCGTCGAAACCTGCAGTTCCTGTCAGCCATTCACACTTGTCATCGGCGCCAGCGATACCCACCACCCGACATCCATGGATCTTGCCGATCTGTCCGACCATGGACCCCACGGCTCCGGCGGCCGCCGACACGACGAGCGTGTCGCCCGCCTTAGGCTTACCAATGTCTGTAAGTCCGAAGTAGGCCGTCATACCCGTAGCTCCAAGGGGCCCCATAAATGCCAAGAGCGGAAGACCGGGAATCGGTGGCAACACACTGACCGCCGCACCCGGCAAATCGTTATACAGAGCCCAGGTAGAGAGACCGGTGTTGACTATGGCGCCGACTTCTACAGCTTCGCAATTACTCTGCTCTACTACACCGATACTGCCTCCACGCATCCCCTCCCCGATCTGTACCGGCGGCAGATAGGCGTCCATATCACTCATCCAGATCCGGTTGGTAGGATCCAGGGATAGGTAGACTGTGCGAACGCGGACCATGTCCTGCCCAAGTTCTCCCAGCGGGTTATCGACGAGTTCCAGATCCGTCTCTTTGATGTCGCCTACGGGGCGGCTGCGTAGCACCCAGGTCTGATTGGTCGTCATTATCTAATCCTTATGTGCGCTTACAGCGCGCTGTCGATGAGCATTTCCACAATGGCAGCCGCCGCCCAGGTGAGCGGCGGAAGAACAATATAAAAGAGTATGCGGCGGACACCCGCCAGATCCAACGGCCAACCTGGCGCTCGCGCCACTCGCTCACGCATATCCAACACCGTGTCCATTTCGTCCATGACCTGCACGCTGGCGCTAGCCACATCTTCAAGATCGAGACTCTCGATACGCGCATCAAGAGCAGCCAGGGAGGCCTGACGGGTCTCCCGGATACGACCGCGGATGCCTCTGAGAGGAAAAACCACGATGCCAACCAGGGTCACCACTGACGCGGCAATGCCAATCCAAACTGCGTCATCAAAAGGATCGTTGTCACCCAATATAAGGAACCCATACATGCAGATCGTACCGATGAGGAAGACCGCAGGGCGTAGGGCTGCAGAGCCGAAAGCAGCGTGACGAGATGGGCGCAGTAAATCTGGTTTTGAGGCTTTGCCGAGATCCGAGAACAACAGGGCGTTCTCCGTCATCTTCGGCAGCACAGCCAGCATAATGATCCACATCATGAAGGTTGCTGTCGTTTGCGTCACCAGAAATGGCATCACGTTTTGAAACTGACCCAGCAAGTAGTTGTGCGCCGCGCCGAGGACCATTCCAAGAACGAGAAGGAAGATCGCGGTTGTGGGTGTCTGCCGCGACAGGCACTGCGAAAGGCACTCGAACTCGTCGTCTGCTAGCGCCACCACGCTGCGAAGTTGCTCTAAATCTCGCTCGGCACCGCGGATGACGGAGCTCGTGGCTCCAGCGACAATGCTGATACTCAATCCAAAAAAGAGAGCGTTGCCAAGAATCTCGAGCGCATCCTCAGTCCTCATCTCAAGCGTAAGGACCGGCACCATAAGAAGGCTGAACATTACGCCGCCGCAGAGCATTCCAAACGCCCAGGACGGTAGCCGGGAAAGGCTCTGCAGGCGCAATAGCGGTATTCTTGGTGCAGCAGCAGTTCGTAGGTGGCGATCAGTGATTCGCAAACCGTTACTTACCTGTCATTGTCGTTTCGACCACCCGCGCCTATCGCTTGATGGCGTGGAGGGAGAGTTTACGGGAAGAGACTCAGCAGGAAAGACCGGCAAGTGCTGTGATCGACCTGCAATCTGAGCTTTACCTTTTTCGCTGTGAGAGTTAACTCCTTCAGGTTTTCTCCGCTCTGCTCAATCACTCGACTCACGCTATAAGACTGCAAACGGAGGCAGACTGATGACTCATCACTACTACCACAACAAAAAGGAAAGTACTGCAAGCACGAGTGCGAGCCAGCCGTAGTAGGCCAGTCTAAACAACCTGGCCGCCTGCGGAACCTCCATAAAGTAATGCATCACAAGCAATACTTTAAATGCCGCAATGGCGAGCACCACCGCGCTTAGTTCACCAACTGAGCGCGAGCCGCTTGCGCCGACCGATACCAGGGTTGTCGCGCATAAGGTGAGCCAGGCCAGGGTAGTCTTTAGAGTGGAGGTGTTCATCAGTGCGCGATCAGATGAGGTAAAAAAGAGCGAATAGAAAAATCCAGAGCAGATCCACCATATGCCAGTAAATCGCTCCTCCTTCCAGAAAACTTAGATGGCGATCTCCAAGCTCATCCGCCCGAATCGTCAATATAAGCACTCCGAGGATCACGAGACCGATCACCACGTGTACGAAGTGGATCCCGGTAAATACGAAATAGAACATAAAGAACTCGGCTTCTGACTCGCCGATACCGGCTGAGATCTTTTGCACGTACTCGCTGATTTTTCCCACGAGAAACAAGGAACCTAGTACTAACGATCCCAGAAAAAAGTGCCTGGCCTTGTGCGCCGACCGCTCTCTCACCCGGTGGACCCCCAAGGCGAGAAGCCAGGAGCTTGTGAGGAGCGCCAGCGTATTCGCCGTTCCAATTTGGGTACTGAGACTCAGCTGGGCCTGGGAGTATGCCGCTTCAGAACCAGAGCGATAGAGAAGGAACGTGATGAAAAAAATCGTGAAGACCACAAGGTCGCCGAGCACAAACATCCACACGCCATCTTCAGCCGGTGATCTGGACTCACCGCAATCAGGCGAATTCACTGTTAAGGCAACCTGCGAGGGTGGCGTGCTGTTCTAATTGTCAATCGCCCGATTAACCGCGAACGCCATCACGAAGATCCAGCTTACAAACAGCACCAGGGCTAGCCAGAAAACCAGTACGCCGTCCCAGGAAAACGGCCCGGACTTAAAGAATGTGAGCAATGATCCGGGTAGAAAAAGGATCGCCACCCAGATATTAAAGTAGCCAACGGAGCGCTTAAACAAAGGCTCCGAACTACTATCTGCGAGGATCGTCACGCCGATAGCGAGTGCCTGCAGCGTCAGCAACGTAGCCGGCATGAGTAAGAGAAACCAACCAAGGTCGTTCAGCGCCTGAATCTCTGTGACCTCGCGCTCGGGCCGAAAGGCTGCAAGCGACCAGGCCGCCGCCACGAAAACGAACAAGAAGTTCGCGCAGACGCCGAAGATGGCCTGCAAAATCGAAAGAATCGGCGGTCCGGTTTCAATTCGCTTCATCTGCATTGAGATCGCGACTACCCACAGCATAAGCAGAACGCTGCCCTGCATCATCAGCGTTGCGCCAGCGCGAATCAGTATGCGGTTACTTTCGTAGTGCTCAGCGACCGTCGTGGCGTCGGCCGCGGCCGGGATCGGTGGCATGAAATCAAGCATCAAAAGGCAGCAGAACATAAGCAAAATAAACGCCGGACCACTCCAGGCGCATACCTTTTGAATCAGATTGTTCATGCTGAACTTCCGCTGCCTTGTCGCCGGTTTGATTTTGCGTTGATGTAATACCGGACTTAAGTGTCGCACGACGAATAGCAAATTACCGCCTGCCAGCCAGATAGGAAATAGTTTCTCTTGTCCGTTTTGGGCGTGGCGCACTCGGCCAAATCCCAGCAGTGATTGAAACTTTATATTAGCTCTTTCTAATATTAGTTATTTCTAATACTATACCCATCACGCCAGGACCGAACCGTATTCAGACTTCCGGGCGACGCCCATTGAATGACCTCGCACTACAGGAACTTTCATGAACTACGAAAACGCGCTGGGAATCGAGTTTCGGG
>JBCCPL010000076.1:0-11147 GCA_039111155.1 Pseudomonadota bacterium | reverse complement strand
GTATTCACCGCACCGACTGCGGTCGCTTCCTTCAGTTGTGTGAGCAGTTCCCCGAGAGAGTGATTGATGTGGACTGGGGCAGCACGCCTGAAGAGCGCTTTGAGGTCGATTTGTTGATCGAGGCCTATGACCGCCAGGGTTTGCTCCGGGACGTGACGCTGATGTTTGCCAACGCGCGGATCAACGTGCTGGCCATCAATACCGAGACCAACCGAAAAACACACTGCGCTGAGATGCGTCTCACCGTTGAAGTGGCAAATCTGGGTTCGCTATCCAAGCTCCTCGAGCGTCTGAACCGGTTGAAGAATGTGACGTCGGCTCGACGAGTCACCACCGGTTAACTCGCCCCAGGCAGATGATCAGGAGCTGCGGCCAATGTACACACTAGACGACCTTCTGCGGATCATGGAACGGCTTCGCGATCCGCAACACGGGTGTCCCTGGGACGTAGAACAAACCTTTGAGAGCATCATTCCTTCGACGATCGAGGAGTGCTACGAACTGGCTGCGGCGATCCAGGACGGCGATTTTGCCCACGTTGCAGATGAGCTCGGCGACGTGCTTTTCCAGGTGATCTTTTACACGCAGCTTGGCAAAGAGCAGGAGCTGTTCGATTTTTCATCGGTGGTGGACGGGCTCTCGACAAAGCTCATCCGGCGCCATCCGCATGTGTTTGCCCATGGCAAGATTGAAGGGATCGTTGGCACCCAGTCTGATTCCGGCTCCAGCAATCAGGCCGCGCCCATAGCCGACGCGCCTGCTGTCAAGCGGCAATGGGAGAAGATCAAAGCCGATGAACGCCGTGAGCGAGCGCAGCAGGGAGCGCTGGACGATGTGCCGGTGGCGCTCCCGGCTCTGCCGCGCGCACAGAAGCTCCAGAAACGGGCAGCTCGCGTCGGCTTCGACTGGTCGGCAGCAGCCCCCGTGTTTGCCAAGCTGGATGAGGAGATCGCTGAGCTCGTGGCGGCGTCGGAAAGCGGGTCCCCAGGCGATGTGGAAGACGAGCTTGGCGACGTGCTGTTCACTGTCGTGAACCTCGCGCGTCACCTGGGTGTGAATGCCGAGCAGGCGATGCGTCGCGCAAACCATAAGTTTGAGAGCCGATTTAAGAAGATGGAGGCTGAGGCGGCCGAAGGGAGCGAAGCCCTCTCGGATTTAAGCCCTGCGCAGCTCGAAGCGCTGTGGTCGGCGGCAAAGGATCGACTCGATCATTCGCGAGCCGATCAGGCAGCTGCGACGATAGAACACGACCCGGCATCCCACTTTGATACGCGTTCGGAACCGGACTCAGACATCGCCCGGGAGGCTCCACCGGTAAGCTGAGCCTGGCGCATGCTGTCGAGAGTGGCGCCCTTAATTGAACGCATTTCAGCTAATCGATGCCGGCCCACTCGCCGGGCGGGCGAAAACAGTGCGCTTGAGCGGATCGAGCGTCATCGGTATGGTGACGCAGCCGGCGGGGGCCGGCGACCTCCTCGAACAATAACAACACTAAGCGGCATCGGTTTTAGACCCGTGTCCAGATCTGACTAAGAGAAAAAGAACTAAGGACGTTCGCTATGCGTTTGATTTTGCTCGGTCCTCCGGGGGCTGGGAAAGGCACACAGGCTCAACACATTACGGAGGCGTTCTCCATTCCACAAATCTCGACCGGTGATATGCTTCGCGCCGCAGTTAAAGCAGGGACAGAAGTCGGTCTTCAGGCGAAGGCCATTATGGATTCAGGTGGCCTCGTTTCCGATGACATCATCATCGCGCTGGTGAAGGACCGGATCCAGGAGCCTGACTGCGAAAACGGATTTCTGTTCGACGGTTTTCCACGCACAATCCCTCAGGCAGAGGCCATGGTCGAAGCCCAGGTAGTCATCGACCATGTAGTCGAGATCAGCGTCGACCCGGAAGAAATCGTATCGAGGCTGGGCGGCCGACGAGTGCATCCCGGCTCCGGTCGCGTATATCACGTCATCCACAATCCCCCCTCGGTGCCCGACATCGACGACGTCACTGGCGAGGCCCTGGTACAGCGAGACGATGACCGGGAGGAAACCGTCCGCAACCGGCTGGCTGTGTACGCGGATCAGACTGAGCCGCTGGTGGGTTTTTACAAGAACATGGCCGGTCCGGACGCTGCCCAGTATCACCGCATCGAAGGGGTTGGCGATGTATCCGACATCAAGAACCGAATCCTGGAGGTCCTCGGCGGCGCTGACGCCTGATTCGAACTAATGGGACAGGACATTAGATCCTGCGGTCCCACTGATACCCGCACCAAGTGGCAAACCTCCTCGCCATCGATACGGCTACCGATACCCTGAGTCTTGCGCTCGAGGTAGAGCGTGGGATCCGCGGTGTCCATCGGCCGCTGGCTCGTCAGCATCAGCAACAGCTGTTTCAAATTCTCGACGAGGTGCTTGCCGGCGCCGATATTCGCGAGCTCAGCCTGGATGCCATCGCCTACGGTAGCGGCCCGGGATCGTTTACCGGGCTGCGCATTGCCGTGAGCTTCGCCCAGGGCCTGGGCTACAGTCTTGGCGTTCCCGTGATCAAAGTGTCTTCGCTGGAAGTGCAGGCACAGACCGTTCTGCGCCATCTTAAGGTTTCCGCTGACAGAGATGGAGCCGATCCTGCTCTCGACGGCGTCGTAAACGCGAACTCTGTACTGCTGAGTACGATCGATGCGCGCATAGGACAGGTCTATGCCCAGTGGTTCAAGGTCGCGCTCAGCGACCGCTCAGGGTTCTCGCTCCAGCCGCTAGCGGATGAATCGGCGTTCGTCGTTGCAAGCGATCAGTTGGTGCCGCCTGAGTGGTTGACGGCCGACGATCACATCATTGTGCTCGGTTCCGGAGCAGCGGCAGTCCTTGAGCAAGCGCCACTTGAGCAGTTGCACTCAGGTCGAGTGGTGTCAAACGAGCTACTGAAGGGAATCACGCCCGATGCTCTGGATCTGCTCGGTCGGGCGCGGTCTCGTCTGGACCGTGAAGACACACTGGCTCCGCAGAATGCGCGACCCGACTACGTGCAACCTCAACTACCGTGGAAGAAGCTCGCTGATCAGGGCAAACCGACATGACCGATTGGTTTCAGGCGGTCGTACTGGCCTTTATTCAGGGTCTCACCGAGTTTTTGCCGATCTCAAGTTCCGCGCACTTGTTGTTTCCTACTCTGTTGCTGGGTTGGGACGATCAGGGCGTGGCCTTCGACGTGGCCGTCCATTTTGGCACGCTTCTCGCTGTGCTCTGGTACTTTCGGGCTGATCTGTGGCGCCTGACCGGGGGTGTGGGTGGATTACTTCGAGGTCAGGTCGAGTCAGGCGAAAGCCGAGAGATTCTCTACCTCGCTATTGCAACGGTGCCAGCGGTAGTGGCCGGG
The DNA here is from genome assembly GCA_039111155.1 of Pseudomonadota bacterium. GTDB lineage: Bacteria > Pseudomonadota > Gammaproteobacteria > Pseudomonadales > Halieaceae > Congregibacter. The sequence goes on along the minus strand of JBCCPL010000076.1, from coordinate 7,775 downwards.
TTTCTGCTGAACGACGCGGTAGATAAGCTGCGATCTCTACCTGTCATCGCAAGCTCCACCATCGTGTTTGCCCTGGTGCTGGCCTGGGCCGATCGCCGGGGTGCTATTTCGCACCGAACGGAAGTTCCGGGAATGATAGCCGCACTGTTTATTGGGCTGGCGCAGGCACTGGCGCTGATTCCGGGCACATCGCGTTCTGGCATTACCTTGTCCGCTGCTCTGTTCCTTGGAATGTCACGCCAGGCGGCGGCTCGATTTTCCTTTCTGCTGTCGATTCCCGTCATCGCCGGCGCCGCACTGCTAAAATCGCTGGAGCTACTGGAGTCTCGCGTGTCCGTCGACTGGGAGATGCTGGCGTTGGCAGCAGGCTTGTCGGGCGTGGTCGCCTACCTGACCATCGCGTGGTTTATCGCTCTTGTAAATCGCATTGGCATGATGCCCTTCGTGCTGTACCGATTGGTGCTGGGAGCTGCTCTGGTTGGTGTGATGTACCTGTGATCGGTGGTGTAAGCAGATCCTGGTTGACTGCAGTGATCTGAACTCGCTGTGATCTGAAAGCATTGGTAAGAGGAACCGTCTTGAATATTGCATTCCTGGGTCTTGGTGTCATGGGCTATCCCATGGCCGGACATCTGGCGGGCGCGGGCCATTCTGTCAGTGTCTACAACCGCACCTCCACCAAAGCAGACCGCTGGGTGGACGAATTCGGCGGGCGCTCCGCGCAGACCCCGGCGGCGGCGGCGGAGGGTGCCGACATCGTCTGTCTGTGCGTTGGTAATGATCACGACGTGCGCGAGGTCGTGCTGGGTGAGTCGGGTGCACTCTCCACCATGAGTGCACAGAGCCTGCTGATCGATCACACAACGGCCTCGGCAGAGCTCGCGCGGGAGTTGAGCGCTGAGTGTGCAGAAAAGGGCATCGGGTTTCTGGATGCTCCGGTGAGCGGTGGCCAGGCAGGCGCCGAGAATGGCGCGCTGACGATCATGATCGGCGGCGAGGCCGAGGACTTTGCCAGGGCCGAACCCGTGCTGGCCAGCTACGCCCGCTGCGCGAAACACCTCGGGCCCGCCGGCAGCGGACAGCTCGCAAAAATGGCCAACCAGATCTGCATCGCCGGTGTACTCCAGGGATTGTCAGAGGCGCTCCTGTTTTCGGAGCGCGCTGGCCTCAACAGCAGCGAGGTTGTCAGCGTGCTGTCTCAGGGTGCCGCGCAGTCCTGGCAGATGGAAAACCGTGCATCAACGATGCTCAAGGGTGAGTATGATTTCGGCTTCGCGGTCGAATGGATGCGCAAGGATCTGGGTATCGTCAAGGATGAGGCCCAGCGGCTGGGGTTGGCGCTGGAACTTGTGAAGCAAGTCGACGGCCACTACGCCGAGGTCGAAGCGATGGGGGGACAGCGCTGGGACACGAGCAGTCTGCTTGCGCGCTTGATGGCGCAGCACAATGCAACTGGCGAAAACGATTGAGCCGCTATGAAACGCACTAAGGAAACCTGCGCATGACTCCACGTCGTGTTCTCACCGGAATCACCACAACCGGCACTCCTCATCTTGGTAATTTCGTGGGTGCGATTCGCCCGGCGATCGCCTCGAGCCTGGATGCGGATCGGGAGTCCTACTTTTTTCTCGCGGACTATCACGCGCTGATCAAGTGCCGGGAACCCGAACTCATTCAGAAGTCCACTCACGAGATTGCCGCGACCTGGCTGGCGCTGGGCCTCGATCCGAGTCGCACCGTGTTTTATCGCCAGACCGACATTCCGGAGATCACGGAGCTTACCTGGGTACTCCAGTGTGTTGCGGCGAAGGGCCTGCTGAATCGGGCGCACGCCTACAAGGCGGCCGTGGCGGACAACGAAGAGAACGGCGAAGACCCGGACTATGCCGTCACCATGGGACTCTTCGGCTACCCGGTGCTGATGGCCGCCGACATTCTGGTTTTCCGCGCCGCTGACATTCCGGTCGGCCGGGATCAGATCCAGCACGTCGAGATGGCGCGGGACATCGCGCAGCGCTTCAATCACCTCTATGAGGATCTGTTCGTGCTCCCCGAGGCGCGCGTCGACGATGATCTTGCGGTATTGCAGGGGCTCGATGGGCGCAAGATGAGCAAAAGCTACGGAAACACGATTCCTTTGTTTGAAAGCTCAAAGAAGCTAAAAAAAGCCATCAACAAGGTTCGAACCAATTTACTGGAACCCGGGGAGCCCAAGGACCCCGACGACTCGACCGTGTTCCAACTTTGGTGTGCCTTCGCCGATGCCGATGAGATCGCCCGCATGCGCACGGCGTTTACCGAGGGCATTGCCTGGGGTGAGGCCAAGAAGCAGCTCTTCGAACTCGTTGAAGCCACCCTTGCTCCGGTCCGAAGTGAGTATGAGCGGCTGATGGCCGACCCGGGACACATAGAATCCGTGCTATCGGCCGGTGCGCAGAAGGCGCGAGAGGAGAGTGCGCCGCTGATGGAGCGTGTGCGCCATGCGGTGGGCATACGTCCTATCGGCTAGCGCAGTACTCCCCGTTCAACGGCACCCGGGCGGTCTAAAAATGCTAACGTCCGGCGGAGACCCACGCACGACACGGTGATCGCTATGGCGCTCTTCGCCTTTTGGAATCTTGAAAATCTCTTTGCGCCCGAGAGTTTTGAGGATCGAGAGCCCTGGATCGCGAAGAAGTTCGCCAAAACGCTGGAAGGTTGGTCTGATGACTTCTTTCAGCAGAAGCTTGTCCAATTGGCCCGAGTGCTGTCGGTGATGGGCGACGGTTCAGGGCCGGACGTGCTCGGTGTCTGCGAAGTCGAAAACGCGTTTGTTCTTAAGCAGCTCAGCTCCCGGCTGAAGAGCGCAACAGGCCGTGAGTATCGGTTTGTGCATGCCGACAGCGCGCACGATAAACGCGGGATCGACACCGCGTTTATCTACGCGAGTAACAGTTTCGAGGTTGTACCCGGAAGCCTGTTCAGTCACTGGGTGCTGCGCCGGACCGGCACGCGTGACATCACCCAGGTTACCTTCAAGTCCCGGCTTACCGGGAATAGCGTGGTGGCGCTGTCGAATCATTGGCCGTCGCGCATGGGTGGGGAGTCCGAGAGCTCTGCGGGTTTTCGATCTGTGGCGGGTGAGACGCTGGCTTACTGGCACGAACGCATTCGAGAGGAGCTCGGCCCCAAAATCCCGATCATCGCGATGGGCGATCTCAACGACGCACCATGGGACGCTTCGGTAAAATTCAATGCCAATGCAACTCGCGAACTCGGTGATGTCGAGCGATCTCTATCGGCGCGTTTCTTCAACGCGTCATGGCAGTTTCTGTCTACGCCGTGCACCGATCATCGCGGTCGTGATCGAATCGTCGATGGCACGCTGTACTACAAAGGCAACGGCAATGTGTTCGATCAGATCCTTTTGAACAAGTCGCTTTGCCGGGGAGAGGCCGGCTTCACCGCCGATCTCGCCACCGCCCGCGTATTCACCCCCAGCTTTATGGTCAGCCACGAGTCTGGTCAGGGCCCTATCCGGTATGGCCTACCCAGGCGCGGCGACGTCGCGTCGATCGATACCGAAGGTTACAGCGATCATTTTCCGGTACTGATCGAAGTTCGGGAAACGTGAAAAATCACTCGTTATTTTTTCAAGGAACTAACAAGGCAGGATACTAGCCCGGAAAATGCACCAGCACGTTCGAGATTCAGGGTTTGGAGCGCTTCGCTGCAAGAAGGAGTGTTGTGACACGTTATCATATTTGATAACTTTCTGTATGCGCTACGCGATTACGTTTTACAGTGAGAAGGTTGAGTCTGAGACCCTCGATCTGCCCCCTGGGATTCTCGCTAACTTGTTGCGGATACTAGAACTGGTTGAGGAGTTTGGCCCCGGCTTGGGAAGACCACATACGGCATCGCTTGGCAGCGGCTTATTCGAAATCCGTGCCAAGGGCCGGGAAGGTATCGCCAGATCGCTCTTCTGCCTACTTAACGACCGCGAGCTTGTTATTTTGCTAACAGTGGTGAAGAAGTCCAACAAGCTTCCGAAGCGGTCCATGGACCTGGCGCGTAAACGTATGAAGACCGTAAGAGAAGGCTCGACGTGATGACTCATAAACGACCTACCTTCAAGAATTTTAAATCGAAGGCGCTTGCTGATTCGGCAACGGCAAAAGAATACGAATCGCTATCAACTGTCTTTGATATGAAGCGCCAAATGATCGCTATGCGAACCGAGGCTGGTGTGACTCAGGAACGCATGGCGGAGCTTTTGGGTACCGCAAAAAGCAATATCTCCCGTTTAGAGAGCTTGAATGTGAAGAATTCGCCAAGGCTGGCGACTGTAGAAAGCTATGCTCAAGCGCTAGGCTACTCGGTAAGGATCGAATTCCAACCCAACACGTAGGCTATTCTCACCCAATCACTATGGCGAGACGCAAAGACTTCCTTGAAGACCGCATCAGGCCTGGTTGTTTATTGATGTTAGCTTTCACTTGAAGCTACGAACTCATAGGTGCGTTGGTTTCAACGACAGGCTTCCGTAAATTCAACAGCCACTGCATAGCAGCTGGAGCTTCCGCGTATCCGCAAAAAAGCTACTGCAACGAATAAGCAACTTCTACGAACACGCCGCGCGGTTGACCGACAAAGTAGCGGAATGAGCCGAAGCCGAAGTCGGCGCGTTCCGCGTACTCTTCATCCAGCAGATTCGTGATCCGGGCGTTGGCGCGGAAGCCACCCTGGGTGCGCAACCCGATACGCAGGTTGAGCAGATCGTGGCCTTCGTACTCGGCGGTGTTGTCCGGGTTCAGGTAGTACTCACCCAGGTGCACCCACTCAAGCTCGGCGTTGAGTGTCTGCTGTCCCAGGGCGATGTCGCGCTTGCCAAACCGGGCGCTGCCGAATTCGCGCGGCGCCGTATCGATATCGTTGCCTTCGATGTCCAGCCGGCTTCCCAGCAGATTCGCGGCACTGTCGTACTCGTGGCGAGCCAGGGTGCCGGCCACGCCTGCGTACCAGCCGGACTCGTTCTCCCAGCGCAGGTTGAACTCAACGCCTTCGTGAGAGGTATCGGCGCCGCTCACGTTCTGGCGATCCGCATCCTGAAAGATCACGTCGCTCTTGCGCATCGTGAAGAACGACACATCGAACAGAAAATCCTGCCAGCGACTGCGTACACCCAGGTCCAGGCTGTTAATGGTCTCGCTGTCGAGATCGGCGACGGTTTGTCCGGCCTGGAGTCGGTACAGCTCGGTCGCCTGCGGAGGTCGGAACCCCCGGGCGGCGCGAACAAACAGATTGCTCTGCTCCGATAGCGCGTAGGTCAGACCCAGATTCAGACTGCCATTGAAGAAGTCATCACTGCGATCTGCCGGGCGGAAGAAGCGACATGCGCTCGCCTCAGGTGCACAGGCCGAGCCATCACCGGTCTGGTTATCGTAGTCGTAGTCGTTGTACTCAAGGCGCAGTCCGGAAGCGAGACTCAACTTGTCGCTGATGGCCCAGTCGCTCTGAAAATAGGCGGCCACCGATGTGGCGTCGACCTCGTAATCGTAATGCACACCTTCGGGTTGATTCGGACTGAACGGCTCGTCCTGCACCTCGGTGAGCGATCCACGGGTCAGATCGAGGTCAACCCCGCTTTGCCAATTGAACGTCGCTCCGGCGTTTTGTGCGATGCTGAACCGCAGGCCACCCCCGGTCTGGCTGTTCTTCTCGGTCGCCTGCCAGGGAAGAAAGTGCTGCAGAAACTCCATCCCGGTGCGCCGCACGTAGGGTGTGACAGACAGTTCGAGCTCATTCAGATCCCGCTGCCAGCGCGTGTAAGCGCGAAACGAAAAGCTATCGCGGTAGGCTTCCGGATTCGGGTTCAGGCGGCGAGCGTTCGGGTCTTCGTAGGCCTCAAACCCCTGCACGAATCCTGAGGTCTCCTGGTTGAGGTTGGTTGCTTCCACGGCACTGGTGATGTTCCATACATCTCCCTGCACGTCGTGCCGCAGCGTCAGCTTCTGCTGACCAAAGCCCGCGTCGTCCTTAAAGCCGCCATCGCTCACGCCGTTAAAGTAGGCACCGAACTGCTGGCGTTCTCCCTTTTGCCGAAACTCGCCGCGAAGGCGGTAGTAGTCGTGTGGGCCAGCCTCCAGCGACAGATCCACGCGAGGTCCGATGGCCGGTGAAGCAGTCAGCGTGTTGATCACGCCGTGGACCGCGTTGGCGCCATAAACGGCGGTTCCCGGCCCCCGGATGACTTCGACGCTGCCGGCTTGCTCGCTGTTCACATCAAACAGTTGATTGACGTTGCAAAAACCAGGTCCGCGCACACTGATGCCATCCCAGGCAATGTAGAAAGCACCGCAGCCCCCACTACCGGTCAACACGGGGGAGCGCACAGCTGTGAGGCTCTCCTGGCCATTACCGCGCGAAATCCAGGTGCCGGCGGAGCGCTGCATGAGCTGGTTGATGTGAACCGCGCCCGTCAGATCAATCGCGTCCTTATCGATCTTCGACCAGGGCAGGGCAAGGGGGAGCGCGTCCTGCTCGACTCGCGACGCACTGACAAACACCTGCTCAAGTTCCGGGCCATCGGCTGCGTTCCCGCCAGCATCCTGGGCGGCAACAACCACCGACTGAGCCAGCACCACAGCGGCGGTGAGGGTGATGTACGGGAAATTCGCGGGCATGTGCGGGATCCGATTAATGAGCTGGCGTGGAATGTACACAAAATTCTACACCGCACAAATGACCACTTAGGCCAAATTTGTCAGCATAAAAAGTAGGGGGATAGAGCCTGTTGCTGCCTGGGTTCAGCCAGTCTTCACGCTCTGATCAATGGGAAGTCAGAGGTTCCCTAGACCACCGCGCTGAAATCGTTAGACTGTGCCCCGACCTGCTGCGGATCCTGATTCTTTGCCCTGTTTGCTAGCGATAGCCGGACCCTCCGGTTCGGGTAAGACTTTGTTCACCAGAACGTTGACCGATGATCTCACGGCTGCGCTGGGTGAAGGGTCGGTCCAGATGCTGTCCGAAGATGCCTACTATCGCGATCAGACGCACTTAAGCTTCGCGGAGCGGGAGCGTCGTAACTACGATCATCCCGACGCTATTGAACAAAACCTGCTGGCTAGGCATCTGGGTGAGCTGCGCGAGGGGCGTGCTGTGGATGCCCCGGTCTACGACTATGGTCAGCACACGCGCGCGGATCAGACGCGACGTATTGAGCCCGCATCGGTCCTGATCATAGAGGGCATTCTGGTGCTCGCAAATCCTGCGGTACGCGATCTGACGGACCTTAAGTTGTACATCGATGCACCCCTGGACGTCTGTCTGCTGCGCCGGCTGCGTCGCGATGTCGAAGAACGGGATCGCAGCGTGGATTCGGTCGCCCAGCAGTATCTCGATACCGTACGGCCGGGCTACCACCGTTTTGTGCGACCCAGCGCCGAGTATGCTGACCTGGTCATCACCCGGGGCGGCCGCAATCGCGTGGCACTGGACACCGTGCGTCGCGCGGTACTCGATCGGGTGAGTGAATCGGCCAGTCCCCAGGCATCCGTTGGTGAGGGCGCTTGAGCTTCTCTACACCTCCAAGCACGCCCAGCCCGATGGAGGATTGAGATGAGCCGGACTCTGCTCACCGTTGTGGCGATGCTGGTGTTTTTGTGTCTCGCCTACGCGTTTTCAACCAACCGCCGGGCCATTTCCCTGCGTACCGTGGGCGCGGCCCTGGGACTGCAGGTACTGCTGGGGGCGCTGGCGCTATATGTACCGGCCGGTCGCGCCGTGCTGGAAGC
>JBCCPL010000075.1:0-11250 GCA_039111155.1 Pseudomonadota bacterium | reverse complement strand
ATCCAGCTTCACAAACGGCGGGTTATCCGTCGAAGCAATCAAAATCAATACGTACAGTCTGACGACTGCTGGTCTGTCAGCCGTGATTTTCCTATCGCTGGCGATTATCTCGTGGGAACGAAAAAGCACCGATCGAAACTTGCTGGCGCTACTGCGGCGACAGGAGAGAATCGCGTCGACCGATCCACTGACAGGATTGCTCAACCGGCGCGCGTTTCTGGATCGTCTCGACACATTGTGGCAACAGGAATCCTCTCTGATCCTCACGTTTATCGATTTGGATCACTTCAAGCCATTGAACGACCGCTTCGGCCACGCGACCGGCGACCAGGTTCTGAAACAGGTCGCTAGCCGAATCGCTCAATCACTGGAGTCCGGCACCGTAGCAAGATTGGGCGGTGATGAGTTTGCCGCAGTGTTCCGCCCGGAGGGTCGTGAACTTTCTATTGAAGAGCAGATAGGCCGATTACACAGCGCTATTACCGCAGATTTTGAAGTCAGTGCCGGTACGGTCTCACTCGGCGCTTCCATCGGGTTTGCGAACAGCGGCGGCCCCACAGATTCACTGAGCAAACTGCTGGGTGCCGCCGATACGGCCATGCGAAGAGCAAAAGCCACACGCTCAGGATGGGCCCGCTACGATGATCAAGTTGACGGCGCTGCGCTGGAGTCATCCGAACTCAAACTGGAATTAAAAAAGGCCGTGCGCGACTCCAAGATTCGCGCGGCAGTTCAACCCATCGCCGACTCCCAGTCGCACGCGACTCTCGAGTACGAACTGCTGGCACGCTGGCCCGACAGCGGGTTCCAAACCGATCCTGGTCCGGATAAGTTCATTCACATCGCGGAACAGCTCGGGTTGTTGAATGACATTCTTTGGATGACGCTTGAGGAAGCAGCTCGCGCGCTGAACCTCGCGACAACACGCCTGGCGCTAAACGTGTCTCCTGCGCAATTGCTGGCACCGGACTTTCTGGGGCAGTTGCTGCAGCAGTTGGAGCGCCTTGAGATCAATCCCAAAAACATCACGCTTGAGATTACTGAAGAGGTCGCCTTTCGAAATCTCGATGAAAACGTGGCGGCTCTGGAAAGGGCTCGAAGCGCAGGTATGCTGATCGCGCTCGATGATTTTGGTTCCGGCTACTCCTCGCTGTCGATGCTGGATGCGCTTCCGCTCGACAAGCTAAAGATCGATCAGAGCATGGTACAAAAGGGTGAAAACAACCAGCGCAGTGCCGATATTCTGCACGCGTCTGTAAAGCTCGCGAAACAACTCGGATTGATCTGCTGCGTCGAAGGCGTCGAAACCAAGCACGCCGCCTCGGTCATACGCAGTCTCGGTGCTGACGAGGTCCAGGGCTACTGGATTGGCAAACCACAGTTACTGCGAACGTCCACGCCGCGCCCGAACACGGATCAGCGCCCACCCCGGGTCGCTCAAAGCAACCTCAAGCGTAACCTCAAGTTAGTGTCCTGAGGTCAATCGGCCGGTGCAGCCGATTCCCTCGTTACTTACCTGAGCCTCCTCTAAGCAGAGTCTAGGAAGTCCCTGGGGCCTGCCCCGCAGATCACGAGCGGGCGTTTCGGCTCTTAACCTTGGCTCGCTTCGTATGCGTGCTGCCTCATGCTTGTCTATGCTCGTCGATGACAGCAGCGACCTCGGCGAGGACCGCCGGATCCTCTATGGTCGAGGGCACGATATAGTCCTCACCGTCCATCATCGCGCGTAACGTGCTTCTCAGGATCTTGCCGGAACGCGTTTTCGGAAGGCGCGCCACAGCAACAACCTCCTTGAACGCCGCGACGGCCCCTATTTCGGTCCTTACCTGGCGAACAAGCTCCTCTTGTAACTGTTCGGGGCTTGCGGAGGCTGTGTTTTTCAGAACAACGAACCCCACGGGCATCTGTCCTTTCAGGTCATCCTGGCGACCAATCACCGCGCACTCAGCGACGCTCGCATGGCGAGCAAGCACCTCTTCCATTTCTCCCGTTGACAGTCGATGCCCCGCCACATTGATCACATCGTCGACGCGCCCCATAACAAACAGGTAGCCGTCCTCATCAAAGTAGCCTCCGTCCCCCGTCGCGTAGTATCCCGGTAGCGCCGTGAGATAGGAGTCCTGGAAGCGCGAGCTGTCGCCCCAAATGGTGGTAAGGCAACCCGGTGGCAGCGGAAGCTTGATGCCTATCAGCCCCTGCGAACCCTGGGGAACACGCGATGCGTTTGCGTCAAGAATCTCAACGACGAATCCGGGAACGGGTTTTGTCGACGACCCCGCCCTTGTGGGAAGTGGCTGTTCACCCATGAGATTCGCTGCAATGGGCCATCCTGTTTCCGTTTGCCACCAATGATCGATCACCGGGAGTTCGAAAGTCTCTGAGAGCCATTGATAGGTGGGCGGATCCAGGCGCTCGCCCGCTACGAACAGGTACTTGAGGCAACTCAGATCGTAGCGCGCGGCCAAAGCTGCCTGGGAATCCTCTTTTCGAATCGCGCGGAAAGCCGTAGGCGCACTGAACAATGCCTTTACTCTGTACTGGGAAATCACGCGCCAGAATGCGCCGGCGTCCGGTGTGTTCACCGGCTTGCCCTCGTAGAGCACTGTAGTGCAGCCGTGGATCAGGGGGCCGTAGACAATGTAGGAGTGCCCGACCACCCAGCCGACATCCGAGGCGGCCCAGAACACGTCTCCAGGCTGCATATCGTAAACAGCGGTCATGCTGAATTTCAGGGCAACAGCGTGCCCGCCATTTTCGCGCACCACACCCTTGGGCTTTCCGGTGGTACCCGAGGTGTACAGAACATAGAGTGGATCTGTTCCCAGAACCGGAACACACTCTGCGGGAACCGCCGCTTCCATAAGCTCATGCCAGTCAAAATCTCGCTCAGGATTAAGATGCGATCGGGCTTCGGGGCGCTGAACGACTACAACTCGTTCCGGCGGAGAATCCGCTAACCTAAGACTCGCGTCCACTAGCGGCATGTATTCAATAACGCGAGTGACCTCGATGCCACAGGACGCGGTAAGCAGGGCCTTTGGCTTCGCATCGTCAATTCGAACCGCGAGCTCGGCAGGTGCAAAACCGCCGAATACCACCGAATGGACTGCACCCAATCGCGCACAGGCCAGCATCGATACAGCCGCCTCGGGAATCATGGGCATATAGATGATGACCCGGTCACCTTTTTCGACTCCGAGGTCGCGGAGCATGCCGGCACAGCGTTCGACCTGGGCAAGCAACTCGGAGTAGGAAAATTTCTGCTCGGTCGCCGTTACCGGTGAGTCGTAGATCAACGCAGTTTGATCGCCGTGCCCTGCGGCAACGTGCTGATCAAGTGCCAGATAGCAGGTATTGAGCTTGCCATCGCTGAACCAGCGATGCACACCACGTTCATCTTGAGAGAGCACGGTGGATGGAAACTCGAACCAGTCAATTTTTTGCGCAGCTTGCCGCCAGAATGCCTCAGGATCTGCCGCCGCATTCGCATGAAGCGAGTCGTAGCTCATGTCGGGCCTTTTCTATGTTGAGCAAAGACAAGGCACCGAAGTATCGGTTGTCGAAAGGTAACTTTCAAAGGGTGCTCGATCTTAGCCGCAAGGCATCGAACGGCGCGGCACTATCAAGAGAGAGCGGCACGACGTCACTGATACCCTGGGCTTCCGCCGTAAAAAGGCATAGCAGGTGTGGAAGTAGTTACGCGCTTGGCCAGACCACCACCGACCCCGGCCTGAATCGCTCAGGCTAACTACTACCGCATGTGGACCTGGCTTTTTGTGACACGAATGAGTGCGGGGGCAACTGTGCTCCGGACTTTGAGACGACCGGCGTAACGAAAAGACTCGTAGATGGCTACTTGCTGTTCTCGATCATGTAGTCAACGGCGGCGATCACGGCTTCATCTGAAAGCTGCGCCTGCCCTCCCTTGGCCATCATTGCCGTTCCAGTAACACCATTTATGCCGCTGTTGTGGAGCGCATCAATTCCCTTCGCAAGGCGCGGCTCCCAGGCGGCTACATCACCGACCACAGGAGCGCCACCTGCACCACTCGCATGGCAGGCCATGCAGGCATTGTTGTAGGTCTCTTCGCCATTTACGACCGCTACAGCGCCGGCGGCGCCACCCGCGCCACCACAAGATTCGCCCTGCACGCAAACATGACCCGCGGGCGCAATACGCGCCACGATGGCCTGCCGCATCTCCTCAGTCATCTGGATCTCAATTGCATAGGCTGCAGACGCAAGAAAACCAACACCAAGAACGCCCAAAACGCTTGCTCGAACAGACACTTCTATACCCCCTAAAAACATGCGGGAATTATAGCGATGCAGCCTACTTCCGCAAAGCACAGCGCGCCTCCCTTCCGCCGCGCTCTGCTACCATCTGTCTGAAATCCAACCGGAAAACCCGATGCATCTCTACTCCTTCGATAGCGCTCCAAGCCCTCGTCGCGTCATCCTCAACCTGCGATTCAAGGGGGTCGAAGTTCCAACAACTCAAGTCGATATGCGGTCCGGGGCCCACCGTGAGCCTGAATATCTGGCCATCAATCCTCAGGGTACGGTGCCAGCATTATTGACTGATGAAGGCATTCTGCTCACAGAGGTGCTGGCAATCTGCGATTATCTTGAATCGGTGTTTCCAGATAAACCTCTGTTTGGCACCACAGCGATCGAACGCGGACTGGTACTTAACTGGATGAACCGAATCTACGGAGGAGTGCTGATGGCGTTTGCGGAGATGCTACGAAACAGCAGTCCAGCGTTTGCCAATCGCGCTCTCCCCGGCCCCCTCGATGTCGAGCAGATCCCGGCGCTCGCTGAGCGAGGTCGGCTGCGCTATCGCCAGATCCTGGAATTGTTCGATACCGAAATGGAGGAGCGAGCGTTCCTGTGCGGTGACTGGCTAAGCCAGGCGGACATCGATTTGTTTATCGGCGTTCAGACCGGAAGCTGGGTAAAAGAGCGGCTGCCCGAGAGCTGCGAGAAGCTGCACGCCTGGTATCAGCGCACCGCCGAAGCGCTGAGCGAATAGCACTTAAAAAGTAGCGAGGTGCCAGGTAGCACCCAATCGGTCGGGTACAGCAGGTGGCCATACCTGATCGGCTGCCTGCTTGTTTTGATGGCCTGCCCCCTACTGTTCATAGGTTGTGAACCCCCCGCTGCCGAAACCAGACTCAACGAGTATCTGACCCGCCTGAGCAGGCCGCTTGATCAGCCCGCACCCGCTTTGCCAGCCAACCCCAATCTGTCACCACCGCGGGCGGCTTCACTTTTGGTACCGGTCGCCGGGGGGACTTTGGATGGGGTGGATTTTCTGCGCTTACGTGGTTGCGCTCTGCAGGCAACCATTGCACGTCGCAATTCAAGTCTTGGCAGAGTCGCGCCTCCTTCGCAGCGTCTACTGCTTGAACTTGCCTTTTTGCGAGAGGCACCTGAGTGTATTTCCAAACTCAGGGCCGAAGGCCGCGCGGCTCTCGCTGATCTGCTGGAGCAAAACTACGCACTAAAGCAGACCCAGTTGCCCGTTCTGATATTCAACGCCACGCTCGGCAGCGACGAGTTCCGAGACTTTTGGCGCAGTACCGAGCCGCTGGGATACTACCCGCAAGATACGAGCAGCTTACCGGTTTCCGCGTTGGAGACGCTGGTGGCCGATAGTCTGCGCTGGCTACAGGGAGACTATTCGGCTGACGAAAAACGCTTTGAACTTGCGCTGTCGGCGGTGGCGCAGGGTGACGGCGGAGAGCTGTTGCGTGCCCTGAGTCTTCAACAAAGCGCGCTTTCCGCAGCGAACTTTGTTACCGCGCCTGAGCGTGAACGTGGCGGTCTGTGCAGCGCGATGCTCCGGCCGCGATCAGCGCAAATTCTGCGAAATGTGGTCACCAAGTACTTCGTGAGGAGCGTCCAACCCTGGTCGGCACAGCTCAACGCTCGCTTTCACCAACTTCTGCCGCCCATCCTCAGACTGGAATCGGCAGTGATTTCCGCGGTGCCGGACGAGTATCGGGAGTGGCAAACGCGGAGGGATCAGTCGCTGGAGCACAGTCTCGCTGCACCATCGCGGCACGTTAGGGAGATCCAGGAACTGCTGGGAGGCTGCTATCCCGAGTTCGCGGCCCCTCCCCCCGCATAGAGGCCAGCGACCGATTAACGATCAGCACGACCGTCAATTCGAACATACTGCTATTGTGTAAACTAAATTTGACGGATGTCCGAGGCTTAGGTATACGAGTAGGACGATAAATATAGCTGCGTTGGGGGACGCGACTATGTGGCAACTGTTACGCACTTCCCTTTGGACATTGAAGATCGCCCTCCCGAAGGTCGCAGTGGGGTGGATGTTCGCACTACTTACCATTGACTTTAATCGAGTCGCCGTGGTCGAGCTGGGCGTCGCCGCCGTGATTGTGACAGGCTTGTTGTCGATTCATTATTTTCTCGCTCCTTTTCAGGTTGTCGCCGGCTGGCTCGCTGACCGGAAACCTCTGTTCGGCTATCGTCGAACCCCTTATCTCATCGCCGCCAATCTGCTGGCCTGTATCCTGTTTCCGCTCATACCAAGCGCCGCCTTCGGAATGGGAGAAGGGCTGCCGCTCGCTTATGTTGGCGCGGTGGCGCTGTTTGTCGTGTTCGGAATGTGCATTGCCACCATAGCCGACAGCTATCACGCACTCATCGCAGAAGTCACCACCCCGACGAGCAGACCGATCGTGATTTCGGTGGTTTGGGTCATCATGATTCTGAGCACAATCCTGTCGGCGGTGGTCATGAATGCCGTGCGGCCTGAGTTCTCTCCCGAAGGAATGCAAACGCTTTACAACCTGACACCGTGGGTCGTGATGACCTCGGTACTCCTTGGATTAGTGGGGGTGGAGAAACGGCAAAACGCGACACAGATCGAAACCGATGTGCGGCGAGCCTCGCAGAGTCAAGACGCAGGAGCGCCTCGCCGCGCATCCAGTGACAACCCCTTGCGGATCGCAGCGACTAAACTCAGAGAGGAGCGCCAGTCTCGACTGTTTTTTGCATTCGTCTGCGCTGCGATCTTCGGAATTTTTCTGCAGGAGAGCTTGATCGAAGTACTTGGTGCAGAGCTGTTTGCAATGAGCATCAGCGAAACTACCAAGCTGCAGCCGATGTGGGGAGGCGGAATTCTCATCGGTATGATCGTGATGGGTGCGCTCAGCAGCCTGCTGAAGCTACCGCGCGAAAAGATTACTGCGCTGGGCTGTGTTGGCGTGGCGGTAGGGTTCTTTTGCCTCGCCGCGACCGCCTATTTTCAGGCAAGAGCATCGCTGATTCCCTGCCTTGTCTTTCTTGGACTTTCGGCTGGCGTTTTTAACGTCGGTGCTCTTGCGCTGATGATGGATATGACAACCCGTAGAGAAACCGGCATGTATATGGGACTCTGGGGTACGGCCCAGGCGATGGGCATGGGCTTGTCGGCTGCGGTCGCCGGTGCCTTGCATACAGCGTTTATTGGTAGTGGGCTGTTGGCTCCGCAGCTCGCCTATGCGGGGATTTTCGTACTTGAAGGAATGCTTCTTGCGGTGGCAGTAGCGTTGCTACGACAAGTGGACGTGCGCGCCTTCCAGCAGCAAAGATCGAGCGTGACGGCAATCGACGAGTCCGACGCGGGAGTTGGCCAGGCCCAGCTGGCACTTGGCGCAGGTGGTGCCTGACACGTCGTCACGGCTCCAAATCAGGTCGCCTTAGCGCACAGCATCGCCACGCTGAGCTGCATCGCTCGCTTCGGCGTGGTGTATCAGGCGAGCTTCGACGCGGCTTCGTTGAGTTCCTGAACTGTCGAAGACTGCTCATCAATAGCCGATGCAATCCCCTCAACGTTTGATGTTACGTCTCGGATGCTGGTTTGAATACCATTGGTGCTTTCGACCGTAAGCTTAATCGTATTCCTAATATCACCCACGGAAGACTCGATGTTCTTTGTAGCCGCTGCGGTCTGAGCGGCAAGCTCCTTCACTTCACTTGCAACAACGGCGAAACCTTTCCCCGCCTCTCCAGCTCTGGCTGCTTCGATCGAAGCGTTCAGTGACAGAAGCTTGGTTTGGTCCGCAAGTCCACGAATCACCTCAACGACCTCCTCAATGGCCTTGCTGCACTCGTTGAGTTCCTCAACCGATTCAGCAACCAGCTTGGATTGCGATTCTGCCGACTGCGCACGCTCCGCCGTGCTACCGACTTTTTCTGAAATGTGGCTGATGTTCTCTACAAGAAGAGTAGAGCCGCTCGATACTTTGTGTGCGACGGCATCAGAGGCCTCCCGCATACGAACCGTATCGGTTATATCCGTGGCGTACTTGACGACGCCAGTAATCTCTCCCGCTGGATCTCGCAGCGGGTTGTAACTTGCCTGAATCCAGATGTCGTCACCTGATTTAGTGACTCGATGGAATTCACCCGCATGATGCTGTCCACGCCCCAGGATGGCCCAGAACTCCACATAATCATCAGAAGCCGCGTATTCTGGAGTCACGAACATTCGGTGGTGCTTTCCAACTACCTCCTCTGCGCGATACCCCATAGCACCGAGAAAGTTTTGGTTTGCATTCCGAATGGTTCCATCCAGATCGAAGGCAATGACCGCATAGGTTTCGTTGACCGCATCGCGCTCAGCGGTAGCGCCAACCCAGTTGCTGCGTTCACCGGTGTAGTCAATGACATACTTGATAACCCGGTCGACGCCTCCGTTGCTGTTACGCACGGGCAGATAGCAAGCTCGCAGCCAGACATCGCGGCCATCTTTGGTCAGTCGTCGGACTTCACCAATATCAGCTCGACCGCCGCGCAATGATTCCCAAAACGCTGAGTAATCGCCCCCTACTTCGCGTGAATCAACAAAAATCCTATGGTGTTTACCGGCAATCTCGTCCTTCCGGTAGCCGAATAGATCCAGGAACTTGTCGTTGGCTTCTATGATCGTGCCATCGGGCCGAAAAGAGATGCAGGCGATATGGTCACGAACGGCCTGGAGTTCTTGCGCATCGCCAGCCGAGAAGCTGGCTGATCCAGATTGGGGTGTTTCCGATTTATAGTCCTGTAGTTTTGCGACTTTCGACCACATTGCACGCGATTCCTTGCTGACTTTGAACTAAACGTTGGTTTTGAGCTGCTTGCATCGACAGAGGCTGATAGCCCATTAAAGCCTGCGGCCGCTTCTGCGGACACGGGGGCTAGCAAAAGAAGTAGCGGAGCTGAGGGGAGAAGCTTTAGACGAATTACCTGATTAACGTGAACACATTTTAGTTGCGGCGCTTGTCGGGAAGGGTAAACGGCACGTCACAGTGTGCAAGCGACGGTTCACTCGCCGTCTCAAGCGTGTCTGCCCTGGCGAAGTACCGCAGTTGGGTAAGATCAGTCGCGAAACTGCTGTCGGAATGCCCACTCGAAAATCGAACTGCCAAAACGTAGCGCGCTTTAGCTGACATAAACCCTAATGCTCCTGCTGTTCGGGGCAGACAGCGCCTAAAGCAGCTTGGCATTACAGCGGCATAGTTCGAGTTCCCCGCCATCGGGCAAGGACTACGTGGGCCGGTGTCGGCTTGTTCGCCTGCTCTTAAAGACTAGGGTGCCTCTGAACAAGTCCAGCTAAGACGATGTTCTGGCGTGCGGAGATTTTTTCGAACGACTTCATTCTACCCCTGTTTTCGCCTCCTCCACGGTCGCTACCATTCAAGTGAGCGAAAGCACGATTGCCGCTAAGTCGAGAGTATGGCCGGTCCGGGCCGTATAGACGGGTGTGTCGAATCTTCCACGTTCGATCAGATCAGGCTTCCAGCGGTACAACGCTTACACCTTCCAACCAAAGCAAACCGATACTGGGTGAATCGATGAGTAGCGCAATGAGCTGGTTCAAGCTGGGTAAAAAGTCAAAGGAAGCGAACAGCGAGGTAGTCGGCAGCAGTCCGACGGAGCAAAGCAGTGCTCATTCCGAGGAGCTTGTGACAGAAATCAAGGAATTAGCCTCTCGAAGTACGCCTGATCGACTTGCCGATCTGTTTCTGGTTATGGAAGAGCACCTCAATGAGATCGAAATGGAAGAGGTCGCCGACCTTGTCGACGCACTCAAGCAGCCTCCACCGTTGGTGGAGCGACTTACCAGCGGGCTCGATGACCCGGAAGAGCTTAGGGAGGCAATCCTGTCCAGCCCAACGCTATCCGCCGACGTATTGCGTGTCGTAAATTCGGCGGCGTTTGCGCTGTCGACACCGATATCCAGCATCGAACACGCCGTCAATTACCTGGGCACGACGATGGTCAAGGGGCTTGTGCTGCAAAGCGCGATAACCCAGGTGATGAATTTCGAAACCGACGTTCAGAAGTCTGCCTATATGCGGATCTGGCGATCAAGCTACGTCGCCAGCGCTGCTGCTCAAGCGTACGCCCAGGCTCTGGATTGGCCGAACCCATCCGTCTTTGCGACGAGAGCACTACTGGTTAATGTTGGAGATCTGGCTCTGATATCTGCGCGCCCGGATCTGGCTGTGGTTTTTGCACCAAAATCCACCCTGGTTGATCGCGTTGAGGCGCAGCAGCAAGAGATGATGAGCAACTCAGCACTCTTGAGTTCACTCCTGGCAAAACAATGGGGTTTGCCGAAGGATCTCTACGATGCGCTACGTTTTGCGCTCACTCCGATGACCTGGGCCCCCAGCGGCGGCCCGGACAGCGAAGGCCGCTCAGATGCAGAGGCCGCCGAAGCACTGCTTCTGTATATCGCCTGCCGGATAGGGGACGCTGTGGCGTATCAGGGCGTTAAGGATCTGGACGACTTCGCGTTGCTCAGCAACGACGATCTGGATCTGTTTCTGCTGCCCGCCTATCTTCAGGAGTTCAGCCTACAGGAGCTGGTATCGATCTCCCGCGATCGAAAGCACAACCGACGCGCTCAGCAGGCCATAGCCAACTTCTCTGGCTAAACCTCAGCCATGTCGTCGGGCAGTAGCCGCCGGCTGGCGTAAAATTCCGGCGACTGGTGCTTTGGGATAGAGGATTCGACCCTGGTTGTGCTCCCCTGCGTGTTCATGTTCGAATCAAAGTGCGTTGCTCGCCGAAGTAAGCTCTACGTTGGAGCCCGGAATCCGGAACATTGCTTCAAACTCCTCCAGCGGCATGGGTCGCGCATACAGAAAGCCCTGGAATTTTCGGCATCCCGCAGCCGTTAAAAACTCATGAATAGCCTGCGCCTCTACACCTTCTGCGATCACCTCCAGGTCTAGAGTCTTT
>JBCCPL010000074.1:0-11579 GCA_039111155.1 Pseudomonadota bacterium | reverse complement strand
TCCGCTGGTAGCGTTCTTGAAACCGACGGGCATGGACAGGCCTGAGGCGAGTTCCCGATGCACTTGGCTCTCTACGGTGCGAGCGCCGATCGCCCCGAAAGACACCAGGTCGGCGTAATACTGACCCAGGGTAGTGTCAAGAAACTCGCTGGCAGCCGCGAGCCCCAGCTCGGCGACATCGCGAAGTACCTGCCTCGCAAGCTTGAGGCCCTTATTTACTCTAAAGCTGCCGTCGAGATCCGGATCGTTGATAAGACCCTTCCAGCCCACAACCGTGCGCGGCTTTTCAAAGTAGACCCGCAGCACAAGAAACAGCGCGTCTTTAACACTCGCCTCGAACTCTTTCAGTCGCTGCCCGAACTCCAGCAGCGCTTTCGGGTCATGGACCGAGCAGGGTCCTACAATCACCAGTTGTCGTTGATCGTTACCCCGTAGAATCTCAGCTATCTCATCGCGTGCACTCCCGATAAATGCAGCAATACTGTCGGTCGCGGGTATCTCCTGCGCCAACACCCAGGGATTGATCAAGGGTTGAGACGAAACAATACGCGTGTCTGAGATCTGGCGGGTCATGATTCCCGGAACCTGTACCTGAGCGCACCAGCGTGCGAGAAAAAGTAATAGGCTTGTCTGTCGCCGGCGATTGTCCGCAAATGGTAACGCGCGAACAAGATGGTATTCGCACTACAGCGAAACGTTAACTCTTCCTGTGGATCTGTCTAGCCAGAAATAGGGATAGAACAACAGCGGGTATGAATCCGAGCCCGTAAGCGTAAACGAGCTGATCCAGCACGGACTGATTCACGGACCCCGGTAGTGCATTCGGTTCCAGACCGATGACGTCAAGGGCGAGGCCTCCATAGAACGGGCCGAAGACCGTGGCTATTTTCTGCGTGAAGTTTCCAGCCGCAAAGAACCCCCCCTCCTGACGAAGGCGGTGCTGCTTCGCGTGAACGTCGCTGATCGCGGCCGTCAGGGATTGGGTGAATATGGCGCGAACGAGAAAGCAGTACATGAAGAACAGCATCAGCAGGAAGTTGAGTGAGAACATCAACCACTGGTTTTGCTCCGGTAGCCAGCCGGCCACATGGGCCGGATACAACCACAGACTGTTGCCAAGTAGTCCCAGTGCCGCAAGCTCCAGCAGTCGCTCCTGAGAGAAATGCCGGCCTAGTGCGTCCAGGCTGACGAGAAGCAGCGCAACGGCCAGGAGGCTCGGTACTGACAGGATCACCGAGATCTGAACAGAGCTGAATTCCCAGTAGTAGGTCCAGACAAGCATGTTCAGTGTCGAGACCACGCCGAAACTGACCATAACGGCCATGTCATATCCCACCAGGTAGCGAAAGTTTCGGTTCCTGAATGTGCGGAACAGATCGGCCGTCAGAGTTACCAGCCGGGGCCGGTCGGGGTGGTGGGCGGCGAGCTCTGAATCAGGTACTCCGTCGTCCCGGGCAAATCGCCGCAAACCAAAAACGGAGACACTGGCGCATAACCAACACACCAGACAGGAGTAAACGCCGTAGATAGGATAATTCGCCTTGATGAATCGTCCGTCGAGATCGGCATCGCCCCCAAAGATCAGCAAAAGCGCACTGGCAGGGAGCAGAACCGCAGTCAAAAACAGGACGGCCATACGCCAGCCCAGAAGGCGACTCCGCTCCATCGAGTCTGTGCTGATTTCCGTGGCCAATGCCAGGTGAGGAATCGCATAGCTCGTTATGAAAGTGCGGACCCACAATGACCAGAACAGAAGCCAGCCCGCCAGGAGAAGTGAGTCATCGAGAATAAATGCAGGCGGCGTGAACAGGCCCAGGTAGCCGATTCCTAGCGGCAGGATACTCGCCACGAGTAGAGGGAAGCGCCGACCGAAACGAGTCTTGAGTCGATCTGACCAGGTCCCGACCAGAGGGTCGCTGATCGCATCCCAGGCGAGACCGCAGGCGATCACGGTACCGGTAAGTGCGCCATTAAGTCCCAAAACTTGCGTGTAATACAGCAGAATGAAGATATTGTAAGCCGCTTCTTTGGTGGCATACACGGCGCCACCTGCGCTGTAGTAAAGCCGATCGCGAAGAGGCGTCATCTGACCCTACTACCCACGGTTATGTTTTTTGTTCCGGTCAATCAATCTATTCAAAACCTTGTTCTGGAGCTTCTCGGATCCTGACTTCCGCTAGAGTTACGAATACACGTACGGCGCGCCGGATATTTCGCCGGGCATCAGCGATACGGTAGACGATACAGGAGCAATGAACGCATGCCTGAGGGCCCGGAGATACGACGCGCCGCCGATAAGATCGCAAAGGTGGTCGTAGATCAACCGATTGAAGAGGTGAAATTCGCGTTTCCTGCTCTGCGTCGCTTCAGCCCGATTCTCCGTGGTCAGCGCATCGTTGATATCGAGACTCGGGGCAAAGCCCTGTTGACGCACTTTGACTGTGACTACAGCATCTACTCTCACAACCAGCTGTACGGGGTCTGGAAAACCTGCAAACGCGGAAAGCTGCCAGCTACCCGACGTTCACTACGTCTGGCAATTCACACCCCGACTCACAGCGCTTTGCTCTATTCGGCATCTGACATCAGCGTGTGGCATCGAGATGAGCTGGGCTTGCATCCGTTTCTAGCAACGCTGGGACCTGATCTGCTCTCCGCTGGGCTTACCTGGCAGCAGATCAGGGATCGGTTAATCGACGAGCGGTTTGCGGGTCGGGCTCTCGGTGGGCTGTATCTGGACCAGCATTTTCTGGCGGGCAGTGGCAACTACTTGCGTTCCGAGATTCTGTTCATTGCAGGCCTGCACCCCAAAGCAAGGCCGAAAGATCTTACCCGCGCTGAACTCGGGCGACTGGCGCGTACCACCCTTGAGGTCACTCAACGAAGCTACGAGACCGGGGGCATTACACTGACACCCCGGCTTGCTGCGAAGCTCAAGAAGCAGGTCAAAGGGTTTGAGCGCCGGCGTTTCTTTGCGTTCGCGAGAGAGGGTAAGACCTGCTATCAGTGCCCAGCACGAATCAAGAAGGGCAGTATCAGCAGTCGTCGCATATACTGGTGCCCGCAATGCCAGCCCGAACCTTAAATGACCAATTGACTCGGCTGCCTCTGCGAACCCCGCGACGTTCACCTAAGAGCGTCTTTTGACGCCTCGGGACAAAGATCTCTGGTTTCTTCCTCTAGGAGGAATGGGCGAGATCGGCATGAATATGGCTCTCTATGGCAACAGTCAGCGCTGGTTGATGGTCGACTGCGGCATGGGATTTGATCAGCAGGCCTCTACGAGTCGTCCCAAACTGGTTGCGGCGGACCCCCAGTTTATTGTCGAGCGACGCTCCCAGTTAGCCGGCATAGTTCTCAGCCATGCTCACGAAGATCACTTGGGCGCACTGCCGGCCCTATGGTCCAGACTGGATGCGCCTGTCTATGCATCACCCTTTACCGCTGAAGTACTCCGCCGCAAAGCTCTTGGCCGTGGTGGCGCGATTCCGCGCAGCATCGTGGAGTGTGAACCCGGGGACAAAACACAGATCGGGCCCTTTAGCGTGCACTGGATTCCGGTCACGCATTCAACCGCCGAATGCGCCGCGCTGCATATTAGCTGCGCTGCAGGCAGCGTTCTCCACACAGCTGATTGGAAGATCGATCCCGACCCTTTGATCGGCGCAGGTTTTGACGAAACTCCCTTTGTTCGTGCAGGCCTCGATGGTTTGGATGCTGTTGTCTGCGACTCCACGAATGCCCATGTGGCCGGACACTCAGTAAGTGAAGCCGAAGTTCTCCGGGGTGTGCGTCAGGTGGTGAAAACATCGGAAGGGCGCGTCGTCCTCGCTTGTTTCTCTAGCAACGTGGCACGCATGCGCAGCGCGGCGATCGTCGCAAAGGAGACGGGCCGCTACTTTGGCCTACTTGGCCGCTCTCTGGAGACTCTTCAGAGTGCGGCGCTAAGTACGGGAGTGCTGGAGGGTCATGAGCGGGCAATCCAGGCATCTCACCTCGGATTCTTGCCCCGCAACGAAGTGCTTGCGATCGCCACCGGTTCGCAGGGAGAACCAGGCGCGGCGCTGCAAAAACTCGCGATGGGATCACACCCTCATCTTGATCTCGAGCCTGGAGATACGCTTATCTACAGCGCACGCGTGATTCCCGGCAACGAAGAGCCCGTAAACCGACTGCGCGCGCGGTTTGAAGAACGCGGTGTTAAGGTAGTAGACAACAGTGAGGTCACGGTGCATGCATCCGGTCACCCCTGTGAAGATGAACTGGTGTGTATGTACGGCTGGCTAAAACCAACTCTCGCGATACCGGTTCACGGCGAGGCTGAACATATCAAGGCAAACGCAGCTATCGCAAAGCGCAGCGGAGCGAAGATGGTTCTCACGGGCAACAATGGGGATTTATTTTATATCGCTCCTGAGCCGGGAGTCCGGCGCAAGGTTACAAGCGTCGAACGCATTGAACTGGATGAGGATCGTCAGTTAAAGGCCCAGGACAGCTAAAGTAAAGTGCACATCGGCAACGACGGCGCTACGGAATCTTATATGCCCGCAGTGTCGTCGGTCGCATGACCGCCATACAAACCAAAGCATCAGCGCCATGGCGCCCGCCGGCGAATCGTCATGAAGCTAGCCGGCGGAATAGCCATCGCAAAGAGACATCGCAAAGAGACATCGCAAAGAGTCATCGCAAAGAGACATCGAAATAGCCATCAAGAGAGCCCAACATGATCATTGAATTCTACTTCGATTTTGGAAGCCCCACTGCATACCTCGCGCACTGGCAACTTGGAAAACTCAAAGACAACTATTCGATGGAGCTGGTTCATCGCCCGATGCTACTCGGCGGTATCTTTAAAGCGACAGGAAATGCGCCGCCGGCGGCCGTTCCAGCTAAGGGCGTCTACATGGCGCAGGATCTGCAGCGCTTCGCTGATCGCTATGGTGCGAGCCTTAAGTTCAATCCGCATTTTCCCGTCAACACACTTGGGCTTATGCGGGGTTTTTACGTCGCTCGCTCCCTCGCGCAGGAGTCTGTTTATCTGGATGCCATGTTCAGTGCCATGTGGATACAGGAAAAGAACATGGCCGACGCGGAAGTCTTTGCCAGCACGCTCAGCGATGCGGGGCTGGATGCTGCAGCTTTTGCTGAGAAGATCGGTACGCCTGACGTCAAGCAAGCACTCATCGAAGACACAGAGTCAGCTGTCGCTCGCGGGGTTTTTGGCGCGCCGACCTTTTTTATCGGCGAGGAGATGTTCTTCGGCCAGGACCGGCTGGATTTTATCGAAGAGAGACTGAGCGCAGCTAGGTAGTGACAGCGGATTGAGCAAGGAGTGACCAAGGAGTAAGAGAGTAACGAGTCAGGGATGAAAAAAGTCAGCGCGATCCCGAAAATTAGCAGGTTACAAAGAGGTGCATTGTTCCTACACTGGCATCGGGTATTCCAGTGAACGCGCAAGGACTAATAAATGTTAGAAAAAGAATTGGCGCAAGCAACGCGGATGGCCGAGCAGGCCAGTAAGCGGGTAGAACAACTACGACAGAAGCTTCTGAAAGAAACGGAGCGAGCGCACTCAAAAGCGAAACGTGAGCTAGGTGCAGCGCGCAAGAAACACAAGGCCGCCAGCGATCGGCTCAAAAAGGCTCGCCTGTCACTTAAGAAAAACCGGAGTGGACAGAATCAGGAACGCGTCGACGCGCTGGTAAGCCAGGTGCAGGAGCTCGGCGAGACGGTGTCCGATATTGCTCGAGCCGCTTATGAGTATGCTGAGAAGCTGATGCCCATGCGCGCTGATTTGGCATTGGAGGCCCGAAAAGCCCAAGCCGCCGAGCGCGCTGCCGCGATGGTAGAGAAAGCCGCTGCGCGTCGTGCGAAGGCCAAGGCAAAACGGGTGGGAAAGGCAAAGCCTGCATCGGCGAAAAGCAAGGCCGGAAGTAAAGACGTCCCCGCTAAGAAGGCGGCGACCAAAAAAGCGCCAGCCAAGAAGCAAGCTCCCAAGAAAGCATCGGCAAAAAAAGCACCAAAGAAAGCACCTAAAGCTGCAACAAAAGCCGCGGTAAAAAAAGCCCCGGCCAAGGCTAAGAAAAAGGCACCGAGGCGCAAGGCGGCATGATGCTGACCGGTAACCGAATTGCCAGACTTGGGATGGGCGTAGACAGCGTAAGGTAATGTAAAACGCCACGACGGCGGCATTAACCTTAAACCCTCGCGCGCCCTTGCGCGTTACTTTGAGCGGTGCTTAGTTCAGAACCGCAGTGAATGCGCGGAAAAAGTGTCTATTGCGGCAACGGTTAAGTTTACCTCCGGCTGATCAGGTAGCAGCCGGAGGCACTACAACTTTGCGTTTAGGCTTTGGTTTTCGGTGTTTTCGATCAACCTTTTCGAGAAAGCGGTGAAACCAGCGATCAGGAACAGCGTGAAATAGATTTTGAGCGCGCTGATGCCGTCGATCACTCCCCAGATGCCCAGTACTGCAATGAGTGTCACGATTGCGCTGCCTGTAATTGTAACGACGCGCCAGAAATCCCACTTGCCCATCTCATGCCTCCAGTTACGGCCAATGCTCGTTAAGACATGGGTCGCCGACGGGCTATTTCAAGCCAGTTCGTGTTGGCGGCACAGCGACGTCCAATGAAAGGGCCGTTTTCGAGAGTCAACGCAGCGGCCGCACTTCGATCAGTGAACCCTGCTCGCCGTCGGTGAGCAAAAAAATCCGACCATCGAAGACACGTACATCGCGGATTCTCTGATCGATTTCAGCGAATAAGGTCTCTTCTTTAACCACTTTAGCGTCGGCGATTTTGAGTCGCCGTACTTCTCGGTCAACCAGCGCTCCGATCAGCAGGCTGTCTTTCCACTCAGGAAAGTCGTCGCCCGCGTACCAGGCCATGCCCGATGGGGCAATGCTGGGAACCCATGTCCAGATTGGGTCAACCATGCCCGGTGCACTTCGAAACGGTGAAACGTAAGCACCGCTGTAGTCGACACCATGGGTCACAGCCGGCCATCCGTAGTTGCTACCCGCAAGAAGAACATTGACTTCATCACCCCCTCTGGGACCGTGTTCGTGAAGGTAGATTTGCCCGGTTCGGGGATTCACCGTCAGGCCCTGCGGATTGCGATGGCCGTAGGTCCAGATCGTGGATTCAGGTTTGCCTGTACGTCTCACACCTCTGGGGTTTCCGTCGAAATCGAAGCGAAGTACTTTGCCAAGTTCACTGGCAAGAGACTGCGCTTCTTCTCGATACTCGAATCCCTCACCGGTGGTCAGCAGCAGGGTTTCGCCATCGATAGCCAGCAGCCGGCCCCCGTAATGATGCGGCGTATCTTTCGTGCGCTTTACCTGCAGTATGGTGTTGCCTTCGACCAACGCTTCGTCTTCCAGCGTTGCTTTGAACACAGCTGTCGCATTGGCGTTCGAATCTCCCGCTGCGTAACTTAAAAACAGCGTTTTGTCGTTCGCAAAAGCCGGGCTCAGGACGACATCAAAATAGCCACCCTGGCCTGCAAAGTAGGTGTCTGGAGTGCCCGTAAGAACCATGCGGGAACCATCTGTTCGCAGCAATACCAGCCGTCCCTCTCGTTCCGTAATCAGGAATTCACCAGAAGGGAGAGCTGCAATGCTCCATGGCCAACGCAGGTCATCGGCTCTGGTGTAGAGTTGGTACCGCTCCTGCCCATAGCCGAATAGGCTATGGGTGAGTAACGCCACAACGACGATAGGACCGAGTACCGGTCGTGAGCTTGACCATAACACTTGATAAAGACGTGTCGCTTTGGTCGATCGTACTAGTGGCGATAGCGGTGATGGCATTCTTGGGATCTGCAATGACATTAGAAATCGCTTAGGCGTTTTATTATGGCTGCTGATTTCGATATTTTTCCAAGGCGTTCTCCAAGGGCTCTTCCAAAGGCTCTTCCAAGGACTCGTTCTAAGATCTTAACCACCGGAGCACTACTTTGATCCGAAAACTCTTAGGCTTCTTGTTGGCGCTAGTACCCGCTGCTCTGGGAGCCTACGCTCTAGCGAGCATTCTTGCGACCCAGACGATCCTCGCACAAGTGCAGACACTGGGCTTGCCCGTTACCTTTCGTGACCGATTGCATGCGACCGGCCATGACATTATTGGCTTATTCATGACCTACGCTCCGCTGATTTTAATCGCGTTCCTGATCGCAATGCCGGTAGGTATCTGGTTAAGCAATCGATACAAGGACTACAGTGCCGAGTTCCTCGGATTAGCCGGCTTCACCGCAGTTCTGGCGCTGCATCTCATAATGAAGCAGACACTGGGCGTAAACGGTATCGCAGCGGCGCGCGAGGTGATCGGACTGCTGCTCCAGGGCGCTGCGGGGGCATTCGGAGGCTTTCTCTACTATGTCTTCAGTGGCCGAGCCAACACAAAGAGCTCGAACCCAACGCCAGCTATGTAGAGCACAGTAGCCTTCCGGCCAGGAGTGCAGTGCTGCGAGTGAAATTTCGATCAGGGCATACGCTTAAAGCCCCGTTCCCCGCCCTCATTGCCTTGGTTTGAAGCTTCGGTCGGAATGGCAAGCAAATACTCGATCGGAAACTCAATATCATCTCTATCTGCGCTGATGTCCACGGTCAGAGGCTGGTCGATCGTGAGAAAAGACCCGCATGCCTCTCCCGCATCGCATATCAGTAAATCGTTATCCAGATCCGTGCCGGCGAATATCTGATACTGACCCACCGGAATCGGGGGCAGCACGAATCGGTACCCATCCTCCTCAAAAGTTGCCAGAGTCTGTGCCACCACCTGATCTGTGGCCGGATCGATCAGTAGCAGATACACCTGACCGAGCTCTGACTCGCTGGCATCAGCGACAGACAACAAGGTTCGAATGGTCAGATCGTTCGCGTCCGAGCTCACAGATATGAGTGCCTCGTAGATACCTGGTTCGAGATCTGTCCGGTCGACGATGACCTCGTAGCGACCCAGTCCTGATGCCAGCCCGCTCAAATAGGTGACCGATAACCAGGGCTGATCGACCTCTGCGGTAACGTTGTTGATTTCGCCGCCCCCGCTGTTACTAAGAAGAAACTCAAGACGCGAGGCACCTGCGCCG
Organism: Pseudomonadota bacterium; assembly: GCA_039111155.1. GTDB lineage: Bacteria > Pseudomonadota > Gammaproteobacteria > Pseudomonadales > Halieaceae > Congregibacter. The sequence goes on along the minus strand of JBCCPL010000074.1, from coordinate 2,489 downwards.
AAGTTTAGAGCGGTTGTAGAGGTGTTCAATCTGGGTTCGAGATTGGCGCTGCCACCCGCTTCGGCTAGAGCGGCGTCCACCGCGAGGCGGGCATTTATAACGCCGTGACCATAGAGGTCGTCTCGGCCGGGGGCACCCAGGTCATCTGTCAGAGCGCCGGACTCAAGCAGGCGTTCGATATCCGCCGCATCCAGTTCGGGGTTGGCGCTGAGCATCAGCGCGATAACCCCGGCAACGTGCGGTGCTGCCATCGACGTGCCGCTCAAAAACGTGTAGGCCACCTCGCCATCAAATCCCCCGGTACTGAGCACACCATCGGGATAGCCGTCTCCGTTGAGATCGACCCGACCATCGCCCCCTGGTGCCGCCACATCGATGGTGCTCCCGGTATTGGAATAGCCGGTGATGCGCAGCTGAGTATCGACGGCACTGACGGAAATCACGTTGTCGTAGGCGGCAGGAAAGCTGGGAGCGGTACTGCTTTCGTTGCCGGCTGCGGCGACAACCACGATCCCCCGGGCTCGTAACTCGTTGTATAACGACTGAGACACCGAGCTGAAGCCACCGCCTCCCAGGCTCAAATTGATGACGTTTGCGGGCTGACTCGGGACCGTGCCGGAATCATTAGCAAGTCCAGCCGCATAGCGTATGGCCTGATTGACATCAAAGGCTGTACCACCGGAGGCCGTGATAGCGCGCAGAGGCATCACCCGTGCACCGAAGGCCGTTCCCGCTACGCCGATGTTGTTGTTGCCTGCAGCTCCCACTGTTCCGGTCACGTGGCTGCCATGAAAATTGATAGCCGCTGGATCCGAGCCCCCTACGGACTCCTCGGGGTTCGGGTCGATGCCATCGCCATCGGCGGCTTCCCGGGCGTTGCTGACGAAGTCGTAACCGTCTACCAGCTGACCTTCCAGATCTGGATGCCCGCGAATGACTCCGGTGTCTACCACGGCGACCACGATGCTGGGGTCACCCGTGGTGGTGTCCCACGCTCCCGGTATGTTGATCAATGGGTAGTGCCACTGCAGGTTGAACGCCTCGTCGTTTACGGTCGCTAGCGGGTAAACCCGGTAGTTGGGTTCAGCCGACCGTACGCCCGGCTGCCTTGCCATGTTTTTGATGCTGATCAACGTGTCCCAGAGACGAGCTTTTTTCTTATCGGCAAACTGACTCAGGCGGAAGCGCTGCTTGCCGAGGCGATTGTTGAGCACTGCGGGATCGCTTTGATCATCAAGCGCGAGCAGCCTGGCCCGACGCGGGCCTCCGCCGATCTCCCGCGTCCGCATTTCACGGGCCAGGGCTTCACGCGCACTGACCAACCTGTCTTCATCACCATAGGACACGATCATCTGACCAACGATGACGTCTTCATAGTTCGGTACGCTGCCCGGGAGCAGCGCGGAGCCGATCGTTAGTGTGTAGTTCGTAGCACCGCGGAATATCGAAGCGTTGACCAGATAGGGCCCATTCTCTTCAACCACAATGGTCTCTCGCTGTCCGGTTTCAATTGAAAAATCAACGAGCTGTCCGTTGGGTCTGTAGAGATACAGATCCGCATCCGCATCCTGAAACTCCGCGACCAGTAGGCTGATTGTCTGCCCCGCCAGCAAATCAACGGCGAAAAAATCCTCCCGGTCGCCGGAGAGCTGGGATCTACCGTCTGCCCCCGCACCTGCTTCGTTGACGTAACCACCGAGCGTCACCGGGTTGGTCAGCGCCTGTGGATCCAGGGGGTCACTGTTGTTGATCAGAGGGTTGAAAGGGTCGTTCGTATCGCCATCGAGTTTCTGGCTTGGGGACGGGATTATCCGCCCGCTGACCGTCACTTCGCTGGCGGCCACCGCAGCGACAGTCACAGTGACCGAATCGCTGGATGTGGCCCCATCGTCATCGGTGACCGTGAGGACGAAGACCAGATCCTCATCGGCGTTAAGTGTCGGGACAGTAAAGGTAATCGACGGCTGATCCGTGTTTTCCAGCGCGACCTCTGTGCCTTCGGTCTGCTGCCATTGAAAGCTCGACAGCATGCCGTCGCTATCGCTGCTGCCATCACCGTTCAGAGTCACGGTGGCGCCGCTGGCAACGTCCTGGTTCGCCCCGGCTTCTGCGATCGGGGCCGCATTCGGCACGGGCGGAGGGGCACCGCCACCAGATGAAGAACCACCGCCGCCACCGCCGCAGGCTGTGAGCACCACTGAGAGCAGAGCGACCGATAGCGCTGGGTAAAAGCCGCCTGGTGATTGTTGTGGGGTCATCTGCTCATCCTTTTTCGATTCCGCCACCGGTCCTTGCGACGGCGGATTCCATGCTAGCAGGCTGTTGAAAAACTACTGCGGGCGGGTTCTGCGGCGTTGCAGGCGCGCCTGCGGTCCTCATTTATCGGCATAAAGTCCGGTCCTCGTCTTGCCTGCGCCTTGCAGAACCCGCTCCTCGCTACGTTTCTCAACAGCCTGCTAGGGAGCCTCTAAGTAAGTCCAGGGCGTGCT
>JBCCPL010000073.1:0-11844 GCA_039111155.1 Pseudomonadota bacterium | reverse complement strand
CAGCACCGGGCACTCCGGGAATCAGACCGCCAATGGTCGGATACGGAATTACGATCGGTCCAAGCGGGTTTGGTGCAAGACTGATGTCAGGCAAACCCGGCACCTGAACTGACCACGGCGTTGGGGTTGGTGTGGGTACGGGTATGGGAATAGGCACGGGGTTCGTCTGAACTTGAGGTACGCCCAGACTGATCTCGAACGGTTCCGCCACGAACTTTGGAACGGGTATCGGGATCTTGAACTCGCAGGCTTCAAAGCAGGGCAGGGGAGGAAATGTGAATCCGGGGACTGAAACTCCGCCAGGCTTTTTTCCATCTTCCGGCTTCACGGATATCGAGCCGTCGCTGCCGACGCCGACGGTGCCAATGCCGGGTATCGTCACGCTGGCACCATCACTCCCAACCTCAACCCCGGCATTGCCGACGTCAACGTTGACACCGTCCGGTCCGATTGTGGCGCTGCCGACGCCCTCGACTTCGGCCGAAGCGCCGCCGGTTCCCACACTCACACTTCCGACACCGGGAATCTCAAATCCCACCGAATCGGCGTCGGAGGTGAGCTGCGGTACACCGGGGAAGCTGAACGCCATTCTTCTCGCATCGACTCCAGGCTGCTCTGCCGAATCATCGGGCTCGACACTGACTCGGCGAGATTCGGTCGCCAGCATCATGGACAGCACGTCGAGCCGCCTGAGGGAGTCTTCCGATAAGCCATGGTCGGCCTTACTGGCCTTGCGCAGTCGATATAGTTGGGCATTTAAATCCTCGATTTCGCGCGCCAATGTCTGTATCCGACCTGTGACTGCGCGGATATCTTCGGATCCTCCTTTGCTTTTCTCCCCTCTGATACCCTCATCCGTCATGGCAGTCTCCTCTAATCTATTATGCTATCTCGCTGCTTCGACCAGCGAATAATTTGTTGCTACACCGTCCCCAGTCTCAGTACCTCGTTCAGGTTCGATGTCTTCTCCCCACTTGGGCGAAGCGCGCCACCGACCACATAGGCACGATTTTCGATCAGTCCGGCTCCCAGGCCATGGCGAGGAGTAACCATGTCGGGCATTGCCTCCCAACGGTCTGTCTTTATCTGGTAGCGCCAGACATTGGGGAAAACTCCGGCCTCCGGTATAAAGATTTCGCCGCCAAACACGATGAGTGAATCACCGTGGACTACGCTCGCCGTTCCCGCCTGCGGAAGGGGCAGGGGACCCGCTTCTCGCCAGCGGTCTTCAGCTGGGTCGTAGATTTCGGTCACGCTCAGATTCCCGGCGGCTGTGCGACCACCGGTAACGACCAACTGGTCGTTGATCCAACCCCCGGTGGCGCTGTTCCTTGGGGTCGGTATCGGTGCGAGAGAAGCCCAACGCGACCCGTCCCAGTACCAATGCAGGGGCACTTCGTGGTGGTCGCTCCGCTTGCTGTTATCGGCGCCACGCGGTTGCTGCCCTGCGACGACGTGAATGTTGCCGCCGAAAAAAGTCGCCACGCCTTCCGCCTGCGGGCCTGGTAGAGCGGCCTGTGATTGCCAGCCTTCTCCTGCCAACCGGTAGACGGTATCGCGCATTCGCCAGATGTGAGAGTACCCGCCATTGAAGCCCCCGATCGCCCAGAGTTCGCGTCCGGTGCTTACCAAAGCGACGTGATGCAACGCTTCGGGGAGGTCCGGTATCCCATCCCATTTGTCGGCTTCGGGGTCGTACGCGAACGCAGAGCGGGTGAAGTAGGGGACGCCAAGCTTTGCCGCTATTCCTCCAGCCACGACGAGCTTGCCGTCGTGCACGGCCGGGTAAATTTCCTGGGTGTTGATGGGGATTGGAGCGGCCGTAGTCCAGTTGGCATCAGCGTTTCCGCCGTACACCGGTGTTCGCATCCAGCCCGCACTCAGCGTGCCAGCGGAAAAACTGAGAAGAGTTCTGCGCTTTATCATCAATGTCTCCCCAACGAATTAGCCACGCAGGACACTAGCTACACCTCTAAATCCGCAAATACGGGTGCATGATCAGAGGCCGTCAAACCGTCCTTCTTCTTGCGATAGTCCCTATCGATTGTCACATCCTTGAGCATCTCGCTGACGGCGGGAGTACCAAGAACAAAATCTATGCGCAGGCCCTGATTTCGGTAGAAAGAGCCGCCCCGGTAGTCCCACCAGGAGAATGCACCTTGCTCCGGGTAGCGGTAGCGGTAAAGGTCGATCAGCCCCACGTCCATCAACCCGGCGAAGCGCTGGCGTTCCTCTACGGTGTGGAAAACCTCTCCATCACCGTCTTCTCCACGCCAGCTGTCCAGGGGTTTCGGCACGATGTTGAAGTCACCGCAAAGAATACGCCGCTGATCCCCGCTGCCGCTGTAGTGGGAGATGAGGCTCTCATACCACTTAAGCTTCTTGGGGAAGTCATCGTGAGAAACGTTCTTCCCATTCGGGCAGTACACTGTAGTGAATTCAATCTCGTTGCCGACCTGGGCGGTTATCAATCGAGAGCCAAAGTCATCTTCACCGGGGAGGCCAACGGTGACCAGCTCCGCCGGCTCCCGGGTCAGTATCGCGACACCGTTCCAGCTCTTTTGCCCGTGCACCAGTGCGTGGTAGCCAAGTTCGGTGAAGAAGTCGTGCGGAAAATCTGCGGTCGGTGTTTTGAGTTCCTGGAAGCCAACCACATCGGGCTTTCGATCCTTTAGCCATAGTGCTATGAATTCCAGTCGGGCTCGCAGCCCGTTGATGTTCCAGGTGGCTAACCGCATTCGTGTCAGGCCTTTGTCTTTAAATCGGGGCGGCTATGTTCCTCTACTTAAACGCTAAAAGGAACAACACTACTTTCACTTACCAAGGCAGGTTTCGATTCCTAACCCGAATCGTACGGCTAAGCAAAACGAAAATTGATTTCATGCTCCTTGCTGCGCCCGGATGCTGTCACGATTTCTCGTCCTACGGGGTCATCAGCGACTAGCTGCCTCAGCGTATCGAGCTCACCTTTAGCCGTTCGACAAACAAAGCGTTTGCCTTCCGGCGTGTTTGCGAGGATTACGCCGGCGACGGGTTCACCTTTTCGATAGTGCACGCAGTGGGCTAGGGCGGTTCCTTTGGCGGGGTTTGCCTCCCATTCGAGGATGGGTTGGTCGTCCATGGGCGTCACCGTACCCACCTGGCTCCACTCAGCCTCACTGGGCCGACAGGAAAAAACACCACCGCTGTGTTTGGAGAGCATTCCTCCGTTGGCATGAACATACCCAAATTGCGACCGATCGTGTCGCAACTGCGACCACATTTCGGCCAGACTATGCATGGCGTAGTTGTTTCCGGGCCCGCCAAAGTAGGCCAGACCGCCCGTCAACGTCAGGCTATCCGAGCCGTCGGTTTTTCGTTGCAATGCATCCGCCACGGCAGTGACCGCAACTGGAAAACAACTGTAGATATCGAGCAGCGACAACTCACTGGCGCCGATACCTGCCATCGCAAGACTCCTGTGCACGACCTGCTCTGCGATTGGGGATCGGCCCAGGTCCGGACGAGTACCCATGAAGTGTTCCATCCCGTAGGCAGCGCCATGCATAAACACCCAGTTCTCCTCTGGAATACCAAGCTGCCGGGCCTTCGCGACCGTGGTCAGTAGCAGCGCCGCGCCCTGGTTCACGCTGTCCTGCGCAACCATCCGCTTGGTGTAAATCTGGGTGATGTGCTCTGCGCCCAGCAGGTCGTCCGTAGAAAGCGCCGCAGGGAATTGCGCATAAGGATTCGACGCAGCGACCTCGTTGAGCGACAAGAGAAGCTCGCACTCATGTCGCAGGTATTCGGCAGTCGAGAAACCAAGTGACTGTCTGCGAAAGTCCTCCATAAGGCTGTAGTAGTAGATCGGTGCCGGCAGGCCGTTATGAAGTTCCTGCGGGCTTACGACCATGGGTCCGAAACCCCGATCCTCCAGTGGTACTTCATGCGTCTCGTTCCAGTCGAGCGGCAGCGCGCTACGTTCTGCGCGCCGCGGATTTTTGATTGCCTCGGCCCCGCACAACAGCACACTTTCTCGACGGCCCGCCTGCAGATCAGCAAATGCTTCGATAAGAAGGGTCTGCGGTACGCTGCCACACGTCTCGGAGTAGATCCGACCCCGCGGCTTAGCACCGATGCGTCGCGCTACCGATTCTGGTGGGTTGCTGGAGCGCCCAAGCTTGCAGGCCCAGATGGGCGCTGAGTCCGAGAATAGTTTGACGAAAGCGATAGTATCGATGGCATCGGCGATGCGATCACCGCCGCTGTTGCGAATCGCCGCTTTGGCAGCAGTGCCTGCCAGATCCATCGGGGAAGACTCGCTGTAGTCACGCTCGACACTCTGGCCGGCTCCAACGATGATCGGTGTGTTGTCAAAGGTACCCATCTATTGCTCTCGTCCCTAAAGAAATTTCGGTCGCCTACTATTATTCAGAGAGGCCTGCTAACAACGGGGGCAGCCGGTTGAGGCGCTTTTGATTCGCGAGGCCAGAGTCCCCTGACGTTGAACCAGGCATTACTATCTACCTTAAGACTGTCTTCTTCGAGAGATAATTATGCAAAAGATGATGGCTGTGGTGGCCTCGTACGTAATGTTGAGCACTGTTTGTCTCGCAGCCGCTGGAGAGTCAAACGAGGACTACGAGACCGTGTTCACCGGATTGGCACTCGAGTGCATTCACAGGGAATACAGCAATAAAGTCGCGCTGTTCATGAACAGCGAAGAGGATCTAAAGCCACCTCGTGAGCTCTATCCGGTGTTTTACGGATGCTTTGATTGGCACTCCTCGGTGCACGGTCATTGGTTGCTGATGCGCATGCTGAATACCAGCGCCGACAAAGTGGACTCAGAAGTCATCATCGCTAGTCTCAACCAGAGCTTTAGTGCTGAGCAGCTAGCAGGCGAACTCGCAAGCTACCAACGCCCCGGGATGAAATCGTTTGAGCGCCCCTATGGACTCGCCTGGCTACTTCAGTTGACTGCAGAACTCCGGCAATCAACGCTCCCGCAGGCAGCCGAGTGGCTCAGGCATCTTCTGCCCCTAGAGCAGGAGGTGATCAAGAACATAAGCGATTGGCTTCCCAAGCTTACGTTTCCGATTCGAACTGGGGAACATAGCCAGACCGCGTTCGCCTTCGGGTTGATGCTGGACTGGAGTCGTTCGTCGGGCGACTCTACTTTTGAGCGACTGCTAACAGGTCGTATAAAAGACCTGTATCTGAACGATAAAGCTTGCCCGCTCGCGTATGAGCCCTCCGGCCAGGACTTCCTATCTCCGTGTCTTGCGGAAGCCGATCTCATGCGCCGCGTACTTGATCGGCCGAGCTTCGCAGCATGGCTGGATGAGTTTTTTCCAACGCTTTCCTCTGCGAGTGGGTCAGGCTGGCTGATTCCAGGTGTAGTCACAGATAAAAGCGATGGAAAGCTTGCGCACCTCGATGGGCTAAACACCAGCCGTGCCTGGATGCTCGAGGGCATCATCAGTGGACTGCCGGAGAGAGACTCGCGCATACCTGCACTGCGTGTCGCCGTAGAGGCCCACAGAGAAGCGGGTCTGAATGCCGTGCTCGGGGAGATGCACTATATGGGCAGCCACTGGCTCGGTAGTTTTGCGACCTACCTCCAAACCGAACGAGGTTTGCAGTAGCTCCCAGCTTACCGACGGCCGCCGCTTTGCTGCTGGCGATATCAGATCAAACTCAGCGCATGGCTCCTATCAGCCACAGGGCATCAGCAATCGAGTTCAACCCCGCTGCCGCTCTTCATAGGTCTCGATCAGGGAGCGGACCTCCTTCACCATCAGCAATAGCCCGAATAGGTTGGGGAGCGTAATGAGTGCAATCGTGACCATGGATATGGTCCAGATGATCGACGTGTCCACTACGGAGGCGGCGAAGAATGCGGCCACATACACGCATCGATAGGGGTTTACCCAGCGCAGTCCGAAAAGATAGGTGACGGCTCGATCGCCATAGTAAGACCACGCGAGCGCAGTGCTGAACGCAAAGAGAACGAGGCAAATCGTGACAAAGTACTGACCGAAGCCGCCAAATACGCTGCGTTTGAATGCTTCTGCCGTCAGCGGTACGGAGTGTAGAAGCGACTTGCCGGAGACCGTGATTCCCGGAGTGACCAACGCGCCCTCCTTCACCTCGACACTTCCGCTGTAGGGATTACCGTCGACGTAGTAGCGCACGTCTTCCGCGATTGAACGGTTGTGCAGCACCGTCACCTCGGACTCGAGAGATAGGCCGGCGCGAACTTCAATGGTCGCGCTCAGGCGCTTGACTGGATCCTCATCAGGCGGGTTGATCGCCAAGTGATTGGCTAGCAAGTCGGCGTGTTCCTTATGGGCTTCTGTATAACTCCCATCCAGATACTCTATGGATCCACGATCAAACTCGGTTTCAAACTTCTCGGTCCAAACACCCGAAGACAGGATCGCGACCCCGGTGAGAGTACACAGCAACATCGTATCGATGAAAGGCTCCAGTATCGCTACGATTCCCTCAGCTACGGGCTCATCGGTCTTTGCCGCCGCGTGGGCAATCGGCGCGGAGCCCTGTCCGGCTTCGTTGGAGAACAGTCCGCGGTTGACGCCACGATTGAAAGCATAGGCAAAGCTTGCACCCAGGAATCCGCCCGTGGCTGCAGAACCGTTAAACGCATCCGCAAATACGGCGCTGAGGGAAGGGAGTATGTTTTCGGCGTTTGTCGCTGCTACCCCGAGTGCTCCAATGGCGTAGAGGACCGCCATCAGCGGTACCAGCCGTGCGGCCACGCGGGCGATCCTGTGGATGCCGCCGATGATAACGAGGGCAAGGACGCTGGCGAAGACGAGTCCGGTGGCGAAGGTTGGAACACCGAACGATACTTCCAGCCCCTGGGCCACGTTGTTGCTCTGGGGCATATTCCCGGATCCGAAGGAGCTGACGATCAGCGCGGCAGCAAAGAATACTGCGAGCCATTTCAGGCCCAGTCCGTACTCCATGTAGTACATCGGCCCACCGGCGATACGCCCGCTTTCGTCCTGCTTGCGATAGTTGTGCGAGGCTGTGACTTCAACCAACTTGGTGGTCATGCCGACGAAAGCGGTCACCCACATCCAGAACAGCGCAGCCGGACCCCCAAGATGAATGGCGAACGCCACCCCGGCCACATTCCCGGTTCCCACCGTTCCAGAGAGCGCAGTGGAAAGCGCCTGAAAATGCGTCGTATCGCCCGGAGCGCCGGCTCGCGTGCGCTTTCCGCGCAAAATGCTCCACGCTAGAGAGAAGAAACGAAGCTGCGGCGCTTTCAGGTAGACGGTAAAAAAAACGCCGGCAAGTAATAGCGCAAATGGGAAATAGGTCGCGCTGCCAAGATAGCTGTCGAGAGTCAGAAACAGATTTTCTATGGTGTCCAAGGCCAGGATGTCCTATCGGCTGTGTTCGCCAGTGCGGCGCAGCAAGTCGTCGACGATGCGTTCGACGACGTTAGCCATGAGCGCTGCAGAGCTGGTAAAAATGCCCGGGCCCCACAGCAGCATGTTGGCGAGGTAAATCGATGGTGCGTTCGGCAGCCTGAAAGTCTCCATGTCGACCTCGGCACCGGTGAGCGGTTTGCCGTTGCGTGCGTGTGGCTGCAGCAGACCCTGGCTCCGCATCCGTTTGGTCAGGTCAGACTGGCCATCGGTATCCAAATCGCGGAGCATGGCGCCGGTTGCGTTGATCAGCACACGGGCACGTTCTTCTCCGAACTCGTGAACGATGTGGTAGCTATCGCTATCTTCGGCAAGACGCACCTCTGAGACGCCCTTTATCAGGGTCAGACGACCGGCGTTTATCAGGGCGATGAGTTTCTCCGCCGTGAGTACCGGGCAGGGGGCCGCGTAGGCAAGCACGGCGCTTTCCATGGATTTTCGAAAGTCAGTTTCAGCGCCCACTGTCAGGCATCCCCGGGCGAACGAGTCCCAGATGTCTTGTCCGGCATCCATGCACAGGTCCACCAGGAAGTTCGCTGGCCCTTCCTGGTTCGACGCTGCAATGGCGGTGCTTAAGTGTTCGGCGGCACGTTGCGTGACGGCTTCTACCCCAACACAATCCGCGTAAGGGTTGCTCAGCTGTGCCCAATCGGGCTCAGCGCCGTGAGCTTTTGCCTCATCATCGACCAGCTGCTTTATGTCTCTGAGTGCAAGGCCGCCTGCTGTGGTGCTGCCCTTTAGCGCGTCTTTCGTGAAGTGCCTGCGTTGTATCGAGGCCGGGTGGTTCGACTGCGTCGCCTTGAGGCGTCCGCTGCGCGAGCACAATGTGACGTGACGCCGATTCGGCCCAGCGCAGAATAGTAAATCCCCATTATCGTTTCGCTCGAAGGAACATCCGGTCGCGGGAGAGAACAGCCTGTTGACCACGTCGTAAGCACTGAGTGAGCTGCCCAGCACATGGACATTGGCGTCTATCGCCAGGTCATCAAGCGCTGGGTTCATGACCTGGCTATGATAGTACTGCGCCTTAGCGGTCGGCCCCGGCCTGGGGATGTTGTTGAGGAGCGGGTTGTGGCCTGTAGCCAGAATGACGTAGTCAAAGGTCGCCGCGTCGCCAGTCCAGCGTAGTTTTACCTGCCCGTCTTTGCAGAAAGAGGCGTCCGTTACTTCCTCGGGAATCAAGCGAATCGGGATCCCCTTTACCGCGGCGGTGAGTTGAACAGCGGAGAGAGTCTCCTTGAGAAACTGGCCGAACAAGCGCCTTGGAGGGTGCGACGTATCAATCGCGTCGCCCGGCTCATCTGAGTGGGACGCCAGCCAGTCGGCAAACGCTCGTCGCGATGCAGGTGTCAGGCACATCGTAGTCGCGGTGTTGTTCAACAGATAATCGGGGCACTCATCTGTTCGATAGGCGTAGCCCGGACCAAAGTCACCGCTAGCTTCAAACACCGTGATCGTGCAATTGGGGAATCGATCCACGAGCTGAAACAGGGCGCTCGTTCCTGTGAACCCGCAGCCTACGACGGCGATGTCGTAGGTCTTGCTCAGCGCCCTGGCCGGGATAGCGCGACCACTCGCGTTCGTAGTGCATCTGGCTGAGCTGCGTGCATTACAACGAGGCCGCATCGCCTGCGACGTTGAGCACGGCCGTTTCCTTGGCAACATCCAGAGAGAACAACGTTTCGGTCCGCTGAACAGCGCGCAGCGGTTTGACGACCTCCTGTAGAAACCTCTGTACGGCCGCCGCATCGGGCACGCGGATTTTCATAAGGTAGGAGTGGGGTCCACTGATGTGATGGAGCTCGAGCACTGCCGGGTGTTTAGAGAGCGACTCGATAGCCTCCTGCTCGCCGTCATAGGCCATATCGATGAATAAAAAGCAGCAGAAATCTGCGCCCACAGCCCTGCTGTTAAGTACAGCGCGAAATCCCAGGACAGTCCCGTTGCTCACCAATCGTCGGACCCGGTCGTGGGCTGTCGATACCGAGACACCCACTCTCTCAGCGATCTCGGCGCTCGTCGAACGTCCGTCTTCCTGGATCAGGCCGCAAATTTTACGATCGATGTCATCCATGTGAGGAAAATATATCGGATAACAGATAAAAACAATAATAAATACAGATCAGAGGAATTTTCTGCAGAAACTTTACGGAGTCCGGCGGAAAAGCCGGAAGTTTTCGGGTACGAGTTATGTGCACCGGGTAGCGATGCGAAGCTGATGGGCAGGACGCTAGTGGTGATGATTTTGGATTCGAGTTTGGCTCACCTAAGCGTTACCGAACTTGGGTCAGGCGGTGCTGATCAGCCAGCCGGTTGCCAAAGTTGAATGCCATTGCCCTCGGGGTCCGTCAGTTCGGCAAAGCGACCGTGAGGGTAGTCCTCGACGTCGGAAACTTCGTTACCGTTCCTGCGCAGTTGCTCTACCATTTTCGAAAGATCGCTTACCCGAAAGTTGATCATCCAGCTCTTTCCTTCCGGGATCATTTCATTGCTCATCTCGAACGGATCAAACACTGTGTAGCCGGTTTCCTGCCGCCAGGGCAGACCGCCGGATTTCTGCGGGGCGAGATCGATGCCTAAGTTGGTTTTGTACCAATTTGACAGTTCATCAGGATTTTCGGCTCTGAAAAAGAATCCTCCGATGCCCGTGACCTTTTCCATGCTCGCTTCCATGCCTGCCTCCGTATCCGCTTCGTCTGTATCAAGGGCGCTCGCCCGCATCTGTGAGTATCCTGTCAGACCCACAGTCAGCGCGACACCGACCCCAAGCTTCAGCGAGTCTCGCCGGCGCAGGCTGCTACGCTGAAGCAGGCGCTGCGACTTCCGATCAGGTGGTGTTGTCAAAGCCAGTCTGCCGTTCGCATTCGTTGATCACTTATCTTCTTCTGCCGCAAGCCACTTCTCAACCGGCTGCCAGAGCTGAATCGGATTACCTTCGGGATCTTTCAGGCGAGCGAAGTGGCCATTGGGGTAAACCTCAGGGTCGACTTCTACTTCGATAAACGCGTTTCTCAGCTGCGACACCATGGCATCTAAATCGGCGACGCGGAAATTAATCATCCACTGACGATCTTCCGCCCCAAAGTATGATGTACCCGAACTGAACGGCTCGAAAACCGTGATCCCGCCGCTCTGTCGCCAACCTAGTTCGTCATAAGTCTCAGCGCCGGCCGTAACTCCCAAGTGCTCTTCGTACCACGTTTTAAGGGCGGCGGGGTCTCGCGCCCGGAAGAAGAAACCGCCCATACCGAGTACCTTCTCCACTTTCCTGATCTCCTGCTTATACCGGCCAGTTTGTGGCACGTGCTATCAACGCAGAGAATACCGGCTAGCCGAACCAGTCATTCCGTTTGCCAGGTGGCGACTGTGATTCATCCACTCCCCGAGTTTAACGTGGCAGATCGAGAATTCCGTCGAAGAGGACGATCCCGATATATCCCCGGAATGCTACGCCGCCGTTCGCTTAGCCTGCTTGCGCTTCTCGGGTTCTATTTTGCTCTTGGTTCGAGCGCGCTTCCCTCGGGCGACTTCGGTCGCAAGTGCCTCGAACTTTGGTGTCCAGAATTGCCGGAATCCGGCCAACCAGTTGTCGACCTCCTGCAAAGCTCCGGTCTCAAGCGCGTATACCCGTCTTGTTCCTTCAATCCGAACCGTGGCGAAGCCATGGCTTCTGAGGACTTTCAGATGTTGGGATACGGCGGACTGACTGATTTCGAACTCTTTGCCAACAACATCGACAATCGCTCCGGAGGAATAGTCCGCTTCCGCAAGTAACTCCAGGACCCGACGGCGTACTGGATCACCTAGTACATCAAAGGCGTGCATCACTCTCCCGTGTAAAAACCAGCTGTGTGGTCCGCCATAGCCCGTGCGGCATCCGGATCTTTGCCGGCCGCGATGTGGGCGTCGCCCCACTGCCTCGCGGAGTCACGCATAAAAGCTTTGCCCGCAGCCGAAGTCATCCATGCCTCGTTCTCTTTTGCGTCGATCACGGCGCCCGGGTTGGTGAGGATGTAGTCGAGCGCTAGAAACGCGAGCTCCCAACCGACACCGGTAGCAGCCGGACCATACTTGCCCCAGTGCTCTTCGTTCTTTTCATCCCGGGGCATGATGTGCTCAAGGGTGAGCGTGGTCCCTGCGGTCCCGGCTTTAAGTGTGACTGTTATCCAGCTCACATCGCCTCCATATTCCCAGGTGGCATAGAACCGATGGGGAGGATCGCACTCGATTATGTCACCCCCGGCATGGCCTTCGAGCTGATAACGGCCTCGCGGCTGTAGATCGCCGCTTATCGGCAAAAACCATCTTGGAATACGCTCAGGGTTCGTTACTGCGTCCCATAGGTCATCAATATCTGTCGGGTATTCCCTCGTACCTGACACACACCGGGCCTCGCCGCCGT
>JBCCPL010000072.1:0-11952 GCA_039111155.1 Pseudomonadota bacterium | reverse complement strand
GACCAACCCGTGATAGGTCGCGGGTCCATGCAGGATGTTCACTGGGTGAAGTCGGACAATCTGCAGCTAAGTTGGATTTACCTGCCTGATGCTGCAGATCGCGATATCGAAGCCTTAACAGAGCAGGCCTATGATCGTCTGCTACGGCTGGTGCACAAGTCAGAGTATCCTGAGCTGGTACGGTTCTGGAATTTTCTTCCGCAGATCAATCACGGTAGCGGAGATTTCGAGCTGTATAAGCGATTTTGCAAAGGACGGCTCAATGCGTTTAACACCTACGCGGTTAGCAGCGATAAGTTCCCGGCTGCGTCGGCGCTTGGCCATTATCAGCATGGTCTCACCATAGCGTTGCTTAGTTCGCACACGCCCGCCGAACACATCCACAATCCACGTCAGGTGAATGCGTATCAGTACCCTCGAGATTATGGGTCAAGCAGCCCTTCGTTCGCGCGAGCGTCCAGGCTGCAGGTAGGCGGCAGCAGTTTGTATTTTATCTCTGGTACCGCGAGTATCGTCGGACACGAATCGGTACATATCGGTGAACTGGAACCGCAGATCCGCACAACAGTGGACAACATCAACTGTCTGCTTAAGTTGGGTGATTTTGATCAGCGCGATATTAATCTACTGCGCGTGTATCTTCGCAATGTGTCCGATCAGCCGGTTTGCGCACGCCTGCTCGACTCTCTCTTCCCTGGGGTCCCAAAGCTCTACCTTCACGCAGATGTGTGCAGAGCAGAACTCCTGGTAGAAATCGAATGCCTGTGCAGTGCCGACTAAGCGCGCGTTGACGGCGTCGCTGCCTGCCGAACAACGAACCAGCCTGCGGCAGCTATGGCGAATTGCAGCTGCGGGCGTCAGCTACGTGCTTTTTGCCCTGGGCGGGGTGCTCCCGGCCTTTTATTCGCTACTACTCTCCGTGGCGCCGCTCGATACCGCGGTAAAACAACAGAAACTCCGCCGCCTGATCGCCGGACTTTGCCGTTTTTACATTGGCCTTATGAAGTTTCTGGGGCTATTCCAATACTCAATCACTAACCTTCCGAACCAGACGACACGGGGGCATGTGATTATTGCCAATCACAGCATGCTCATCGATGCGCTGTTTGTTCTGGGCTATCTGGACAACGTCTGCTGCGTGGTGAAGGCCTCGCTCGCGACCAATCCGTTTACCCGAGTTCCGGTTGCTCTTGCAGGCTACGTCACCAACAGTGACCCCAAGCTTCTTGAGACTGCAACTCACAAGCTTGCGGCGGGCGAGAACATACTGATCTTCCCCGAGGGAACACGAAACAGCTTTGACCTGCAGCTAGAGTTCAAACGTGGCGCAGCAAACCTCGCCGTCATAGCAGGTGCCCCGCTGTTGCCAGTTCTTCTCCTCTGCAGGCCTCGGGCTCTGGGAAAGGGCGAGAAATGGTACGAGCTACCAGCCGAAAATCTACAAATCACCATGCAGTGCCTACCTGCTGTGCAGGTAGAAAACTGCATTGATACAACCCTACCAAGACCTCTCCAATACCGACGTTTGACCTCGCACCTGACGAATCTGTACCGGGATGCAATTTCCCAGGCGATGAGCCGTTGATATACTGCTGAAGACCTCGAACGTGATTGGAGCTGCCGTGACTGAAAGCAGCGAAGTGACAAGTGAAACAGCAACAGAGTCTGCCGTGGGCGCGTCCGACGCAGCGACGAGCGGATTGTCGAAGGAAGAAATCGTCGAGAAGATTCGCGCAGTGATGGTGGACTTCTTCGAGCTCGATGCCTCAGAAATCACCGAAGATTCAAACTTGGTTGAAGATCTGGATATCGACAGCATCGATACCATCGATTTGATGATTGAGATGCGTAAGCACCTCGATAAAGAAATCGACGACATGGCATTGCTTGACTGCAAGACTATTGGAGATGTGGCGGAAGTTATATCGAAAATGTAGATCTAACCTTCGATCCACGGCTTATAGCCCGGTTTGCACATCAAGGGCTGTGTCGATCACATTACTCAGATCGTTGCCGGTTCCAATATTCGCACCCTGCACGGGAAGCTATCTCGTTCAGGCTAAGCCAATCCAATCGATAAGCTCCGAAAATTGGGCCTTGCTCCAAGCTTGTACTGCACAGGCACTGGACAACCCGCATCGCGACGATGTGCGACCTGACATTCTGCGTATTGAGATTTACGAGCCGATACTCCGCGATATCGCGGCATTATCTGAAGTGAGATTAGCTTGATCACGGCCAGCGTTCGCTACGAAGTTCCATTCTACGACGTGGATACCTACCGCATCGTATACCACGGAAACTATCCGAAATACTTCGAGCTGGCTCGTTGCAAGTTGCTTGAGACCATCGGCTACAGTTACGCCGAGATGGAAGCCTCGGGATACTTGTTTCCCGTTATCGAAATGCAAATCAAGTACGTACACCCCTTGCTGTTCAGGCAAATTATCGATATTGAAGCGCGCCTGGCCTCATGGGAGAACAAACTGGTCGTCAAGTACCTGATCAGCGACGCGGAGAAACATACCCGCCTGACAAAAGGTATGACATCGCAGGTGGCAATTTCAATGCCTGATCGAGTCACTCAGTTCAAGTCGCCGGATGCACTCCGCAACGCTGTAAAGCGCCACCTGGAGAGCCTTGCCTGAGGCCTACTAGTCCCACTGGTGAATCTAATCCGTCCACACTTGCCCTGTTACTCGTTACCCGCGACGTATCGGTAGTGGATGACGGCTAGTTTTCGTGCGAAATCGATATGGAACAGGGCGCAGGCCAGTTGGCCTGGTTACAGTCAGATCGGCTAAGGCGGCTAAAAAAGTAGCTTTTGTTCTGTTCGTGCTGGTTGCTTCAGCCACGATCGGTTCAAAGCCAGAAGCACAGAGAACGGACAGCGTTGCAGAGAAACGGTCTGCCACCACTCAACCGGAAGCAACCTCTGCATTGGTCTCTTTTTTCGAAGGTAGACCCTGCGTTTCTACCGGTCGATTCGAGCAGTCCCGGAACGTCGAAGGTATACCAGTGCCTCTCAAATCCAGCGGTCATTTTTTCGTAGACTGCAAGACCGGCGTAATCTGGGCAACCCACAAGCCGATTGAGGAGGTGTTGGTTGCCAGAAGAGATGGTTCGTCCTTTCTGATTCAGGAACAGAGTGAAAGCAAGCTGCGGTCTGCTACCGCGAAGCGGATGGCGCGTCTTCTCGTATCATTAGTCGGTGGAGATAGCAGAGAACTCGAAAGGCGATTCATCATCGCTGCGACCGGCGAAAATCCAGCAACTAAGGAATCCAGTCCACTGCGCTCCTTAGAGTCAGACGCGGTTCAAAAACAGGGGTGGGTGCTGACCCCAAAGTCACGCCGAGTCGCGCGGGCGATCAGTCACATTACGTTGAGGCACCAGGTCTCAACCGGTAAAAGCGCTCCGTCGACTCACCTTTCGGACGATACGCGCAAGGTGGAAGCTGACAATCCTGCCGAACGGTCCGCACGCGATCGACGCACTACAATCACTCACACTGAACTGATGATCGAAATAGTGGATCAGCAAGGTCTGACAACACGAATACAGGCAAAACCCCTACTGCACGAGCACGCAGCAGCATCGTGCGACGACGCTCAACGTATCGACCAACGTGCCTGCGAACTCTTGACTGGCCGTGCGATTGATTCATCGCCAGAATCGACCGGGCGTGGATGAGTTGAGGTGGTACTTCTGTGATACGAGCCTTCTTTGTCGTCGTATCCGGCTTAGTTGTGCTCTGCGCATTCGTTCTCCCGAGATTTCAGATAGAAGCCGATCTTGACGCTGTACTGCCAGAGCAGAACTTCTCCGAATCGATCGACTCCGCATTAGACGAGATCAAGAGCAACTTTCAACGACGGATTACCGTCGTTCTTGTTTCCCGCTCTGGAGACTCTGTTCTGGACGAACAGGCGCTTGATGGGGCCTCCATACGTCTGCGCAACCAATTGTCTTCGATCCCGAATGTATCGCTGCTACCGGGAGAGGAGGATCTGCTGGACGCCCTCGTCGATGGCCTGATTCCCTATCGATTCCAGCTCTTATCTCGAAGCGAGAAGGCAAGGCTCGCATCAGACACAAATACCGAACTCTTGGACCAGGCAGAGCGGAGGCTTTATCGCGTGGCCTCGCCCGCGCTGCTGCCGTTCGTTGAGGACCCCTTTGGCGTACACCAACAGACTCTGTTCGACTTGATTAGCGAAAACAGCGGATCGCCAGCTAAAGAGAACGCGAGCGATTTTAGAGTGATTTCATTGATGCTGGGTGATCAAGCGCTTCGCATTGGAGAACAGGAGCTCCTGTTGGAGAGAATCGACCACGCGCTTCGAGTCGCGACGACCTCTGCGGACTCAAAAACCCATCCAGTAACGGACCCGGCTACCCACGTGCGGCCTGAGATCATCAGCTATCGATCAGGCGTCTTCTTTTACTCAGTCGATGCGGCGGTACGCTCGAAGAATGAAGTAATGACGATTTCAACCATATCGTCGATCGCGGTGCTATGTGTTCTGTTTTTTGTATTTCGCAGCGCCTCAGCAATTGCTCTCGCACTGGGATCAATGATGTTCGGTATTGTGGCCGGCGTGCTGACGAGCCATGCAGTATTTGGCCAAATTCATGTTTTTACCATCGTCTTTGGTGTTGGGCTGATCGGAGTGGTGATCGATTACTCGCTGCACTTCCTGTTCCACAGTGCTCACGTCGACCGTAGACGGCTACGCTCTGCACTGACCTTGAGCGCGTTGACATCGATCATAGGCTACGGCGCGCTGTTTCTTTCCTCGCTAGCGTTGCTCAAGGCTGTCGCCGTGTTCGCGGTTGCGGGCATTGCGGTGGCGCTGCTCACCGTCGTCTCTCTCGGGCCGCTGCTCGCTCCGATAGCGCCGCGGTTCCTGTCGCTGCCAATGACAGCCATGCAGCCGCTGAACCGGAAGCTCGCTCTGGTATTCGCAGGCTTTCTACTCGTGGTTGCGGGTGTCTTGGCCACCACTCTGTTTATGACAGACCCGTTCGATGATCGACCCGAGATCTTCTTTAAAGCGCCTCCTGCGCTGCTGCAAAGCGACAGGCAAGTGGCGAGCTACACAGGTGATTTAGAGCCGGGCCGCTTCATTACGTTCACGGGGACCACCAACAAGGAAGTCTACGACCTATACCGCAGTACCCAGCAGATGCTGCAGGCGCAGGCCAGCCTGGAGAAAAGCCAACTTGTAAGCATTCTCGACTGGGTCCCCGACACTGAAGAGCAACGCAGCAACTATGAGCAACAGCAACGCCTGTACGGTGAGTTGGGCCTTATTGGCGCACTGTTCAATCGGTTGGATCTAACCGGGCAGGACTCGCAGCTTCGATCCGACTTCGCTGACGCATCCGAGCGCATTTTGGAACCCGATACGGTACTAACCTTGCTCGGCGAGGCCCTGCCTGTAAGTTGGGTACGCACTGACAACAACATCACCGCTCTCGCGTTCTTAAGAAAAGGCGAGGGCATCGATGCGCTCGATGCGAAGTCCTGGCCGGGTAATGGCGTAAACTATATAAATCTTACAAAGCGGACACAGGCAGCACTGCAGGCGCAGCGCGAATCGGCGGGATGGATCTTGCTGATGTCGATGGTGATTACTGCTCTACTTCTTGCGGTGGCCTTCCGGGACGTGAAAGCGGCCTTGCTCGCATTGGTACCTGCGTCTTCATGTATGGCGGCGCTCGCTTTATTGAGCATGCTCGGCGTAGGTATAAACCTGTTTCACACGATGGCTTGTTTTCTGGTTCTGGGTTTTGGTCTGGACTATGTGATCTTTGTGCGTCAAATGACTTGGCATGCGCCGGCCCTGGATTTGGAAGAGCCCGCGCAAGATCGAAGGAGAGAAACCATGAGCACTCCTTCGATCGACGGTGGATCTCCCACCCTGCAGGCGATTGCACTCTCGTTCATAACAAGCCAACTTTCGTTTGGCCTACTGGCACTGAGCAGCATCAGCATAGTGCAGGCGTTTGGAGTCACACTGTTTATTGGGAACTCGGTAAATCTGATGGGTGCAGTCATAGTCCGCGCTCTGGCACCCGTACCCGTTTTAAAACCATCAAAAAAGTAGGTTCAGAAGCTAATGAGCGAACGACGAATTCTCGTAACGGGTGCAAGTCGCGGTATTGGCGCCGCAATAGCAAAACACGTGGCATCGAGCGGATTTCGCGTTACGGTTCACTACAACAACAATGCCGCAGCAGCTGGAGGGATCCTTAACGAGATTCGCAGTCAGGGCGGTGCAGGCTCACTGCTCCAATTTGACATATCCGATCGCGATACAGTGAAGGCGAAACTTGAGGAAGATATGGCAGACAATGGCGCCTATTACGGCGTGGTTTGTAATGCAGGCATCGCAAAGGATGGCCCGTTCCC
The DNA here is from genome assembly GCA_039111155.1 of Pseudomonadota bacterium. GTDB lineage: Bacteria > Pseudomonadota > Gammaproteobacteria > Pseudomonadales > Halieaceae > Congregibacter. The sequence continues at coordinate 5,534 of JBCCPL010000072.1, read as the reverse complement.
GGGACTGACTGGGGAAGACTGGGACTCGGTCCTCGGTACGAACCTGGATGGTTTTTACAACGTCTTACATCCGCTGGTCATGCCGATGATACGGCAGCGCTCGGGGGGACGAATCGTCACGCTCTCGTCGGTATCGGGTGTCGTCGGCAACCGCGGGCAGGTGAACTACAGCGCAGCTAAAGCTGGGATTATCGGCGCGACCAAAGCTCTCTCTATGGAGTTGGCAAAACGCGGAATCACGGTTAACTGTGTCGCCCCGGGCGTTATCGAAACCGATATGACTCTAGACAGCGTTCGTGACGAAGTTAAAAAAGCAATTCCATTGGGTAACTTTGGAACTGTGGACCACGTCGCCAGTACGGTGAACTTTTTACTCTCCGACGCCGCAGGCTACATAACACGACAAGTCATCGGAGTGAATGGTGGTCTATGCTAAGAGTACTTAAGGCGGTGCTAAGTACAAATCGAGGGGAATCTTCATGAATCAGGCGGTTCAGCCGGACGAGACCGAGAATTCTCCGGGAGCAAAGGATGGTACGAAGGGCAGCGCGAACAGAGAAGCGACTGAGAAGCCAGATCAGAAGCCATATGAGAAGCCAGAGAAGAAAGAAAAGTGCGAGCCGCGGGAAAACGGGTTGGAAGACAAGACTGACACTAATGCAGTTACCGCCAACACGAAAATAGCAAATACGAAAATAGCCAATACAAAAAAAGATAACGGGCTCGGTTCAACGATCGGCAGGATCGCCAGCACACCCGTCGACATCTGCGACGAGATTACTGCGGCTGACTTCCGGCGCGACTATTTTTCGCCAAACAAGCCTGTGATTCTGCGGAAACTCACCAGCGAATGGCCCGCGCGCGCCAAATGGAGCACGGGCTATCTCGCAGAAGTCGCCGGTGACAGAATCGTACCGCTTTACAGCAGCAAGCCTGCGAAAGGCCATAAGCACCAACACGCGGCTGATGCGCGTATGCCCCTTCGAGATTACCTTGAACAGCTCGAGGCGGGAGAGCAGGACCTGCGGATGTTCTTCTACAACATTCTCGAAAACGCGCCGGAGCTGGTTGACGATTTTTCCTACCCGGATCTGGGACTTAAGTTCTTCAAGCGCCTGCCGGTTTTGTTCATGGGCGGGCGTGGCGCAAAGGTCCAGATGCACTTCGACATCGACTACGCAAATCTTCTACTATGCCACTTCGGCGGCAGGAAGCGCGTATTGCTGGTTCCGCCGGAACAGAGTCAATTCATGTACCGGGTACCTTACTCGTTTAGCGCACTGTACGACGTCGATTTCGACAACCCGGACTTTTCCAGGTTTCCCGCGTTAGCCCGACTAAACGCTAAGACTGCGGAGCTTATGCACGGCGATGTGCTCTTCATCCCGTCTGGGTACTGGCACTACATCGTTTATGAGGATGTGGGATTCTCCATGACGCTGCGATCCATGCCGACCCGCCCGAAACAACAAATGGCGCTCGCGCGCAATATCTTAATCACGCGAACGGTGGATGGGCTGATGCGTCGCCTGATTGGACAACGCTGGAACGAGCGCAATGAGCGCCGGGCACTAACGAGCGCCGTTGTCTGAATGTACCGCTCAGGGCAGCAGTAACCGCACTGCCTAAAACCGTCTCAGTAAAGCCCGCGTCCTTCCGATACGCGGCCATTCGCAAAGACGATCGTGCGCTGAACAAATCGTGAACTCCAGTAGATCCAACGGTTTGCCTCGGTGGAGGGAGTCTTGTGGCGTGGCGGATAGCCCCTGGTCACGATGGCCTGATCCTTAGTCATTCCAAGCCTGAGAATACCGTTGCGCATATCGGCCTGGTGATCGCTGCTAACGCCCGACAAGCTGACCTGGGAAGACTTCAGTAACAGATCTGCGATCTCGTCGGGGCTGCGCTGAGTGAACTTAGGCTTGTTGATTATCTGAATTTGCTGGCCCTTAACGTCAATAATGAACTTCTTCTTGTCGATCGAAACAAGCTTGGCCGGCGTGTTGAACGGAATAAGCTCACCTCGCGAGTAGTTTGTAGTGCTTACCTTTCCTTTTTCAGTCCAGAAGTTGTACTGGGTGTAGTAGGTGGCACCGACCTGAGCCGCGTTGGCCATTTGAGCGGCAAAGGCTGTCAGCAGCACCACGCCGGCCGCTCTAATAGCTGTTGCGGGCGTTTTAACGCTGAAAAGTTTGCGAGCACGCCCGCGAGAAAGAGTTGAGCAGACGCTGACTATGGATTTCATACGAGTACCCCCAAAAAAATCGAAGGGTACAAGGGCAAGAGAGCGAACACAACGAAATGAAACGATACGGTCGGAGACCGCCGGCGGCGCCCTTTGCGGTGGCAGGATCGTTGCGAATGCGCCTTATTGGACATGTCTGGCTATTTACGACGGCTAAGCTATAATCGCCGGCCTTTTTTTGCGGGTCGCCTCGCATGCGGTGGGTTGTCGGCGTCCCCAAGACAAACATCGCAGTAGCGTAGTAGTACCAGCAGTAGGTAGTAAGCAGTAGTAATAGAGGCGCTCGGTGCAAGAAGCGCCCACTGGGCCGGGCGTGGAGCCCAGGCCACGTATTAGAACCACAGACGCAGGCCGTCGAGGAGAATCATTATGGCAAGAGTCACGGTTGAGGATTGTCTTGAATCAGTTGATAACCGGTTTGAACTGGTGATGGTCGCCAGCAAGCGAGCACGACAGATTGCTACCGGCGGCAAAGAGCCCCTGGTACAGGAAGAATCGGATAAACCGACGGTAATCGCGCTTCGCGAAATTGCCGAGGGACTGGTTACTTCAGAAATGCTGAAGCGTGAAGATGAAATTGAAGCGCAGGAAGAGCTCGCAGAGGTCATGGGCGCGACCGAGAGCTACTAAACGCCGCGCTGAAATCGCGCCACCCCATCTATCGCGCAATGATCAACGATCGCGCGGTGATAAGCTGACACCCTGGCAAGAGTCCCAGGGCGCCAAAGGGAAAGGACGGACTCGAAGCCCGTTTTTTTCAACCAACGCGTTACCCCGAGCAAGACCAGCCAGCTGGCGACTTACTTTCTCGCTCGCTTCTCGTCGTCGCTACCTAGTTCACGTCTGCTTTTCCGATCATTTCCGCGTTTCGTTACTTCCGCGTTATTGCCACAGCGCCTGAACGCTAGATTCGAGGCCTCGCGGTCGCCTTTCTTGCGGCGGGCTTATTACCGATGCCGAGTCGTCTTTAATTGCGTATTCTGAGGCAACGGAAGCGGCTTAAACCTAACCCTCTCATGCAGAGTATTGATGCGCTAGATAAAGATCTACGTACCTATCTCGACGAGCAGCAAACAATGCAGGTTCGTCGAGCCTACTACTTTGCGGAACAAGCCCATTTTGGCCAGCAGCGCCGCAGCGGCGAACCCTATGTAACGCACCCTCTGGCCGTCGCGGGCATCCTCGCGGATATGCACATGGACCATCAAAGCCTGATGGCCGCGATGCTGCATGACGTGATCGAAGACACGGGCATCGATAAGGATGCGATAGAGGAGCAGTTTGGCTCATCCGTAGCCGAGCTGGTCGACGGGCTGAGCAAGCTAGAGAAAATTGAGTTTGGCAGCCTTGAGGAAAAGCAGGCTGAGAACTTCCAGAAAATGGCGTTGGCCATGGCGCGAGATATTCGTGTGATTCTGGTCAAGCTCGCGGACCGATTGCATAACATGCGTACGTTGGGCGTGCTGCCCGCGAAAAAAGCCCGCCGCATCGCGCGGGAAACGCTCGAAATCTACGCGCCCATCGCCATGCGGCTGGGCATGAACTCCGTACGCATGGAGTACGAAGATCTCGGATTCGGCGCGCTCTATCCGATGCGAGCAAGAAGGCTGGAAGCGGCACGAAGATCGGCGCGCGGCAACCGCATGGAGTTAGTCGATAAGGTCCGCAGCCAGATAGAAGCCGTGCTCAAGCAGGATGGCCACGACGCGGTGGTGATCGGTCGGGAAAAGCACCTGTACAGCATCTACAAGAAGATGCGCCAGAAGAAGAAGTCCTTCTCCGAGATTATGGATATCTACGCGTTCCGAATCATCGTTGATTCGGTAGATCGCTGTTACCGCGTCCTCGGTTGCATTCACTCGCTGTATAAGCCATTACCTGGCGAGTTTAAGGATTACATCGCGATACCCAAAGCCAACGGCTATCAGTCTTTGCATACGGTAACGATGGGCATGCACGGTGTTCCGATCGAGATCCAGATCCGCACGCAGGAGATGGAAGACATGGCGAACAATGGGATCGCTGCGCACTGGCTGTACAAGTCTGATTCAGGTACCGCCAATGGATCCCATGCCCGCGCTCGACAGTGGGTGCAGGGCCTGCTCGAGATGCAGGAGCGCGCGGGTAACAGCCTCGAGTTTATCGAGAATGTAAAAATCGACCTGTTTCCCGACGAGATTTATGTCTTTACGCCCAAAGGGCACATCATGGAGTTACCGCGAGGCGCGACAGCCGTCGATTTCGCCTACTCAGTACACACGGAGCTTGGCAATAGCTGCGTGGCCTGCCGAATAAATCGCAGACTCGCCCCACTGTCCGAACCGCTGCAGAGTGGGCAAACGGTGGAAGTCATTACGGCCAAAGGTGCGAGCCCGAACCCCTCATGGTTCGACTACGCGGTGACAGCGAAAGCTCGCAGCAATATTCGCCACTACCTAAAACAGCAGACACGCGATGATGCAATTTCTCTCGGCCGGCGCCTACTTGATCGCGCACTCACTTCTTTTAGTGTGAAAACAGCTGACCTCCCAACACCACGCATCGCTGCCTATCTCGAAAAAGCTGATCTTGAATCGCTCGATGATCTGTTCGCTGAACTGGCTCTGGGACAGAAACTACCCGCCGTAGTGGCGTCGCAGCTCATGGGAGATACGCCCGATCACGGTCCGGCCCCAGCGCCCGGACCGGATACGCCGTTGGCGATCCGCGGTACAGAAGGATTCATGGTCAGCTATGCCCGATGCTGCAGACCTCTTCCAGGCGATGCGATCACCGGCTTCCTCAGCCAGGATCGAGGCGTGATCGTGCATCGTGTTGTGTGTCGCAATCTCGCCGAACTGCGCGATAAGCCCGAACAGGCGATCATGTTGCGCTGGGACGATGACGTGGAGGGTGATTTCTTAGCCGCACTGCGTATCGAAGTTGAGAACCGCCGCGGGATGATCGCGACCATTGCAACCCGCATTAACAGTATGGGTGTCAATATCGACAAGATCAGTACCAGTGATAAGGATCATCAGTTTACCTATGTCGATATGGATCTAAACGTAGAAAGCCGAGTGCATCTGGCACGCATCATGCGGCGCCTGCGCAGTATCGAGAGCGTGAGCAAAGTGACCCGTCTAAGAAACAACTGACCCTGGACTTGTGTCGGGTAGACGACGGCGTCTCCACCGTCGCCCCCCACAGATCCGGACGTGCGCGATTGACGCATCCGGCTCCTCAACTCATCACAGTCGCAGGAACTGTGGTTAATAGTCTCGCCCTGGGCAACGGGTATCTACGCAAT
>JBCCPL010000071.1:0-12520 GCA_039111155.1 Pseudomonadota bacterium | reverse complement strand
GGGCGTACCCTCGGTCGCGTTCCTCAGCGTGGGCGGTAAGCGCCACACGACGTCGGCCTCGGTCGGCTGATCGTGGGGGTTTGCGTTCAGCTCGCTTTCATCGATGAGTAAAAAGCCAGCGGCACGGAACGCAGCGATGACTCGCGATGGTTTGAGATACCCGGCATCGCCATTCGCCCAGCTGTCACTGCTTGTCTCAGGTGCTCGGTGCTGCACGACGCCGACAATCCCGCCGGGTTTCAGGGCGCGGTAGGATTCTGCGATCGCAGCGGTAACGTATTCGTCACCCAACTCCTGCAGGTTGTGCAACATACGAAAGAACAGGACCCGGTCCACGGTCCCGTTGAATACCTGCGGCATTTTCGAGAACTGATAGGAGTTCAGCGTAATTCCAGTTCCGGCGGCTATGCCGCCTGCGGTGCGCTGGGTCCATGTTCGAGTGTTTTCGATGCGTTCGGCTTCCCAATCGAGATCACGAGTAGGGCGCAGTGCTTGCCAGGCTTCGTCGGCGTGATGCGCCGCGATCAAAGTACCTTCGTCGCCAAGGTAGGCCACGAGGATTCGCGTATACCACCCGCTGCCCGGTAGACCTTCAATGACGGTCATACCCGGGATGACTTCGAAGAACCTCAGTGTCTCGACAGGGTTGCGGTAGCTGTACCGAGCTTTCTGCTCTTCGCTCTGGCTTGCGACCACTGATTGCAAAGCGGATAAAGCGGCGTCATCGATAGTGGTCTCTGCGTTTGCCGCCACACTCAGCAGCGACAGAAGCAGGAAGGCTGCCCAAGCGCGGTTTACGCTTCGCACGTTTGTCTGCCTCTCTGCGTTGTGAACGAAGCCTATGGTGGGGCAAGCTCAACGCTATCGATAGTGGTCTGACACAAACCTTACATTGTTTGATTTAACATAATATGTATTATGCGCAGTTGATTATTGTGATCTGTGTCGCGGTAGGATTCTGCCTGATGTCGCACTTACCTAATTCCACGGCCGGTTGCGACGATGTATGCACAGCGTGATGTTCGAGGAGTTCGACGAGGCCCGCTTAGACGCGGGCTTTTTTATGTGCGATGTCGAGGAGCGCTTAGGAATTTCCCGGAGGACGTACTACCACTGGCGAAAAATTGGTCGTGTTCCCAAGTGGGCATACGATCTGATCCGTCTTCACGGTGGTGATCTGACGCCTATCGGGCTGAAGCGCTGGCGTCTCAATCGCGACGTGCTGTATCACACCGATCTCAATCCGAGGTACCACAGTTGGCCGCTGCACGACCTACTCGCCGAAATCGTGTTTCCACTGAGAAGATGTGAATTCCAGAAAGCTAGAGAAACGTTCCTTAACGAACAGCCATGCACAAAGAGCCTCCCGATATCTGACCAATTGCTGCATTCGGAAACCCCGCTTAAGTGACGAAAGAATAATTATCGGACGCTAGGCTAGCCACATGGATTCGAGATGATCGAATGTCGACCACCAGAAAAGATAGTAACCCTCCCCCTTTTAGAAGCTGATATGTCTTTCGAGTAAGCGATATGACCGGAATCTACCTTAGCGATGTGCGAATCGAGAACTTTAAGTGTTTTGATGACCGTCATCTGACGCTCGCTGTACCGGATGGAGAGAATCCAGGGAGTGGCCTCACGGTTCTTATCGGGGAAAATGGAACCGGTAAAACTGCAATACTTGAGGCTATTAACTACACAAATCAGGGTTCGTACGCTGCTGAGAATAGATTGAGTATCAACGACTTCAGAGACTTTGATAGCCCGATCCAAGTGACGGCAACAACGACTGATTTTAGGTGCAAAATGCCAGAGCTCTATCGGAATTGTTATTTCGAGAGTAATGGAATTGTTTTCCGTGCTGGGAGTCGTACAAGCAAATCTCGGGGTAAGTTGCTGTCGAGCCAATTCAGCGTACGGACTTCGTTCAAAACGAAAGAAGCGACCTATCGGAATAAGGCCGGTACCGACTTAGGGAAGCCGATACCGGAATTGGCAAAAAATTTTTCAAATAGCGCTATTCAGGATAACGAGCTGAACATCTTCTACTTCGATAAAAACAGAACCAGGCAGATCACTACAGGAACATACAAAACTAATTTCGAAAGGATCTGCGATGACTTGAACTGGAAGTTCCGTAAGAACATCGCCGAAAGCGATATCGGGGAACTGCTGGAGAACATCTCTGGGCAATACTTTGCAAATGCCCTGACTATCGCGCAGAAAGGTACAGGACGTAAACTCGCTACAGATATGGCTGATTTTTTCGGTCAGGAACAGTTTTTGGATTTAAGAATCGATCTAGTCGAACTCCTTCATCCGTTTTCAAAAGCTTTCTTCGCTGTACGTCCCGAAAACTCACTTGCTCAAGTGGCTCCTCGTGATCTCGGCTCTGGGGTGGAGATTGTCCTAACACTGCTTCTCCTCAGAAGCATCTCAGCGGAATCCAAGGGCGGGATTGTCTACCTCATTGATGAGCCAGAGCTGCATTTACATCCAGACGCACAGCGCAAATTAGCTGACCTTTTGATCTTAGAGTCGACAGACAAACAAGTTGTAGTGTCCACGCACTCGCCATATTTACTGCGAAGCTTCATGTCTGAAGCCGTGAATAAAGTTATTCTCAAACGCAACGAGACTGGGAATGTGGATATCGCTTATGCCGCTTCGCGTACTCCAGAACTCTTTCCGTGGAGTCCATCCTGGGGTGAAGTAAATTTTGACGCCTACGGCATGGCCACCGTCGAGTTTCACAATGAACTCTATGGATGGCTTCAAGAAAAGCATACGCTTCGAGACGAGAAAACGGTAGAAGCGTATCTCACCAGTCAGGGCGTCCACAAAACTAAGAAGTGGATTAGGGAAAGAAACGGCGTGGCTGAGACCGCATATGACATCACCCTTTGCAGCTACCTCCGTAATTCCATTCATCATCCAGAGAACCGAAATAATCCACGCTATACAGACACCGAACTCCTGAAGTCCATTGAAACATTGATTTCTGTGCTTTCTTGAGGGGCGACACGCAAAGGCGTTATCGGGGTGAACCGGCGACGCCTGGCTGACTCGGGAACGTCGGCACCGAACGTGGATTTCGATAGGCTCGGCCGGGTCGATCAGTGATGGCCCAAGCGGGCTCCACAGGTTCGATCACTGGCGTCGCGTTCTGGTTGCCGTCAGGGTATGCAAATCGGACCTCATTCTCAGGGGCGCCGGTAGGGGGAGTGATCCTCACTCCCCCGTCGCCCCCTTCCGCGACCTCATACACCGGGTCCTCTCGGTACGGATTGAACCATCCATTGTCGACAATGGATCGACAGAACTCGTACTCGACATCCATCGGCGTGGCCTGCTGCGTGTAGCAGCTGCACTCGGCCGTCCGATGACTGAAGATGCAGTTCGGCTTGGGAAAGGTCTTCACTTCCGTCAGCGAATCGTAGATGGGAGCCGTATGCGGCAGATTCGGGATCCGCGGTTCCCAGGATTTGATGTACGCGGCCTGGTCGAGTACTTCCGCCGGATCGCGAACGACGGACCCCGAATAGAACTCCGTGAGCTGCTCAAGCTCCGAGGGAGTGATGCCCTCCTTCGCCGTCTGAATCGGCCCTTGTTGTTTCAGTGACGACACAAGATTAAGCGCGAGCGCGATCACCACCAGAACGCCGATCCCCAGAAGGACGAGTTTCTTCGGCACGCGCGGCTTGTGCGTGTGGATCTCGGCACTGTGATAGAGGTCGAAAACGTGATTCGGAAATTTCTTTCTCGAGGACGTGGCTTCCTTCCTGGTGTGGTAGTCGTCCGGGTCATCCATGGGCTTCTGCCATTCGAGAACCTTAGAGCCTTCGAAGCCAAACGCCCGCTCGTAATGGATGTGACGATTGCAGAGCTTCCTGGCGAAGTGATCGATGAACTTAGGCATCTGCGTGATGATGTAGAAATCGAAACCTCGATGACGGTGCCGAGCGAGTTCTCGTATCCAATCGGGCACCTTCGGATTGTTGCCGCGTTGCGGTAACCAACGGTCGGCCTCATCAACGACGAACACCGAGCCATCCGGGCAATCCGACCAGGACTGCATGTCATCGTAGGAAACCTCCTTCCAGGGGAGCTTGAGCTGCTGAATGCCGACATAGTGGATGTTCGGATGATCGGGCTTCTCACGCATCACCAGGTCGATGGTGTTCAGCGTCTTCCCTGCCCCAGGTAGCCCGGTCACCAGAGTCATCATGAACGGAGTACTCCCGCATCCGTGCGCCAGGCCGACGAAGCACCGCGTGCGATCTTGATGACGAAAAAGACCGAGATACCCGCGATCAGCATTTCAATGCCGGTCCCTACTCCCATCAGGTTCAGGATCGACAGCATGTCAGCCGGCAAACCGGAGAGCTGGCCTCGTAGAAACACGCCGATCTGATCCGAAATCAGATTGAGACCAGAGAAAGCGACGAAGCCAATTCCCAACGTGGCCAGAATGCGGGCCACGATCCCCGGCACGGCCGCGATGAGCCATCCCTGGATAGCCACAATGGCCGAGACGATAAACGCAGGCATTACTCAAATCCTCGTAGTGCGATGCGAACTCCGAACCAGCCAAAAACGAGGAGCACCAAGGGGCGCACGAGGTTCGCGAAGTCGCAGATGGAGGTCCACTCAAACACAACGTTGCCGAGACCTTGGAGGGTGATCGATTGGCCTGCCGGGCAGGCCCCGGACACAGTCGGCGCTGAAAATATCGAGTTAAACGGAGATGACAGGTCGACATCGCCATCGTCGCGAAGCACCTGGTCTTCCGGCGCGGTGCCCGGACCTGAGAGAATGCGATCCTCGAAGCCGTTCGGAATATCAGGCTCCTCGATCGCGCATCGCGTACTCCAGGCCTGCCAGAGAATCGCGCACTGGATGGCGTCACCCGAACAGATGGGACGTTGAGCACACGTCCCTCCTCCGCTGGCGGTGCCCTGTTCGCTGGAATCGGGAGCCGACCCCCCTACTTGCCCATCATCGACATCAGGGACACCGTCGCCGTCGGCGTCTGAATCGGTTGAATTCGGTATGCCGTCACCATCCATATCACCATCGTTGTAATCAGGAATACCGTCGCCATCGATATCGGGAATGGGTGGAGGGGTTGACGTCGTGGGGTCCGAATCCACCGGCGGATCAATCGTACTGGAGCACCCAAAATTAGCATCGAGAGAGTTCGGATCAGGCTGATCGAGAACGACCACAGTGGACAAATCACACGTTGGAAGCTCGTCGGCAAAATCACTAGGTATGCAAATAGCGGTAGTAACATCATCGCCCAGTCCAGCTGCGCCATAAGTGCCTCCTGAGGCTTCGCATTCATTCTGATCGTCGTTGCAGAGTTGGTGACCGTTGATGTAGCCGAGCACGTCCTGGCAGGGCTCCTGGTCTTGAGAGAAAAACGGAGTGCAAAATTCGTTGATGGACTGTTCGCCGGAGTTCGTCCACTTGATCGCACCGCCCGAAGCATCGGATTCCCCTTCGCACTCTTCGCCAGGATCGGGATCGGGCTCCGGAGGCGCGTCGCAAGCCAGCGAACCATCATCGACACCGTCGGGATTGAGAACCCACTCCTGACCCTCGGGGCAATCTGGGGGATTTCTGACAATCGACGCCGAGCCAATCGCGCGCCGTGCCTGGTCACAGCCGGTATCGAGACGCGTGTTGTAGGCTGAGCACGTGCCGCCGTTGGACCCGCTCGACACGAAACCACAGGACACCAGATCGCCAGTTACAGGGAGCGCGTTACAGGCGGCATCCGGCGAACCGAAGAACGGACCGGCGCTGGAATTACCGCGGTTGTTGCGCCAGAAGTCGCCCGCGTAGCCCTGGGCATTCACCGGGTCAACGTAGGTCACTGCAACCAGTAAGAACGCTATCAGGAGACCATGAGATAGACGCATACCAACCCCGTGACGAGAATCAGCTCGTAATACATGCGAGAAATCCTGAAAGAAGATCGGGTGCCCTGGGATTGCCAGGGCACCCGAGAAGATGCCCTTAGAAGAACATCGCCTTGACCCAGCGGGCACCCATCGCAACGGCGGCAACGCCGATGATCAGAGTGCCGGCCTGGGCAACGTTGGCCGAAGCGGCTGCTACGGCGTCCGTGGTGGCGGTGTCCAGCTGAGCGCTGGAAAGGGCGGAGAACGTGCCGAGGCCGACGGCGAGCGAGGCCTGCGATGCACGCTTTTTGAGTTGGTCAATCATCACGACTGTCCTTTGATCCCGGCAAAACGGTTGCACACCAGGTGGCCGGTTCACCCGATGTCAGTTGAAGAAGAGTTTCCGAACGACCCGGACCCCGTAGGCCACGACCAGCATGGTCAGTAGCAGCGGCCAGAGATCGTAGAAATCCTGTTCCGTCATCACAGGACGCGTCGCTCCCGGCGCGCCGGTGCAGTAAACCGTGGTTTGCGTGCCCTGGATGGGCAACGACAGCGAATACTCGCCGTAAATGCCCGTCGGAGACGCGGAACAGAGAACGCCCATCAGGCGGCCGCGGACTTGCTCTGCGAAGCGGGCGCGGGCGTTAAGACCGGATTTACCTGAAGCGAGCCGTACCGGTCGATCCAGAAGGACTTGGCATCTAGGAGATAGACACCCTTGGCGTAGGCTTTGGACGGTTCATCAACGCGCAGTTTGATTTCCTTCGGGTACGGCGCATCAGGAAGCCGAGCGTAGGCCGCTTGCTTGTAGCCCGTGCGCTGCGCGTTTTTTCGGTCCGTCCAGGTGAACGAAGTGCACTCGGTGGAATGGACTTCAATGGTGATGTTCATGATCGACTGTCTCCTTGGCTCGTAGCCTGCTCTGCATTACCTTCTCGGCGGTCTCTCGATGCCCATGCGGGCCGGAGTACCAAACAAGGGATAAACCCGGGCCTTTGTGTTTCCACTCGCACACCCAGTACTTGCCCCACTTCCTCTCAATCCTGATCAGCGACCTAGCCATCGCAGTTTCTCCAAACGCCGGACGCACCTATCCCATCAAGTCCCCTACCCTACTTTCGCGCCGACGATCTGCGGCGGGGACGTGACCCCAGGGCGGCTTGGCCTCTCCCTGGTTAGTAGCCCGGCTGACCCTCTCTATGCAGAGAGAGCGTTGATCCAGTCCACTACGGATTCGCGCTCAAAATTCCGGCTGAAATCGAGTTCCCCACCCTTGCAGACGTACTTCGTCACGTACGCCTTTACTGCTTCCTGGTCTCGATTCAATAAAACGATATCGGCGAATCCCATACCCATTTCGACGTGCCACACATCAGACCAAGCCGAGGCGATGGCACCCCTCACCCCGGATAGCAAAACGTGGTAGTGCAGAACGCCTCGCTTCTGCCATTCCAGGCCACGAAGCCATTTGACGCCCTGGGGCTCACGGTAGCGCCACTTGCGGCCGTAGAGCGAAATATTGAGTTTGTTGATCCATACCCGGAACGCCTTGTCAGCGGCCTCTGGGTGGATGTGATCGGAGAAGGTGAACGTGGCGAACCAATCGAAGCTGTGCGGAGCGAGGAAGAGCGCGTAATCGCCAGCGGCCACGTCTTCCCAGCCATGCGTGAGGGCTCGTATTGCGCCTGCGTAAGGAACCTCGCCAGACATGACAACCTGTCACCGATCAGATGGTGCTCAGGATAGTCAATGAAACCTGTACACGTCAAGGAAACATGTACGTTGCAGTTGTGATGACGTTCAAGAATCATCGACGTCGGAGGGACGAACTATGAAAACAGTACCGGAATACCTGGATATGGCGAAGGCCATCACTGGATCTGACTACATGACTGCTAAGCGGCTCGGAGTGACGCGGGCTGCTGTCTCGAGATGGCGCAGCGAGGGAACGATCAAGACGGAGAATGCCCCAAAACTTGCGGAACTAATTGAAGTTGACCCACGCGATATCGTCGCCGCGTCGGACTCTAAACTTCATCCGGAAAACAAACGTCTCTGGGCTAAATGGGTTGCAGCAATTGCAATCTTTGCGCTCGGCGAAATCGCGTTTGAGCCTTCTATAGTAGCGTCTGCGAGCGCTTCGACGTTGGACAGTAATATGTATTATGCGCATAAAACTAATGGGTGCGTTTGTCATGTTGTTCGCTTGCATTTGGTCTCACTTACAGAGTTTGCAGGACTGGTAGAGATCGCCGCACGGTACGTTGCGTTTGAGTACCATACCGGTACGAAGCCCGCCACGACGCCGGCTTTTTTGTCGACGACGTTATCAGACGTCCCGGGATTTCCGAGCGAACGTTTTATCGGTGGAAAAAACAACGCGCGCCTAGATGGGACGCACGAGTTAGTGAGTCTCTACGCTGGAAATCTCAGCGCTCTAGGACTATCCAAGTGGCGACTACAACGTGGTGTGATTTTCCACACAGATACGGATAGCAGGTTCCACAGTTGGCCGTTACGTGATCTGCTGGCCGAGATTGGTTTCCCGCTAAGGCGCTCTGCTCACGACTATCCCCGTACCCAGAGCGAGGTCGAAGATCGCAGCGATGATACAAATGCCAATGATCAATCTGAATCGGAGTCCAACTGGCCTCGTAGTGTACGCGGTGAGCGAACGCTAACGGGCTCACGATGAGGAGCATTTCATATATATTTTGTGCGACTCACAATCCATAGACTGAACTAATGATTACGCTCGAAGATGTTCAAAAAATGCGCACCGCGGGAATTCAATTCTTGATTGAGCCCATAACGGTCTGGGGCGGTGGGTACCATTTATTACTCAGCCCCGAAGAAGTCTTGGAGTATATAGATAACCGGGATGCGGTAATTGCGAAGCACCTAGGCGTAAGTGAAGAACAGTACGGACTTTGGATCCAAAGCGAGGGCTCAGTTTTTTGTGAAGCGACAACCAAGTCAGGGAGACGGTGTCGTCGCCGCGTAGCTGGAACTCGCTCGCAATTGGATCTACAGGATTGGATCAAGGCGCTAGAGCGTGGTGGATATTGTTCTCTTCATGGTGTCGCATTGTGAGATTATTTAAGGCAGCTACGCACCCAGATGTATTTTGTGCGCAAGACTTCAAAACCAATGCGAGCGTCGACTGCTGAAACGTGCTCTGTAAGTGGGGTTGTTAGGTCCATCTTTAGGTCGAAGGTACGGTATGAACAAGGATATGTATGAGCTGTCTGTGCGAACAGATGACGGGCTAGTGGTGATCGATGGGAGGGAACCCGGAAGTGACGAAACGAGCTACAGCAGTATCAAAATACCCGTTGAGCAAGTCGATACTTTGATTTCGTTCCTAAAAGAGGCCAAAGCCGAGATTACCAACAGCCGCTAGTTTAGACGATAAGTGACCTTCTCTCCTTTTCTAGCTATTCGGCGTCTTGAGTAGATTTCCATCGCGGCTAATCTCTGATTGAAACGATGAGGTACTAGATGTTTACGGATGAGCAGAAGCGAAAGATTCAAGAGGAGGAATACAGATCTTACTTGCGGAAGCACTATGCGCAGCAGCTCTCGCCGAAACCGCTCTGGTCGTTTCTTAACTCCCCCTTCGGCCTCTGGCTTCTATCCGCAGTCCTAGTTTCCGGATTGTCGTTCGTGGTTACACGATGGGTGGACTATCGAGATGCTGTAGCGGCTAGCGACGAGCGATCCGCCGAAATTCACATGGAAGTAGGACAGCGCACGGCCATGGCGCACAAAGAACTGGTCCTTGCTATGTCGCTGCACCGCGACGGGAAGCTTCAGCCCGACGAGCTCAACTCTAAGCTTGAATCAGTTCGATCTATTCTCTTCGGAGATCGGAGCTTTCATCGGCAATTCGCTGAGATTGCGATTTCCGCGCTGGTACACGAGCTGCAACGATCGGACTCGGAAACCGGGGGCTTTCGGTACAACAGGTCCTTGGTGCTTGCCAGGGAGATTGCGGTATTCGTTGAGTACCCGGACCTGGGCGAGATCAGCCGATTCGAGGCAGGCTGGTGCAATTTCATTAAAGAGGAACCTTGGCAAGACTTCGTGCCCGAATCATCACGCGCTGAACATGTCTCATGCATCGACGCCCAAACACTCTTTCAACCGGATTCATAAACTGCCGCTTTCCTCCAGTTTTCGCACCCGGAGTGGGCAGACGTTAACCGGGTGAACCGGCGACGCCTGGCTGACTCGGGAACGTGGGTACCGAACGTGGATTTCGATACGCTCGGCCGGGTTGATCAACGATGGCCCATGCGGGCTCCACAGGCTCAATCACAGGCGGGGCGTTAAGGTTGCCGTCAGGGTAAGTGATTCGGACCTCATTCTCGGGAACGCCGGTGGGGGTGAGTGATCCACACTCCCCCGTCGTCCCCTTCTGCGACCTGGTACACCGGATCCTCTCGGTAAGGATTGAACCATCCATTGTCGAAAACGGTCCGGCAAAACTCGTAATCCACCTCCATCGGCGTAGCCTGCTGCGTGTAGCAGCTGCACTCGGCCGTCCGGTGACTGTAGATGCAGTTCGGCTTGGGAAAGTTCTTCACTTCCGTGATTGAATCATAGACCGGGGCCGCATGCGGTAGGTTTGCGATCCTCGGTTCCCAGGATTTGATGTAGGCCTCCTTGTCGAGTACTTCACCCGGATCGCGAACGACGGACCCGGAGTAGAACTCGGGAAGCTGCTCTAGTTCCGAGGGTGAGACCCCCTCCTCCACGTACTGGCTCGGACTTTGATTAATTGTGCGACGATGCAATGCTGAGCGCGAGAGCGATCACCACGCTGTCGATATCGAGGAAAATCAGCTTCTTACACTTGCTCAAACAGCGAGGCTTAGGACACCATCAGCCGACCACTATGGGTACGGATGTCTATCCAAAAAAGTGAATGGTCTGAAAGCAGTATCAATTCTTGTTGCAATCGCGATCGCACATCAGTTTGCCACCTATCTGGCTCAGAAGGGGTTTTCGCCGATACGGGCAAGTTTTGTTGGCTTTGCCGTGACCGAACTGTTAATGGTAATTCTTGGATGGGTAACCGGCGTTTGGGATAGTGGAGAAAGCCCGGTTTCAATTATCGTCGTCATATATTTGTGCGTCCCAGTGGGCGTTTCAATGAAGTGTTTTCGTATCGCACGCGAACGACGTGAAGTTGGGCAGAGTGGGATATAAAAATAAGGTCGTTAAACCGATTGCTACTCCAGTGACATATGACCAGCTGTAATTCTTAGTCGACGGTGGCAGCTACAGATGTCATACCCAATGGCCCCAGCATGGTTGACCTCTACCCCGACGGCGACGCCGCTTGCGCTCTACAAGCCGTCCAAGTTGTTGTAAACCGTCCGAACCGACTCCGTCGTACACCGGCCTTCTAGATGTCTCCGAATCGCGCCTCGATTCGCGACCTCGGTTTTCATCCGGCTTTCCACATCACGCACCATGCGCATAAACGAAGCCTCTGGGTTGCCCGAAGCCTTTGCCCGTTGCTGCAAGGCGCTGTTCACACTCCCCATGGTCACGTCACCGGACGTGATCTGGTCGTAGTAGCGTTGATAGCGCCCTGCATAGCGTTGATCAATGGCCACCTGCGAACTCATGATGACGTTGGAAGATTCAGGGCCCCACGCATCCGGGCGCTTGGTCTCCGTGACTGTGTAGGAAAAACCGACCGGATTGCCGATCGAGTCTCCGCAGAATGCCGAGTAGCCTTCCAGGTACTCTCTGAAAAAGACCATCTTGTAATACGCGGTCGTCTCTATTTTTGGCGCGTTGTTCTCAAGTAGCGCAATCATGTCAGCGTAGCTGAACGGCACATAGAGCAGTTCGTCCGGTCCAGAGCATCCGGTATCAAACTCGAAGCGTTCGTCGCTACAGCCAAGGCACTGCCGCTCGATCCGGTGGTACTTCCGTCGTTCAAGCGTCTCGACGCCTCGGAACTCGGCGATCAACAAGTTGAAGTCTTCGGTGTAGCTGGCCAACTCAAGACTCGTCACGCGCCCGCCGCGCCCAATCTTTTCGCTCACGCACTGGCAGTAAGAGGCCTTTAGCGGGCCCCCGAGCTTGCGTTCATCGTAGGCCATGCAGGTGTTGTACAGCGGTTCGATCTTGGCGAACTCGGGATTCGCTCGAAACGTCGCCTCCTTGTTCGTGCGACGCCAGTCTCGCACGGAGTCTTTGACATCCAGCAAGGCTTGAAAGCCGGACTTTGCCAGGCCCGCCTCCACTGGGAGGGCATAGCGATCCACGCCCGCCGGTTTGATGAAGCCGGCCGAGATCATCTCCGCGTCGCGGTAAAACTCAAGCAGCATATGAGGAGACGTGTTGCCCTCGTCTATTGCTGTTGGCACCAGGTAGGCATGGTTGACGACCGGATCGCAGCGCTTATCGGATCTTGGATGAACGCGAAAATGAATCAGGTACCCCTGCGCAGACCGTCCCATCTCTTCGAGCTGACCAACGCAGATCATGTTGTAGTAGGAGTCGTACTCAACGTTCAGCCGGATGCCCTGCCCCGGCTCTTCGGCCAGGGAAATCGTCGCCTGGGCACGTTCGATGGGCGTACG
>JBCCPL010000070.1:0-12754 GCA_039111155.1 Pseudomonadota bacterium | reverse complement strand
GCTAGTGCCGTCATCGTTGCTCACCAGGGTTCACTTCGTGCGATTGGCTGTTACTGCCAGAACCGGCCACTGAGTGAGCTGTTCAGTCTATCTTTTTCGTATCTTGCGCCTGCATGTCTGTTTCGCGGTAATCACTGAGCCCGCTTGGGATGCCATCGATCGGAGATAGAACTCAGCCCGGCGATGAGTCGCTCAGCAAGCGATGAATTGCACCCGACATCTCGGACGAAACTGAGTCCGATTCAGCGTTTTATGCTCGAACCGAGTAGATTTGACGTATACGAACCATAGGCTGGAGCATCGGGTCGTGCGACGACATACGTCGAGACCAAGGATGCCGGAGAACATTCTCATCGAAATCATATCTATAAATAGGAGAGACCCTTGAGTACCGATGCGCAGGAAAAACGCAATGCCAAGCACAAGGCCGCGATGGAGAAGCAGAAAGAGCAAGTCGACGCCAGTATCGCGGCCGCCAGCGAGGAGCGCGGTGTTGCCGTTCTGGTGACGGGTAACGGTAAAGCGAAGTCGAGTTCCGCGTTCGGCATGGTTATCCGCGCATTGGGTTATGGCCAGAAGGTCGGTGTCGTTCAGTTCATCAAGGGCGAGCAGCTGTCCGGAGAAGAGATCTACCTGAAGGAACACTGCCCTCAGGTGCGTTTCTATCAGATGGGTACCGGTTTCACCTGGGATACGCAGGACCGATCCTCCGACATCGAAGCCGCCGAACGTACCTGGGCGGTCGCCGCCGAGATGCTGGCCGACCCAAGCTACAACCTGGTGGTGATGGACGAGCTTACCTATATGCTGGCTTACGACTACCTGCCCAAAGACGTCGTGCTGGGCGCTATTAGCGCTCGCGATCCCGAGATGAGCGTTGTCGTGACCGGGCGTGGTGGTGGAAGCGAGCTGCAGGACGTCATGGATACGGTATCGGAGGTCAAAGACGTCAAGCACGCCTACCGAGCCGGAGTGGCGGCGCGCAAAGGCGTGGACTATTGATCGAGTCCGCTTCCCCGACTCGACATCTGGTTTTGGGGGGCGCGCGCTCGGGTAAGAGTCGCTATGCGCAGACTATCGCCGAGGCGGCCGGATCACCGTGTCTGATTGCGACCGCCGAGGTGCGCGATGACGAGATGGCCCGGCGTGTTCAGCGCCACCAGCAGGAGCGCGGCAGCTCCTGGTCGCTGATCGAGGAGCCCCTGAACCTGGCGCAGGCGACCACAAGCGCCCTGGGCGCGCACGACTGCGTGGTCATCGACTGCCTGACGCTGTGGCTCACTAACTGCCTCGAGGCCGAAGTATGGGAGGAGCAACGGACCGCCTTTTTGCGTGCGCTGACCCAACGACCTGAACGAGACGGCAGCGCTGCGGCGACGCTTCTGATTGTGAGTAATGAGGTGGGGCTTGGAATCGTGCCGCTGGGCGAACTCAGCCGAACCTTTGTGGACGAGATTGGCTTCCTGCATCAGGATCTCGCAGCTATGGCCGAACGGGTCACGCTGGTGACTGCCGGCATACCGCAAACTCTGAAAAGCGCCACCGTGTAAATGACTTATAGTCCAAGCAGAAAACCGGGCACTGCCCATGCCTGATCAGACGGATTGGTACACGCAGCCGTTAGCCGCCATAAGCACTACGCACGTCGAAAGGGCTGAGGCGCGCCAATCCAAACTCACCAAGCCACCGGGGTCGCTGGGAGATCTTGAACAGCTCGCCGTTCGCTTTGCCGGGTGGCAGAGCAGTGAGAAGCCGGTGCTCAACCGCATCGTCCTTCGAGTGTTTGCCGGCGATCACGGCGTGACGGCCCGCGGAGTATCGGCGTTTCCCGCCGAGGTCACCCAGCAAATGGTGGCGAACTTTATCGGCGGCGGGGCTGCGATCAGCGTGCTGGCTCGCAGCTTAGGAGCTGACTTTCGGGTTGTTAACCTGGGAATGTTTGCCCCACCGCTCGACGCTATGGGCCTTGAAAACCTTCAGCTCGCGCCGGGTACCGCTGACTTCACCGAAGCCGACGCAATGAATGAGGTCGTGCTGGAGCAGTGCCTGGCCGCAGGTCGGGACGTAGTTGATCAGGTCGATGCCGATCTGTTCATCGCGGGTGACATGGGCATTGGCAATACCACCTCAGCGGCCGCATTGCTCGCCGCGATCAGCGAGTGTTCCCTCGATGACATCGTAGGCAGGGGTACCGGAGTCGACGACGAGGGTCTTAAGCGTAAGAAACAGGCGATCCAGTTGGGGCTCGAGCGCCTGGGGCCGTATACGGGTGATTGGAAAGGCCTGCTTAGAGGTGTCGGTGGTCTTGAGATCGCGGCGATGTGCGGTGCTTACCTGCGCTGTGCTCAGCGTGGTATTCCCATGCTTCTCGATGGTTTCATCAGTGGTTCCGCGGCGCTGATGGCACAGCAGGTACAGGCTGGCGTCGTGGAATGGATGATCGCAGCGCACAGCTCGGCCGAGCCGGGTCACAAGTACATGCTCCATAAGCTGGGGCTTGAGCCCTTGCTGAACCTGAAGCTGCGTCTGGGAGAGGCCAGCGGCGCTGCGCTGGCCGTACCACTGTTGCGCGATTCGCTTGCGCTTCACAACCGCATGAGTACCTTTGAAGAAGCTGCAGTCAGTGGATCCGTGTAGGTCGACTGACTGCAGCTTAGTTTGAGTAGCCTCAGCGTAAGCTTCTTCACCCGCGGCGTGCATCGATGCTCAGGGCACCGGCTCCGTGAGCGGCAACGACCAGGAAGCCACCGGCCATGGCCAGGTTTTTGAAGAACAGGATGAACTGCATCTGATCCGCCAGATTGAAGTGAAAGAGCAGCCCCGACAGCACGCTAAAGCCTGCCAGCGCGAGCGCGACCACCCGGGTCTTAAAGCCTACGATCAGCGCCAGAGCGCCAATTACCTCGAGCGCGATCACGGCGGGCAGAAGGCTTCCGGATACCCCAGCGGACTCCATATAGCCCTGGGTTCCTGCGTAACCGCCGATCTTATTGATTCCGGCCAGTAAGAAGATAGTCGCCAGACCCACGCGACCGGCGAGGTCGGCCACGGAGGAGAACGAGACGCGAGACTCGTTTGCTGAAACAGAAGAGTTTTGGGAGATTGAAGAGTTTTGTGCCGTTGCTGTGTTCATGATGGATTCCTCAAAAGTTTTTCATTCGGGCATGCTTCGCCTCGGTGGGCTTGGGTCATGCGTTGTTCAACACCAGCAAGAATAGGTTCAATAATTGCGATTAAAAATCGCTAAATATAGGTTTTATATTTCTATTAAATCGAAAGAAATACCCGTTAAGGACTCAGAGACCTCGTTGATGCCTTCCATCGATGGACAATTTGTTGAAAGGGATCTTGAGCTTGCGCGTGCGATCCGGGGCGATCTGACACCGGGGATAGTATGAGTTCAGACGTCTTTGCGAGCGCGCCCGCACTTATGCTGTATGCCATGATCATCGAAGCCGCCATGGGGTGGCCGCACTGGTTGTATCGGCGGCTACGTCATCCCACCGTGTGGATGGGCAGCCTGATTGCCGCATTTGAAAATTCGTTGAATCAGTCCGGTCACACAGCGTCGGGTCGAAGGTGGCGGGGTGTGAGCACGGTGCTGATCGTTGTCGGCATGACCTTCTGTGTGGCTCTACTGGTTTCGCTGGTCACCGGTGATGGCTGGGTTGGTATCGGTATTCAGGCCTTCGTCGCCGCAAGCCTGGTGGCTTCGCGCAGTCTTTATGAGCACGTGGCGGCCGTCGCAACACCGCTTATCCGCAATGATCTTGCGGGAGCACGTGCGGCGGTTTCGCATATCGTGGGGCGCGATCCCAGTCAGTTGGACGAGGCAGGCGTGTGTCGGGCCAGTCTCGAGAGCCTCGCCGAAAACGCCTCGGACGGCGTGGTCGCACCGGTGTTCTGGGGGGCACTCCTAGGACTCCCGGGGCTCGCGGTCTACAAAGCGATCAATACGCTCGACTCGATACTGGGGCACAAAACGGAGCACTTAGTTGATTTTGGCTGGTGCTCAGCGCGTCTTGATGATGTCGCAAACTTTCTTCCGGCCCGCATCACGGGTGTTCTCATAGCACTTGCGAGTCTACGTTGGCAGGCCCTCACCGTAATGCGACGCGATGCTCGCAAGCACCGCTCACCGAATGCGGGTTGGCCCGAGGCCGCCATGGCAGGTGCCCTCGGCTGTCGCTTGTCGGGGCCACGCGTCTATGCCGAAGGTGAATCCCGGGAGCCGTGGCTCAACGACGGCGCTGCGGACCCGGTCGCTTCAGATCTTCGTCGTGGTCTCGCGCTGTACGTGAAAGCGATGGTGGTGGCCGCGGCGCTGTTGCTAATGCTCGTGCTAATGCTGGCGCTTGGTCGCGCTCTATGAACGATGATCTGCAGCACGGCGGTGCGCTTGACGCTATGCAACGCATGTTCCCGCAGGCGCCTACACCCTGGCTGGATCTTTCGACGGGTATAAATCCTTTCTCTTATCAAGTGCGGATAGCAAACGTTGATAGTGCCAGGCACCTGCCGACGAGAGAGTCTTATCGGCGTTGTCAGAACGATATGGCCGAAGCCTTGCTCGCCCCTCAGCAATATCTGCTGCTTGCTCCTGGCAGCGAATTGCTGATTCGTCTGCTGCCGACGGTGATTAGGCCAAAATCCATAGCGATACTTGAGCGCAGCTATGGAGACCACAGCCGTGTATGGCAGGCCGAAGGTTGCGACGTAGTGGAGCATCGCGATCCACTTGAATTGGCCGATCGAGTGAACGCGGTGGTGGTGTGCAATCCGAACAACCCGGACGGCCGCAGTTTTGGCAGGGAGGCACTAGAAACTGCCCGCTCAGCGCTTGCCGACCGTGGCGGATGGTTAATCATCGACGAGGCCTATGCTGATCTCGATCCCGCGCTGAGTCTCGCACCGGTCGGCGGGAGTCCCGGGCTCATCATCCTGCGATCCTTCGGCAAATTCTTTGGGCTCGCGGGCCTTCGCCTCGCGGCATTGCTGGCGCCTCAGGCATTGATAGATGCCATGTCTCAGCGACTCGGTGTTTGGCCCGTATCGGGACCAGCTCTGGAAGCTGGCGCGCAGGCTTACGCCGACCTGGAATGGCAGCGCGCGATACGTGAGCGGCTCGCTCGCACTCGCCAGCGCCTCGACGAGATTCTTGCAAACGCCGGATTCTATAACGTCACCGGCACAGATCTCTTTGCCCTTGTGCATACGAACGGCGCTATGGCTCTTTGGCAGCGCCTCGCAGAGCAGGGCATCTACGTACGCCGATTCGCCTGGTCAGATGAACACGTTCGCATTGGCTTGCCCCAAAACCGGGAGGCTGAGGACCGGTTGGAGCGTGCCCTTCAAATCGTTACGGAGCCTCCGTGCTCGAGCGAATGACATAGAGTTTTCCGGTCTCAGGATCCTGGTACACGCGGCCTATCGCTTCCAGGCCGCTGCCGTCAGCGTTGGCATCATTTGGCAGCTCAGGTAGCTCCGGTCCTGCTTCGACAACATCAGGTATAGCCTGTCCCCCCGATGCGGTCGCGAGCGCGGCGATCAGTCCGACGGCGAAGACCAGCATAAGGTCCGCGAGATTGGGTAGTTCGCCGATACCTCCGCCTGCGGATTCTTCATCGAAACGGGTGCGCGTAAAGTCACGCATGTCGTGATTTCGCATGATCCTCGAGTTGGCCGAGCACACGCTCGAACGCCGTGCGCCTCCAGCGTCCGACAAGGTACGCGATAATCCCTATGGCTAGGCCCAGCACCGTAGTATCGAACGCGGTGGTGATCGCGACGGCCAGCGTTCGAAAGTCACCCTGGCCCATGGCGGCGATCCCCGGGCCCAGGGGGATGAGCGTGCCCATCAAACCGAGCGAGGGACCGATGCGCACCATCAGGTCCGCGCGCGAGATGCGTTTCCGCGCGATGGACTCCACGTTCGGAGCACCCAGGCTTTGCAGGCGTTCCAGGCCTCCGAAGCGCTCACCCAATGCGATCCCGACGTCCAGGATAGCCAGCACCGACAAGGCGAGCAGAGCGATGATCACCGGTGCGAGGAGCTGATCGACGATCAGATGAAGTAATTGGCTCAGGTCGAGAATTGGGGCTTCCTCCGTCCAATCACCACACCGGCGGCCACAATCAAAGCAATGAGTGATGCCAGGATCCAGGCGGGCGGGCGTGCCTGGACTTGGTCGCTGTCTGCCACCGGCGTGAGTTCGCGGAGGGTCTCGGGTATCGTGGCCGTCTCGGTTGCAGGTCGGCGGGCGGCTTCGCGGACTTCGGCGAGCTGCTCGGCGAGGTCCTCGGGCAGTTGCTCGCTGATCCAATCCATCATCGGGTGATCGGGTCGCGTATGACCGCTTCCCGGCAGGCCGGCCTCGCTCACCACCCGTGCAAACGTCGCGGCCAGATCCGCAATCGTCTCCTGGTCAGCCTGCCAAAAACCCTTATGGGCAGCGACGAGCATGATCGCCAGAATGTTGGCCTGCACAGGCTGTAGTGCAGGGTCATTCAAAAACTCATCGACGCCGATGTCGTAACGATCGTCGACGTAAATCGCCTTGGACTCGTCCCAGATTGTGTCGGAGAACAGATTGGGGTCTGAGGCTTCCCAGCCCCAGAGATTTTCGAAGAAGGCGCTGTTCATCGTGCGACCCCCAGCGTATCCGTGCTCCATGAGTGCTTTTATCCAGGCAGGATTCAGCTGGCGGGATCGCAGTTCCTGAAGGATGGCGCTCGCGAGCGGAGCCATGCTGGGTGCCTGGGCATTGCTCACGTCGATCACAAAACCCTTCGCGGGCAACCCGTTCAGTGTTTCGACGGCGAGGTTGAGGCCACCCAGATAATCGTAGGCATCGTTGTTGTCCACCAGCCCGTAAAGATTGCTGGCTCGTCCAAGGTAGCTGCTGCTCACACCGCGCAGCCGTTGTTTAAACTGTTCCTGCTGGGGGGCGCCTTCGATCCCTACACCGTACGCGTGTCCGATGCGCGCGATGTAGGTCTGCGCGAGTTCAGAGCGATCATCCCAGGCCCCGGACCGCTCTGTGAGTCTGTTGACACCCGCGCTGTAGCGGCCCGGCGCGGGTGCGAAGAGGCGCAGGCTTGCCAGCCGTCCGCTGGTGCCGTCACGCTTCGACTGTGATCGCATCTCATCCACCCACGCCGTTGCGACCGCATTGTCCCTGAGTGCTTCTGCACCCGGGCTTCGGAGTTCGCCTAGCGGTGTGAGGGTATCGCGTAGCGCTGGCGCCAGATCCGGATATTGGCGAACAATAGTCTGGTACGCACCATCGAGTGCAAGCAGCACAGCTTTATCCAGCCACTTGATCTGCTCTGTGTAGAGATCCCGAAAGAGACCGGAAGCCACAAAGGTCACGTCGCGCCGATTGAGTTCGTCATCCAGAGGCAGGCGTTCGAGGCCAGTCACAATGCCGCGGCCGTTCCAGACAGGGCGAATCCCCAGCATCTGCAGGCCAAACGAGATCATGACACCGCCATCACGTACGGTGTCTGAGGCCCACAATACAATGGCTTCGTTGCCCGTGCTTTCAGGGGTTCCGCGAGCCAGTTCGGACCCGATGTCCCAGG
The DNA here is from genome assembly GCA_039111155.1 of Pseudomonadota bacterium. GTDB lineage: Bacteria > Pseudomonadota > Gammaproteobacteria > Pseudomonadales > Halieaceae > Congregibacter. The sequence goes on along the minus strand of JBCCPL010000070.1, from coordinate 5,170 downwards.
CGACCGTATTGGGTATCAGACTAGAATCGAGCGCAAAGAAGTTCCGCCCCGTTGGAAGCGCGTCGGGTGATCGCAGCGGATCGTTGCCTTTTCCTGGAGCGGTAAATCGGCCTTCCAGTCCTGCAAGCAACGCGTTCATCTCGGCCTGCGGTGATGCGGCAAGTGCGTCCCTCACCGATTCATCGCCGATGGACTCCAGCATCGTATCGAGCGCTTGGGGGCTCCAGTCGCGCCCGAATACATGCAAGCCCAGCGGCATGAAGTCCTCCTGCATCTCGGTGAGGAAGTGGCCGACCTCGTGCACCAGAAGGTCCGGATCAATGGCATTGAACTCGATGGACTCGCCACCGCCATGTTCTGCCTCGAGCTCGGCGACCAGGGCTTCCCGGATCCCCAGTCCTTCTACTTGCTCCTTGATGCGAAGGAACGCTTGTGTACGGTTTGAATCCCCGGCGCGGGAAGGGTCAGCCGACTCAAAGCCTTCTACCAACTGGCGCAGTGCTAACAGCTCATCGTAAAACGGAGTTGCCTGAAGCGGCGGTGTGAGATGGTCGACGATCACCGCAAGCCCGCGGCGCTTGGCCTGCAGGCCTTCGCCTACGCCGTCGACGATGTAGGGGTAAAGTCCAGGCGTATCGCCAGCGATCAACCGCGGGTAGTCGGTATGACTTAAGCCCACACGCTTACCGGGAAGGAATTCATAGGTGGAGTGGCGACCCAGGTGCACCAGGGCATGCGGTTTAAACTGGGTGCGCAACCAGTGATAGAAGGCGAGATACTGATGTGTCGGCGGTACGCTTAGGTTGGCGTGCAGGACCTCTTCGTTCACCTCCCAGCCCCGGGGTGGTTGGGGTGCGACGAGGACGTTGCCGAACTGCAGGTGCGGGAACACAAAGTCATCGCCGACGGTCATCACCGCACCGGGAGTCGGTCCCCAACCGCGGAGGCCCTCTATGCCCTGATTCTGCAAGGCCTCGGTGAGCTCTCTGATTCGCGGCTCGTTACTCTCACCGTCGATTCGAAGCTGGTATTGATCATCGAGCTGAGCAAGCAGTGCTTCGGCACGCTCGTGGTAGCGCGCGGGCGCACCCTCGATGACAAACGCCATGTCGTGGAGCGTGGCTCCCACAATGTCCCGTGCCTCATCAAAGTTTTGTTCTGCAAGCGCTTGTTTTACGCGCATAGCTAACGCGGCCAGCGGGCCGCTATTGAGTTCCGCCTTGGTGATTGCCGGGAGTGTGGCGAGCCAATCTTGATAGTCGTCGCCGGGTTCGGCGCGGCCGGCGGCCGCGAGTTCTCGCAGCGCCTCGTTATTCTCGGGCAGGTTAACCGCGTATTGCTGAATCTGTTCAAGCAGCGACTCCGGCGAGTTGGGCAGGGTGCCGACGTCGTAGCCTTCACGCGCCAGGCGATTCAGAATCTCGAACAGGCTTTGGGGCACATCCAGGTTGTCTGCGCCGATGTTGTGTCGTCCCGGCGGGTGGTTGTAATAGATCATCGCCACGCGCTTCTCGGCGTTGCTGGCTCGCTGCAGAGCAATCCAGCGTGCGATTCTCTGGCTCGCATGCTGTACCTCATCGCCTACCGGCGCTGTCACGAGAATCTCGATCCCCGATACGGGATCGATGCGCGGCGGCTCACTCACGGCGAGCACCAGTGGTTGGCTAGCGCCGGACAGCTCGGGCATCGAGACTCGATAGTAGACACTGTCGCTGGGTAATCCGTCGCTGCCTCGTATCCAGCGCGTGCGATCGAACTCCGTCACGCGGATGCCTTTGACCACCGGTATGTCGAGCGCTGCAATCGCAGTGTCGGCGCGCTCACGTTCACTGCCGCCGACGGCGAAGTCCTGCAGCATCACGAGGGCGGCGGGCCGTTGTCGCCGGAGTCGCTCCAGCGCATTGGCGCTGGGAGCACCCCAATCCGCAAATACCGACTGGCAGGCCAATTCCTGACTCTGCAGGGCCATGCAGAGAGCCCGGTGCAGATCGCTGTTACCCGCGAGATCGCCGGTTTCGTAGTCGAAGATAACGACCAGGGGAGCTCCATCGGGGCCTTCTCGTTCCGCGATGCGGATTGGCTCTAGCGGTTGCGGTGCAGCAAGTTCATTGGGATCAGCAACCTGCAGCACAAACGCAAACAGGTTGCTGAGATTGTCGACTCCACGGCCTTGCCAATAGGCGTTCGCCAGTGACCAGGTATCCGACGACTTTGAGAATCGTGCTTGTGACTGCGCTACGATCGTGCTGGCTGAGCTGATGGCTACGAAACGTTTCTCGGCGGGGAGGGTGTCAAGCAGTCGGCCGATTCGAGTCGAGTCTTCGCCAAACACCCCTGCAATCAGTACCGCATCGGCTGAGCGCAGCTGCCCCTCAATGGCGCTGTCCCCCAGTTCCGCGAGCTGACCTGGAGTTCGGAAGACTAGTTGATCGCCGGGAAACCGATCCTTGAAGTGCTGCGATGCCTCGGCGGCGACCGCCGAATTACGCTCCGAAACAACGCCAAACAAAGTGGCTGCACTCGTGCGCTCAATCGTGAGGAGTGCGATTACGCAGGCGATGAAAAGGCTGAGTGGGCCAGATGCTTGCCCGCATCGTGTCAACATAAGGGGATCCCGGTATTGGGTGGCGAAATACTGATCACGCTCAGTAGCGAACTCTAACCCCCAAAGATCCTGACAGCCCTGGCGTTCCATAGCCGAGGATCTGCTGATAGTCCTCATCAAAAAGGTTCTCGATGCGACCATAGAGCTCAAGAGAATCGGACCATGCGTAGCGACCGCTGAGATCGACCCGCGTCCAGCTATCCAGCTCGGTGCCGTCAGTGTTTTCTTCTGAATCGTTGTATCGAACCAGCAGCGATCCGGAGAAAGCGCCGCCAAAGTCATAGCTCAAAGTAAGGTCGCCCGTGTTCTCCGGCAGTCGGACCAACGTGTTGCCGTCGCCGTCTTCCGCGTCGATATAGGCATAATCCACGCTCAGGCTTAGCCCTTCGTACAGGGCAAACGTGCCACTCAGTTCAAAACCGGTGGACTCCACCTCATCGATGTTCAGATAGCCGCCGATTCCGAAATCGAAGTCGATCATGTTCTCGGTATCCTGCTGGAAGATCGTGGCACTGATCGTCATTCGGCCATCCGGCGCGCTCCAATCGAGGCCGGCGTCGAACGCTTCGGAGGTTTCAGCTTCGAGATCGGCATTCGGTGCTTCGGCACCGCAGCAGAAGAAGGTGGTCTGGAACAAGGTGGGTGCTTTGAATCCCTCACCCCAACTTGCGCGGGCAGTCAAAGCGTCGCTGATACTCCACGCGCCCGCGAACCGGGCAGTGGTTTCACTGCCGAACTGATCGTGATCATCCCGGCGCAGTCCCGCCGTCAGTGTCAGCTGATCAACGGCGCGTGTTTCGAACAACAGAAACTGGCCATCGATGGTTGTATCGTCGTCGTTGGCCTCAAGGTCTTCCCGCTCCAGGCCAAACGCCAGGCGATTGCGGTCGTTCACGGCGAGCGTACCTTGGTACCGGTAAACCACCCGTTCGCCTTCAGCGGCAAAGCTCGAGACCCCGTCGGTGAAGTTCTCCCGCTCGATGTCGGAATAGCCCAATAGGACGAGGTTATCCAGGCGACCATCGAAGAGGGGAATCTCGGCTACCAGGTTTGCGGTGAGTTCCTCGGTGTCGCTCAACTCATCGCCGTCACCTACGTTCCCCTGCGCACCGAACGTAAAGCTGTCGAACTCGGTTTCGGCGTCGGTAGAGAGCACGTCGGCGCTGATGCGAGCACCGCCAGGGAGGTTGATGCCGCCTCGTGCGGTTATCGTTAGCGAGTCGTAGGGGTCGTCTTCGCGATTACCGTTGTCTTCGTCCGCTTTCGAAATACCGTCGCTGGACACGTTCACGGCCGCGAGCCGAAAGTCACCCACCTCATTGGCACCGCTGATGGATGCGCCACCGCGAAATGTATTGAAGGATCCATACTCGCCAAATACTTCACCGCCAAAACCTTCTTTCGGGGCCTTGGTGGTTATGGAGACCACGCCACCGATCGCATCGGTGCCCCATAACGTGGACTGGGGCCCCTTGAGGATTTCGATGCGTTCGATGTTTTCCGTATCGATCCTCGCGAAGTTGAAGCCACCACCGGGGGAGGTGGGATCATTCACCGGTACTCCATTGATCAGCGTCATCGTCTGTTCGCTGCTGGCACCTCGAATTCGGACGCTGGCGTTGCCGCCAAAGCTCCCGTTCTGATTGATCGTGACACCGGGCGCGCTGGCCAGGACGTCGAGCGCATAGATCATGCCTGAGGCCCGGATATCTTCGCTCGTGATTACGGATACGCTGGATCCGGTCTCAGTGTAGTCCTGGCCCAGTCGGGTCGCGCTGACGATCAGCGTCTCAAGCTTGTGTTGCGTTGTCGATGATTCCTGCGCGCTCGACTCCAGGGGGTTGAATAGAGCTGAACTTGCGACTGCAACAGCAATGACAAGGGGAGGAAATTTCGGTTTGGTGTTTGTCGTAAAAATAGGTTTGAGAATACGAAAGGGTGCAGGCGCATCACAACGAGGCTGCTTCATGAGTTTTCTCCCGCATCGGGCCGCCAGCGCCAATGCATAGCAAACGAGTAAGGGGCCCCAGGCTGCAGTGCTGCGCGGCGGCTGGCCCTGCTGACAAAGTCAGCGGCGAGTCGTTTCGGAGAAAAGCAATAGACGAATCAGAAGACTTCTCTTTCCAAGGATGCTTACCCGGCACATGGAAGAACGACGCGATGGCAGGTCTCCTGGCTCGCCGATCAACACTCTGAGCCGCCTTCCCAGACTCTGGCCTGCTATCGCGCATCGTCGCCAGGTAGCTTCCCGGCGTCCTAAAGCTGCTGCCTCTGCGGCCGAAGCCGTTTATGCACGCATCGTGCTTATTAGAAACACATGCCGTGCGTACAGCGTGACAGAGCGGATCGTGCGCGTAAGCAGCTTGCCAGGAGTCCAGTGGCTTTGGGCTCTTCGCTACCGGCTTACAGTTGCGGGTACAGCCACGGATTCTCACCGTGTTCCCTTTTCACCGTCTGGAGCGTCGTGGCCGTATCCGGGGTTTTTCACAAAACATCGGATCAGGGCCGTTAGGATCGCTGCGTCACGCTTACGATATCGATGACACTTTGACCTTCGATGCTCCG
>JBCCPL010000069.1:0-13354 GCA_039111155.1 Pseudomonadota bacterium | reverse complement strand
TCCAAATCCGCTTCCTATGATCAGTGCGTGCGGGGCTCCTCCGAGCCGCTTTGAAGCGCCCGATAGACCAACGTTCGAAGCAATACTGTTCATAAACGTTTACGCAACCTGTGTCTGATTTTATTTACAGAATAGCAGCGCAATAGCGTATAGCCCAGCGTCAAACTCTTGTTGGTTGCTGATCACAGAGTTCGAGCGATGCTGTGTGCGGTTGCTCTTTCCATCGTTGACGGTGCGAAGTCGGCCAGCGGAGAACGATCATTCGACAACTCCGACGAACGGCCTGAAACGCTGTATAACTTGCCGATCGGCATTAATGCCCTCACTTCGGTTTTGTGACTTCCCGATCATCTCGTTGCACTTGCATCCACTAGCGCAGTATCTCTGCTGCTTCGTATACTGAAGCTGATCGCCACTGAGAAGGCATCAAAAAGAGGCCGTATGCGAAGTATTCTTTTCACTCTGGTTGTGCTGACTTTCGTCGCCGCACCTGAGCCGGTAATGGCCCAACATGCGGTAGCAGATGCCCAACTCAACTGTTCACCGGACGGAGTCGCAGTGGGCGGTTACGATTTGGTTTCCTATCGTCAGCCCGATGGACCGAAGATTGGCGATCCCTCGCTGGCGGTCGAACGGGACGGACTGCGCTACTTCTTTATCAGCGAGAGAAATCGGCAGCGCTTCCAGGACGCTCCGGATGATTTTTTGCCGCGCTATCAGGGCTGGTGCGCCGCGACTTTGTCAATGGGACGCCTCGCTTGCCCGGACTACACCAATTTTAAAATCGAAGACGGCGAGTTGCTGTTGTTCGAACTGACAGGCTTCACTAACGGTCGCACGTTGTGGAACAGCGATCCGTTCAACTTTCGCAGACGCGCCGACGACAACGCTCTTAAGTTGATCAGGAAGTGACTGCACGCTCCATCGTTGTCTCTATATGGGTGTTGCTCTGCGCACAGGCGCAAGCAGTCATATTATTGGGTGTGCACGCAGAAGAACCTGCTCCAAGTATCGGCAACCTGGTTCTGACTCTTACTCCCGATGGCGAGCGCATAGAACTCAAGTCTTTTGCGAGCAGCGACGAAGTTGTCGCAGCGCTCCAGAGAGGTGATGTGGATCTTGGCATCATCGAAGACTCGGAACGCGAGCACTCGAAACTCGCGCTGGTGACGGATCTATATCCCAGTGTTCTGCATTTGCTGGTCCGAGAAGATCAGGTTCCCGACGGTCTTGGTGAGTTTCTTCAAAATGGCCCAATCTGGGCCGGGGCACCGGGTTCCACCGGTTTTCGCCTCGCCCAGTGGCTGGCTCAGGACTTCCGGATTCCCGAGTCTGATCTGACCTTGCTCGACAACCCCTACACCGAAGACCCATCAAGCTACTTCATTTTTGGCGGGATTCTCCAAACAGACGCGCTTGACCGCCTGAGTGGTTTTCGTCTGGCCAGCCTCGACTCAGCCAGCCGCCTGATGAACGGGAGCGTCGCAGAAGGTATAGCGCTGCGCTACCCCTATCTCAGACCGTTCGTACTCCCCGCTCAGCTCTATCCGTCCTTGAGCAATGAACCGGCACTGACCCTATCTATCAGCAACCTACTGGTAACTCGCACCGATCTACCAGCCAATACGATTTTTGAACTGGCGCGGGAACTGGATGCTTTAAGGCCAAGAATCGCCGCGGTATACCCCCTGGCCGGATCACAGCAACTCGCTGATCGCACACGGGCCGCACAGGCCGTTCCACTGCACATCGGGGCGCGACGCTATCGAGATCGTGATGAGCCCGGATTTCTCGAACGCTACGCCGAGGTGCTGGCCCTGGCGATGACGTTAACAATCGCCACGGGTACTGTGTTGGCGAGCATTCGACGCCAGCGGCGCCAATCCAGAAAAGACCGCCTGGACACTTTCTATCAGCGCTTGTTGGATCTGCGTTTCGCCCTTACGGAAAAAGATGTTGCGGGTGCAGAGATTGCGATTCAGGTACGTGCGGCGCAGGCCGAAGTCATGGCACTGGTGATTGATGAGAGGATTGACGCGGATGGCTCGTTGATCGCTTTTCTAACACTGTCGAATCGGCTATTGGACGAATCGGCATCTTAGCGCCAGCCCGTTTTTTCGTTGCCAAGTCTTAGTGTCCTGCGTCGCCAGTTCGTTGAATTATCTCCGCGCTTTTTCGCGCCTGACCGCATTGCGGATCGCCGCCCTAGCTCTATGACTACGGCTTTGACTTCTCACCGGGCCCTTGCCGTTAGCGAAGGCCATTCACAAGGACCAATCACAAGGGCCGGCCACAAAAATCACTCGGAATTGATTCAACGAATTAACCATACAGAACGCTAGCATGAAGCCAGTCCATACGCCCGATGGGCGCACCATCAGTTTCGCTCACTCGGTTACGCCTGCTCTGGTACTTTCCGTCCTCATCCTTTATGGATTGATGGCGAGACCGTTGTTTTTTGAGCAACCACCGATGCCGCTGGAGCTGGTGTTTGTCTTTGCCGCAGCGGCGGCGATCGCCCAGCTACTACTGCTGGGGTTTCCCTGGAACGCGATCCAGGGAGCGATAACCCATCGCCTGTCCCGTGCCATGCCGGCCATTTTTATCCTGTTCGCCATCGGCCTGATCGTCGGATCCTGGATGGTATGCGGCACGATCCCCATGCTGGTTTATTGGGGCGTACTGGTCATTGATCCATCCTGGATATATGTATTTTCCTTCGTCGTTCCCGCCCTTTTTTCGATGCTGACTGGAACATCCTGGGGCTCAGCGGGCACGATCGGCGTGGTGGTAATGGGAATTGGTGTCACAGTCGGCGCCGAACTGCCGATCATAGCCGGGGCTGTAATTGGTGGAGCGCTGTTCGGTGACAAGCTCTCTCCGCTCTCCGACACGACAAACTTTGCTGCTATTGGCGCGGACGTCCCTCTCTTCGAACATATCCGGTCGATGCTTTGGACAACGGTACCCTCAGCGATGATCGCGGTGGTTCTTTACAGCTCAGTAGGCCTGTTTTTGCGCTCAGCGAGCCCGGAGAGCGCCACCTCGACAGACGAGTTTCTTGACGGCTTAGCGATGATTTTCAATTACAGTGGAGCACTGCTGTTGCCTCCGCTGGTGGTGTTGGTGGGGTCGTTTCGCGGGTGGCCCACGCTTCCGGTGCTCCTCGCATCGACGGTCCTGGCGACAGCCCTTGGCCTTCTCGCGCAGCCATTTTCCGCGGCGGCCGTATTCGAGTCGCTAACAACGGGTTTCGACCTCGCCATGGCGGGGGACCCGGCAGTCCCTCAGGCTGTTAGTGCTCTATTGGAGCGTGGCGGCCTTTACTCCATGCGTGAGGCAATATTTGTCGCCGTTCTGGTCTTTCTGTTCGTCGGGGCCATTGATCTCCTGGACACGATGCCGCGACTGGTGGGCCGGGCATTTGCCTTCGCGCATACTCGCCCCGCAACAGTACTTGCCGCTCTTGGCGCGAGCGCCGCGACCAACGCGATGACTTCAAACCAGTCGGCTACATCTTTTATTGTTGGGGACGCCTTCCGCCAGCGCTTCGACAAGCTGAAGATTCCAAGGCGGGTTCTCTCGCGCTCCATCGAAGATCTGGGGACAATGCTTGAGAGCCTTGTTCCCTGGCATCCAACCGCCCTTTTTATGATGGCAACGCTGGGCGTCTCGGTTGTGGATTACTGGAATTGGCAATTCCTGTCTCTGGCTAATTTTGTCGTAGCTCCGCTTCTGGCCGTGACCGGTATCGGCTGCTTCCACGGCGAGACAGCGGCACCCCAAGATCCAGCGAACGATGGTTTGTCTGGTGGAACACAGGATTCTCAGCCGGAGGACGGCGGCGCATGAGCAACGACGATCCGCACTGGAAGAGCGCCACGCGCCTGATTCGCGATGGCGACCATGCCGACGCCAGGTACGGTGCGATCGTGCCGCCTATCTACCAGAATTCCACCTTTGCCTTCGAAAGCTGGGAGGCGATCGATCATGCGTTTGATGATCGCAGAGGTACCCCGGTTTATTCCCGGCAGCTTAATCCTACGGTTATGGCACTGGAAACCCAGCTCGCGACGCTGGGGTCATGTGACAAGGCGCGCGTGTTTGCCAGCGGCATGGCGGCGATCAGTGCCGCAGTTCTGCATTGCATCGCAGCCGGTGATCACATCATCACTATCCGCAACGTATACGGCCCCGCCGCCACGCTGCTGGGGAGTTATCTGCCTCAGAAGCTGGGCTGCACGACCACCTTCGTGGGGGGTGACGATCTCGACGAGATCGCCGGATCTTTCCGCGAGAACACGCGACTGGTCTACCTTGAGAGCCCATCCTCCGCAAAGTTCGGCCTCCAGGATATAGCGGCGGTTGCGGCACTGGCGCGGGATTACGGCGCGCGGGTCGTATGCGATAACACCTGGGCGACCCCCCTCTACCAGAACACTCTGGCGCTGGGTGCGGATCTGGAGATTCATAGTTTATCTAAGTATCTCGGTGGTCACTCCGACATAGTGGCGGGTGCCATACTGGGCAGGTCCGAAGACATCGATTCCATAGCAATCACCGAAGGCGAGCTGCTGGGCGCGCGCACGGCAGCATTCGATGCCTGGCTGATGCTCCGCAGCTTGCGAACACTGCCACCGCGCATGGCCCTCCATCAGTCAAACGGTCTGGCGATCGCGGCCTACCTCGAGAGTCATCCGAAGGTCGCCCGGGTTTTCCACCCAGGCCTGAAGAGTCACCCGCAACACGAACTGGCCCGGCGCTCCTTTACGGGCTATTCCAGTCTTTTTGGATTCACGCTACACACGCAAAACGTCACAGAGGTGCGCCGTTTCTTCGACGCGACGCGACTGTTTCAGCGGGCCGTGTCCTGGGGCGGTCATGAAAGCCTGCTGTATGCTCCCGCAATCAGCTATGTCAAGGAACAGCCCCCGGAGCGCCTTGCCGAGATGGGGATCAAAACAGGAGACATGCGCGTATCTGTTGGCCTCGAGCACATCGACGATCTGATCTCTGATCTGGAGCAGGCGCTCGCAAAGATATAAACCCGTATTCGGACTGCGTTTCTCGACGAATGATGAAAATAGAGTATTGGACCGGATTCTAGGGCGTTCCACTGTCCATTCCATTCACCGCTAGCTTCCTGATCCCGACCTCTATCTCAGATCGATAAAGCTCAAACCAATACTCTTCCCGTTGGCCTGTTCTTTGTTCTGCTGAGGCTCCCTAGCTTTGCTGCGGATTTGTTGAATGCGCGCCAGGGCGCTCAACCTTCGCCAAGGCACTTAACAGTATCCAATCGGGAAAGTCTCGAGTCAGCTTTGGCGGGCCGAACAGCTTGATGTGCCCAGCAGCAATTTCGTGCTTCAGTGCGCGAAAACCACGCCATGATTCAATGAACACACGCAGGTCACTTTGGATAATGACATCGGGCACGTCACCGGGATCTTTAAGGCACATAGCGACATCACCGTCTTCGTGGACTAGCCAGAAACCTGCGAGCTCTGTGGGGGTGCCAGAGAACTGAAACTCAATGACGGTGCGACCGTCTGGCATTCGATCTGTATCGAGCCGGCCGGACATGCTCCAGGCGAGAAACGCCGGGTCCAGGTCATCACTGATCATATCTCGTCCCCAACGCTGGCCCCACTCAGCAAGCCCGTTAATTAAAGTGTTTAGTTCGAAGGTGGCTGCGGTGGGTTCATAGATGAAATGAGACTTGCCGCTCGGCTTTCGCCGGGTCAGTAAGCCCGCCTGTTCGAGCTCCCGGAGGCGTTTTGTGAGGAGACTGGGTGAGATACGCGGCAGACCTCTGTGTATCTCATTGAAACTCCGACATCCATCGAGAAGTCGGCTGACAACCAGCAGCGTCCAACGCTCGCAGAGCAGTTCGGCAGCGAGCGCAAGCGGACAGTACTGGCCGTAGCGGCCACTGTATGGTTGATTGAAAGCCAAGCACCGCTCCCTCGAATCACTACAGATCAGAGAGTAGTTGAAATCTGGCACCAGGAGTAGTTTGGTCCTGTTTCGGCACCACAGTTAGGTTAGGACTTGCTCATGTCCGGTGTTCTACGCTTTGTGTTTACTTCGCTGCTGGCGTGCCTGTCGATTGATTCATTGAAGGCTTCCAACGCGAAGATTGCGACCGATTGGAATGCGGAGATTCTGGAAATCGCAGACTCTGAGGACGCTTTTACCACCCTCAAAGGCCTCCGAACTGTCACGCTCATGCATCTGGCGATGCATGATGCGTTGAACAGCCGAACCTCTAAGTACGCTCGCTATTCCAGCATCCAACCCGAGTTCGAAGGGTCTGGACATGGCCCTGAATCCTCATCACGGAATTTGTCAGGGAATATGTCGGGGAATGGGCCGAAAAAAGTGCCTGAAAACGTACCCAGTAACCAGCGAGGCAGCGCTATTGCGGTTCATGCCGCATATTACGTGGCGACTTCGTTCTACCCTGATCATGCTGCGAGACTCGAGGTCTTGCGCGACCAACAACTTGCACACCTACTGGAGTTATCTCGCCCCAATGCCACCAAGAGCCACGGTGCAGCGATTGCGGCAGCCGTGATTAAGTCGCGCCGCGGTGATGGATGGGACACGGACGCAGAGTACAACTGGCATCCGATGGCGCCTGGTGTGTATGCCGAATTCAACGAACACAGCGGAACACCGGAGGGTTTCGTGTTCGGAGCCGGATGGGCGCAGGCCAGGGGTTTTGGCTTCTCCGAGGCCGAGTATTTCAGGGTTGCTCCTCCACCTTCGATAGACAGTGACGCCTATACCCAGGCGTTCAATGAAGTAAAGGCCATCGGTCGCTTTCAGAGTATTAGGCGTACAGCCGATCAGACTCACATCGCCCTTTGGTGGAAGGACTTTGTAGAAAACTCGCACAACCGTCTCGCACGCGACCTGATCGAACAAGAGTCAATCGAGCTAATCGATGCCGTTCGCCTGCTGGCTCTGTTGAACACGAGCATCTTCGATGCCTATATCGCCAGCTTCAACAACAAATTCCACTTCAACCACTGGCGACCCTACACAGCCATACGCTGGGCCGATAACGACGGGAACGACGCAACACTCGCTGAATCTACCTGGACAAACACTCATCAGCACACCTACGCGTTTCCTTCGTATCCATCCGCGCATGGCACGGCATGCGCGGCTGCGATGACAATCATGGAGTCGGTTTTTGGAAAGAACTACGCCTTTACGATGAGCACACCGCTCGTAGATAGGGCGGGACCGTTTTCGGGCAAGATCGAGATGCAGCCGAGTACACGATCTTTTGCAGCGTTTTCCGATGCAGCTGACCAGTGCGCTGAGTCTCGAGTCTTTCTGGGTATTCATTTTCGCTACGACGCGGTTACCGGCGTCACTCTGGGCAGGCGAGTCGGGGAAAACACCCTGAAACGATTGCTCAACCCTTCGGCGTTCAACCCTGCGGCGTATAGGTAGCAAACACAACGGTTACTCATTCGCTCCGGCCGCGCGCCGCCCGCGCAGGTGAGAACTGCGCCAGCGGCCAGGAGTTTCACGGTGAGCTGGTCCGCACTGATCCGCGTTTGCATTCTCGGTCTAGATCACTGCGCTCGGGTGCACCTACAGCAGTAATCGAGCCGCTCCGCACCAAGAGTAAATAAGGTCTTGGGCCCGTTTGCTGTCGTTCTATTGCGGGTTCGCAAACCCATGAGCCTTCTGCGCTACGCGTTGTGATGGCACCGTCAGTCCTTCTCACGAAAGCTCTATGTATTCCTAAGCGATGGTGGTGTTACTCTTGCAGCGCTCGTCGGGATCCTGATCCCGGTCACCATATGTTGGGAGAAACTAATAATGTTAAAGACCCACTCCACGGCACCACTGAGCGGACTGTGTCTAGCCACTGCACTTTTCGCAAGCTCTGCTGGTGCCGATGCACCGGGTACGCGCGACGGGGCCTGGCACTACCTGGGCGGCGACTCCGCACACACTCGCTACACCCCTGCCACAAAAGTAAACCCGAGTAATTTCGAAGACCTCGAAGAGGCCTGGGTCTGGGACGGCGCCACCCTGGGCGCACGTAGCGGGCGCAGTACGCCTAGCTACATTGACGGCGTGCTCTACACAGTGGCCGGTGAGCGACGCTGGGTTGTCGCCATCGATCCCGAAAGTGGGGAAACGCTCTGGACATACCGGGAGCCGAATACCGGCCGCTACGAATACTCCATGCGTAAAGACTACGGAAAAGGCGTCGCCTACGCCGAGATCGATGGTCGCGGCGTGATTTACATAGTCTCACCCGGTTTCTTCCTCACCGCGCTCGATGCAAAAACAGGTCGTCCGCTTGAGGGCTTCGGCAAGCCGGTTCCTATCGACGGCTTTCCTGAGACCGGCGTTGTTGATCTGCTCGCAGACTTAGGTCATGACTACGACCCCTACGAAGGTATTCCGCTGGAACGCGGCTATATCACGTCGTCTTCGCCGCCCATCGTAGTCAATGGGGTAATTGTGGTGGGCAACTCCCACGAACAGGGCTACAACCAGTCCCGCATTGAGAACGTCCCCGGAGACATACTAGGCTACGATGCCAAATCCGGGAAGTTCCTCTGGAAGTTCAACGTCATTCCCCAGCCCGGAGAGTTCGGTCACGACACCTGGGAAAACGACGCCTGGAAATACACGGGCGACATTTCGTCCTGGGCGCCGCTATCGGCAGACCAGGAGCGTGGCATCGTATACATCCCGACAAACGGAGTGACTATCGACTTTTATGGTGGTTTCCATCCGGGTGATAATCTTTATGGCACAAGCCTGATCGCTCTCGATGCGAAAACGGGCAAGCGCGTCTGGCACTTTCAGACCGTCCATCACGACATCTGGAATTATGATATTCCCACGGCTCCGATTTTGCTCGATCTGGAGCAGGGCGGAAAAACAGTTCCCGCAGTCGCCCAGGTAACCAAGCAATCCATGGTCTTCACGTTTAATCGAGAGACCGGGGAACCGATCTGGCCTATTGAGGAGCGGCCTGTACCCGAAGGCGTGATACCCGGAGAGAAGCTGTCTCCGACCCAGCCTTTTCCTACCAAGCCGGCCCCCTTCGATATGCAGGGCCTGACTCACGATGACCTGATCAACTTCACACCTGAACTGCGTCAGCGCGCGATTGAGATTCTCAGTGACTACGAAATTGGCCCGATGTTTATGGGCCCGCTGCACCGCGATAACGACTTGGGCAAGATTGCTGCGTTCTGGTGCCCCGGGGACAACGGCACAGCAAACATTTATAGCCCGCCAGTCGCTGACCCCGAGAACGGCATACTATTTGTAGCATCTCGAAAAGACTGCACGTCCCGCATCATCGCACCGGGCGAAGAGCGTGACGCGCTGTTAGAGGCTCCCAGTGGCAAAACTATCGCGGACTACGCGGTACTCAAATATCAGACCGTAACCGGCCCTGATCGCTTACCGATTTATAAGCCGCCCTACTCCAAGATCACCGCCATCGATATGAACACGGGCGAGCATCTCTGGTGGACGCCGGTCGGCGAAACACCAAAACGAGTGCTGGAACACCCGGATCTGGCAGAGATGGACATCCCTAATACCGGCACCGGACGAACGCCTCCGATGGCGGTAACGCCCGATATGCTCATGTACCAGGCTCCCGGCAGCGACGGCACTCCGTACCTGTTTGCTATCGACAAGAAAACGGGCAAAGAGCTCGCTCGAGTGGAGGTCCCGAAAGGAAGCTACTACGGCATGATGACCTACGTGCATAGGGGTAAGCAGTACGTGATGCTTCAGACGGGCAGCACCCTGACGGCCGTGTCGCTGTCCGAGATGGATGTCGCGGCGGTTGACTAGGCGTCTCTGTGCCACGCTAGGCTTAGTTCTGTGATTCCGGGGGGCTGTTCAAAGTCGGGTCGTCTGCAACTGAGAACTTCGAGGGTACGATTGGACGCTCGGCTGACAGCGGTTGTGGTGGCCGCGCTGGCGGTTCTTTTCGTGGCGCCCGCTGGCCGGGCCGAGCGAACTATCGAGGACGCCGTGTTCTCCAAAGCGCAGGCCCGCTCCGGGAAAAAGCTCTACAGTCAGCATTGCATCGCCTGCCACGAACGCGGCTACTTTCGTGAGGTGCTGCGAACCCGTCGCGGCGAGACGCTCGACCCCTTGTTTGAAGTGATGGTTACAGAGATGCCTCAGAACGATCCCGGGTCTCTATCGGATGAGCAGTATTTGGACGTGATCGCCTACATGCTGTCGCAGTCCCGGTACGCGGTAGGAGAAAAGCCTCTACAAATCACCGATCTTGGTGAAATCACGATCACTGGGGGAGATTAACCCTTGTCCGAGAGAAGCTTCCGGATGAAGCGCACCCGGCCCGTTCGAAGCTGGTGCGCTCGCCACATTTGTGGGTGCCTCTAGCGTCCTCCCCAGACAGTGCCCTGATCTCCTCGTTTCACCTTACGCAATCCGCGGTAAACGAACTTCTGTACCCGCTTACCTTCATAGGTCTCGGTCGTATAGAGATTGCCCTTGGAATCGGCCACGATGCTGTGCACGGCGAAGAATTGCCCGGGCTGGCGACCGCCGTCGCCGAAACTGGTTAGAACGTCCAGCGATTCTCGCTCGAGGATCCAGACTTTCATATTCTTGCCATCGGCGAGGTAGATGAAGCGCTGCTGGTCATCACCTGAAAACGCGATATCCCAGACGGAGCCGTCGCCCAGCGTAAGCGGCTCGATAATCTTCTCAGTCACAAAGGTACCGTCTGTTTTGAACACCTGGATGCGATTGTTCGGTCGATCACAGACGTAAACGAGCCCGTCGCGAGACGGCTCGGCGCAATGAACAGGATTGCGAAACTGCTGAGCGAGCGGCGCGTTCGGATCATAGCGACCAAGATCCTCGTCACTTGGCTTGTTTCCGTAAGCACCCCAAAAGCGTTTGAAGCCGCCCGTGTCAGCGTCCAGTACTGCGACACGCTTGTTACTGTATCCGTCCGATACGTAAGCCTCGTTCGCCGGGGGGTCGAAGGAAATCTTGGCAACACGACCGAAGTGTTCCGTGCTGTTGCTGTTGGCCTTCTGCCCAGGAACACCGATCTGCTGTAAAAATTTACCGTCGCGTGTGAACTTCAATATATGAGAGTCACCGCGGCCATTACCGCCAATCCAGATGTTGTCCTTATGATCCAGTGTCAAGCCGTGATTGGACGACGGCCAGGTGTAGTCTTCGCTCGGGCCGCCAAAGGAGTTGACGAGAGTACCTTCCGGATCGAATTCCAGGATGTTCGGTGCGGGAATACAGCACGTAGAGGATTTCGGATCCATGGCCGCACCGATTTCGTTGCGCTCGCTGAAACTGTTGCGACGATGAATGACATAGATGTGGTCCCGGGAATCCACCCCTACCCCAACGGCCGAACCGAGAATCCAGTGATTTGGCAACGGTCTTGGCCAGTAAGGGTCAACCTCGAAGTAAGGCGCCTCGACCGTTTCGGATACGTCCTGGGCTCGCACGACGACGGAGTTCAGCATCACCACTAATGAGCAGACGCCCAGGAGCACAGCGGTGATACGCGAATTACCGCCGCTTTCATCGAAAGCGTAGGCCAACTGAGAACGGTTTCTGACTAAGGTGCTGACTGACGTGCATCTGCTGTTCATCACGGCCTCACTGTTTTTCTTTTGATTGCGAATCGCGTTGAAATAATGCAGCACCGGCCTCTCGTGAGCGCCATTCTGCACGGCTCAGAGTTCTCATATGCTCAAGAACGCTGGCGTCGACGTCGAGACCACTGTAAGAACGGCTGCCCGACCTTAGGCTGCGCCTTCGAGTATATCGACGCTGTGACAGGCCGTATACTCAATCGCCACCCTACAACGACCAAGCCCCCTTCGTACCACATGCAGAGCCGTCCAAACGAGCACTCCAGACCCAGTTCCCCACTCGGTCTGTTCAACCTTCGCTCGCGGGCTCTAACAATGCTCTGGAACGCCATCCTGGTCGCCTGTTCCACGGTGCTCGCTATTTCAGCCCAAGCCCATGAGTTACCCGAGCGTGTGGCAATCAAGTTGATCATCCAAAGTAATGAAAACAGCATTGATCTGATGCTGCGCGCGCCTTTAGAAGCGATGAGGGACGTGGATTTTCCGCTCACGCCCGAGGGGTACCTGATGTTCGGCGATGCGCAAGGTTACCTGGAAGAAGCTGCAGGGCTCTGGCTGGTTGATAACCTGCGCCTACGCGAGGGTAATGTCATGCTTGAGCCGAAACTGGTCGCGGTACGCGCCGCTTTGCCGGGTGATCGTGCCTTTGCGAGTGCAAATGCGGCGCAAAGCCACTTTGCCGACCCCGCGTTGCCTGATTCGACGCAGATTTTCTGGCGCCAGGTTATGTTAGACCTTCGTTTGCGTTATGAGCCGAGATCCCAGGCCTCGCTCGAAAGTCTATATCTCGACAGCTCCTTCCGTGCTCTGGGTGTCGAAACGCGCATCGACCTGACTGTTGCTGAGCCTTCCGGTGAACCACGAGAGTTCAGCTTCATTGGTGATGTGCGCAACCTGGCGCTGCAACCGGCAGCCTCGAACATCGCAGTCGACTTCTTGGGCCAGGGGTTCGTCCACATCCTCGGCGGCACCGATCATCTGCTCTTTTTGCTGTGCCTGGTCTTGCCGCTACGCGAAAAGTGGCCCCTCGTGAAGACCGTCACGGCGTTTACCGTGGCACACTCGGTCACGCTTGCCGCCTCGGCGCTTGGCTGGATACCCGCGCCGCTGTGGTTCGCGAGCGCTGTCGAGACTTTGATCGCACTGTCGATTGTTTTACTGGCCCTTGAAAACATTCTGCGGCCACAGGCTCCAAAGCGCTGGATTGCTGCCTTCTGCTTTGGACTAATCCACGGCTTCGGATTCGCATCGGCGCTTGCTGATGCGCTGCAACTTGCGCAAGGTCAGTTACTGGTTGCGCTAGCAAGCTTCAATGTTGGCGTAGAGTTAGGTCAGATCGCAGTTCTCGCAATTGGCCTCCCGCCACTGATTTTTTTGCTGCGGCATGTTGCGTCCGAACGTGTCGCCGTAATCGTTCTGTCGACCCTGGTCGCTCACACTGCTTGGCACTGGATGAGTGAGCGAGCGAACACGCTCTGGGGTTACTTTTGACGAGGTCGGCACGTGAACCAACAGTCTAGGCAAGCCACGCAGAGGCACCCTGGACTTACGTCGGGTAGACGACGGCGTCTCCACCGTCGCCCCCCACAGATCCGGACGTGCGCGATTGACGCATCCGGCTCCTCAACTCATCACAGTCGCAGGAACTGTGGTTAATAGTCTCGCCCTGGGCAACGGGTATCTACGCAATA
>JBCCPL010000068.1:0-13411 GCA_039111155.1 Pseudomonadota bacterium | reverse complement strand
GCATCTCTCGATGAAGCGGATTTCACTCACGGCGTCGCCAGCGGAGACCCTGAACCGGATGCATTGATGCTATGGACTCGTGCGGTGCCGAGGGCTGGTGAAAGAGTTCGGATCGCATGGGAGGTTGCAGAGGATGCAAACTTTGAGCGTACGCTGCGCAGCGGTATAACGACAACGAGCTCGGACCGGGACTACACGATCAAGGTTGATGTGCGCGATCTTGTCCAAGGAAGGGATTACTACTATCGCTTTCGAAGCGCAGATGGCGTCAGCACTACCGGCAAGGCACGGACGCTCCCGACCGATGCCATCGACGAATTGCACCTAGCTGTTTTTTCATGTTCGAACTATCCAGCGGGCTACTTTCACGCCTACGCTGAAGCTGCCGGTCTTAGCCACATCGATGCTTTCCTGCACCTGGGCGACTACTTCTACGAATATGGCGCTGGCGGTTACGCCACGGAGCGTGCGGAAGAACTTGGTCGATCTCTTGCATCGAACAATTCGGGCGAGCTCCTTACGCTGGAGGATTATCGCAGACGCTACGCGCTCTACCGCTCCGATAAAGATCTGCAGGCCCTTCACGCAGCGGCGCCCATGATTGCGGTTTGGGACGACCACGAGATCGCTAACGATACCTGGAAGCGCGGAGCCGAGAATCATAGCAACGAAGAAGGCGACTTCGAGCAACGCCGAACGGCAGCGATTCAGGCCTATTTTGAGTGGATGCCTCTCAGACCCGTCATTCCGGATGCCGAGGGCCGGATTTATCGCAGCTTTGCCTTCGGCGATCTCGTGGATCTCCACATGCTCGACACACGGCTGGTTGGACGCGATCGACAACTCAACTATCGAGACTTCGTCGACAGGGAAACGGGAATCTTGGATAACGAGACCTTCCTGAGCGAGCTCAGTTCCCCCACGCGCAGCCTCCTCGGCGAGCCACAACGAGACTGGCTCTACGGCAGTCTTCAAGCCTCATCAGCAAAGTGGCAGGTGCTCGGTCAGCAGGTACTCATGGCGCGGATGACCATGCCGACGACATTGCTAGAGAAGCTTTTTCAGGATAGAGACTTCAACCGGACCCGGCCAACAATCGAGCGCCTTGTGAGAGCTAAGGCTGCGATGCTTCAAGGCGCTGATCTGAGTCCACAAGCCGCGGCATCCGTGAAGCAGGTACTGCCTTATAACCTCGATGCATGGGACGGCTATCCAGCGGAGCGGGAACAACTGTATGCGGTGGCCAGGCGCCTCGAGAAGTCGCTCGTCGTGCTCGCCGGAGATACACACAATGCATGGTATAGCGAATTGCGGGATGGGAAGGGTCAGCCGGTTGGCGTTGAACTAGGCGCTAGCAGCGTGTCTTCGCCAGGAATGGAATCCTATCTGGGCTTGGCGAATGAGGATCAGTCCGAAACCCTAGCGCGTGCGCTTACAACTTTGATCGACGAGCTTCAGTACTGTGAGCTGCGACGACGCGGATTCCTGGAGGTGACGTTCACTCGTGAAGCCGTCACTGCGCGCTGGCACTTCATGGATAGCGTTACTGAAACTTCGTACGGTGTTGAGAAGCGGGAGCTTCGGGCGAGAGTCTGACCCCGCCCGAAGGCTGCCTCCTAGGGGCCGAAGAAAAAGTCCACCTGCACTCCGTAAAATACCGGGGGGCCGGCAACGAAGGTCGGGTTGCCGAAGGAACCACCCGTGTTGCCGGCGTCCACCAAGTATTCTTCATCGAGGAGGTTCGTGGCGAAGGCTTCGACCCTCCAACCGTGTGTATCGTTTTCCACCCCAAGGCGGAGATTGAGCAGGCCATAGGCATCTTCGGCTATATCCAAGCCCGAGATTGGTGCATTCTCAGGCTCAAAGAAAACGTCGCTGCGGTAGCTATAAACAAGCGAACCGGTAAGAGAAAGGGCGCCGGATATTGGCTGCAGGTAGCGGACTCCCGTACTAGCCGTCCATTCTGGCTGCAGGCGAAAGCGATTACCGGCCAAGTTGCCGTTGCTGCTGTCGTCGTCGATTTCCGCGTCGATATAGGCGAGGTTTGCAAACACATCCCAGGAGTCACCGATTAGGGCGCGCACATCAGCCTCGAAGCCGGTATTCGTTGCTGCCCCTGCGTTTGCCGTGAAGAAGTTGCCGGCTTCGTCCTGGAGTGTGACCTGAAAATCCGAATAATCCTGGTAGAACACCGAAGCGCCATAACTCACACGACCATCCGCAGCGGTTCCCTTGACGCCTGCTTCGTAGTTCCAAACGATCTCTGCTGGAATTTCTGTTATCTCGGCTACAACGCCGTCGGGGCCGATACCCGAGGTTACGTCGATAACGTCAGAACGGCGACCTTTGGAAATCGTTGCATAGGTGTTCAGACTGCTGCTCACCGTATAGAGAAGGTTGAAGCGAGGCAACCAGTCGTCAAAGTCAGCGCTAGCCTCAAGGATCTCACCGCCCGTATCGATTACAGGCAGCAATGCGATCGGAGCCAGGGTTGCTATCGGAGATACCGCACTGAAGCCACTTGTACGATCCTCTGTCACGTAGCGCACGCCAACAGTTGCCTCCAGACGATCGGTCAAGCGCCAGGTACCGTCTGCGAATACCGAGAGAGTTTCGTTTTCGCCAAAGTTTGCAAAGCTGCTCTGGTAGGGAAGTAAATCGACCGCTCCGCCGGTCAGAACCGGCGTCAACACAGGGACTGAACCATCTGGGTTCACACAGGGTAGGCCGCTCCCCAAAATACCGATGCAGTTCAAGTACACAGACTCCTCAGTGGAAAAGGGCACACGCTGACTTCCATCCTCTTCAAAGTAGTTCGCACCCAAGATATAGGTCAGGTTCTCCGTCTCTCCCACTAGGCGGAATTCCTGGCTGAACTGATCTCCCTCGGCATTTTCGGCGAACTCCAGAAACCAGGCCTGCGTACCATCTGCATCAAAGACCTCCAGCGACTCAAAGCTCCGCCCCGCTGTAATAGAGGTGAAGGTTAGCGAGTCATTAATCTGCCACTCCACGCGAAGGTTGAGGTCCTCGACTTCGCGGTCGATTCCGAGCTGGGCAGCGCCGAGCGCTTCTCGTGACAACGGCGATCCAGACATTTCTACAAAGGAAAAAGGGCTGGTGTCACCACCTGTGGGCGCGAAAAGCCCGTTCTTGAATGATGTTCCAGAGTCCGCGTTGTCCTCCCAGGTATAGACCAAGTCAACAGTCAAGCTATCGCTGGGGGTGAATCGCAGAGACGGCCGCACCGAAGTTCGTTCAATGGCCTGCATCGCATCCTGCCGCTGACCACCTGGATTCTGGGAACGATCGGTGCCGGCGATATTGTCAATGAAACCGTCTCGCTTGCGATAACTGACAGCAAGGCGACCTTGCATAACTTCGTTGCCGCCAGTGATGTGAGCGCGCAGCTGGCGCGCAGAGTAGTTGCCCGCATTGAGCGAAAGAGAGCCCCAGAGCCGCGCGAGCGGGAAACGTCGACACCGTTGTAGTAAACGGAGACACGCGGTGCCGCCTGCGCAGAGCCACTGTCAGAAGTAATGCCGCGAATGACGAAGCCTGGGTTGTTCGGGCTCTGTTCCTGAATGACTAACCCGGGAGTAATATCCGAGAGAGCATCAAGCTCGACGATCCCAAGACGATTGAGCAGATCTCCGCCATAAGCCGTAATGCTGATCGGTACATCCTGAACCGACTGCTCACGACGCTGGGCGTAGACCGTGACCTCTTCGATGGTAGCCTTCGGTTGAGCGTGAGCTCGTGGTAGTACAGCACCACCGGTTACGGTCAGACCTGTGATCGCCCATGCAACGGCACTCACTATTTGTTGCCGCGATGGGTGTACGGGCGTAAAGAACATAATCGAGCTCCCAATCATTGGAAGCCGCGAACGCTAATGCCGTTACGCTAAGGTTTGATTACGACCGGATGAAAGATTTGTTGCGGTGGAGCGTGAACTCTTCTAACAGCTGTTCGGGTCGGTACCCACGTTTTCAATCAATCCGAAAAGCTGCTTGCAAAAGAACCAGCAGGTAACAATCTTGTTATTGCGGACCAGAGAATGGAGAAGGCATTGGCAGTTTACTTAGCCGCTGGCACTTTCTTCATATGATTTTACTCAATTGAATCAAGTAGCCAGCGACGTCGCTCTGGGAGCCAACAGGCTTACGGTGCCGAGACTACAACGACATCAAGCGTATCCGGACCCGCGACGACTTCAAAAATTGCACTAACTGGACCGTCTGTGGTTTCCCATTGGGCCACATAACGGCCGAGGGTTCCGCGGAATTCAATCGCTCCGTTTTGCTCGGTTGAACTGTCGACCTGAGTTCGCCATCGATCATTGAGCAGAGAAAGAATTGCCTCGCCGTGCCGCGAAAGATTACCGTCGTCGTCGTAGAGACCGAGGTCGAGACGGCTTCGCGGGCCCAGAGGATTCCAGAAATTCCAGAAGACAATTTCCTCTACCTGCGGATGGCCCCACCAAATACGCATAATCGCTTCCGCTTGCGCCGCGCGGAGTTCCGGCTCATCGGGTGCTGCGAAGGTCACTTCCGTGATGTGGATCGGCAGTCCTGCCTCGGCGAGCACTTCAAGCGCATCGGCGTAGTCGTCTATTCGCGTGCGCTCGCTTAAGTCTACGTCTACGCCGATGTTCACCAAGGCAGGTGCGAAGTGCCCCTGCTGTCCCAACGCATCCACGGGCACGCCGGCCTGTTTCAATTCGATCACTCGATCTCGCACCGCCTGGGCATCAGGGCCACCGACGCCGGTGAAGATATCGCTGATCCACTCGTTGTAGACCAGCTGTGCACCAGGGTCTGCGAGCTTGGCTGATCTGAAGGCATCATCCACTACTTCTGGACCGAGTCGATCTACAAACCAGCTGGTGAGCGGGTTGAGCATTTCATTGGTGACCTCCCAAACGTCGATGCGACCGCGGTAACGCTCTACAGTCACCGCAATGCGCGCGCGAATGAGGCGCTGCAGCTCCTCGCGTTGAGCAGTGGAAAGCGTCTCCTCGGGAAAAGCATTGCGTAACCATTCGGGCGTGCCGCTCCCTGAGGCGAGCGGCGGTGGATTACCCCAGAGCAGTACGTGTGCCTTGATGTCAAAGCCCAAGGATTCGGCCCAGTCCAGTTCAAAATCCGCAAGATCGAACGTGAGCTGGCCCTGTTCTCGCTCGGTATTACGCCATTTGAGACTCGTCTCTGCCACCAGCAGATTTGCGTGAGGCCGAGCGATCTCGCTGTAGAATGCTAAGCGGCCATCGCCGTCCGAGAATTCCCGCGAGTCCAGCGGCACGCCAAAGTTAAAATCATGTTCGATCTGCGTTATCGAAATCGGTGTCTCTGCCGCTTCGATCCAAAGCCGGACGCTTCGCTGCCGATGATCGACCGACCGCCGATCTGCAGCTTCGACGACGGCGATCTCATCTTCGTCCAATAGCGCGGGAAGATGTGCTGGCTGACCGGGAGCAAGAGTGGGAAGAGCAATCCCTCCACGATTAAGCGGTACGGGTAAGTAGCCACAGGAATGCTCTTCAGCGGCGCGACGCGCAAGGCACTGATTAGCGCAGAAGTCATTGTTCGTTGCGCAGGACTCGGCGCAACGATCAAAGCCCGTGCCACTCTCATCGAGACAGGACATGACATCGACGAGACAGTTATCGCTCTGGCAGTCTCTCTCAAAAGCAGTGGGTGGCGAACCGCAAAGAGACGTCGACGTTTGCTCTTCTTCATTACAACCAGCACTGCATTGTGTGCTCGCTTGCACATCCGCCAGTCGAGCACACTCGGATCGGCAGAATGTCGCTGTGGTTATGGCCGCGGTCCGGCACGCCTCGGCAGCAACTTGGAGGAGCACGGCATTTGAAGAGACTGAAGAAGAGTCCGAACAGGCAGCTAGGATCGGCATTAGTACTGGCAACAAACAAACGGATAAACGCGTTGCGATCATAGGGTCACAATTCCTCTACACCCCCGTCTCGCATCAAAGGTTCACACAGCGGCAATGGTCTTTGCAATATTTTGCTTCCCGACGCAGATCCGCTCATCGCGTAGCGGATCACGGTTTGTAGCACGCAGCGCAGCTAGCGCCTCCTTCTCGCGCTCCGCGCTAATTCCCGACCGAATCTCAGCTTGCCGCTCCTGTGGCTGCGCTTTGAACCATTCCAGAGTCGCGGCAACAGTGTCCGCAAAAGGTCGGAAGGTCATCCCTGCGGCGATCGCTCGGGCATTAGACCAGGTAGCGAACCCTCCGAACTCGCCTTGGCGCGGAACCCAGACCGGCATAGCTGACCAAGGGTTTAGACCCTGCTCGGCCAGGAACTCATCAGGAGCCCATTTCAGTTCTGCGGCCACGCCGGTTACGGCACGAATACCGTGGAGCATGGCTTCAAAAGTGAATGGGTAATCGGGGCCGCAGGCATTGAAGGCGCCGCCGATTTGAGACTCGGCCATTCGTACCGTGAACTCGGCGAGGTCACGAGCATCGATGATCTGCACCGGATCCTTGCCGTCGCCAGGTGCCAAGACCTGACCGCCGCGCATCATACGCAGTGGCCAATAGGTGAAGCGATCGGTCTTATCACCCGGGCCGACGATTAATGTTGGGCGGATGATGGTATTTTGCTTCGGAAACCAGCGCGCGACTTCCCGCTCAGACTCAGCCTTAAGCGGCCCGTAAAGCTCTCCCATGTTAGCCCTTAGCGACGCCATAGTTTCGGCCATGGCATCATCGCCCCGATAGCGAAGCGTCTCGGCGGTTTCATCTGCGCCGATGATCGCATTGGAGCGGTATACAGACAGGGTCGATGTGAATAGAAAGTGGTCCACGTTGCCTTGCAGTACCTCACCGGCGTCGCGGATCCAAAACGGCAGCGTGGTCGGGTTATCGATACACACGTCCCATTGGCGACGTTTTAAGGATTCTAAATTGCCCTCATTGCGATCACCGACGAGTTCTTCCACCGGGCCCGGCCAGTTAAGAGATCGACTGCCCCGATTGAAAATAGTCACCCGGTGACCTCTGGCCAGCGCATAGCGAACCTGGAACGGTCCGGTGAAGCCGGTGCCGCCCAGAATCAGTATGTTCAGTGGCCGTTTGGCTTTGGGAGAAGCACCGTGGTGATCCGCCCTCGTAGGCGTGGTTAGGGCCGCTAAGGCCAGAGCACCCAGCCCCAGCCCGCTCAACTTCAAGGTGTCTCGGCGTGTCTGTCCCATCAAAGTCTCTGAATTCGCGAACCGATCAGCTAATCTGCCATGCGGGCCAGGTCGGAGCAAATGAGGTTTAGACGCTGCGCGATACATCCAAACACGAATTGAGTATGATTCGCATTCTCGAAAATGACGCCCTGCTCTGAGCACCTCTTATATGAAAGCTACGCCCCATGCCGCTAACTTTGTGAGGTACCTCGGCGCCTGCATCGCAATGTTCCTATCGTCGCACCTGCACGCTCAGTCTCCAACGAATTCGACTGAAGCGACCGACGAACGGTTTGAAGAAGTTATTGTATATGGCACAAAACAGGGCCTTGCGCTGCAACGGGTCACCGACTCGGTAGAAGTATTCTCTGAAGACCGCTTGAAGAACGAAGTAACGTTCGATATTGCGCAGGCCGTCTCTCGAGCGGTGAACACCACAATCCGCTTCAATAGTCTCAACAACATTAGTGTTCGAGGCATTAACCGCAGCGGGACCAATACCGCGGGTCAGGGTGACGCGATCAACGTGTACATCGATGGAGTCCCCTCTTCCAGTGCGGCGCTGTCTGAGGGCGGACAGTCGCTTTGGGATGTGCAACAGGTCGAGGTTCTG
This sequence comes from Pseudomonadota bacterium, assembly GCA_039111155.1. GTDB lineage: Bacteria > Pseudomonadota > Gammaproteobacteria > Pseudomonadales > Halieaceae > Congregibacter. Next base: position 5,593 of record JBCCPL010000068.1, on the reverse strand, counting down.
CGGGGCTCACAATCTACGGTACAGGGGCGGAATGCGATCGCCGGTGCGGTAGTGGTTGAATCAAACTCCCCGACTTTTACCTGGGAAGGAGCGGCACGTGTACTGGCAGCAGAGTTCGGCACCCATCAATACGCCGGCGTGATCTCCGGACCCTTGATCGATGATGTACTCGCCTTTCGCCTGAGCGGTGACTTTCAAGACACCGATGGTTACACCGACTACGCAATCGATGGCGAAGATGCGGATTTTCGCGAAAGCCTGAGCACTCGAGGTTCGCTTCTCTTCCAGCCACATTCGCTCCCCAATCTGCGCGCTGAACTGATCGCTCAGTACATCGACCGAGAAAACGGCCAGAGTCCCGGACGGGTAAGTGCACCGTTACCTGCAAACGATCCGGATTTTTTGACCTTCGACCCTACGGACTTCGAAACTTTCCGCGGTGTATTACGCTTCGCGGAGTACGAGACCACACGCATGACCGCTGATGTGCAATACGAACTGTCGAGCGCGATGACGCTCAAACTGTTGACCACCTTCGAAGATGTAAACGTTGACGGACTTAACGGCTCACGCACGACAAGTTCCTTTGGAGATGTTGGGTCGTTTTTTATCAGCGCCAATGAGACTGTAACCGCCGAGCTGAGCCTAGCGTTCAACCTCGACCGCTGGACCGGCCAAATTGGTGTGTACTATTTTGATGAACAGCGCGATGCCACCAACGGCGGGACTATCGTCATTAGTGACTCCTTCCCATTCTCCGTCGACCCAGCCGACAGTCTTGCTATTTTTGAAACCGACTCGGATACAAAGATTGAAAACGCCGCACTGTTCACTCAGTGGCGCTTTGAGCTGAATGATCGCTGGGCTTTCGATTTTGGTTTGCGCTACGACACCGAGGAGTATGAGACTCAGCGCTCCGACACGGTAGCCAGCATCCTGCCCGGGGACTGTGTGATTATCATCAATACACCCGTGCCCTGTGATCTCGCGGCCCAAGTCTTTGAGCGCCCGGGGGAGCCGCTCCAGAACGATGATTACGCGGTCCTGCTGCCTCGCGCGGCAGCCACTTTTAACCTTTCCGAGGATTTCGCCGTTTTCGCCAATATCCGCCGCGGTTATCGCGCGGGCGGGGCCGATCTTGTTCCGAACGACCTTAATGAAGTCATCGTTGTCACCTACGATCCAGAGTTTCTGATCAGCTACGAGGCCGGCTGGCGCAGCACCTGGATGGATGGGCGGCTGATTTTTAACGGTACGGCGTTCTACAGCGATTACGAAGATCAGCAGATCATCATTCAGGACTCGCGGGATTTTTCGATCATCGATAATGCGGGTGACACCGCTCTGTATGGTCTTGAGCTGGCCCTCGATTTCCGCGTAAGTGAAACATTGAGCACGTTTGCAAACCTTGGTCTTCTCGAGACGAGCATCGACGAATTTCTGTTTGACGCGTTCACCGATCCTCCTGTTGACCTGTCAGGCAACGAGTTGGACAGCGCCCCACCGGTTACTGCGACGGTGGGCCTGAACTATGCGGGCCTAAAAGGATACTTTGGGAGCCTGAGCCTAAACTATCGGGCGGCATCCTGGTCCGATGTATTTAACCTCGGGCCCAATGAGCTGGGCGCGGGAGTCTCGGAGGAGATCGGCTCGGCTGTTCTGGTTAACGCGCGACTGGGTTACCAGCTAAACGGTTTCACTATAACTGGCTTTGCGACGAATTTGCTGGACGAAGACGAACCGGAGAGCCTTAACTTTGCCGATGGTGGCGTACTTAACGGCTCGAATGGGTTTCGAGCGAGTGGCGAATACAATATGCGTCAGCCACAGACCTTTGGCGTATACCTGGAATATGCCTTTTAAGCCCACGGTTCGCGGGTTAAATGCCAAAACCTTTAGCCAGCATAGAGCTCGAATGTAGACTGAGCTTTGTGGCCACGGCCTCGTGACCTTCCTATGAACTCCGCTAGGACGTTCACTATGTCCGACGTGAGCGTCACCGAGCTTCACCCCGCAAAAATCTTCGAAGATCAGCAACGAGCTTCTTTTTTGCATCGTCGCGCATCCAGATCCTATGTCCAGACTCGTAATAGTTCATCTCGACTCGCGTCTTGTCGATCCCAAAATTCGAAAACACCCGCTCCGAATCAAAAAATGGAGTGAAGAGATCGTAGTAGCCAACACCCACCTGCACCCGCAGATCCTGATTTTCGCGGAGCACCGTAGCCAGTTGTGAGGCCACCTCGATACGACCGGTGCGCTTCGCTTGACGGTAGGCCTGCGCACTTGAAAATGCGCTAAGATCCGGGTTCCAGCTCCAATCTCGACCGACAATCGGGTTCCACCAGTGATAGGGCCTGTTTATCGTAACCCCTAGATCGGAGGTATAGTGCTTGTGCAGGCCCGCACCATAACTGTGATCTTCACGGAAGTCTGAGGGATCGCCGTGGTGTGGTTCTGATGCGTTCGGGTCTACGGATGGGGCGACGATTCCGCCATCGCTGTACCCGATGGTCAGTCCCTGGTCACGAAGCAGCTCTCGGCGAAAACGAGCAACAGAAACACGTAAGCGCTCATTGAGCACAAAGTCCGCCTCAAGTCCCAAAAACTGACCAATGCGTTCAGCCACATCTCGTTGCTCCATGACGCTCGCTGACGTGCCTGCCAGCAAAGCCGAAAAATAGTCCGAACGGGCGAACGCGCGCACCTCCGTTAGAAATTCTTCTAAGGGCTGACCCACGCCCGCTTTTCCATGGAAATGAGCAATCGCAGCCATCGTCGGTAAGAAGCTAACGTGACTGAGCGGATTTCCTACCACCGGGTCAAGGGCGATAAAGTCGAGGGCGGGGCCGTGTAGGATTAAACCGTTCATCGCCATGTAGTAAGGCGACTTGGCAAGCTTTGCCGAGACGGCTACGGCACGCGTCGTACCGTAGCTCAAGCCGAGGAGGTACTTGGGAGATTCCCAGCGGTCGTTTGTCGTAACCCATTTATGGATAAACTCGGCGGTGGCCTTTGTGTCGGACGCCATACTCCAAAAATCGATATCCTCTGCGTCGCCCACCGCTCGGCTATAACCGGTGCCCACGGGATCAATGAATACGAAGTCCGCGACATCCATTGGGCTGTCCGGATTATCGGTCAGCACAAATGGCGCAGCGCCGTCGTCTTTATCTGGAAGACCATCCACACGAATAGCTTTGGGGCCGAGAAATCCGAGATTAAGGCGCGCACCAGGGGCACCAGGGCCTCCGCTGAACGCAAACACCACAGGCCGCATGGCAGCTTGAACCCCCTGGCCAACGTAAGCGGTGGACCATAGGGCCGCGCGCGGTTTGTCGCGTTTACCCCGCAGGAGTGTCTCAGCGGCGATAACCGTATAGCGCAGGGTTTGCCCGCGCACCTCCATCTTGTGTTCGGATAAAAACCGCGCGGGGTCTGGCATCACGTTTTGGGCGTTTAATCCGCTTCCGAAAAACACGGTTAAGCCGATCACCGCAAGCGTTACGTGGCGTCGGCATTTCGAATATTTCGACATTTCTGAGTGGCTCCCCTCGTGCCGGTGATAACCGGTGTTTTCTTTGACGTTGATCACGATAACTCATTAGTTTTTACGCCCAACTCTGGGGCTAGTAGACCAGTAAGACTCTCGACACTCCTACGGCCACAGATGCGCCAACTCTAAAATGGCCTCAAGCCCTGCGGAGCGCACCCTATCTCTCATATACTTTTAGCGCACTGCGGTTCTTGAGGGATGGAATCCAGCAATGAAGACTCCAACCTCTAAGATCAATGCGCACCATTTAACGGCATGTGGGCACGAAATTTGATGGGCTGGCTGCGATGGATTAAAAACCCCACGATATATGTGGATTATGTCCCGTTATGGTACATGGTGACGATAAGTCAGCGGTGAATTCGGTGAAAGCTGGTCCATTATGGCGCGCATAATTCAGGGATGCAGGGAAACCGAATTTGGTAGCTGCTCCTAATCGCTCATGCCGGCTCTGTGAGGCGCACCAGCGAGTTCAATCTCCGACTGGGTTGTGCGGCCAGTATGGGACGGTGGTGTACCTATGCCGGGGAAATAACAAACGCCGGGGAAATAACAAACAAAGCTGGCGAACAGAGTAGCGGAAAGAAGCCTATGGGATCATTATCACGCCGCAACTTTCTTATGCGACTCGCCGCAACCGGCGGTTCCGCGGCGGTGTATCAGGGCCTGCTCGGACTCGGGCTTTTGCCGACACAAGCAACCGCCGATGAATGGGATGTCGCACCTGCTAGCAAGCCGTTAAGAATACTTATTCTTGGCGGCGGCTTATCCGGTCTTATTGCGGGTTTTGAACTTCACCGGCGCGGATATCAGGTGGAAATTCTTGAGGCCTCCCACCGCGTTGGCGGTCGAAATCTTACCGTGAGATCCGGTGACCTGATTGATGAGATCGGCAATCGGCAGACCTGTACTTTCGACAAAGACCCAAACCTCTATTTCAATGCTGGACCCGCCCGTATCCCGGCGCACCACCAAAGAGTGCTTGGATACTGTCAGGAACTGGGCGTACCGCTGGAGGTTTTTGTCAACTACAACGGACAAGCCTGGGTGCACGACGACAAACTTCTCGACGGGCGTCGGGTGCGACTGCGCGAGTATGTGACCGATGCACGAGGCTTTCTCGCCGAGATGCTCACCAAAAATCTGGATTCTCGCGCTATCGACCAGCCAATGACGTCTGGAGATGCGGAACGCCTGCGAGACTTTCTGCGTCGTTTCGGCGATCTATCAGCCGCAGGTGAATACGGTGGTTCGTCGCGAGCGGGTTATGTTAACGGCGGGTTTCTGGCGCCGGCCATCAAGAAGGAAACTATGGAGTTCCCGGAACTGCTGGCTGCCGATTTCTGGCGTCTGGGTATGAACTTCGCCGAAGGGGAGACGATGACCGCACCGCTGATGCAGATCGTGGGCGGCAACGATGGCATCGTTCGTGCTCTGGAGGCGAAGCTCGATGGGCGTATCCGCTATCAGGCTCAAGTCACGGGAATACAGCTGACCGATTCCGACGTCCGCGTACGCTATCTCGCTGCGGGCGAAGAACAGGATACGCGCGCGGATTATTGCCTGAATTGCATCCCAGGCCCATTGCTAGCCGGAATTGAAAGTAATTTTCCCGAACCTTATCGCGCGCTCATGTCGAACCTCCCGCGTGGTCACCTGATCAAGGTCGCGTTTCAGGCAAAAGAGCGATTCTGGGAACGGGAACTGATTTACGGTGGAATTTCATGGACATCAGATCCGATACAACAACTCGTCTATCCTTCCGGAGGTCTCCAGGGCGGTAAGGGCGTCCTGCTCGGAGCGTATATCTTCAATCGCGACAACGCACTGCGATTTACCCATATGAGCCATGAAGAACGCGTAGCCGAAGCGATAAAACAAGGCGAAAAACTGCACCCTGGCTACGGTGATTACATGGAATGCGGGGCGAGCGTTGCCTGGTGGAATATGAATCACCAACTTGGCTGTGCGGCACACGTCGCCAACAATGAAAACGACCAAGCGCTTTCGCAGCTCAAAGCGCCGGTCGGCCGACAT
>JBCCPL010000067.1:0-14877 GCA_039111155.1 Pseudomonadota bacterium | reverse complement strand
GCTCAAGGAGCTGCGTGAGGAGCTTCGCACCAGTGATCCCGATCGGCTGATTGTTCTTGAACTTGAAAGTTCGAAGTCCGTTACCGGGGACTACCGGGAGCTGCATAGCGCCGTATCGAACCTGGTTATCAATGCCATCAAGTACAGCGAGCCAGAACAGCCGGTGGTCGTGCGCTGGGAGGAAACCGACGAGGGCCTGCAGCTCAGTGTGCTGGATCGCGGGATAGGGATTGAGGAAGATCACATACCCCGGCTCACGGAACGATTCTATCGCGTTGATGAAAGCCGCAGCCTGCAAACTGGCGGCACAGGGCTGGGTCTTGCCATCGTCAAGCACGTGGCGGCGTCGCACCGGGCAGATCTCAAGATTGAGAGCGAGTCCGGCCGCGGAAGCACTTTCGCTCTTAAGTTTAACGAGGCATGACGGGCGAGCGGGGTAAGCTGCTGCGGGCGCTGCTGATGTTCGCAGTCACAGTTTGCGTCCGCCCAGTCTGGGCGGGCGATGGAACCAACTCGGGCCCGCAAACGCCAGCTCGTTATACAGGTGGCTCCGAGAGTCCGTTGGTTCTTACCCAGGCATCGCAGACGCCGACTCGCTCAGGATCAGGTTCTATCGTGTCGGATGCGCCCCCCCTTAGTGGGAAGCTGGTGAGCATCGGTAGCGATACGCTTGGTTCTCTGTCATCTCTGTGGGCGGAGTCGTTAACTGCGACTTATCCCGCGGTTCGCGTGCAGGTTCGCGCCATCGGTTCGGCCGCTGCGCCCACCGCGCTGCTCGAAGGAACCGCTGATCTGGGGCCTATGAGTCGCCCTATGGCGGCGGCCGAAACCAGAGCATTTTATAGTCGCTTCGGTTATCAGCCGACGGCGATCACGGTCGCTCGTGATGAATTGGCCGTGTTTGTGCATCGGTCAAATCCCATCGAATCGCTGTCGCTCAAGTCTTTGGATGCCGTGTTCTCGGGTACGCGATTATGCGGCGCCAAGACGTCTATCGATCGATGGGGGCAGCTGGGCCTGGCTCGGGTCTGGGCGGAACGCAGCGTCAACCTGTACGGGCGCACGACCGCTTCCGGTACCTACAGCGTGTTTCGATCTACCGTTCTCTGTAGCGGAGACTTTAAGGCTCGAATGAGCCGCTTGGTAGGCTCTTCGGCAATCGTTCGTGCGGTGGCGAGCGATGTCTATGGTATCGGCTTTGCCAGTGCCGGGTACGTCAATGCTGGTGTGAAGCGAGTTCATGTTGCCGCTACCGATGAAAGCGCCGATCAACGTATGTCTCGTCAGCTGTACATCTATATTAATCGGCCGCCTGGCGCTACCCTCGATCCGCTACTAGCCGCCTATTTGAGGTTGGTGTTGAGTGATCTGGGCCAGAGTCGAGTTCGATCCGCCGGGTACCAGGAGCTCCCGTTCGCCGAACGACAACGCCAGCTCAGCTCGCTGAGTCTCAGTAATGCGCCCGAGGTCGGCGGAGCCTTGTGAGTACGGGTAGCCCCCGAAGTCCGGCGACTGCAAGTATCAGCCTTTCCCGGCGCGTCACGGATCGACTGGCCACGGCGCTGGTCGGCGCCGCCGGCGCGACGATCATTGGTTTGATCCTGCTCATACTGGCGTATCTGCTCTACTCGGCGTTACCACTGAGTCGCGGTGCCGCTATCGGCGCGCGCGATGCCCAACCACTCTCTCGCAGCCCTGCGGTATTTTCAGCGCTAAACGGAAGTCGGTGGTTAATGGAGACGGAAGCGTCTTCTCAGGTCAGCGGGGAATCGCAGCGGTTGACGCGTTCCGCTGGTCAGGGCGCTGTTCTGGTTGATCCGTTTCGACTTAACGTGTTCTTTCTTGGCGGGGGTTCAACTGCCGAAGCGCCCACGGCGTCGTCGGATTCTACGGCAGACGAGACGCAACGAGCGAGACTGCTGGACACGATTCCCTTCGAAGACACCCAGGTGAACGGCCGCATGACCGCCGCACAGCGGGCCGTACACGTCGACGAATGGGACGGACAACTGTTGGTGTCATTCGTAAACGCGAAGAGTCGCATAGAGATCCTAGCGCGTTCAGTTTCAGGCGCAGACGCGGGCCTGTCAGCGCAGCGTTGGGAGCTGCCGGGGCCCGCAACTACGGTCCAGTCGTTGCTGCTGGATGCATCAAGAATGCAGATCTTCGCTGTAAGAGGCGGCGTGATTGCACGTTATTACCTTGAGAAAGATGCACTGCGCCAAGAGAATGCCGAGTTCGGTGTCACCCCGAATCTACTGAAGCTTGGCTGGGGTCCTCGGCGAGAGACTCTGCTTACGGTTGATGAGCAGCAACGTGTGTTGCGGTTCGATCTTGCAAGGCCAGCTATGCGACTGTTGGGCGAGCCTCGCCCCGTACCGTTCGAGGTGTCTGCTCTGGGTAGCGAACGTGACCGCCGCGTGAGCTATGCGAGTGGCCCTCAGGGTCAAGTGGCTCTGTTTGTTCCTACTGTCGACGGATTTTTACTGGAGCGGACCCTTGCCGGTGCAACGAACAACGATCCAGTTACGCTGAGTCAGGATGGCAGCTGGTTCTTGCAGACCCAGGGCGACGCGCTCGTGCGCTGGCGAGTACTCAATGAATATCCTGAGACGGGCTGGCGTTCCCTCTGGTTGTCGGCGAGTTATAGTGCGCAGGACGCCCCGGCCTATTCCTGGCAGCCTGACGGCGCTGCCATCGGTGTGTTGTCAAAATTCTCGCTCACGCCACTGCTTCTGGGCACATTGAAGGCCGCTGTTTACGGTATGCTCGTCGCGGTGCCTCTGGCTTTCGGTGCGGCCATTTATACCGGGTTCTTTCTTGTCCCACGCCAACGGAACCGCATTAAGCCAATTATCGAGCTCCTCGAAGCGTTTCCTACCGTAGTTTTAGGATTTATCGCTGGCCTCTGGCTCGCGCCTAGGCTGGCCGACAACCTTTTATTCGTACTGGCAGCTCCATTGCTGTTGATTGGAGTGCCGCTCCTGGCGTCAGCAGTTCAGCGACGCTTCTCTCATCCGAGTCATCGTATTCCCCGGTTTCGCCTACTCATTCTGTCTTACCTGCTTTCTCTTTATGCGCTGTTTCTGTTTGCACCGAATCTTGAGTCTCTCTTTTTTGATGGACCGTTGCGCGATTGGCTGTGGCTTCGCTTTTCGATTCCCTACGACCAGCTAAACGCTCTACTTGTTGGCCTTGCTATGGGTATTGCGATAACACCCGCCATGTTCTCGATTTGTGAGGACGCGATCTTTGCTGTGCCGCGCGCGCTGAGCGATGGCAGTCTTGCACTCGGTGCCACACGCTGGCAGGCACTCTATCGCGTCGTTTTACCAGCTGCGTCCCCGGCGTTGCTCTCGGCTGTACTGATCGGTCTCTCGCGTGGCTTCGGTGAGACAATGATCGTGTTGCTCGCAACCGGAAACTCTCCGCTGATGGACTTGTCGCCGTTCTCGAGCCTGCGCAGTATCAGTGCCACCATCGCGATTGAGCTTCCCGAAGCTGCGGCGGCCAGTACTAACTTCCGGCTCTTGTTCCTGGCCGCTCTAGTGCTGTTTGCGCTCACGTTCCTGATGAATACAGTCGCCGAAATCTACCGGCAGCGCTTGCGTTATGCCTACTCACGAAGCTGAAGTCCTGACGTCGAGTGCCGAGACGCTCGACGACGGGGTCCGTCGCGCCGAACCCTTTGTCTGGTTAAGCGCGGCGGCCGTTGTCACGGCGGTACTGCTCCTCTCAGGTCTTTTGTTTCTTCTCGCCGGCAGCAGCCTGCGCTATTTCTGGCCGCAACCCGTGGTGTTTCTGAACGGCAGCACTATCGGTGAGACAAGTTTGCTGGGAGTGGTGCTGCGTCGACAGACACCCCGGGATTCACTGCAGGAACAGCTTCTTGTACTGCGGGGAGGCCAGGAGTTTTTTTCATCGCCTGTGGAGTGGATTGAGGCGCAGGAGATTCAATCCGAGGAGAGACCTCGGCTGGCGGTCACAATTGAGCGGGTTGATCGCGGCAGGCTGTATGGGTTTCTCGACGCGCTTGAAGTCCGCGGGGAACGTATCAGCCTGGTTGAGCTGCCCCCGCAAGAGGTCATGCGACTGTTTCTTGCCGCGTTAGAGCAGTCGAATTCCTTAAACGCCGATCAGCTGCGCTATCGACTGCGGCTTTCGTCGGGGCAGGTGATCGAGCGGCCGATAGCGAGCGTGTCGTCCCTTCATTTCGCCAACGCGATGAGCTGGAGCGAAAAGACGATCTACTTCCTGCGAGCGATCGGGCGCTTCCTATCGGAGTCTCCGCGGCAGAGCAATGTGCAGGGAGGAGTACTTACCGCAATCGTGGGTACGGTGATGCTCGTCCTGCTTATGACGATCATCGTAGCTCCACTTGGCGTGACTGCGGCGATCTATCTGAACGAGTATGCGCGAGGCGGCCCGGTTACCCGGCTTGTTCGGATCGCTGTGAACAACTTGGCGGGAGTGCCTTCCATTGTATACGGCGTGTTTGGCCTGGGATTTTTCGTGTATGCCATCGGTGGTTCGCTGGACTCCGTGTTTTTTGCTGATCGCCTACCCGCGCCTACACTAGGTACACCAGGCTTGCTTTGGGCATCACTGACCATGGCCTTGTTGACCTTACCGGTCGTTATCGTCTCGACCGAAGAAGGTCTCGTGCGCGTTCCACGCACTTTGCGTGAGGGTTCGCTGGCGCTTGGTGCGACCCGCGCAGAGACAGTATGGCGTGTAGTATTACCCAGCGCGCTGCCAGCAGTGCTGACCGGATTGATCCTGGCGATAGCTCGAGCGACCGGTGAGGTAGCGCCACTCATACTGGTGGGAGTCGCGAAATACGCGCCGGGTCTCCCGGTAAGCGCTGAGTTTCCTTATGTCCACTTTGATCGTCAGTTTATGCATCTGGGGTTTTACATTTATGACCTGGGGTTCCAGAGCCCGCAGTTGGAGACCGTGGAGGGACTGGTCTTCGCCACGGCTCTGCTCCTTGTGGGCATCGTGCTTATACTGAATTTCTCTGCGGTGGTACTGCGCAGCAGGCTGCGAGAGGCCTTTTCGGTGGAGGAGGGGTTTCGATGAGCCAGTACAGCATCAACGTCAGAGCACTCAAAAGAGCGCCCAGACGTGACGCCCAGACCAGCGCGTGTCTTCGAGTCGAAAACCTTAATTTGCGCTATCTGCGCAGCCAGAGTGACGCACTCCATGACATCAGCCTCGCGATTCCACGTAAGCAGGTTACGGCTTTCATAGGACCGTCCGGGTGCGGTAAGTCCAGCTTGCTGCGCTGCTTTAACCGCATGAACGACCTCATTGAAGACTGCCGGATTTCCGGGCAGGTGTATCTCGACAACGAAGACATCTACGGACCGCGCGTAGACGTCGCCGCGTTGCGGCGACGAGTGGGCATGGTTTTTCAAAACCCAAATCCGTTTCCAAAATCGGTTTACGAAAACGTAGCGTTTGGGCTTCGGATTCAGGGCATCAACAAAAAACGTGTTTTGGATGAAGAGATTGAGAAAGCATTGCGCGCCGCTGCGCTGTGGGACGAGGTCAAAGATCGAATGGGGTCGAATGCGCTCACCTTGTCCGGCGGTCAACAGCAGCGCCTGGTTATTGCGCGGGCGATTGCGGTGCAGCCCGAGGTACTGTTGCTGGACGAGCCCGCATCGTCGTTGGACCCGATCTCAACGCTAAGAATTGAGGAGCTGATCTACGAATTAAAGACGCGCTACTCCATAGTCATTGTCACTCACAATATGCAGCAGGCTGCACGGGTTTCGGATATGACCGCGTTTATGAACCTTGGCCGTTTGGTAGAGTTTGGCGAAACCGATACACTCTTTACGAATCCGAGAGAGTCGCAAACTGAGGACTACATTACCGGCCGATACGGGTAGGTAGACGCGTGTTCGGGGTTGCGTGTTCTTGAGCCCGCGTGGCTGTCGGAGACAGCGAGTCGTCGCTAGTCTCGCCGGTAACACGGCCACCCTAACGAGTTTCCATCAGCACGCACAGGTAAGCAGCCTACGCCCAGAAGGGGTATTCATGCAGGGCGACCAGCACCGACAGCATATTTCTGAACAGTTCAATGCCGAGCTTGAGGCGATGAAAAACCATCTGCTTGAGATGGGTGGTCTCGTCGAACAGCAGCTAACGCTCGCGCTCGATGCTCTCATTAATCGAGACAGCGGCGATGCGGAACTGGTTATAGAACGGGATCGAGAAGTCGATCAGCTGGAGATGCAGGTTGACGACGAGTGTTCTCGGATCCTGGCGCGCAGGCAACCAGCAGCCAGCGACCTCCGCCTGGTACTTGCGGTGGCGAGATCGACCACCGACCTTGAGCGCATTGGTGACGAGGCGGTCAAGATTGCGCGCCAGGGGGTCAAGCTCTCGGAGCTCGAGAGTTTTGGCGGTGGGATGGTCGAGTTTCGACAACTGGGACAGCATGTATCGCAGATGCTGCGCCATTCGTTGGACAGTTTTGCGCGACTGGATATGAACCGCGCGTTCGATGTTGTGGTTGATGATGTCAATGTTGATGATGAGTACGACACCGCCACCGAGAGTCTGGTTGCCGAGGTGCAGCAAGACAACGCGCAGGTTCGCGCCGCGTTCCACTTGATGTGGGCACTCAAGGGGCTTGAGCGTATTGGCGACCACGCCACAAATATCGCGGAGCAGGTTATCTACTTGGTCAGTGGTCGGGATGTCAGGCATACCAGCAAAATTGAGCTACGGAACCTTATGAAAATTGAAACCGAAGTAACTCCGTCGTGAGCCGTTTCTGGGCTCCCGTGGTGCGCTCGCTGACTCCTTACACACCAGGGGAGCAGCCGCGCGGTGACAATCTCCTCAAGCTCAACACCAACGAGAATGCGTTTCCACCATCCGATGCTGTGATGACCGCAATCACCAGTACATCGGGTGAAGAACTTCTGCGCTATCCGGACCCACTTTGCAGCGAGCTGAGAGTATCCGCAGCGCAAGTGCATGGAATTGATCCTTCTCAGGTATTTGCGGGAAATGGCTCGGACGAGGTGCTGGCGCATGTCTTTCAGGCTTTACTGAAACACGGCAAGGCACCCTTGCTGATGCCGGACATTAGCTACAGCTTCTATCCGGTATGGACTCAACTGTTTGACGTTGACTACCGGACGGTTCCGCTTGGCGATGATTTTTCGATCAGGGTAGGGGACTATCAGAGCCCAGACTCCCATGTCCTCCTGGCTAACCCGAATGCTCCCACGGGAATGGCGATCTCCGCGGCTTCAATCCGGTCACTGCTTGACTCGTCTCCGGAGCGACTTGTGGTGATTGACGAAGCGTATGTGGACTACGGCGCGGAATCGGTCGTCCCGCTCATTAGAGACTACGACAATCTACTTGTCGTTCAGACGCTGTCAAAATCTCGAGCGCTCGCCGGTTTGCGCGTTGGGTTTGCGTTCGGTGATAGATCACTGATCGAAGGATTGGAGCGAGTTAAGGATAGCTTTAATTCCTACCCTTTGGATCTGCTCGCACAGAAGGCCGCCACTGCAGTTTTAAACGATGAGTTGTGGTTCCAGCGCACGAGAGACGAGGTCATTCGTGTTCGCACCTGGTTTGAATCCGAACTCCGGCATTTAGGTTTTTCGCCGCTCCCATCCCAGGCTAATTTTGTTTTCGCCGAGCACAGTGTGCTTGAGGGACGATTGCTGTTCGACCGCCTGCGTGAACGGGGCATTATCGTTCGACGCTGGGACAAACCGCGGATTGAGAACTATCTGCGAATCAGTATCGGGACCGAGGAGCAGATGCAGCGCGTCAGGAAGGCCCTAGCTGAAATCGTTGGGGATGCGCTGGAAACACCCGGGTCAGCGGGCTATCGGGGACAAGCCTGACACGGGGCAGTCTTCAGCAACGTCGCAAGAGCACGCTGCCGATGCTGTAGCCGGCGCCAAAGGAGCAGAGCACGCCCACATCGCCAGGCTCGAAATCGTGATGATACTTGTGGAAGGCAATCACTGAACCTGCCGAGCTCGTGTTGGCGTACTCATCGAGAATGACGGGCGCTTCGTCGTCCGTAGCGTCTCGGCCAAGCACCTTCTTGGCAATGAGCACGTTCATATTGAGGTTCGCCTGATGGAGCCAGAAGCGACGTACATCCTTTGATGCCAGGTCATTGTCGCTAAGCTGAGCGCTGATCAGATCGGCGACAGCGGGACACACTTCCTTGAATACTTTGCGGCCCTCCTGAACAAACAGCTTGTCGACTTTGCCGACACCATCTTCGTCGCCGCGATTCAGAAATCCAAAGTTATTGCGAATGTTGTTCGAAAACTGCGTGAAAAGCCGGCTGTCGAGGACCTCGAAGCAATCGCTGTTCGAGGCTGCCTCGCGGCTGATAACGCAGGCAGTACAGACGTCGCCAAAGATAAAGTGCGAATCTCGATCCCGAAAATTGAGGTGGCCCGTGCAGATTTCAGGGTTGACCATCAGAACATTGGTCGCAGACCCGGAGCGGATTGCGTCGCGTGCCTGCTGCAAACCGAACGTGGCGGATGAACAGGCCACGTTCATATCAAACGCGAAGCCGTTGATACCCAATGCCGCTTGGATCTCTACCGCCATCGCCGGGTAGGCGCGTTGCATGTTCGACGCGGCGCAAATGACGGCATCGATCTCGATGGCGCTGCGCCCCGACCGCTCAAGGGCCTCCCGGGCCGCCGCTATCGCCATTTCGCACATGACCGACGGTTCGTCGTTGGAGCGTTCCGGAATCCGGGGAATCAATCTATCCGGGTCGAGGACGCCCTCTTTATTCCATACGTAGCGTGATTTGATCCCCGAAGCCTTCTCGATAAACTCGACCGAAGAGTGGTGCAGCGGCTCAAGCTCACCGTGCTCAATAAGCCCGGCGTTCGCCGCGTTGTAGCGATCCACATATTCATTAAAGCTTGCGACGAGTTCGTCGTTGCTGATCGACGCTTCGGGTGTAAACAATCCTGTCCCGGTCAGGAACACATCATTGAGAGCCTGCATGAGTAGACTACCTTGCGCGGATCGAGAGGGTTTATCAGCCGCGCTGATCGACGGGTACGAAATCTCGCTGAGCGTATCCGGTATAAAGCTGTCGTGGTCGCCCGATCCGGTAGCTGCCGGAAATCATCTCGTTCCAGTGTGCGATCCAGCCCACGGTGCGGCCAACGGCGAAAATCACCGTGAACATGCTGGTCGGGATGCCGATGGCTTTGAGGATGATCCCCGAGTAGAAGTCCACATTGGGATAAAGCTTCTTTTGGATGAAGTAATCGTCTTCCAGGGCGATTTCCTCCAGCCGCTTTGCAATCGCCAGCAGGGGATCGTTCTCGATGCCGAGCTCGGCCAATACCTCGTCGGCTGACTCTTTCATCACCCGCGCCCGCGGATCGAAGTTTTTGTAGACGCGATGTCCGAATCCCATCAGGCGGAAGGGATCCTCCTTATCCTTGGCTCGCGCTACGTACTCATCAATGCGGCTGACATCGCCGATCTCCTGCAGCATGTTGAGCACCGCCTCGTTGGCACCTCCATGCGACGGCCCCCAAAGAGCGGCAATTCCCGCAGCGATACATGCGAAAGGGTTGGCTCCAGAAGAACCGGCCAGACGGACTGTCGACGTGGATGCGTTCTGCTCATGATCGGCATGGAGCAGGAAGATCCTGTCCATCGCTTTTGCAAGCACCGGTGAGACCTTGCTGGGTTCACACGGAGTCCCGAACATCATGTGCAGGAAGTTCTCTGAGTACCCCAGAAGGTTGTCGGGGTACATGAACGGCTGGCCGATAGAGAATTTGTAGCTCATCGCGGCGATGGTGGGCATCTTCGCAATCAGGCGATAGGCCGCAATCTGGCGGTGCTGTTCATCCGATATGTCGAGAGAATCGTGATAGAACGCCGACAGGGCGCCCACCACTCCACACATAATGGCCATGGGGTGTGCGTCTCGGCGGAAGCCGTTATAGAAGGTCCGAATCTGTTCATGGACCATCGTATGGTTGCGGATCGTGCTGTCGAAGAGTTCTTTTTGCTCTGCGGTGGGCAGCTCTCCATACAGCAGCAAATAACAAGTTTCGAGGTAGTCCGAATGCGCGGCCAACTGGTCGATCGGATAGCCCCGATGCAGCAATACCCCTTTGGCACCGTCAATAAACGTGATTTCGGACTCGCAGGCGGCAGTCGATACGAACCCAGGATCGTAGGTGAACATACCGCGGCCCGTGAGCGCTCCCACATCCACCACATCAGGGCCAAGCGAACCGGAATAGACAGGCAGCTTGATGTCCCCTTCCGTTCCATCGATACCGTCGATGGTTAGGGTGGCAGTATGGTCGTTCATGGATTTTCCCGTCGGGTTTTTCGGGCTGGTCACTATAGAGAGTGGTTGGTGATTGTCAATTCACCGCTGCGGTTTGACACCGGGAGACTTAGTTGTCACGCCCGCCGGCTTAATTGTAAAAGCTTTTGGCGCTCCCTATAATCCCGCACGTTTTGTGGGGGTATGACGGGCAAGGTGCGGCGTTTATCGGTCCAGGACTGGCCTGAAAAAGGCCTGAACCAGATGGCACGCAGACGCACTTCCCGAAAGTCATTCGAAAACCAATACAACCTGTCGCTGTTACCATGTGTGGCCGGTCATTCCTCGTGCCAGACGCTCACACGTTGACCGGCATTCCCCAGACAAAATGAATACAATTTCCCGAACCACTTCAGATTGGTAAACAGGTACTGTGTGTGAACAAGGATAACCGTCCAGTTAATCTTGATATCGGAACGATAAAGCTGCCGATTACTGCCTACGCATCGATTTCCCATCGAATCTCCGGCGTGATGCTGGTCGTTGCGTCCTTTTTACTCCTTTGGGCACTGGATACGAGCCTGTCAGGCGCAGAGGGCTTCGAGGCAGTCGCGGGCCTCATTTCGAATCCGATTAGCAAGCTCATTGTCTGGGCCATCACTATCGGCTTGATTTATCACAGTTGCGCGGGAGTGAAGCACCTGATCATGGATATGGGCTACGGAGAAACCATGAGTGGAGGAGTTCTTGGAGCCCGCATAGTGATCGCTCTGACCATCATCGGCGCGGTTCTATCCGGAGTTGCCCTATGGTGACTTATACCGATACCTCCGGACACAGGTCCGGCGTTGTTGACTGGTTGGTTCAGCGCTCAACGGCCGTTATCCTTTTCGCGTATTTTGCGTTTCTCGCCGATGTATTTGCTGGGGGAGTGACGTTCGCCCAATGGTCGTCGCTGTTCGATCAGGTCTGGATGAAGGTCTTTACCTCGTTGGCCGCTGTGTCGCTTGCGGCACACGCCTGGATTGGCATGTGGGGTGTGTTTACTGACTACCTCACGGAGCGCCTGCTCGGACCGAAAGGCAACACGATGCGAGGGCTGATGCAGGCGGTGACCACGCTCTCGCTGATTATTTTCGTGGCATGGAGCGTTCAGATAGTCTGGCTGTAGTTCCAGGGGCAGCGGAGAGTCTGGCAACAAAGCCCGGCAACAAAGTCCGGCAACAGAATCCGGCAATAATGAAACGGAGATTACGTAGATGAGGACGATGTCCTTTGACGGTGTGATTGTAGGCGGTGGTGGTGCTGGTATGCGTGCATCGTTGCAGCTGGCATTGTCGGGTTACAAGACAGCTGTCGTAACCAAGGTTTTCCCGACCCGGTCACATACCGTCTCGGCTCAAGGCGGAATCACGTGTGCCATCGCCAGCGCAGACCCAGAGGACGATTGGCGCTGGCACATGTATGACACCGTGAAAGGGTCTGACTACATCGGCGACCAGGACGCAATCGAATACATGACTTCGGTAGGCCCCGAGGCGATCTTCGAACTCGAACACATGGGTCTGCCATTCTCTCGTACGGAAGAAGGCCGCATCTATCAACGACCGTTTGGCGGTCAATCAAAGAATTTCGGTGAAGGAGGGCAGGCGGCCCGGACGTGCGCCGCTGCAGACCGCACCGGCCACGCGTTGCTGCACACGCTGTATCAGAACAACATCAAGAACAAAACGGTCTTCTTCAACGAATGGTTTGCTACCGACCTGGTGAAGAACCAAGACGGTGCCGTGGTTGGTGTCATCGCCATCTGCATTGAAACTGGCGAGGTCGTCTACCTCAAATCAAAGGCAACCGTGTTTGCAACCGGTGGTGCCGGACGGATATACGCATCGACCACAAACGCCCACATCAATACAGGCGACGGCATTGGCATGGCGCTACGTGCCGGATTCCCAATGCAGGACATGGAGATGTGGCAGTTTCATCCAACGGGAATCCATGGCGCCGGCACACTGGTCACTGAAGGGTGCCGTGGTGAAGGCGGTTATCTCATCAACAAAGACGGCGAGCGTTTCATGGAGCGTTACGCGCCCAACGCAAAGGACCTGGCCGGTCGGGATGTCGTGGCGAGGTCAATGGTGCTCGAAATCCTCGATGGCAGAGGGTGCGGTCCCGAAGGTGATCATGTTTTCCTCAAGCTCGACCATCTCGGCGAAGAAGTGCTCGAGAGTCGCCTACCGGGGATCCTGGAGTTATCGAGAACGTTCGCGCACGCGGATCCGGTAAAGGAGCCGATTCCCGTGGTTCCTACCTGTCACTACATGATGGGCGGTGTGCCGACCAACATTCACGGGCAGGCCATCAACATTGATGCAGACGGCAATGACCAGATCATTCCAGGTTTGTACGCCTGCGGTGAGGCCGCCTGCGTATCGGTACACGGCGCAAATCGACTCGGCGGCAATTCACTTCTCGACCTGGTCGTGTTCGGTCGGGCGGCAGGTTTGTTCATCGAAGACGCTCTGGGGCAAGGGATCGAGCTACGCGACGCCGGTGAGTCGGACATCGACGAGGCCAACCAGCGCTTAACGAAGCTCGAGGCGGCGACCCCGAGCGAAAAGGTAGCCGATCTTCGTAAAGAGCTGCAGGGCATCATGCAGAATCACTTCGGAGTGTTTCGCCGTGGCGACTTCATGCAGGATGGCACCAAGAAACTCGAAGAACTGCGCTCGCGGGTTGAGTCCGTGGGAATTGAAGATAAAACGCAGGCATTCAATACGGCCCGCATTGAGGCGCTTGAGCTGCAAAACCTTCTCGAAGTTGCCGAAGCAACTGCGATCTCCGCCGAACAGCGAAACGAAAGCCGCGGTGCGCATGCCCGCGAGGACTTCCAGGAGCGGGATGACGAGAACTGGCTCTGCCATTCAGTGTACTTCCCGGGCGATAAGCGGGTCGGTAAGCGCGGCGTTAACTTCGCGCCCAAGACCATGGACGCATTCGAGCCTAAGATCCGGACCTACTAGATCCGGCATTGAATAGCCATTATTTGCTAACGAACGTAAATCTTAACGCAGGAGCTTGAGCATGCTGGGCAAGAAGTCGAAGATGCTGGAAGTGAGCATTTATCGTTTCAATCCAGAGACCGACGATGAACCATCGATGCAGGACTTCGAGGTCGACACCGGTGGCAAGGACGTTATGGTCCTTGATGTGCTCGAGCAGATAAAAGCTCAGCAGGATACATCTGTAACCTATCGCCGCTCCTGTCGGGAGGGCGTGTGCGGCTCCGACGGGTTGAACATCAACGGTAAAAACGGCCTGGCGTGCATCACAGCTTTGTCGGAGACCGTGAGAAACAACAAGCTTGTGATCCGACCGCTGCCGGGGCTTCCGGTGATTCGTGACCTGGTCGTCGACATGAGCATGTTCTACGCCCAATACGAAAAGATCGAGCCATACCTTCAGAACGAAACGCCCGCGCCCAAGATAGAGCGACTCCAGTCGCCGGAAGATCGCGCCAAACTCGATGGTCTCTATGAATGTATTTTGTGTGCCTGCTGCTCCACGAGCTGCCCGTCTTTTTGGTGGAATCCGGATCGCTTCGTCGGCCCCGCCGGTCTTCTCCAGTCCTATCGCTTTCTTGCTGACAGTCGCGACACCGCGACCGAGGAGCGACTGGCGAACCTCGCCGATCCCTTCAGCGTGTTCCGATGCCACGGCATTCAGAACTGCGTGAACGTTTGTCCGAAAGGCCTCAATCCAACACGAGCCATCGGTCACATTCGCAGCATGCTTCTCAAGGGCGCACCCGACAAGAGCAATCCTGCGACTGTAGAGAAAGCAACCGCCACCGCGTAGCTACACTCAGTTCTCCTCCAGCTAGTTACACTTTCCTGAGACACCCCCGGGCTTCAATGGGGCCCGCCGTGTTCGGCCGCTCAAAGGCGGCCTCTGCCTTCGCGGCCCCTACTGTCTGTCTGTTTCCCGATGTGCGCTTCTAGAGCCGCGCCAAAGGTGGCATAATTCGCCGCGATTTCGACAGTGATCTGTCGTGAGACGTTGTTTTCCTGTAAGTGACGCGTTCGCTAGGGTCTGGTTTAGAGCCTGGACGCAAGTCATCGAGAGTGCTCCCAGGGATCGGTACAAGTTCCCGTGGCCATCGGTGACAGCGGTGCTTTGGAAGATGAACCCAACGCCTGTTGTTTTGTCGTTGGCTTACCCCTGACTTAGTCGCAGGCTCGCACGTCGACTCGTTGGTCGATGCGGAGCCCGACGGACTGAGTAGAATGTAAGTGGGTAGTCTCGCGCAGTGGCCGCTATCTTTCAAAAGCTCGCAATCGCATGCGAGTTATGGCGAAAGAATCTAGACGGAACAGAGATAGCTCGAGACGACCCGAAAAAGACGGGCGCTCGACTGGGGGAAAGCATGCAAGAAGGCTCGATGGAGCTGTTTAGACGCAGCTCGCATATCGCCGGCGGCAACGCCACTTATGTCGAAGACCTCTACGAGACCTACCTCACGGATCCGAATGCTGTTCCTGCTCAGTGGCGAGCGT
>JBCCPL010000066.1:0-14883 GCA_039111155.1 Pseudomonadota bacterium | reverse complement strand
GCGCTTCGATCAATGGGGGCTGGTGTCGGTGCTGGATACAGTGCGCAGGCTTCAGCGTGTTATGTGAACCGCCGTATACGGATCCGTACGTACGGTGGTGTGGGAGGACGGCAGGGGTAACCCTGCCTCCTACCCGATCCAAAAAATACTGGGATCTTAGATCTGGAACAAATTCGCTTTCGTTACGGTGGGTGGCTAAGTAAACTCGCCGCCACACCGAACCTACTCCAACTGCTTTCTTCGCTGCGACGGAGACTCGCTAGCTAAGCTCACTCTAAGATCCACGCGCTGCTGACTGACTAGCTCTGGATAGTTTCATCTCATAGGTAACCTGATCGCATGTACCGAACCATTTCCTGTCTACTGTTAACTGTTTGTTTCGCGCAACACGCCGCCAGTGAATCGGATTCGGTTGTTGCTCGTGACGGTGAAGCCACCATAACCCGAGCTGAGTTGGAAGCCGCACTAACCATGAGCCCAAGCTCCTATCGCACACGCGCAGCGAATGATCTGGACGAACGCCTGGAACTGATCAACAATATGTTGCAGATCAGGAAGTTGGCGTTGTTGGCGGATTCCCTGCCGTCAGATACGCCTGGCTACTGGGAGACGTTTTTCGAGGTTTTGGCGGTAAAACGCACGCTTGCACTGAAATACGAAAAATCACGGACTAAGTTTCCCGACCCAGAAGCTCTTGCGCAGGAGTACTACGCTACGCAGAAAGACAAATATGCCCTGGTGCCGGAACAGCGGCTCTCGAGCCACATCCTTTTTGCTTCACCGCCCGGGCTGCCCAGGGACGAGTTACGAATAAAGGCGAATGAGATTCTTGAGGAATTGCGCGCCGGTGCCGATTTCGCAGCGTATGTGAAGGAGTACTCCGCAGATCCTGGCTCAAAGAGCAACGACGGGCTGTTCGACAAATGGATGACCTACGGCGATCCGGACGTAACACCGCCCTACTCGGAAGCGTTGTTTAAAGTTGATTCGATTGGTCAGTACTCCGCGGTCACCGACTCGCAGTTTGGCCTTCACATTATTCGACTGGACGGTGTTCGTGAATCTCGATACCTCACCTACGAAGAGGCGAAAAACCGCATCTACGCGGATATAGAGCAAGACTTCAATGCACTTGCTAGCCGGGAGGTCGCTGCGCGGTATGTAATTACCAATGATGCGTTCATTGATGGAGCGGCGATGGAAGAGATATTCGAACCCTTCAAGGATGGCCCGTAGTACCGCACGAGACAACGCAGAACGCGTGAACTTCTAAGACCGAACATGTCATCGCCCAAGTGCCTATTTATCTTAGGCATGCATCGCTCAGGAACTTCCCTGGTTGCAGGCGCCTGTGTGGGCGCAGGAATAAGCCCTGGATCGGAACATGAGTTGCTGGCCTCGCAGCCTGACAATCCTTTGGGGTTCTTCGAAAACAAATCGCTTGTTGCTATCAATGATAGTTTGCTGACAGCCAGCGGTGGAAGTTGGTCATGTCCACCGAACTTCGACTCAATCATAGCCAGCAATGCTACTTACCAGAAAGTTGAAGCACAGGCTCTCTATCAGGACCTTTCACGTTCAATCTCCGCTGATACTTTGGGTTCGTTCGGGTACGAAGGCTCTCGTGGCAAGCCAAGTTTTCTACTAAAAGATCCAAGGTTGTGTTTGACGATAGATTTCTGGAGAACCATAGCCTCGCAACCTGTCTACCTACACGTATACCGCTCGCCTCTTGCAGTAGCGAAGTCTCTCGAAGCTAGGAACGGGTTCCCCATTCAGATGGGGCTTACACTATGGGAGTTTTACAACCGCTGCATGCTGCGTTCGATGCATCAGTATGGAGGGTTGCTTGTCTCGTACGACGCCTTGTTGGACCGTACTCAAACGCTTCCGACGCTCCTGCGAGCACTGCGAGATAGAGGAATAGCCTGTAAACCGGAAGCTTCGGGTAAGGCACTCGATTCAAACTTAAAACACCATAACTCGCTACCGAAGTCGGCTGATTGGAGTCTCGCCACCGCATCGCAAATCACAGTACACGAGTACTTTGAGTCGATGATTCGCAGTGACTGCAACCTGGACGAGAGCATGCCACCGGCTCCGATTTTGGATGACGAACGCGTGTTATCGATGCGCTTGTTTGATTACTCAAAATCGATGTCTTCGCTGGCTAAGTTGCGGGAGACCGAACTGGAACGGGATGACGCCCTCGCGCTTATTGAGGAGCGAACTCTGGAGCGTGATCGCTCATTGTCGGCGCTCAGCGAACTTGAGAGCGATCATGATTTACTGGTCGAAGCGCACAAGTCCGAGCAGGTGCGACATAAGCGCGCTGCGGAGTCGCTGGGAGAACTAACACGAGATCACGAAAGCCTGGCGGCAGCTCATAAAACAGAGGTCAAGCGGCATGAAGCACTGGCCTCGAATCACCAGCAACTTTGGCAAGACTTTGCAGGCGTTGAATCTGAGCTCAATCAAACAACGGAAAAAGCCAACTTTCTTTTTTACTCTCTCACTGCTGCATTCGAGTCTCTGCTGACGTTTGAGCATTCCACGATGGCAAAGGTGCAGCGCCAGGCGCGACGCATCTATAGGTTGCTTACCTGGCAACTGGGTAGGCCGAGTGCCTACGAGAACCTTCTGGGCGAAGCTCACGAGCACTTTTCGACCTTTGAGATTCCGCATCCACTTCCCCCTGCCAGTAAGCTGCGGATGGTCCGGAGTGTTCTCGCCTATATTGTAAGGAACCCGGCTGGGTCGGTGCGAAGTCTGAGCTGGTCGAGATTTCGTCGTGCCATGCGGGTGTTCTTCAAGAGCTCGCCCGATGACCTTGCGGTGTGGGTGAACGCGCGCTTTCCTGGCGCAGCCGACACTCCCGAGGTGTTTGATCCTAAGGCACTAGGGCCAGAACTCGACTTTCTCGAACTTGAGTTTCCGGTGACAGCCGATCCCCGGGTGTCGATTATTGTGCCCGTGTACAACGACTATCGAGTCACCATCAATTGCCTGAAGACTGTTTTGGAGCATACGTCAGCAATCTCGTATGAACTCCTGATCGCTGACGATCACTCGGATGATCTAACGGCCACCATTGGCGATCGCGTGCACGGCATCAAGGTTCTTCGTACATCAGAGAATCTGAGGTTTCTCAGGAACTGCAAGACAGCCGCTGAGCATGCACGTGGCGAATTTATCGTGTTTTTGAATAACGATACCGCGGTAACCGAGGGTTGGCTTGAGTCGCTCCTGGAAATGTTTGTGGACCCCGAAGTGGGGATAGCTGGCCCGAAGCTGCTGTTTGCCGATGGCAAGCTCCAGGAGGCAGGAGGCATCATCTGGCGCGACGCGTCTGGGTGGAACTACGGTCGAGGAGACGACCCCAAGAAACCCGCCTACAACTATCGGCGTGACGTGGACTACGTGTCCGGAGCCTGCCTGGCGATACGTCGAACCGTCTGGGAGTACGTGGGCGGTTTCGATGAGCGTTTCGCCCCCGCTTACTACGAGGACGCCGATATCTGCTTTACAGTGCGGGACCACGGGCACCGCGTGGTATATCAACCACTGAGCCAGATTTATCACTTCGAAGGCGTGAGTAACGGTACCGATCTCAACAGTGGTGTGAAGAAGCATCAGGTCATTAATCAGGGGGTCTTTCGAGAAAAGTGGGCCGCCGTCCTGGATGCTTACCACTTTCCGAATGGCGAGCAGGTCGTCAACGCTCGCGATCGGTCAAGACCTGGCTACACTATTCTGTTCATCGATCACTATGTGCCCCATCATGACAAAGACGCAGGCAGCCGTTCCACGTTTATGTACGTCAAGCTGCTCCTGGGTATGGGGTGCCGGGTGCAATTCATGGGGGCCAACTTCTTCCCCCACGAGCCTTATACCCGGCAGCTTCAGGATCTCGGAGTCGAAGTTCTGGTCGGGGAGCATATAGCTCGAAATCTTGAAGGCTGGTTTTCTGAGCACGCACCGTTCATTGATGAGATCTTTCTTCATCGACCTCACGTGGCGGAGCAGTTCTTACCGACTCTGAACAAGCTTGAGCCGCGCCCCTTTGTTAGCTTTGTCGGCCATGACCTTCATTACCTTCGTATGCAGCGGCAGGCGTTGGTGAGCGGTTCGCCCACTGATGAGAAAGAAGCACAGCGGTGGAAGAAGAGAGAGCTAGCCGTTCTCGAACAGGTAGATCGGGCCTACTATTTCTCGCAGCCTGAGCTCGATGAGTTAGAACAATATGTTGATCGGGATCGCCTGAGGCGAATTCCGCTGTACGCGATGCTGGTGCGGAGCATACCCGCGTACACGCCAGGCGAGCCTCGCTCGATGCTGTTTGTCGGTGGATACAACCACCCGCCCAACGTCGATGCTGCTGTATGGCTGGTGACGGAAGTCCTCCCGGCTCTGCGGGATGCGGGCGGTGATGTGGAGGTGCACATTGTAGGTTCGAACCCACCGCAGTCTATTAACGACCTCGCGGGTCATGGCGTGACCGTGCACGGTTATCTCAGCGACGAAGCACTGGACACCCTTTACCGGCAAGTGGCCGTCGCTGTGGTACCACTGCGGTTTGGTGCCGGCGTAAAAGGCAAAGTAATCGAGGCGATTGCTCATGGCGTGCCGCTTGTTACAACCTCGGTCGGTGCCGAAGGCATCCCTGATGCTGAACTGGTAATGAGCGTGGCTGATGAGGCCGAGAGCTTTGCCCACGCTGTGAGGGAGGTTTTCGAGCAGGATATTGACCTTTCGGGTCGCCTCGCTCGCTATCAGGACTGGCTAAACCAGCACTTCTCAGATAAAACAGCTGCGCAGTCTCTGCTGGTTGACCGACCACGGCTGCAGAACCCAGCGGACCGGGTGCCTCACACCTCGGTATCCTTCGGATAAGGATAGCGCGCAAGGTACTGCGTGGCGCGATCGATACCGTCGTCGGTATCATCCCAGCACCAGACCTTCATATCGTTTCGGCGCGCGCGGGCGGGGTTACCGGAAGCCGTGTGGTGGCGCGGTACCGCTCTGGTGACGACCGAACCGAATCCGAGCACGGCAAACGCTCCGATGCGCACCGGCTTGATCACAGCAGCGCGTTCACCGATCCAGCAGTGTGGTTCGATAACAAGATGAGAGTCCGCAGCTGCAACCTGTGCTTGAAGTTGGGGATCAAAGAAGGGGTGGCCATCACTGTTGCGCAGCACCACATCGCGGGCCAACACACAGGCGTCTCCGACAATAAGCGCCGGGCGGACTGACTCAGGGCACCGAAGTCCGGATATCCAGCGACCGGGCCCGGTGGTTGCCACATCGTTACCTATGGCGATCCAATCATTATCCTGGCGAGACCCGATGATCTGGTCAGCGAAGCGAGCGTCGCGGCCGATAAACAGGTTGGAGTCGCTCCCATCGATGTTGAGCGTGAGATTCCCACTGACTCCCGGGCCCAGAAACACCCGATTGCCCTGACCACTGCTGGTCAAGCGCAGCTCAAGATCTAACCGCTCGCCCATGCCGAGCAATTGCACAGATGCAGATGCCGTAAGCTTGAGTTCCAGAGCCTTGAAGTGATTGGAATCAAGAGGCTGATACCCATCCGAATCTAGCGTGAAGCCCGAAATGACGTCCGAAGATAGGGAAAGTAGCGCGTCGTAATCCGGTCTCATCTTTTTGGCATCCGATTGCGTGTATTGATTTGCTCGATGAGTGTACCTTGCGCTACTTCGCTTCCGTAGAATAGAGCCCCACGCCTCGAACGGTGACGCCGATAGAACCGGCACTGCGGAGCTTCGATTTTCAAGATCAGAAACCTGGAGACTGTACTGTCATTAATGCACACATCCAGCAGCAACTACGCATGTACCATCCCGGCCGTGTTTCTGCCGGCTGGGCACCCTGGCCAGCAACCACGCGATCGGATTTGTGGAAACCTACAGGTGATGGATGTACACGCTGACGGCGATTCAGCCGGTACAAAAACAGCTTGCGATGTTGTACGAGGGCTGCCTTCGCCACGTCCCGCACTGATCCGTACCTGAAACGCGTGCTCGTATCACTGCATCTCCCTAAAACAGCCGGTACCAGCTTTCTGGCGCTGCTCGAGGCTCACTACGGAGCAACTTTGCTTCGCGACTACGCGGATCGGCCGCTGAACCGACCCCCTTGGCAGCGATGCCTACGAGCAGTCGTCGGCAGTGTGCGACACGCGTTCCCCCGGGCCCAGCTTAGCGACATCGATTGCGTGCACGGGCACTTTATGCCGCTCAAGTATCGGTATCTCTCGGGTTCAGAGCGACTCCAGTTTGTTGCGTGGTTTCGTGACCCCGTCGAGCGGCTGGCATCCCACTATCACTACTGGCAGCGCAGCTACAACCCGCTCGACGCCGGACGCCTCCATCGACGGGTGATTGAGGAACGCTGGGATCTTGAGCGCTTCTGTCTTGGAGCCGAGCTACAGAATACGTACAGCAAATTTCTTTGGGGCTTTCCGCTCTCTCGGTTTGATTTTGTCGGAATCACGGAACATTACGCGAGTGACGTGCGAGGGTTCGCGAGCGAATTTCTAAAGCAACCGGAACCCACCGTCGCTTCAGAGAACGTCAATACGGCGAGGGAATCCGAACATGGAGAGGCAGAGCAGCAGTACATCGACGACGCTGACTTTCGCCTGGCCGTAGAAGCGCATCACGCCGCCGATGTAGCGCTTTATCGACAGGCACTCGCTCGGCGCGCTGATCGCCTGGCGCGATCTCAATGAGTGAGCCAAAAACCGTGGAACAGCTAGCCTCTCAAGGCGAGCCGGATCTGCGCCAGCTGATCTTTTCGAAGCGCATGCTTATATGCGTGTTCACTGGCTTCGCCAGTGGAATGCCTCTCTACGTGCTCATCCAGTTGGTACCGGCCTGGTTGAAAGATCAGGAGGTCTCGCTCGCTACCATTGGTTTGTTCGCTCTCGTCGGCATGCCCTTTAACTGGAAGTTTCTTTGGGCGCCGTTGTTGGATCGATTTACTCCTTTCAACCTGGGGCGTCGTCGGTCCTGGATGTTGTTGTTCCAGGTGGCACTGATTTTGTCCATCGGGGGCATGGGAATGGTGGACCCAACCCAGAGCACCTCAGCGGTCGCGGCTTTGGCGTTTGCGGTCGCGTTCTTTAGCGCAAGTCAGGACATCGTGATCGATGCTTACCGCCGAGAACTGCTACCGGATTCGGAACTAGGGCTTGGCAACAGCGTGCACGTTAACGCCTACCGGATATCAAGCCTTGTTCCCGGGAGTCTGTCGCTGATTCTTGCGGATCTACTGCCTTGGCCGGTCGTGTTCTGGATTACGGCGGCTTTCATGGGAGTCGCCGTCCTATTCACCGTAGCCGTCAGCGAACCGATTGGGAAGATCGAGCTCAACTACGGATTTCGGGATACGATGAGTAAACCGTTCCTTGAGTATCTGAATCGAAAAGGCTGGAGGTCACTGATTGCGGTACTGGCGTTCCTGGTCCTCTATAAACTAGGCGACAATATGGCGGTCGCTCTATCCACCCCATTCTATCTGGATATTGGCTTCAGTAAGACCGAGATCGGGGTGGTTGCCAAAAACGCGGCACTTTGGCCCGCGCTCGTGGGCGGCTTGCTAGGTGGGATAGTGATGCTGCGCCTGGGAATCAACCGGGGGCTTTGGCTGTTCGGTGTGGTGCAGATCTGTTCTATCTTGGGGTTCGCTGTACTCGCAAAGAGCCCCCCAACACTGTGGCTGCTGGGTGCCGTGATCGGCTTCGAATACTTAGGTGTGGGTCTCGGAACAGCAGCCTTCACGGCCTTTATCGCTCGTGAGACAAACCCGAGTTTTGCGGCAACGCAAATCGCATTGTTTACAGCCTTGGCCACCGTGCCTCGGACGTTCGCCAACGCGAGTACGGGCTTTATTGTGGACGAGATCGGCTGGTTCAGCTTCTTTATGCTGTGCGCCCTCATCGCGATTCCCGGCATGTTGATGCTGCCCTGGGTGGCCCCCTGGCGTGAGTGAGCACGACTTTTCGCGGCCCGGCCGTGGAGGACGCGAACAAAGTAGGGCGCGCCGGGAAAACTGAGAAAGCGGTGGGAGATGCGGTGGGAGATGCGGTGAGAGATGTGGTGAGAGAAGCGAGAGCGGTGTGAAAGAAGCCGGATTACGCGATCCGGCCTGCCGGGTTGTGGCCATACTCGGAATGCACCGCAGCGGAACGAGCTGTCTTACCGGCACGCTGCAACAGGCGGGGATGTTCCTGGGTGAAGTCCATACGTGGAATCGATACAACACTCGTGGAAATCGGGAGTCCCAATCCTTTGTGGATCTTAACGATGAGATCCTGCGTTCGAACAGTGCAGCCTGGGACAGGCCTCCTGATACTTGTCATTGGTCAGAGGAACATAGTCGACGTGCGCGTCAGCTCGTGTCTGCGCTCATGCAGGAGTCGACAGAACAGCCGGGCCAGAATGCTTCCTGGGAAGGTGCTAAGGGCACAGCCGTAGTTGGCTTCAAAGATCCTCGTAGCCTTTTGACTATCGAAGGCTGGCGCAAGGCCATCCCGCAAATTGAGTTCGTTGGTGTGTTCCGGTCGCCACAAGCGGTGGCAAACTCGCTCGAGTTTCGCAATGAGATGCCGCGTTTGCAGGCCTTTACGTTATGGTCAGAGTACAACCGCAGGTTACTGGCGCTGCACAAGCGTTTTGAATTTCCACTGATCGATTTTGACGTGGATGAACACACCTATTCCCACTTAGCTGAACGCGCGGCAAGTGACCTCGGGCTGCGAGGGGAGCGCATCACCGAGGCCCCGTTTTTCGAAGAGACGTTGCGTCAGTCGCAAAGAAGTGAGAATGCGTCTCCGTTGCCTTACTGGTTGAAGCTATTACACTGGCGCCTCAAGAGGCGGGCGCTGCGCGCCGGCTCGTCTCCCAAAAACGATAACAGTTAAGAAGGCGCCTGGCAGACTCAAATGAAGTTATGGAATGCAGTGAAGCCTTTTCGTCACCTGCTTAAGCGAGCAACGCGTACCCCCAAACATAGACCCAAGGTCAGCCTGGTCTTGGTGGTTCACAAAATGCCGATGCAGGCAGCCAACACGATCCGCTCTCTGCTGCCCGATTATCAGCGCGGTTGTGACAGTCGCGACTATGAGGTGATCATCGTTGAGAACCGCTCTTGCGAGTTGCTTGATAGCGGGTTCGTTAAAGGTTTACCCGATAATTTTCGCTACATCCTGCGAGACGAGACTGCGCCGACCCCCGTTTTCGCAGTGAATGAGGCAGCGCAAATGGCACGCTCTGACATGCTGGCCATCATGATCGACGGGGCACGCTTGCTGACTCCCGGCATTGTCAGCGGGATTCTGCGCGCCCAGGCATCCGTATCTAACCCGGTCGTGTCCGTGCCGGGCTATCATCTGGGCTCGGAGCTGCAGCAGAAGGCCGTCGTGAAGGGCTACGATGCATCGGTGGATCAACGCTTGCTGGCATCAGTGGATTGGTTAGAGGACGGCTACCGCCTGTTCGAGATCGCGTGTCTCAGCGGGTCCTGTGCGGGAGGGTTCTTCTTACCGAACAGCGAAAGCAACTGCCTCGCGATGCCAGTGCAGGTCTGGAACGATCTGGGTGGAATGGACCTGCGATTTACCCTGCGCGGCGGCGGTATGGTAAACCTTGATCTCTATCGTCGGGCTTGCGAGCACCCCGGGATACAACACGTCGTGCTTCCCGGTGAAGGGACTTTCCATCAGTTTCACGGTGGCGTCACTACCGGGGGTGAGCCTCCAGCGGCGCGAGATGTGTTTATTGAACAGATTCAAGCCCAGTATCGTGATTTGAGAGGGCAGGACTTTGCCAGTCCCCTAACGCATCCGATCTATCTGGGCGGTTTTCATGACGCGGTGCTACCGTTTCTGCAGTACTCCTCGGATCGTGCGATAGCGAGTCGTCGGGGGGCTCCTAGCCGGGAATTGTCGGGGCCGCGACTCGTCGCCGATAACGAAAATCCTCGACGCCCCAGCGCTGCGAGCCTCGACTAGTGAGTCTGTATTTCCCACCATCACTTCGCCAATTTGAACCGCGGCGTATGGTGTTCAGTACCTGGGTAGACCACCTTCCGTTTGCCTACGATCTGGTAGGCGAGTTGAGACCCGAACTGGTCGTTGAGCTTGGTGTTTACAACGGGCTGTCATTTTTCACCTTCTGCCAGGCGCTGCAGGAATTCGACATTGACGGCGTCGCGTACGGCATTGATTGCTGGGAGGGCGATGAGCATACCCAGGGCTATGACGACAGTATTTATCAAGGTGTGCAGAAGCACGCGCGCGAGCACTACCGCGGAAGCACCTACCTGCTGAAAATGCGATTCAATGAAGCTCTTGTGCATTTCGAAGACAGCACGCTGGACCTTCTTCATATCGATGGCCTCCACACCTATGATGCGGTCAAGGAGGATTTCGATACCTGGTTTCCTAAAGTCAGGCCAGGAGGGATTGTGTTGTTCCACGATGTAATGGCAAGGCTCGGCGATTATGGCGCCTGGCGCTTTTTTGAAGAGTTAGAGAAGGTCCACGATGCGACCTTCAAGTTCAAGCACGGGTTCGGCCTGGGCGTTCTGCGCAAGGCCGGCGGCGAACGCGTCGACGCTCCGCTTATGCGGATGCTATTCGAGGAGGATCCCGAGTCACAGAAACGACTGCGTCAATTCTACGTTCATGCCGCGCATTTTCTTGAGGCCCGGCGCCAGGCCGCGAAGTTTCGCGCAGCCCAGGCTGGAGGCGGTACGGTTAGCAAAGGTGGTCAGGGTAAGCAGGCAGCGACCGCCTAGGTTCCCTGGGCGTGTTGCTTGAGTCACCGCCTTGTACCCTGAGAGAGAGGGGGGGATCTGAAAAGGCCTGGAACAACTGAGATCTAGCAGGCACTGCTCAAGCGCTGTCTGAAAGCGAAAGAGAACAGGGTAATGTCTGAAAGAAACTCCGAGAGGTGAACTTGTGAATCAGATGCTGGCGAAGCTCGCAGGCCTCGGAGCCTTCAAGGATAAAGCGATGATGACGCCAGGTGGCGGAGCGTCTCCTGCCGCTACGTCAGAGCATTGCGCTCTTCGCAGTGCGATCGACATGCTAGGAGATAGCTACCGGCAGTACCCTGTCCCTGAGTTGGAACGGGCAATCATCGACTTGCGTATCGCCGCCTTTCGCGAATTCCAATGGCCTGCGCCGGCAGTCGTACCTGCACCCGGCAAGGCCCCTGTACCCAACGGGCAGCTTGCCGAGATTCATGCGCGCGATCTGAGCGCGCAAGTACTGCAAGATGCTGTCGCGGGTGGTGGCGGCCTGATCGTTCGCGAACTCATGGAGCCTGCGTTTGCCGAACGCATGACGGAATTGATCGATGCCGCTCTCGAGGTACGGCGGGATCTTCATGACGGCGTCGATGTCGGTGAGCGCAACCGGCATTTTTCGCGACCTAAATCGGTCACTGGGGGACCGCAACAGTTTAAGTTTAAGTCCGAAGCCGAACGCAACGGGACTACTGGCTCTATGTGGGCCGTGGACTCGCCGCCTGCCGCCTGCGCCATGCTTGAGTTCTATACGCAGCTTGGCCTGCCGGCGCTGATGCGAGAGTGTTTTGGCGAAGAAGGCGTGCTCTCGGTGAGAAAATGGGTGTTGCGCAAGGCCGCACCAAAACCCGCGGGTCTGGCTGGCTGGCACCAGGATGGGCGTTTTCTGGGCGAGGGCATTCGCTCCATCAATCTATGGGTAGCGCTCAGCCATTGTGGTGCCGACGCGTCGGCACCGGGGATGGAAATCGTCGCCGACCATCGAAAGCGGATTCACGAAACCGGAACACGCGGCGCCTATTTTGATTGGGTAGTGGGCCCGGAACTGGTTAAGGAGTTGGCCGCGAACACGCCTGTTCTCGAACCTGAATTTTTTCCGGGTGATGGACTTTTCTTCGATCACTTCAATCTGCATCGCACTCAGTGCAGTACGCGGCAGACCGATTGTCGTTATGCCGTGGAGTCCTGGTTTTTTGCGGCGTCGAACGCGCCGGTCAAAACGACTCCTCTGGTCTTATAAGGACTTAAGTGTGCTCTGTGAACCGCCCCCGCGCGGTCGGCGAGCATAGTCGCCGTGCGGCTCAGCATAATCGTCGTTGCCTATGACATGCCTCGGGAGCTTCCACGCTGCATCCAGTCGCTGGCGCCGGCTTACCAAACTAACGTGGATCCGCAGGAGTACGAGGTTCTGGTGCTCGACAATGGCTCGCCCACAGCCATCAACCAAGACGGACTCGCTCAGACCGATCTGAACCTGCGCGTTGTCGAAGTCCCCGAACCCTCTGTCAGTCCAGCCGTTGCGGTGAATTTAGGGTTGCAGCTGGCCGTCGGTGAATATGTGTGCATCATGATCGACGGTGCTCATGTGCTCACACCGGGCGTTCTACACTGGACATTCTCGGCGTTCCGGAGTTTTTCGAATCCGGTGGTGGCCGTTCGCTACTTTTATCTCGGCCCCGGGGATCAACCGCAGACGGTGCTGCGGGGCTATGACTCCGCATTGGAGGATGAGCTTTTGGCCGAGATCGCGTGGCCTGGTGATGGGTATCGCTTGTTTGAGATCGGGGCCGCCTTGCGTGGCGGAAGCGGATCGGTCAGCTGGCTTAACCGCATGTTCGAGTCAAACTGTATATCTTTGCGCCGCGAGTTTGCGCTGGCGCTTGGCGGCATGGATGAACGTTTCGATACTCCGGGTGGTGGGTTCGTCAATCTGGACTTCTTTAAGCGCGCCTGCGACGACCCCCACAGTCAGCTGGTCGCGCTGATCGGGGAGGGTAGTTTCCACCAGGTCCACGGTGGGACGACGACAAACTCCATCGAGTCCGAGCGTGAGCTAAAGTTGCAGCAGTTCCGACGGCAATATCGGGCCTTGCGTGGGACGGACGATTTGATCAGCGCGACACCCATTCACTATCTGGGGCATTTACCCAGCGAAGACGCCAAGATTCATCGGCGGCCATCCGGTCGCCTCAGCGCACGCTATCGTGATCGCCTCGCAGTCGATGTCGAGATATAAGAAACCCCTGGGAATTCGGGGTGGCACCGCGCGAGATGGTACCTACCAGCGGTATTTCCGGAAAGACTGCAGTCCTTTTATTTTCAGATAAACCCCTTCAGATTCGAGTAAACGATACTGGCGCTCGGCCCCACCGGATCCGCTGGGGAGCGAGCTTTTTCCGCTGGCGTTGACCACACGGTGCCAGGGCACTTCGGTACCCTTGGGCAATTTTCGGAGCGCCGCGCCCACGCGGCGTGCACTACCCGGTAGTCCGGCGCGTGCTGCGATGTCTCCGTAGGTAGCAACTCTACCTTTGGGAATGGCGCAAACCGTCAGCCATATTCGCTGATCGATGCTTGGTTCCGTGTCGTTGATGCTGTCGTTTGAGTCCGTCAGGAGTCTTGCTCTCGTTTGCCTGGTTTTTTCTCTGCTCTGTCTCTGCTCTTCTTACGTGCTTGGGGATATGAGTTCGTCGTCTGACCGGTCAAGGGTCAAGCTCGACGTTGCCTTGTATTTGCGTCAGCACAACCCATACTTTCGCTATGAGATGGTTTTTTCTACTGCTCCCATGGCTGGAGCTGTTCAGTTTGATCAAGCTTGGTCAGGAGATCGGCGCGTTAAACACGCTGTTTTACGTGCTGGCCTCCATGATGCTCGGAATCGCGCTCCTGCGCCGGCAGGGTCTTGAGATTCTGACACAGATGAGGTCGTCCGGCCCTGGAGCCTTTCCCACATCCCAGCTGTTTTTGGGGCAGCAGATCAGCCTGGTTCTGGCTGGAGTGTTATTGTTTATTCCTGGACTTTTCACCGACACCATCGCCATGACGGTCATTGTGTTGGCTGCCCTGCGCGCCGTTTTATCACGCGTCGGTGGCGGGCACGCAAGCTCAAGCTCTGCGTCTCGCTCCTCGGCACAGAACGAGCCGTTCATTGCGGATGACCGAAGTCGAGCCAGCAATCAGGCGTTTCGCGCTAATCATCCCGGCGGTCCTATGGATCAACCGCGTCGCGGAGACACTTTCGACGGAGAGTACTCTCAGCTGGACGACAGCTGATTTTCTCCCTGTTCCTGCAAGTAATTGATCTTTATCGGTATTTCGAGTTCGATCCTAATCGTAAAAATCAAAATTCATGTTTTTTAGCACTCCAGTGTAAAGAGTGCTAAAAACGGCCTTGAAAAAGAAAAATCACCCCCCATACAGCACACAACCGTAACGCTGGTGTTGGCCAGCCGCGGGGAAGCGCCCCATCTCAGGGGGGTTATTCGCTGATTGAATGGAGAATCTCAACAATGCAGATCCGTCCGCTGTATGACCGGGTGGTCATCCGTCGTAAGGAAGAAGAAGAAACATCGGCCGGTGGGATCGTTCTTCCCGGCTCAGCCAAAGAAAAGCCCAACCAGGGTGAGGTCGTCGCAGTAGGCGAAGGTAAAGCTCTGGATAACGGTGAGACTCGCGCTCTCGCGGTAAAAGTTGGCGATACGGTCGTCTTTGGCCAGTACGCTGGCAGCAACACCATCGAGGTGGATGGCGAAGAGCTGATCATCATGGGCGAAAGCGAAATCTACGCTGTCGTCGAGTAAGCCGCACAGTACGTTTATCGCACACAAACCGTATTTCAGATTTAGCTGAGGAACACTAATCATGGCAGCAAAAGACGTATTCTTTGCCGACGACGCGCGCCAGCGCATGCTCGCCGGCGTAAACGTTCTCGCCGATGCGGTAAAAGCAACACTGGGCCCCAAGGGTCGCAACGTAATCCTCGATAAGTCATTCGGTGCTCCCACGGTCACCAAGGATGGCGTATCCGTCGCCAAGGAAATCGAGCTC
>JBCCPL010000065.1:0-14917 GCA_039111155.1 Pseudomonadota bacterium | reverse complement strand
GTTTGCCGATGACGCTTTCTCCGACGACCCGTTTGCATCGGATGGAGAAGTCACCGCGGTAGCCTCAGACGCATCGAGTCCAGGCTTCTGGTTCAGCTTTGAAGGTCTGCGGGTGATCGACACGATCCAGCGTTCGGTCGAATCCTATAACGAGACGGGTAAGGTACAGTCCCTGTCGACAACCTTCGAACTGATACGTCAGCTTCTGGGTGACGACATTGGCAGCGTCGAGTTGGCTCTGGCCAAGAATGCGCTTCCGGCGAACATCAGCGCCTTACTGGTGGATCCCTATTACAACTCCGACAACGATGAGGCGCGCATGACCGTGCGCGTCAAAGAGACAAGTCGCGACTTACAGCGTGCGGCTTTCTTGCGCGACCTACGAGAAACTTTGCTGAACGATGCTGGCCTCGAGGAGGATCAGCTTCGTTTCACGGGTATGCTGGTGATGTACAACAACGTGCTGCAAAGCCTCTATGCATCGCAGATACTGACCCTTGGGGCGGTGTTTGGCGTAATCATGATCATGTTCTGGATACTCTTTCGATCGTTTACGCTCGCTCTGATTGCTCTCGCACCGAATATACTGGCTGCTGGACTTGTGCTTGGCATCATGGGATTGCTGGGAATTCCACTCGACATCATGACAATCACGATTGCGGCGATCGTCGTAGGGATCGGGGTGGATAACTGCATTCACTACGTACACCGGTTCAAGCGCGAGTTTCCGACCGATCGGGATTATCTTGCGACTATGTACCGCTGTCATGGAAGCATTGGCCGCGCGTTGTATTACACGACACTCACACTGGTCATTGGCTTTAGCACGCTGACGCTGTCGAACTTTAATCCGAGTTTGTACTTTGGTGTGCTGACTGTGATTGCCATGGCGGCGGCGGTCATCGGTGCATTATTGCTGCTCCCCCGTCTGATAATTCTCATCAAGCCGCTCGGGCCAGCCGCATGAGTGAGCTACCTCTTTTTCCGCTCTCGGCAACACTCGTGCCGTATGGGCGTATGCCATTACAGATTTTCGAGCAGCGCTATCTGGACCTCGTCAAATCATCCATGCGCAGTGGCGAGGGCTTTGGCATTGTTCGGATTCTGCGCGGCGCAGAGGTCTCGCCCGAGGATCTACCAACACTGGCCAAGGTTGGCTCGATAGCGACCATCGTTGATTGGGATCAACTCGACAACGGCCTTCTTGGAATCACCGTGGAAGGAGGGCGACGTTTCGCGCCACAACGCCTCTGGCGCGAAGAAAATGGCCTGGTGATGGCCGAGATCGAATTTCTGTCGGATTACGATCCGGCCGCTATGATCGACAGTTGGGAGCCGATGCGCACAGTACTTCGCGGCCTTGAGGCTCACCCGCACGTGCAACGCATCGGATTGCCGGCTGACTTCGACGATGCCTGGCAAGTAGGGCTTAGCCTTGTTCAGTTGTTGCCGCTTGATGAGAGCCTGAAGCTTGAGCTAATGACGATCGACAGTGCCTCGGAGCTGATGCGGGAGCTTGACGTCATACTCAATGCACTGAGCGGTGAAGATGCATCGCTCAACTAGAGTCGTTTTGATCGAGCCTGTGTGGCTTAGCCAGACTCGCAAAAAAGCGAGACGTGGGGAGCAAAGATCAGATCAATCGGAGCTCGGGTCGACGCTTGATGGCTCCGGTGGCGGGTCCAGCGATGCTGTCCCAGATTGCGATTGGGAAGAAGCGTTGACGATCTCATTGGTTTGAGACAACTGCTTCCAGCGATTCACGATCGTACAAAAAAGCTCGGCGGTTCTTTGGGCATCGTAGGCGGCACTGTGCGCCTGGCTGTTATCAAATTCGATATTGGCTTCTTTGCAACTCTTGGCCAGCACTGTCTGACCGAAGGCCAGACCCGCCAGGGTAGCCGTATCGAAGTAGGTGAAAGGGTGAAACGGGTTTCGCTTGATATCCGCGCGGCTTATAGCGGCGTTGAGAAACCCTGCATCGAAGTGAGCGTTGTGAGCGACGATGATCGCGCGAACGCACTCCTGCTCTTTTATCTCTTTGCGAACAATGCGAAATAGCTCACCCAGCGCCTCTTTCTCGGGCACCGCTTCACGAAATGGGTGGTACGGGTCGATTCCCGTGAATTCAAGAGCCGAAGTTTCGATGTTTGCACCCTCGAAAGGCGCAACGTTGAAGTTGTGCGTCGCGTGAGTCCGGAGCATGCCGTCTTCGTCAAAGCGAACAATGCTGGCTCCAATCTCAAGAATGGCATCGGTCGAGGCCTCGAAACCTCCGGTTTCGATATCCAGTACTACCGGCAAAAAGCCGCGAAAACGGTCTTTTATAGGTGTCTTCAAGACACGTCTACCGCCGGCCCGACCTGCCAGCGAACATGG
Source organism: Pseudomonadota bacterium (assembly GCA_039111155.1). Taxonomy (GTDB): domain Bacteria; phylum Pseudomonadota; class Gammaproteobacteria; order Pseudomonadales; family Halieaceae; genus Congregibacter. Next base: position 12,538 of record JBCCPL010000065.1, on the reverse strand, counting down.
TCTCCCGCGCGAAAGGGAATAAGTTCACCCGTAGCAAAGGGCAGCTTGGGCGGAACCTGCCACTCCACCTTTCGCAGTTCGATGAAATCGTCATTACGCGGCAGTTGGTAAAAGTCCGGGCCCCGTTGAGACGCAAAGTCCTCGAGCCGATCAAGCGCGTCTAACTCTTCAAACACTTCGGCGTACAGCTCGATAGAGGCGTGTGCCGTATACACGCCAGCGCAGCCGCAGGCATTTTCTTTTGCATCGCGGGCGTGTGGCGCGGAATCCGTGCCGAGAAAGAAACTGCGATCATCGCTGCTGGCCGCGGCTCTCAGCGCTTCCTGGTGTTGCCGTCGCTTAAGAACAGGAAGGCAATAAAGATGCGGTCGGATGCCACCAACAAGCATATCGTTCCGGTTCAGCAACAAATGTTGCGGAGTGATCGTGGCTCCAACGTTCGCCCCCTGCGAGGCGACGAACTGGGCCGCCTGCTCGGTCGTGATGTGTTCCATCACCAGGCGCAGTGCGGGGAACTGATGACAAATCGGCACAAGGTGACGATCAATAAAGACCGCCTCCCGGTCGAAGATGTCCACATCCTCGTCCGTGACTTCGCCATGCACCAGCAGAGGCAGGTCCACTTCCTCCATGGCTGCGAACACAGGATAGAGCGCTTCAAGTGACTTAACGCCCGCCTTTGAATTGGTCGTCGCGCCAGCAGGATATAGCTTTGCAGCAGCCAGCCAGTCGATAGTCGCGGCCTCGCGAATATCATCTACGCTGGTTTGCTCTGTGAGGTAGAGCGTCATCAACGGATAGAACTGATGCCCGGTGGCGGGCGCGTTGTCCATTTGCGCACGCAATATGCGCTGTCGATACTCCGCCGCCAGGCGCGCATTGGTGACGGGCGGCACCAGGTTGGGCATAACAATAGCGCGTCCCATGTAGCGCGCCATATCGCCACAGGTGTCTCGGAGTACCGGACCATCGCGAAGGTGGCTATGCCAGTCGTCCGGCCGGCGCAGGGTGAGCTTTTGCAAGATGGGCTGAGCCTCGGCGGAAAGGATGGATGCTAACGCAAAGACTCAGGCGGGACCAAACGCCCTACTGGATCATCGCCACCTGACTGTTTCATGATTGCCTAGACCGGTACACTTCGAAGGTTCGTTCATCCATAGGAGTCTTCCAGCGCATGCGCAGTGTTAACAAGGTCGTTCTTGCCTACTCCGGTGGCTTGGACACGAGTGTGATCGTTCGCTGGCTGCAGGAGACCTACGGCTGCGAGGTCGTCACATTCACTGCAGATATCGGTCAGGGAGAAGAAGTCGAGCCTGCACGTGCAAAAGCCCAGGCACTCGGTGTGGAGCAGATCTACATTGAGGACTTACGGGAGGAGTTTGTTCGGGACTTTGTGTTTCCGATGTTCCGGGCCAATACCGTGTACGAAGGTGAGTATCTGTTGGGTACTTCGATCGCTCGACCGCTCATTGCGAAGCGTCTGATAGAGATTGCCAATGAATCAGGTGCGGATGCGATTTCGCACGGAGCGACTGGAAAGGGCAATGATCAGGTCCGCTTTGAGTTGGGCGCCTACGCACTCAAGCCTGGAGTTCAGGTCATCGCCCCATGGCGGGAGTGGGACCTAAGTTCTCGTGAGACCCTTATGAACTACTGCCGGGAGCACGATATACCCGTTGATTTCGCAGCGGCCGGCAAAAAGTCTCCGTACTCTATGGATGCCAATCTACTGCACATCTCCTACGAGGGTGACTTGCTCGAAGACCCCTGGGCCGAGGCCGAGGAGTCCATGTGGCGGTGGACGGTCAGCCCGGAAGAGGCACCCGACGAGCCCCAGCTACTTGAGATTGAGTTTCGTCATGGTGACCCCGTTGCCATCGATGGCGAAGAGCTTGCGCCGGCTGCGCTCCTGGAGAGCCTGAACAAAACAGCCGGTCGTCACGGCATTGGTCGAGATGACATCGTTGAGAATCGCTACGTTGGAATGAAATCGCGCGGGTGCTACGAAACGCCAGGTGGCTCGGTTCTGCTGCGTGCTCACCGCGCTATTGAGTCACTGACGCTGGATCGAGAGGTCGCTCATCTCAAAGACGAGCTCATGCCTCGCTATGCGAAGCTGATTTATAACGGATACTGGTGGTCACCGGAGCGATTGATGCTGCAGGCAGCGATCGACGCATCGCAAACACCCGTGAACGGCGTAGTGAGGCTCAAGCTCTATAAAGGCAACGTCATCGTGGTGGGAAGACGCTCTTCGGACAGTCTGTTCGATTCGACCATTGCCACATTCGAAGACGACTCCGGCGCCTATGATCAGAGCGACGCCGAGGGCTTTATCAAACTCAATGCGCTTCGTTTGCGTATTGCTGCTGGCAAAGGTCGAACCACGCAATAAGCGGCTCACACTGCCTCGTACAGACCCCGGGGCAGCCGGTACGGTCGATCGAATAGAGGCGGTTTCCAGAGAGAACTTCAATTATGGGTGACATGATAGACGTAGCTATTATCGGCGCAGGGCTTTCGGGTATTGGTGCCGCCTGCCATCTCAAGAAGCAGTGCCCTGAGCACAGTTTCACGATTCTGGAAGGTCGGGAAGCTAGCGGCGGAACCTGGGATCTCTTCCGCTATCCGGGTATTCGCTCCGACAGCGATATGTATACGCTCGGGTATAACTTCAAGCCCTGGGAGGCGGGCAAGGCAATCGCCGATGGACCGGCGATACTGAAGTACGTGCGTGAGACCGCCAGTGAGTACGGCATCGACGACCACATCGAGTACCAGCAACGTGTTCTGGCTGTGGATTGGAATTCGCACGCGCAGTGCTGGACGCTCAAGATTCAGGACGATGCAAAAGGTTCGCTTCGCGAGCTGACGGCGCGGTTTATTCTATGCTGCGCCGGCTACTACAAATACAAGCATGGGTATCAGCCCGAGTTCCCGGGTCGTGAGCAATTCCTCGGTGACTTTGTTCATCCCCAGCAATGGCCGGAGTCCCTCGACTACCGCAACAAGAAAGTCGTTGTAATCGGCTCCGGAGCCACCGCTGTGACGCTGGTTCCAGCTATGGCTGATCAGGCGTCCGAAGTCGTGATGCTGCAACGATCACCGACCTGGGTTGTGTCGCGGCCGTCCTCAGACTGGATTGCGAACTCGCTTCGCGCAATATTGCCGTCGCGCTGGGCCTACTTGCTGACTCGTCTGAAGAACACTCTTTTTCAGCACATGGTCTATCGGCGGTCGCGGGAGAAACCGCAAAAACTTAAAGATATGTTGCTCAAAGAGGTCAAGCGCGAGCTCGGGTCGGAGGCCCAGGACCAGCTTGAGCACTTCACGCCCAATTACAATCCCTGGGACCAGCGCCTGTGCCTGGTTCCCGATAGCGACCTGTTCGCCGCGTTGAAATCGCGAAAGGCTCGGGTGGTGACTGATGAGATCAGCGAGATATTGCCTAATGGAATTCGTCTTAAGTCCGGGGAGGAACTCTCGGCCGACATCATCATATCGGCGACCGGGCTGGAACTCGAAATTCTGGGTGGAATGGCTGTCACTATCGATGGGAAAGACTTTGAGTTTCCGAAGAGCTGGACCTACCGCGGATTAATGTTCAGCGGTTTACCGAACCTGTTGTCTGTATTCGGTTACATCAATGCGTCCTGGACTCTGCGGGCAGACCTGGCTGCCGAATGGCTTTGCGGCCTGCTGCTGCACATGCGCGCTCGTAACTTCGCATCCGTCACTCCCACGCTTGAGCCAGATATGCCAGGCATGCAGGGCAGACCCTACATCGATAGTTTTTCCGCCGGCTACATGCAGCGGATGATGCACTTGTTCCCGCAACAAGGCGATCGAGATCCCTGGATTAACTCTCAGCGCTATCTGCTTGAGCGCAAGCAGTTTCGTAATATGGACTATGACGAACCTGCGCTGTGCTACGAGCCAGAAAGTCAGGCGGCACAGCTGACGACGGATAAAGCTGCCTAGTGCCCCGAGTCAGAATTTCGCTGTATTTCAGCGCGCCAGCCCGCCCTTCGGGAGCCCGCAAGAGGGGGCGCCACAGCGTTGCGACCCTTGGCAATAGGCTCGCTATTCCCTGCGGGTCGCGCCTTGTTGCACTCCCTCTTGCGGGCTCTCAAACACCGCGAAATCCTAACTTGGGAAACTAGCGCGTGAGCGACCTGTTTGGTTCGCCGGAGGCTCTCCAGGTGTGTCCTGTCGACGGTGATGTCGTGTTTTCGCGTATAACGCCCTGGACGGACAGTGCGCCCCAGCTGTTCGATCGCCTGTACAACGATATCGATTGGCAGGAAGGATTCGTGTCGCTTTTCGGTAAACGCTACAAACAGCCGCGCCTGTTCGCCTGGTACGGTGACGATGACGCCAGCTACGCGTACTCCGGAACCCGCTATCTGCCCAAGCCCTGGTCGCAGGTGCTCGCGACGTTGCGGGACGAACTTTCACGTGAAACCGGCGCGCAATACAACAGCGTTCTCGCGAATCTGTACCGGGATGGCAGAGATGGTATGGGACTACACTCCGATGACGAGCCCGAGCTTGGTCCTGCTCCCACGATCGCGTCGCTGAGCTTTGGAGAAACGCGCACGTTCCGGCTTAGGCACAAAACTCGCAAAGATATAGCCGCCGTTAAGCTCGATCTCGAGCCGGGCAGCCTTCTTTTGATGCGGGGAAACACCCAGACGCATTGGAAGCATGAGGTCCCAAAGACGAAGAGGTCCTGCTCAGTTAGAATCAACCTGACCTTTCGTCTTGTTCACAGCCAGACAGGACACTGGTGAGCCTCTGAACAAGTCCAGAGGCTCACTAGCTGCCTGGCCACCGCAATGCTTTCGACTTCGGTGCTCTGTGCCGGCATGCACGGTATGAGAATGAACACCCTCGACCGGCTTGACTGCCCCAAGTTTGTATCGCGCTTTCGTCGCCAACTTCTTCCGCAGTCATGCCTCGGACTTTTTCAGGCCGTATAATCAGGCGGATGACGATTCCCGCTCAATTCCAGGACGAGACAACCGGCGGCACAAGCGCAGCTGGCGAGCGTATTCGCCACGCATCGGTTCGTCCTCTCGAGACACTGGATCTGCTCACGCAGCGAGAGATGGCTAGTCTGGTGCAGGCCGATGCCAGCATTCACGAGCTGTTTCGCCGCTGTGCGCTGGCAATACTGAAAACGGATGGCTACGTCGACGACGCTAAGCGTATCTTCGATGCGCACACGGACTTTCAGGTTCGGGTGATTCCAGAGCCGCGGGGCCTGAAGCTTGAGTTGGAGAACGCCCCGGCGGAAGCCTTTGTCGATGGGCGCATGATCGAGGGCATTCGCAAACATCTCTTCTCGGCGCTCAGGGATGTGGTATTCACCGAACACAAGCTGGCAAATCTGCAACACTTCGATACCAGCACTCCAGAAGGTATCACCGACGCCGTGTTTCGCATTTTGAGAAATGCGGACGTTGTGCGCAGCAACGTGCAGCCAAATCTTGTCGTGTGCTGGGGTGGTCACTCGATTTCTCGCACTGAATACGACTACTCCAAAACTGTCGGCTATTCGCTGGGCCTTCGGGGATTCGACATTTGTACTGGATGTGGCCCGGGTGCGATGAAAGGTCCGATGAAGGGCGCGACGATCGCCCACGCCAAGCAGATCAACAAAGACAGTCGTTACATTGGTGTCTCTGAGCCGGGAATCATTGCCGCTGAATCCCCCAACGCAATCGTCACCGAGCTGGTGATTCTTCCGGATATCGAAAAGCGCCTGGAGGCTTTCGTACGACTGGCCAACGGCATCATCGTGTTTCCCGGTGGGGTCGGTACGGCTGAGGAGATTCTCTTCTTACTCGGAATTAAGCTTCATCCAGATAACGAAGACGTGGAGCTTCCCCTCATTTTTACAGGCCCGTCTGAAAGCGCGGCGTACTTCACTCAGATCGATGAGTTTTTGAAGATGTCTCTCGGGGAGGATGTGGCCGAGCACTATGAGATCGTTATCGGCGACAGTGCAGCGACTGCGCGCGCAATGAAACGCGGAATCAAAGCGGTACGACGCCAGCGAATCGAGCACAGCGAGTCGTTCTCGTTTTCGTGGAAGCTGCATATACCTGAGGAGCTTCAACAACCCTTCATACCGACGCACGAGAATATGGCCGCTCTTAAGTTGCAGCGCGATCTGCCCCGCCACGAGTTGATTGGTGAATTACGTCGGGCGTTTTCCGGTATTGTGGCGGGTAATGTGAAAGAGTTCGGGGTGCGCGCCATCGAGGAGCATGGCCCGTATCGTTTGTCAGGAGAGGGCGCAGTTGTAGAGGGTCTGGCGCTATTGCTGGAGGGATTCGTTCGCGATAATCGAATGAAGATCGATCCTTCCTCTTACCGTCCTTGCTTTGAGTGGATCGGTTAAATCGAACTATTACTGGCACGAAGCGATCATTTGCGCTTCCCTTAGGATCGCAAGACCTGTAACGAGTGCCCAAGAAATTAATCAGGTGATTTGGACCTAAGCGCGATCCCTGAGCCAGAGACGAACCACACGAAAGACACGAAACACACACACAAAACACACGAAAGACACACACGAAACACACGAGAGAGAGACACGATGAGAGATTTCTTTGAAAGCATCCGTCGGGCCGTCGGCGCGCTGACCGCAGCCGTTATTGTGGCCATGGGTGCGCAGGCCGAGACTCCGTTTTCGGTCGAAGTTCTTGGTTCCTTCGACGAGCCGTGGGCAATAGCAGCATTACCTGACGGCCGATTTTTGCTAACGGAACAAAAGGGCTCTCTTTGGGTTGTCGACGATAAAGGCGATCGTTCACCCCGCATCGGCGGCACGCCCACCGTCGTTTACTCGGGGCAGGGCGGGCTTGGCGACGTATTGGCACACCCCAACTTTGCTGAGAACAAAATGATCTACCTCAGCTATGCGGAGCCTGGAATCGATGATTCGCGCGGCGCTGCGGTGGCGCGGGCCGTCCTTGATGAATCGGGTCGGCGACCCGCACTGCGGGATTTGGAAGTGATCTGGCGTCAGTACCCAAAGACGGTGGGTCACGGTCACTACGGTCACCGCCTCGCTTTTGACGACGACGGTTACCTCTGGATCACATCGGGTGACCGGCAGAAGTTCACCCCATCCCAGGACATGCAGTCAAACATGGGAAAAATGCTGCGCCTTAACGATGATGGCTCTATTCCCGACGATAACCCGTTTGTGGACTACTACAGTAAGCAGGCGAAGGTCGATGACATTGGCGTGTATCCGGAGATCTGGTCGTTGGGTCACCGCAATCCGCTGGGACTGGACTTTGATTCGCAAGGCCGTCTCTGGGAGATCGAGATGGGTCCGGCCGGAGGCGACGAGCTCAATCTTATAGAGCGCGGTGCGAATTACGGTTATCCGGTGGTATCAAACGGAGATCACTACGATGGCCGCAAGATCGATGATCACGATACGCGGCCGGATTTTGCGGCCCCCGCCGCTTGGTGGACGCCGGTGATATCTCCCGGGGACATGCTCATCTACAAAGGAGATAAGTTCTCGGCATGGAAGGGAAATGCGCTGGTTGCAGGCTTATCGTCGAACGCGATTGTGCATGTCGAGCTGGGTGAAGACGGATCCGCTGAAGAAATCGAGCGTTACGAGATGGGAGCAAGAATCCGCGGTCTGGAAGAAGCGTCGGATGGCAGCGTCTACGTCATTGAAGACGAAGCACGGGGCAAAGGTGGACGTTTGCTGCGCCTGACCCCGAAGTAAGCGTGAACTCGCTCAGAGCGCATATCGTTTAGTTTGTGCAGTCGGCGGGCAACGCTCGCCGCTGTTCACCCTTGCCCGTTGTCGGCCAGTCGTACCGCGTTGCTAAGAGGACCGCACCGTCGCTCGCGTCCTCTACGTTATGAGCATTATGTTCGCCCGCGAAACGATCGCGGGCGAACCCATACCCAGGTGGCGGCAACCAAAGAGCCGAAAACCGTGTACGCCACCACAAATACCCACCAGGGTGCGGTGTAGTACAACAGGCTATTTAGCCAGTGACCTATAAAGGATCCGGCATAGGTCGTCTCTCCCGCCAGGTTCCGCAGATAGTTCTCTAGAATCGTCAACGGACAAACAACGCCCAGCCACGCCTGGACAACCACAATGCCGATGCAAATCAGGTGGGTTAGCCGAAACCAGGGATTACGAACCCAACTCCAATCAAAGATCCACCCGAGAAGAGTCAGCAGCAGTCCTACTACGATAAACGCCACGATTGAGACGTGTATTGAAAGAACAAAATCAGCGGCTATGGCGTAGAACACGGCGGTGTTCATGGGTAGATATCGTACCGCGTATCAGAGTTAGAAATCTGGCAGGTAGCAGTGTGTGACATGTGCCAGCTCAGCGACAAAACTGCGGGCTAAGTCCTTCCTGCCTGCCAGGCAGATTACACACTGAGTTCTTTGTACATTGGTACAAACTCAATAGACAGATTCTCGGCTAACGGATACTGGATAGCTGGCTGTGCAATGTAACCGTAACGAGAATAGAGTCGCCTGCCCGGAAGAGTCGCCATCAGCGAGAAACGACTGAAGCCTTTTGCCTCTGCTTCGGCCTCGCATTTTTCCAGCAACAACGTCCCCAGGCCTTTTCGCGCATGTTCTGGTCGGACGAAAAATGCCCGAATTTTGGCTGGGTCATTCTCCGGATCTAAGGCTCTTGGGTTTCTGCCACTCTCGTTGTCGTTGCCGAACAATGTTTCACGAAAACTCCATCCACCACAGCCGATGATTTGAGACTCGAGAGTCGCAACAAAGTAGGTGCCATCCTCAATCAACTGGGTATCGATACCCCAGGCTGCGCGTAATGCGCCTTCTATTTGTGCATCCGAGTAATCGTCCCTGGCCAGCGCCCAAACTGACTGCTTAATCAACGCTTCAATTTCGGCAGTATCTGCCAGAGTCGCTTTCGTAAGTTTGTAATCCATAGTTTCGAATGGTGTTGTTAGGCCGTCGTTCTCGGCGAGCACTCCGCTCCCCGTCCGAAGCGACACGATTGCAGCAACCAATAAGGCTGCAAACACGTTAACTGAAGTAAATCGCTGCGCCATAGCGGCGGGAGTCTCTGCCTCCTGTTCTCGTTAAGGCGCCGGGAAGAGATCGATATTCTCGTTGAGATAGTGCATAACTTTGTCGCCCTCCAGCTCACCTAAAATCCCAGCTGCGACATGCGCATCGATGTAGGCGGACGTAAAGTGAAATAGAACGTGTTCCTTGTTCTTCGGGTCAATTCGATGATTATGCTCTACGCCTTCGATCGCGTAGTAGTACATCATCTCTCGAGCCTCAGGATCTGTCACACCGCGATTCTTCGCCGCGATTCCCGGTGCGAGCTTGTAGAGATCTCGCCAATCCTCCAGATCAGTCTGTCCTTTGTCGTATAGCTTTGCAGCGTGCTCGAAAGAAGACAAAAGATCAGCGCGCCAGTGTCGCAGCCTAGAAATGCGTCTCATCAATAGGCCACATGTTGGTGCCAAGGTCCGTCCGTCGACCGAAGGGAGGACACAGCCCACACTTGTTGTATGCCCACGAAGCTTCCATTTGAATACTTGCCCTAGTCATACCCGCCCAGAACCTCGATGGTCTCTTCGCTAAAGCAAGCGAATTCGCTTTGCTCAAGCAAACCCTCAGTCTTAAACATGACAAGCTGCCGCAGCGCTCGGGAGCGCGAGTACCCGTCAAAGATCTCTTCAATTCTGTTGTCGCTATCGCTAACAAGGGCGTAGATTTTTAGATACTTCTCGTGACTCGATAAACTGTTCTCAGACCGAATTGATTCGATTTCCTCCAAGACCATTTCACAAAACTTGGCCAGTGCCTTCTCTCGAAGCGGCTTGAACTTTTTCCAATCAGACTCGGGGAAACTCATGCGTCAGTTCCAGGGCCCAGAAGTCCGCCGGTATGGGCGTTTAATCGCAGGTTTGACATTTACGGAAGCGGCTTGCCAGGCCTTGTTACGCGGCATTTAAGTCGATGCTTTGCACACGACTAAGCGCCAGACGTTTTTTTGCCTGATATAGGTCGTACGCATCCTGCATATGTAGCCAACTCTCGGCGCTACGACCTAGAGCTTTGGAAAGCCTCAGCGCCATTTCTGGACTTACCGCGCTCTGCTTTTTTAGCACCCGGTTCAATGTGGATGCCGCAACATCTAACTGCTCTGCGAGATAGCGGCAACTCAAGCCAAATGGTTCCATGTAAGTGGCTTGGATAAATTCACCAGGATGCGGTGGGTTATGCATAGACATTAGTGATAATCCTCGTAGTTGATGATGTATGCATTTCCGTCGATAAACTCAAAAGTGATTCTCCAGTTGCCGCTCACAGAGATTGACCAAATACCTTTTCGCCCTCCCTTAAGCTGGTGTAATCGATATCCAGGGATATCCACATCGTCAATCGAAAGAGCTGAATCGAGGGCAGCCAACTGCATGCGGATCCGTGAGGCATGCTTCGCTTGGATCCCTTGTTTGCTCCCAGTCTCATAGTAACGTTTGAGCCCTTTGTGCTTGAAGGACTTGATCATGGAAGTAGTGTAGCGCGTTGCGCAACACCGATCAAGCCGGCTAGCGCCCTAAGCAACAGTGGCGTAAGGCTGTCCTGGCGCGAAGCGTCCTTGCTGCCTTGACTTGCTATGTGTATGCATTGAATACTATATACACATTCCAATTCATGCATAGGCTACTCGACGATGCGAACCAATATAGATATTGACGATAAATTGATGAGCGATGTGCTGGAAGCCACTGGCCTGCGGACGAAGAAGGACGCCGTAGAGCTTGGCCTGAAAACGCTGATTAGACTGAATAGGCAAGAAAACATACGAAAGTACAAGGGCAAACTGCAATGGACTGGAGATTTGGATGATATGCGAACCAATTCATGATCCTGGTTGATTCCAGCGTTTGGATCGACTATTTCTCCGGGACGGACACTCCACAAACAGACAAGCTCGAAGAAATACTTGGGTTGAAGCCAGTAGCCATTGGTGATCTGATCTTGACCGAAGTTCTGCAGGGATTTAGACATGGCAAAGACTACAAAACTGCTCGCACGCTCTTCGATGAAATTTCCACTTTCGAAATGCTCGGAGTCGAGAGGGCCATAAAAAGCGCCGACAATTTCAGGGCTCTACGGAAGAAGGGAATTACGGTGCGCAAAACGGTCGATGTGATCATTGCGACTTTTTGCATTGAACACAAAATCCCTCTTCTCTTCTCAGATATGGATTTCAATCCATTTGTGACGCATTTGGGTTTAGTGGAAGCCTGAGGTACACCTAACGCCCGCATTTGGAGCGGCAATCCGCGCAGCGGTTTGACGTCCTAGCAGCCGAAGGCTGCACCAAAATGCTCTTGTTATGTGCCGAACCGTCGGGCACGCTTGAGTGCTGTAACCTGGAGGACATAGCGGTGGGTTTACCTGAGGTAGAAGCAGTTCGCGTTGACGCCTTGGCGCTACCAGAGATTGACCGCGCGGCGCTCGCACGCGACCTTCTAGCCAGCCTAGATGGCTCTGCAGATCCAGACGTTGCGAAGGCGTGGGATATTGAACTATGCCGAAGGATCAATGAAATAGAGAGTGGCGTAGCGCAACTACTGGACGTTGATGAAGTCTTGGAGAAAGCTCGAAAAAAGATCGCTAAAGGTTGATGCGCTCAATTCGCGTTCTGGCGGAGGCCGCGCGCGAGCTTGAAGAAGCCGCGAAGTGGTACGAGGCTGAGCAAGTCGGTTTAGGCGCGAGACTTATAGATGAGTTTTAGAGGTCTACACAGTTGCTACGCGAAGATTCTCCGCCGTTATTCCCTGTTCTTGGAGAAGCTGGCAAAATCGGTGCTAAGCGCCTCCTCCTTCATAGATTCCCTTTTTCAATCGTAGTCGTCGAATCTCACAACGAAACTGTAGTTGTCGCAGTTGCTCACCAGACCCGTCGCCCAGGCTACTGGTCGGAGCGCGTAGGCACATAACGCCGCCAGCACGGGCGGCAAGCCGCAGGTTTGACGTCCAGCGCGCGCAGCGCGCTTAAGTGGCTGGCCTTGTTAACTGGCAAACCCATACCGAAGCCACCTACCGAGTGAATATGCGATCAGGAGTGCCAAACCGACGTAAATGTATAAACCCAATTGACCTTCGATGACGCGGAGGTCCTCAGCGAGGATGTGCCCTCCCAGCCGACCGAGAGCAAAACACAATACAGCGCTCAGTACCGGCACCCAGTACGTAAGCGGGACTTCTCGGTGGCTTGTACCGAAGAAGTATGAACACCCAATCACCGTAACAGCGATAACATTTTCTAACCAGTTCAGAGATACGCCAGCAACTTGCGCGCTAAGCCACCCGACAAGCAGCAAACAAGCGCAGAAAATGGTGAGTGATAAGGATTTACTCACGACAGTTAACGAGCCCGTAGAAATACCCGCCGCAAAGCGAGCGCAGTTATCCACATCGTGTTGATCCCCTACTGATCAATCTTCGATCATCCCGTTTAACATATC
>JBCCPL010000064.1:0-15101 GCA_039111155.1 Pseudomonadota bacterium | reverse complement strand
CCGCCGAGAAGACGGTAACCTGCTCCGTCTTCTCTATGGAATCCCGCTGTGTTCAAGTTAGCGAAACCGCCGACACGCGCGCGTATTTTATTCGGATTGCTGCGATCGTAAGCGGGATGCTCCATAAGTGCGTGTACTCGGCTGATCGAATCCCCTTTAGTTCGCTCCGCCTGCACTTGGAACCAGTGGTTGAGCGCAAGCGCTTCGCCGCCAAAGCGCTCATAGAAATCAGCCAGCAATTCCGCGGCCTGCTCGTCGCTTCCTTCATGCAAGACAATACGCAGTGCGGCCAGTCGATCCGTCAGGTTGTCCGCGTTTCGGTATTGCTCCACCGCCAGGTTAACGCCCTGCACTTGGGCGGTCGCAAAATACGCTAACGATAAATTCGCAAGCGAACGATGACCGATTTGCTCGCCGGTCGCTGCGTAGGGGCCGCTTAGATGATGCTCCGAATACAGTGCTTCCCAGGTTGTCGTCAGCGCGGAGGCAAGCGCCGATCGGAGCGCCTCTCTCGATTCCCGTATGCGGTGTGGGTGGGCTCCACCGCGATGGCTGGCCAGTTCTGTCAAATAGCTCTCGCTCGGAAGACGGAGAGTTTCGGCTCGTATTGCGGGGTCTTGCAATCGATCTTCCGCCACCCGAGTAAACGCCTGAGCTAAGCTCGCATCCAGCTCCCAACCCGCCGCGATTCTCGACGCGGCGAGCGCATCCCCTCGCGACTCACTTTGGGACTCTGCTTGAGTTGCGCCCTCGGGCTTATCCGCGATCGGCAGGGACTGAAGCTCATCCAGGGCACTGACGAGCAGCTGCTGCATCGCATCCCAACGAACAAAGCCGTCCGCATCCCGGCTGGCAAGCGCCGCCAGCTCTTCCCGCGAGTAGGCGTGCTCTACCCGAATGGGTGCAGAAAAACCGCGAAGCAGTGACGGTATTGGTTGTTCACTTACCCCCTCGAACTGAAAACGCTGCGACTCCTGATCGATCATCAAAACCGCTTCGAGTTGATCATCGGTGACCCGTGCTTTTTCACCGTCGACGAGTGTCAGCGGCAGGTTACCATCGGCCCCCAACAAGCCCATTGCTAGGGGTATCAGTAAGGGCTGTTTTGTCGACTGGCCGGGAGTGGGCGGTGTCTGTTGCTTGAAGTCTAGCGTGTATGTCTGAGCACCCTCATCCCATTGACCGCTCACCGTCAGTTCCGGTGTACCCGCTTGCGAGTACCACAGTTTAAAGTGGGAGAAATCCATTCCGGAGGCATCTTCCATCGCGGCAACGAAATCATCACAGGTCACAGCCTGCCCGTCGTGACGATCAAAATAGAGGTCGCTGCCTTTGCGGAAAAGCTCCTCTCCCAACAGGGTGTGATACATGCGTACGACTTCCGCACCCTTCTCGTACACCGTAAGCGTGTAAAAGTTGGAGATTTCGATAAAGGAGTCGGGACGGATCGGATGCGCCATGGGACCTGCATCTTCGGCAAACTGCATCGTCCGCATGACTCCAGCGTCCTCGACGCGTTTTAGCGCCCGCGAACCCATGTCGGAGGAAAACTCCGCATCTCGAAAAACCGTAAAGCCCTCCTTAAGACTGAGTTGGAACCAATCGCGACAGGTCACCCGGTTCCCGGACCAGTTGTGGAAGTACTCGTGCTCGACAATGGCTTCAACGCGTTGATAGCCTTGATCCGTCGTCGTAGCTGGGCTCGCTAACACGCACGACGTGTTAAACACGTTGAGACTTTTGTTTTCCATCGCGCCCATATTGAAATCATCGACGGCGACAATATGGAAAACATCAAGGTCGTATTCGCGACCAAAACGCTCCTCATCCCAGTGCATAGATCGCTTCAGTGAATCCATCGCATGCGCACACTTATCGAGATCTTTCTCCTCTACCAGGATCACCAAACGAACGCGTCGACCGTTCATGGTCTCGAACTCGTCCTCGACGCGACTGAGTTTTCCCGCTACCAAAGCAAACAGGTAACTGGGTTTTGGAAAAGGGTCCTCCCAAACGGCGCGATGGCGTCCGTCCGCAAGTGCTTGCTGATGAACTAAATTGCCATTGCTCAGAAGCTCCGGGCAATCACTCGCTGACGCGTCGATCGTAACTCGGTAAATCGACATCACATCCGGCCGATCGGGAAACCAGGTTATCTTGCGAAAGCCTTCCGCTTCGCACTGGGTACAAAAGAGCCCGCGGGAGCGATAGAGCCCTTCCAGGCTTGTGTTGTCCTGAGGCTTGATACGAACTCGGGTCTCAATCCGCCCGCGTTCCGGAACCGCAAAAAGCTCTAGCACCTCATCGCGAATCGAAAAGCGACTTTCTTCCACCTCGACGCCGTTGATGGCGAGGTACTCGAGATCGAGCTCCGAGCCGTGCAGGATCAGCGGCGCTGTCGCGTCGCCACTCTCATTGAGTCGGTAGGTAAGCTGCGAGGTCACCGTCGTGTACTCATCGAACAGATCAAAATGCAAATCTGTGTGCTCGATTAGATAATCCGGTGGGCGATAATCTTTGAGAAAAATGGTTCTTGGCTGCGCATCGCGCATAATTAATCTCCTAACTTCTCATCACAGCTTCAGGCCAGGTTCAGCATTGTTGAGGCTTCGGCGCCTTGTTAACCGGCCCAGTCGCAAACCAGTCCATGAAGCGGTTGAAGGGACAGGCAACGAAGCACCGTTCTTACCCTTTGAGCGAACATCTAGGGTTCCATCAGGACTCCTTCTTATCCACCCATCGCAGCGTCTCCTCAGACGCCGCCTCGTCACCTTGCGCGAGCCTCGCAGAATCGTTCGAGCCACCACGACCCGACGGCGGATCTTTTGGGGGTAAATAGCCCGTTCGCTCTTCTTCCGGTAAATGTACCTGTTCCCATGCAATGATGGCTTGCAGACTGTTTTCCTTCTGCTCTTGCGATAAGGGCCTCCCATCGGGCCAACGGCCAGTAGCTACGCCGGCTCGAAGCCGCTCTACCATTGTAGGCGACAATGCTTCGACAGCGCTTTGATAGTCGGTTGAATCACTCATGGGCGCAAATCCTCTGGACCGCGAGACGGGACGAAACCAGTATAGAAAAAACCTTAGCTACGCTGGTATCCAAAGCCGAATACGAGGCCAGCGAGACAGCCGCTAAGCAATCCTCCCAGATGGGCAGCGTTGGCGACAGAAAAACCAAGCACCTCGCTCACATCGAGTAAGCAGAAACCAAGCCATAGAAGCATTAAAAACACCACCTGCCCCGGAGGCTGTAGTTTTTGCCAGCGACTATTTACGAACCCCGCGCACCAGGAAAATCCGAGCAGCCCGTAAACAACACCGGACAGCCCCCCAAAAAGCACGGAGCCCGCCCATAGATTTTGCGCGACATTTCCGACAATGGCCGTCAGCAAGAACAGTCCCGCCATATTCAGGCTGCCCAATGTCATCTCGATTCGCCGCCCCAAGTCCCAGCACCAGAGCGAATTAAAGGTGATGTGTAACCACCCAAAGTGAAGAAACACCGGCGTCACCAACCGCCAATACTGACCGTTTGCCGCGCTGAATACGGGTGAGCCGCCTTCGAAGGCGAAAGGCTCATAGGTAAGGAGCGCCAGAATTTCGAGTGGGGCGTTAAGGTAGACCAGTGCGAAACCCAACATGCTCAGGCCAAGCAGAAGACTGGTAATCGGGACGCGCCGCAGCGTAAGCAGGAAAGACGAAGACCCACTGCCTCCATTGAAAATCGTACCCCGTGGCGAATCGGAGACCACCACCTGCAGCCTGCCGTCCTGCCATTGGCCCAAGAGCGCGGTCGCGCGCTCGCGATCTGCATCCGGAGCCAACTCTACAACAAGTCCACCGGCTTCTTCTGCAATGCGGTGCGCGATCCGCTCACGCCAGAGGATCACGCTCAGCGGGCGCAGATCTTCGTCGAGCGGGGCGCGATACAGCACATGTTTCATGTTGCGCCTCTTAAACTTAGCCTGGGCAAAGTGGCGTTCGAATGAGAAAAGAAGGGTCGCAGTTCGTTAGCTCACCAGAGCACTGCTCCACTGCAGCTTGTCGCGACAGCTGGCGTAAAAGCTATAGCCCGGAGGGTGCAGCAAGGTTAACACCGCTGGATTCCGCCTAATCAGCACCGAGTCTCCAGGACGAGCGGTCATCGTGACTTGCCCATCACAGGTGACCGGTGGATGAGTGCGGTTGCGCGCAAGTACATCAATACGGATGTCTGCATCACCGCGAATAACGATGGGCCGGCTAGACAGCGCATGAGGAAACATGGGCAGCACGAGGAGTGCGTCGAGCGACGGGTGCATAATAGGGCCGCCACCAGACAGCGAGTAGGCCGTTGAACCAGTCGGTGTGGAGACGATTAAACCATCGGCGCGCTGTCGATTAACAAACTCGTCGTCAATATACAACTCCATCTCGATCATCTGCGCCGACGTTCCCGAGTTCACAACGACATCGTTGAGTGCGTCCCCTTCAGACACAACCTCGCCATCTCTGAGTACAGAAATGTCAAGCAGAAAGCGCTCTTTGCTGGAGTAGTCACCCGCCAATACCGCGCCAATCTGCTCCTCAATCCGATCCGGACTCACATCGGTGAGAAAACCCAGGCGCCCCCGATTGATCCCCAGCATGGGTTTGCCGAAACGCAACAGCGACCGCGCGGCACTAAGCATCGAACCATCGCCACCCAGGACGATGACCAAATCGGAACGTTCACCGATCTCGGCCCGATCAAACAGCTCGATATCGCTGCTCGTCAAACCATGGAAGCGGTCTTCAAGCATCGCCTCGGCACCGGTTTTCTGGATGCAAAGCAGCAACTCGGACAGCACCGCCTCAACGCTCGGCAGCTGGCTACGCCCAACGATTCCGACGGTGGCAAAATGATCTGGCATAAAGCAGGGAAACCGAGAAAGAAGGACGTTACGCCGACAGTCCGACGTTGTTTTTCTGAAGCACGCGTTCCGCCCTGTAGCTCGACCGTACCATGACGCCCGAAACTACCTCTAAGAATCCCTTCGCTAAACCGATTTCCCGGTACTTTTGGAATTCTTCGGGTGTGACGTAGCGATCAATAGGATGGTGATTGACCGTGGGCTGCAAGTACTGGCCAAAGGTCAATACATCAACCTTTGCGTCGCGCAAGTCGTTCATCGCCTCGAGGATTTCTTCGTGCGTCTCACCCAAACCCAGCATCAGAGAGGTTTTTGTAAGCACGTCGGGGCGATACTGTTTCGCATGGGCTAGCACAGCGAGGGTCTGTTCATAGCTTGCACGTGGGTCTCGAACAGGGTGGGTCAGTCGTCGCACTGTCTCGACATTTTGTGCGAATACCTCAACCCCGCTGTCGACAACGGTTTCAATATCGGCAAGCACGCCCAAGAAATCCGGCGTGAGCGCTTCCACCGCGGTCTCTGGATTGCGTTCTTTTACGCGCTTCACACACGCTGCATAGTGACCGGCACCGCCATCATCCAGATCATCGCGATTCACCGAAGTGAGTACCACGTATTTCAAATTCATGAGCTGGACAGATCGGGCTGTGTTTTCCGGCTCGTCTAGATCAAGCCAGCCTTTCGGATTACCGGTGTTAACCGCGCAGAACCGACACGCTCGAGTACAGACATCCCCCATGAGCATGATAGTGGCGGTACCCGCGCTCCAGCACTCGCTCATATTGGGGCATTTCGCCTCCTCACAGACCGTCGCCAGGCGATGCTCTTTAACAATCGACTTCACCTGCTCAAAGGTTTCGCCACCGCGTATTCGCGTCCGCAGCCACTTCGGTTTTGGAAGGCGTGCGGAACCACCCGCACTTGCTTTGATGCCGTCTTTGATGACGGTCATGCCGCGCTCGTTAACAAATTTTTGCCCGGACGGAAGCGGTTTGTTCAAGGTCTTGGAATCGCCACGGCCCAGCTGGGGCCCGCTGCAGCCGCCACTGCTAGCATCGTAAAAGCCGATGTTTGCTCGCGCCCCTTCAGACGGCGCCAGGTCGTTAACTTGGATGCTTGGAATGAGCTGAGGTTTGTCCACGGTTGACCGTACTTGTCCCGAGTGAATGCAGTACCGCTAGTCCCTACCGGACAGTATACCGTTTGCGAGGCATCAAGGGGCGATAAGTCTAGTCGCACTGCCGGTCTTAAAAGTGCGGCCTGGGCCGCGCTTTCACAACGAGATCGTGGAACCTGGGCCTGGCGGCTGATCTACGCTCAAGGGCAAACCGTACAAATTCCATTTACTTATTTCGAGCATCACGTCGCTCGTTTGTAAAAACAATAATTTCTAATTAATACAATAATTTATGAGAGGGTTTTCGTGCTGGATATTACTAACCGTTGGGGCCGTTTGGCCGACGCGGACGAAGAGTCCGAACATCGTCAACTCGCTCAGACCGATCCGGGACGCTATCACGGCGATATCGCGTCTCGGGAACTTCACTGGTTCGATGGCACCGACTGGGTATCGCGCGATGACGACGGGCGTTGGCATTCGCTCACGGGCGATGCGGACGCCGAAGCGGGGTCCATTGCAAGCGGCCATGACAACGAATGGCGACCCTGGACAGAGGCATTAGACCAGAGCGATGCACCCTACTTTCGCTGGTATCAAGGGGCGCAGACCAATGCGTGCTTTAACGAAGTAGATCGACACGTCCTGAGCGGGCGAGGCAGCAGCACCGCATTGGTATTCGAAGGGGACCGGTGGGACCCGTCTCGCAATGATGGAAAAGGAGGTCCGGTTCAGCAGGTAGAGGTCTCCTACACCCAACTGCTAGTCGAAACGGTTCTGCGTGCAGAAGTGCTGCGTTCAATTGGACTCAAACGCGGCGATAGGATCGCGTTTAACCTCCCAAATATTCTCGATCAGATCTACTACACAGAGGCGGCAAAGCGCCTCGGCATCATCTATACACCGGTATTTGGCGGGTTCTCCGCGAAGACGCTTTCTGATCGCATCTACGACGCGGGCGCCACCGTGGTCATCACCGCAGACGGCGGCTATCGCAATGCAGAGGTAGTCTCCTACAAAGAGGCCTATACCGATCAGGCACTGGATAACTTTGTCCCGCGCGTCTCTGCCCTCGCCTGCTTGAGTGAAGTTCTAACCAGCTACGAATTAGGAGACGCCCAAAGTCGAATTGAAGCCGCCGTCGCCGAGGCCTTGGCTGGGGAAATCACACTCGAACGCAGCGACCTAATGCGCGAGTTGGGAGAGGCTCTGGCGAAGGAACACGCGATTCCGGCGGAGCGCTCGGCGGAACTTCGCACAGCGGTAGCACGAGAGCTCGCGGCGGTAAGACACATCGCAGAGACTGTCGTTGTGGTCCGCTATACCGGGCAGGACATCGTTCGCCACAACCGAGATCGCTGGTCGCACGAACTCGTCGCTCAAGCTACCGACAACGTCCTGGCCATTGCGGCCGAAGCTGGACACCTTTGCGCCACTACTGAAGAGCTTGTGGCTCTTCCGGCGAAGGATCTGTGGAACGCCCTGTGTTCCGCGCATCCTCCTGCCCCTCTAGCGGCAGACTATCCGCTTTTCATTATCTATACCTCTGGATCTACGGGTAAGCCGAAAGGTGTTGTACACACGCACGGCGGATGGCTTGCGGGTATCGCGCACAGCATGCGCATGGTGTTCGATGCAGACGACGACGATCGCATCTATGTCGTCGGTGATCCGGGCTGGATTACTGGGCAGGCCTATCTGATCGCGGCGCCATTAGCACTCGGAATCAGCACTGTGATTGCCGAGGGGTCGCCGCTCTTCCCTCATGCGGGCCGCTTCTCTTCGATCATCGAACGCTATGGGGCGACGATCTTCAAAGCGGGCTCCACGTTCCTGAAGGCGGTGATGACAGACCCCGCCAGCGTCGATGACATGGCGTCCTATGACATGCATAGCGTTAAGGTGGCGACTTTCTGCGCAGAGCCAGTGTCTCCGGCGGTGCAGCAGTTTGGCATGGACACTATCTGCGATCACTACATCAACTCCTATTGGGCAACGGAGCACGGTGGCATGGTCTTTTCGTGCCCCTGGGGGGATTTCAAAGACTTGCAGGCGAATGCAAAAACCTGGCCCCTGCCCTGGATTCAAGCAGAAGTTCGCGTCGCGGAAGAAACGGATCAGGACGGTCGCGCAAACCGCTGGCGCAAAGCGGAGCCCGGGGAGAAGGGAGAACTGGTCATTACTCAGCCCTATCCTTACCTGGCTAGGACTATCTGGGGCGATGCCGACAACCTAGATAGCGATGACTGGCGCGGCGACATTGAGCGTTTCAATGACGTGTACTTTAACCGGTGGGATGACGGCTTAGCGTACACCCAAGGAGACTACGCGCGCAGCCATACGGATGGCGCTTTCACGCTGCACGGTCGTTCCGATGATGTTATCAACGTGTCCGGTCATCGAATCGGCACCGAAGAAATCGAAGGCGCGATACTTCGCGATAAGACTTTGCGACCCGACTCACCGGTAGGCAACGCGGTGGTCGTCGGCGCTCCTCACGATGAAAAAGGTGAAACACCGGTAGCGTTCCTCATTGCGGCACCGGGCTCTCGTCTGGGTGATGAAGACTTTACCCGTTTGCAGGGCCTGGTCCGAAGTGAGAAAGGCGTCACCGCAGTACCCTCGGACTTTCTAGTAATCCCGGCCTTTCCGGAAACCCGTTCCGGAAAGTATATGCGCCGGACGCTTCGCGCGATTCTACTGGATGAGCCTCTTGGCGACTTATCGACGCTGCGCAACCCGGAAGTCGTTGAGGAGATTCAGAAGATCGTTGATCGTTGGAAGTCGCACGGCTCACTGACGAAAGCGCGGGAGATTGTCCAAACCTACCGATCGCTGCGCTTAGAAACGCATGAACTGATACCGGGACGTTTTATCGCTTTACTCACAATCGATTCGCCCCCGGTCAACTCCTTGAACGAGAGGTCGTTGGACGAGCTCAATACGGTTCTGCAACACATCGCTCAGCAAGACAAAATCGAGGCGTTGGTAGTGACGGGCGCGCGCAACGCGTTTGTCGCCGGAGCGGACGTCAAGGAACTCCTGGAGATCGGCGAAGCCGGTGATTTAGAGTCTGCGCAGACCCCGCCAAATGCAGCGCACACCGCATTCTCCGTGATTGAAAACCTTGGCAAGCCGGTGATTGCTGCGGTAAACGGTCCGGCCCTTGGCGGAGGCTGCGAGCTGGCCTTAGCCTGTGGCTGCATCGTTGCGGACAAGCAGGCCAAGTTCGGTCAGCCGGAGATAAATCTGAATCTACTGCCCGGCTACGGCGGCACCCAGCGACTCGTGCGCAGATTACATCAGCGACGGGGCGACGAAGGTTTGATCGAGGCGATCGACTTAATCGCGTCAGGACGCAACATCGATGCGCAAGAAGCGCTTGCTGCGGGTCTCGCTGACTACCTTGTGCAACAGCAAGGGCAGAGCGCGGTCGAGTTCGCTATGGGTCTGCTGCGTGACTATCTGATCGGAAGCGGGCCGCTTGCGACCTTGAACGAACAACAGCAGGACTTATTTGCCAACCGTGATACAGGCCTGGAAATTGGTGATGCGGTCCGCAATGCGCCCCGCTTACAGCGTACGTTCACTCAGTTACGTGCGGGAGGCCGAAGCCATTGTCTCGACCGCGTGCTGGATGCAGTCCACTACGGCGCCGAGCACGGCCAAAGTGCTGGCTTGGGTCACGAAGCAGAGTTGTTTGCTCAAGCCGTCTGCGATCCTAAGGCGGGCCCGATTGGAATCCGCGAATTCCTTGAGCGCCGAAGCAGTCCGCTCCCGGTAAAACACAACCCGGTACCTGCTAACGCAAGCGACGAGCAGCGTCGGACACTTGAGCAGGAAGGGCAACTCCTGGCAATGGATGCGCCGTTCTTCCCCGGTGTTACGCCAATCCCTGCCTACCAGTACGGCATGGGCGTTCGTAAGCGTGACGACGACGGTGCTCCCGCCCATGACGATCCAGTCCGAGCGGAGGAGCTTCTTGTCTTTCCAACACCGGCGCCTGGCCCCAATGAGGCGCTGGTCTACGTGCTTGCCTCAGAAATGAATTTCAATGACATTTGGGCCATCACTGGAATCCCCGTTTCACCGTTCGATGCGCGCGATGCAGACGTGCAAGTCACCGGCTCTGGTGGCGTCGCCATGATCGCGCAATTGGGCGAGGAACTGGTCCGAGAGGGCCGCCTATCAGTTGGGCAGATCGTGACCATTTATTCCGGTCAGAGTGAGCTCTTAGCGCCAGATCAAGGTCTCGACCCCATGGCGGCCGACTTCCGCATTCAGGGCTATGAACGAAACGACGGTAGCCACGCTCAGTTCCTTACCGTGCAAGGACCGCAGCTGCACCCCAAACTACCGAGCTTGACGATCGAAGAGGCCGGCTCTTATGGCCTCACGATGGGAACGGTCCATCGGGCCTTGTACACGACCCTGGGTATTCGACCGGGCCGTCGCCTCTTTGTAGAAGGCGCCGCCACGGGCACCGGTCTCGATTGCCTGCGCAGCGCTCAGCGCAGCGGGCTACAAGTCCTGGGCATGGTCTCCTCAGAAACGCGAGGAGAACGGGTAAGCGCCTGCGGCGGTGTTCCTCTGAACCGGAAGGACGAGCGTTGGGCCGATATTTTCACGCCCGTTCCAGAAGCCCCGGAGGAATGGGACGGCTGGGAGCAAGCAGGAGCAGATTTCGTTCAGAGCGCCAGTGATTCGGTCGGAGGGCCCATTGATTACGTGGTCTCCCATGCCGGTGAAAACGCCTTCCCACGCTCCTTTCAGCTTCTGGGAGAAGGCGGCGTACTTACATTTTATGGCGCTTCCTCGGGCTACCGTTTCACCTTTATGGGTAAGCCGGGGCGCTGCTCAGCGAGTGAGATTTTCGAACGAGCGGACCTTCGCGCCGGGAATACGCTTCTCGTGGTCTACGGACCCGGTGCAGAGGACGGCGTGGTCGATCCGGTCGCTATCGAGGCGATTGAAGTCGGTTGCACCCTCGGTGCTCAGGTCGCTGTTCTTGCTGACAACGCGGCTCAGCGAGAATTTGTGAGTTCCCTGGGCTTTGGCGCGCGTCTGACGGGAGTCGTTAGTATCGAGTCAATCGCTCGCAAGCTCGGCGATGACTTTGATCCACCGGGCCCCTTCCCGCTGCTGCCAGATCCGTTTACCGAATCGGCGGAGTTCAAAGAAGCGGTGCGCCGCTTCTCTGATCGAACCCTAAAACCCATCGGATCCGCCATCGCTCCTTTCTTGCGCAACACGCTGGATAAGCGGGGTCTTCCGGACGTCGTATTCGAACGCGCGGGACGTGATGGCCTCGGTCTCGCGACTGCGCTCGTAAAACCAAATTTAGGCAAGGTTGTTTATGCGGAAGAACTATCGGGCACGCGGCTAAGTTTTTACGCTCCCCAGGTTTGGATGCGACAGAGACGTATTCTGATGCCCAGCGCCGAAATACGCGGAACGCATTTGAATACGGCGCGCGAGTTCGCTGAGATGCAAGAACGCATCGCGGCAGGAATGATCGATGTGATGGCACCGGTACCGGTAGAACTCACTGACATTGCTGAAGCTCACCAAGCGATGTGGGAGAACCGGCACGAGGGTGCGAATTATGTAGCCACCCATAGTCTTCCGCGTTCCGGCTTAAAAACCCGGGATGAGCTCTACCGCGCTTGGGCAATACGCGAAGCCGAAAAACGCGGCGAAACCATAACAAACGTTGATACTGGCTCGGCAGGAGCATTGCGATGAATCAGGAACCACTCATGACCGCCTCCACTCGAGGAGCCCGCCTGGCCGACAAGGTCGTCGTACTTACCGGTGCTGCTGGCAACATTGGTAGTTACATTTCCCGCAGCCTGCTGCGAGAAGGTGCGCACCTGGTAATGACAGGGCGAAGCGCAGACAAGCTCAATACATTCATTGAAGAACTTGCCGAGGAAGGCTTCAAGCGCGACCGGATGGTGATTGCCACGGGTGACAGTGCGGACCCGGAAGTGTGTCGAGCCACTGTCGCCGCCGCCGTTCAGCAGTTCGGCAGAATCGATGTGCTGATTAACAACGCGGGCGCCGCCGGCCCAAGACGCACCTTGCGCGATATACCGTTCAGCGAGTCCGAAATGCGCGCGAACGGTGATGATCAAACCATGTTCGACGCCGCCATGAACCTCCTTGCGGGTCCCTGGCACATGGTGCGAGCCGCCCTACCTCATATGAGCGACGGTGGATCGATCGTAAACGTGTCTACCATCTTTTCGCGCACCCATTACTACGGGCGGATTCCTTACGTTGTTCCTAAGTCTGGATTAAACGCACTCAGCCTTGGCCTCGCCAAAGAACTTGGCGACGAACGCGGCATTCGAGTGAATACCGTATTCCCAGGCCCGATCGAATCAGAGCGCATCGACACCGTGTTCAGTAACATGGACGCACTTCAGAGCGCAGAGCCCGGAACCACCTCCAAAGAGTTCCGCGGTCTCATGATCACCAAACGGGACAGCGGCGAAGGAGATCTGGAGTACCGCTACCCAACGCCGAGCGATGTGGCGTCGACCATTACCTACCTTGCCTCGGGCGAGTCAGCGGCGTTATCGGGACACTCCTTTGAAGTAACCAATGGTATGCAAGTGCCCGCGCAAAGCCGGTCGAAGCTCGTGTCCTGGCCCGACAAGCGTTTAGAGGATCTCAGCGGCTCAGTCGTTCTCATCTTAGGTGGCACGGAGTACGACGAAGCACTCGCCTTTGCTGAGCGGCACTTGGAGAGCGGCGCGGAGGTTGTACTCGCGTTTCGCAGCCTTGAAGCGCTGGGCATGGCTCGCTCCCTGTGCGCATCTCGCGGCTTGGATCACATTCACCTCCAACACCTCGAACCGCTGCGCGGCGATTCAGCAGATAGAACCTTCGACTACGTGCGCGATAACTTCGGGCGTCTCGATGGCGTAGTGGTGCTACCCCGGTCAGGCAATGGGCAGCACGGTTATTCGCTCTCGACCGCTGGCGACGAAGATATTCAACTGTTCGTCCGCGATGAGATCGTGTCGCCGGTAGCGTTTGCCTCCGCCTTGTCACGCTACTTAGATCGGTGGGGCACGCTCAAAAAAGCCCCAGCCTTGACCTACGTCACCAACGCGACCGACGGGCATGGCAACTATATGAACGAAGTGAAGCGGGCCGCTATCGAAGCCATGATTCGCATATGGCGCCACGAAGACGAGACCTTAAATACCAAGGGAGAGCGCAATTGGGCGATGCTGCCTAATCAGCTGGTACGCTTTGACAACACGGAGGACGACAACCTCGCCTTCTCAACCGACTGGGCCGCAACGCTGACCAATCGGGTTCGCCGCATGGATGCAATCAACCTGTGGGTTCCCGAGAGCATCAAACGCGCGACCGGAAAGGGCAGCATGCCCCTGTCGATCCAGCGTGTCTTGCCCGGGCTCCACAAAGGTCGCACGGCAGTGATCACCGGCGGCAGCCTTGGTATTGGCCTGCAACTTGGGCGCTTCTTAGCAATCGCGGGGGCCCGTGTTCTGTTATCCGCGCGAAGCAAAGATCGGCTCGAGTCCGCGCGCGAGGACATCGTCGAAGAGTTGCGCGGTGTGGGCTATCCGAATCCGGAGGAACGCGTCCACATCTTGGGCGACGTTGACGTCGGCAGCGAAGAGGCACTGGAACGGCTTTACGAACACTCGATGGACTTGTTCGGTCACGTTGATTTTCTAATCAACAACGCCGGCATCTCCGGTGCTGAGGAAATGGTCGTTGACATGAGTTTGGAAGACTGGAATCGCACCATGTTTTCCAACCTCATCTCCAACTACTCACTGATCAGAAAATACGCTCCGGCCATGAAAGCCAACGGCTACGGCATCGTGTTAAACGTATCCAGTTATTTTGGTGGGGAAAAGTACGTCGCCGTCGCCTACCCGAACCGCGCCGACTACGCCGTCTCCAAGGCAGGCCAGCGGGTCCTTGCGGAGATTCTCTCCCGGCATCTGGGACCGGAAATTCGCATCAACGCGCTCGCACCGGGACCAGTCGATGGTGCGCGGCTTAGAGGTTTGGGTGACAACCCTGGCCTATTTGCTCGACGGGGTCGTTTGGTTCTGGAAAACAAGCGGCTAAACAGCGTGCACAAAGCCGTGCTCGGAGCGCTTCAAAGTGGCGGTGACAGCGATACAGTACTCGCCCTCGCCAAGAATTTGCTGACAGATGTTAGAAGAGAAGGCAGCGTGAGTAAGCCGCTGGCTAAGCTCTTTGCCCAGGTCGAGGATAGCCGCGAAGGCGGGAACTCCACCAGCTATCTGATGAATCGGGAGCTTGCCGAGAAGCTAATGAATCGATTGGTTACCGGCGGCCTGATCATGCCGGAGGTCGCCGACCGCTACATGGACAGCTTCGTCGACGCACCTACACCGTTCTTTCCCCAGGATGCGGTTGATAAGGCCGCAGCGAGCATCGAAGCTGGCATTCTCAATCGTCTGCACTTACACAAGATGCCGACCGATGAGCAGATCGGGCTTTCGACCGTATTCCACCTTGCGGACGACATCGCGTCCGGAGAGACTTTCCATCCCTCCGGCGGACTGAAGTTTGACCGCTCCGTTACGGAAGGCGAGCTGATGCTGCCTCCGGATCGAGAAAGTTTGGCGCGACTCGCTGGTAAAAAAGTCGTGCTGATCGGTGACGCAATGCGCGAAGAAATGGCGGCGATCGCTAGAGGCTTTATCAGTCACGACGTGGCGTCGCTAACGATTCTCACGCGAACCTCAGAGGCACAACGCGAGATCCAGCACACCCTAGAGCCGGAGTGCACGATTCCGCTGCAGGTCCGTGCCTTGGATGGATCCGTAGAAGACGCCTTAGATCACCTCTTGCAGCATGAAGGCGGCTTTGACGTGGTTGTTAGCGCACCGTTCGCACGGCTCCCCTACAACCCACTGTCCGCGGAACGAAGCAGCTCGTGGAACCGTGTGTTGTCCGATAAGGACTTCGCCCAACTTATCGAAGAGCAGCTGACACACCACTTCCGTATCGCGCGTCGTGCCGCACTCGTACCCGGGTGTCAGATCGTTCTGCTCACGCCGGATACGTCT
>JBCCPL010000063.1:0-15916 GCA_039111155.1 Pseudomonadota bacterium | reverse complement strand
TTCCGGGTGGGGACCAGCCTTGCCCGGGTGGGACTTGCACCCACGGGAAACCACTGCACAGTTTCCATCGTTATGACATCCTTGTCGGTACAACTTCCCCTGCACCTGAGCTTTGCTCGGCGCACTCAGAGGCTCCCTAGGATCCGCTGCCTTCCTCTTCGCGCAGTGACTTGAACTTGTCGGCCATCGTCGGGTTCTTTCGCGTCAGTTTCTTGATGGTGACATCCTGAGCCTTGTCGTTTGCGAGACGGAGGTTCCGGTCAGTACCGAGTAGGGCATCCTTGGTCTTCTGTAAATGATTGATGGACTTGTCAATCTCATCGATTGCCGTCTGGAACTTGCGAGAGGCGAGATCATAGTTCCTCGAGAACGCGGTCTTGAACGCATCAAGATCGTTTTCGAAATTGGTAATGTCTATGTTCTGTTCCCGCATTTCAGCCAACTGGGTCTTGTAGCTAAGTGCTCCCAAGGCCGCGTTGCGCAGCAGAGTGATGATCGGAATAAAGAACTGCGGGCGAACGACGTACATTTTCGGATAGCGGTGAAAAACATCGACAATGCCGGTGTTGTAAAGCTCGTTGTCCGGTTCGAGCATCGATACTAGTACTGCGTACTCGCAGCCCTTCTCACTGCGATCCTTGTCGAGCTCTCTCAGGAAATCTTCGTTTCTCTTTTTTGTCGCCGTCTGATCATTCTCGTTCTTCATCTCGAACATGATCGACACGATTTCTACGCCCGCCTCGCTTTCATCCCGAAAGACGAAATCCCCCTTGCTACCTGAGCGAGCGTCGTTATCTTTTTCGAAATAGGCGCGAGGAAACGCCGTCGCTCGAATTCGATTGAACTCGGTCTCGCAGTGCTGCTCTAGCGTCTCACCCACCATCTTCGTAGACAGCCGAACCTTCATGTCTCGTAGCCGTTCAATCGCATCATCGCGATCCTTGAGCTGTGCTTCGTACTTTTCTTTGAGGAAGGCCTCGCCTTGCTGCTTCTTTAACTCAGCGATTTTCAGCTCTGCCTTCAACGCATCGCACTCACGCTCAACCTTGGACACGGCATCGGTCACCGCCAGTTCCGTCGTGGTGGCGCTATTGCTCAGTTTGCTTTGGAGCTCCTGAATCTGCGCATCTTTGGTGGCGTTCTGCCGCTGAAAGTCCGCGCTTGCCTTGGTTTTGGCCAGCTCAATCGCGCTAAGCTTTTCCTGCTCTGCCCAAGCCAATCGCTGGTCGAGTTGTTTTTCAAACTCGCGATCGCGAACTTGTTTGAGAATATCCGCGTAACCCGCTTCATCAACCTTGAATGCCTTGCCGCAGCTAGGGCATATGATGTCGTTCATCGCTCCTCCTACGATAGTTGCCGGCGGTCGTGGCGGAGCAGACGATGCCGGCAGGTTGCTACCTGGATGCCGGCTCCATGCGATCCACCCTCTGAAAACCACGCGGGAGTTTGTTGCCGCGACGCCCCCGCTCACCCCGATAGTGGTCGAGCTCAGCGCGCTTGAGTGTAAGGTGGCGTTTGCCGGCGAACAGCGTCAGCGGATCTTCATCCCCGAGGACTGTTACTGACACCACAAACTCATCCCTGTTTTTCGCTCTCGCACTGGGAATGGAGATGATTTTGTTGCCTTTACCTCGGGAAAGCGTGGGTAGGTCCTCGAGCGGAAATAGCAATAACCGCCCTTCATTACTGACAGCAGCCACCCAGCGAGCTTCTTCCGAAACCGGCACGGGCATTACCACCCGAGCGGCGACCGGGAGTGTGAGAGCGGCTTTTCCCGAGCGGTTTTTGGTTTGAAGCTCTGCCAGACTGGTCACGAAGCCATAACCAGCGTCTGAGGCAAGTAAACATCTCTGCCCGCTATCACCCATAAGCAGACCCTCAAAGGTGGCACCCGATGGCGGATTAATGCGCCCGGTGAGGGGCTCCCCCTGCCCTCGGGCGGAGGGTAAGTTGTGGGTTGGGACCGTGTAGGCACGCCCGGTTGAATCGATAACAATCGCCGATTGGTTGCTTCGCCCGAGGGCTGCGAGCTTAAAACCGTCACCGGATTTGTAACTCAAGGCCGACGGGTCGACCTCATGGCCTTTGGCAGCGCGTATCCATCCCTTCTCCGACAGTACAACGGTTATGGGATCGGAGGTCATCAGTTCGAGTTCGCTGAATGCGCTTGCTTCCGGACGCTCTACCAGCGGTGAACGACGATCGTCGCCAAATTTCTCAGCAGCAGCTTCAAGCTCCTTTTTAATCAGCGTCTTGAGTCGAGCTTCTGATCCGAGCGTTTTCTCCAGCCAGTCTCGTTCCTTGGCTAATTCATCCTGCTCTCCACGAATCTTCATCTCCTCAAGCTTGGCGAGGTTGCGCAGCTTTAGGTCTAAGATCGCCTCTGCTTGAACATCCGTGATGTCAAAACGAGCCATCAGTGCCGCTTTGGGCTGATCTTCGGTTCGGATGATATGGATCACTTCGTCGATATTGAGGAAGGCAACAAGGTAGCCTTCAAGAATGTGGATGCGCCGCAGTACCCGCTCAAGGCGGTGGGATAATCTTCTTCGAACTGTCTCGCGCCGAAACTTAAGCCAGCCACGTAAAATGCCATCGAGGCTGCGCACTCCCGGGCGTCCGTCGATGCCGATCATGTTCAGGTTGACACGATAGGTACGCTCAAGATCCGTTGTCGCGAACAAATGGCTCATCAGAGCGTCTTTGTCGATTCGATTCGAACGGGGAACGATTACCAAACGGGTCGGATTTTCGTGATCAGACTCATCGCGAAGATCTGCGACCATGGGGAGCTTCTTCGCCTGCATTTGCTGGGCGATCTGCTCCAGTATCCGGGAACCGGATGTCTGGTGGGGCAGAGCGTTGACAATGATATCTCCGTGCTCTGTTATCCATACCGCCCGCATCCGAATCCCGCCGCGTCCGGTCGCGTAGAGTTTTACGATCTCTTCTCTGGGCGTGATTACTTCAGCCTCAGTCGGGTAATCAGGTCCGAGGACGATCTCACAGAGCTCTGCCAGAGTAGTTTTGGGTGCCTCCAGCAATCGCACCGCCGCCCGAACCACCTCCCGCAGATTGTGAGGTGGTATGTCGGTCGCCATACCCACCGCGATGCCCGTGGTGCCGTTAAGGAGGACCGTGGGCACCTGCGCCGGTAATAGAGCAGGCTCCTCGAGGGTACCGTCAAAATTCGGCGTCCAATCAACCGTCCCCTGCCCCAATTCTCCAAGTAACAGGTCGGAAAACGCAGTCAGACGGGATTCGGTGTACCGCATAGCGGCGAACGACTTGGGATCATCGGGCGAACCCCAATTGCCCTGCCCGTCGATCAGGGGATAGCGATAGCTGAAGCTCTGGGCCATGAGCACCATAGCCTCGTACGCTGCACTGTCACCGTGGGGGTGAAATTTGCCGATCACATCGCCCACGGTTCGCGCGGACTTTTTGTACTTGGCGCTGGCTTTGAGTCCAAGCTCGCTCATCGCATACACAATGCGACGCTGAACCGGTTTCAATCCGTCGCCGATGTGGGGGAGAGCGCGGTCGAGGATGACGTACATCGAGTAATCGAGATACGCCTTCTCGGCATACTGTTTTAGGGAAACGCCCTCGATACCATCTTCATCGATGGTGTTCTCATCGGTCATGCCTTGTCCAAAGATCAGCAGAGAATAATAAGTCGATATGCCTCACCCGAATGTTCTCGGGCCCCTGACTTCACCGGTACGCCTGCCGCATTGGCGGCCAAGCTTGCAGACGTTGCATTCATCATGAAATCGCGAGATCAGCAACTGTTCTGACGAGTAGTGCGGCCATCATCGCGGACTGCAGGTACGGTTTTTTCGTCGGGAGACGCGCGGCTCCTGATCAGGTTTCGTGATCGGATCGTCGCGGGGTCATGGTACCGCAATGAGAGGTATGTGCGGCAGGGCACGCACGATTATGGGGTCTCGACTGGTGTTGCGCGGTGCTAACGCGCCATGCCCGTTTTGTCGCCTTCGCCACCGCGCAACTGAACGACCTGCTCGTTGAGGCTGGAAATGGAATTCGCCATGTCAGTGAGAAGCGCGTGGATTGTCGCCGGATTATTGCGAATCAGGTCCGTGAACTGACTCGTTGGCACCTTGACGACGCTGCAGCGACTTCGTGCTCGCACAGTCGCGCTGCGGTCAGAATGGGTTAAGGCCGCCATCGCGCCGAAAATTTCTCCCGGGCTGATGATACCTACGGACACTTCGTCGACCAGAACATCGGCCAGTCCCGCAGACATATTAAACACATACTGGGCACGCTCGCCCTGGGTAATGATTATTTCTCCCGGTTCGTAAACGGCAAAACCTGGCGTTGTGACCACATCGACCTCGGTCCGCATCGCCGTCATGCGCAGCATCATGCCGCAGTAAGTGATCAGGACACGGGTCCAAAGCTTGGTCAGGGCAGGTCGTCTGAAGACCTCCGCCATAAACTCCAGGGCACTGTAGGAGTTGAGACTGGCACCGGCTTCGCTGCCGTAGTAAACCGCCACGTCAGCATCCTTGAATCCAGCCACGTCTGGAAACAGAAAATCGCCTTCCTCGAGCAAGTAGACGGAGCGATCAGCGTAGCGCGCTGTGATCGTGCCGCTCTCGACAATATAGAACTTGGCGCCGTCAAAACCGCGGAAGTTGCCCGACCGTGTAGGTGCAACCTCGACGCGAATGGGCACCAGTTCAATGTCGTCCAGTAGCGCCTGAACGAGCCCTCGAAACTGCTGGTTAAGCAATTTAAAGTCGTCGGGTAGTTCGACGCTGGCGAGCATGCAATTCCTTAATGATGGAACCGGGGTCGCGCTGGGAGCGCGCGAACCGCAGGATCATAGCAATTTCTAATAAAGCGCAAAAATGCATAATCTGGACGAAAGAGTTCACCCAGTAGAGCGGTTAGCGCCAATCCAAAACAAACCATGAGCGAATTCTCGCCTGCCTACCGACCTCATCGAGCGCAGCGGCGATCATGCTGCGAGGTGGGTCTACTTTGCCTCTAGGAGGAACGTAACTGGGCCGTCGTTCGTGAGACTCACCTGCATGTCAGCGCCAAAGCGCCCACCCCGCACATCATGATGTACCTGCTGAGCGTATTCATATAGCTTTGCGAACAGAATACTCGCGTCCGCAGGGGGCATAGCGCTACTAAAGCCTGGCCGCAGACCTTTGGAGGTAGTGGCAGCCAACGTGAACTGAGACACGAGCAGCAGGCCACCTGAGACATCACGCAGACTAAGGTTCATACGACCTGTGGAGTCACTGAATACGCGGTAGTCGAGGACGCGCTCGATAAGCGCTTCGCCGAGCTCGATCGAATCATCGGGCTCCAGCGCCAAAAATACGAGAAGTCCTTTGTCTATCCGCCCTACTTCAATGGGGGCGGGCACGTCGTCGCTGGTCGCAGCCTCGTCCTCGCACACATGCACGGATGCCGTGGTCACGCGCTGCAGGAGAGCCTTCACAGAGTAGTGGTTACGCCGTTGCCTGAACTCGCATCGCACGCTTTCGCTCGTGCTCCAACAAAAGCTTCTTGCGCAGCCTGATGCTCTCAGGGGTGACTTCTACCAACTCATCGTCATCGATGAACTCGAGGGCCTGCTCCAGGCTGTGGCGAACCGGTGGGGTCAGAACCAGCGCCTCATCCGTACCGGACGCACGCACGTTCGTAAGCTGCTTGGCTTTGGTGGGGTTCACCGGCAGATCGTTGCCACGACTGTGCAGACCGACGATCTGCCCCTCATAGATTTCTACATTGGGGTGAATGAAGATTCGTCCGCGGTCCTGCAGGTTGTAAAGAGCGTACGCAAGGCTCTTCCCTTTGGTCATGGAGACGAGAACGCCGTTGCTGCGATGCGCCACAGGACCCACTTTGACGGGTGCGTAGTGATCGAAGATATGGGTCATGGTGCCGCTTCCGGATGTAAGTGTCAGGAACAAAGATCGAAAACCAATGAGCCCCCGTGCCGGCGCCATAAACTCAAGGCGAACCCGACCCTTGCCATCCGGCTGCATGTTCTTGAGCTCCGCTCGTCGAACCCCTAGTTCCTCCATTACGGCACCCTGGTGCTGCTCCTCACAGTCGATTACGAGGTTTTCAACTGGTTCCTGAACTACACCGTCTATTTCTTTGCGGATAACTTCAGGTCGTGAGACCCCAAGCTCGAAACCCTCACGACGCATCGTTTCGATCAGCACCGCCAAATGAAGCTCGCCGCGCCCAGACACCTTAAATTTGTCCGGACTGTCGCCAGGCTCCACTCGTAAAGCCACGTTATGAATCAATTCACGCTCCAGTCTCTCGGCGATATTCCGCGACGTCACGTATTTGCCTTCCTTGCCGGCAAATGGAGAGTCGTTGACCTGGAAGGTCATGCTGACGGTTGGCTCGTCGATCGTGAGCGGAGGTAGTGCCTCGGGAGCCGAAGGGTCGCAGAGGGTGTCTGAGATATTCAGTCCATCGATGCCGGTAACACACACGATGTCTCCAGCAGAGGCGCGCTTTGTTTCGATTCGCTCCAGCCCCTGGTAACCCATGACCTGTAAAATGCGGCCATTGCGGCAAGCACCCTCGCGATCAACCACTGTGACGTTGGCGTTGGGCATCAATACCCCTCTACTGATCCTTCCGACGCCGATGACTCCGACAAAGCTGGAATAGTCGAGCGCACTCACTTGGAGCTGGAGTGGGCCGTCCTCGTCCACATCTGGAGCAGGCACCTGATCAATAATTGTCTGAAACAATGGGCCCATATCATCGGTCATAGCCTCGTGATCGAGGCCTGCAACACCGTCGAGCGCAGATGCGTAGACGATAGGGAAGTCGAGCTGTTCATCAGTGGCACCGAGGGTGTCGAAAAGATCGAACACCTGGTCGATGACCCAATCGGGGCGGGCGCCGGGGCGATCTACCTTGTTAACAACTACGATTGGCCTTAGTCCTCGCGCGAATGCCTTCGACGTAACAAACCGTGTCTGCGGCATTGGCCCCTCTACTGCGTCGACGAGGAGAAGGACGGAATCTACCATCGACAGGACGCGTTCGACCTCGCCACCAAAGTCGGCGTGTCCTGGCGTATCTACGATATTGATACGATGCTCGCCGTAGGTGATCGCCGTGTTCTTGGCAAGGATGGTGATTCCGCGCTCTTTTTCCTGATCGTTGGAATCCATGACCCGCTCGGCGTCCGCGTTGCGCCTATCCAGAGTGCCTGATTGACGTAAGAGGCAATCGACCAATGTGGTTTTGCCATGATCAACGTGGGCGATGATCGCGATGTTTCGGAGAGCGTCTATCACTTGAATTTCCTAAATCAGCAAAGTTTTTCCGCCAGCAGTGCTGTTCTGAAGGCGGTGGGTTTTGGCCAAGGTAGTTTTGGGCCAACAGGCGGTGCGGGAAAAGACGTGATGCTTACGTTGGAAACGACCAAATCGTTTGCTTTGACCTGCGCGCGAAACCGCAGTTGCTCGGTTTCGAGTCAATGCGACGGCGCGGATTATCGCTCATATTTCTCTGCGCTGTTCTCTGAAGATCGCGGTTTTTACGCGTTACTTAGGTTTAAAAGCCATGGTGAATAGTGCTACCGTGACGCAGTGGCAAGAAAGCCTGAGGCGTGTGCACAAAGTCAGGGCAAACGCCCGGAAATAGTGCACAACACTGCCTCGCGGCTCACCTTAAAACCAACGTACCGTCACCGGTTGCTCTGTTATTCATCTCTATAGTGCTGAGGGAGGTGGATACGACGCAACCGCAAGCGCGGCTTACGGAGGAGTTGGGGAGGAGAAAGAGGCGCCATCGCGCAGAATGCATAGAGAATGGATAGAGAATGCATGGCGGATGGCCCCTTTCGAGCGCACGTGTCAGACACAAATCACCTGTACACGGCGCCATTGCGAGAACTTAACGCGAGTCAGTTGCGGATCCAGTAACTCTGGCATAAGGCTTGCTGATTGCCACGGTGTTTAGAGCGTCGTTCGCGGGGGAACGCTTACTCTTCAATTCGTTGTGTTCAGACCTTAATTCACCTGCGCGCTCCAGTTGCTGTTCTAAACGCTGCTTGTTTAAACATCGGTGCTCGAACAGCGGATAGGGTCATAGGGCATTGGCCTAGCGCAAGCTTCGAGCCAACCTCGTGCGCGGTGCAGGAAACCGGTGTGGACAGCCATGCCTGTGGCTAGGGATAGCAATCGATCCCGCTATCCGGCGGTATTGTATTGCTAGTCGCCTGGTGATGCGTTGCTTGCTGGGGCCCGGGAAAGCGGCGGTGACGCCAGTACGTAGGGCAAGTGAGTACTGAAATGGCGGCGGGTTAGTTTGGAGTAGAGCTGCTAGAGAGTTGTAAGGCCGGGATAAATCGGCGTAAGAACGGTGAAATAACGGGGTAAGAACCGCAGGGTATTGCCCTTAGTTGCGTTTGTCTGTGTTGTGTTTTTGAGTCTATTGGAGGACCAATAATGTCAGAGAAAACTCTGAGCCTGATTAAAGAAAGCGAAGCAAGCTGGGTAGACCTGCGCTTCACCGACAGCAAGGGAAAGGAACAGCACGTTTCGATACCGTCGGGCGAAGTCGATGAGGATTTCTTTGACGGCGGCAAAATGTTTGACGGTTCCTCGATCGCTGGCTGGAAAGGTATTAACGAGTCGGACATGATCCTGATGCCTGATGATGAGACATCGGTGCTCGATCCTTTCACCGACGACACAACCGTGATCCTACGCTGCAATATTGTTGAACCATCAACGATGCAGGGTTACGAGCGCGACCCACGTTCGGTAGCGGATCGAGCGATGGCCTTTCTTCAATCCACGGGTATTGGAGATACCGCGTATTTCGGCCCAGAGCCCGAGTTCTTCGTATTTGACGATGTTAAGTGGCATGCAGAGATGTCCGGCGCGGGATACTCGATTGCATCTAATGAAGCTGCCTGGGCAAGTAGTGCGAGCTTTGAAGATGGCAATATTGGCCACCGTCCGGGAGTGAAAGGCGGCTACTTCCCTGTGCCGCCGGTAGATTCACTGCACGACATCCGCGCGGCGATGTGTGCCGCGATGGAACAAATGGGACTGCCGGTGGAAGTTCATCATCACGAAGTGGGCACTGCGGGGCAGTGTGAGATCGGCGTGAAATTCAATACGCTGGTAAAAAAGGCCGACGAGGTGCAAATCCTCAAGTACTGCGTACACAACGTAGCTCATGCCTACGGCAAAACAGCGACGTTCATGCCAAAACCATTGGTCGGTGACAACGGATCAGGCATGCATGTGCACCAGTCCATCAGCAAGGATGGTGACAATGTGTTCTCCGGCGACGGCTACGCGGGTCTGTCCGAGACTGCCCTCTACTACATCGGCGGGATAATCAAGCACGCTCGCGCTCTAAACGCATTCACTAATGCGTCGACGAATAGCTATAAGCGTCTGGTCCCTGGCTTCGAAGCCCCCGTGATGCTTGCCTATTCCGCTCGCAATCGCTCGGCTTCGATTCGCATTCCGTACGAACCCAGTCCCAAGGCGAAGCGGATAGAAGTGCGCTTCCCCGACCCGACTGCTAACCCTTATCTGGCGTTCTCAGCGATGCTGATGGCCGGATTGGACGGCATCCAGAACAAGATTCACCCCGGAGATGCGTCAGACAAGGATCTTTACGACCTGCCGCCGGAAGAAGGCAAGCTCATTCCCACAGTGGCATCGAGCCTCGAGATGGCGCTGGATGCGCTGGACGCAGATCGGGATTTTCTGACTGCTGGTGATGTATTCACGAGCAGCATGATCGATGGATACCTGGAGCTGAAGGCGGAAGAGGTCGAAACATTCCGTATGACCACCCATCCGGTTGAATTCGATATGTACTACTCGGTCTAGTCAACCAGCATAGTCTGGCCCAAGCCCTGGAGTACCTGGCGTACGCCGGGGCTAGCACCGGGTTGGCAAGGCCACCGGTCTGGCCGTTGGTTGGTAGCAATGCGCGAGAACTGCTCGCGAGGGTACTAACCAACCTAACCACAGAACCCGATCACTGCTAAGTGGTCGGGTTTTTTTTTGTTCAGCTTTTGCTACCTTGGGGCTTTGGGGTAGAGCGGTACATTTATGAAATCTAGTCCTCACAGGCGCAATCAGGCATGGCGGAGGGTGAGCATGATCCGCGGATTCGTCATTGCGGCAATGACCATGTCCGCCACCTCGCCGGGCGTAATCGCGCAAGACCAGATCTATAAAGTTGTCGACAAAGAAAAAGGTGTGGTTTTCACCGACAGACCAGCGACCGTGACGGACTCAAGCGCGGGGGACGTCGAGGCGATAGAACTTCAGGAGACGAATCGTGCTGAGGCGGTGGAAATCGCCCCAAGACCGGTAGAGTCACAGGCGGACAATGGGGCCGAAGTCTCGAAGAGCGTCTCGATTTCCGCGCCAGCGAACGAAACCACAATCGCCATGGGGCCGGGAAACTTCTCTGTCACTGCGAGTCCTGATCCCGCGCTTGACCGCAGCGAACGCCTGCAGCTGCTTTATGATGGGCAACCCATGGGAGAGCCGCAGGCGACCACTAGCTGGTTCATTCAGGGCGCGCTACGCGGCCCCCACGATCTGATCGTCCAACGTCAGTCTCGCAGCGGTTTGGTGATTTCCAGCTCCGCACCGGTGCGTGTCTATGTACTGCGACCATCGGTACTCAATCGCCGATGAACTAGTGTCCTGTGTGTCTTTTGATGCAAGCGGTACCGACTCAAGTGTACCCACCGTCACCGATAGTTTGATTCCGATGCTCTCTTAATACATTCATACAGGTACAACCAATTAAGCGGGTCGGCAGTTCTAACCTGCGTTCATTTACGACCTGGCGGTAATGCACTATTCTGGTGCGCTCCCCTACCGCAAAATCCAATTCCGTTCGAAGGCGCTGAGTATCTGACGGCTGAATGCAAGAT
The DNA here is from genome assembly GCA_039111155.1 of Pseudomonadota bacterium. Lineage (GTDB taxonomy): Bacteria > Pseudomonadota > Gammaproteobacteria > Pseudomonadales > Halieaceae > Congregibacter. The sequence continues at coordinate 4,971 of JBCCPL010000063.1, read as the reverse complement.
TTTGGAGCAAGAGTAAGTACTTACTATCGTTTTGTGCATATCTTTCACAGTTGAAACTCTCCGAATGCAAGAATTTGTTCCAACTGGCGTCGATTTTGCAGTGAGTAGGCTGACAGTGAACCAAACCGGTGGCTTTTCAGCCCCCTGACGTCATAAACCGTGCTGCACAAAGACATCATTGACAACCTGAGCAGCGGGATAATCGGCGTTGACCGCGAGTACCGCATCCGGCTGATCAATCCGTCGGTGGAGACGCTCTTTCAACTGTCTGAAGGTCGCATCCTCGATCACCCCCTGGAGGTACTTGAGGAATCGGGTGTTAAGTGGCTTGAGACGGTCAAGCAGGCTGAAGCAGAGCGGCGCTCTATCGTCCGCCGAGGTTTGACACTTGAGACTCGGGACGGTCCGCCTGCAATTGCGGACATGATCGTCACTCCGCTACTTGAGGTAGAAGGCCTTGCGTTTTTGATTGAGTTGCAGCCGGTAGACAGGCTGCTTCGGATCAGTAGAGAAGAAAATTTGATGAACGCTCAGCAAACCACGCGCACTGTTGTGCGAGGACTGGCACACGAGATCAAAAACCCGCTGGGTGGGATTCGTGGTGCGGCCCAATTGCTTGAGCGAGAGCTGCCCAATAATTCACTGCAGGAATACACGGGCATCATCATCCAGGAAGCCGATCGGCTGCGCAGTCTGGTTGATCAACTGCTCGGCCCAAGTCACAAACCTACCCTTATGGAACTCAACATCCATGAAGTAGTGGAGCATGTCGCGCAGTTGGCTCGGGTTGAAGCAGGTGATCGTCTGCGTCTTATCCGCGACTACGACCCCAGTCTTCCAAGCGTCCGCGGAGACCGATCCCAGCTCATTCAGGCGTTCCTGAACATCCTGCGAAATGCGTTGCAGGCAACGCAAGCCCAGGGACATTGCGCAATTACGCTGTGCAGTCGTGCCCAGAGACAGTTCACGATCGGCAATAAACGGCATCGGTTGGTATGCCGTATAGACGTTAAGGACAACGGCCCGGGTATTCCGAACGAGATACGTGAAACCCTGTTCGTCCCAATGGTCAGCGGCCGCGCCGAGGGCACTGGCCTGGGGCTTTCCATTTCACAAGCCATTGTGCATCGTCACGGAGGTCTACTTAGCTGTGATAGTAAACCAGGCAATACCTGTTTCTCGATCTTCCTACCCATGGAAACCTAACGTGACAGACTCGGGTTCAGTTTGGATAGTCGACGACGACCAATCGATCCGCTGGGTATTGGAACGCGCACTTAATCAGGCCGGTCTGAGCCAGCAGTGCTTCAGTGACGCAGAGTCGATGCTAAAACAACTTGAGCATCAGAAGCCGGACGTCGTCATCAGTGACATCCGCATGCCCGGGATGGACGGTCTGGAGCTTCTGGCTCGCCTGCGGGAGGAGCACCCATCCCTGCCGGTAATCGTCACAACTGCGCACTCTGATCTGGACAGCGCAGTCGCATCTTATCAGCAGGGTGCGTTCGAATACTTGCCCAAACCTTTCGACATCGACGAGGTGGTCGCCGTAGCCGAACGGGCTCTCGCTCAGGCTCGGGAAAAGAACAATGGCAATGTACGGCTACTCTCCACAGACGAGCCAACACCGGAAATTATCGGTGAAGCGCCGGCAATGCAGGAGGTCTTTCGAGCCATTGGCCGCCTGGCGCAAAGCAACATAACCGTACTTATCAACGGGGAGTCGGGCACCGGTAAAGAACTCGTCGCAAGAGCTTTGCACCGCCATAGCCCCCGAGCTGGAGGGCCGTTCATAGCCCTTAATATGGCGGCCATACCGCATGACCTTATGGAATCGGAGCTGTTCGGGCACGAGAAGGGCGCATTCACCGGCGCAAACACGCGTCGCGAAGGCCGCTTTGAGCAAGCCAACGGCGGTACTCTGTTTCTTGATGAGATAGGCGACATGCCGGCTGAAACCCAAACACGGCTTCTGCGCGTGCTGGCGGACGGCGAGTTTTATCGTGTGGGTGGGCACACTTCGTTGCGCACTGATGTTCGCATCATTGCAGCGACGCACCAGGATCTCGAGGGGCTAGTAAAATCTGGAGACTTTCGCGAAGACCTGTTCCACCGGCTCAATGTCATTCGCATTCATATCCCCAAGCTGGCGGAACGGCGCGAAGATATCCCTAAGCTCATGCGTTTCTTTTTTGAGAAGGCGGCAATGGAGCTTGGCGGTGAACCAAAAATTCTGCTGAGCGAAACTGAGCAATTTCTTGTCTCGCTGGAATGGCCTGGAAACGTTCGCCAATTGGAGAACACGTGCCGCTGGCTAACCGTGATGGCGTCTGGACGTGAAATACACCTCTCAGATCTTCCACCGGAACTTGGCCGCAAAACCGACGAAGCGCCAGGTGGCCCGACGGCCCATTGGCGGGAGTTGCTCTGCCGCTGGGCACGAAATGAACTCGTTAATGGTAAACAGCATATTCTGCGGGAGGCTGTGCCTACCTTTGAGCGCGCCATGATCGACGTCGCCCTGGCCCATACACGTGGCCGTAAGCGCGATGCCGCCGAGCTTCTCGGCTGGGGGCGTAATACGCTGACGCGTAAGATGAAAGAGCTGGAGATGAACGACTAGCTCTTTTGGCCGTGGTTTACGGGTGATTCATGTAGCGCTATACGAACCGGAGATTCCGCCAAACACTGGTAACATCATGCGGCTGTGTGCCAATACCGGGTGCCAGCTTCATCTCATCAAGCCGTTTGGCTTTCATCTGGAGGATAAACAGCTGCGTCGTGCCGGCCTCGACTATCGCGAGTTTGCAGAGGTGGCGGTGTACGACTCATTAGATGATCTTCGAGGCGAGCTCGCGCCGAACCGCATGTGGGGACTCACAACGCATGGCAGCAAACCCTATACGGAAGTCGAGTATCGCTCGGGCGATCTTCTGCTGTTCGGGCCCGAAACCCGGGGACTCCCGAAGCCGCTTCTGAGTGAGTTGGGGGACAGCTGTCTACGTATTCCCATGCGAGCCGACAGCCGTAGCATGAATCTAAGCAACGCGGCCTCTGTTGTAGTGTATGAAGCGCTTCGACAGTTGGGCTTTCCCGAGCTCTCCTAGCACCTAAGCGTACTCGACAGGTGTCGGGCTAACGGCAGGATCGACACCCCTGCGCGTATTCGCCGTGCGCATCACCAATTTCTTCTACAGTCCCTGCTGTTTCTGCCGTCCAAATTTCAACAAGACCAAACATGCACGTAGCGCGTAGGCAGCGACACACAACTGATAAACAACGGCGAACCTAACGTGAGATCAAAAGCGACTGCGCACCTCAGGGGCCCAGTTCCAGCTGAACTTCGAGAACGTATCGTTCAGCAAGTGCGCGAGTTCGATATGAATCTGCGCGGCACCGCAACGAGCTTATATATCGATACACCGACCGCCGAGACAGAGTTTTTGTTTGAACCTGAGTCCCTGCGGGTAAGTATTTCAGCGATCAACCCTGCCATGCTGCATCAGGCTCGGGAAAGCGCCAGTTACATGCTCGAGTATCTCTGGCCACAGAGCCTGAGTGAGATGAAGTGGAACGCCCATGCAAATCCAGACCGCACTCCGCCAAATTTCCAGCTCGCCACAGTCAGTTCAAGCCGACGCCTAAGTGAACACTTCTACCGGGTTACGCTTAACTGCAGCGACCTGGCCGTTCTCCAGTTGGGGGGTATGCACTTTACTCTGATCCTTCCTCCACCTGGCAAAACCCCTAAGTGGCCTAGGCTGAACGAGTACGGCCGAACACAGTGGCCAACAGAAGATGATGCCTTGCATCGGGCGGCTTACACCTTTGTCGCGTTTGAGGAATCGTCTGGGACTTTTGACTTCGACGTATTCCTTCACGCCGGTGGCCGAGTCCCCGAATGGGCAGCCACAGTGTCTCCCGGAGAAACAGTTGGCGTTATGGGCCCGGGGGGCGGCGACTTTCCCAAAGCGTCGTTTCTGCTGGCCGGCGGCGATGAAACCGCCCTTCCGGCGATACGCAGGATATTGGAACGGGCACCACCAGAGCAATTGGGTGTCGTGTATCTGGAGACCGACTGCGACGCCAATCGCCTCGCAGTGCGGGCACCCGATGGCGTCAGTGTTCGATGGCTTAAGCGGGGAACAGGCCCTTCCCTGGTGGATGAGCTCGAAGCTTTTCAGCTACCCAAGGATGATGCATCGAGTTTTGTCTGGGTCGCCGCGGAGCAGCAGGCCGTGCGTCGACTCAAAAAGCACTTCCGCAGTAAAGGCCTGAGCGGCCAGCGCAGTTATTTCGCGATTTTCTGGACGGCTCAATGAACCACCAGCCGGGTTTTGGCTTTGTCTATCGAGGTTGTTTGCTAGCCACCAATCCCGGTATTTGCGGTGGTTTTCCCGGTCGGCCGTTCACCCGCGCAACGGCTCGCGCTGCTCGCTCTCCCTCATGTAGCGCACCGATTACGGTAGACGGGTGTGTATTGTGCGTTGCTTCACCGGCAATAAATATGCGGCTTGATGCAACCGGCTCACGCAACTGCAAGCGCATGTTCTGTTCATCGGATTCATAAGTACCGAGCGTTGGGAACGAATACACGCCGAGCGTAAACGGGTCGGCACCCCAGTTCTGAACGACTGCCTCCACATAGTTTTTTGTCGCGGCTCCGCGGGCCCGAGGAAAAGCGGCGTCCAAGTCGGCCAGCAACGCCTCTATGATCGCTCCCTCACCCGCAGCTCCGCCCCCAGCCTGCGCGGCAAGAGCATTAAGCTCACGCGCGTTGTCGCCCATGGGGTAGCACATCAGAATGTAATCCGGGCTCCCGGGCTTGTAATCTGAAGGAACCCAGCAGAATGCGGCTTTGCCTTCGGTTACCAGCGTGGCCAGGGGTTCGCCCTGAGTCTCCCACCAGGGAGCTTTAAACCGCAGCGCCACCTTCATTCCCTGATCTATACCTATGCCGTTATAAGCGGC
>JBCCPL010000062.1:0-16015 GCA_039111155.1 Pseudomonadota bacterium | reverse complement strand
GACAAACTGGAACGGGAGCTCTATGCGATGGATAAGACGATCGAGGATTATAAAGAGCTGCCGCTCTGGGTTCGGCTTGTGCTTGGGCGCGGCTGGGTGTCTTCGAGCCGGCGCGAGTTGATCTTCACCGAGGTGGTTTTGGTCGTGCTCGGCGTGTTGCCGGTTGGGATATCGATTGCTGACCGGTTTTGGTCGCTGATCGACGATCCTGGGCGGTCAGCGTTGCACTCCGGGTTGCTGATGTTTGTGTTTGCTTATCTAACGCCTGTTTGTGTTCGGATCGGGGACCGATATGCGGCGTGGCCCTTGTTGGGGCATACGCGGCCACGGAAGTTTTTTGGAAGCCCAGAAAGAGACTGACGGGTAGTGGCAATGGCGTTGCCGATGTTCAAGCGTCGGCCTCGCAGCCGCAACAAGCGTTGTGGTCGTGTTCGGCAGCCGGACCGTCCTCCGGCGTTTCCTGCTAACGTCTGTAGACGCTAGCTAAAGGGCCAGTACGACTGACAGCTCACGCGAGTGGCTTCTTCCAAGGTCGTCCACTGCAAGAATTCTGTGCTCTCCCGCGACGGGTTTCCAAAAGATCGTTTCGTCCCGATCACCAGATGCAATGAATTGGTCATCGACGAACCAATACACCGTATTCGCATCGCTGTCCGTCGTTGCCTGAAGCGGGATTCGCTCCTCCGCGAGCCGGTCTATGCGTACATGATAGGACACGCCCGGCGCTGGCGAGCTGATACGTGGCGGTGAACCGGTAGCCCCCGTGTGCGCAATCTCGCACTCTGCGGCCCAGGCAGGGGGCTGACGGACTGCGACGCCAGCACGTTGATACAGGCTCAGAATGTCGGACGGCCAAAACTCAAAGACCTCTTCACGCGAATTCTCGGTGTCAAAGTGGCAGACCCGCAGACCAGTCTCGCTGTCGACTCGAATTGCGCGATGGACGTCTGACACTTTGATAGGCGAGACACCGGGTATGAACCAAGCCTTTTCGGTACGCGGACAGTAGCGGCCCGGCAAATCGCCTGTGTCCGCGCAGACGTCGATTCTCTCAATATTCAGGCCAGCGTATGAAGGTTGCGCATGGTCGACATCTCTCGAGTTGGCCATTAATGAGTCGGCAATTTCAAAGAACAGCGGCGCGGCCGCGCTCCTGCCAACGAAGGCGGGGTTCGGTGAGCCGTCGAAATTACCGACCCAAGCCGCAAGCACATAGGGACCGAATGTACCCACGGTCCAAGCGTCGCGGAACGCATACGACGTGCCTGTCTTCCAGGCGATCTGAACACGCGCATTCTGGCGATGGATACCCAGAGCGCCGGGACGAGGATTGTCGCGCAGCATGTCCAGTACCAGAAAGCTTGCTTCCGGAGACAGGAGCCGGAGTCCGCTTTGCGCTGTGGGATCGTCAGCGCGAGAGCGCAACGGTTTCAGTAGGCCGCCGTTTGCGAGCATCGCATACTGCGAAACGAGCTCATGCATCGTGAGCTCGTTGCCGCCAAGTATCATGGCCAGGCCGTAGTGGTCCGGGGGTGACAGTCCAACAACTCCCGCATCGAGAAGGTAACGGTGAAACGTCTTGTGACCCACACGAGAAAGCAGCTCAATCGCCGGCACGTTTCGGCTGTAGATGAGCGCATCTTTTGCCTTGATCGGCCCCATGAAACCGCGGTCAAAGTTCTCGGGCGTGTACGCCGCGAACTGCGTGGGTGCGTCCTTCAGTAAGCTGCTGGGATGGATGATGCCTTGGTCGATGGCAAGGCCGTAGACAAACGGCTTGAGGGTCGAACCTGGCGAGCGCTTAGCGCGCGTACCATCAACCTGACCCGCAATCGCGCTGTCAAAGAAATCCGCCGAGCCGACTGATGCAACGACTTCCATCGAGCGGTAGTCGAGCAGCAACGCGCTGGCGTTCTGAAGCCCTTTGGAACGCTCACGATCGACGTATCTGTCAATGTGCCTTTCCAATAGTGTCTGGTGACCGAGATCGAGCGTCGTCGTGACTGGACCTTGCTGTTGGGCCCTTGACGCGAGGACCGATTGTGCAAAGTGCGGCGCACGAAATGGCAGTTGTGAGGTTGGGCGAACTGCCAGTGGAAGGTCGAATTGCGCGAGTGATTCAGGATCGAGTGACTTCGCTTCCAACCACATCTCAAGTAAACGTTGGCGTGCGCCCGCCATCTGCTCGTATCCCGCCTTAGTGGACAGGTCACGGCGCACGGGGTTCTGAGGAATGACCGCAAGCGCCAGCGCCTCGGGCATCGACAGATTTGCCGCCGGTTTGTCGAAATAGACCAGCGACGCCGTGCCGATACCCTCAACGTTCCCGCCATAGGGTGCGAGGTTCAGGTAGGCGCTGAGAATCTCTTCTTTTTCGTAGTGCCTTTCGAGCTGAACGGCGCGAGCGATCTGTGCAATCTTGCCGGCAACGCTGCGCGTATCGAGATCGAACCGGATCCTCGCGAGCTGCATGGTGATGGTTGACGCGCCGATTGGCCGGTCTCGTCTGACGTAGGTCGACCAGAACGCTCGGATTAGTGAACCCGGGTTAAAACCCGGGTGCCCGTAGAAATGCCGATCTTCGTACAACAGCGTCGCCTGGATTGCCGCCGGGCTGATCTCGGAGAGTGCATTGCGCAGCCGATAGCGTTCGTCATCCGCAAGCGCGAGCCGAAGCAATTGACCATCGCGATCCAACACCACGGCGGAGAACGTCGTATCGCCGTACAGCGTAGGCTTGGGACAAAAAGCGAGCACAAGTAATCCTGCAAACAGGATCCCCGAGACACCGAGCAGGAGGACTCGCCGCTTGCTCATTGAACGGATCGAACCTCGAATCGGCCAGGTGCTGAGCGCGCCTGTACGCTTCGGTCGTACATCGAACTCGCAAACGCCGACGGCACTGCGAAACTGCCCGCACTCGTCAGTTTGACGCGATATCGAATTTCGGTAACGCGGCCATCGAAGGTTCCGTAAACGACCACGCGATCTTCACGAACATCCGTGTAATCGGACGTCCAGCGACCGTATCCTCGTTGTTCGCTGTCCGCCGATACCTCGAATCCGCCGGGCAAGAGATCTACGACAGCCACATTGCTACGAGGCCGCCCTGTCGACCGTATCCGAAGTCGCACCGTCAACTCATCTCCGATCGTCGCGCTCGTGACGGCGTCGCCGTCGTCGTTCAGGTACGCCCTTTGAACCTCCAAGCCTTCGGCTAATACGCTTTGCTGCGCTTCCGCATCGAAACCTGTTTGCGATAGCACGTAGTAAATGTCCCGGCCCGCCGCGCCATCAATGCGTACGTCACGAACGTTGTTCGCGACTTTTGTCCGCGCGAAGTAGTCAGGCCCGGCGATCAAACTCGAATCGCTTTGCACGACTTGCGAAATACCGACTTGCAGATCCGCTTGCTGATAGACGGCGCGCGTGTAGGCGCCCAGCGCAAGAATGGTGTAAGCCGATGACAGCGTATTGAACTGGCCTTTCATCACCGGATCGATGAGGCGCTGAGCCTCATCGGAGTCGACATCGTCCAATCGGTCGGGAAAGTGCCTTGCAAGCAGATACAAGTGCTGTGCATCACGCCCCAGGCGGGTATCAAAGTCACTGCTCACGCTGTCACCGCGACCAAACTCGTAGCCATCAATAAGGCGGTCGGCCACCTGCGGCTGCTGCATCAGCGTGTAGCTCGCGGCCATGTACGAAGCGGCCAGATCGCTGCGCCACGCGTCCTCGAACTCGCGGTCCAGGTATTCGTGAAGGTTGGTCAAATAGTTCGTGGTGACCACACCGTTGCGAGTCAAGATGTAGATGGCGTACGCACGGAGTCGAGCGTCGGGGAGCGATTGCACTTCCTCGGCAGCGATCTGGCGCATGAAGCCAAGGCCCGAGTCGAGCACGTTTCGCGGTACGGGAAGCCCGAGCTCGACCGCGTCGGAAAAAAAGTGAACGATATAGACGCTGGGGAAGTTCGCCGGCTGAGACGAGGTTGGCCAGAATCGAAATCCACCTTCTGGACCCTGGCGGCTTCGGAGCTTGCTGATCGTGCGCTGGAACAGGTCACGCACCGCGGCCTCATCGACCTCGTAGTCTTGCGTACCCAGGAAGCCGATCTGAGGAAACACTTTACTCACGATCTGTTCCGCACAGGCATGCGGAAATGCGTCCAGGTAATCGAGCATGCCGTCGGCAAGCACCAACGGGCTCGCTGACGCAGCGACACGTTGCTTTGCAAACTCGTCATGCAAGGATCGAGCAAAGCTCAGCTCAACCGGATCGGACCTACTACTGCCACTCTGAGCCGTGGCGACATAAGCGACTGGAGGACGTACGCTCAGCGTCGCGCGAACTCGAGCTGCCTCCTCACCATTTTCGGCCTTGAAAACAATTTCTGTGGGGCCGAGGGTGCCAGTTGCTCGAAATCTGAATCTAGCGCGCCCTTCACTTCCCTCGTCTATGCGAAGCACCACCTGGTCCTGACCGATGAGCTCAATGTGCTCGGAATGCGTGGCGCTCAGGGTAATCTCGGCATTCTCACCTGAGCCCTCGAGGCTGTTCGCTACACCTACGTTGACATCAAATTCGTCACCAGGTGCAGCACCTGTCAGCACATTCGGCGAGATGATAAAGGGTGTGCGTACGATTGTGGTCGTTTGCTCCCGTCCAACGGCGTCATCGGCAACGGCAACCGCCATGACACGAAGCTGGCCATTGAAGTGATCTGGGACGCGGTAGGTGACGGACTGCGCCTCCGGACCGGAGTCAATGACACCTGACCAGAACACCACGGGCGCATCGGTCTTACGGCGGAACGGGTTGAGATTGCTTCCGAGAAGGCCTGCGGCTTCGCCGCCGCCGGGCGCCGCTACGCGCCGGTATAGCTCGAAGTCCGGCAGGATCAGGTCGACCATCTGGTGCGTCAGAACCTGCAAGGCCATTTTTGGCAAGAAATAGTCCAATGGACTGGGCAATTGGTAACTCGCGACCTGCAGTATGCCTTCATCGACCGCATAGACGACGATGCGCGCCGGCTGTGACGACCGGTGTGAAATCGTCATCTCGTCGCCTGGGCGGACGAGCTGTGGCGTTTCGAGTTCGATGTCGACGGTACGGGCGTCACGATTGACTGAGAATGGCGCAACCGCGTAACTCAACGGACTGACATAGACCTCCGGCGAGTCGAGCTCCCGGACGAACGCCACGTTGACGTATGCGTTGCCTTCGAGATCGTCCGGTACGCGAATCGAATGCGTGCTGGTATTCGAGTCGCTCTGGATCCACTTGTGAGCGTAGACGCGGTCGCGCTCAATCGTGATCAGACCTGTTCCCGTGTAGGGCGCCGTCACCTCGATCTGGATCTCGTCACCTGCCGAGAAGCTGGTGCCATCGATGTTCAGCTGAAGCTCGGCGTCGCGCTCGAGATTGCCTGCGAGATTACGAGCACCCGCAACCGTGAAATCGACTTTGCTGAATACGAGGCCCGAGTCGTCTGCAATCTCCACGGCAAACATGCCCGGCTCATCCGTCGGTAATTCAAACTCCGCACCGTCGCTGGCCACGGCATACGGCTGTTCGGAGACGACCGACTCCTTACGCACGGACTGGTAGGCAAAGGTGCCATTGGGCCGCTGGACCAGCGTGGAGACGTACCGGTATTCGAGTACCGACAGCGTGAGATTTTCGAGACCAATCGCGTCGCCGTCACTATTGACGGCAACGTACTTGACGCGGTTCTCCGCAGACCTGCTGATGAAGCCGAGATTGCCTTCCGTTTTGTGGCCGACCAGGTAGTCGAGCGGTGACACCATGACACCGGCCCGCGACTTGACGCTGCGGCCACCGCCTTCCTCGAATCCTTCGGTCAGAACACTGAGCTGGTAAATGCCTTTCTCGTAGCGAGACAGGTCGATGGCAAGCTCAGCGCGCCCGTTGCCGTCCGTGATCGTGTCAGCCAGGGGCTGCTCAATCGTTTGCAGGGAGGCGCTAGGATCACGGAGCGGGTCGCGAAAGATGAATCCTTCATAGTCTGGAAAGTAGATATTCGACGGCCGAAGCGTAAACGCCCCGGTCACTCGCCGAGCCTGCGCTGCCGTTCCGAAGAGATTTTGCAGGTCGACTTCTGCAACGAGGTCATTAGGTGTGATCCAACCCGTCGCCTTCTGGCCGCGAATCTTGCTTCGAATTCGCAGTCGGTCGGGCAGAAACTCCTCGACCTTGAACGACGTGCTTCCAATTGAACGGTGGATGACATCATCATCCACGAGGTACAGCGTTGCGTTGTAGTCGCCTGTGGCGGACGCTGCATCGGTATAGAACTGTTCGTCAAAGAAGCCGAACTCCGGAAGGCTCAGGCGTTCGTCGAGTACAACCTGCCCACGAGGGTCAAAGACTCGTAGCGCGAGGGGCATGTTGCCCAGACTTCCCCAGTCCTCACGCTTAACGATCGATGCGATGTTGACCGAGTCGCCGGGCCGGTAGATGCCGCGGTCTGTGAATAGCTGTGCCCGGAGTCGCTGATCGTCGCGGCGCTGCTGCGAGTACTGGCCGCCCACATCGAACCGTGAGTACTGCAACAATCGTCCACGCCGGGCAAACGGCATGAAAATGGCGTCCCGGCCGCTCCTGACGAGAAATGCGGTAGGTGCCTGCTCGCGCTCGAATTCGTTGGTCGGTGGCATCCCGACGTGCCCGGCGGCGGTCGATGTACGTACGACAATCGGAACGCCGTTCTTTCCAAGCAACGCGACCCTGGCACCGCTTATGGGTTGGCCGGTTGCGATTGAGTGAACAAACACATCGTGGCTACTGTCTGCGTTTGTTTTCACCAGAAGGCCGATATCGGTAATTAGAATGAACCGACGGTCGGAACTGCCGATCGGACGTCGATTCTCCCTATCCCACCCCTGGACATTAATGAAATAGAAGCCGCCGTCTGGCAGGTATTCGCTGAGATCCAGGCTTGAGTACGTCGCCTTCCCCGGATGCTCCGGACTCAGATCAATGAATCGCTCCGTGCGAGCGGTGATGTTGTCCTCGCTGAACAGGTAGTTGCTGAAATAGGGGTTTTGGATATCACCGCCCGTCTGGGACGCGAGATGATTGATGTCGTCGTCGAGGAGCCGACCTAACTCGACGCGCAGCGTCTCTACACCACGGGAAACGAACGTAAGGCGTTGCGAACTGGACAATGGCAACACAGCTCCAGACTGTGCGATTTTAGCTTCCTTCGCGTAGTTCGGAATGCGCGCCACCGTGTCGTAGGGTTGTGCGAGCACGAAGCCACCGTCGGATTCGAGGCCCTCGTCGATCTTCAAAAAGAGGTAGCGGCCCTCGGGCAGATCCAGGAGCGCACTGTGCAGCGCTGCTGCGTCGCCTTCGACAGGTGACAGTTGCAGGTCGATGGGTTCTGCTTTCACCAGGACTTCGGGTGTCACCTCACGGGGCGATTTCCATCGATAGTCGGTTCTTGTGACGTTCTCGATCACCGTATCCGCAGGCAGCACGTAGGCGCTCATACGATTTTGCAGTCGGTCGCGCGTGACGCGGTCGGTGAACTGAACCGTAAGGGTCTGTACCAGGTCGTCATTCTCATCTCTGGCGCTTAGGGTGCGGACGTCGGTAACGCGAAAGTAGGAGGTGGCGTCGGGTATGCGGACGTTCTGGAACAGGTCTTTCTCCAGCTCCGACGTTCCGGCGATGGGCTTAACGCCGCTTTCGACCCGCAGCGTCATGTAGTTTTCCTGCGGCGGTATCTCGATTGGCGTGGAGTGAACGTAGGCCTCTCTGGCCAATGGGCCGTAGCGAACTTCAAAATCAAACCGTTGACCGGGCGATGTGATCGTCGCGCCGGGCTCGCGCATCATGTACTGGACGTGACGCTCTAAGGACTGTCTATCCACAGGATGAGAAAAGCTGAGCGTGGCGACCACCTTGCGCAAGTCCTGCTGCACCGGATCCTGATAAAACTCGAGATCCGTAATACGCGCGTGGAACTCGATCGTTTCAAACGTCGCTTCGTTGGATTCGAGAATCAGGTTGGGCGCGAACAGGCAGTCTTCATAGCGGACCGTGTACGCTTGGCCCGCGGGCCAGTCTTCGCCCGGCGCGAATTGAAGCTGCGTTTCGCTGACCCATCGCCATTCGCCGGGGATTGCCGGCGCTATCGAGATGCCCTCTATGATCTTCTCGTCCAGCAACGCCAGGCTGGCAATCGACGCGACCGTGTCTGTCGGGTAGCGCGGATCGCCTTGAACCGAGAAGTTTAGTAAAAGCGGCTGTGGTCGCAGCTGCCCCCCAACAATCGGCGTTTCACCCGGCGCAACGACGCTAGCCACGACGTGGGCGCGTTTCGGGAGGGATGCGTAGTACCAGCGACCACCAATGGTGAGCGCAGCGATAGCCGCAATCGCGAGAACTCCCAGACCGAGCCGCTTGGCACCGAGCCGCTTGAGCCAATTCGGTGGTGTCCATTGCAGTTTGCCGAAAAGCGATTCCAGTGCGCCCATCATCCCGACCTCATTCCTCGCTGTGGGGACTGGGCGATTCTACCTCGCGAATTGGGTCAGAACTGTGCGGAAGCTGTGACGAAATCGACTGCGGCGGCACTCGTGCTTGGGTGGGATCAGCCCGATAGAGTACAAAAAGCCAGCTGGACTAGATTAGGCAGGTGACCGCGGAAGCTGGGGCACGTCAGACTCCGATTCAAAGAGATCTGCGAGTACGATAGCTCGACTTAGTGTCTGACTAGGGTACGCGAATAAGACGGCAAGTAAGCTCAACTAGAAGACGTGCGGTAACTAACATCGAGACAGCGTTCTGTAACATTTGGGCACGAATGCAGAGAATCAAACTGTGGAGCACCGCAGGTTTATGATTGAATCGACGACCATAGACGGAATGGGACCCCCTAGCCGATGCACCAAAAGCTACTGACTCGCCGGAGTCAATATGCCGTTTCGGATTGCGGTGTAGCAAATTCATGGATCATCTGGGCCATACCGACATATGCCCTGGCGCCGACTCTCTTTTCGGCTTTCGAAAAATCCGCATCGGGATTCGGGACAACGTATACTCTAAAATCAACAATCTAGATTTTCCCATACAAAACAGAGAGTAATGCGGTATTGCCAAGGATTGCTTTCAAAACTCCCAATGGTATTTCCTACCATGGGCTCGCTGAGGAGTTACTGGCTTCGCGGAGATTCGAGAAGAATAAGGGCGAGGTGAATCTGATCCTTACGTCGCCGCCATTCCCACTCAATCGAAAGAAGAAGTACGGAAACCATAGCGAAGAAGAGTATCTGAGTTGGCTCTCTGCTCTTGGACCCATCTTTTCGGATTACTTGTCTGACGATGGCTCGCTCGTAATCGAACTAGGGAACTCCTGGAAACAGGGATCACCAACAATGTCCACGCTCGCTCTTCGAGCTCTACTGAGCCTGCTAGAGGAGGGTGATTTTCAGCTTTGCCAGCAGTTTGTTTGGTACAACAAGGCAAAGTTACCAACACCAGCCCCCTGGGTTACACGCGAACGAATTAGAGTTAAGGACGCGTTTACGAACATATGGTGGATGGCCAAGACTGAGAGACCGAAAGCCGACAACAAGAGGGTGCTGATTGATTACAGTGTCCGAATGACAAAGCTGCTTAATTCAGGAAAGTACAACTCCGGTCATCGACCTTCAGAGCATAAGATCGGCGAAAAGTCTTTCCTAAAGGACAACGGCGGCGCAATTCCGTCGAATGTTCTGATTTCCTCCAATACTCGATCAAAATCACCTTACCAAAACTTCTGTCGGGAACGCGGGATACAGCCACACCCCGCTAGAATGCCGTCAGACACGGCGGAGTTTTTTATATCATTCCTGACTGATCGAGGTGACTTGGTCCTCGACCCGTTCGCCGGTAGCAATACCACTGGGTCTGCCGCCGAGTCTCTAGAACGCCGATGGATGTCGATTGAGCCAAATCTTGATTACATATCCGGATCCATCGGTAGATTTGGGAGAGTTCGTAGATCGATAAAGGGCATCTGAATGAAGCTACCGGAGAAAGACGGTCTAGAAAAGCTTGTAATTCTCACAAGTAATCTCGTTTGGAGTGACAAACTGACTCGAGAAGATCTTCGCGCCTGGCTAGACAATTTTGAAGGAAAAGTACACAAGAAGAGCTATGAACAGCACCTTGCGTTATGGCTGCTCGCGAATTTTGTCTACTACAATCAGCAAGAAGTTCAGCACCTTTGTCGCCTACTTTATCGCGAGTTCTTACACAAACGCCTAATTAGCGGCGGCGACCCAACGCTTTCCGTGGAAGAGAATCTGAGGAAATTCCGGATAGATACCCGATTCCACTATCTGGGTCGACCGAGCGAAAGTGGTGGTTTCATACTCTATTACTTCCGTAAGGAGAACGCGCTATCTACTCTGGATTTCGTTGGAAGCAGTTTCGAAGTTGGACCTGAAGTTGAGAATATTGTTTTAGTCGATGACGTTACTTTGTCTGGTAAGGCTGGACAGGCAAAAAAGTACCTTCGCGAGATCGAGAGACATTTTTCTGGCAAGAAGATCTACGTACTCACTCTGATTGCATCGACGGAAGCCGTGGAACATTTGTCAGATCACGGAATCACCGCAATCACAGGAGTTGTTCTGGACGAGCAGCACCGCTGCTTCGGTCAGAACTCTGATGTCTTTTTTCAACACAAAGAACACCGGGACGATTGTCGTGCCATGGCGTCCTTCTACGGCGACAGAGTAGCTCCCGGGATGCCGCTGGGCTACAACGACTGTCAGTACTTATTTGGATTCTTCTACAACACGCCCGACAATTCACTACCAATACTCTGGGCCGATACAAACGGCTGGACACCTATAGTCAAGAGGTATCACAAGAGCTACAGGATAACCGAACTACCACATGTCAACCGATTCGTATAAAAACCCTTTCGCCGACTATAACGCGAACGTCATGGACGTATCGGAAATTCTTGATTGGTGGTGTGATCCGTTTCAGACACTTGGCGACTTTGCAGGGTATACAGCCTCTGATCTCTTCACGGAAAAAATGCCGATCATTTTTTTCGGCGGCCGCGGGTCAGGAAAAACAATGTTCCTTCGATACTGGTCTAGCGATGTACAAATTAAGAAACTTGAGCAAGACGGTTTGTCAATTGAGGATGGCATCATTGAGGCCGGCGGCATTGGCGCATATGTACGCATCGACGGGCCAACGCTTCGCTCATTCCAGAATTCCGGTGTAAGCGACGACGATTGGGCAGCGATTTTCGGTCACTATCTTGAGCTCGTGGTTACAAGAGAGTGCATCCAGTCCCTCGCGTACTTTGTGCGCAGCGCTGATCTTGAAGCAACCGAAGGCTTGCATTCATTTTGGACCGCAACGAGCAAATTGCTCGGTGTAAAGGACCCTGACGGGACTTCATCGTGCGTACTCGATCGACTCGACTCGCTAATTGAGGAAGTAACCACGTTCAGGGAATCGATCCCATTCAAACTCCGAAGGTTCGATCCTAGCAGACCGCTTGCCACGAACAGCATGGTCCCTCGCATTCCGGCGCTTCTTCGGAAGCATGTATTGGCCAATTGGGCGAAGATCAACCTCGTTGTGCTACTGGACGAGTACGAGAATTTCTCAGCCCGCCAACAACGGACGGTAAACACACTACTTAAGTTCCATAAGGACCATGTCGTTTATCGCGTGGGAATGAGGCTGGAGGGTTTTCGAACGTATGCAACCGTGACGAAAGACGACTTCATAAAGGAAGGGCGTGACTATCAGAAAGCAGTCTTCGATGATTTTCTCAATAGGAAACGTACAGGGTTCACGGAGTATTTGTTAGAGATCGCTCGAAAGCGATTGAGGTCAATCTCGCATCTAGAGAAGAATGGACTAACAGACATTCGGAAATTCCTCGGGAAGCGTGAGTCTTTGGAAAAAGAGGCCCTCACGTTGGCTTCTGATAGATCCAAGAAGATGTTTCGTCGATTCGAGAAGCACCTGCCGAAGGGGGCATATAGATCACTGCACACGACGAACAAGCCGCTCTTGGACATGATGGCCGTTCTTTATGTTCTACGTGGGGAGAGTGTCGCTAGCGTCCGTCGCGCTATCGCAGAATACTCTGCTGGCGAGAAGACCAAAGCAGCGAACAGAATTCGATACGACCTTTCAAACAAATACAAACTCTCGCTTGTGATTCTTCTCGCCTCAATATATCGACAGAAAAAGTCGTACTACAGCTTCAATACATTCGCATTTTTGTCCTCAGGAATCGTTGGCCATTTCCTAGAAATGTGCCGCTTGAGCTTTCGTCACGCCGAGTTTGAAGATCGCGAAGGGCTTCTTGAGGGCCGCATCTCCCCCGCAATACAATCGAAAGCAGCGCGCGAGTTTGCGACGCGTGAGCTGCAACAAGTGAAGAGGATCGAGGATCATGGCACGAAGCTCTACCAAATGGCGATCAATTTAGGAAATATTTTCCGCGAGTATCACTCCGATCCGTTTGTTAGATATCCTGAAATGAACCAGTTTTCGCTGGATATGCTCGAGCTGGAACCACCGTACGATGTTGCATTCCGGTCTGCGATTAAGTGGTCAGTTATACAACGAAAGAACGCTCTGCAAAGCGGGAGTCCTGGATCCGGAAGAACTGAGATATTTACTTTAAGCCGTGCGTTTTCTCCGGTTTTTGAACTTACCTACCGGACTCGTGGTGGCATTAACGAGCAATTTGACGCGAAGGATATGCTTGCTCTGATGACCACCAAGAATGTAAAGCCGAAGCGCGATTTGAGTGCCCGGCTAGATGAAACAAAGGCCCGAGAGCAACAAGGAAAGCTTGGTTTGTAGGGACCTACAATGCAGAGGATTGCGTATGACATGAGTTCGTTTGACGATGCTCCGACCAGCATACAGTGCCTGATTGTCGCGGCGGGAACTGACTACCGAGCTTATGAGCCGCTACGGAAGATTCGAAGTGCGGGCGTCGATCTTGGCGAACTAATTGTTGTAAATTTTCTGGAGCGGGAAGAAGCCGTTCGCAAAGCCGGCCTTGCTGACAACTATTTCGAATTCCGTGATTTGGTGTCGTGCCCAGTACAAGAAGTCTCCGCATCGTTTAGCGACCCGGCCGAATTCTTTCAGAAAATCGTCAGCCTGAGCCCTCTTGATGATGAGGCGACCGCGATTTCGATAGACATATCTTGTTTCACCAAACCCTTTTTTTTTGGCCTGCTTAAACTGTTTGGGACGGTCCTTAACCGCCTTGTTTGCAATGTCATCTATACCGAACCGAGATCATATGTATTTCGAGAGGGACTGTTCGATTCATTTCATGCCAGCTCTGGGCCAACCACTGTAACTGAGCTGCCATCGTTTGTAGGACGGCCAGCGCGGGCAACTGAGCGAGTACTCGTTATTCAACTCGGCTTCGAGGGCCTATTGGCGCGAGAAATAACAGAGGATGTCGCACCCGTTCGGACAATACTCGTAAACGGTTTTCCCGGTTTGGCGCCGAAGTTTAAGGACATTAGCCTCATTAGTAATGAAAAACTGGTGGGCGCGGACAGCAACAAGAGAATCTGTAGCAGAGCTAACAACCCGTTCGATTCTTATAACGCCCTAGACAGTATCCTTATGGAGCATGGTGAGAAGTTCTTTATCAACATAGCTCCGCTTGGCACGAAGCCGATGGCACTAGGGGCATGCCTAGTTGCGCTCCATAACCCCAATGTCAGAATCATCTACCCGCATCCAGAAGAGTATGCTTTGGAGTTCACGCACGAGTGTTGCGAGTCTTGGTTCTACGTTGTGCCGCTAACTCTCAGCGAAGGTTCTGCCAGACAAGCATCGGCTCTTGCGAGGGGTAGTGCGTATCGTGAGTGACATAGACGACCTAGTTGGCAAGAAGCTTCCCGTGCTTGATGACGGCTTTGTTCGATTGGTCGACTTCATGGGCAATGACAGTGCAATCGTCCAAGCGGCGCGGATTTCGTATGGCGCCGGAACAAAGAAGGTTAGTCAGGACCGAGGCCTCATCCGCTATCTGATGCGACATCGCCACACGTCGCCGTTTGAGATGTGTGAAGTCAAATTACACGTCCGAGTACCGATGGATACGTGGAGGCAGTGGATTCGGCATCGGACGGCGAGTGTCAATGAGTATTCGACACGTTACTCGATCGCCATTGACGTTGCACAGCGCACCGAGCCTGGTGATTGGCGCACTCAAAACGCATCCAATAAGCAGGGCAGTGGAGTCTCACTCGATGAGGGAACCGGCGAAAGGTTGACCGATGAAGAGACCCGACTTCAAGCACAAGCAAGGTCTGTGTATCGGGACAGAATCTCTTCAGGTGTAGCTAGGGAGCAAGCTCGGAAAGACCTCCCCTTGAGCACATATACGGAAGCCTATTGGAAGATCGATTTGCACAACTTGTTCCATTTTCTTGCTCTGCGTGGAGATCCAAAAGCGCAGCAAGAGATTCGGGAGTATGCCGATTTGATTGGCTCTACCATTGTGAAAGCTTGGTGTCCGCTGTCGTGGGAGGCTTTTGAAGATTACGTGCTTCACTCCGTGACTTTTTCACGCCATGAGATAACGATTATGAAGCGGATCATCGAGGGCGATAGCACCGGGTGCATTGAGGCCGGGGTAGAAGCCGGGATCATCCAATATGATGAAAGTGGCGTACTACGGCCTAATAGGGAGCGCAGGGAGATCGAAGCGAAACTCGCGTCGCTGGGTCACCATATTCCTTGGAAGTCTTAATCGGTTAACTAGATACTTTCCTTATCTCAGGTGATCGAAAGTACTTCGCTTTGCATATCGCCGCTTTTGGTAATTCTTGGGCAAAGACCTCCCGCCGTTTTGTGTGCCATATGCTTCACTCCTCGAAAACCATAAGAGAATCAAGTAGTCGAGTGCTTAGGGGCTAACCGAAATGGTGGCCAGGGGCGGAATCGAACCACCGACACGCGGATTTTCAATCCGCTGCTCTACCAACTGAGCTACCTGGCCATCCTGTCAGCGGGCCGCCGGCAGGACGCCGGGCCGCTGGATGCGGGCCGCGTATTACAACGGCAGGGGCCCAGGGAGTCAATAGGCGCTTTTTTTAGCCCAGGGTGTCGTAATCAGCACCCCCCATCCGTCAACTATCATGAACCCATTAGAAAAGGAGCAACCCGATGGAATACGTGATGTTGATCTACAACGCCGAGGAACGCTGGAACGCACTCAGCGAGGCCGAGGAAGCCCGCATCATGGCGGGACATTTCGCCATCAACGAGAAGGCTCAAGCCGACGGCACGTTCCGTTCCGGTAATCGGCTTATGGATGTGGCAGCCGCCACAACCGTCCGCAACCACGACGGCAAAATCACGGTCACCGACGGCCCGTTCGCGGAAACCAAGGAACAGCTCGGCGGCTACTACATCTTTGAGGCCGACGACCTCGACACGGTCATCGGCTATGCCAGCCTGCTGCCGCACGACGACATTGGCTGCGTCGAGATCCGACCGCTGTACCCGGAAACGGAATGAGCGACTTCGGCGCAGCGCTTAAAGCCGCCCGTCCCCGGGCTGTGGCGGCGCTGCGCCGATTTGCGGGCAACCTCGATGCCGCTGAGGACGCCTTTCAGGATGCGGCCGAGCGGGCGATCACCGCGTGGCGCGAACAGGGTCTGCCCGACAACCCCACGGGCTGGCTCATCACGGCCGGCCGCAACCGACTCATCGACGCCGCCCGCAAAGCGGGCCGTGAAGTCGCCGGCGACGCCCCCGAACAAAGCCACGAAGACCTCGAGCCCACAGCCCTCGACGACGATTTGCTGCGCCTCGTCTTCACCTGTTGCCATCCGGCCTTGGCCGTCGAGCATCAGGTAGCGCTCACTCTCAAAGTCATCGCGGGCCTCTCATCGGCCGACGTCGCGCTGGGCTTTCTCGTGCCTGTCCGCACCATGGAGCAACGCCTGGCCCGCGCCCGCAAGAAACTCAG
>JBCCPL010000061.1:0-17314 GCA_039111155.1 Pseudomonadota bacterium | reverse complement strand
TGCTTGCAGGGCAGCTCAATGCCTCGATCAAGGGTCAGCCGTTGCTCAGTATCAACGGCGGTCCGAGCCGGCCCGTAGGACTGGATGACTATCCGGTGGACGACTGCGCCAGTGGCCAGTGGCGGGATTGGGGAAGCTTCCGACTGCCTTTGGATCCTGCCGAGCTGCGACCGGGGACGAACACCTTCACCTGGACCGTCGGGCCTCGTCCAGCCTGTGCTAGTGGACGGGACTGGTGGGATGGGTTCTCAGCCAAGTTCCTGCACGTGCAGATGGAGGGTATGCACGCCGGTACGCCAACTCCCGATCCGGAACCTAACCCGGTGCCTAGCCCATCACCGACACCAGCACCGAATCCGCCTCCGTTCAATCCGATGCCACCGGTATTGCCGGAGCCGCCAGTACCAGACCCTGTGCCAACTCCAGTGCCGACTCCTCGACCAGATCCCGCGCCGACGCCGACCCCTGTGCCGTCACCAATGCCAGAGCCGGAGCCCGACCCTGTTCCCGCACCGCAGCCACAGCCAGTTCCTGAGCCTCCGCCGCGACCCGTGCCTGGACCGAACCCGATTCCAACGCCAGAACCACCTCCGATACCAACACCGGAGCCACCGCCTGGAGGAGAGCCCCCTACTGGGATCTGGGCCTTTGAAGAGACCTTTGATGGCGATCCATCGTCTCCTTCTCAGGACCTGCTGCCGCGTAGCTTCGAGTACGTCGCCACACATCGCTCTCATCCCAAAGAGATGTTCAGCAAACCCTACGCTGCTTATCCCGCAGATCATGGCATTGACTGTGCCGGACCCAATCCGGACGTATCTCCCCTGCCCCAGCATGAGGTGTTCACCACCCAGTCCTCCAACAGCACCAATCCCGATCCCAGCTTCTTCGTGTGCAAAAACCACATGATGTCCTCCATCGGAGAAGTCGATCCCTACTCCAATACGCTGTTCTGGCCGCGCCAGGAGTTCGACTTCAGCGATGGCGGCACCCTGGAGTTTGAAGTCAACATCAATGAGGGGCATACGATCCGCAGCTGGTGGGAAATCCTCATCGCGCCTCGGGATCAGATGCGATTCTCGCCAGCACCACTGCAATCGGCGGTCGATGAGACCTACCCCGAAGACCGTATCGTGCTGGATTTTCGTGGCAATGTTCGCCAGGTCCGGGTAGGACGCGATGCGATCGCGCCCGAGGGCTGGACCGTCGAAAATCGGCACTTCGGGCCCTACGACTATCTCGATTGGCGCGATCTGTATCCCGAAGATCCAGCGCTTGAGGATCGGCGCATCCGGCGCAAGATGCGAATCCGGATCGAGAATGAGCAGATCATCTGGGGCATCGAGACCCCGGCGGGTGAGTTTGACGAGTTCGTCGTCGAAGTGCCCGGCGGGCTGCCGTTTACCCGGGGTGTGGTGCAGTTCAAAACGCACGCCTACACGCCTTTTGGATCTCTGGGGAACCAGAGTTTCTATACCTTCCACTGGGACAATATCCGCTTTAGCGGTCCGGCGCTTGCGCCCTACTCGGCCTACCATGCGGATGACGTGGTGTATCTGCAGCGCAACGGCAGCCGTCCGATTGGCGATCAGGTGACGGTGAGCATTGATTTGCCCAACTCGATGGGCAGTAACCCAGTGCTTGCAGGGCAGCTCAATGCCTCGATCAAGGGTCAGCCGTTGCTCAGTATCAACGGCGGTCCGAGCCGGCCCGTAGGACTGGATGACTATCCGGTGGACGACTGCGCCAGTGGCCAGTGGCGGGACTGGGGAAGCTTCCGACTGCCTTTGGATCCTGCCGAGCTGCGACCGGGGACGAACACCTTCACCTGGACCGTCGGGCCTCGTCCAGCCTGTGCCAGTGGACGGGACTGGTGGGATGGCTTCTCAGCCAAGTTCCTGCACGTGCAGATGGATTAGTAACTGCGCGGATTCTCCGCATTTAAGAGTTAATCGTCCAGCTGAAGGTTCGGCGCGCCTCGGCCGGTGGTCTGGCCCCAGTAGAACAGCCATAAATCTGACAAAGCTGCGAATCTCAAGAGTCTTAAGACCGCAGAAAAAGTCATAACGAGACAGCTCACGATTGAGCGTTAACGTCGGCGCGCGTAACCTGCAAGCTTCAACGGCACGAGATGGCTGTCTTTTTATGACCCAGGACTTTTCTAAACTGTTGGTACCGCAAGTGAGTCGAGCTTGAGGGTCATCGAGTATGACCGGCACGGTTCCATAGAAGAGCTCAAGCTTCGGGATGGCGACATTCCCGAGCCCCTACCCCATGAAGTCCGCCTGAGAGTAAAAGCGGTTGCGCTTAACGGTTTCGATCCGATGATGCTGGCCGGGAGCACGGGCTTGAGTGTTCCCTTTCCCCAAAGTCCGTGCGGTGACGTAGCAGGAGTCATTGACTCAATAGGTGGTGAGGTTGGTGACGAGTGGATAGCTGGGCAGTCTGTGTCGGTCTACCCGATACTGCCGGATGTCGGAATGATGGGGGAGGTAAGCCTTGGGGCAGCGCGTGAATTCATCTGCGTGCCGGCGAGTTGCCTGATCTCGATACCCGACAACGTAACCGCCGTAGATGCCGCTGCGTTGCCGGTTGCCTATGGAACGGCCTATCGGATGATGGTTGAACGCTGCCGGCTCGAAAGGGGGCAGCGCGTACTGATACTGGGAGCGACGGGCGGTGTAGGCGTTGCAGCGATCCAGCTGGCTCTCAATGCCGGTGCCGAAGTCATCGCCTGCGGCAGCGGTGAGTGGAAGGCCAGACGCCTCAAGGATTTGGGTGCGCACCATGTCATCGACACGAGCAAGAACGACTTCTATCGGTGCTGTCGCGAGTGGTTTGGAAAACCGGACTACCTCGGCATTCGGTCGGATGGTGTCGATGTTGTAGTCAATTACATCGGTGGAAGCACTGTAATCCCGGCACTAAGACTGCTGAAGAGACACGGCCGGATGGTGATCTGCGGTGCAACAGCGGGACACGACGTCAGCATAGATCTTCGCTACCTTTGGAGTTTTGAACAGGAACTGATCGGGTCGAATGGCTGGACACCGCAGGATCAAGCGTCGCTACTGGCTTTGTGCTCCTCAGGAGAGCTAGCTCCGGTTATCCACGCAGTGCGACCGCTGGAAGAGATGCCGGCCGCGATGCGAGAACTTCAGGAGCGACAGATTTTCGGAAAGTCAGTACTGACGGTATGAATGCTTGATGAACGACTACGGACTTGAGCAGTTGCGTGCGGACTTGGCACGCTCACCCGCTATCGCCGCCCACCAGATAGAGGTCGTGTCCTTCGATGAGGCCCGGGGCGAGCTAACACTGCGCATGCCCCTGACGACCGTCGCCGAACGCGGCGGAGATCCGCCCATGTTTCATGGCGGGAGCATCAGCCTGTTCGTCGATGTGGCTGGCGACTTCGCTGTCGCGATGGCCGTAGGAGGCGGTGTACCAACGATGAATCTGCGCGTTGACTATCTCCGCCCGGCCTTTGGGCCCGCGCTAATCGCCGTCGCACGAGCACGACGCATTGGGCGCAGTGTAGCTGTCGTCGATATCGACGTTCTGGATATGCAAGACCGCCTGTGTTCAGTCGGTCGTGGCACCTATTCCACTCAGATTGGCTAGTTCGCATTCTGTTGTAGGGAAATGGTTTTGAGCTCCTTACTGGCTTACCTAAGACAGGGTGTACATCGAGGGAATGACGTTTCAGGAACGGATGAAGCCCTTGTTTTCTTCGGCGGGGGTCAGCGAACGAGTCTGACTTATGGCGAGCTCTGGGCAGCGGTTGACCATTGCGGAAATGTCATCTCCCAACGCTATCGGTCAGGCCATCGCATAGGGCTGCTCGCCCCGAACTCGCCCCAGCACCTCATTGCGACCCTTGGACTGCTTGTCTCAGGAAATTGCTGCACGCTGTTGAATCCCGAGTGGTCGGACGAAGTTCTCGGGGAGACACTCAAGACTCTTGGTATAGATGTGGTGCTGTGCCGGGAATCCGATCAAGACCGGGTCGGCGACATGGCCACCGCGTTAAACGTTAGCGCGATCGCAGGTGCACCCGGCGTTACAGGATTAGAACCAGCTGTTCCAGCGCAGGATTCTCTAATCATGTTCACATCGGGCTCTACCGGAGCACCGAAGGCGGTTCCGATCAGTGGCGAGGGTTATGCCTGGACTTTAGACAAGTTCGGATTTCTCGCTGACGAGTTAGTTCATCGGCGGGTATTCGTAGCCGCACCGCTATTCCATATGAATGCGCAGTTTCACAGTTTTATGACCCTCGCCTACGGCGGCACGCTGGTGTTGGCAGAGCACTACGACCCGATACAGACGCTGGCATTGATTCGAGAAGAAAAGCTGGATCGATTAACGGGTGTGCCCACGATGTTTGAGCAGCTGCTTCTGGCAGTAGATAAGTACCCAGTCGCTGCCTCCATCATGAAAGGGGTTGACCATCACTCCTCAGAGAAGCCCATGATCTACCCTGAAGTGCGATCCGTCGCCATGGGCTCGTCGTCAGCCAGCACCGAGCTTTTCTCCCGACTGGCGACTTTGTTCCCCAACGCCGGAATCAGTAATGGCTTCGGTACGACCGAGACAGGCCCCGCCATTTTCGGCGCTCACCCAGATGGACTAGCAACCCCGGCTGGCTCGATTGGATTTCCAATGGCCGGGATAGACGTGAGACTGGCACCCGAAGCCGATCAAGAAGGGGGACGTTCGACGTCGGAGTCTGAGGTTGGTTCACTGCGAGGTGAACTCCACGTACGGTCTCCCATGGTGGCGCGAGGTTATCTCAATAACGCTGCAGCGAGCGCTGACCGCTTTTATGACGGTTGGTATCGCACAGGTGATCTTTTTCGCTGCGACAACAACGGCTTCTACCACGTCATTGGTCGGAGCGACGACATGTTCAATGTGGGGGGCCACAATTTGTACCCACAGGAGGTCGAAGAAAGGCTGCTTGGCCACTCCGCTGTTTTACAAGCAGCAGTTGTACCGAAAGCCGATCGGGTGAAAGGCGCGGTACCTGTCGCATTTGTCGTGATACGAGAAGATGCCTCCTTCGACGAGTCCTTGCTACGCCAATACTGCATCGAGCATGGCCCCGCCTGGGCACACCCCCGTCGTGTGATTGAACTGGGAGCCCTCCCCCTCACTGCCGTCAAAAAACTGGATCGTAAGCGATTGACCAGCGATGCAAATCAACTGGAATACCGGCCACCAGGCAACGACTGATCAGGGCATCGCCTGACCCAAGTGCCGCGCGAAAAACCGAGCCATTCGGCTGACGGCATAGGCATACCGTCTATCACCTCGCCCCTGGTGTGCATGACTGGTCCCAGGAAACAGCACCAGCTCGTAGTCCTTACCGGCCTCGGCCAGAGCATCAAGCACTTTCATGGTGTTGCTAACGGGGACGTTGACATCCGAAGTGCCCGCAACCAGCAGCAATGGGGATTGCAGCGCCTGGATTCGCGGAAGGATGCTGTAGCGTTCGTAGTGATCTCTGTTGCGCTCGATAAGCCCCAGCTGCCACTCGATCCAATGCACATGATCGATCAGATCGATCTCTGGAACGCTCGCAGACACGGCCTTGAACAGGTCCGGACTCGTGAGCGCCGAGTGCAGTGCCATGTAACCGCCCCAGGAGTTGCCGGCGATTCCGAGGCGCTCCAAGTCAATCCAGGTATGTTGCGTAGCCAGCTTGCGCAATACCTCCGCGTGTGCTTCTGCGACTCCCTCGGGCCAGGTGCCGTGGGTCGCTAGATTAAACTCCCTCCCCCGGCCAGGCGTGCCGGTTGTGTCGACGGTCACGACGACAAACCCGAGGCTATTGAGATAGGGAATCAAGCGGTAGTACTCACCGCCAGCCCAGCCGGTGCCCGCCCCAGGGTAACCTCGTCGCATAACCGGAATCTGCATCGCACCGTAGATACGCTCGATCACCGGATACTTCTTGTTGGGATCAAAATTTGGCGGGCGAAAGATCAGCCCATGGATGGGTTTCCGGTCTTCAGCCAATCCCAGCTCAAACTCCAGCGGCTCCGACCATCCCTGCCGAAAATCCTCGTCAACGGTCGCTTGCGCGAGGGTTACTTCCTGGCCGGTATCCGGACTAAGAGCGCTGGTGGTGGGAGGACGATCGAGATGCTGATGCACATCGATCAGTGTCTGTGAATACCGAGATAAACTGCCTGTGTGCAGTCCACGAAGCTGCGTGAGCTGGGTCTGTTCTTCCCCATTCAGTCGTACACGGTTGATATGCATGTCGTAGGGGTGTTCGTCGTCGCTATGCGCGTGAAAGTACACCCAGCCTGAGTCAATGCCGATTACCCCGCCGCTATCGAATTCCCCGCGGGTGATTGGCTCAAACGCGGAACCCTCGATATCGTAACGATACCAATGAAAATATCCGGAGCGATTGGAGCGCCAGAGGAAACCGGTTCCGTCTTCAAGATACTCGATGCCTCTTGGCCCGGAAGGCCATTTAACCCAACCATTGCTGCTTCGCTCCTCTAGTATCACCCGTCCACGACCCGTGGCGGGATTAACGAAGATGAGCTGTTGGAGCCTTAGGTCGCGGCTGTAGCGAATGACCGCAAACTGCTTGCTGGTTGGTGACCAGGCTGTAAAAAATACAAAACTCTCGGTACTGGCTTGTGGGAGCTCTACGGCCTTCAACTCTCCAGTCTGTACATCGAATACAGTGAATCGATCGATTGGGAGCGGTTCTCCCACGCGTGCCCAGTAGCGAAATTCCCTTACATGCTCTCTCTCATCGAGATACTCGAGGTACTTTATGCCTTCGAGAGCGCCGGTGTCATGCTGGCGCGCAACGAGGTAGCGGGAATTGGGTGACCAGCTATCACCAGCCGCCTCCCAGATATCCGAGGCAAAATACCAGCGGCCTGTTGGCGACCCGTCGACTCGAAAGCGCTCGCGGCCGTCGTGTTCACGAGACCGTACCAGGAAGTTGTCACCGTCGAGACTACCGAACCACCGGCCGTCGGGCGACGGCCGTTCTCTATGGACCCATCCGCTGATAGGAAAACTGTCTCGCACCACTCGAGGAAGGCTGTCCTCCGGCAGTTCACAACGCGCTCCCTCCGTTCCGTCTCCAGCGTTAAGATACAGGCGTTCACGTTCGTTCCCGAGCACCAGCCACGCCGCCACGTTCGGGAGCGTGGCGCAGGGGCGTTCATAATTATTGATTGACCAGCCCCCATTGACCTCGACGATTCCTTTGAGCGACCAGCCGCGAAGGTTCTCCGCAATCCCCACCGCTTGCGCAGATAGGCTATCGCCGTGCTTTGACGAAGTTTCTCTGAGTTCCGAAGTGGTTGGATTCAGTATGGTCGGCGAATCACTCAAGCGTCCGGTCCAGCGCCAAATCACACCCAGTGAATCAATCCAGAACGCGGCGCCAGATTGGCTCCAGTGCAAATCCAGGCTGCCTCCCGTGACCGTGCTCGCAACTTTCGACAGAAAGCGTTCGACCCGTGCGCTGTCCAGATCGGGCGGGTCGACAACAACGCGACTCGCACTATCACCGTGAGCGACACCGGCGCTTAAGAGCAGCAAGAGCAGTAACATCGACCAAAGCCGGTAGCTTGGGTGCTTTATCGTATGAGTCACATAACGGCCACCGCTAAAGCCGACCGACATCCTGACACGGGCACACCGCGAACCCACGGAATCAGCGTCCCGAAAATGCCTTGCTGTTCCTACTCCCTGCATGAGATCTGCCATTATCCAGCGTCAATCCGAGAGAAAACTTACAATACTCTCGGTAAAACGCGCGCGTTCGTCCGAGATTCACTCAAATGCGATTTCAATCTTGAGAATAATACTCGGGCGCTGATCCTGCGAGGTGGGTTGTGCCCGGTGTCGATCGAGTGGAGTAATTATTGGTTTGTCGGCAGTCCTGTCAGCTATGTCTCTAGTGTTGAACCCACACGAAGCCCGATGGCTCCCCTTCGCATGTCTTTCAGCCCTGCTCTGCTGTTCATGTACTTCGGTGAAAGATTCAGCAGAACTAAGTGATCAACGTCTCCGAAACTCATTGCGGCTTCATGCGCAATTGTTGTGCAGCGGTGTATTCGTGAGTGGCCGCTCACCGGAGTCTGTGATTGAGCGGGATTTGCAGTGGGCGCAGTACACCTTCCACGACTGGAACACCACACATTGGCAGGTCGATTCTCAGAATCAGCTGGTGACTCTGAGTCAGGGGGAAACGTCCGAGCTATTTTCTGCCACATCCAGGCATACGCCGGGGTTGGGCTGCACGCTTTTGCCAGACGGACTTGATCGAGCGTCGTTTGAATACGTAGGAACGCCGCCCCAAACCGACACTACCGATGATTGGAAACCTGCGGATGGTTCCAAGTCAGATGACTCTTCTCGAAGTGGGCGAGGTAAGGCCCATCGCAGCCCTCCACTCACTGTTCGGGAGCTAACGAACCAAGTAGCCGTTGAGCGCTGGCTTGATAGAGCGTTTAATGATCACACGCGACCTGCCCAGCCTCAGAAAACACGCGCCATGCTTGTGCTTTATCAGGGCGACGTTATTGCCGAGCGCTACGCCCCCGGGTTTACGGCTGACATGCCGATGCTCGGCTGGTCTATGGGCAAGAGTGTTGCAGCAGCGCTTTTGGGCGTGTACGCGAAGGAAACACCTTCATTTAATGTGGACGCACCGACAGGTATCGCCGCCTGGAGCAATTCTTCGGACAAGCGCCGCGCGATCACGCCGCGTCACCTCCTCAACATGGCAGGAGGGCTGGCGTTCACGAACCCGAGTTTTGGAGACCCTTACTACTACACCGATAGCCATCAGCACGAGTCCGTCTATTTCAAGCCGCAGGATACGCGCGAACTTGTACTAAACGCCCCGCTGGCGTACTCACCTGGTACACAGTTCGAATATCGCAACACAAATACACTTTCATTGATGGCACTTGTTCGCCAGAACAATGAGAGCCGGGGCGAAAGCCCTCTCTCCTGGCCCCGAGAAGCCTTGTTCGAACCCCTGGGGGCAACAAGTTTCGTACTGGAACCCGACTACTCGGGCAACTTTGTCATAACTGGTTTCGTGTACGCGACTGCAAGGGACTGGGGCCGGATGGGGCAACTGTTTCTGAACGACGGACTTGTAGGCGAGCAACGTCTTTGGCCCGAGGGCTGGGCACGAACTTTGAGAGAACCTTCTCCAAGCGCATCGTTCTATGGAGGCCAGATCTGGCTCAATGAGCTTGGGGGCTTTCCGAATATTCCTCGCGACGCCTATTACTTTCTCGGCTGGCTAGACCAGGTAGTTATGGTTATTCCCAGTCACGATTTGGTTGTGGTGCGACTTGGATTCTCTGCCGACGGTGGTTTTCGTGACTACTTCGATGGGCTAGTACGAGAACTGATTGAGCTGCTCGATGACGTGAGCTAAGTCCTTGCCCCCTGGGGCTTGGCACTCGCTGCACTCTCGCATCTATCTGCATCTATCTACATCTATCCCAACCGGTAGCTTCCCTCTGCTCTTCCTGGACTCAACCACCCGGAACGAGAAAAAAATCGCCGACTTCGTGACCCGCACCCTTAATCACTTTGTACTCAGCTCTCTGCTCGAAACCGGTAGCCGCGGATTTATCACGGATTTTGCTTTCCATTGCCGCATAGAGCTGGGGGCCCGACAAGATCGCATCGTTTGCTTCCAGCGTTTCGAGTAAAACTGAGGCAAACACCGAGTGCTCCGATGAGCCGGTATCAAGCACTGGTGCATCACCACCAGAGGACAGAAGCAGCCGTGCTCTTTTCGGCAGTTTGTAGCGCATAAACGCATCGGTGTACTCCGGGGCACCCTCCACGATCAAGTAGCCGGGCGAGTTCGAGAGCAAGCCGGCGTAGCATGAGTCTGCAATGACCAGAACACGTTTCGCGGGGATTCGACTCAGATGACCGGTAATAAACTCGTTAGACACCCAGTAGGTATCACGAGGTGGTGCGTCAGCATTTACCGGCAGCCAATAGCCGTTTTCGATTTCACCCGATGGCACGCGCGCACCGTGCCCTGCGTAGTAAATCAGCAGGTTATCGTTCGCACCCACGCGTTCATAGAGATCATTGATCGCTTCCATCGCTTCAACATTCGTCGCGTTCAACAATAACTGCACCGAGAACCCATACTTTTTATTGAGAACTTCGGCAACTCGAGTAGCGTCATTGACGGGAGTCTGCAGCGAGCTGAGCTTGGCATAGTCCTGATTGCCGATCACCAGAGCGAAGTAATTGCCAAAATCAAACTCGCCACGTTTCACGGAGACACTATCACCGTCGCTGGTGGTCCTCGAGCTCGGCGCGTCGTAAGAGCGCGTCACCGATACCGCTGCGAGCTGCTCCTGGGCTTCCATTCGCTCCTGCTCCAGCGCATCAATCCAAAGCTGTAAGTCCTCGAGTTCACGCTGCATCGCCTGCTTGGCTGCTGCGTCGTTCTCGCCCTGGCGATTCACTTCCGTCAACCTTAGCTGTAGTTCGTTGACCTCACCTGCCAGCCGGTCAATCCGGCGCTCTCTGGCGGTTATCGTTCGGGAGAGTTCGCTTCGGACTTCGGCGAGCTCCGTCGCTGCAACAGACTGAAACACTATGTCATCGTTCTCCATTCCCCACGCTTTGCGGTACCAGTTCAAGGCGAGCATTCGGTCTTCGGGAACTCCAAGACCCTGCTCGTAGAGAGTGCCCAAATTAAACTGGGCGCGGCTGTTTCCGGCATCGGCCGCCTTGCGATACCAGATTGCAGCGACCTCGTAATTGGGCTGATCGCCAAGGCCTCGCTCAAAAATCTCGCCCACATTGACCATTGCCTCGACATCACCTGCCTCGGCAGCCGGCATCCATACGGCTAAAGAAGACTTGAGAGTCGCGCGATCGTAGGCTGTGTATTCTCCCCCTCTCAGCCTGCAATCACTCGCAGTGGTCCGGGTGGGTCGTCGTTGGGTCAGATACTGCGTATTGCCGAGCTTCCGTAGCATTCCCGGGAGTAGGCAATCGACAATTTGCAAATCCGCAATCCTGGCCGCCCCCTCGCTGGGAGGAGATTCTGGTGGACCGCCTGTCTGCTCGCCGGACGGCTGTCCCTGCGAGGTCCCCGCAGATGAACACGCCAAAAGTTCCAGCGATAATGCAGCCACGCCGATACGTAGCACTAGAGATCGTATGAAAATCAATCGATGCATAACCGGCCGTCCTTTATCTGTACTCCGGGTCGATGGGGCACCACCGCACGTCTGTTCTTCTACTACTCACCGTCAAACTGTTTCAGACCAGTGGGATGGCTCACCGGCCTACACTCACTAGACGACAAGGATTGCGACGGCTCGAGCCCACACCAGATCGGATCCCTTTATCAGGTATCTATCGAAGGCTCGCTTGTCAGATGAATCTTAGCTGGGATTGAGATGATGTGTGAACCAGAGATCAGTGTGAGCTTCGGCAGATACGCGGGCAGCGCCCTCGCCTTTATTGTTGTCACTAGTTGGCTTATGGCTTCGTGCACAACGGGCGACGTGTTGCTGCAACCGATGTCCAGTCCCGATGTACAGATTCGGTGGCTCGATGTATCCGGCTTCCGGCAATTGGTGATGGAGAAACAGGCCTCATCCAACGTCGACGAGCTGCGCGTCTATTTCGCCGGAGATGGGGAGCCATGGATAGCGGGACGTTATCCAGCTAGAAATCCGAGCACAACGGATGAGCTTGCCATCAGACTCTTCGACATAGATAGCAGTGTTTATTCAGAGCAAAGCGATGCGAGTGATGCTGTGATTTTTCTTGGTCGACCCTGTTTCCACTCACCTACAGTCGAAGCTGAATGCTCCCTGGAGCTTTGGACAACCTCTCGCTACTCCGAGGTCGTGGTCGAAGCCATGACAACAAGCCTTCAGTCGATCATTGCCACTCTGGCCCCCAGGCAAGTGATTCTTATCGGCTACAGTGGCGGCGGCACGCTGGCCCTGCTCACCGCCTCGCGTTTGAACGGGCAGGTCGCTGTGGTAACGATTGCATCCAACTTAGACACACACGCCTGGACCAGCCATCATCAGTATTTGCCCTTGCATGGATCACTGAACCCCGCCGACGACCCAAAACGCTATGCATCAATTGACCAATTTCACCTCCAGGGAGGTCGCGACACTCAGGTTCCACCCCCAACGACAAGTCGCTATCTGCAAGCCTTGAGCTCCGACGCCTATAATGTGTTCGACGAGTACGATCATCGCTGCTGCTGGGATTTGGTTTGGCCGACAGTCCTGCGTACTCCACCCTGGCAGTACCCCCCGCAGGTTTTCTTGAAGACCTTGAGAACGCAAGACAGTGCGACAAGATAAAAGGAGGGATACAGAGGCATAAGGCGTATGGAGAGAGACGACGCAACCAGAATCGATGTCCCGAACACGACAGGTACCGAGTCCCCCGCCAGTTTGCTGGCGAAGGGTAGCCACGTCGAAGTCAAGATCGGGGATTTGCTCGATCAGCGCTTTCTCCTCGAGCGTGAGCTGGGTCGTGGAGGAATGGGCGTTGTATATCGCGCGCGGGACCTGATCAAAGAGGACGCTCGCGATCCCGATCCGCACGTCGCCATTAAGGTGCTGACCTCTAAGTTCGCTGAACATCCCGATGCCTGGATTTCTCTTCAGCGTGAGATAAAGAAAACACAGGCACTTGCTCACCCGCGCATAACCACCGTGCACGATTTCAAGATTGATCGCGTGATGGGTGTCCCATTCGCTCAGATGGAAGAGCTTCGGGGTCGACCTCTTTCGGCTTTATTGCTGGCCGATGACACCGGTATCCCCGATCAGGGCAGAGCTCGCGAGATCACGATCAGCATCGCTGAGGGGCTGGCATACGCTCATCAACGGGGCGTGGTGCACGCAGATCTGAAACCGTCGAACGTTTTCATCACTGATAGCAGTGGCGTGAAGCTGCTGGACTTTGGTATCTCACGCTTCGCATCGAGCAATACCCAGGATGCTTTCGATGGCCTGAGTTTTGATGCGTTGACACCGACCTATGCCTCTCCACAGGTATTTTCGGGCGAATCGCCGGACCCTTCAGACGATATCTTTGCTCTTGGCGTGCTCTGCTACGAGATGGCATGCGGGCAACATCCATTCGGCCGGTTTCTCCATTCTCCCGAGCCTTCCGTCGCAGCCCTGGCGGTAGGGTTTCGGCCTAAAAAACCAGCGCACTTAAGCAACGCGGATTGGCGCGTCATAAGACGTTGTCTTTCCTATGATCGTGCGGCGCGGCCAGCAGATGGGGCGGCCTTTCTCTCTCAGTTCAAGCAAAAAAATCTGAAGCTTGTGCTGCTAGCTGCAGCCGTCAGTCTGGCGCTGGGTGTATCCGTTACAAGCTGGCTGACACCCAAGGGCCCGACGCCGGCACAAGATGTCGCAGACTTGCCCGCGAGCGTTCAGGCTGAGCTTGCGTCGACCCTTCAGTTCGCCGGCGAAGCGTTTGAGATGCGCGATTACAATGGCGCGCTAGTGTACTTTTCCAAGGCATTTGACTTGCATCCATACAACCCGGACGCGATCGCAGGGTTGGAAGATATTGTCGATATCATTCTCTCAGAGCCTAAGCCCGATAGCCGAGCGCAGGCTGAAAAAGCGACGTCACAGATTGAAACGCTGATCAGCTACCCTGCTCTGGCCGAGTCCAAGAAGCTGCACGCTTACCGGAAGGAGCTGCAACGGGCCTGGGACTTATCCCAGCCCCCATAAATGTCGGTTGTCAGCTGCGATAAACGGTTGCCCGCGACTCAGCGCTGTAATAGCGTACAGGCAAGCCAATTAGAAAAATGGAGTCAGGGATGGCACGCAACGCTTCTACCGCTGTTTTCGTTAGCTTAACTGGGACAGCAACTATCTCAACTTCTTCCACCTCCTTCACTTCCTCCGCCTCCTCTGCCTCTTCCGCCTTAGCGGCTGTTTTTGCGACAGTTACAACAGTCGCGACGATAATGCCACTAATCGCGAGCGCGCAAGATACTACGCTTGGCGGCTTTGGAGAGACGCAGCTGCAACAGGACACGGGAGACGCGGTTCAGCGAACTTGTGGCGGGTTCGTCGCTTCGGGAGCGGATCCCAGCATACCTCTGTTCGCAACCTGCAGGGCCATGGTCCACACGGCCAACGATCTGGCCGACAACGGCGGGCCCAGCAGAGACTCCCTGGGCCTTACTTCCGGCGAACTGGCAGCCTCGCTCCAACAAATTGCGACGGAAGAGTTTGCAGCTACGAGTTCGATGGCCTCGGAAATGACGCACACTCGTTTGGACCCTGTGGTTAACCGGCTTATTGAACTTCGCAACGGGGCTCGAGGGTTCAGCGTTGCGGGGCTGTACCCCGAGAATGAGAACGAAGCCATCGCTCAGACGGGCTGGCAGGCACTCGGAGGCGCAGCCGCGGGTAGTGAGCCCGGTGGTCCCCTGGGAGGCTTCGCCAACATCAACTACGGTACCGGGGACCGCGATTCCACGTCGCGAACCGACCAGTTCGATTACGACAGCTTCAACCTGGTGGCGGGACTGGACTATCGCGTGAGCGATAGCTTCGTTTTAGGCTTTAGCGTCAACTACTATGATGTAAGCGCTGACTTTGGCACCGGCCCGACGGTATCCGGCGGCGGCATAGATACGGACGGAATTGGCGGTGCGGTATACGGCTCGTTCTATTCGGGCAACTTTTACCTGGACCTGGTCGCCGGTATCGCCGAATCAGATTACGACATCGAGCGATCGATACTCATTCCATCCAATACCAGCATCTCGCCTATTTCCGCAACGGCCAGAGCTGGCACTGACTCTACCGATGTCACCGCAGGCGTCGGCCTGGGTTATAACTTTCAGAACGGCTCCCTGGATTGGGGCCCCTATCTTCGGTTGACGTACCTCTCCGTCGATGTCGACGGTTATGAGGAATCGGGTGCGGAGAGCGTTGGACTGAATCTTCGCGTCGACGGTCAGGAGTGGGAGTCCCTCACGGCAACGCTTGGCGCCCAGTTTAACTACGCGATCAGTCAGGACTTCGGTGTAGTCGTGCCGTACGTGCGGGCCGGCTTCGTACGACAGTTTGAAAACGACTCGGTCGGAACAACCGCTGTGTATATCGATGACCCGAGGGCAAATGAGCTGATTGCATTTACTGACGACCCGGACGAAACCTATGCCGAACTAAGCGTCGGCCTCTCCGCTATCTTTAAGGGTGGTCTGCAGGGTTTCCTAACCTATGACACGCTGCTCGGTTTCGACGACCTTTCGACCAATGTATTCACTCTCGGTCTTCGAATGGAACTCTGACGAACGACCTCCCAATCGATTTGGTCAGCGACTCAGACAAACCGCGTCTTATCGTTTCCCGCCGTACGCTAGAGCGCATTAATCGGAATCTTTATGTAGTGCTTACCATCGTCCTCTGCAGGCGGCATGTTTCCCGCGCGCATGTTCACCTGAACGGAGGGCAGGATCAGGTCCGGCATAGCCAGCTGGGCGTCACGCGATGTGCGCCGGGCGATGAACTCATCTCGTGATACGCCTATGTTGACATGAATATTGCCGTGTTTTTGTGCGAGAACTGTGGTCTCCCATTGATAGTCGTCGCGCTCCGCCGTCTTGTAGTCGTGGCATAGAAACATCCTGGTACTGTCCGGCGTTCGGAATAGCTTCTGAATGGAATCGTAAAGCATCCCGGCATCACCACCCGGAAAATCGCATCGGGCGGTACCAAAATCCGGCATAAAAAGAGTATCGCCCACAAACAGCGCGTCTCCAATGAGATGACTCATGCACGCCGGTGTGTGGCCAGGTGTGCTGATGGCGCGGGCCTCGAGGCTCCCAATGCGGTATGTCTCATCAGGTGTGAACAGGTGGTCAAACTGGCGCCCATCCGTGTGGAATAGCTCCCCTGCATTAAACACCTCTGCAAAGACTCGCTGTACTTCGGATATCTTGTCACCGATGGCGGTAATGCCACCGAGCTGATCTCGAATGTAGGGCGCCGCGGTAAGGTGGTCCGCATGCACATGGGTGTCGATAATCCACTCACACTTAAGCTCATTTCGTCGGACGAAATCGATGAGCGCATCGGCGGAGTCCGTCGCTGTACGCCCCGACGCCTGGTCATAATCGAGTAGTGAGTCGATTATGGCGCAGCTCTTCGTCTCTGCGTCGACGACGACATAGCTGACAGTGTTCGTCCCATCATCAAAAAAACCGGTAACTTCAGGTTTACTCATCATGAACCTTTACGAATGTTCCACAGACTGTTCGAGCCCTGACCCCTGATCCGCCGCGCGCATCAGGCTCAGAAATGGAAAAAACAATCGAACAGTAATCGGGTTAACAGGCCAAATACCGTAGCGGCGGCAAAACTCGCCAAAGTTCCAATCAAGATGTACTCGGCAAGCTTGCGCTGCGCAGCTTCCTTAACCTCTCCGATCCGAAAGATGGACTTGGCGGCAACCAGGAAACCGATGGTGGCGGGTTCGCCGATCATCACAAACAGATAGATCAGAGCGCGTTCAAGAATCCCTATCCAATAGCCTCCCTCTCGAAGCCCTTCGTCCGCCACGCTCCCGAGCTGATCAATAAAGCGCTGCAAAAATAAACTGAGAATCTGCCCGGCAAACACGGTGGACATCAGCAGACCCGCTAGAAACAGGAGTATGGATGCCGTCGCACTCCAGAATTCGATTGGGCTGTTCACAGCGAGGCTTCCAGCAATGAGCGGGCGGCTGTCTCGCCGGTTAATAGACGTGAGAACGCTGCTGAACGGAGCGCGCGACTCACCGTCGATGGATCCACGTCGAATCGTAAAGCGACTTCAACCTGTCGCAAAGTGCGAGCTTCACGAATGTACGCTATCTGCGTCGTCGTCCAGCCGGCCCGCAGGTCCCCGAGCAAGTTCATCAGTGCGCTGAGCACTTCGTCGGCAACATCGCCCAGGCCTCGAACATTGAACCAATCACCGCTTTTTCTCGCGAGTTCGAGAGAATCGCGCGAACGGTGGAAACACGGGCCATCGAGATAGCTCACTTCGGTCCCGATGTCCGTTGAAAGCTCGCCATACCCCAGACCCCAGGCGAACTGTGCAGGTGCCACGGCATCGGACAGAGATACGATCGCATCGATCACCGGACCCGAGCTCAATGCCAGCCCCTGAACTTCGTCGCCCGCGGTCAGACGATACGGGGCTACCAGGTCAGCGCCCACAAGCTCGTTCAACTGATCGATTGCGGCAAGTAATTGGTGCTGGAGAGCCGC
>JBCCPL010000060.1:0-17551 GCA_039111155.1 Pseudomonadota bacterium | reverse complement strand
GTGGAGTTGCCGGAAGGTGTAGAGATGGTGATGCCGGGTGACAACCTGAACTTTGTGGCGACGCTGATTGCGCCGATTGCGATGGAAGAGGGCTTACGATTTGCGATCCGCGAGGGTGGCCGGACGGTTGGCGCGGGCGTGGTTGCGAAGATCATCGAGTAACGACCCCTCCCACTGGGTCGGGGCACAGGCTTCGGCCTAGTCAGTTGCCAGCAATGCTCGTGTGAACAGGCCCCTAGTATTCGAGTCTTTGTGCCTTCGAGCCGGCGAAGCGGGAGCTACTTCCTCCATTCGCTAAATTGGGGGACGCTCACTCCGGAAGCACCTCCCGCTTCGCCTGATCATTGCAGGATTTCGATGGTCAAGTTTGTTTGTGGGGCCGGCCGGTTTTTGAGAGGTGACGTGACCAAGCGGGCCGCTATTGCGAAAAATACTGCTCTAACTGTGATCGCCGCGATAGACCGCATGTAAGTTGTCATTTTTTTTAGCAGTCGCGTAATTAGGTAAGAGGCAACGAGAGTTTCCCATTGATACGGCGGAGGACCTCTCCGAAGCGAAATTAGGCCAGTAGCTCAATTGGCAGAGCAGCGGTCTCCAAAACCGCAGGTTGGGGGTTCAAGTCCCTCCTGGCCTGCCATATACGGCAGGAAAAAAGGAAAGCGGTTCGTCTCAGGTTGTAAAGGTCTGGGGTTGTGAAGGTCGGGCATGCAAGGTCGGGCCTGCAGTCGAACGCGCTTAATGACAGAGATAAAGGTAGGTAAGAGAGTTGTCAGGTAAGGGTCAAGCTAGCGCAGAGGCACCGATCAGCCGATTTGACTCGCTGAAATGGCTGGTCGTCGCCGGACTGGTTGCGGCAGCTGTCGTCGGCAACAGCTACTACTCGAACGAGTCGTTGCTGTACCGGGTGATCGCCATCGTTGCTGTCGCCGCAGTTGCAGGATTCGTTGCACTACAAACCGCCAGGGGTGCGTCTTTCTGGTCCCTTGTGAAAGGGGCGCGGACTGAAATTCGCAAGGTTGTGTGGCCAACGCGTCAGGAAACTGTACAGACGACAATGATCGTTGTCGCGTTTGTTCTCGTATGCGCTCTGATTTTATGGGGCCTCGACTCATTCCTCGGCTGGCTTGTCTCGCTGGTGATCGGTTGATCATCAGCAGCCAGGCGAACATTAGGAACATCTGATGCGTTGGTATGTTGTGCATGCTTATTCCGGTTACGAAAAAAAAGTAGCCGTGGCTCTGAAAGAGCGTATTGACCTTCACGGCATGGGTGATCGTTTCGGCGAAGTGCTTGTTCCGACAGAAGAGGTTGTCGAGATGCGCGCCGGGCAGAAGCGTCGTAGCGAGCGCAAGTTCTTTCCGGGATACGTTCTGGTTCAGATGGATCTCGACGATGAGACCTGGCACCTCGTGAAAGAGACGCCCCGAGTGCTTGGATTCATCGGTGGCAAGGCCGACGCTCCGGCGCCGATTACCGATGCGGAAGCAGCGGCGATTCTAGATCGTATTGAGGAAGGCACGGAGGCACCCAAGCCCAAGACCATGTTCGAGCCTGGAGAGATGGTTCGTGTGATCGATGGGCCTTTCAACGACTTCAACGGAGTCGTTGAGGAAGTTAACTATGAAAAGAGCCGGCTCAACGTGGCGGTTCTTATCTTCGGCCGGTCCACACCGGTCGAGCTGGAATTCGGTCAGGTCGAAAAGGCTTGATCTTTACGCAGGTCTCAACGCAAGTCTGAGGGTTGTAAAACGAACGATGCGAAGCCTCTTCGAGGTCACGTATCCAGATGGGGAGGCGGTGCCCACGCCGCCGAGCATTCTCTGATGGGGGTTCTCGGCGCGGTGGTTTCGGGTGCCGCCGCTCGAACCCAGGAGAGTAAGACATGGCAAAGAAAGTAGAGGCTTACATAAAGCTTCAGGTACCGGCGGGCCAGGCGAATCCCAGCCCACCGGTGGGACCGGCGCTGGGGCAGCACGGCGTCAACATAATGGAGTTCTGCAAGGCGTTTAATGCCGAGACGCAGGGAACCGAGCCCGGCCTTCCCATCCCGGTCGTGATCACTGTCTACAGTGATCGATCGTTTACCTTCATCAAGAAAACACCGCCTGCCTCTGTCCTGCTTCGAAAAGTAGCCGGAATCCAGAAAGGTTCGGGTGAGCCAAACACGAACAAGGTTGGCAAGGTAAATCGCGATCAGCTGCAGCAGGTTGCGGAGCAGAAGTGGCCCGATCTCACTGCGGCCGACATGGATGCTGCAATCCGAACCATCGCTGGCAGTGCGCGCTCGGCAGGCATCGAAGTGGAGGGGGTCAACTAATGGCTAAGTTGAGTAAGCGAAAAAAGCTGTTTAAGGAGAAGGTCGATTCCGCTCGCGTATATTCGCTGGAGGAAGCCGTCGGTCTTCTCAAGGAGACTGCCACATCCAAGTTCAATGAAACAGTGGAAGTAGCCGTCAAACTGGGCGTCGATGCAAAGAAATCCGACCAGGCGGTGCGAGGTGCTACCACGCTGCCGCATGGAACCGGAAGCGATGTCCGAGTTGCTGTATTCACTCAGGGAGATGCGGCGGACAAAGCGAAAGAGGCGGGCGCAGACTTCGTTGGAATGGACGAGCTCGCTGAACAAGTCAAGGGCGGGATGATGGACTTTGACGTGGTCGTGGCTTCTCCGGACGCTATGCGTGTTGTGGGTCAGCTAGGACAGATCCTTGGTCCCCGCGGCTTGATGCCGAATCCCAAGACCGGCACGGTAACGCCCGATGTCGTGACTGCGGTCAAGAATGCGAAAGCTGGACAAATGCGCTTTCGCACCGACAAGAACGGGATCATTCACGGCGGGATCGGGAAGATCAGTTTCGAAGCTGATGCTCTCAGGGGCAACCTCGAGGCGGTGCTCGCGGACTTGAAGAAGGCAAAGCCATCAGCGGCGAAGGGCGTCTACATGAAGAAGGTCACGCTCTCCACCACGATGGGGCCGGGTGTCACGATCGATCACGCTGCGCTGGAAGTTTGAATCGCGCGGTAATCCCGGTCTGGGTTGATTTAAGGATCTGCGTCAAAGGCGAGGCCGGTGGCCGATTATAGAGCTGGTCTGCTTTGGCTTAGGGCCGGAGCCGATCCCTAATCCCCAACATAACGATAACGCCAAGTGCAAAAACACGCTTGATTGACGACCAACGCAGTTGCGCGTGGTCGGTAACGAACATGAAGTCTGGCGGAGACGCCGGGCCATGTGCCCTGAGGAGGCGATAGAGGCAGTGGAGCCGATTTCGGTGCCAGTTTCTCGATCACCTTGGGCTGTAGCAATTTCGTCCTGACGTCGAGAGCTATGCTCAACGCTATATCGGACACGAAGTTGCTACCACTTTGAGGTCTCTGCGAAGAGGTCACTGCCATTCGGCCCGTACACATCCTGCGGATGTGTCGCCGCTCAAAAACTAACGAGCGTGGGCAGGTGACGGGTGATCTGGTGCCGAGAGCCGTCAAAGACCGTAGGTGGATTCAGAGATCGAATCTGGATTCTTAATCTGGCCTTTAAGGCAGGCCTACGCAGATGGTGTACAGCGTTGAGATTCCAGCGACAACGGGTCTTCAATTCTGCGACACCAGGTGACGAACGTCACCTTGATTAGGAAATGGGTGGCAGACACCGAAATGTGCTCGTAAGCAACCCCGCTATGGTGACTTGAGAGTCATCTGCGGGCGATGCAAGTGGCATTGTCGTTCGCGGCATAAATGCACATCGGCGTCTGCTTAATAGATAGAACCAGGAGTTAATCCAGTGGCAATTGGACTCGAAGACAAAAAGGCGATCGTAGCTGAAGTTAACGAGACTGCCACCAATGCACTGTCTCTCGTAATCGCAGACGCACGTGGTGTGTCGGTCGGCGGGATGACGGCGCTCCGCAAGGATGCTCGTGAAAGCCAGGTGACCCTGCGCGTCGTGCGCAACACATTGGCGAGGCGAGCTCTTGAAGGAACTGACTATGAGTGCATTAACGATGCACTGGTCGGCCCTTCACTGTTCGGGTTTTCGATGGAAGATCCGGGCGCTGCGGCGCGCTTATTCAAAGACTTCGCGAAGGAAAACGAGGAATTTGAAGTCAAGGCATTGGCGGTGAGCGGCCAGATGCTGGGTGCAGAGCAGTTGGATGTGCTCGCAAAGCTACCGACACGCGATCAAGCACTATCGATGTTGATGAGTGTGATGAAAGCGCCGGTAACGAAGCTTGCACAGACGATGAACGAAGTACCCGGAAAGCTGGTTCGAACGCTGGCAGCAGTTCGCGAACAGAAAGAGCAGCAGGCTTGATTCTAGACACAGGTCTAGGTATTCCGCTGTTTGCGTAATCAAAGGAGATATACCTCATGGGCATGTCAAAAGATGACATCTTAGAAGCAATTGCAGAGATGAGCGTAATGGAAGTGGTCGAGCTCATCGACGCGATGGAAGAAAAGTTCGGTGTTACCGCAGCCGCAGCAGTGGCCGCAGCACCCGCCGCAGCAGGCGGTGGTGATGCTGGTGGTGCCGCAGCAGAACAGACAGAGTTTGACGTAATTCTGACTTCAGCAGGTGAGAAGAAGGTCAACGTCATTAAGGTTGTTCGCGCGATCACCGGGCTTGGCCTGAAAGAGGCCAAAGGCCTTGTGGACGGAGCGCCTTCGCCGGTTAAGGAAGGTGCGACGAAGGAAGAGGCGGAAGACATCAAGAAGCAGCTTGAGGAAGCAGGCGGAAGCGCTGAACTCAAGTAGCAGCATGTCGATCCGATTCTTTGAGTCGGATTCCGGGAGGCCGGTGCGCAAAAGCGCACTGGCCTTTTCCGGCTTTAGCGGACTGGAAATATTGACCGAGGTCGACGGGCTGAGAAGGTCTAAGCGCGATGCATTAAACGCGCGGTTGCTGAGCAACCTACCGCCGCATAAGCACAGAAGTCGCGCTAGCGACATCACCAGATCGATGGATGTCGATCAGAACAGGATCCACGCGATCCCAATGCCGTCACTCGAATCGTTGCAAGCGCAGCGACCGATGGCAGCTCAATAGCACCGGGGAGCACTGATGCCTTACTCATACACAGAGAAAAAACGCATTCGCAAGAACTTCGGAACGATGCCGAAGGTCATGGATGTGCCGTACCTTCTGGCGACACAGCTCGATTCCTATCGAAAGTTCACGCAGCAGGGTGTTTCGCTGGAGGAGCGCGGCGATTACGGTTTGCACGCGGCCTTCAAATCGGTTTTCCCAATTGTCAGCTACAGTGGGAA
This sequence comes from Pseudomonadota bacterium, assembly GCA_039111155.1. Taxonomy (GTDB): domain Bacteria; phylum Pseudomonadota; class Gammaproteobacteria; order Pseudomonadales; family Halieaceae; genus Congregibacter. The sequence goes on along the minus strand of JBCCPL010000060.1, from coordinate 12,287 downwards.
CGCAGCCCTTGAGTACGTAGATTACCGTCTCGGTACCCCGGTTTTTGATGTGAGCGAATGCCAGCTTCGCGGTGTTACATACTCCTGCGCGTTGCGCGTGAAGGTACGCCTTATCATCTACGATAAGGAGAGCTCTAATAAGTCCATTAAGGACATTAAAGAGCAAGAGGTCTACATGGGTGAAATTCCCCTGATGACCGATAACGGAACGTTTGTCATCAACGGCACCGAGCGGGTTATCGTCTCGCAGCTGCATCGTTCCCCCGGTGTGTTTTTTGACCACGACAAGGGCAAAACGCACTCATCCGGCAAATTACTCTACTCGGCGCGAATCATTCCCTACCGCGGTTCCTGGCTCGACTTCGAGTTCGATCCTAAGGATCTGGTCTTTGCGCGGATTGATCGTCGTCGAAAGCTTCCTGCGACCATTCTCCTGCGCGCGCTCGGCTATGATTCCGAAGAAATTCTGTCGATGTTCTATGCCTTTAATGCGTTCTCCGTTTCTAAGGAGGGCGAACTCAACATGGAGCTTATTCCTGAGCGCCTGCGTGGAGATGTAGCGGTATTCGACATTAAGGTTGGGAAGAAGGTTATCGTCGAGCAAGGACGGCGTATCACGGCTCGGCACATCCGCGAACTCGAGAAAGCAGGGGTGACTGAACTGCCGGTTCCGCTTGATTATCTCCACGGACGCGCTCTTGCAAAGAACATCGTCGATGAAAACTCCGGTGAGGTTGTGTTCGAGTGCAACACGGAGATCACCGAAGAAGTCGTTACCAAGATCATTGAGCTCGGGGCAACCACGGTTGAAACGCTCTACACCAACGAGCTGGATTGCGGTCCGTTCGTGTCCGATACCTTACGGCAAGATACGACCCGAAACGCCCTCGAAGCTCTCGTAGAGATCTATCGCATGATGCGTCCGGGCGAGCCTCCTACTAAGGAGTCGGCCGAAAACCTGTTCCAGAACCTGTTCTTTTCACCGGATCGCTACGATCTGTCGGCTGTTGGTCGGATGAAGTTCAACCGTCGGCTGGGACGTGAAGAGATCGTGGGCGAAGGTACCCTATCGCGCGAAGATATCGTTGACGTACTCCAGACCCTCGTGGGTATCCGTAACGGCAAGGGTATGGTCGACGACATCGACCACCTCGGTAATCGCCGTATCCGTAGCGTCGGTGAAATGGCCGAGAACCAGTTTCGGGTTGGACTCGTGCGTGTTGAACGAGCGGTCAAAGAGCGTCTGTCGATGGCCGAGAGCGAAGGTCTTATGCCTCAGGACCTAATAAACGCCAAGCCCGTGTCCGCGGCTGTAAAAGAGTTTTTTGGCTCGAGTCAGCTGTCTCAATTCATGGACCAGAACAATCCGCTGTCCGAGGTCACACACAAGCGACGTGTGTCCGCTCTTGGACCAGGAGGGCTGACCCGCGAGCGCGCTGGCTTCGAAGTGCGTGATGTCCATCCCACCCACTACGGACGCGTTTGCCCCATTGAGACGCCAGAAGGACCAAACATTGGTCTGATCAACTCTCTCGCGGTCTACGCTCGCACCAACGAGTATGGTTTCCTCGAGTCGCCGTATCGTAAGGTAGTCGACGGCGTGGTCACCGACGATATTGAGTATCTCTCCGCGATAAACGAGGCGGAGAACGTGATCGCTCAGGCATCTGCTGAACTCGATAGCAAAAACCGTTTTGTTGACGATTTGATTGCTGTGCGTCACCTCAATGAATTTACTGTGATGCCGCCTGATCGCATCGACTACATGGACGTGTCGCCACAGCAGGTTGTATCAGTAGCTGCTGCGCTGATCCCGTTCCTTGAGCACGATGATGCCAACCGCGCTCTTATGGGATCCAACATGCAGCGTCAGGCTGTACCCACTTTACGAAGCGAAAAACCGCTGGTTGGTACCGGAATGGAGCGCTTTGTCGCAGCCGATTCTGGAGTTTGTGTGGTGGCAAAACGTCCCGGAGTCATAGACTCCGTCGACGCGAGTCGCATAGTTGTGCGAGTGGATAACTCGGAGGTCGCTCCAGGAGAGGCCCCGGTCGACATCTACAATCTGACGAAGTACGTCCGATCAAACCAGAATACCTGCATCAATCAGCGTCCGATTGTGGGGCGCGGTGATAGCGTGGCTCGCGGCGATATCCTGGCCGATGGTCCCTCGATCGATATGGGTGAGCTCGCTCTGGGTCAGAACATGCGCATCGCATTTATGCCCTGGAATGGCTACAACTTCGAGGACTCGATTCTGGTTTCAGAGCGGGTGGTTAAGGAAGACCGGTTTACCACCATTCACATCCAGGAGCTGACTTGTATCGCGCGCGACACCAAGCTCGGGCCCGAAGAGATCTCCGGTGATATCCCGAATGTGGGCGAGGGCGCGCTGTCGAACCTGGATGAGTCGGGCATCGTGTACATCGGCGCGGAAGTAAATGCGGGCGACATCCTGGTCGGTAAGGTGACTCCTAAAGGCGAGACTCAACTGACACCGGAAGAAAAACTGCTGCGTGCTATTTTTGGTGAGAAGGCATCTGACGTGAAAGATACGTCGTTGCGTGTCCCATCCAGCACCAAAGGTACCGTGATCGACGTGCAGGTTTTTACTCGTGACGGACTCGAGAAAGATGCGCGAGCCAAGCAGATCGAGAAGAGCCAGTTGGATGAGTACCGCAAGGATCTGAAAGAAGAATATCGGATCTACGAGGAAGCTACTTATTCGTTCTTAACCAATCTTCTGAAGGGTGCGACGACCGTCAGCGGTGGCGGCCTGAGCAAAGGCACTAAACTCACCGAAGCAGTCCTCGCCGATCTTGATCGCGAGCTGTGGTTCAAGTTGAAGCTCGACAATGCCGAACTCAACGAGGCGCTGGCCTCGGCCCAGCAGCAGCTTGAGGACCAAAACAAGCTGCTTGAGGAGCGTTTTGAGGACAAGAAAGGCAAGCTTCAGAGCGGCGACGATCTGGCGCCGGGTGTACTGAAGATCGTCAAGGTTTACCTCGCGGTCAAACGACGAATTCAGCCTGGCGACAAGATGGCGGGACGGCACGGAAACAAGGGCGTCATCTCGGTCATCATGCCGGTAGAAGATATGCCCTACGATGAGCACGGCGAGCCCGTGGATATCGTACTAAACCCGCTGGGTGTGCCATCGCGGATGAACGTAGGTCAGATTCTGGAAACGCATCTTGGATTGGCGGCCTACGGCCTCGGTCGCAAGATCGACGAAATGCTGGATGAGCAGCGTAAAGTGGCCGACGTTCGAAAGTTCCTCGAGAGCATCTACAACAATGGTGCAGGCCGCATCGAAGACATCAAAGGATTGTCGGATGACCAGATCTTTGAGCTTGCAAAGAATCTGACGTCTGGCGTGCCGATGGCAACCCCGGTGTTTGATGGTGCCGCAGAGTCTGCGATTAAGGATCTCCTGCAACTGGCGGACATGCCCGAAAGCGGCCAGCTCACGCTGTTCGATGGACGTACCGGTGACACATTTGATCGCCCGGTGACGGTGGGCTACATGTACATGCTTAAACTCAACCACCTTGTTGACGACAAGATGCACGCCCGCTCAACAGGTTCATACAGTCTGGTCACGCAGCAGCCGCTGGGCGGTAAGGCTCAGTTTGGCGGCCAGCGTTTCGGCGAGATGGAGGTCTGGGCTCTGGAAGCTTACGGCGCTGCATACACGCTCCAGGAAATGTTGACCGTCAAGTCCGACGACGTAGCCGGCCGGACCAAAATGTACAAGAACATTGTGGATGGCGATCACCGCATGGAGCCGGGAATGCCCGAGTCCTTCAACGTGCTCGTTAAAGAGATTCGCTCGCTGGGTATCGATATTGAGCTCGAAAGCGAGTAGCAGCGTCCGGCAGCCTGCTTATGCGGCAAGCCGATGAAAACGCGCTCTGACACGTTGTAAAGAATACGTCGTCGACGACTTCGGTCGTCGGCGCGGCAAAAAAACCTCTTGGAGGAATTGTCTTGAAAGACTTACTAAACCTGCTCAAATCACAGGGTCAGTCAGAAGAGTTCGACGCGATACGTATCGGCCTCGCGTCGCCGGACATGATTCGTTCCTGGTCATTCGGTGAAGTCAAAAAGCCCGAGACCATCAACTACCGTACCTTCAAGCCGGAGCGGGACGGCTTGTTCTGCGCAAAGATTTTTGGACCGGTTAAAGACTACGAGTGCCTGTGCGGGAAGTACAAGCGCCTCAAGCACCGGGGCGTCATCTGCGAGAAGTGTGGCGTTGAGGTCGCGCTGGCCAAGGTGCGGCGTGAGCGTATGGGCCACATCGAACTGGCGAGCCCGGTTGCTCATATCTGGTTTCTGAAGTCGCTTCCTTCGCGTATCGGTCTGCTCCTGGACATGACTCTGCGTGACATCGAGCGCGTTCTCTACTTCGAATCCTATGTAGTCACTGACCCCGGAATGACCACTCTGGAGCATGGCCAACTGCTCACCGATGAGCAGTACTACGAGGCCATGGAAGAGTTCGGTGATGAGTTCACGGCGAAGATGGGTGCCGAGGCTGTGCAGGATCTGATGCAGCAGATTGACCTCGACAGTGAGATCACGCGACTTCGCGAGGAAATCCCCCAGACAAACTCCGAAACAAAAATTAAGAAGCTCAGCAAGCGGCTGAAGCTTATGGAAGCTTTTGCCAACTCCGGTAATAAGCCAGAGTGGATGGTGCTGAATGCGCTTCCCGTTCTGCCACCGGATCTTCGTCCGCTCGTACCGCTGGACGGAGGTCGATTTGCGACTTCTGATCTAAACGATCTCTATCGCCGCGTGATCAACCGGAACAACCGATTGAAGCGACTGCTGGACCTTAATGCTCCGGACATCATCGTGCGCAATGAGAAGCGCATGCTTCAGGAATCGGTGGATGCGCTGCTGGACAACGGTCGTCGCGGACGCGCGATTACCGGGTCAAACAAAAGACCGCTCAAGTCACTTGCTGACATGATCAAGGGCAAGCAGGGTCGATTCCGACAAAACCTTCTCGGCAAGCGAGTGGACTACTCAGGGCGTTCGGTCATTGTGGTTGGCCCCGCGTTACGCCTGCATCAGTGCGGCCTGCCTAAGAAGATGGCACTTGAGCTGTTCAAGCCGTTTATTTTCGGCAAGCTTGAGGCTCGAGGGCTCGCGACCACGATCAAAGCCGCGAAGAAGATGGTCGAGCGCGAGCCGCCGGAGGTTTGGGACATCCTCGCCGAGGTGATTCGCGAACATCCTGTGTTACTCAACCGCGCGCCAACGCTGCATCGCCTGGGCATCCAGGCCTTTGAGCCCGTGCTTATCGAGGGTAAAGCGATCCAGCTTCACCCACTGGTGTGTGCGGCCTATAACGCCGACTTCGATGGCGACCAGATGGCGGTCCACGTGCCTCTGACCCTGGAGGCCCAGTTGGAAGCTCGTGCGTTGATGATGTCGACCAACAACATCCTTTCTCCAGCGAACGGTGAGCCAATCATCGTTCCAAGTCAGGACGTGGTTTTAGGCCTCTATTACATGACGCGTGAAAGAGTGAATGCCCGAGGTGAGGGGCGAACGTTTGCTGATTACAACGAGGTGCATCGCGCCTACATCACCGGCGAGGCACACCTTCAGGCCCGCGTTAAGGTACGTATCCACGAAGTGGTCATCACCGATGAGGGGGAGCAGAGATCTCGCACCGATATCGTCGAAACCACGGTTGGGCGCGCGCTTCTGTGGGACATCGTGCCCGAGGGCATAGCGTACGACATGGTGAACAAGCCCATGGCGAAGCGGGCGATCTCGCAGATCATCAATCAGTGCTACCGCGCTGTCGGCCTGAAGGCCACGGTTATCTTTGCTGACAAGCTGATGTACACCGGCTACGAGTACTCAACTCGTTCGGGTGCATCCATCGGTGTTAACGACTTCGAGATTCCTGTCGAAAAAGCGGAACTGATCGAAAGCGCGGAAGCCGAGGTCAAGGAGATCGAGGAGCAGTACGCGGCAGGTCTTGTGACTCAAGGTGAGAAGTACAACAAGGTTATCGATATCTGGTCTCGCGCTAATGACCTCGTATCCAAGTCGATGATGCAGGGCATCTCCAAGGAGACCGTCGTTAATCGTGACGGAGACGAGGAGCAGCAGGATTCGTTCAACTCCGTGTATGTCTATGCAGACTCGGGAGCGCGGGGTTCGCCTGCGCAGATCCGTCAGTTGGCCGGTATGCGGGGTTTGATGGCCAAGCCCGATGGCTCGATTATCGAGACCCCCATTACCGCAAACTTCCGGGAAGGTCTGAACGTACTGCAGTACTTCATCTCGACCCATGGTGCGCGAAAAGGCCTTGCGGACACCGCACTCAAGACAGCCAATTCAGGTTATCTGACCCGACGTCTGGTAGATGTGGCCCAGGATCTGGTAGTCACAGAAGAAGACTGCGGAACCGACAAGGGTCTGCTCATGACGCCCGTAATTGATGGCGGTGACATCATCGAGTCGCTGGGTGATCGAGTTCTGGGGCGCGTAGTCGCGCGCGATGTACTCAAGCCCGGCACAGAAGATGAGATTGCTATCACCGCTGGCACCATGCTGGATGAGCTGTGGGTCCGTCGGCTCGAAGAAATGGGTATCGATGAGATCGAGGTGCGATCACCCATTACCTGCGAGACACGCCACGGCATCTGCGCGGCCTGTTACGGTCGAGATCTGGCGCGCGGTCATCGTGTCAATATGGGTGAGGCGATCGGTGTGGTCGCGGCCCAGTCGATCGGTGAGCCGGGTACTCAGCTTACGATGCGTACGTTCCACATCGGTGGCGCGGCTTCGCGAGCGACTGCCCAGGACAACATTCAGGTAATCAATGACGGTGTCGTACGTCTGCACAACGTCAAGACTGTGGATCGCGCCGATGGCACATTGATCGCGGTTTCCCGTTCCGGTGAGCTCTCTATCCTCGACAAGGTCGGGCGCGAGCGCGAGCGCTACAAGCTACCCTATGGAGCGATCATCAAGACTGCGGATGAGAGTGAAGTAACTGCGGGCGATATCGTAGCTACCTGGGACCCACACACTCACCCGATCGTCACGGAAGTGGCCGGTACGGTTAAGTTCAGCGGCATGGAAGAGGGGATCACGATCAAGCGGCAGACCGATGAACTTACCGGTTTGTCCAGCATCGAGGTCACCGACCCAGCCGAACGCCCCGCTGCTGGCAAGGATGTGCGTCCGGCCATTACGCTGGTTGATGACAACGGCGAGGAGTTATGCCTGGCCGATACCAACGTTCCTGCGCACTATTTCCTGCCAGCACTTGCGCTGGTCGGTATGGAAGATGGCGCCACGGTAGACGCGGGTGACGTTCTGGCGCGGATTCCTCAAGAGGGTTCGAAGACGCGCGACATCACAGGTGGTCTGCCACGTGTTGCCGATCTATTCGAAGCGCGTAAGCCGAAGGAGCCCGCGATTCTCGCCGAGATCTCCGGCACAGTAAGTTTCGGTAAGGAGACCAAAGGCAAGCGTCGACTGGTGATTACTCCGACCGATGGACAGACGTTGCCTGATGGGTCAGACCACTATGAGAGTCTGATTCCCAAGTGGCGAAACCTCTCCGTCTTCGAAGGTGAGTCGGTAGAAAAAGGCGAGATGATCTCAGAAGGGCCTCTCAGCCCACACGATATTTTGCGCCTGAAAGGCATCGCTGAGCTTGCAAAGTACATCGTGAACGAGATTCAAGAGGTGTACCGACTGCAAGGTGTGAAGATCAACGACAAGCACATCGAGGTTATTGTTCGGCAGATGTTGCGCAAGGTTGTCATCACGTCCTCTGGCGACTCAAGTCTCATCAAGGGCGAGCAGGTGGAGTACACCACGTTCCTTGAAGAGAATGAGAGGTTGGCGGCTGAGAACCTGATTCCTGCGACCGGTGAACGTGAGTTGCTTGGTATCACCAAGGCATCTCTCGCGACCGAAAGCTTTATTTCAGCGGCATCGTTCCAGGAGACCACGCGAGTACTCACCGAAGCTGCTGTTACCGGGAAGCGAGACTACTTGCGCGGTCTGAAGGAGAACGTGGTGGTCGGACGTCTGATACCCGCTGGAACCGGCCTTGCTTATCACGAGGAACGCAGGCGCAAGTCAGAAGAAGAGTCTGAGCTGGCGATTTCGGCTGACGATATAGAAGCGGCTCTCACAGAAGCGTTACAGGAAAGCGCTGAATAGCGGTTTCTTGATGGGTTTCTAGATGGATAGAGGATCGACCTGCTTTTCCGAGCGGTCGGTCCTCTTCCGTTAATCTGAAAGGAATTAGGGCCATGGGCCGGGTCGCTGCGCATGCGGTTGACTAGTCCTCTCTGCGTCTATAGTATTCGCCGACTTTTTTTTGGGCCAGCGACAGCTTTTTCTGTTTAAGCAATCGCTCCTCAGCTGGCCCGTGTTATTGGAGAACTGAATTAGTGGCAACAATTAATCAGCTGGTTCGCAAGCCGCGCAAGCGCAAGGCGGAGAAAAGCGACGTTCCGGCGCTCCAGGGTTGCCCTCAACGCCGCGGAGTGTGCACTCGCGTTTATACGACGACGCCCAAGAAGCCAAACTCCGCTCTTCGAAAAGTCTGTCGTGTTCGACTGACCAACGGTTTCGAAGTCTCATCTTATATCGGCGGTGAAGGCCATAATCTGCAGGAGCACAGCGTAGTACTGATCCGCGGGGGACGTGTGAAAGACCTTCCCGGCGTTCGCTACCACACTGTTCGTGGCAGCCTGGATACCTCAGGCGTTGCTGACCGGAAGAACGGGCGCTCTAAGTACGGAGCCAAGAAGCCGAAGTAATCTCGAATTGGGGTCGTCGTGGCTCAGGCGTGATTGACAGCGGTAGACAGCTGGATATCAGCTACGAAAAGCCAGCCGCGCTTAACCGCGGCGTTTCTCGATTCAAAGCTGCTCTATCCTCCGGTATCGCGACCGGCAAGATGGCGTAAAGTCATCATTCACCTCGCGGGATTGGAGGACTAAGCAGGCGGCGTCAAGCGAGTTATCGCCAGACAGACCGCAACAAGTAAGGCCGGATCATCACACCGCGAACTCAGCCGTACCGTGATATGTATCCGGGCAACCTGAAGCTATAAAGGAATAAGTCATGCCTAGAAGACGAGTCGTCGCAAAACGCGAGGTCCTGCCCGATCCTAAATTCGGCAATGCCACGCTCGCAAAATTCATGAATCACGTAATGGTGTCCGGCAAGAAGTCAGTGGCCGAAAGCATCGTGTACGGAGCGCTGGACATTGTTCAGGAACGCCTGGGCAAAGACCCAATCGAAGTATTTGATCAAGCTCTTGAGAACATTGCTCCAATGGTCGAGGTAAAGTCTCGGCGTGTCGGTGGTGCAACCTATCAGGTACCTGTTGAAGTGCGACCTTCGAGGCGGATCGCTCTTTCGATGCGGTGGCTCGTTGAGTACGCGCGTAATCGTGGCGAGAAGTCTATGCGCCAGCGTTTAGCCGGTGAAATCCTTGATGCCTCTCAAGGCAAAGGCAACGCCGTTAAGAAGCGTGAGGACGTACATCGTATGGCTGAGGCGAACAAGGCTTTCTCGCACTTCCGCTTCTAACCATATTCGACTTTGTTCAATTCGCAGTTACCTGCGGTTACTTGCAGTGATGCGGTAGCCGCTATCGCATCGTTCACGAAATGACGCAGTGGTAATGGCTGTGGTAACGGCAGTGGTAACGAGAGTGCAGTAAGAGTGCAGTAAGAGCACAGCAGTAACAGTAACGGTTAACAGCACCTAGCAGTACCTAACGGTACCTACACGGAGACAGGAAAGTGGCTCGTAAAACACCGATTGGACGCTATCGCAACATCGGTATTGTCGCGCACGTCGATGCGGGCAAGACCACCACAACGGAGCGCGTTCTCTTCTATACCGGTTTGTCTCACAAAATTGGAGAGGTTCACGACGGCGCCGCCACGATGGATTGGATGGAGCAGGAGCAGGAGCGAGGAATCACTATTACTTCCGCAGCGACCACTTGCTTCTGGCAGGGGATGGACCAGCAGTTCGACCAGCACCGAATCAACATCATCGACACACCTGGCCACGTCGACTTCACCATTGAGGTGGAGCGATCTCTTCGTGTTCTCGATGGCGCAGTTGTTGTCCTGTGCGGATCATCTGGAGTTCAACCCCAAACCGAGACCGTATGGCGTCAGGCGAATAAATACGAAGTGCCTCGTATGGTCTTCGTCAACAAGATGGATCGCGCTGGTGCTGACTTCCGTGGTGTTGTCGCACAACTAGGTGAGCGTCTGGGAGCAAACGCGGTCCCGCTGCAAATGACGATTGGCGCTGAAGACGAGTTCCGCGGAGTTGTCGATCTCATCAAGAACAAGTCGATCATCTGGTCTGAGGATGACATGGGTATGACCTTCGAGTACGCAGACGTACCCGGAGAGATAGCTGATGAAGTCGAAGAGATGAGGGAGTATCTGATCGAGGCGGCGGCTGAAGCCAACGAAGAACTCATGGAAAAGTATCTTGAAGAAGGCGAGCTGACTGAGGAAGAGATCAAGCAGGGCATTCGCATTCGAACACTCGCCAACGAGATCGTGCCGGTCTTCGGAGGTTCTGCGTTCAAGAACAAAGGTGTTCAGGCCGTTCTGGACGCGGTGATCGAGTACCTGCCGGCCCCGACTGAGGTGAAAGCGATCGAGGGAACGCTGGACGACGGCGAGACGGTTGAAGCACGTCATGCAGATGACGATGCGCCCTTCGCGGCGCTTGCGTTCAAGATCGCGACCGATCCATTCGTCGGTACGCTGACTTTCTTCCGGGTGTATTCCGGCAAGCTAGAGAGCGGTACTGCGGTCTACAACTCGGTCAAGCAAAAGAAAGAGCGGGTGGGCCGAATGGTGCAGATGCACTCAAACTCGCGGGAAGAAATCAAAGAGGTTCTCGCGGGCGACATTGCGGCGGCGGTAGGACTCAAGGACGTCACCACCGGCGATACGCTTTGTGAGCAAGGCAAGCCCATCGTACTGGAGCGTATGGAGTTTCCGGAGCCTGTTATATCGGTTGCGGTAGAGCCCAAGTCCAAGGCTGATCAAGAGAAAATGGGTATCGCCCTTGGCAAGCTCGCTCAGGAAGATCCTTCGTTTCGGGTCAAGACCGATGAGGAGACTGGACAGACCATAATCTCCGGAATGGGTGAGCTGCACCTGGACATCATCGTCGACCGGATGCGTCGAGAATTCAGTGTCGAAGCTAACATTGGTAAGCCTCAGGTAGCATACCGGGAGGCTATTCGTAATACCTCCGAGATCGAGGGCAAGTTTGTTCGCCAGTCCGGTGGACGCGGTCAGTACGGTCACGTCTGGGTCAAGTTCGAGCCAGCAGAAGACGCCGGCGCCGAAGGACTGGAGTTTGTCAACGAGATCGTCGGTGGTGTTGTGCCACGTGAGTATATTCCCGCTGTACAGAAGGGCATCCAAGAGCAGATGCAAAACGGGGTACTGGCTGGCTACCCGCTCTTGGGGCTTAAAGCCACGCTGTATGACGGTTCGTTTCACGACGTGGACTCGAGTGAGATGGCATTCAAGATCGCGGCTTCAATGGCGACCAAAAAACTGTCATCCGAGGGCGGTGCTGTATTGCTTGAGCCCGTAATGAAAGTTGAGGTTGTAACTCCAGAAGAAAACATGGGTGATGTCGTCGGTGACCTTAACCGACGCCGTGGGCTTATTGCAGGAATGGATGAAAACCCGTCAGGAAAGGTCGTGAATGCTGAGGTACCACTTGCGGAGATGTTCGGCTACGCCACTGATCTTCGTAGCGCGACTCAGGGTAGGGCGACCTACACTATGGAGTTTTCCAAGTATTCAGAAGCTCCAAACAACATCGCGGAAGACATCATCGCGAAAAATCAGACTAACTAACTACTTCGTACGAGGTTCTGCACAGTGGCAAAGGAAACATTTGAGCGCGATAAGCCCCACGTTAACGTGGGCACGATTGGACACGTAGACCACGGAAAGACGACGCTGACGGCGGCGCTGACGCGCGTGTGTTCAGAGGTCTTCGGAGGTGAAGCGGTCGCGTTCGACGGTATCGATAACGCGCCGGAGGAGAAGGAGCGTGGGATTACGATTGCGACGTCGCACGTAGAGTACGAGTCGAACGATCGCCACTACGCTCACGTTGACTGCCCAGGGCACGCGGACTACGTGAAGAACATGATCACGGGCGCGGCGCAGATGGACGGAGCGATCCTGGTGTGTGGAGCGACGGACGGCCCGATGCCGCAG
>JBCCPL010000059.1:0-18021 GCA_039111155.1 Pseudomonadota bacterium | reverse complement strand
GGCTCTTCATCATAAACGGGGGACACCGGGGATCATTAAACTGATTTTGCGGAATCTGTTTAAGGAGAACCCCCGATGTCCCACGCAGGAAACATACTAGGCCTATCTGATCTGGAGGTCGAACGCGTTGATCGCAACGACCGGATCGAAGTCTATGCCCGACCCACAAAGCGCCCGTGCTGTATTCACTGCCAATACAAAGACCTAAAGATCAAAGCAACCTATCAGCGCTCCCTGAAGCACACGCGCCAGGGCAATCAGGTCATGACACTGCACCTACGCGTTCCCAAATACTATTGTCCTCGTTGCCAGCGCTACTTTCGCCATCGGTTTCCCGGCGTCCGCCCGCGCTACCGGTCCACCGAAGCCTTCCGACTCGAAGTCTTTGAAGCCCACGACGGCGGCGTTACCCAGCGCAAACTCTCTCGAACGCACGATATCGGTCCCGCCACGGTGGAGCGCTGGTATCAAAGTCAGTGTCGCCTGCGCCGCTCAGAGATGGCCAACCGACCCTGCCCCAAGTTCCTGGGCATTGATGAGCATTTCTTTACTCGTAGGCGTGGCTTTGCCACCACGTTGGTCGACCTGCGGCGTCATAAGGTCTTCGACGTGCGCCTGGGACGCTCTGAGGCCAGCTTAGACAGCTATCTGCGACATCTGCCGGGCAAAGACAACGTCCGATTCATCGTCATGGATCTGTCCGAAACCTACCGCAACATCGCCCGGCAATACTTTCCGCGAGCGAGGATTGTGGCCGATCGATTCCACGTCGTTCGTCTGGTCAACCAGCACTTCCTGAACGCCTGGAAGGACCTGCATCCGGAAGGGCGTCGCAACCGAGGACTGCTAAGCCTGATGCGGCGCCATGAATGGAACCTGACACCCGAACAGCAGGAAAACCTCCAGCGGTATCTTGACGACTATCCCGGGCTGGCCGCGCTCTATGACGCCAAGCAGCGGCTCAATCGCTTGCTGTTGCTGAAGAATTTGAAAAAGAAGCGAGCCCGGCAGAAGCTGGCGGAGTTGCTGGGCCTGATCGAACAGTTAGGTCGCAGCCCGCTCCGACGGTTGGCGAAAACACTGAAATCCTGGCTCGAACCCATCATCACTATGTGGCGTGTGGGTCTGAGCAACGGGCCCACGGAAGGCTTTCACAACAAGATGGAGATGATGAGCCGCAGAGCCTACGGCTTTAGAAATTTTGAGAACTATCGACTGCGCGTCTTAACCCATTGCGGTTGGGATGGCATTATCAATCGAGTTTAGTGACAACCGGTCTATCCCCCGATTACGGAGTAGAGCCGGAATAGTGCGGGAGAGTCTGCGAGGATTAGTGGTAGCTACGGCTGGACTTGAACCAGCGACCCCAGCATTATGAATGCTGTGCTCTAACCAGCTGAGCTACGTAGCCACCGAGCGCGGGATTCTCAGCATTTGTGCGGCTCAAGTCAACTCGCACTCACTTAAATCTGGAACCTCGTACGTTAACTGGCGGCAATCTTGATTCCCCAGGGCAGCAACCTCTTGAAGCGTTCTACCTTCTGCTTTGACTATGCCCAGTGAACCAGGGCCCAGTGAACCAGGGCCCAGTGAACCAGGCCCGATAGCACCCGGATCACCCCATAACCGCTCAAGATTCAGGGGCCCTCAGCGGTAAGCTAAGTGGCTCGTCGACTCGCTGTAGGAATTAAAACACCAGCACGTACGCTGAAACTGCGCCTAGGGTGAGTAACCAATGCTGAGATGCGACCCCATGTACTCGTTACACTAACCGATGTCGAACGATCCCAAATTAAGCACGTACGTTCACATCGTTGGCATGTACAAGTGCGGTACCTCCTGGCTGCTCCACGTACTTGCGAGTCACCCACGGGTCGCAGCGTGGAGAGAATTCGATCCGATACTGGCCAGCTTCGACAGAGATCGACGTTGGTGGCGCCTGCCGATATTGGCGACTGACTACATGTTTCGAAGGCCCGGCTCGCAGGCGTGGATACAACGACAGGAAGCTCTCGTTGGAAAGTCGCGGGACCAGGTATTTCGAGACATGTTCCTTGGGCGCGGGTGGATTCCGGTGATGGGTGCGGATCTGCAGCAACAGGCCGCCATACTGAAAGATAGCACCCCCGAGAGCGCCCTTGAGCAAATTCTCAACCTCAGCAAGACGCGGCTGCGCCGCAGCGATGCCCCACTGATCAATCCTGCTGAGCACTCGAACACGCTGGGACACGTTAACTTTCGTCACGACGATCTGCTCGACCTGATGCACGCGGTCCGCAACGCCAAAACACATAGGCAGACCGTAAAGCTGTTCTACGCTGCACTTTCACAACAGGTAAAAGCGCCGGCCGTCATCGCGTGCAAAGCTGCCGACCAGTTGCAGAACCTCAGAGTGCTGAAGGACTTGATGCCCGAAAGCAAGCAGATAGCAATCATCCGAGATGGCCGAGACGCGGCCGTTTCGGCCTTTCACTTTGAGGATCAGATGCGCAAGGTGGAGGCACCCTGGCGGGTGGCGAACTCCAGTTTGCACAGACGGCTAATAGGTTGGGCAGCTCGAGCGGCGAAGCTTGCCGAGCATGCAAGACGAGATGAGATCATCGTCGTCCGCTATGAGGATTTGAGTTCGGACTTTGAGGGGATCTGCCGTGTCCTGTTTGCCCAGCTGGGGCTCGACAATGACGAACGACTGATCTCGTCGATTAAGGCCAGGACGAGCTTTGAGGCGGTAGCTCAGAGCAAGGAACAAGGCCGCGAACCTGTACACCTGGTCAGAAAAGGCATGGTTGGTGAGTGGCGGGAGGCGTTCACCGCTCGAGAGACCAGGTTAGCGATGCGACTCGCAGGCACAGAACTGGACGCCTTTGGGTACGGGTCTGACGGAACGCTGAAAGATTCAGATTTTGTCTTGAAGACTACTGCCAAAAATTTGACTTAGCATCGGCGCGCGGCTCGCTGCCAATCAGACCGCTTGAGCGTGGAGAGACTATAAAAGCTGCCGCTAACTGAATATCGGGCGGCGCGCCTGGTCTCCTCTGGGGTATCGGGAGATGTAAGGGCGGGAAGCAGACCACGACGAAGGTCGACTACCGCCACCAAACCAAGCACCACGAGACCCTAGAAGAAGCCAACTATTTATGAATAACCCTGCCTTTGGATTTGTACAGCAGCTCGGCAGAGAGCTAGCCGCCGGCGAGTTCGAGCTACCGCCTTTCCCTGACACCGCCATGCGAGTACAGGAGTGCATCAACGACCCGAATTCAGACATTCAGCAGCTAGGTGCCGTCGTCGCATCGGAACCCGCCTTGGCGGCACGACTGATCCGAATGGCGAATTCAGCCATGATGCGTCGTGGTCCTATCGAGGTTGCGGACATCGGCACTGCCATCTCCCGCGTTGGGATGGATATGGTTCAGAACGCGGCCGTATCGTTCGCGGCACGCGAAGCGTTCAAGGCGCCACCGGGCAGTCCTTGTCTGAGCGACCTCAACTCCCTCAGACGCCATAGTGTGAAGGTCGCCTCTCTCGGATACATCCTGGCAAAAGA
This sequence comes from Pseudomonadota bacterium, assembly GCA_039111155.1. Taxonomy (GTDB): domain Bacteria; phylum Pseudomonadota; class Gammaproteobacteria; order Pseudomonadales; family Halieaceae; genus Congregibacter. The sequence continues at coordinate 14,474 of JBCCPL010000059.1, read as the reverse complement.
AAGTCGTTACCTTGGCAAGCCGGATATCGCGATGCTCACCGGACTCCTGCACGCAGTTGGAAAGTACTACATCTTCATGAAAGCATCGGAGCATCCGGATCTCTTCACTGACCGGCCCTCACTTGAGCAGCTGGTGGCTCAGTGGCATACGGGAGTAGCTCGTGCAATCGTCGAATCCTGGCAGTTTCCGGCAGACATAGCCATCGCGGTCGATGAGCAGGAGCTCAAGGAGCGTGATCGGCTGGGCGCTGCGGAATTGAGCGACATCTTATACATCGCTAACCTGATAGCTCGTATCGGTAACAGCGTTGCCAAGGAGATTGGCGACCTTGACGCAATGGCGCGTTTGCGGCTGGATGGCGAAACACTCTACAACACGCTTGAGGAAAACCAGGATGAGATTCGATCTATGGTCGAAGCGCTCAGCGGTTAGCGAGGCATGCGGCAAGAGCGCGTGGCTGGTGAGAACCACAACGCTCGCTAGTGCTGCAATCATCGCTAAGTCCCGTCTGAGATTCCCAGTGAGGCGAGGTTCATCAGAGCAGCGTCGAGATTGGCCTGCGCAACTCTCGTGCGCTGATAGGCTTCGTAGTAGCGAACGCGGGCGTCTGCGGCTGTCTCTTCCCGGATGTTGACGAGGAAGAAGTCGCTCGCACCCTCTTGAAAGCGCCGGACCTCGGCACGCCGCATGGTTTCAGACAGCTCGACGTCAGTTGCTGCAAGTTGCATTAGGTCTTTCGCGTTGATCAGCTCTAGCAGAATGTTGCGCAACTGAATTTCGACTTGATCTTCAACCCGCCGCTGTTCCTGGCGCAAAGAGTCTAGTTCCGCACGAGCTTGGCTGATCTTTCCCCGGGCCTGACGGCGCTCAAGCGGAACTTCAAAAGTGAATCCCACAATCGCATCAGTACCATCGCGCGACACACCGCCTTCACCGAGGGAGCCAAATCCCTCCGCCACTTCAAGCCCGAAATCCAGGCGGGGTTTGAGCTCGTTCTCCGAAACAGCGATTTTTTGAAGAGCCCGCTCTACTCCAGTTTCCAAAATGCGTAGCTCGGGTCGGTTCTGCAACATGGCAGGTAGGTCTAAGCGACTTGTATCAGGAGATGGGGGGAACGCCCCGAGCTGCACCTCGGCGGGCAGCTGTGCCCGGGCAGGCTCAACGGTCAATCCGTCAGATCCTCGGTAGAAGAACGCCAACCGGTTAACGGCTATTTGAAAATCACGGCGCGCGGCTGTGGCAAGGGTTTGCCGCCGTGTGATGTTCTGTCGGTTTTCAGTGATAAAGATTGCGGCACGCCGGCCACTCTCGACTTCTCTCTCCAACCCGGTCTCGCGTTTGAGCGCTATGTCGAGCAATCTCTCGTAGACGGCTAGTTGTTGCCCGGTCGCTATCCACTCCCAGTACGCGGCCAACGCTCGTTGCTGGACACCGAGCTTTGTAAGCAGGACTTCAAGATCGGCTTGCTGAAGGGCGAGCTCCGCATCTATCTGCCCGAAGCGCCGGGCGTCGATGCTTCGATCCCTGAGCACACTGAACAGAACTCCGATCTTCGCTGTGCCGCCGTTATTCGTGAAATTCTCATCCTCGTACACCGGAAACTGCCCATTAGAGATCGAATACTCTCCGTAGACTTGTGCTCCGAGTGGGCGCAGAGGTTTTAGAGCCTTTCCCCCGACAACGACTCCATCCCAAAAGCCGTCGAAACGATCGAAACCATCAGCCGAAAACACAAGATCAAAGGCTCCCAACGCTTCCGTTACTCGGCCTCGTGCCGCTTCGCGCTGCGCAATCGCCTGGAGAATGGTTGGAAAATGACGCTCAGACGCCGACAGCACGTCCTCAGGTAGCAATGGGTTTTCCGAAGGATTGATGTCTGCACGAACAACCAAAACGGGCAACAACCCACACACAAGTGCAACGAAGCGAACGACACTCCCCACGATCACTCCCCTTGAGAACTCGCGATAACCGGATCACCTTGAACGGGAAAGTTGGGGGGGAAGTTGTTGAGCTGCCGCCAGATTTCATACCCGACAGGCACTTCTTCTAGAATTATCCGTGCCTGAGCCTTGGACCCGAATCTGACGAATCGCCGATCCGGCCAGGGATCTGGAGCCTGGGGGTGCTCCTCCACCAGAACCCGAAAACGCCCGCTTGACTGGGCAGTCGGATCGACTGCTAGTACTCTTCCCAGAAAAGTGCCAACCGCGACTGAGGGCCAGCCACTGATTTGCACCGAGGGCCACGCCTCGAACATTATTCGCACATCAGCGGCCTCGCGTACAAGAGCGATATCGCGGCCGTCTACGTAAAGTTCAAGCGCTCGTTTCGCGTTATCAGGCACAAAAGTTGCGATCACCTGTCCTGCGTCAATGAACGTTGCAACGTCTCCCGCATTGACTCGAAGAATCGTACCATCGCGCGGGGCCCGGACAATCTGAAAGGACTGTCTTGATAAATTGACATCGGCGCGTGTGAGTTCGGCCCCGGCAGAGGCGACATCAGAACGAAGCTGCTCAACCCGGATCTTCGCCTGTTCAAACTCCCGTCTTGCTGACAGGCCCTCGTCGAAGAGGCGTTCCATACGCCGCTTATCAATCTGCGCAATCTCCAGCGCAGTTTCGGATGCCACGAACTTCGCCATGACCTGCTCACGCTCGGCCTGCAAACGCTCGAGTAGCTTAGGATCGTTATCTACCAGCTGCACGATGGGATCACCGACCTTCACCCGGGAGCCGTCGCGGACATACCATTCCTGGATTCGTCCCGAGACCAGTGCGCTGATTTCCTGCATTCGATCATTGGGGTTCAACGCTGTCACCGTACCGACGCCGTAGGCTGTTTGAACCCACGGCACGTAGATTAAAAAGACAGCCACGATCACAAAAAAGAACAAAAGACCGATTCCAATCACTCGTGCGATACGAGGAAGCTGGATTGCATTCAGCGTTGTAAATTTGTCGTTGTGGTAGTCAAAGGAGTTGGTGCTCATTGGCCATCTCCCGCCACCATGAGATCTTCCCCGTAAATCGATAAGGGCGTGCGAAGCGGATGTTCGCTCAGTCCCATGTTGGTGCAGAGCGACTCGTAGTCAGGCTCCATGGTCTGTTGCTCGTAACCTAGCCGAAGGTAGTCAGTGAATTCCAGATCGATATTCTCAAAGGTAAAGTAGACAATCGTTGTTTCGGCGCGTTGTTGAAGAGCATTCATGGCCCTCAGCAAGTGCACCTCGGGCATAGCGTCGTAAGCCTGACTGAGCACAAGAACGCGCGGTTGTGCAATGATTGCGGCCGCAAGCTTCAGCTGTAGTGTGGCCGTAATGGATAGAGGCCAGCCAGTCCCAAAAAGTTCCGTGTCGATGCCATTGCTAAGCTCCGAAACCGTTGCATCCAACCCGACCAGATACAACACTTCGTTAACGTCGATAGAACCCTGGCTCCCTGCGAGCCGAAGATAGTCACGAACGCTTGTCTCCACTGCATTCGGTCGATCCAGAACGATGATTTCCTTGCGCATCTCGTAGGCCTTGAGTTCGCGCAGATCAACGCCACCAACGGCAACATACCCAGAATCAGGAGCCTGGTGACCTCGCACAAGATTGGTAAATACCCGCTGCGCGCGATGGCTATCGGCGTAAACGCAGACTCTGGATCGCGGCTTAACGCGAAAGTCCAGCTTGATGGAGGGCGACACCGCGACCTTGCTGAAGACCATTGACGAATCACCGTCGATGCGGGCGTGGGACTCTTTAGGCAGATCCTGCTCTACCTTGAAAAACAGAGACAGTTCATCAACAGCCCCACACACATCGTAGAAGTAGCTGAAATAGATACCCATCTGCGACATTCCAACAAAAACGACAGACAGAACCAGCTCGGCGGCAACCAATTGGCCCAGCGACAACTGCCCGTTCATGACGAGCCAGCCACCAAGACCCAACAAACATGCGCTGGCCGCGGCGTACAGGAATAAGAAGCTGAGAGTCTGCGAAAAATGGTGCCGGAAATGAGTGATGTGCTGCTTCATGTAATGACTGGTGTAGTAGTCTGTCCGACTTAGCGCCTCTTCGATGTGCGCCTCGATCTTGTAGAAACCATTGGAGTGCCCCAGTGACTCCAGCCAGTTCGCGGTGTAGTGCTTGCGGTGCGAGAGTTCCACTGCGCTGCGTATCGCGCGCTTACCCCAGATTGCCCAAACCAGCCAGATAAGAAGAGCAACCGTAATATTGAAGGCCATCAACAATGGGTGATAGGAGGACACCAGAAGAAACCCAACGATCGTCTGAAGAACGATCGTGAACCCGCCCACAAGCAGGTTGGGCAGCATCTTCATCACAATGATGATGTCGAAGTAGCGGTTGAATAGAGCGCTCTTGCCCCGGTCATCGAAGAAGGGATTGCGCGCATAGATCGAGCGCAGTGCAATCTCGGAGACCATGCGGGCATAAAACCGACGGCCGAACACATCCATGACCTGAATTCGCAATGCATTTAGCCCGCCCGCCAATAGGAGCAGCGCGAACAGAGTTAGCGACAAAACCACCAGCGGTGTGGTCAACCCGATATTGGCCACCGTGTTAATGAGCATCTGCACTGAGACAGGTGTCGCCAGCGACAGGAGGCTAATGCCCACGCCATAGACCAGCGCCAGTAAATAGAAGCTCCTTTCGGGGGCGAGAATTTCAAAAAAGAACTTTGAAAGTGAGGAGAGACCGTTCTCCTCTGCCGGCTGATCGGCCATAGATCTACTGCTGAATAACGACTTAGCCCTTTATACGCATCATGGGGCTTTCAGATTGAGGCTTAGACTTTCAGGTACTAAAGGTTGAAGTGCTATGCCGCGCATCACAGGTCGATACTCTCCCCGCTTCGGCCGGATTCGCGCCCCGCCCAGTTATCGTTCGAATCGTCTTCGTTCGAGCGACCGTGGCACCACTTTGGTGAGGTATCCACTGACATTGGGTGCGATTCCAGAGATCGGCACTTAAGCGATCCAGCGAGGCTCGGCGAAAATCCCCCTCGCCAATCCAGCTTGCCAGGGCAGCGGCCACGTCGGGACATACGAGCTTCGGAGCGACGCGATCCTCATGAAGCCATCGGAAAAGGGATCTGGAATCCAGACTGGTCATGACGTCGGCAAAGCCAAGTTGTTCTAAGGCAAGAGCATTGGAAAGCTGCTCCATCTGGCGTTCCACCGGTTTGACGATAAGTCGTTTCCCGTGGGCGAGACACTCCGACGCTAGCTCAAAACCAGCATTGGCAATGACCGCGCTACAGCTCTCGAGATCGGCTCTGAAGCCGGGCACCGAGGGAGGGCGTAAGTGCAGATGGCAATTGTGTATAACGTCGGTACGCGCTCCATAGACGAAAAACTCGTGGCTCGGCACTTGTGCGAGAACTTCCAACACCGTGCGCTCATTCTCAAACGGGAGGTAAACGAGCACCTTGCGGGGCTGCGCTACGCCGGCCGTTTTAGCAGGTAGCTCTATCATTGGGGGCAGCAAGGGTGCACCGAAGGGGTTCCAGTGCATTCCGATCCTGACATGGCCCGGCGCAAACAGTCGCATCAGCAGAGCGCTACGAAGATCTCTTCCAGCCTTGGGAATCGCAAAGTCAAAAGCGGGTTGGTGCCCCAAGCTGATCACCGTCTTGCCGCGAAGCATTCCGGCCCACGCGGTCACTGGTTCGAAGTCTGTGATTACAAGGCTGTACTTGCTCAGATCAAGATTTCTGACGTCCCTGGCAAACTTCCGGTAGCTGTTATTCAGTACTGTCTTTGAATAACTAACGCGCCCGTTAGCCGCTGAAAGCGTAAGCCCGGCTCGATAGGCGCACGCGCCAAACTCCGCCATGTCAAAGTAACGATCCGGGGACCGACCGGAGAACAGGTAGTCCACATCTGCGTTCGTTTGCTCGAGTGCAAGACGCATTGCCCTAGCCCGCGTGATATGCCCGTTACCTGTTCCTTGGACGCCGTAGAGAATTTTCACGTCGTGATTCCGTGTGTGACCAAGTCAGACGACAACTAGATAGGTGAGATAAGCGATGCTTGACCCAATGCAGGCACCAACCACTGTGTCGCTCGGAAAGTGCACGCCGAGGAATACTCGGGACATCGCAACAGCGTAACTCCACGCATACAGCGGCACACATGATGGCCCCAAATTGAGCACCAAAATAGTCACGAATAGAAACGCGGCAGAGGTATGCCCCGATGGCAGGCTGAATTCATCAGCGGCGACTATATGTCCGCGAAACCAGGGTATTGCCTGCTCGGGCCTTCGTCGCTTGAAGCTCTTTTTCAAACACCAATAGATGCATCGCTCGATAGAGAATGCGGCAGCGCAGGAAATGAGCAGGCGTTCACCATCCGGAACAAACTGGTAGAGCAGCAGCGGTAAAGCCAGGTACAGGTGGCCATCAGCAGTGCGGGACACCAAACGACTGAAACGCGCAGTCGGGTGCTGGGAATCACTCATCTTAAGGAGCAATCGCCGGTCTACGCTCTGGATGCTATCTAGCACTCGCATGGCGCAACCCTATGAGCTACGGGTGACGGACTTATGAAAAACAAGCCCGTGGTGATGAATTTTTTATGAATACTGAAAAGGCCAAGCCTGCGATTTCGGTCTGCAGGTGCATGGCTGTTACGGAGTCGCAGCACTCCTCACGCCCATGGAGTGACCCCGCTTGATGCTTGGGCCTGCCGTCTCAAGGACGTGCTAGCTATTAACGGAGCTTCGTTGTCAACCTTGGACGACCCTAGGGGGTATTGCCCGGACCTCTGGTGAGCATCCGAGTAGCCCCGAAAGGAGTTCCGGCTTGTGGATCGCGAATCCTTGTGCGTAGTCGCAACCCATTTCCTCTATCGCTAGCAGCAAGTCCTGACTTTCGACAAATTCGGCGACAACGCGTTTGTCGAGCGCATGTGCGGTGTCGACGATGAACTTCACGAACAGGCGATCAGTTGGATCCTTAAGCATGTCTCGCACAAATTCCCCATCGATTTTCAGGCTATCGACATTCAAATGCTTTAGATAGCCGAATGACGAACGACCACTGCCGAAATCGTCCAGACTGATGTAGCACCCAAGAGCACGCAACTGCTCAACGATCCGACTGGCTTCATCCATTCGCCGGATAACCGAGGTCTCAGTGATCTCAAGTGTAAGTGCACCCGAAGGTAGTGCGGCATTGGTCACCAGTGCGATCAACTCTCTTGCGAAATTTGAGTCACTTAAGCTGGCACCGCAAAGATTGATTCCCAGGCTGTATTGACGTTGCGTCTCTGCATCGCAACGGAGCACTGTTTCTATGGCATTTCGAACGACCCAAAGGTCGAGCTGGCTGTTAAGTCCGAACCGCTCAGCAGCCGGCATGAATGCGTTGGGAGGTATAAGCCGATCATCCTTGGAGTCACGCAATCGCAGTAAGACTTCGATGCATGTCTTGTTCGGCTTATGCTCGCCCAAAGCTTGTATTCGTTGTCCAAACAGCACGAAGCGATCATGCTCAATGCCCTGGTTGATGCGCTGCACCCAGCGCAACTCCCCTCGATGTTCGTAGGCCGCGTCTTTCGACCCGTGAACCAGATGCACACGATTACGCCCGGCTTCCTTGGCCGCGTAGCAGGCCGCATCTGCGAGGCGCTGCGATTCGCTCGCATCCGCCGTATCGACAGCTATAGGAACAAGGCCGATGCTCGCCCCGATTCTGAATAGCTCGGCATCCCAATGGAATTCCAGCTCTCTGATCGAAACACGTATTTGTTCTGCACGTTGAACGGCCGAAACCTCGCGGCACGGCCCAAGAATAAGGGCGAACTCATCTCCACCCAGTCTGGCCACTACATCGCCATCACGAATGCCCTGACGAATAACTTCAGACACCTTCTTGAGTAGCTTGTCCCCCGCCGCATGTCCGCAGGTATCATTGACGACCTTGAACTGATCGAGGTCGATAAACAGTAGATACGAATTACGCTCTGAATCGCCCGACCTCTCTACCGCTGCCAGGTGTTCGGTAAACGCGCGCCGGTTCAATAGGCCGGTCAACTCATCAAAACGAGCCTGATGCGCGAGTTGGTCGGTCAACGCTCGCCGCTCTGTGACGTCTTCAGCCAGCAGCATGATGTAGCGAAGTGAGCCGTCTCGAGATCGTACGGGAGATGGCAAAAAATTCACGGTGCGTACACTGCTATCGTGAGTCGTGCAGTCGAACTCCATGCTCGGCTGCACATCGCTCGCATCTTCCACACCTTCCAGAAACTCCTGGAAGCGACCACGATCCTGCGGGACCACAACATCAACGAGTGGTGCTCGATCTGCTTTTTTGGCCTCAGGCCAGAACAGTTCTTTCAGATGTGGATTCGCATCGTAAACCCGACCGTCACTGTCGACCAGCGCCATACCAATCGGAGCATTCTGATACGCCTGATGAAACCGTGCTTCTACGTCTTCACGTAACTCATCAGCTCGGACCCGTTCAGACATTTCGCGTGAAAGCTGGGCATTGATGTTCTCAAGTTCAAGCCGACCTGCTTCTATTGAGGCCGTTCTCTCAGACACTTGTTCGCGCAATCGGGCATTCACTCGTTCGACGGCCTGCATACGCAGCGAGATAAACACGCGTACCAGTAATACAAAGAGCAGCGCTGCGACAGCAATGAACCCGTAGCTCTGCCAGTAGGGCTTTGGGACATCGAACACCCAGGAGTCAGCGCGACTCCAAGGCAGCCCCCTCAGCCGCGCACGGACTTCAAAACGATAGGACCCCGGGCTCAGGCTGGAGTAATTCACAGAACGAGTTTGTATAGGAGCACTCCACTTCTCGCTGGTGCCGAGCAGCCGATAACTGAACTCTACTTCGTCCGGTCGCCTGCTCGACACTGCGTCGAAGGACACAGTGATGCCAGACCGCTCCACGACCGCCGGAAGATCGGGAGGCGCGTACGTTGAATCTGCAGTCCTCCCTCTCAACAGAAACGCATTTGGACTCACCAATACGGCTGGCCGCTCCGTGATGTCCATGGCAGTCAGGCCGCTTGTAGTACCAATCCACAGAGTGTCTTTCTCGAGTAAATTTGCATGAATCTTGGCCTCGATCGCTGTAAAACCATCGAGCGCGAGATAGCTTTCCAGTGCTTTAGACTCGAGATCGAAACGATAAGCTCCGCCGGTTGATCCAAGTACAACAAACTTATTATTCACTGGCATGAACTGGGTGAGCACTGAACTCCTGAGCCGATCACGCGCCAAAACGTTGCGAAGTTGTCCCGACGACCAGCGATACAGGCCTCCCTCAAGGGTAGACACCCAAACCTCGGTTCCTGTGCTTGCTAACTCGACGTGTACCTGAGTGAAGAACTTGTCTTCGAACTGGTCTGCGGGCACAACGAGCTCGGGCTTGCTGGTGCTCCGTCGAGTGTCTATTCGGAAGAGCCCTCGATTGCCTGCCGCAAACCAGAGCCAGCCATCTTCCGCCACATCAAGCGCATAAATTGGCGCCTGATCACCGAGCTCATAAACCAGCATGTCTTCCGAAGACGGGTCGTAGCGAAACAGCTTTCCGAAGTAGGATCCTACCCAGACATGCCCTCGCGAGTCCTGCTCCATACCCATAAGGACGGCATTGGTATCGGTGCTAAGCGCTTTTGCCGACCCATCGTCGAGATCGAGCTCAAGAAAGGGACCATAGGCTTGAGCAAGCCAAATCGTTCGAGCGTCTTCGCTTATGCGTAGGTCTCTCACTTCGCGTCGATCGAGACCAAGACGGTCATTGATGTTGGTGACATCGTCTTTGTCGTCTATGTTCAGCAGGCCATCACTAGTACCTAACCACAAATCGCCTTCCGGCCCCCTGCGAACCGCAAACACCTCCGGCTCATCACCAGGGTTAACACTTAGCGAATAGTGCCTAAAACGGTTACCCAAGAACCGCTGAAGTCCCTTTCGAGTGGTTACCCAAAGCACCCCACTTCGATCTACCAGTGCGCCCTCACTCCAGGAGACAGAGTAGGTCTCAGATGGGTTTCCGTAGCGGACAGTTCCCACTCCATCGGCAAAGATCCACGCCAGAGATTCGCCATTACAGGCCATGAAGCGAATGGCGCCTGGGTAGATCTCTTCGTCCCAAAGCACGGTATTGTCGTTCGCGAGACGACCGATGCGGCCCGACTGGTCAGACACAAATATCTGATTACCACAGCGTTCTGCAAAACCAATGTCGGATAGCATTTGCGTGCTCTCGCCGCTGCGAATATCGTAATCCCAAAGTGAGTTGACGGAGACGATCAGCATGTGGCGCTGGTCGCGTAGAACCAGTCGCTGGGCACGGTTGGGCGTGCCCTTCAGCGAGTGCAGGCCGTGGTCGATAGACTTGAGATTCAGTTGTGCGAGCCCACCGGGTTCAGTAGCTACGTACAACACGTCGCCGATCTGCTGAATATCCCGTACGACCCCTATTGATTCGGCGCTGGGAGCGACTGTTCCACGGATCTCGCTGTTCTCAAAGTAGGTCAGCCCACCTTCACTATCACCTGCCCAGATACGACCGCTGTCATCAGATCCCATATGGTAGATAAGGCTCTTCCTGAGACCATCATCAACCGTGAAATCAATGAAATTCTGTCCGTCAAAACGGTTTACCCCTCCAAACGTCGAGACCCAGATGTAGCCGTTTGCGTCCTGCGTGATGCCCGTAACTACCGACTGCATCAATCCATCGGCGATCGAATAACGTCGAAAAGGTAAGTCTGGAGTTAGTTGGATACTCCCTTCGCCAGCGGCCGAAAACGCTGGAACAGCGAGGGCGAACGCATTGAAAAGAAGAAAGTAGGCGACGATGGGGGAGTAGAGTTTTCGCACGGAGACAGGCGCACCATTTAGACGCCAGCTTTTAGAGATCTGGGAACAGCCACGTCTGTCGGTTCATCATTTTTTGTTCCATAAACTGCAACTTAGTCAGCAACAATGATCAGTCATCAATTACGGACTAGAACGAACACGCGAATAAAATGGGAGTCGTAGGTTCCGTACGAACCTACGTCGCCTCTAATAATAGCGACAAGCGGCACTTGGACTTTACGAACCTGCGAGCGTCTTCGAGTCTTATGACAACAGCAATAGCAGCGTTTTACTTTGGTCATGAACCCTGAATTAGACTGCTGCTAGGCTGAACCAAAAAGGTGCACAATCCAAAAACGAGTTTCGCGGGGAAGTCGGAGCGACAGCAGAGAAAGAGAAAAACAACAAGAATTACCAGAACCTTAAACTTGCTTCGGCATGCTCAGTTTCTCTAGGATCTGGTTACAGTCGAAAACCACGTCTCATAAATATAACAGTGACAAGAGGGTCTCCCATGAATGCGATGTTCCGCACACATCGGCGTACGTCCGTCTCCGCGGTTTGCCAGCGCGAAGAACACTTTGCTCCAGTCAGCACTACTGCCACCTCGATCTCCAGGTTTGTCAGACGACCTTTAGTTTGCGCGCTGGCTTTGGCGTCTCAAGGCCTGGTGCTTACATCCACCGGGCACGCTCAACAGCTCGAGGAAGTAATCGTTACCGCGCAGAAGCGCGCCGAGAGTCTTCAGGACGTGCCAATATCGGTGTCCGCGATCCAGGGTGAGAAGATCCAGGATGCGGGCATTCCCAATATGGCTGCGCTTGCCGACTATGTTCCCAATCTTCACATCGCAGACGCGCCGGTGAATACCAATATCTACATGCGCGGTGTTGGCTCCGGTAACAACCAGGGTTTTGAGCAGTCGGTCGGCATGTACATAGATGGCGTCTACATGGGTCGTGGCCGTCAGTATCGCGCCGCCTTTCTGGACGTTGAACGAGTTGAGGTTTTGCGAGGACCGCAGGGCACTCTGTTTGGGCGCAACACGGTTGCGGGTGCGGTCAACATCACGACCGCCAGCGCAAGGGCAGGCGATGAGCTGGAAGGACAGATCATGGCTTCGGCCGAGTCGTTCGATGGACGCGTGATTGAAGGTCACATCGGCAGCGGTCTCACAGATACACTCGGCGCGCGCCTTGCGTTGAAGTACCGGGAAACAGATGGCTTTGCCGACAACACCTTCAATGGAAGACCAGTGGGCGCCATCGAGGAGTTGTCCTGGCGACTGTCTCTAAACTGGCAGCCCACCGATAATCTGAATGTCAATTTCAAGTTCAGCCAATCGGATTACGAACGAACGGGCGCATCCACAACTGGAACTGTTTTCTTATCTCCGGACGAACGCAATCAATTCGTCCCTAACCGTAGTGCCTTTGCTGACACTGCTTACGGCATTATGGATGTGTTCTTCCCGGACTATCAGGCACAGACGCAACGTGAGTTCGAGGTGTTCAAGGACGACGGTTTTGGGCGCTCAATCGACGATGGTATCGGAATCGGCCTTAACCCGGATTCGTCGGATAACGACATCACCAACGCCGTTCTAAATGTGGACTACCAGATTGGTGAGCTTACCCTGACGTCTGTTACTGGTTGGTCGGAGTATCGCTATGTCGACGGCGCCGATGTTGACTGGTTGCCACTGCAGTTCATCTCACGCGATGACGATCAAACCTTCGAACAGTTCAGTCAGGAAATTCGCATATCGTCTCCGGGCGGTGAGTTCTTCGACTATGTCGCAGGTTTCTACTACGACCAATCCGACCTGGAGTTTGATCGTAACGTTGCGATCGATACAAACTTCGATGGACTTTTTCCTGAGTTTCTCTCAATCGTGACACCAGGAAACCCGCCGCCGTCCGTGCTTCCGCAAAACCTCTTGTCGGCTCTGACGGGTGGCGCCTATGACATGAACCAAATCGCGCGGAATCACTTTTACCAGCTCGATTCCGATTCATGGGCTATCTTTGGTCAGGGTACGTTTAACTTCACGGATTCTCTGCGATTAACAGTTGGTGTTCGCTACACCGAAGAGAATAAAGATGTCGTCAGCACGCAGTTCTTGTCTGACCTGAACTCGGGGATCACGAGTCCCAGCGACAATTTCTTCCTGCATCAGATCCAGGCAACCAGCTTCAACGCCTATGCCTACGATTTCCGGGAAGACAGAACGACGGATGCGCTCGTTCCCTCGTTTATCCTGCAGTGGGACGTGACCCCGGACAACATGCTGTACGCGAGTTTCTCCCAGGGTTTCAAGTCGGGCGGATTTACCGCAGCTGATGACGGTGAACCTGGAGACCTTCAACAGGGAACATTCCCCTGTGCTCCTAATCCGGACTTCAGTGTTGACCTCTCAGCGTGCTACGACCTGACCAACCCGAACGACCAATTCGAGTTCGACGATGAAGAAGTCGACGCATTCGAGGTCGGAGGTAAGCACACGCTTCTCGACGGCGGAATGACTCTTAACTGGGCGCTCTTTTACACTGAGTACTCCGACCTTCAAGTGGCGATATTCCAAGGCATCGGCTTTGTAGTAGAAAACGCGGCAAGCTCGGAAATCCTGGGTCTTGAGGTTGATGCGCTCTGGCAGGTCACCGACAACTTGCGCCTAGGAGCAAACTTCGCCTGGCTGGACGCAACCTACGATGACTTCGACAACGGCCCTTGTACTGCGGTTCAGCTCGATGCCGATCCGCTTTGTGGTACAGGTTTACCGGGCGCAACCGCCAACCCGCTGTCTGGCGAGCCAACTCTTTACGCTTCCGACGCGAGTGCGTCGGTATTCTTCGACTACAGCGTACCGATCGGGAACATGGAGTTTTTTGCAGGCGGTGAAGTGAACTACCGGGATGAGTTCAACTCTGCAGGCGACAACGACCCCATCGATGTCATCGACTCGTACACTAAGACCAACCTGCGCTTCGGTCTGCGATCAGGCGACTGGGAAGTCATGGCTTACGGTCGCAACATCTTCGACGAAGAGGTCTTTATGCAATCCTACGACACGCCGGTACTTGCCGGGTCGCACTCACGCTACCTCGAAGAAAGCGCGGTGTTCGGCGCACGATTAAAGTACCAGTTCTAAGTACTAAATCCGCCGAGACTAAGCCCGCTTTATGCGGGCTTTTTTTCGTCCGTCAAACAGAACGTCTCGAATCTCACGCCTCTCCACACCGTTTAGTTGAGTAAGTTCTGCGTACTTTTCCGTTGCATCGAGCGCCACTTCCGTCGCTCGCTGAGGTAGGGGACGCTCGCTCTGGAAGCAACACTCGATACACCTTGCTTGGGTGCTGCACCCACTGCAAACCGTTCGATCCATTGGCCCAACTTCGGTGACCGTTTCCCTTCGAACTTACACGCTTTGTTGTCGCTCTATGTCAGCGACTGCGGTCTTGTCGCGGAGTGAGCGTCACCCTCCCTAGCGAGTGGAGCGACAAGACCGCGGGAGCGACTGCAGGCCGCAAAACCTGACGCCTCGAATCTTGCGCCTGCCCACCCCGTATGGATTAAGAAGTTTTGCGGACCTTCCACGGTGCATCGTGTGCCACTTCCGCCGCTCGC
>JBCCPL010000058.1:0-18568 GCA_039111155.1 Pseudomonadota bacterium | reverse complement strand
GCTCACCCAGGGGCTTAAGCAGCGACTCCATAGACTGCTGGTTATGCCGGCTAAGCTGAAAGCCCCGCTGTTCAAAGATCCGATTGGCGAGGACTTCGAACTCCTTCGTCAGGTGCTTTTTGCTCTGTTCGTAAAACTCTGACTGCTGTTGCCGCTGGTACTCATTCTCTTTACGCCGGCCGTGGAGCGCTGCGTAACCACGAGCATATTTCTCGCGCTCCTGCTGCGCGCCAATGAGGCGAGTCTCTAAGTCTTTGTGCTGTGACTTGAGCAGATCGTATTCGCTTTGAGTACGAGCATTGGCAACCTCCAACCGGTGGCAGGCCTGACTTGCGCTCCGCGCGTCACTACGTAGTTGACGATTCTCAAATCCGCGTAGCACCCACGCAAAGCAGCCCCCTAGAGCAAAGCCTGCAACTGCGAAAGTAAACCAGTGATTCATAAACCGGGCCCTCCCTCAGTGGAGCGCCCGCGCGGTGTTTATATTCGTAATGGACCGTAAGGGCCCCGTAGGTTAAGTGGCCTGTTTTATTCGCCGTTGAGCGAATCTCTTCTCAGAGGCGTGTAAGACCTTTCGGTTTTAGCCTCCGATTCATACCACAAGCCTGCTAGCTGCATACCACATTGAATCACGCGAGCGACACCACCCGACTATTCTCGGCGGCTGCAGAAGTCTAGCGCAGCGCTATGGTGTATCTAATAAGCTCGCTTGCAATGTGTCGCTCCAGGCGACGGGTCATGAGGAATCGTGAGTCAAATACCTCACCGGGGCCGGGTTACGGCCCCCAGCGTCGGTACCGATTGAACAGTATGTGCACCATCCGAAGCAGTTTCGGCATCGCGCGTCCTTCTCCTGCTTTCTCGAGTTTGGGATGAGATGCAGTTACCGTCCGTAAAGCCTGCGAATCCTGGTTTTCAGCTTCTACGAGTAACAGGTGTCGCCCTTTAGCGAGCTCGCCCTGGAAGCGTTTGAACTCGTGGTGGGGTTGTTGAATTCCCCAGAGTCCTCCCTCCCAGGTACAAAACCCCAACACGACCACTGCGAGAAAGATAAACGGAACCCAGGTATAGGTGGTGGGCAGGCCGCTAACCCAAGCGGCCACTAGTACAGCCCAGGCGAGAGCGAATCCGATCAAAGATCCAATCACAGCTGAACGAACGGTGTCTTTTTTGAGGATCGACCAGACGTAATTGAAGTTTCTCCTGTCGACTTCGTCATCGCTCTGCGTGAGAACGTAGATTTGTTCCTCCGGAATACCGGCGGACTGAAGCTCTTGAGAAATCCGCTCAAGATCGTCGAGTTCATCATCGAGATAGTAGTAGCGCCGCATATTGGCTCCCTGCGTTGTGACAGATTATCGGCGGCTGGTATTGCTTTACATTGGCCGCCCGTTACTTACCGCGGGTGTTCTCATAGACCAAGTATAGAAAAGAACAGTCATTTGTCGCGCGAGAGTGGCGTGAGAGTGGCGTGAGAGTCAGCCACTCCGGATTTGTGGACTACGCCAGCTCGGAGATGTCCGCAATCGCCATAAACTGGTTTTGCAGCATTTTTAGCAGGCTCAATCGGTTGACCTTTAATGCCGGAATATCTGAATTGACCATTACCTGATCAAAGAAGCTGTCTACCGGCTCTTTAAGTGCAGCAAGCCGAGTGAGAGCCTCGGTGTATTGGTGTGCTGCTATCGATTCAGAGTTTTGCGGGGTAAGCGCCTGCAGGGAGTCGAAAAGGGCCCTCTCGGCGGCTTCCTCGAACAGCTCGCTATCGACGGATACCGAATCATCCACTGCTGCTTTGCTCAGAATATTGCTGACTCGCTTGTTCGCCGCCGCAAGCGCCTTTGCGCTCGATTGTTCTTGAAACTCACAAACCGCTCTGACGCGAGCGGCGAATTCAAATGGGCTGGTACAGCCCGAGCCCTTAACCGCGCGAAATACCTCAATCCCGATGTCCTCTTTTTCATAGAGGGCGGGCATGCGATCGAACATATACTCTTGCAGCTGGTGGTGTAAGCCTGCGGTGGCCAATCCGGGTTTGTGAGTATCGGCGGCGGCTTGCAGAAGGACCTGCAGATCGACGTCAAGCTCTTTTTCGATCAGCAATCGCAACACGGCAATCGCCGCTCTTCTGAGCGCAAATGGGTCTTTTGAGCCACTGGGCACCTGGCCGATGGCAAATATGCCAACCAGGGTATCCAACCGGTCTGCGAGTGCCAGCGCGGTGGATTCCACGGACTCAGGCAGCGGCGATCCCGCCTGTAATGGCCAATAGTGTTGCTGCACGGCCTCGGCCACCTTGGGATCCTCTCCATCGTTCCGGGCATAGTAGGCGCCGGCAATACCCTGCAGCTCGCCGAATTCCAGAACCAGCTGACTCACGAGATCAGCTTTGCAAAGAAGCGCCGCTCGCTCCGTGATGACAGAGTCCGCGTAGATCATCGCTGCGATTTTCGGAGCCAGTCGCGACAGCCGCGTGGTTTTGTCTCTCAGACTTCCAAGTTCTTTCTGAAAGAGAACACCCTCAAGCTGGGGCAGCAGGCTTTCCAGAGGTTGTTTGAGATCCTGTTCATAAAAGAACGCGGTGTCCGCAAGCCTGGGCCGGATTACCCGTTCGTTTCCGGCTATCACCTGTGAGGGATCCCTGCTCTCTATGTTGCTTACGGTAATGAAGTGCGCCTTTAATGCTCCATCGGTAGAAAAGACCGGAAAATACTTCTGGTGCTTCTGCATCGCTGAAATCAGAGCTTCGGTCGGTACCTCGAGAAACGTCTCATCAAAACTTCCAGCCAGCGCTACTGGCCATTCGACAAGGCTGGCAACTTCGTCAAGCAGATCGGCGTCGATTCTGACGGTCGCTCCAAGTTTTCGGGCTTCCTCTTCAACCTGCTGTTGTATCAGGCCCTTGCGTTGCTCGAAGTCCGCGATTACGAACGCATCACGCAATACTTTTTCGTAGGTTGAAGCTTCTTTGAGTTCGATAGCACCGGGCGCATGAAAGCGGTGGCCGTAGCTCTTATTCGAGGATTCTGTTCCTGCTATCTCACCAAAGCCTGATTCGTCCCCAAAAAGTACCGTAGTCCACTGAATCGGCCTGGCAAACTCCATTCTGCCTGCGCCCCAACGCATCCGTTTAGCTACCGGTAAGTCCTGCAGCGCCTGTTCGACCACGTCACGCAAAATATCCCGGGTCAATGTTCCGGCGATTTCCTTCCGAAACCCCAGTCGTTCGCCCTTTGGGGTTGCGATGATTTCGAGCTGATCCGGGCTGATACCCAGACGCTGGGCGAAACCCGAGGCTGCCTTGGTCCAATTGCCATCCGCGTCTTTACCCTGTGCTAACGGAGGCCCCAGTGACTCCTGCACGGAGCTCTCACCCTGTTCAACCAGCTCTCTGATGATTACGGCGAGTCGCCGTGGGGACGCGCACCACGAACTCGCTTTGTGGCTGAGTCCATGCTGCTCCAGGCCGTCGAGTACACACGTATGGAATCCGGTTCCCAGCGATTTGAGGCTGCTGGATGGAAGTTCCTCGCAGCCGATTTCCACCAGCAGTGTTCGCGAGCTCATGAGGCAGCAGCCCCGTGCTGGGCGAGTACCTCTTCGCGCATAGAATCACTGGCGAGGGGGAATCCCGCAGCAGCACGTGATGCGAAGTAGCTCTGCGCACAAGCGCGTGCGATCGAACGTACACGCAATATGTAACGCTGCCGCTCGGTCACAGATATTGCATGACGAGCATCCAAAAGGTTAAAGGTATGAGAGGCTTTCATTACCATCTCGTAGGCGGGCAACGGCAGATCTTGTTCAACGAGTCGACCGGCCTCTCCTTCAAAATGCTCAAATTGCGCACGTAGAAAATCGACATCGGCTTCCTCAAAGTTGAACCGCGACATCTCGACTTCATTCTGCTTAAACACGTCGCCATAGGTCACAGGTCCGTCGGGCCCCGTTGTCCAAATCAGGTCGTAAACACTCTCGACCCCCTGCAGGTACATAGCTATTCGCTCAAGGCCGTAGGTTATTTCGCCAGTTACCGGGTAGCACTCAATGCCCCCGGCCTGCTGGAAGTACGTGAACTGGGTCACCTCCATTCCGTTAAGCCAGACCTCCCAACCGAGGCCCCAGGCACCAAGTGTTGGAGACTCCCAGTTATCTTCAACGAAGCGGACATCATGCACGGATGTATCGATACCAAGTGCGGTTAGGGACTGCAGGTAGATTCCGGTAAAATCCGCTGGCGATGGTTTCATTACCACCTGGAATTGATAGTAGTGCTGAAGCCGGTTGGGGTTTTCGCCGTAGCGTCCGTCAGTTGGGCGTCTGCTGGGTTGGACGTAGGCCGCATTCCAGTTCTCGGGCCCTAATGATCGGAGAAACGTGGCCGGATGAAATGTCCCCGCACCTACTTCCATATCCAGAGGCTGCAAAATGACGCAGCCCTGGTCACCCCAGAACTGCTGCAGACGCAGAATGAGATCCTGGAAGCTCAATGATCCCGGTTCCGATGGTTTAACGTTGGACATTCCGAATTCGCGAATAGAAACAGCCGCGTAGTATACCGCCAGTGATCGACGCACAATATCGCAAGGAACACCGCAGCTTAGTCAGTAGTACTCGCTTTAATGTTGAAGACCGGTGTGAAAGCTAGGCTCGTCTCGCTGATTCTCCACGCACTTTCACGACTGCCATTGGGTGCAAGTCGCGCCTTAGGGCGCGCGATAGGTCGCTGTGCCTGGTTCGTCGGCGGATCTCTCAGGCGGGTTACGCAACGGAATGTAGATCTTGCCTTTCCCGAGCTACCCGAATCCAAGCGAGTGCTTCTGGCAAAGCGTTCACTTATGGCAACGGGAGAACTGGCAACGGAAATGGGTTTCGTCTGGAATCGTCCCTGGGCTGCGGTTAAGGCTAGCATCGTAGAAGTCAGCGGTGCCCAGGCTGTGAGCGAGGCCCAGGCCGCAGGTCAGGGAGTGGTCATTCTGGGGCCGCATCTGGGTAACTGGGAGATTGCGGGTCTCTACCTTTCTGAGTTGGGCGAAGCGCTCGCATTGTACGAACCCCCACATATGGAAGTCCTCGAGACCATGGTGCGTGAGGCCCGCGAGCGCTCGGGTACTCGGCTGGTACCGACTAATGCCCGGGGTTTAGCGACTCTTGTCAGGACTCTTAAACGAGGAGGCATCACCGGTATTCTCCCCGACCAGGTTCCTCCGATCGTTGAATCCGGCGCTAACAGCCCGTTCATGGGAGTGTCCTGTTTCACAATGACCTTCGCCAGCAAACTATTACAAAGGTCGGGCGCTCTGGCGTTCTTTGCATTTGCCGAGCGGGTGCCACGAGGATTTCATTTGCACTTTTTGCCTGCGAGTGACGGACTCTACTCAGCGGATCTGGCTGTATCTCTCGCGTCACTGAATGACGGTGTCGAGATGTGTTTGCGTCATTGCCCAGAGCAGTATCAGTGGGAATACAAGCGTTTTCGCGAACGGCCTCGTGGCAGCGTTGATGTGTATTCAAAACAATACCTGGCCACCCTCTCTCCCGGAAGCAAAAATTGATGTTCGCAGGAAAACTTATTCTCGGTGTGCTTGGACTGCTGGCCGGTGGGTTGCTGGGTGCGGCTCTGGGCATCTTTGTGGGTCACCTGTTCGATCGTGGTCTGGCAAGCGTTATGGGTTTCGCTGACACAGATCTGTCTGGCATTCAGCAGCAGTTTTTTCTCACCACGTTCACATTGATGGGGTTTATCGCGAAGTCTGATGGGCGTGTATCGGAGGCAGAGGTCGCACACACCGAATCGATCTTCAAGCAGCTAGGATTGGAAGATGAGCAGCGCCTCGAGGCAATCTCCTATTTTAAACAGGGATCCCGAGCTGACTTTGTCGCCGAGCCGCTGATCCAGGAGTTTATTCGCGCCGGTGGTGCCCATCCTGCGTTAAAACGCGCGCTGTTGATGTACCTGCTCACCCTGGCGCTTGCTGACGGCACGCTCGACCCCGGTGAGCAGAAAGCTCTGCACCAGCTGGGTAAGTTACTGGGTTACCCTCCTGCCGCGATCGAAGATCTCCTCGAGATGCTGGTTGCCCAGGGTCGTTTCCACCAGGATGCGACCGCGACCTCTGGAGCTACCCTGGATGCTGCATACGCAGCGCTTGGTGTAACAGCGGACGTGTCGGACGGCGAACTGAAGCGGGCCTATCGAAAACTCATGAGTCAGAATCACCCGGACAAGCTCGGCGCACGCGGAGTGCCCGAAGACATGCTTAAGCTTGCAACAGAGCGATCTCAGAAGATTCAGGCGGCCTACGAGCTGATCCGCAAATCAAGAGGCAGAAGCAAGCCTTGAATCCTGCGTCGTAGGTATAAGACCGCCGGTTAGTTTGCTTTAGTTTCGCCAGAATACCGGTGTGAAGAGCACCAGTAGGGTAAACACCTCCAGTCGCCCCAACAGCATTGCGAAGCACAGTACGGATTTTGCAAAAGTACTGACCTCACCGTAGTTCGCAGCCACGGAGCCAAGACCTGGACCTAGGTTGTTCAGCGACGCCGCGACTGCCGAGAAAGCACTCAAGAAATCCAGACCGGTCATCATCAGCACCAGCATGATGATCGCAAAAGCAAATGCGTACACCGCAAAAAAGCTCCAGACTGCGCTGATCACCGTGGCTTCAACTCGTCTGTTACGAACTTTGAGCGGGATAATCGCATGCGGATGCACAAGCTGCTTTAGCTCTCGCATGCCCTGTTTGAAAATCAGCATCATGCGCATCACTTTCATCCCACCCCCCGTCGAGCCCACACACCCTCCCATGAAAGAGAAGAAAATCAGCATGACGGGTAAAAAACTCGGCCAGATAGAGAAGTCCTGCGTTGCAAAACCGGTAGTGGTTGTGATCGAGACGGCTTGAAAGAGTCCATGAACGATGCCGTCTTCCACCGAGAGTGTCTTTGACAGAACGAGAAACCCGCAGGTGATAGACACACATATGATCATCGCCGATGCGAAAAATCTCGCTTCCGAGTCCGCCGCGTAGCCACGCAGGCTGCGCCGGTGAAATGCGGTGTAGTGCAGTCCGATGTTGAGTGCCGCAGCGAGCATAAACACGGTACTGACGAGATAAATTGTATTGCTTTCAAAATACCCCATGCTCGCATCGTGAGTGCTGAACCCGCCGATCGCCACGGTCGAAAACGAATGACAGATCGCGTCAAACTTACTCATTCCCGCCATGGAGTACGCCACCGCGCACAGCACAGTGAGCGTGAGGTATACGAAGAACAGGGCTTTTGCCGTTTCTGTAATGCGTGGAGTGAGCTTTGAGTCTTTGGAGGGGCCAGGCACTTCAGCTTTATAGAGCTGCATTCCGCCGATCCCGAGCATGGGCAGGACGGCTACTGCGACTACGATGATCCCAATACCACCCATCCACTGCAGCATCTGCCGGTAAAGAAGAAGAGACGACGGAAACGAATCCAGCCCGGTTAGCACGGTCGCACCGGTCGTTGTCAGACCAGAAATGGATTCGAATATCGAATCCATGGCGCTGATTTGCAGGCTCTCCGTGAGGGCGAAAGGGAGGCTGCCAAACAAGCCCAATACCGTCCAGAACAACGCGGTAATAAGAAAGCCGTCTCGGGTCTGCAGATCCCTGCGCAGTCGTCCAAGCGGGAGCCACATGAGCAAACCGCTTCCCAGCGAGATGAGAAAGGAGTAAAGAAACGCGCTAACCGTTACCTCGCTATGCGCGATTGCCATACCCAGGGGTGGCAACATCGTGACGCTGAAAAGCGCTAAAAGCAGGCCCAATATGCGCAGGCTAATCAGCAGATGCATCGGTTTATCGTTTGACTTTCATGGGGTTAAAGGTACGTCGGTGTGCTTTGCGCTGGAGTAAGAGGTTAAAACTGTGAATCAGAAATTACGGATGAACAAGTGACGCTCAGCCGATGACCACTTCACCGTAGCCCAATGAGCGACGAAATGGCTGCTTAGAAAAAACTGAAACCAACAGCGAAGAGCTTTTCTACCGCGCTGATCTTCCGTTTGTCCACAAGAAACAGGATCACATGGTCATCGCTTTCGATGAGCGTGTCGTGATGCGCTATCAATACCTGCTTATCCCTGACAATAGCTCCGATAGTGACTCCATCTGGAAGTGACACTTCATCGATCTGTCGTCCAACGACTCGCGAGGACTTGGAATCCCCTCTGGCGACCAATTCGATGGCCTCCGCAGCGCCGCGCCGCAAAGAGTGCACAGCACCAATATCCCCTTTGCGAACATGGGCCAGCAGGCTTCCGATGGTGATCTGCTGGGGTGAGACAGCGATATCGATCTCGTCTCCCACCAGGTCGGCGTAGGCGGGATTGGTTATCAGTGTAATAACTTTCTTCGCACCGAGCCGTTTGGCGAGCATCGACATCATGATGTTCGATTCATCGTTGTCGGTGAGCGCGCAAAACACGTCCGTGTTCTCGATGTTCTCCTCTGTGAGCAGTTGCGGTTCGGCACCACTCCCTTCAATAACAAGACTGTGCTTAAGTCTCTCCGCAAGGACGCGACAGCGCTTGGGACTTCGTTCAATGATACGAATGGAGTAGTCCTTCTCTAACGTGTACGCCAATCGCGCTCCAATATTGCCACCGCCGGCAATCATCACTCTCTTATAGGGTTTGTCGACCTTACGTAGCTCGGACATCACTTTTTGTATGTGCTGACGCGCCGCGATGAAGAAGACTTCATCCTCCGCTTCCACAACGGTGCTGCCTTCTGGAATGATCGCTCGGTCTTTGCGAAAAATCGCAGCGACCCGCGTGTCCACTTTGGGCATATGCTCACGAATTGTGCTGAGCTGGCGGCCGACAATCGGACCATCTTCAACCGCGCGAACTGCGACAAGTTGCACCTGCCCTTTGGCAAAATCGAGAACCTGGAGTGCGCCCCGATTTACGATAAGTTGCCTAATGGCGTCAGTAACGAGCTGCTCTGGCCCGATAATGACATCGACCGGTATGTGCTCTGGAGCAAACAACTGCTCCTGGTAATTCAGGTAGTGCTGCGACCGAACCCGAGATATTTTTTGCGGCGTGCGAAAAAAAGTATGCGCGACCTGACAGGCCATCATGTTGATTTCATCACTGTTAGTGACAGCGACAAGCATTTCTGCGTCTTCCGCTCCAGCTTCGCGCAAGGTCTTCGGAAAAGAAGCGTTGCCGGATACCGTGCCAATATCCAGGCGGTCTTTCAGCTTGCGTAAACGCTCGCCATCCGTATCGACAATGGTGATGTCGTTTTTCTCGTCAGCAAGGTGCTCAGCGAGCGTGCCACCGACCGCGCCGGCCCCCAAAATGATGATTTTCATGGGTAACGGTTATTCCGGAAAATTCGCGGTGCACGGCCGTAGAGAATTGCGAAGGTGGCCGTAGCGGATCTGAAGCGTCGTTCAGCCATACCAGATTTGCAATATTGGGAAGTGCGCGCACATTAATGCATTCATCCGGTCGGTAGTACAGCAATTCTCGGAAATGTTACCGCCCGCACAGCTCTGGTGTAACGGTGCTGACGCCGCCCCCAAACGTTCATCCGCCCACCGCCGGATCACCTTTTAATGCTCTCCTGGTGTCAGCGCTTCTTTAGCAGGCAAAAATACAGCCCGTCACCTCCGTTGGGATCAGGCAGGAACTGCACTCCAGGCTTTTTCGAGGTCCCACCGTCGATCGACAGTGCTCTTACGAAGGCATCGGGTGTCTCGAGCAAGAATCGATTTACCAGTTCTTCGTTCTCTTCGGGGAAGATCGAACAAGTGACATAGAGCAGACGCCCTCCTGACCTCAGTAAAGGCCAGACACCGCGCAAGATACGAATCTGCTGCTCAGCAAACTGCGGTATATCCTCGGGACGGCGAAGCAGTTTGATATCCGGATGTCGCCTTACGACCCCGGATGCGCTGCAGGGTACGTCGGTGAGGATGGCATCGAAAGGACC
Organism: Pseudomonadota bacterium; assembly: GCA_039111155.1. Taxonomy (GTDB): domain Bacteria; phylum Pseudomonadota; class Gammaproteobacteria; order Pseudomonadales; family Halieaceae; genus Congregibacter. The sequence continues at coordinate 8,585 of JBCCPL010000058.1, read as the reverse complement.
GCGGTTGCTCAGCGGGCCTGCACTCTCGGATGCATCTGCAACGATAGTTTCGCCGTTAAGCCCAAGGCGAGAAAAGTTTTCTTCGACCAAAGCAAGGCGCCTTTGATCGACATCGGTCACCAATAGCTTGCAATCAGGCTGCAACTCCAGGATGTGGCATGCTTTTCCTCCGGGAGCCCCGCAGGCGTCGAGTATTCGTTCACCGGGCAGCGGTGCGAGAAGCGTGGCTGCCACCTGAGCGGTCTCGTCCTGAACACTGCACCACCCATCTGTAAACCCGGGCAAGGCGGTAACATCCTGCGGCTCAGTAAGGGTTAAACAGAGTTCTGATAGGGTTCCGGGTACTGATTCGATACACGCGGAACTTAACTGATTCTCGTATTCCGAGCGGGTGGTTTGGGATTGGTTTATGCGCAGGCTCATGGGAGGGCGCTGATTGTTAGCAATAAGTACACGGTCGGCCTGCGCTTGAGGCAGGCTCCTGATGCGATCATAGAGCCAATCTGGATGGGCCGCTGCAGAAGGCTCATTCAGGCTCCCAATCAACTTTTCCGATTCGCGTTGAAATCGCCGTAGCAGAGCATTCACGAGCCCGACCAGTGGCCGTTTACGCAACAAACTCATTGCGCTGACGGTACTATCGATGGCGGCGTGCGCGGGAATCCGGGTGTTTTGCAACTGATACAGCCCCACAACCAGCAGGCTCTTCGCGATTAAGTCCTTGTTGCGAAGTGGTTTCCCCAGCATGGCGTCGACCAATTTGCACAGCCTTGGATAGTCGCGCAACGATCCATAGCTGAGCTCACGGTGAAGGCTGAAATCGCCGCCCTTGAGTGAAGCTTGATAAGCCGAGGATCCCGCCAGCAGTGCTGCATCCAGTGATTTGCCACGAGTCACTTCATGTACAGATACTGCTGCTGCTGCGCGTACTGCTGCCCCGGGCTTCAAGTGTGCTGCGCACAGAAGCGCTTTCCTGGCGCTAAGAGCTCGCCGTTACCAAGCAAAAGGTCCTTCGCCTCCATGGGTCGACCACCGGGAAGTTGCAGCTCTCGCGCCGCAAGAATGCCCTTTCCACAACTGATATGTAATTCTCCTTCTGCGGAGGGAAGAATAGTGCCGGGCGAGTGCTGTGATTGCGAAGCGATCGCTGTGGCCCGCCAGATCTTCACCCGCTTGTCGTCAAGGAAGCTGTAGCCGCCGGGATTAGGGTTGAGTGCATGAATCCAGCGTGCAAGTTGCTCTGCGGGTACATGCCAATCAAGCAGCGCCTCCTCTTTGCTGATCTTTGGTGCCTTGGTAGCTGCGGCGTCATCTTGAGCCTCGGCATTCGCCAGCGAGGCCGAAACGTCCGCCAGCACGTTCAGCAGGAGCGATGGACCCAACTCGGTCAGTCCCGCATAAAGATCACCACTGGTCGTACTGGCATCTACCGGACATGTCGCTTTCGCGAGCATTGGCCCCGTATCCATCCCAGCATCCATCTGCATGATAGTGACGCCACTTATTGTGTCTCCCGCCGCTATGCAGCGCTGTATGGGAGCGGCGCCGCGCCAGCGCGGCAAAAGAGAACCGTGGACGTTAACGCACCCGTAGCGGGGAATCGAGAGAATCGTTTCCGGAAGCAGCAGGCCGTACGCAACGACCACCAGTACATCAAGCTGCAGCGCGGCAAGCTCAGCGGCGACTTCTTCGCCCCGAAGTGTCCGCGGTTGCAGTACCGAGATCCGGTACTTTTCGGCCAGGAGCTTGACGGCACTGGCCTGGGGTTTTTTGCCACGGCCCGCGGGTCGATCCGGTTGCGTTAACACCGCAACCAATTCGTGCTCGGATCCAAGCAGGGCCTGTAAATGAACAGCTGCAAACTCCGGTGTGCCAGCGAAGGCGATGCGTAGCGGGTTCAAAGCGAACTTATCCCAGGGAAAATCACGAGCAGATTGGCGGCCGCTGAAACGGGCCTGCCGTCAGGCAGACTCTTTTCGGGTTTTTTCGAGCTTGCGCCGTATACGCTGCCGCTTTAGCGCCGATAGGTAGTCAACGAACATACGCCCTTCCAGGTGATCGACTTCATGCTGAACACAAACTGCCGCCAGACCATCAAGCTCCCGGGAGAAGGGGTTCCCCTTTTTATCGACGGCTTCGATTCGAACACGCCTGGGTCGGCTGATGTCCTCATAGACACCCGGAATCGAAAGGCATCCTTCCTGACGAGTTTCCAGTTCATCATCCAGGATGCTGATCACTGGATTTACAAACACTTCCGGCGCAGTTTTATCTTCACTGAGGTCCATGACAAACAGTCGTCTATGCACATTTATCTGCGTTGCCGCTAATCCAATGCCCGCGGCCTCATACATTGTCTCAAACATGTCGCTAATGAGACGGGAGAGCGGCTCATCGAACGCCGTGACGGACTCAGCGACCTTGCGTAGTCGTGGGTCGGGGAATTGCAGGATATCGAGGACTGCCATCAATCGTGCTTCTACCGTAGACTTGCGGAGTATAGCGTTTGAGCCCTCGTTCAAGTAACGGGAGAAAGAACAATGACAGCACAGCGGAAAGATCATCTTCGGGCACGCGGGAGCGCGAGACTCGGAGCTCTCTTCGCGCTGGTTTTGGTGCTGCTTGCACCTGCCGCGTTTGCACAACCGGCATCGGTACGTGCGGATGCGCCCGATGAGTATCTGGTTAAGAAAGGCGACACACTCTGGGGCATTTCAGACTTGTTTCTGGAAGAGCCCTGGCTTTGGCCTGAGGTATGGGACGTAAACCCCCAGATCGACAACCCCCATTTAATCTACCCGGGCGACACTATTTATCTTAGTTACGTCGATGGCCGCCCTCGCCTGTCACTGCGTCGAGGCCGGGACGTCAAACTCACTCCAAATATGAGAGTGACTCCCCTTGATTTTGCGATTCCCATCATCCCGTTGGATCAAATCGGTGCTTTTCTTTTACGCCACCGCATTCTTGAGGCGTCTGAGCTGAACGAAGCTGCCTATGTGCTGGCCGGAGGACAGGAGCACTTGATCACCGCTAATGGCGATATCGTGTTTGGCCGCGGCAGTTTCCCGGAAGATGAAAGAGCTTACGGAATCTACCGACCGGGTGAGGTATACAGAGATCCGATGACCCGGGAGATCCTTGGATACCAGGGCCAGGACATAGGCAACGCTCAGGCAATTAGCAGCCTACTGGATCCTGTTGTCGAGCTGCAGATTACGCGAGTCACCGAAGAGGTCCGCATTACGGATCGACTGCTTCCCCTCGAAGAGCGTGTCCTCGACGCTACGTTTCAGCCCAGAGCACCGGACGTTGAGATCGAAGATGCGTTTATGATCGCGGTTGATGGAGGCGTCAGTCAGATCGGCACTACTGATATTGTCGTTCTGAATCGAGGTTCCAGGGATGGACTGGAGGTCGGTCACGTCCTTGCCATCTACCAGGCCGGAAAGCTCGTGTTCGACGAGATTGCCCGGGAGAATGCACTGCTTCCAGATGTTCGCGCGGGCCTCGCGATGATCTTTGATGTTTCCGAGAAGGCCAGTTACGCACTTGTCCTCAAATCCAATCGACCGCTGAAAGTGATGGATAAGGTCAAAAACCCATGACGTAACCTTGCCGCGTTAAGACTAACGCGGCGGACACTCCATTAAATCGCTTAAGCCAACCAACAAGCCTACCAACTCAGCAACCAAGCCCGGCAGCAGCTCAACATCACGCGACGGCGTCCAGTCCCGGGTCGCGGTGAGGGATCACTTAGCGCTTTTAAGCTGGGTGGGGGTTCAAACCCAGGGTCTGGGAGATCTGCTTCGAAAGTTTGGTTCCGTCGGTGCATTACTCCGTGCGACCGATGAGGATCTTTCCGGTCTTAGCCCTGCGACTGCGCGGGCTTTTTGTACAGCACGAGACCACTGGCCCGCAATCAACCCAGCATTCGAAGCGGTCGGTCCGTTCGATTTCCTGCCATTGGGTGATCCTCGGTACCCGGCTTTGCTCGCTGAAATCCCCGATCCGCCGCCGTGGATTTTCGTCGAAGGAGATTCGTCGACGTTGTCCGCTCCGTGTATTTCAGTCGTAGGTACACGCCGCTCGAGTCAGCGAGGTGAGCGCGCAGCGCGCGAGATCTCAGAGTACCTGGCGGCCGCCGGTTATACAGTCTGTTCCGGGCTGGCCATGGGTATTGACGCTGCAGCCCACCACGGTGCTTTGAATGGCGGAGTGACCGCCGCTGTTCTGGCGTCGGGACTTGATCGACCATCGCCTGTACGAAACCTTCCCCTGGCCGAGCGAATACGCAGACGCGGCTGCCTAGTCAGCGAATTGCCTGCAGGCACATCTGCCAGCAAGTACCAGTTTCCCCGCCGGAACCGAATCATCAGTGGGTTGAGTGTGGCAACTATCATCGTTGAAGCCACACTCCCGAGTGGTTCGCTGCATACAGCGAATTCGGCGTTGGAGCAGGGACGCGATGTCTACGTTCTTCCATGGTCTGTGTACCACCAGCCCGGCCGCGGCTGCCTGAGCCTGCTGAGAGATGGAGCAATACCACTTTTTGAGTTGGAGCGGCTTTCAGACTACTTTCCCGGTGTGGAGAAGCCCGGAGAGCCGATCCGAATCGATTTACCACCGATCCAGCAGCGGCTTCTCGATCACATTGGAGATGGCTGGATAACGGCCGATTCGCTTGCGCTTGCGATCGACCTCACACCTGGCGAATTGCTTGCCACACTCGGACATCTTGAGCTTGCTGGATTAGTGCGAAGAGTACGAGGAGGGTACGAAAGCACATAATCACAACACCTATGCGCAGTGTTATCGTTGCATCGACTGGAGCCATCATGGGTCTGGTTCTGATTCGACGGTGATAGTGAGAGGTAGAAAAACTAGATGATCGAAGAGGTGAAGGAATATCTGCTGGGTGTGCAAGATCGCATTTGTGACGCCCTTGCTGAGGAAGATGGTATCGCCAGTTTTTCGGTGGAAAGCTGGGATCGACCCGAGGGAGGCGGTGGTCGCAGCCGCGTTCTCGCCGATGGCGCGGTCATCGAAAAAGGGGGAGTTAATTTCTCCCACGTACATGGGGAAGGCCTGCCAGCGTCTGCGACGGCTGCGCGACCCGAACTTGCCGGGCGCACCTTCCAAGCGCTGGGCGTATCTCTGGTTATCCACCCGCGAAACCCTTACGCACCTACCTCCCATGCCAACGTTCGCTTATTCATAGCCGAAAAGCCTGGCGAGGATCCCGTCTGGTGGTTCGGTGGAGGCTACGATTTGACGCCGTTTTATGGTTTTGATGAAGACTGTTTGCATTGGCACCAAACGGCGGCGGCGGCCTGCGAGCCCTTTGGCGACGACGTGTATCCCCGCTATAAGAAATGGTGCGATGAATACTTCTATCTGAAACACCGCGATGAACCTCGCGGGATCGGCGGTCTGTTCTATGACGATCTAAACGAGTGGGAATTTGATCGTTGCTTCGCCTTCATGCGCTCGGTGGGTGACTCCTACATAGAGGCCTACCGGCCCATTCTCTCCAGGCGAAAGGACACGCCGTACAGTGATCGCGAGCGTCAGTTTCAACTTTATCGCCGTGGTCGCTATGTTGAATTCAATCTGGTTTTTGATCGTGGCACCTTGTTTGGGCTGCAATCCAACGGTAGGACGGAAGCGATTCTCATGTCTCTGCCCCCTTTGGTTCGATGGGAGTATGATTACCGGCCCCAAGCCGATTCCGCTGAAGCTCGCCTGACCGACCACTATCTGCAAGGTCGGGACTGGCTGAATGAAGCATCCGCATCTGCCTGATATCGTTGTGATTGCATCAGTGGGATGTGAACTTCCACTCAGTTTTGGTGTGATTCGGTACGCGTTGCGATGCTTGGGGAGTTAAAACCACAACAAAACAGTGAACAAACTCAAGCGCCTGGCGTTTCTCGCCAGCGCTTGGAAACCGTTGGAGGTCTAAAGTGTCAGAAAATCGACGCTTCGCGGTGTACGGTAACCCCATCAAACACAGCCGTTCGCCATTTATCCACTCCGCGTTCGGTAAGCAGTGCGGCATCGCCCTGGAGTATCGGGCGGTGCGGATTGAGCTCGCTGACTTTTCGCGCGCGACGACAGCCTTCTTCGCCTCTGGTGGTGCTGGGCTGAACATTACGGTTCCGTTTAAAGAAGAAGCTTTTGCGTTGGTCGATGAGTCGACCCCTCGTGCACGGCGGGCTCGTGCGGTCAACACTCTCTGGACTGATTCCGCAGGCCGCTTAAGAGGCGAAAACACGGATGGCGTGGGGCTGGTGCGCGATATGGTCGCGAATATGGGATGGCAGCTTCGTGGCAAGTCGGTGCTGGTTATGGGAGCTGGCGGTGCTGTACGCGGTTTCCTTGATCCCCTCCTGTTGGAACAGCCGGCCCGAGTTCATATCGTGAACCGTACCGTGGAAAAGGCGGAGCGACTTTGTGATGAGTTTTCAGGCGGTAGGTATTTATCATTTAGTGGGTATCAGGACTTGCCAGCGGAGCCTTTTGATCTGGTTGTTAACGGCAGCAGTGCCGGGTTTTCCGAGGACGAACTTCAGTTGGACGGGGTCGCGCTTTCTGAGAAGTGTTGCTGCTACGACATGATGTACGGGCCCGAGCCCACGCCGTTTATGCGCTGGGCTGCAAAGAATCTGGCCTGGGCGGTGAGTGATGGCCTGGGTATGTTGGTGGAGCAGGCAGCTGAAGCGTTTTATGTTTGGCATGGCGTACGACCCAACTCACAACCCGTAATCCAGCAGCTTAGGGGAGTCCTTGCGGCCGCTGCCTGATACTCGCCTCAGCGTGCTGCAAGCGCTCCCTCGCGCTTTCTCAGACGGATTCAAGTTCGTAAATATGCTCGTCTTTGAGTCGTACGTAGTTGCCAGCGGTATAGCTGAAAAACGAACGTTCGGAGTCGCTTAAGGGCCGCATCTGTCGAGCTGGTGTGCCAGCGTACAGAAACCCAGAGGCCAACACCCTCTTGGGCGGCACGACCGCGCCCGCGGCGATGATGACGTCGTTTTCTATCTGAACTCGGTCGAGTATCACCGCCCCCATACCTATTAACACGCGGTCTCCCACTGTGCATCCATGGACTGTGGCGTTATGACCAATAGTGACTTCATCGCCGATTATCAGAGGCCAGCCACCCGGGTTGTAGTCACTGGCGTGGGTGATATGCAGTACGCTGCCATCCTGAATACTGCAACGATCGCCTACGACGATTCGATGCATATCACCGCGCACGACGGCTCCCGGCCACACCGATACATCGTCGCCTAGCGTGACGTTGCCGAGCACCAAAGCCATGGGATCGATAAGAACCCGATTGCCAATCTTTGGCGTATGTCCACGAAACGGACGCACGCTGGTTTTTGTGTAGTGGGGTAGCATTTCCCGGCCTGACTTCAATGGGCGCTGAATTTAATCACGATTTCTTGATGGTTGCTTATGCTACGTCGTTTTCGTCGCCTGGACCGGGTGTCGTCTTGCATCATGGTCTATTAACAGTAACTTTTAACGGTAGTAAGCGCTCACTATTATGAACCCTCCAAGGCGCCGATTTATCGCCGGTGCGGTATGTCCGCGCTGCGGCGAAATGGACAAAATCACAATCAACCTGGAAACCGATCGGCGAGAGTGTGTCGCCTGTGACTTCAGTGAGAGTCGACCCGAGCCTGGCCCAGTCAGCGAATTACATACCCGCGTCAACAGGGCTTCAGCACGGATGGTCGAGACAAAAGCGGAGGTCGTGAAGCTACTCGATCCAGCCCGATCTAAAGACTCGACGGGATCCAACGATTCTGATAGCTGATACGCCAGAAGGCCAGGCCCATCGTGAGTCCGCGCATTGCGTTAAATACAGTGAAAGATAGCCACAGGCCATGATTGCCCCAGTCCTGAGTTAGGAACCAGCAGGGCAGGAACGCAAGAAGCACGCTGACAAGCATGCAAATCATCATGGGTCTGGTCGCTCCAGCGCCAATGAAAATGCCGTCCAGCAGATAGCTGGGCGCTGCGACCAGCGGTAGCAAAATCAACCAGACGCGCTGGGCGTCGAATACTTCCCGTACCGAAGAAATATCGCTGAGAAGCGGAAAAAGCGACGAATACCCGAACAGTATGATCATGCTGATGAGGAATCCCGATCCACCCACCCATAGACCGCACTGGCGAGTAACTTCGTAGAAGTCCTGCAGCCGACGCGCGCCCAGGGCCTGGCCCGCGAGCCCCTCTGCCGCATACGCAAATCCGTCCAGTGCGAAAGAAGCAAACAGCAAAAGCTGAATCATGACTGCGTTCGCGGCGACTATTGTGGTTCCCAGACGCTCCCCGGCGGCTGTAAAAAACGCAAACGCGAAGAGCAGGGCGAGTGTGCGCACCATAATTTCTGCATTGGTCTTCAGTAAGCGCAGATAGGGGTTGGAGCCGCGAATGTTCGAACCTAACCTTTGAGCAAGTAGTCGCAGTTTTTCGCCACCTAGCCCCAGTATGGCAACGGCCAACCCCACATACTCGGCAATCACCGTGGCCAGGGCCGCTCCTTCACTGGCCATGCCCCGGTCCAG
>JBCCPL010000057.1:0-19254 GCA_039111155.1 Pseudomonadota bacterium | reverse complement strand
TGGTGACCGGTGGCTATTCAGGCCTCGGACTGGAAACGACCCGCGCTCTGGTCAGCGCAGGTGCCAGCGTGTTGGTTCCGGCGCGGCGGGTCGAGCACGCCGAGAGCGAACTCGGGGCTTTGGACGCCGGCAACAAGATTGAGGTCCGAGCGCTCGATCTATCTGACCTCAGCAGTGTGGAGGCGTTTTGCGACGCCTTTCTGGCCTCGGGGCGTTCAATCGATATTCTCATCAACAACGCCGCCGTGATGGCCTGCCCGGAAACGCGGGTAGCCAACAATTGGGAAATACAGTTCGCGACCAATCACCTCGGTCACTATGCGATGACAAATCGACTTTATTCTGCGCTGGCCATGGAGGGTGGCGCGCGTGTCGTTTCCCTATCGTCTACGGGCCATAAGCTCTCACCGATTCGCTGGGACGATCCGATGTTCGAGACTGACAGTTACCACAAGTGGATCGCTTACGGTCAGGCAAAGACAGCGAACAGTCTGTTTGCGGTAGAGCTCGATGAGCGCGGAGAGGCTGACAACGTACGTGCATTTGCGGTTCATCCAGGCGGGATCATGACCCCTCTGCAGCGACACCTTCCTCGTGAGGAGATGATTGAGTTCGGCTGGATCGACGAGGCGGGCAAAGTGAACGAGATATTCAAGAGCCCAGAACAAGGGGCAAGCACAACGATTTGGGCAGCGACCTCGCCTCAGCTAGTAGATATGGGCGGTGTCTATTGTGAGGATTGCGATATCGCTGCGCCCACTGTCACAGACAGCCCCACGGCACGCTATCAGGGGATTAATGATCACGCGATTGATCGTGGGGCTGCACACCGGCTTTGGGCGATGTCTGAATCGCTGACCGGCATCAATGCGTTTGCCTGAGTTCACCATTACGGACAACTGGCCACCAGATTCTCAGACAGGACCAGATTTAGATCATTGTGTAAATTAATATTTACACAATATGTGGCAATTTTATTTGACACCCTACCTCTTACGCTCTACGCTCAGAAATAGGGCTATCGAGCGGTAACTTCATGAGTGCGCTCCCGGATCCCTGTAACTTTTGATCACTGTTGGAGATTTATGAAGTGAGTGAACATGGAGAAAAGGTCTTTCCGACAGGTTTGACCATTCGAGAATCTGAGGAAGTACATAAGTACATCATTGACGGAACACGCGTGTTCTTCTGCATATCGCTGGTAGCCCACGCTCTCGTCTATTCACTGTCCCCCTGGCTGGGTTAATAAGGAGCTAAGGAATGAACAACGGAAAAATGTGGACTGTGGTTAACCCTACAGTTGGAATCCCACTGCTCCTGGGCGGCGTTGCGGTTGTTTCTCTGACGGTACACTTTGCCGTTCTGAATAACACCACGTGGTTCCCCGCCTTCTTTGGCGGTTAGCCTTCGGGCCTGATGGAATGTAAAAGGCACGGCGATGGGTATCGCCGTGCCTTTTTTCTATGATCTAAGCTGTCTCTCTGCTGTATTCATCGAGTGACCACTCTACGCACACGATTTCTTAGCGCGGTCTTAAACTTCGCACCGCGCTTGCTTCCTTTTGCCGACGTAGCGACACCGGATCTTCCCCTCACACGACTATTGCGTCTGTCTCTGTTTCAAGTGACGGTCGGCATGGCCATGGTGCTGTTGGTCGGCACCTTGAATCGGGTGATGATCGTGGAGCTTGCCGTTCCGGCCTCTCTCGTGGGAATCATGTTGGCGATGCCGCTGGTGTTTGCTCCCTTAAGAGCGCTAATCGGCTTTCGCTCCGACCACCATACCTCTGCCCTGGGCTGGCGTAGGTTTCCTTTCCTTTGGAAAGGGTCACTCGCGCAGTTCGCCGGATTCACCATCATGCCTTTTGCGCTCCTCGTGCTGGCAGGCCAGGGTGAATCAGGTAGTCTGCCTCCCCTTGTGGGCCAGGTTACGGCCGCTGCTTCTTTCTTACTGGTTGGCGCCGGAATACACACGGTACAAACCGCAGGCCTGGCACTGGCGACCGATCTCACACGACCTGAATCACACGCGAAAGTCGTCGGTCTTATGTATGTGATGCTTCTTATAGGAATGATGATCAGCGCCCTGATTTTTGGCACGGCATTACTGGACTTCACCCCGGGTCGACTGGTACGCGTAATCCAGACCACCGCATTACTCACCCTCGTCCTGAACGTCATTGCCGTATGGAAGCAAGAGCCCAGGCGCCGCAGCAGCCAGTTGGAGAAGGCGAAAGATGAGCCCGATTTTCTCGACTCCTGGCGCCAATTCTGCGCGGGCCCCAACACCTATCGCCGCCTGGTTGTGGTCGGGTTGGGAACCATGGCGTTCGGGATGGCCGACATCCTGCTTGAGCCCTTCGGAGGCCACATTCTCAACCTGTCGGTCAGCGTGACCACGGCACTCACAGCCCTGTTCGCCGCGGGCGGCCTGACTGGGTTCGCAATCGCGTCAAAAATGATCGGCAAGGGCACCGACCCGTTTGCGGCCGCGCGCCTGGGCGCGATGCTCGGGCTACCAGCGTTTGCGTTGGTAATCTCGGCGGCGCCGCTGCAAATGACCGAGCTCTTTGTCGCTGGCAATTTCCTGATTGGGTTCGGTGGTGCGCTGTTTGCTCATGGCACGCTCACCGCGACCATGAACCTGGCACCCGCAGCTCAAATCGGGTTGGCTTTGGGTGCCTGGGGGGCGGTTCAGGCGACTGCGGCGGGAATCGGAGTTGCAGCCAGCGGCACGATTCGCGACATCGTGACCGCCATCGACAGCGCCTCTCGTGGGATCGCGGACGGTATCAGTGCCAGTGGATACATGACTGTGTATGCACTGGAAGTCACGCTATTGCTGGTCACGCTGCTAGTGTTGGGGCCACTACTCCGGAACGTAAGGAGAAGTGCAACCGACCTCGATGCGTCGGCGTACGAGGACGCACGTTTCAGTAACGGTCCCGCTGAAACTTCCTCCTAGTGCCCTGTCTGGCTAATTCAATGAATCAGCCAGATAGGGCAGGAACTTGCCATGCGAAGTGACACGATCATTGAGTATCCGGACGAACGTCTTCGTCAGCCGTCAGCAGCAGTCGCGGAGTTTGGGAGTTCTCTGGCCGAGCTCGAGGAGAGGCTGGTGCACACACTCCATCACTCGGGCGGCATCGGCCTTTGCGCACCCCAGCTCGGCGTTGCGCAGCGAGTTATTCTCGTCAATACCGATGAAGATGGCACGCAGCTCTATGTGAACCCGGAGATTCTCAGTAAGGCGGGCCTGGGCGTTGTGGCCGAAAGCTGTCTGTCGCTTCCTGGTATTGAGGCCAACGTTCTACGCGCTGCGGGCGTATGCGTACGTGCACAGGATACCGAAGGTAAGACGTTTGAGCGCGAGATACAGGGAATGCACGCGGTCTGTATACAGCACGAGATCGATCACCTGAACGGAGTTTTGTTTATTGATCGTCTGTTCTGGTTTCAGAAGCTCCGTCTTCGGCAAGCCACGCGGCATCTGGAGCTGGCCGCCACGGAATCACATATCCCTGCCTGATTGAATCAGGCTGCCAATCACCCCAATCCTGGCTTTGCGCGAACTAATGCCACAGGGCACTAGCTACTGGGCGAGCTTTCGAAATTACCGAGGGCATCTGCTGCGTTTTGACACGCGCATTTATCTCGAACCCATCGCACAATCAGCGGATACTGACCAATGCATTGGGTGTGTCATCGGGAAGAATCCGGGGTCCGCTCGACCGATCCGTGGGAGAAGAACTAATCGGAAAAACCGCTCGAGCGCCGCTTCGGTTTCTGGCGCCGAAGACAAGAAGACCATCTATACCAATACCGCTGCAAGACAAAGACAACGTTATCCGCTCGCACTCGGTACCGATCGATTCCTTCCCACCGTGAGGGCCACAGTGTTGAAGGCCTACGTCAACGCCGATGTAGCGATCCCGGAACGGGGCTATCTGAGCGTACTAAATCTATTTTATCTGTGCGAGGCAAGGCTGGCGGTTGCAAAGAAACACCTGGATGAGCTGCCAAAAACAGCAGTTTGCCGACAGGAGGATTCCGCGTATCCCTGGATTTGGTACACCTGGGGTAGTCCTGACAGGCAGCTGGATTGCATGAAGCATCGCTTCTTTCGGATGCGAGCGGCCCATCACTTTTATTTTTCCACTCGCGACGAGCAGATATTGGCACGCCGCCCGCGGCACACCGATCATGCCCGGCACACACAGGGAATGCCGACAGCACCCGTGGTGCAACATTTGGCTAAACTGCTCCAAAAGCAGAGCAGGTAGTCTTTCATGTTTGCGCATACAGGACAGAAAAGGCCCGAATTTGCCATCGAGCCCGGCCCGGATCAGGAGTCGGTCTGGGACTATCCACGGCCACCTCGCCTGGAGCCCAGCGAAGAAGTTGTGGAAGTTCGAAGTGGTGACATGCTTCTGGCCAGGAGCACAAAGGCGCTGCGGATATGCGAAACCGCAAGCCCACCCACCTACTATATTCCCGAAGAAGACGTCGAGTTTTCCGGACTCCGGCAGGTAAATCAGCGCAGTTTCTGCGAATGGAAAGGTCAGGCCAGTTACTTTGCCCTGGAATCAGATACCGACGGTGAGACGGTAGCGTGGTTATACGCTCAGCCTGATGAGCGCTTCGCAAGAATACATCGGCATGTGTCCTTTTATCCGGCACGGGTGGCCTGCTTTGTTGATGGCGAGCGGGTGACGCCGCAGCCGGGTGAGTTTTACGGTGGATGGATTACAAGCCGCGTTGTTGGTCCCTTCAAGGGTGAGCCCGGAACGGGACACTGGTAGCGGTTTTATCGATCCGGGTGAAGTAGATCCCCGGTTGAAGAGCTAACCCATCGGACGCAGGGCGTAGACCGCGAAGAGCTCCTTATCATCCATCCACCGAGTGATCACCTCGAGACCCGATTCAAGAGCAAGGCGCGCAAAGTCCTCCGGCGAGTACTTGTAGGAATTCTCCGTATGGATTGCTTCTCCCGCTTCCAGCCGAAATGACTGTCCCGCAAGATTGACCGTCTGGTCTCGAGTACTATCGAGATACATCTCGATGCGCCTGAGCCTATCGTTGTAGATGGCTCTGTGCGAAAAGCCTGTTAAATCGAAATCGGCTCCGACAGCATCATTGATGTGCTCCAGCGCGTTCAGGTTGAACGAGGCTGTGACGCCTGCACTGTCGTTATACGCTGCCTCAAGGACTTCCGAGTTTTTGTGCGTGTCGACCCCAATGAGAATCCGTCCGCCCGATCCTAGAAGCTGAGCCACTTCCTGCAAAAACACGCCGGCCCGCTCCGGCGTGAAATTGCCGAGCGTCGATCCAGGGTAGAAGATCACCCTTTGGTCACTTGGGTAATCGGACAAAAATCCCCAACCGCTGGCAAAGTCAGCACAGATCGCATGCACCGTGAGCCACGGGTACTCCTCAGCGAGTTTCGCCGCGGATGCGAAGAGATACTCGGCACTGATATCAATCGGCAGGTATTCCGAGGGCCGCAGCGCCGACAATAGCAACCTGACCTTCTCACTACTGCCACTGCCGGGCTCGATGAGCTGGCGCCCCACACCACATACCTGCGCAATAGAGCTGGCATGGTCGCCATAGATGGCGCTTTCCGTTCTGGTGGGATAGTACTCGGGTAGCCGGGTGATCTCGTCAAACAGTTGAGACCCACGCTCATCGTAGAACCATTTCGGATTGATCGATCGCTGCTCAGTCAACAGTCCCGCAAGCAGATCTTCAAGTACGCGGTCATCGGCCGGCTCCAGGTTCCGGACGCTCAGTTTTTCGGGTAGGTTCACCGGGCGAGTCTAATGCCGAGAAATTGCCAGCGATCCTGGGGATAGAAAAAACTTCGATAGCCTGGGCGCGCCTGGGTACTCCAGGTCACACAGGAACCTCCGCGAACGGACCATTGGTTGCTCATGAATTTGCCGTTGTACTCACCAATCGCACCGGCGGCAGCCCGATAACCCGGGTAGGCTGAGTATGCACTCTGCGTCCATTGCCAGCACGCGCCGTACAGTTGCCGCCCCGCGTCATGCGAGTAGCCTGGTGGGTGCAGATTTCCTGCGGTATCTCTTCCACCTCCCGGCTCGGGATGAACGCGAGCCGCGTGCTCCCATTCCGCTTCGGTAGGTAGCCGTGCTCCCGCCCAGCGGGCATAGGCGTCAGCCTCGTATCCGCTGACGTGACAGACAGGGCTCTTCGGGTCTCTCACACGCAAGCCGTGCAGGGTGTACTCAAGAGCCTTCGACTCACGCTCCAGCCAGTACAGCGGGCTCTGCCAGCCTTCGCTCTGAAGCGTTGCCCAACCGTCGGCGAGCCAAAATTCCGGTCTCTGATAGCCGCCATCATCAACGAAAGCCTGATACTCGCGATTGGTCACCAGGCGATCAGCCAATTCGTAAGACTGGAGATAGACGCGATGTCGAGGTAGTTCATTGTCGAAGCAAAAACCCGTTTCGCTATGGCCGATATCGACAAGTCCTTCTGCAAATCCGGTCCAACTTGGCTCGGTGGCGGTTCGCTGCCCATACGTCGAGTTGTCGCCGTGTTCTGGCTTCGGCTGCATTGCAGGCATGAGCGGGTTTACAGCAAGGGAATACTTTATATCGGTATACATGAGCTCCTGATGCTGCCGCTCATGCTCGATACCGAGGCGAGCCCGCTCTTCGATTTCGCCGCGATGTTCGTGTTCTGGCTGAAGCAGTAACTCAAGCATCGCTTCATCTACCGATCGCCGATACGCGAAAACTTCCTCAAGAGATGGTCGAGAGAGCAGGCCGCGACGCTCTCGAGGGTGTTGGGCACCGATACCGTTGTAATAGGAGTTAAACAGAACCTCGAACGCATCATTCTGTGATCGATAAGACGACTGAAACGGCCTTAGCAGGAAAGTTTCAAAAAACCAGGTAGTGTGAGCAAGATGCCACTTGGGGGGGCTGGCGAACACCGCGGCCTGGAGCGCGTAATCTTCAAGTTGCAGGGGCTCGCAATCTTGAAGAGAACGCGACCTGGTAAGCTGAAACTCATCACTCAGGGTACTAGGCCGCATGCCTGCCCTCGGTACTCAGGTTAATAACTCGTCCTCCAATCCAAGTAAGGTTTTCGCGCAGGCGACTGAAAAGTTCGCCTCCCAGCGTCGAGCACTGGCGCGCTGCAAGCTCCCCGTTCAGCTCGCGACGCATCCAGTACGAGGCCAGAACGCGCATGGCTGAGCCGGTAGCTGTGTCTTCCGGCACTCCGTGATTAGCTGCAAAGTAACGCAGCAATACATCGTACTCCGGCCATGTCTGTGCGGCACTGGTAGCGACAATCGAACGTTGAGTGAAGGCAGCCAGCGACTCGCTCGGCACCGATAAACGCTCAAGATCAAAGTCCGCAGGCCACTCGAGCACTAGATAGCCATTATCACCACCTGCTATGGCGGCTCGCCAGGGTACGTCCTGAAAGAACTCACGCACCCAGAATGGCACGGCGCAGGCGTCGCAAGGCACCGTGGGCAGGCCAATCCAAGCGAGGTCATCTTCGATGCGGAACGCGATCGGTAAGCCGTTCATCTCGAGCTCAACCACATTCGGATCGAACTGACTCCAGGCAGCAACGGCACAGAGCAGTCCATGACCACATAGTTGAATTGGCGAACCTTGGTGCGTCCAGCACTTGACCTGGGCGCGCTCTTCACGCCCGCGAGACGTTTCTCGCCAGGTCGCACAGTAAGGGAACTCGCCTGACTCGGGGATGAGCGACGACTCCGATTCGGTGAAAATATCGACTCTGCAGGGATTACCCAGCGCCACCCCAGCCAAGCCGAAAGTGGGAGTGCCGGCAAAAGCGGAGAACGCATTGCTATGCAGGAGTTGAGAGATAGCGATTACCGGTGGATCGTGTTTGCGACGCCTTGATCAAGCGTAGCACTTTCCGACTGAAAAATCGGCGAACCCAGAAGAGAGTAACCACTCCGAGCGCTGCCTTGCGGCCAGTTCTTACCGCTTCTCGGAGGCATTCGCGAGGCATCTCTCGTATTGGTGCCCTTGTCGACTCGAAGTTGAATTGAGCCACGGCGGCGGGAAAGGAGTGGGCGAACGAGTTTGTATAGCTGCAAGGAACCCGCACGGAGCATTACCGTCGAGCGCAGAGCGACTGTTAGAGGTTGTCGCCGAGCCGGAAAGACATAACGGCCATCGGTATTCCAACTAGCGCCCTGCGTGGTTAATACATTGAATCATTTCGGCGCTTTTTTGCGCCTGGCCGCGTTGCGGATCGTCGCCAAAGCTATGGCTCTGACTCCTCACCACGCCTTACCAGCCACAAAAAATCACTCGAAAACTATTCAACGGGTTAGCCACGCAGGACACTAGAAACCTTCGTCCTCCACATCGAAAAAAGCCCGAAGCAACTTCCGCAAGTAACGCGGATATGCCGCACTCAAGCGCTCAAAGTCACGGGCTCCATACATGCCTCGCAGGGTTGGCTCTGACATAGACAGAAAGTTAGACGCCCCAAGAATCTGGTACACGATCGCCAGGGCTTCGGTGGAACTCAGGGGACGGTTGGAGGGAATCTCCTGCACTGTTCTTGTCAGTGCATCCAACCAGGGCCGCAGATACCAGGTATTTACCTTCGCCGCACGGGACTGATTATCCAGCAGCTCGCGCATCACGATTCGAACGCTCAGAACATCAAATTGCTGCTGCTGGAAGCGCCCCAGAATCATAGCCTCAAGCCGCTCCATAGGATCGTCATAGCTCATCGCATGATCTTCAAGCTGAGCAAAATCACTCGCTATCTGCTCCAGCACTTCAGCGTAGAGGCGTTCCTTGCTCTGAAAGTGATGCAGCAGAGTTTGCTTTGTCACAGCCAGCTCCTGCGCGATGGAAGCAAGACTGGCCCCATAAAACCCTTTATCGGCGAACTGCCGGCGCGCGGCTGCGAGAAGTCGATCGCGAGTACTGTTTGCAGGCGAGCTCATTGAGCTGCCTACCGGGTCACTCCTGTAGCCCTGGGCCTCAACCGTGCTTTGTTCGCCCGCCCCGATCGATGCTGTGTTAGCGGTTGCGGCGAATGGACGGCTCGTTGACTTTTTATTCATCCACATGATGTTAGCACTTGACGACTTACCGATCGGTAAATATATTCACTCAAGCTTACCGATCGGTAGAGAAATCACCAAGCGACCAACCGGTAGTTATGACCGGTTGGCGGGACACACACAGAAACAGGGAGATCGCCAATGAGTGACGAGTTGATTTATGACAAGCAGGATGGGGTTGCGACGATCACGCTGAACCGCCCAGAGAAGTACAACACGCTGCGCTACGAGCTGATCGATTCGCTTGAAGCCGCGTTGAGCGATGCCAACAAGGATAACGCCGTAAAGGTTATCGTACTGCAGGGAGCCGGAGATGCCTTCTGCGGTGGCTTTGACTTTTCGGATGGCCTCGAGCACTACGATGGGATCCAGGAAGAGGACTATGACCCCGGCATGGATGTCCACACCGTCACCAATCAGTACACAAGCTATATCACGACGTTCATGGGACTGTGGCGTGGTCTTAAGCCGACGATCGCGAAGGTCCACGGATACTGCGTTGGCGGTGGTTCAGAGCTCGCGCTAAGCGCTGATCTCGTGATTGCATCCGATTGCGCGCGGATCGGCACGCCCTATTCGCGGGTCTGGGGCTGCCATCTCACAGGCATGTGGGTGTACAGGCTTGGCCTGGCGAAAGCGAAGTACTACGCGCTTACCGGCGAATCGATCAGCGGCAAGGACGCGGTGGACGCCGAACTCATCAATTTTTCCTACCCGCTAGAGGAGCTCGATGCTCGCGTCGACGAATTGGTAGGGCGCCTGAAACAGATACCGCTTACCCAGCTGATCTCGATGAAGCTAATCGTCAACCAGGCCTATGACAACATGGGACTCCAGAGCACCCAGACGCTTGGTCCGATTCTCGATGGAATCATGCGCAATACACCCGAAGGTCGAGGGTTCGTGCGAACCGCAAAAGAAGAGGGAGTTCGCAAGGCCGTAGAGGAGCGAGACGGTCCCTTCGGAGACTACAGCCAAGCGCCGGCTGAGCAGCAACCCAGGAGAAGAAGCGCCGGTTAGCGATAGCTTTGCGAAGAGCTGGCGCCGACACGTAGGCTTAGCAGCACTGTGTCGGCGATAGGCCAGGGCCCACTATGTTGCGCTGGACAACCTGGAATTTTGTTCGAGAACGCGAGGGATTGGAGCAGGTGATATTGGGTTGAGCTATATGACTGCGAAAGCGCCAAGCGTTCATGGCCAAGCCCCCCCGAACGACAGATTTTATGCCCCATGAGAAGCGCCGTATGGGTTGGGTTGGGTTGGGTTGGGTTGGGTTGGGTTGGGTTGGGTTGGGGAAGAATGTTAGGGGGTGTTTGAGGCTAACCGCACGAACTAGGAAGCCAAAAAACGGCGCTCTAAAGACCGAAGTCGAAAAAGCCGCTACCTGCTCCATGGCAGGACACTCGTAATGGCATATCTACGTCTCCGATTGTTTCGGTTGGCGGTTGTACCTCTTTTGGCTGGCGCTATCGACGCTCGGGCTCAATCAACGATTGAGATCACATCACCCTCCAGTCCGATGGTAATTGCTGAAGGCGACGAGTTTTTCGTCGATGTGGTCAACGACCGGATGGATTTCGATAAACGGCGAGATTTCATGTGGGAAGAACTCTTCGATGAGTCAACCGTTGAAGCGAACTCTAATGTCTGGCGGGGCGTCTTTAATTCTACGGGCGGATACGTTTTTCCTTTGTTCCCAGGTTTCGGCGATAACCCGGACACCGCGGGCATAAACGAGTCCGCGCTTAATGCCGGGCGGACCGGGCAGAACTTTCCCATTGACACCAGCAAGTACACATTGGTCACTTATCTCGATCGGACCTCTGTGCGCAGCAATCGAACTCTCTTCTGGTCGCAAAAGGTGTTCTTCCCAGACGGTACGCTATTCGCGACAGCTGAGGACGGCTTTTACAGCAACACGCTGAACAATAAATTCCCCGCTACGGCACCGCTGCTTGGGTACTACGATCTGAGTTCATTCTCCGGCTGGACCTCGGCAGACGCGAATGGATTGCGGATCGATTCATCAAACGCCGGCCCCGCCGGTACGAGCGTGGAGTACAGCTGGGTTCGCGTATCGGATCCGAGTTCTACTGGGGTAATACCAGTAAGTTGGGACACGTCGAACGTTGTCCCTGTTAATGGCGTGCCACCGCGAGTCAGTATTTACGTTGACGACGACAATCAGGGCTTTGACGGAGCGTTGCTGGCATCATGGGAGCAACTTGAAGGGCCGGGCGTCGTTGATGGGCAGGGCAAGCTGGAAAGACCGCTCAACTCTACGGGTTCTTTTGAGATTCCAGGGTCCGCACTGCCACCAGGGGAATATTTTTTCTATGTTGAACTCTGGAGCAATCAAGGTTCGGACCAGAAGCTCGCCACATCAGGTTACTCCGCGAAGATCACTATCAGCGCCAAGCCCGAGGTCGCAATACACGCCCCCTCGATGACTAGTGGACCCGACTACGCGACGGAGGTGCTGGGCAATCCCTGGGATATGAATAGCGCTGACGACATCGATAATCTCGGCAAACCGATGTTTCAGAAGAACTTCCAGAACGAGTCGTTTGTCGATGGCGCTTTCCGAGCCCAGGCGATCATCCCGGCTGGAGCACCCCCTTCCCAGATTGAGTCTGACGTTCAGATATGGCTGAACGTGGATGCCGCAAACCCTATCGATTCCTCGAAGTACCGCTATCTCACGTACGTGATGGAGATCGACGAAACCGGCTACGGGAACATCAGTGACAAGGTTGGAAATGATGGTGGCTGGGTCTCCCGCGTAGTTTGGTGGAACGCCGATATCGACGTGGACGGATCAGTTACCAACGATAACGTCATTTATGAAGGGCGCCGCGGCTACTCAGTGGACCTGGCCGGCCCGGGCGTACTGGAACCCGCTGATGAATTTCCCGCCCAGACTGGGTGGTTGGCCTCATCCAGCTGGCGACAACTGCGCATCGATCCTGCGGAGGTCAACGATCCCACATTTTTCTATCTTGATGAAGTGATGTTGACCGGTAAGCCTGCACCTACACGTGACCAGCAGTTCACCGTCGATTTTTCGCTGACTGATACCGACAGCGCTCAGGTTACGACTTCGATATACATCTCCGATGACCGTCAGGGAACTGGGTCTCAACTTGTGTGGGGACCTCAGGCACTCGCTCCGGGAGCTCACCAAATCACGCTCAGCACCAGCACCTGGGGTAACACCGATCTGTATGTCTCAGTGCTGACGGATGACGGTGCAAACAGCGTTCGGACATTTGCGGAGGTGCCCTTGACTTTCGCCTACGCAGATGGGGGAAGCACATCACCACCGGGTATTCCTACACTGGCTTTGGATGAAGTCAGCCCAGGGACCGCGAGCTTCAAGGTTGTAAAAGCATCGCCTTCGGATATCGTCTCTTCGTATGAGGTAGCGTGTACCGATGTATCGAACACCGTCGTCGGTACGAACTCAGAAAGCAACGTGGTAGTAACTGGACTGACCGATAACATCACGTACAATTGCGCTGCACGCGCGAGTAACGGCTCTGGCTTCGGTGCCTTTTCATCTGTGGTGGTCGTGAAATCCGGCGTAGACACTGATGGAGACGGGGTAATCGATCCCGACGACGCTTTCCCGGACGATCCCACGGATGCAATCGATACTGACAGTGATGGCCTTGGCGATAACCGCGAGGGGGACTTGGGGACAGATCCAGAGCTCGACGATACCGACGGCGACGGCTTTTCTGATGGCGATGAAGTCGAAAGCGGCACTAACCCGCTCGATCCCGATGATGCGCCCAATGTAGGCGCCTTGCCTCTCTGGTTACTCATCCAGGCGCAGTCCTGAGACCCAGGTCCGGCAACGTTGTTTTTCGCGGGAAGTTTATAGCGGGCAGTTCGTAGCGGGGATCACCGGCTCAGCGGATTGAGATCCGGTTTTGCTTCGCTGTGACAGTACCAGATTCAGGTACCGAGCCTGGCGTGCAAACGGTTCTTCGGGCAGGCGAGCAGGCAAAGGACGCTGAAAGGCGTCGAAAAGCGCGAAAAAGCGCAGCCAAGTGCAGAAAAGGCTTGGCGAGCAATGCTAAATACCGGAAGTTCCGTCGTTGAGGTCCGACGTTAGTTTTCTCCAGCGCCGTGATCAAAGACCACACACCCTGAGCGAATCAACGGACTCCGGCCGCACGTAGCATTCATGCCAAAGCACCGACTTCACTTTTTTTCTTTATTGACCACAAAGATCAAGCTTAATCTGCGTGCAGAAGCAGGACGCAGTCAGCTGGGTTACGCCTGGTGGCTCCTGGAGCCGTTGCTCCAGGCTTCTGTGTTTTATGTGGTATTCGGCGTTTTCCTGGCGCGCACGATAGAGAATTTTGTTGCCTTTCTGCTAACCGGCCTCATCCCCTGGACCTGGTTGAATCGATCGATCGGTAACTCCATGGGTAGTCTTCGAGCGTCTCGCGGTTACCTCGCCAATTTCCGGATTCACCCCATGTTCTTCCCACTTCTCGAATTGGGTCAGGATGCGGTGAAGCAGCTTTTTACATTTGCGTTTCTTGTACTCTTTCTTTTGATCTATGGCATTAATCCGACGCCGTATTGGATGCTGCTACCGTTCCTGATGCTACTGCAAATGCTCTTGATCATTCCGGTAGCATCATTTATTGCATCAATCATCCCGCTTCTTGAGGATCTGGCGTACCTTGTCAATACGCTTCTTTTACTCGGCATGTTTGCTTCGGGGATCTTCTACGACCCCAACGTTGTTGTCACCGATGAATGGCGCTCGGTGTATTTCCTGAATCCGGGCGCCTGTGTGATACAGGCTTATCGGGACATAATGCTGTATGCAAGACTTCCTGAGCTGTATCACATCGCTGTGCCCCTCATCTGGGCACTATTCTTCTCGCTGCTCACGCTCGTTTCGATGTCTCGGCTTCGACGCAAGTACGCTTTACTGATATTGGCATGAGCAACACGAATCTTTTAGAGGTGCGAAACGCCTCCTTAAGTTACCGCGTGCGACAGGGCTTGATTCGTCGGGAGGTAAAGCCTGCGCTCCAGAGCGTTACGTTCGAGCTGCGCCGGGGCGAGACTCTCGGCGTTATTGGACGCAACGGCTCGGGTAAGTCGACCTTACTGCGCGTGCTTGCGGGCATTTATCCGCCGGATTCAGGCTCAATAACCACTCATGCCGGCTCAGTGGCTTTGATGACTCTTATGCTTGGTTTTGATCCGGTCCTGAACGGACGCGACAACGCGTTATTTGGAGGCATGTTGCTAGGCTTCTCGCGCAGTGAAGTGGATCAGCAAATCGAGGCCATGAAGGACTTTAGCGGCCTGGGAACAGAGTTCGAGAAACCCGTGGGCGGCTACTCCAGCGGGATGGTGGCACGGCTGTCGTTTTCGGTGGCTATCAACCTGGCCCCTGACGTGATGCTGATTGATGAAGTCCTAGCGGTAGGCGATGAGTCGTTTCGGAAGAAGGCCTATGCAGCTATGAGTGACAAAATAGTCTCTGAACAAACCGCCGTGTTTGTCTCCCACAGCGCCGGCGAGGTCGAGAAGCTGTGTGATCGGGTGATACTCCTCGACCAGGGTCGGGTACTTGACTGTGGAGACCCCGCGTCAATGATCGCTGAGTATCGAAGGCTGCTGGAGAGCGTCTGAGTTCGTGCAGCGGCCAACCATCCTCCTCGCCACCTTCAATGGCGAGCGTTTCCTTCGGCAGTTGGTCGATTCGATCGACGGCCAGACATTTGCTGAGTGGCAGGTACTTGCCCGTGATGACGGATCAGAAGACGAGACTGGGGATTTACTCGAACGCTGGGCTAAGCGGGACAGCAGGGTCACGGTAATTCGAGATGGAAAACGACAATCTCCCTCCGCAGCCTCCAATTTTGCAGCTTTACTCGATGAAGCTGTAAACAGCGATGGCGACTTGTTCTTTTTCTGCGATCAAGACGACATCTGGGAACCCGAGAAAATTGAGGTCTGCCTGAGCGCCATTGAGAATCACAACGCATCAGCGCCATTGCTGCTGGTGTCGAATCTGAAGCTTATCGATGCGCAGGACTCGCGAGACCTCGGCACGTTCTGGGACAGCAACATGATGCCGCCGCTAGAGAAGCGCACCACAGCGGAACTCTGTAGCAGGAATCTATATCCGGGATGCTCAATGGCCTTTAACCGTAACCTTCTTGAACTCGCAGCGGGCGTGCCCAGTGGAGTGATAATGCACGATTGGTGGCTTGCTATTCTCGCGCAAGCTTCCTCACGGATAATCGAAGTGCCTAGGCCTCTCGTGCGCTATCGTCAACACAGCAATAACACGACCGGTGCGACCAAGTGGTGGCGGGAGTTGACAGATCTGGTGCAGGGCAAAGGGAGGCAGAACCTGCTCTTTTGTCAATCCTTCGACCAGGCGGAAGCGGCCGCTAATCGGCTAGTTGTTCGCGGGCACAACGCTGCAGCGGATGCCGTAAATGAGTTTTGCACTCTGGCTCGTCTCCCGCGCGGAGCAGCGCTGCGAAGGATGTGGACGCTAGGGATCCGAACCTATCATCCGGCTCTCTTTTTAACCTTTGCCTTCCGTCTGGTATTACTCCACCGCCGCTTAAGGAGCTCGGCACCCACGTCATGAGTGTCCTGGGCTTTATCCGGCATCGAGCGATCGCAGGCATTCGCGATGAAGGAGGGGTACTCCCGGCGACACGCAAGGCGCTAAGTCTTCTCATCGGCGGTGGTCTGAGAAACCTGATCCTGGGCGAAGCTTACGTTCCCGGGGTGACCTACGGGGAATGGGTACAACGCTTCGACACGATCGACGAGTCAGGGCATGCGCGTATCCTCGAAATGATCGAAGGTATAGAGGAACCGCCAGGATTCTCGGTGCTACTACCGGTCTTTAACACACCCAAAGCGATGCTCCAGGAAGCGATCGACTCCGTTATCAATCAGATTTATCCGCACTGGGAGCTGTGTATCGCCGATGATGCCTCATCGGAACCTTCAGTACGCGAACTCCTCGAGCGGGCTGCGAAGCATCCGCGCGTTCGTATTAAGTATCGCGAGCTGAACGGTCACATCTCTGCTGCGAGCAACTCGGCTCTTGAACTGGCGACCGAAGACTGGGTTATTGCGCTAGATCACGATGATGTGCTGGCGCCAGATGCGCTGTACGCCTGCGCTCGTGAGATTGCCGACAATCCAACGCTTCGCATGATCTACAGCGACGAAGACAAGCTTGATGGGAGGGGGCACCGAGTCCGGCCGTACTTTAAACCGGACTTCAACCGTGAACTGCTGCGAGGCAATAACTATATATGCCACCTGGCCTGCTATCGTCGCGACGAGATCCGGGAACTCGGAGGGTACCGCGAAGGCTTTGAAGGTGCTCAAGACCACGATCTCGCATTGAGGTACTCAGAGAGGCTCAGTGGCGGCGAGATATGCCACATTCCAAAGATCCTGTACCACTGGCGTGAACATTCAGGGAGCACAGCAGTAGGCGTCGGAGTAAAAGACTATGCTCTGAAAGCTGGCGCAAGAGCAGTCGAAGAGCATCTCGAACGAGTAAATCTCACCGCAAGTGTGAAAGCCAATTCACGCGGATACTACGAGGTTCGCTATAGAATCCCCGTCGAACCGCCGTCCGTCACGATCCTGATTCCTACGCGCGACTCCCTTGGATTTCTGAAAACCTGCGTTGAGAGTATTAAGTCACTCACAGACTATCCGAATTACACAATCCTTATTGTCGACAATGGTAGTACGTGTCCGGAAACACTCGCATGGCTACGCGATGAGTCGGCATCGGGAACGATTTCAGTGCGCAGAGATAGCCGACCGTTTAACTACGCTGCGCTGAACAACCTCGGAGTAGAAGCCGCCGACTCCAAGTACGTACTTCTTCTTAACAACGATACAGAAGTGATTTCCAGGCATTGGCTTTCTGAGATGGTGTCGACAGCAGCGCAGGCAGACGTCGGCGCTGTAGGCGCAAAGTTGCTCTACAAGGATGAGAGCATTCAACACTGTGGAGTCATTGTCGGTATTGGTGGTAGCGCCGGACACGCCTTCAAGGGCCACCCAAAGCGAGGACTAGGATACTATTTTCGGGCGGCCATCAGGAGCGAGTTCTCCGCGGTTACCGGGGCTTGCTTGCTAGTTCGCCGAGACCTGTATCGATCCGCTGGAGGCCTGGATGAGCGATGCTTCAAAGTAGCTTTTAACGACATCGACTTCTGCCTTCGACTACATAGCCAGGGTTTTAGGAATATTGTTTGCCCCGACGCGTTACTATTTCACTACGAATCGAAAAGCAGGGGCTATGAGGACACGCCGCAGAAAGCGGCTCGTTTCGCTGCCGAGCGGGCGTGCTTGCGGCAGCGTTGGCTGCCTTATATTGAAGAAGATCCCGCATACAACCCTCACCTCACCCGCGACGATGAGCACTTCAGCCACGAACGAAGATTTGCACCGGGTCGCCCCGACGAGAACCTGCATCACGCCGGCGACGATGATTTCGATGGCTTGGCGAGCCTTAGGTTGGGTCTCTCACCAGCATTGATTCTACTGCTCAAGCGTTTGTGTGCACCGCCGGATCGTAGTGTTGGAATGGTTTTAGTGGGAGTTCGGGCCAAGTTTATTGCCGATGAGTTACTTCGTTTGCGCCCCTCAATCCGTCTAGGCGTGATCGATGCCAGGAGTGTGGCCACAAACTCGAGTGATGAAGAGGGGAGTAGCCACTCTGCGCGGAAGATCATCGACATTCCCTATCCCGTGGACCTTGTCATCAAGCTGGATGACGCTTTAGCTTTGCCTCCCCATATAGCGAGGCAGATAGACGTTGTTCAGCGCTCAGGCGCCATTGTGCATACCGAAATGGAATACTGTTCCTGAAGGTATGCAGGGCAATTACGTTCCCAAGTTGTTCCCGACACCGCTGTGGATTGGTGCGGGAATGAGTCCATAGACATGGTTAGTGAACTCCCCGCTGATTTCGACCCCGAAACTTACCTAAAGTTGAACCCCGATGTCGCTGAGGCTGGGGTTGACCCCGCTGAGCACTACCTGGAGTACGGGGTTAAGGAGGGCCGGTATTACCTGATCGATCCCGCCCACGACTTTCGACACTATCTATCGCGTTTCTCCACCGACGAGCCCAGCGATCAAGCCGCCGTAGATATTTTTGAGGGTATGTGGAGCACCCGGTTCAAGGAAATCGAATCGGGAGGCACCTTCGACGCGATGATCGACGCACGCGTGACCTGGCTGCTGGAACAGCTCGGAGATGTTGCCGGCTTCAACATCCTTGAGCTTGGGCCGCTCGAAGGCGGGCATACGGTGTCCCTTGAAGCTGCAGGGGCGCGTGTGCTCGCCATTGAGGCCAACATGGGTGCATTCCTGAGATGCCTGGTGATCAAGAACTATTTCAATTTAGAGGCGAAGTTTCTATACGGTGACTTTACAAAGTTTAACGTTGAAGAACAGCGCTTCGATCTAGTCTTCGCCTGCGGAGTTCTCTACCACATGAAAAATCCTGTGGAGATGCTCGAAAAGTTTGCTGCCTGCAGTGATCGACTCTTTATCTGGACCCACTACTTTGAACCCGATCTTTCCAAGTGGAGCCCGCTTCTTTCCAACGAACTGGATCGCGGAAAATGGAAATTGGATAACGTAATCAACAGACTTAGCAACGGCGTGACGGTCAGAATGGTTCATCAGTCTTACCTGGAGTCGCTTGGCTGGGACGGATTCTGCGGTGGTACTGAAGACTATTCATACTGGATCTTCAAGGAGGACCTTCTTGCACTGCTTGAATCTCTGGGCTATCGGTCAATAAAGATCGCATTTGATAATGTACAGCATCAAAACGGACCGAGTTTAGCTTTGCTGGCGGAGCGCACTAGTTGAGTATGTGGCTCTCTCAGCAGACAGGACAAGCCGTTTTGCAAACGGCGTATCAATGGCATGGCTTGTGTTAGGCGTGAAATACGCGCGCAGTTAAGCACTCTCGAAATCGACAAACACGCTAAGGAGCCTTTGAACAAGACCAAGGTGTCTCTGCATGGCCTGGACTTGTGTCGGGTAGACGACGGCGTCTCCACCGTCGCCCCCCACAGATCCGGACGTGCGCGATTGACGCAT
>JBCCPL010000056.1:0-19392 GCA_039111155.1 Pseudomonadota bacterium | reverse complement strand
GACACCCTTGCCTTCAGCTAATCGTTCCCCTTGCCGGGCCGATAGCGGACTTGCACCGCCAAGTCTTCCGGCCAGCACCACCTGAACCGAAACAGCGCCTGTCACGGCGCTACGCGCCATGCCTGGCGCACCAAAAAAAAAACGGCCCGAAGGCCGTTTTGCGAGATTAGTCAGTTGGCGTGGCTTAAGCGCGAACCGCTCTGCGACGAAGCAGGAGCAGACCGAGTGCCAACAGGTACGCGGCTCCGGGAGCCGGCACTCGCGGACCGCCGCCACCGGTGCTGCCCGGGAACGTGTCACGCTCAGCTGCGACGATCGCGCCGTCGACCAGTGCAAACGTGTCGAAGCTCGTGCTGCCAGCTGCTACACGCGTGAAGGTCACGTCGAACATAAAGTCCCGATCGGTAGATCGATCGAAGTCACCCCGCGCGAACGCGCCATCACAGGTGCCGATGTCGGCGCTTACGCACTCGACGTCGAGAGTGATGTTTGGAAGACCCGCGCTAAAGTCATCTAGCGTTACTGCGCTGTACTCAGACACTGCGGTATCCACGAGAGCAACGATGTCGTCGACAATCTCGCTGGCGCTCGCGGATGAATCGGTGATGCTGCCGCCGGTTTCATCTGCCAGGAACTGCGGTGTTATACCAATGGAACTCAGCATGCTGCCGAAGTCGAGCCCAAGGAACGTCGCGTTGTTGTCGTTCAGAGCCTCGAGTGCAGACGCCTCGGTGAAGCCATTCAGCTCCTTGAAGGTCGCATCACCGAACGCTATGACAAAACGGTTTGAACCCGGACGCCAAGACGCTCCTTCTGCTGCTTCTTCTACACCTTCGAAGCCCAGCTCAGGGAAGTCTCCACCGCCACCACCAAGACCTAAGGTGATTGCGTCGATGCTAGCGAGCTGCGTAGTGGTATCGGTCGAAAGATCGCGAAACAGACCTTCCGCGCCTGGCTCACTGTAGTAGCCCGTGCCGGATGCCAAATCACCGAACGCGCTGAGCCCGGTCAGGATATCGGCGGCCGCCGCTTTTGCAGCATCGATCTCATCTCCCATACTTCCGGAAGTATCAAACAGAAACATCACGTCGATCAGGCCGGTATCCAGCGCCGTATCGACGGTAACCGTCTTGCGAATTGTTACGCTTTCGCCGACGTCGAGGTCAGCGGTAAACGCAGCCGGGTCGATGCTGTCCGCTTGCGCCGTCGCAGACGCAAACAAGACTGCGAGCGCTGAAAACAGCACTCCACCGCCTAGCCTGTTTAAGTAATTAATCATTGTTGTATCCCCTTAATCGCCGGTGCAGACCGGATTGGAATCGTCAAACGTAGGTCTGGCCCCTTGGCAGCGCACTGTGGGTGCACGTTCCCCGTGGCTCCATCGTGTCAGCCTCTCGCAAGCTGAAGTTAGACCGCCACGGTGTGCTGCATAATCTGTACCATTGCGTCATACCTTGTTTGCCTAATCATTTTTTTTATTATTTTTCAGAGCCTTAGATATACCTAGGAAGAGCCAGGTCGCAACTGAAGTCACGGTGAAGTTTAAATATGTTTCAAAGTGTAAAAATTTCCGACAGATTTCGGAGGCCGGTAGCGGGTCGGTTGCCGGTGTAACGTGAAATGTGCTCAGTGCTCTGCAATCCGTTCGACTGCATCCGTTCAACCAAGGCGCTGGCAATCGCTACTGAAGTTATTAAGGACTTGAGTTTGCGACACAGTAAACTGCGGTCTTGCGTACCACGCTGGTCTTCAGGGTTACGCACACCAAAACGCTTTTAGAAGAGTAGAAAGAGAGGGTTTGAACGAGTATGAGTGGCAGGATCAAAGCGATTTCATGGATATTGGCTGTCTACGTGGCTTTCGTATTCATACAGTCGTTGTTCTTCAAGTTCAGCGGCTCGGAAGAGACGGTGATCATCTTCGGGACGATCGCCGACTGGATGCAGTCCATAGGATT
The DNA here is from genome assembly GCA_039111155.1 of Pseudomonadota bacterium. GTDB lineage: Bacteria > Pseudomonadota > Gammaproteobacteria > Pseudomonadales > Halieaceae > Congregibacter. The sequence continues at coordinate 17,435 of JBCCPL010000056.1, read as the reverse complement.
GACTGGCGTTGCGGAGCCGTTTCGCGTCTACGGGGGGAATGCGGTGGGAACCTGCGAGTTGATCGCGAGCGCGCTGATCCTGATCCCACGAACAAGGCTCTATGGAGCATTGATCGCCATCGGAGTGATCAGCGGCGCGATCTTTTTTCATCTGTTCACACCGCTGGGTGTGGTGCGCACCATCAATGCGGCCGGCGAAACGGATGGTGGCGTTCTCTTCTTTATGGCCTGCGGTGTTTGGATCGCCAGTGCGGCTCTGATCGTTATGCATCGACCGGGTGGCGCAGCGGCGACGGCATAGCTGGTGTCAGGTCATCGTGGCATCAGCGCCGTGCCTTGACAGTGCCTATCGTGGTTGAGTAGACCACGGCGCTTAACGGTGTTATCTCAAATGCATGAATCAGAAGTTGTGATGCAGGCTGAACTGTAGCTGGCCCTTACCGCGCGTGTCGGTGTCCTGGTACATGTACCCGAACTGAGTCTTCAGATTGTCACGGAGGCTGTGACCAATGCCAACGTAGAAACGGTTACGGTCGTAAATCTCAACCTCGCGCCCGTCACCGATGTCGCGCTCTCCGTTCAGGAAAATCTCGTTATACAGGGCCAGGTACCACGCGCCTTCACCAAGCGAGTCCTGGTTCAGCGCAACATTCGCGAACAGCGCATAGCGGAAACGCGTCCGAAAATCCTGATCTTCGACCCAGCGCTGCTCGTAGCGGAAACGGTGACGTAAGGAGACCCGTTTACCGAGTTTCTGCGGAAGCAGCGCCTCCTGGTAGATCCGATGCTCATTGCTGGTGTCGTCACTACTGCCAAAGCGGCCGGAAGTGATGTTGGCATATCCCAGGGTATATACGCCGCTCAAGGATTCGGGGCGATAAGTCAGACCGCCGCGTAGTAGCAGCTGCTCAAGATCACCCGCAAGCTCGAAGTCCCGATACTGGATGTCGCCCTGAAAGCCCCAGCGGCTGTTGTCGAGCTTGGTATCAAAGAAATACATGTACCAGGCACCAAGCTGCTCTTCGTCAAACTCCTGGCTCATGCTGTAAGACGAGTGCACCACGAGAAGTGAAACGACCCATACCTTGGCGAGATGTGCGATCTGACTCAGGTGTTTTTGCACAGTAAGCTCCATTAACTGACAGCCGCCGCGAGAGGCATCCGCGACTTGTTGTAGGCGTAGCGGACGACAATGAACCGACTTTAGACGTGAGCTACCCTTCGGAGTCCCTCAACTAGACTCTCAGTTTCGCGGGTTCCATACCGTATGATGCGATTGCATCATCGCTCAGTTCCGGTCTATTGATCACTCAGGAGGCTCGATGTGGTTTCGACCTATCACTACCTTCCCGATTCTTCTCTGATTAAAACGCAGAGAACCCGCTCCACCGCAGGTTTTAAGAGTGGGTGTTTTACCCATAGATCTGTGCACCGTACTCTCGCTCTAACGTGTGTACTCATAAGCGGTTCGGTCTGTGCAGAAGTTGATGCCATTTCGTTAAGCCAGAGCCTGGATTGGGAACAAAAGCTCGATCGAGATGGCATACAGGTATTTACCGCGGAGGTACCCTCCTCACCGCATCGCGCGGTGCGAAGCACAATGCAGATCGAAACACCGCTAGCCGTGCTTGTCGCTCTAGTCCTGGATCTGGACGCCTGCCCTCGCTGGGCCGCTCTGTGCAAAGAGTCTTACGTGATGGAACAACAAAGCGACACGGAGTTTGTGGCCTACACGTATAACGACCTCCCCTGGCCAGTGAAGGACCGGGATGCGGTAACCCGCGTGCGCTGGAGCTTCAATCCCGAAACCGGACAGGCTTATATGCAAGCCGATATCATGGAGCGAGACGACGCAACCACCAAAAAGGCGCTACGTCTCACTACTGGGGTTACCAGCTGGACGTTCACGCCCAACGAACAGGGAACGATGGTGGAGAATTTTGCCCATATCGATCCAGGCGGCGGGATGCCTGCCTGGGTCACCAACATGCTGTTGGTCGAGTCGCCGTTCGATACGCTGGATGCGATGCGAAAACTGGTCGCTGAGGGCGGCTATAAAGCGACTCAGGTGAGCTTTATTGCGGCTACGCTTCCACCGACGGGCCAGAAGTCCGATTCCGAAGACGTCGACGCGACTCAGTAGTCACGGCAGGTCGCCTACCGGGCGCTGAAAAGGCAGACGCACTGCGCAGGTAGCCAGTGCAGCTCACACATTGAAAACCGACAAGCTCAGTCGCTCAGACAACACTTTAAGCATCGCCAGGCCCGCAAGACTATTACCACGCTCCCCGAGTGACGGGCCGTAGCAGGCGATGCTGTAGCGACCCGGAACAACCGCCAGTATCGCACCGCTTACGCCGCTCTTTGCCGGCAGTCCGACATCCACGGCGAAACGCCCGACCTCATCATAAAGCCCACACATCGCCATCAGGGCCACAACTTTCGTGCATGATGTTTTAGGAATCACACGCTGTCCCCCAAGCGGGCTATCACCTCCGGCTGCAAGCACCAGGCCCAGGCGCGCAAGCTGGGCAGAATCGACGGTCAGCGAGCATTGACGAAAGTAGGTGTCGATCGCCGAGTCGGGGTCAGACACAACATCAAAGTGGCGCATGTACGCAGCAAGTGCCCGATTTCGAAAACCGGTACGGCACTCGGATTCGTACACGCGCTCGTCCATCGGGAACCTATCCACGCTCATGCTTAGCCCCGATGCCGCGCACAAAAACCGACGAAACTGCTGAATCCGGTCCTGCGGGTCGGCACCGAACAGGCGATCGCTGACCACAATTGCCCCGGCGTTGATCAGTGGATTACGGGGGCGGCCTCTCTCTTCTTCCAGCCGCACAATCGAGTGGAACGCATCACCGGACGGTTCGGTCGATACATAGCGCCAGAGCTCGTCGTCATGAGTGCGCAGCACACACGCAAGAGCAAATACCTTCGACACGCTCTGGAGCGTGAATGCAACGCTCGTTTCTCCTGCGGTGTGCAACTCACCTTCCATGTCGCAAACCGCTATACCCACGTCGGCGGGGTTTGCGTTCGCAAGTTCCGGTATGTAGTCAGCAGGCTGACCGCCCCGGGCGGCCAAACGCCCGGCAGCGAGTGCCTCTTCGAGCAGCGCTTCTTCGAAACGGTCAGGCGTCACAGTGGAGCCTGGCTGTGGGCCGGATGATGGGTGCTGGCGTTTGGCTCTGCGACTATAACCATGACCGGTGAGCCCAGGTTCGGGGTCTCCCTAAGATCCGCAAAGCACCCATCATCCCGGCTCTTGCGACTGGGCGGACGGCTGGATCGCGGGCTGTACGGCTGGCTGTACGGTAGGCGCAGCGTCACCCGTGGCTGATTCTTCGGGTTTGTTCTGGGATTCACTGTCGGGTGACGCCTCGGCACGGGTGGGAGGATCTCGGGGCTTCACGCGGCGAAAGCTGTACTCATCGATCTTGATGTCATCCAGCCCCACTTGATCGAAGGGATTCTCCATGGCGGTTTGCACGTTGTAGAGCGATATCAGTACGAACCCGTGCAGGACGCTGAGACCATAGGTAAACAACGGCGGCGCATCTGGAAGGTGGAAAACAACCGTGGGCGCAAAAACAAAGGGAAAGACAAAAACGAAGACCAGGCAATATGCACGCATCGATATGGGTGTGCCATGCATTTTCAGGCTAATCGTGTTCTCCATACTTTCGTTCACATCCTGAAGGAAACGGATGATCTTGAGCGCGAGCCCGCTCGAAATCGCATCGCTGTGCTGACGCATGAAGTAGAAGACTTCGTTGAGCGCATCCTCGGCGGCCCGGTTGTCTCCGCTTTCTCCATGGAGGGCATCGATAAATTTGTCGGATACCTGCGTAAGTTGCTGAGCGACCTGGTCTTGTTGCTCCAACTTAAGTTTCTTGCACTGCTCGAAGCAGTAGTGGACCGATCCCATCGACGCCTTGAACAGACTCAAGAATTTCAAAGCGCTATCCCGACGCTTGAAAGCCTCCCGAATCGTGAACACCAATGGAAACACGACAGCGATACTGAAGAGGGTGATGTTGAGGTCGTAGGCGAAATCAAAGCGAAAACACAGATCCGTCACGATCAGACAGATCACCGCTATTGCGGCCGTTCGCCGGTCCAGTATTGCTAAGTACTTATCCAAAGGTGGTATCCAAAGGTGTTGTTCAGGGCTTCTATCCAAGGCCGTCTCGTTCGGCGCACGGTTTCGGGCTGGACAGTCAGCCCACTACTGCTGCTAACCGTTGAGCATACCGCGAAAAAAGGCTAGCGAGTGCCCGAACTTAAGTAAACGGCTGCGCTGACAATCGCTAGGGATCTTCTGAACACACCAATATCGAACCCGCGACGGGCTCGCGCCCACCTTCGCCTGGTCTGCAGAACATTCGATCCGGGTGGATGGCTTTGCCAGCCGCGGTCACATGCCACGCAAAGCCGGTTAGTATGCGCAATGAGTAAGTACGGAGAAGACATGCTAAGAATGAAGATTTGGACGAAGGGTGACGACCGAGCCGGTGTGTGTCTGGCCGCGATTCGCCCGCGAGCGATCTTCGTCTTCGCGCTTACTGCGCTTACTGCGCTTAACGCTTCGCACCTTGCTGCTGCCCAGGCACCGCTGTTTGAGTCCCAGGGATCGCTCCAAATCAGCCTGAGCGGACCTTTTTCCCAGATAAACCAGGAGCGAGATAAGTCCAAAGAGTATCCGGCCAAACTGCGCTACGAACATGCCGATAGCGAACACTCCTTCGACGTAAAGCTCTCGGTGCGCGGCAACTATCGGCTGCAAAGAGACATCTGCCGCTATGCCCAGCTGTGGGTGAACTTTCGGAAGAAGCAGGTTCAGGGAACGCTGTTTGACGGACAGAACAAGCTGAAACTGGTCGTCCAGTGTCGGGACGGCGACCGCTATCTCGACTACCTGGCCAGGGAACAGCAAGCTTACCGAATGTACGAATCGTTGACGGACTTAAGTCTGAGAAGTCGCTGGATGACAGTGAGCTACGAAGACCCAGACTCCGGCAAGAGCAGAGAGCACTCTGCGTTCTTCATCGAACATCACCGTCAGCTCGCCGAGCGAAAGGCGTTTGAGCGCCATAAAGCACCGACCGCCGCTCGCGGCGACCTGGACCCCTACCAGAGCACTCTGGCGAGCCTGTTCATGTACCTGGTGTCGAACACGGACTATTCGCTAATCGCGGCCGCACCGGGGGAGAGCTGTTGCCATAACGTCAAGCTGCTCCGCGCTGGCAATGGAGTGCTGTTTCCCGTGCCCTATGATTTCGACTCGACCGGCTTCGTGAATGCGCGCTACGCATCACCGAGTGAGAACCTCAAGCAAAAGTCCGTCACTCAGCGCATCTATCGCGGGTACTGTGTCGATGACGATGTGTTCGATCAGGCTCTGGCGCGAATCATCGACCAGAAAGACGCTCTGCTGGCAGTATCAGCGGATACCTCCGTTATGCCTGCGAAGCGCACGCGACGAGCGCAGAAGTATGTGAACGACTTTTTCGACACGGTCGAGAACGAACGCAAACGAAAATCCAAGATTCAGTCCAGATGTCGCTAGCTTGAAATCGCTAGCCGGATAGTGAGGTGGGAGTAGCAATGATCAGATTCGAGATCGACTATTTGCGTGCATTAGGGACGGCTGGAAGGGCAGCCAGCTTCGGCATCCTGCTTCTTCTGGTTTACGTGCCGACGTTGGCCGTTGCTGCAGATCTTCAGGACGAGTGGTCTGGCGTCGAGCGCGTCGTCACGGTAGGAGATGTACACGGCGACTATGATGGCTACATCAACGTTCTGAAAGATGCGGGCATCGTGAATCGCCGGGGCAAGTGGGTCGCGGGTGAGACTCACCTGGTGCAGATTGGTGACGTGTCAGATCGCGGACCGGACACGGCCAAGATCATCCGTCATTTAAAGAAACTGGAAAAACAAGCGCGTAAAGCCGGTGGCTATGTACACGCACTCATCGGCAATCACGAGGCCATGAACATGCTCGGGGATCTTCGGTATGTGCATCCCGGCGAGTACGAGGCGTTGAAGAGCCGGAAGGCAAAAGCGCTGCGTGATGCTTACTACCGCCAGGTGGTGGCGTACCTCGAAGCCCAGGAGAACGGACCGATTATCGACGAGGCGTTCGAGACACGCTGGATGGAGGAACATCCGCTCGGGTACGTCGAGCATCGCCAGCACTGGGATCCGAGCGGAGAGTTTGGAGAATGGGTGCTTGAGCGCAACGCGGCAATTAAGATCAATGACACGCTGTTTCTACACGCCGGCCTGGGCCCTGCTTACGCCGATTTGAGCATTCGGCAGATCAATGAACGAATTCGCAGCGAGCTTGCGAATCCGGCGGAATTTGAGGATCTGATGAGTGAATCCGAGGAAGGACCGCTTTGGTACCGAGGTCTCGCGAGACCGGGAGAAGGCGCCGAGGAATACTTGGATACGCTGCTGCTGCACTTCGGTGTGCAGCGCGTTGTGATCGGACACACGCCCGGTTACGGCACGATCGTGCCGACCATTAACGCGAAAGTGCTGAACACTGATTCGGGTATCGGCGCTCATTATGGCGGTCATGAGGCGTCGTTGTTAATTGAGGGTGACCGCTTCTACACTCGCCAGCGCGGCGAAACCGTACCACTGCCCGCTCCCGGCGAAAGTGCGTTGGAATACCTGACCGAGATGGCCCGCCTTAAACCTGATGTTCGCAATCTGCAGGCTCTGGTCTACCAGCTTTCTCAACCTGCCGAGTCCGCTCCCGTCGATGTATCACCGAGCAACAGCGCACCGGCAGATCAGACCGAAGGTTCCTCTTCGGTCGATGCTCAACCGGTTACGGCTGCTGGCGCAGGGGCCGCGTTACCGTTCTGACTCGAGCCGTCGCAGCTTCGTGACCCCACTCTTTCTTCTGTCAGAGTAGCGCCAGTGGCACGCAGCACGCTGGAACAGTGGCGCATGTTCAAAGCTGTCGTCGAGTATGGCGGCTTCGCTCAGGCGGCTGAGGCGACGCATAAAAGTCAGTCCAGCATAAATCACGCCGTCCACAAGCTACAAAATCAACTGAACCTTAAACTTCTCGAAGTGGTCGGCCGAAAAGCACAACTCACAGAAGAGGGTGAGCTGATGCTTCGTCGCGCGCAGCAATTGCTCGTTGACGCTCAGCAGTTGGAGACAATTGCTGCAAGTCTCGCTCGTGGCGATGAAGCAGAGCTTCGGATCGCGGTCGACGAGATTTACCCGAAGGAACCCTTGGCGATGAGCCTTGCAGCGCTCGCCAGGGACTTCCCGCACACGCGTGTAGAGCTTCGTGAAACCGTGCTATCCGGTGGACCAGAGCTCCTCACGCGCGGCGAGGTCGACCTACTCGTGGCGGGTTCGGTGCCCACGGGCTTTTTAGGGGAACCGCTCCTGGATGTGGAATTTATCGCCGTCTCCCATCCGGAGCACGTACTGCAAACGCGAGGGCGAGAGTTGCACCTGCAAGATCTGACGGCGGAGCGCCAAATCGTCGTGCGTGATTCGGGACTTGGAGACCGCAAAGATTCAGGATGGCTCGGCGCCGAACAGCGCTGGACGGTAAGTCACGTGAGCACGTCCATTGAGATGATCTCGTTAGGACTTGGCTTTGCCTGGCTACCGAAGACCCGTATCGCCCAGGCACTTGCCCAAGGGCGGCTCAAAGCTCTACCCCTCGCGCGTGGCGGACGGCGCAAGGCGACACTTCTGCTGGCGTTTGCAGACCCCGACCGCGCGGGCCCCGCAACTCGTAAACTCGCAGAGTACCTTCGCGACATGGCGACTTTTTAGTCACGACTTAGTCACGACTTAGTCACGACGCTAGTCACAGCGGCATGGTTTTCGAATTTATCGAATACTTTGTCCCATAATTACCGTTATTTATCCAATTTTATAGTTGCTACAGTCTTTCTGCATCAGGAACGCAAAGACGTCCGCTGCGACGTTCGATACCGCGGACACAACATAATTGATGGAGGTTGTTATGGGACTTTTGGTTGAAGGTCAGTGGCGAGACCAGTGGTATGACACGGTCAAGTCAAACGGACGGTTCGTACGAGAGGATGCGCAGTTTCGCTCCACGATCGGAAGCAATGGATACGAGGTAGAGAGCGGGCGCTATCACCTTTATGTGTCGCTGGCATGCCCCTGGGCCCACCGCACGTTAATCGTTCGTGCGCTCAAGGGCCTCAACGAGCACATCGGCGTATCTGTGGTCAGCCCCATCATGCTCGAGAGCGGTTGGACCTTCGACACCAGTGAAGGCAGCAGCGGAGACTCGCTACACGACTTTCAGTTTATGCATGAGCTTTACACCAAAGCCCGTGCTGACTACAGCGGGCGCGTAACCGTGCCGGTTTTGTGGGACAAGCAGTCCGGCACGATCGTGAACAACGAGTCTTCCGAGATTATTCGCATGCTGAACCACACGTTCGACCCGCTGACGGGCAACGCGCTTGATCTTTATCCCCACTCTCAGCGTCAGACGATCGATCACTGGAACGAACGAATCTATCCCGCCATCAACAATGGAGTCTATCGAGCAGGTTTCGCAACGATCCAACAAGCCTACGAAGAAGCCTATGGAGAGCTCTTTGCTGAACTCGACGTGATTGAGGCCCACCTCGCGACACAGCGCTATCTAACCGGCAATCGACTCACTGAAGCGGATATACGATTGTTCACCACGTTGATCCGTTTCGACGCGGTGTACCACGGCCACTTCAAATGTAACCGCCAGCGATTGGAGGACTTCCCAAACATTGCAGGCTATGTGCGGGACATCTATCAACTCGATGGGGTTGCCGATACGGTCAACTTCGACCACATCAAAACCCATTACTACGCGTCACACCGAACCATCAATCCAACCGGTGTAGTGCCCCTCGGACCCGATGTTGATTACACGTCGGAACACGGGCGTGGAGCCTTGTCACTGAACGCGGCGTAAGCCGAAGACACTGAACGACAGCGATGGGCCGTACACCCTGGACACAACCGCGCGGCAGGCGTGTACGGCGCTTCCTAGATAATCTTCCAGTGAATGGCGTACAGAACCGCCTGAGTTCGATCGCGGCAATCCAGCTTGCTGAGAATAGTTGAGACATGGTTCTTTACCGTACCCTCGGCCAGCGATATCACACCAGCGATCTCCTTATTCGATAATCCCCCCGCTACCAGACGCAGTACCTCGCGCTCCTTCGTGCTGAGTACGTCTGCGGCTATCGGGGGTGCATCATCGATCCCCGTACTTACCTGCGATACGAGGCGAGGCTCGGCCATGAAACCGCCATCCGCCAGAGTCTCGATGGCTGCCATGAGCTTTTCGAGCGAGACGTCTTTCAGCAGGAAGCCGTTTGCCCCCGCTGCCAGGGCCTCGAGAAACAGGCGATGATCATCAAACGTCGTCAGAATCAGCACGGGCTGGGTGTCGCCCGCACCTCGCAAACGGCGAAGCAGGCCAATGCCATCCAGACCCGGCATGCGTATGTCACATAGCAGCACCGACACCGGCTGACGCCGGAGCTCTTTGAGCGCCTCTTCACCCGAATCAGCCTGCCACAGAACCGTGCCGCGACCCGAAAGTTCAATCAGCCGCGCGATGCCCTCGCGCACCAGTGCCTGATCGTCGGCGATACCAACTTCAAACAATGACGGATCCCGGTGCAAACTTGAGCATGAGCTCACAGCCATCACCATCGGAGCGGTCGGTCAGCGTCATGGAACCACCGAAATGCTCGATTCGTTTCTTGATGTTGTTGAGGCCAAACCCGGGTGTCGATGCGCTCCGGGTAAGCCCCGTCCCATTGTCACTGATGACCAGAGTGGAATCGGCGTAGGCGATTTTTATCTGGTCCGCTCCGCCATGGCGCAACGCGTTGCTGATGGCTTCCTGAACGCAGAAGACGAGTTGCTGCAACAAGGGCGCCTCGACCTCGGGCAGTGGGCCGTCTACTTCGATGGAGACGGCCGGCGTCATTTCCGCTAACTCATCTACCGCCCGCCTGAGATCTTCGGATTGCGCCGTGGGTATCTCCCGCACGATGCGACGAACATCCTCCAGTATCTCGCCGGCCAGGGACTTCGAATTCGCAATGTCACTTTGCAGCGCGACCGGTACCTGATGCTGCAGCGCCTCCAGTTGCAAACGCAGAGCCGTCAATTCATGCCCGATGGTGTCGTGAAGATCACCGGCGATGCGAAGCCGTTCGTCAGACCGCGACTGCTGCGCCATGATTGCGCGACTCGCCAAGATCTCGTTGTTCTGGCGGGCGAGCTGTCGCTGAATCAGGTCTTCGCGACATCGCGCTTGACTGGAGCTTATCGCGAAGGCCTGGAGCGCCAGCAAGGTGAGATAGCCGGGGAAAAATCCGGTATTGCCGTTCTTGGCCAGCAATAGCAGGAAAAACAGGGCATTTCCCATCAGCAGCAACCCCCAGCTGCGCGAGGGCCTGAGATGGTAGGGGGCCGTTGCCGCAAGGACGACGGCGAGAATCAAGGTTACGGTCTCGGGAAACAGGTTTAGCGACAGCAGCACCAGCATGAGCATCAAAACCAGGGCCCATGCCGCATACTCAGATGGGAGGCCCAGCCGCTCGTCTAAAGCGAGTACAAGAAACAGGCCCGCGAACGCAAGCTGCGCCGCCAGCGCTGACCAGGACCCAGTACTTACATAGGTTATCCAGACCACCAGCCCAATGGCGGCAAGGCCAGAGGCCTGCAGCAGGTATTGCTCTAAACCATGATTCGAGATGCGCATTCGAGGAGCGTACTTCACTCAAGGACCAGTGCCTACCGTGCCAAAAGTCATGGATTTATCGGTGAGCGTTAGTGACTTCTCACACATGCGGCGCAGGCGGTACTGGTCCAGAGTAGGGGTCAGAAAGGCAAAGACACACGCAAACCTCGAGAGGAAAAACGCTATGAAATTCGCAACGATCCGGATTGCTTTGTGCACCATGCTGGCCGTGACAGGCGCTGCGACAGCTGGCGCTGCGGACCTGACCGTCTCCGTAGTCAACATGGAGACGACCAGCGGCACGCTGTTCATCTCTGTATACGACGATGCGGCGGCTTACACGGCCAGCAACAGCGATGCAGCGGTACTGTCAGGGCGTGGAAAAGTGAGAGGTGAAGAATACAAATTCACACTGCACAACTTAGAGCCTGGGCAATACGCCATCAAGATGTTTCACGACGAGAACGACAACGGGGAGATGGACAGCAACATGCTAGGCATCCCCAAGGAAGGTTACGGCGTTAGCAGGAATGGTGGGCGTCTGGGCCCCGCATCCTGGGAGGATGCCGTGATCGACCTGCAGGAAGACATGAGCATATCTATCAAGCTGCGTTGAACGAGTAAGCGTGCACGTTGCAGCGCAAGTACAGCCATCGCGAGCGCCTGGCGCAAACCACTCCTGGGAGAACTGATAATGGACCGACGCGATTTTATCCGCGCTCTCGTTGCCGGCTCAGCGGCAGCCGCGGCGCATCACGCCGTCCCCTTTGCGGCTGCATCGTCTTACTTACCCGGGAGCGACACGCCTCCGGCCTGGGCCATTGGCTTTGAGGGGCTCGGCGGCGATCTATCGCTCACCGCAATGAAGGTCGAAGGAACAGTGCCCGAAGAGTGCTATGGCACGCTGTACCGAAATGGACCCGCGCTGTATGAGCGCGCCGGCGAACGCTACCAGCACTGGTTCGATCCGGATGGCATGATTCAGGCGTTTCGGCTCGGGCCCGCTGGCGTCACTCACGAAGGGCGTTTCGTGCGCACCCGAAAGTTTCTGGAAGAAAGCGAAGCCGGCCGCTTTCTTTACAACGGCGCGGGCAGTCAGGTGGCGGACCCGCAGCCGGCGAGCAACAACGACACTGCCAATCCAGCGAACATAAACATTCAGCCCCTTGCGGGAGAGCTGCTTGCTTTGTGGGAGGCGGGCTCGGCCCACAGTATCGACCCGACGACTCTGGAGACGCGCGAGCGCAAGATATGGAGTGACGAGCTGGACGGAGTACCCTTTTCGGCTCACCCGAAGTACGACGATCGCGGCGACCTTTGGAACATTGGATCGGTGCCTTGGCTGGGGGCACCCAAGCTGGTGCTGTACCACATAAACGCGGGCGGCGTGTTGCAGAAAGCCAAACTCCACGCTCTGGACTTCGCCGGATACATTCACGACTTCGTACTGACGCCGCGCTATCTGGTGGTGTTGAACAGTTCTGCCGTGTTCGGAACTGGCGAGACCTTTGTAGATCGTATGCACTGGGATCCCAACCGCGCGAGCCAGTTGCTGGTGTTCGATCGAAATGACCTATCGCTGGCCAGGGTCATAGAGGTGCCCGCGGCTTTCGTATTCCACTTCGGGAACGGGTGGGAGGACGCGAGCGGCCTCCACTTCACGGCCTGTCAGTACGAAAACGCCGATATCACGGTGAGCAGCATGCGGAAGATGGCGCAGCAATCAGGCGGCCCGCTGCACGCGCCCCCGGAGCTAATGCGCTACGACGTAGATTTGCGCAGCGGCCGATGTTCGATCAGCGCACTTGCGGTACCCATGGAGTTTCCGAATTTTGACTTACGAAGACCGTTCACTCCGCAGACCCTGCTGGGTACCGGTGAACAGGATGCCAGTGAATCTGGCCTGGCTTCCGCTTTGCTTAGTGTGAACCCGCAAAGCGGAGAGTTCAGTCGTTACGACTACGGTGATGGCGTAATAGTGCAGGAACCGCTGTATCTCAAAGGCGGTGCCGAAGGTTATGCCATGCATGCTTTTCTGGACTACGAACAACACCGCAGCGGCATCGCATTGTTTCGCATCGATCGGCTGAATGACGGACCGATCATAACGGCGACCATGGAGCGGGTTTTGCCCCTCGGATTTCACGGGTGTTTCATGCCAGCTTGAAGGACGGCTGATCGGAGATTTCGCTATCCCCGGGTGGGATGGTGCGAAGGGAGATCGCCAAATACAAAGACCGCTACGGAGCTGAACACCAGGTATAGCTTGGCCAACTTGAGGGCCGGCTGCTTAGAGCGATCCATTCTCAGACCCAAACGGCGAAGCTAGTTGCAGCTGCCTAATGTATCTCGGCTTAAGGTAAGCCTAGGTTTAGGCTCTACGCTGTTATGCGACAGTGTTTGCGTGGCATTAGCGGAGGGTTACACTGCCTGCGGAGCGTACATCCTGCTACGGTAGGTTTTCGCGGCAGTGTCGATATCTTTCTCGGGGCCATCATGTTTTATTGTCTGAACTCTGCGTCGGTGTGCTGGCGCGGCGCGCGGCGTCTTCTTTTTATGCTCACTGCGCTCAGCGGACTGTTTTGCGCATCGCTCACGTTCGTTGCACACGCCCAGGACGCCAGTTCTGTTTTCGAGAATTATCAACAGAATCTGTTCGTCATCGAATCATTTGACCGCATCAGTAATAACAAGAACTCCGTTGGGAGTGGCTTCACCGTGGGTGACGGTACGTTTATAGCGACGAACTACCACGTGGTTGCCGATGCTGTGATGGAACCCGAAAACTACGCCGTACGTGCCGTCGGGCTGGCGGACCAAGCCATCGAAACCCATGTGGTCGCGGCGGATCCAATCCACGATCTCGCGGTACTGCGTGTGACAGTGTCGGAGGATGAGGATGCGACCTACCCCGAGAGCGGCCTGGCACTCGCCGAGACGAAACCCATGGTAGGAGAGGAACTGGTCGCGCTGGGCAACCCGTTCGATGTGGGGATCAGCGTGGTTCCGGGCACCTACAACGGCGAGCTGAAAAAACACTTCCGACCACTCATTCATTTTACCGGGGCTTTGAACCCAGGCATGAGCGGCGGCCCCACCGTCAACATGAACGGTGAGGTGATCGGGATTAACGTGGCCGGCGCTGGGAACTCGGTGGGCTTTCTCGTTCCAGTTGATGATCTTAAGGCGCTGCTTGAGACCGTGGATGAGACGGACGCTACACCAGGCGATGTCCGTGACCACTTTGCCGAGACAATTCGAAGCCACAACAATGCCCTGATCGACGACCTGCTAGCCGGTGATTGGTCGTTGGAGACCTTCGGGCCGATCAGGATTCCAAAGGTGATTCGCGAGTACGTTAACTGCCGTGGTTCGGCGAAAACAGAGGACGAAGATCGCCGCTGGACGCGTAGTATTTCGGACTGCCGCGTGGCAGATCGTCTGTATCTTCGAGACCGCTTCGATACCGGGCCTTTGGAGATGCAGTTCACGCTGCTTGAGAGCGACTATCTGAACGCCACTCAATTCGCCACAGTGTTCAGCGGGGAGAACTTTCAACCGTTCAATCGCGGCGGCAAGGAACACTTCACTGAATTCGACTGTGTCGAACGCTGGACGGTGCTGCCAAATCTGGGTGAGCAGCGATTCAAGGCGAGTTATTGCGTTCGTGCCTACCTGGACTTCCCCGAGCTGTACGATGTGTTGTATGTGGCCCGTGGTATGCCTGACGGCAAGACTGGGTTAAACGTTCACTACACGCTGGCCGGAGTTGGAGAGGACGCAGCCAGCCGCTTTCATGCTCGTTTTCTGGAGGCCCCCGAGTGGAACTAGTCGTTGAAGTCATTGGCACAACAAACAATGTGCTAGAGCGACTGCGCTTCGCAAAAGACAGCGTGCGAATCGGGCGCGGGTACAGCAATGATGTGATCCTCAGCGATGAACATGCCGACGTAGCCCATGCGCGGCTGGACATCGATGAAGAAGGTAACGTCTGGCTCGAAGACCTGGGAAGTGTCAACGGTACGCGGCGTCGAAAGGGTCGCAGGTCCGTACAGCGGGAGCAGATCAGCAGCGGCGACATCTTTCTGATCGGCCGCAACCGATTACGCATCTACTTCGCGAACCATGAACTGCCCGCGGCGGTACCGCTACGACCCCTCGAGACCTTTCTTCTCTGGTTAGGTCGTTCGCCCGTTATTGCCACCCTGCTCGTGATTTATACGTTGGTCGTATATCTGCGCGCCGTGAATTCCACGGTGGGCGACTTTGAATGGAAGTCGTTTCTGGGTGGACAGGCAACCAGCTTACTGAGCTTCGGCGCGATCGTGGTGGGAGTCTATCTGGTCTCTGTGCTGTTCAGGCGCAGCGGCAACTTTCTTTCCCACGTCAGCGTTCTGCTTTTCGTCGGCGTGCTGTCTATCGCAGTGAGCTTTGTGCTGGAGCTGGCCACGTTCAATGGTGGCGACCACAGCTACGGTGCGATCTCCGGTTTGAATACGGGCGTGGGCTACCTGTTCATGTTTCTCTATATGTGGAGCGTTCTCTACTTGGCGTTCAACCTGTCGAACCGCGCGCGCACAATTCTCAGCGTGCTCGTAGTCACAGGCAGCATTGGATTAGAAACACTGACCAAACGCGAAGTTGCGAGCCTTTTCAGTGTCCAACGGTTCCCGGAACAAAGCACCTTCCTGCCGCAGAGTCTGCAGTTTGCGTCGCCTCTGTCGGGCGACCAGTACGATGAGCGCGTAAGCTCGGTGTTTGACGCGGTGGACGAGTTGCGCACCGAGCGCCTTGAGGAGCGCGAAGACAAGCTCAACACCTCTTCAGAACAGGTAGAGCCCAGCGCGGCGACGGAGACTTTGGCCAGGTAAGTCGAAAAGCTACCGCAGCTCTTGAGTCGCACTCAGCCCCTCCGGTTGCCCACAACGTTGTTACTGGCCCATCACTCCACACCTTCTATTCACGGATTCTCCCAGTGGCTATCAGAAAGATTCGCAACAGCCAGATAAAGAACTGGCGGCCGGAGTACCTGCCCGATCTTTCGGATCGCACTTTCGTTGTTACCGGTGGCAATTCCGGCATCGGCCTGGAGGCGGCAAGGTACCTGATGCAAGCCGGCGGATCGGTTGTTCTGGCCTGCAGGTCCCTGGAGCGTGCCGAGCAAGCAAAACAGTCACTGCGCGCAGCTAGCGACTCGACCATCGAGACTGTGGAGTTGGATCTCGCCAATCTGGCCTCGGTCCGTAGCGCCGCGAAGTTGCTGCGCCGGCGCCATAAGAAGATTGACGGGCTGATCAACAACGCGGGAATCATGCAGACACCGCACCGCAAGACCGACGACGACTTCGAGCTCCAGATGGGAACCAACCATCTTGGGCACTTTCTGTGGACTGCCTTGCTGCTCGACCGCGTTGAGGCCGCTGCGGGCCGGGTCGTGGTCGTGTCCAGCCTGGTGCATCACGTCGGCCGCCTGAAGCTACGCGACCTGATGCTTGATCGCGGATATACGCCTGCGCGTGCGTATGCGCAAAGCAAACTCGCAAACCTGATGTTTGCATTCGAGCTGGATCGGCGTCTGCAGGCGACGCAATCCAAGGCGTGTGCCGTGGCATGCCATCCGGGATACTCTGACACGCGACTGCAGACCACAGGACCAGGCGCCTTTCTGGGAGCGTTCTACACGGTTGGCAACAAGGTTCTCGCGCAGTCATCGGCGAAGGGAGCCATTCCCACAGTGCTTGCCGCCGCAGGAACAGAAGCCCTGCGGGGCGCCTACTATGGACCGACGGGCTTCGGTGGACTACGGGGGCCGGTCAGTGATGCCGCGGTGGGCACGCACGCTCTCAGCGAAGAAAAAGCTGCCCGCCTCTGGGGCCTCTCTGAGGAATTCGTCAACCACCGATGGCTCTCGGACTAGCTCAGTTCCTCACAACCATCGTCACTGCATTCTCTTTCACCTCGTGGCTCCGCTCCTGGCTCTACCCAACTTAGAAATAACCGCCTGTGTCGGCCGTTGTCAGTAGAACGGTTCGCAAGTACGAATCCACGAAGCAACCTCCACACCTAATTCTCGGGTGGGGCTGGTGAACGCGATCTGATCTCTAATCGCGGTGATCGCTGAGCGTTGTTGGGCTAGTTTGGGCGCCGTGTTTGTCTTGGGGCAGGGAGTTATGGGCGAGCAGCCCACCGTTTCCCCCGCAGTGAACAAGGCCACAAGATGGTCGCGGGACCGGCGCAAGACATGTATGATTTTTTCCAAATAAAAAGTGTACAAAAACGTTAGTTTAAGGATGTAGCCGTTTCGCGCCTGATTCGAGCTTCATCTCGCATAACGTCCGAGTCTCCGGGAGCCAAAGGCAGCGCCCAAGTTTCGTGCTGCCAAAAGAAAAGCAAATCCTTGTCAAGGAGCCAGGAATGACCGATAGCGAGAGTGGAAGTCTCCAGCAATCCAATCTTCAAGATGCCGCTGGGGGAGTCGGCACCAATAACGTAGCAACCCAGAACATTCACAACTTTGCGAGCAGTCCGGGTAACAGTTCGAGCCGTGACTTTTTTGAGCCCCTGGGAACGGTGGCAAGTGCCGGACAGACTCTGACCGGCACGGCGGCCGGGGAGCTGTTAAGCGGCGAGGTCTCCCCCAGTGCCAGCGGCCTGCCCGGCGCTT
>JBCCPL010000055.1:0-19547 GCA_039111155.1 Pseudomonadota bacterium | reverse complement strand
CGGTCAGGGTGGGCCAGATCAAGTGAAAACCTGGCCAGCGGACGCGGGTACAAAGTGCTACCAAACATGAAAAACAGTTGAACCTTGTATCGTAGCTCCAAACCCGGATTCTCGAGCGTGCTGGTGCATTTTTCGGGCTAGATCAAGTCAGCGCACCGCTTTCGCAGGAAGGTGCTCTCAGCATTAGACACTGACTACATCAATAGCAACACTCCCTGCAGTCAGCGATAGGCGTAGCTCGCGCCGGCTAAACACTTCTGTGCTCCGCTGACGTCTCAGCGATCGCTTAAAAAGTTTGCTAAGGCAAACTTTCCTTGCTATAAGTTAGCCCATGCAAACTTCAGTCCTGCGACGTCCTCGTGCGTCAAACACTTCCGCCAGCGCACCATACTTTCCGGAGCGAACCAAATGATATCGCGCGGCGCTCGCTGCGTTTCGAAGTATTCCGCCATTTGCGTGCAAGCAGTGACAACCGGAAGCGCCTGGGAAGACCTCGCAGCACGCTTGAAGGGGGATTTCGCAAAATGGAGACCTAGGGAGCCTCTTAACAAGTCCAGGGTGTCTCTGCGTGGCCTGCAGCGTGCAGTGGCAAGGCGCGGATTGCCGTTAATGGCCTCAGTCCTTAACAAGATCCGCAACGCAGCCATTGCGCGCTGCAGGCCGCGCCCTGCGGGGCTGACAGGCGAACCGTCACTCGTCGTTACGACTTTTCGACAGGCGGACGCATGCCTTCAAAGTCGCGCCTCGTTTGACGGTTCGCCTGTCAGCCAGAGACACCCTGGACTTGTTCAGAGGGTCCCTAGAGCTCTGCTCCCGGTATTTGCGGCGTCCGCGCTGATGTTGTTCGGAACGAACGGCCATGCCGCCGTTCAGGATTCTTCAGACCTCGAAGTGGTCGTTGTTACTGCCTCGCGCACGCCTCAAAAGGAACGCGAAGCTGCAATCAGAACAGATGTTCTAAGTGACACAGTGATTCGCGGATCCGGGTCTCGAAGTCTCGCCGATGCCATTTCACTTATTCCGCTGGCGCGCAGCGAAAACAATTGCCAGAACTGCAACACCACTGAGATTCAGCTATTGGGCCTTCCCGGTGCCTACAATCAGATCTTGTTTGAGGGTCTGCCCCTGTTTAGCGGCGTGGCATCAGTTTACGGAGTAGAACAGATACCGGCGCCGCTCGTGGATCAGATCGAAGTTCTGAAAGGCGGCGCTTCAGCACTCTATGGCCCAGGTGCTGTTGCGGGCGTCATCAACGTAATTAGCAAGAAGCCATCTGAATCAGAAGGGAGCGTTTACGGCACCTATGAAAACCGAGACGGAGATCCTTATCAGAATTTAGGGGCCTATGGAGCACTCGTATCGGAAGACAACCGCTTTAGCCTGTCAGCATTTGGCCAGTTTGAAGCGCAGGATCCGCGTGACCTCAACAGCGACGGCTACACGGAGTTGGTGGATCGGCAGCAAGGTACCGGCGGGTTTCTGGGACGTTATCAAGTATCCAGCGATACGCTGCTGTCCGCCAATTACCAGTACACCGATGAGAGTCGGCGAGGTGGTAACCGGCTCAATGCTCCCAGCTTTTTGGCCAATATCTCAGAAGAGATCGATACAGAATTCCATCGCGGATCGCTGAGTCTCTCCCATTTTCTGGCACCCGACCTTCAGATCGAAGCCATTTATGGCTTTGCACAGATTGACCGCGCCTCTTTCTATGGAGGTCTGGGGGACGTTGAAACCGATCCCTTAGCTCCGGACTTTGACTCAGCAGCGCTTGAGTCTGCCATCGAGGTTTCCCGGGAGCAATTTGGCAGCACCGAGGATCGGTTGCAGTACTTCGAGTTGCGAGGGCTTGGGAGCGTAGGTGCCCATGATCTGAGTGTCGCTGTGCAATACCGAACAGAATCAGTCACCGACGTGAACGAAAACGTGGACGGCGAAGCGTCGAATACTCTGGTCGACGATACCTTCGGAAATCTTGGATTACTGATACAGGATGAGTGGGTAATTAGTGAGACGACGAGACTGCTGCTAGGTCTGCGAGCGGACCGGAGTTCAGAGGTCGACAGCACGATTTTCTCTCCGCGGCTGGGATTGTGGTACGCACCCAACTCCGAATGGGTGTTTCGCGCCAACATATCCACCGGATTCCGCGCCCCGGAAGTGTTTAATGAAGATATCCATATCGATACGCTCGGCGCCCAGCCCATCCGGGTCGTGAACGCGGATGAACTTAAGGAGGAAACGTCCTTATCCTATGCGATAGGGTTCGATTTCAACCCCGCCTGGCGAGAGAACCTGCTTGCTATCAACGGGCAACTTTACCTGACCGAACTCGAAGATACGTTCTTCCTGGGTGACATCCAGGAAGCTATCGACGGTTCGCTGTTCCAGGTGAGAAACAATGCCGGTGAATCCAGCGTGTTTGGTGGCGAGCTGACCGCAACGCTGAGGCCCAGTGCAAACTTTCAGTTGTCCCTGAGCACGGCTTACGTCGACGCCGGTTTTGACGAAGCCCAACTGGTGTTCGAGGAGGGAGATACAGCGCTTTCGACATCTCGATACCTGAAAACGCCCAGATGGACGGGCATTGCGCAAGCCATGTACGCGGGCCCGGCAGAGATCGACGCGTTTCTTGCGGTACGTTACACCGGATCTATGCAGGTTCTTAACAACAACCTGGGCACCCTCACCGAATCTGAGAGCTTCACCGAGATCGACCTGACTGCGACTAAGCACCTGGACGGTGTATTGGGAAGTTCAAACTTAGACATCACCCTTGGCGTGCGAAATCTGCTTGATGAGTTCCAGGGTGATCTTGAAGTGGGTGCAAATAGAGATAGCGACTACGTTTATGGACCCAGACTCCCAAGAACAGCGTTCCTGAGCTTTCAAGTGGATCTGTGAAAAAGGCTGGTAAGCGTTGGGGGTCTCTCAGAAACCTCCTCAGGCAACAGGAAGTTTATTTTAGCTTTGCGTGTATTCGATACCGACGGCCACGACTCACAGAGCACATTCGTGTCTGGGAGTCTCCTCACCGGAAACACGGTCTGACAGCCATGCTCAGAGTTTACCTGGCCATGTATCTCGCAATTCACATCGGGACCATTGCGCCCCTGAGTCACGCGCAGGAGTTACCGCAAACTCCCGCCAGGCTACTACACGATTCACTGCAAAAACTGGAGAAAGGACGGCTCAATACCACATATCCAGACCCCGGCATTCGCCAGTGGGTATTTTACTTCGGGGCCAGCTGGTGCGGTCCCTGCCGGGCTTTTATGCCCGAGTTACTTGACACCTACAGCAGGTGGAATAATGAAAAGCGTCCCATTGAACTTGTATTCGTCAGCGAAGACGGGAGTTGTTCCACCATGGAATCGTACATTCGGCAGATGCGCATGCCCTGGCCCGTGGTGAGCTGCCGCAAGCGACGCATGCTTCCTGCCATCCAGAGTCTCAGCGACCGGGCCCTGCCCGGCGTGGTTATTGTCAATCAGGACGGAGTGGTCACGAACAGCAGCTTCTGGGATGAGCACTACGGCCAGTATCGGCAGGTGCTGGCATCGATCTTCTAAACCGGCGGCGTCAGTCGCCTATCCGTCGATAAACGCGGCCAGATCCTTACGATATTTCGCCATCGACTCCGGATGCAGATACATCATGTGGCCGGCCTTATAGAGCTCCATTGTCAGATTAGAACGCAGCGCGGGTGGCAGGTCGATGTGGTCAATGAAGTACTCGGCCGCACCGAACGGCGTTGCCATATCGTAGTAGCCCTGCTGAACCAAAACCTTCATGTGTGGGTTTTGAATCATCGAGTACGCGAGGTCCACCGCCGTGTTGGGTACGGGGATTTTTCGGGATGAACCAGGCTGGGCGTGGCGCTGGTCCCAGCTTCGATACAGGCCCGCCGAGCCGACATAGGTGCGATCGGTTTTGACCCCTAGCACCTCCCGGTAATAGTCATTGAACGTCGCCATGAACGCGGGGCCTACGGCGGGAAAAAACGGGTCGTAGCTGAAACGCTGTGCGTTGTAGTTGATAGCATCACCGACAAATCGCGAATCGATTCGACCAACGGTTTTTCTGCGTTCTCTGAGCACTTCTTTCGCGAAAGTCTGCTCATCGACTCGTAAGTCGGCACGGTCCCAGTATGCCGTGCTGATTCCGGTGAATCGCTGCATGCCCTCGAGAACGGTTTGGCGCTCCTGGGCGCTCGCCCGGTGCCCCTTTAGCAGCAGCGGCGCATACATCTCTTTGGCAAACGTATCGGCGTCGCGCAGAAACGCGTCGAAATCCGCCGGCTTCTCGTCGAGCACATCGTGATACCAAGCAGTAGCAGCGAAGGTTGTGAAATAGTTGATGTAGGGAAGGTCATTCTTTATGCCTGCCTGCCCCGCGATGAAGTCCATATAGGGCGATACCAACACCACGCCATTGAGCGCGATGCTGTGGCGCGTGAGCAGCCGGTAGGCCACGCCTCCGGAGCGAATGCCACCATAGCTCTCACCAAGCAAATACTTGGGCGACGCCCACCTGCCGTTATCGGACACGTAACGCGCGATGAAGTTGGATACAGATTTTATGTCGTTATCGACGCCCCAGAAGTCCTCTCCTTTGGCATCTCCCACGGCCCGGGAAAAGCCAGTCCCGACGGGGTCAATCATCACCAGATCGGCCTTGTCGAGTACAGAGAACTCATTATTGACCCTCTCGAAGGGTCCAAGCGTCGAGAACTCCGTATCGTTTACAACGGTTCGCTGGGGGCCAAGAATGCCCATATGGAGCCACATAGAGGCGGATCCTGGTCCGCCGTTGTAAGCGAACAGAATCGGACGTGACGATTTGTTGGTTCCCTTGCGAACATAAGAGGTGTAGCCGAAGTGAGCGATTGGCTGGCCCTTCTCATCTTTCATCTCAAGGGTGCCGGCCGTGGCGACGTAGTCGATGTTCTGACCTTCGATTCGAACTCGCCCTTCGCTTACAAAATGAAGCAGCTCGGGGATTGGTGCCTCCTCCTGATCGGCCGATTGGTGGTGCTCCGCGTGCAGCAATGGACTGAACGCCAGGGCGGCGATTGTGAGCATCAGCGTAAAGAAGCACTGAGGTGCTCTGCGGACTGGAACAGCGGTTGCTTCCCCGGCTGTCTTCGCTACTTTTTTTACTGCTTTCTCCGCTACCGTCTCGGCAAGAGAGGCCACTGTCCTAAAACGCATTGCTATCTCCATTAAATGGGCTAATTCAGACGCCCCGAATTTCACGCTGAAACTCTTTTTCTATCTCGCGCTGAAGCTCAAAGCGAGCCGCACCGTTGCGCTCGCCTGACTCACGCATGCGCTCCCGGTAGCGCTGTCGACCAAATCGCTCGCAGAGCGAGCGGAACTTCTCAGCCTCGACCTCTCCTGCAATCAGCGCTTCTATAAAAGCGATGTCTATCCCCATGCGATACGCGATGCGATTCGGTTTGATCTGGTGCATGTGGAACTGGGCCACCACGGCGATCTGCTGCTCACGACTGAGCTCGCAGACCCTGGAGTAGCCATCGGGGGGCGATGGTGTGCGTTCGTCTGTTGCCACCGGCTCGTTCATCATAGGTATGACTCGTGTACGGGCGCTTTCTAGCATCGCCCTTGCTCGCTTTTCAAGCGACGCCCCGGCAATGGCAAATAAAAAGGCCATACATGCATTGGTCGCGAGCGGTACAAGGATTAACCAATCGCGTTGCAGGTCCTATACTAAGTGGTTCTTGCTAACGATAACGAAACCGAGGGACACCCATGAACGCCCCACAAACTATGGCCAATGCTGCCGATATCGAAACCCAGATGCTGGAAGTGTTGAAGAGACAGCGCGAAGACTACATTGCTGAGGGCCGTGTTAGCGCTGAAGTGCGTAAGGATCGACTGCGGCGTGGAATCGATATTGTGCTTAAGTCTCAGGACCAGATCGTAGATGCTCTCAACAGCGATTTCAGCTGCCGGCCGAGAGAGGTCACGCTGCTGACCGACGTGGCTCCCACGGTTCAGGCTATGAAGCATGCGATGAAAAGCCTCGATAAGTGGATGCGGCGCGAGAAGCGCTCGACGATGTTTCCCCTAAACTTACTTGGTGGACGCTCTTTCATCGAGTACCAGCCCCTCGGCGTCGTAGGCGTGATCTCCCCTTGGAATTTTCCGGTTCAGCTCACGTTCGGACCCCTCGCTGGCATCTTGGCGGCCGGCAATCGGGTCATGATCAAACCCTCTGAATTCACGCCCGCCACGTCAGAGCTCATGACCCAGATGGTCGGCGAGGCCTTTGATGAGAAAGAAATCGCAATCTTCCCAGGTGGGCCGGAGGTTGGGCAGGCTTTTTCCGGACTGGCGTTTGACCACATGCTATTTACCGGCGCGACCGGTATTGCGCGTCACATTATGAGTGCGGCTGCTCGTAATCTGGTTCCGGTCACGCTTGAGCTCGGGGGCAAGTCACCCGTTATCATTTCAAGAGATACAGATCTTGAAGTTGCCGCTCGGCGAATCATGCTTGGAAAAACCATGAATGCGGGTCAGATCTGTTTGGCGCCGGACTATTTGATGGTTCCGGAAGAGAAAATGGATGAGATGGTCAGTGCACTTAAGAGCGTAACGGCCGAGATGTATCCCACCATGCTGGCCAATCGCCAGTACACCTCGGTAGTCAACGAACGCCACTATCAAAGACTTACGGGCTATCTCGACGATGCGGCAGAACGCGGAGCGACGGTAGAAGCCATCAACCCTGCCAATGAGGATTTTTCGTCGCAGGTCGGCACTCACAAGATACCCCCAACGCTGATCCTCAATCCGCCAGAGGAAAGCAAGGTGTTGGAAGATGAAATCTTCGGCCCCCTACTACCCATTCGCAGCTATAACGAGTTTTCAGAGACCATTAACTACGTGAACGCGCACCCACGTCCGCTGGCGGCTTACTATTTCGGTGAAAACGCAGCCGAAGAAGATGCGGTGCTCAACAAGACTACGTCTGGCGGGGTATGCATCAACGACGTCATCATGCACGTAACCCAGGAAGACCTACCCTTTGGCGGCGTGGGTCCAAGCGGCACCGGTGCCTATCATGGGGAAGACGGCTTCAAGAATTTCTCGCACGCGAAAGCCGTTTACCGCCAGTCAAAGTTCAACGTTGCCAAGCTGGCAGGATTGCTTCCCCCGTACGGCAGTGCGACAGAAAAATCGATCAAGATGCAGACGAAGGCCTGATACTGGCTTTAGATGACGCGTCGGGCGCAACGTGCCCGACGCGAAATTGTTCAGACGCGAACATCAGTGCCAGGTCCAGTGCACGGGTGATCGCGCCCCAAAGTGTGCGGGCGTTACATGGTGCAAGGGTATCGGCGAGGCGTTTTGCGGCATGGGCTGCGCCGGTTCGGACATCGGAATGAACACCTGGTTGCTCTATGTAAAAGATGCGCTTATCGAGCAGGTAGAACTCGCTGGGCTGTCAGCGTCTTCGTCGGTTTTTCAGCGGCGTCAGCGGCGCTTACTTCGTTGATCAGTCCAGTATCAGCGGAGGTTGGTGCAGAAGGCAGGGGTGAACGGCCTATTGTCATCGCGCATCGCGGCGCGAGCGCCTATCTTCCCGAACACACGCTTCCCGCAAAAGCATTGGCTCATGCCCAGGGCGCCGATTTTATCGAACAGGACGTCGTGCTCACGAGAGATGGTATTCCCATCGTTTTGCACGATGTCCACCTCGACTCCACGACAGACGTCGCTTCGCGCTTTTCAGGTCGTGAGCGAGGGGACGGTCGTTTTTATGCTATCGATTTTACCCTTGCCGAGGTGCAGCAGCTGAGGGCTCATGAGAGGTTGAACCGAGATGGGCGGCCCGTGTTTCCCGAACGCTTTCCGGCTGGACCCGGTCTGTCTCAGGTCCCCACGTTGGAGGAAGAAATCCAGCTGATTGATGGATTGAATCGGAGCACGGGCAGAGTCGCCGGTTTGTATATCGAGCTGAAGGGCTTCGCTTTTCACGCGGAGAACGGTCTGGATCTCGCAGAAGCAGTCATCAATGTTCTGCGAGACAATCAATGGGATAAACGGAGCGATGACGTCTACATCCAGAGCTTTGAGCCCGCCGCGCTGCGCTACCTGCATGATGATCTAAAAACAGACCTTCCTCTGATTCAGCTACTCGCTGATAGTGACGATCCCGATCAAACTGGAGACATCGATTTTGGAAGGCTGCGTACTGTCGAAGGTCTTCGCGAGATCGCAACTTATGCCAATGGAATCGGCCCGTCGCTGAACCAGCTGTATCAGGGGAAGCGTGGTGAAGTTCCTGTCCTTACTGACCTGGTCGCCAGGGCGCATAAGGCCAGGCTGTTGGTTCACCCATATACGTTGCGCGCAGACCAGCTTCCCGACGGCATTTCTGATTTCGACGAACTGCATCGAGTTCTTGTAGATTCACTGGATGTCGATGGGTTTTTCACGGACTTCCCTGATCGCAGCGCAACATTTCTTCAGAGTCAAAGCCAGAGCCTAGGTCAGAGCCAAAGTCACGAATAATCGTCCAGGTAAGCTCGAGTGCCCCCAACAGTTCAGATCAATCGCAGGACCAAAATTGTCGCCACCGTGGGCCCTGCCAGCCGCGATAAGTCGACGATAGCGAAGTTGATAACGGCAGGCGTGGACGTTTTTCGGCTCAACTTCAGCCACGGCAGCGCCGATGAGCATGCAGAGGTAGCCCGGGTGGTCCGAGAAGAAGCCAAAGCTCAACAGCGCTACGTGGGCATTCTTGCTGATTTGCAGGGCCCGAAGATCCGAATAAGCAGTTTCAGGAACGGGTCGGTGGACCTTGTCACCGGTGATCGATTTATTCTGGATAGCTCCGTCGATGAGCGCGAAGGCGACGAGCGACGCGTTGGATTTGCCTACGAGGCGATGCTCAGTTCGCTATCGCCCGGCGATGTGCTTCTGCTGGATGACGGCCGCGTACGACTGCTGGTGGACTCAATCGAGGCGCCAAGGATTGATTGTAAAGTCCTGGTGGGTGGCGCCCTCGGTTCACGGAAGGGTATCAATAAACTGGGCGGCGGGATTGCCGCCCCTGCACTCACCGAAAAGGATCTGGCCGATATCGAGAGCTTCGGCAAAGTCAAGCCAGACTTCGTAGCTGTGTCCTTCGTATCCCAGGTCTCAGATATCGAAGAAGCTCGATCAAGACTGGTCGCTCATGCTAAAGATGCATCCGTTATTGCCAAGATCGAACGCGCCGAAGTCGTTGCTGATAGCCAACTGCTGGAGAGCATCCTGCGAGCTTCAGATGGCGTCATGGTCGCTCGCGGTGACCTTGGGGTCGAAGTGGGTGACGCGGAGCTCATTGGGATTCAGAAGAATCTGATTTCTCTGTCCCGAAAGCTGGATCGAATTGTGATCACAGCAACGCAGATGATGGAATCTATGATCAACAGCACGATGCCTACCAGAGCGGAGGTGTTCGACGTAGCCAATGCGGTCTTGGACGGTACCGACGCGGTCATGCTTTCCGCAGAGACAGCGGTCGGTGACTACCCGGTGAACGTAGTTCGAGCAATGGCAGACGCCGCGCTTGGCGCAGAGCGACATCCGGTTGCGCGAACCTCCGGATACCGAATGGATCGTGAGTTTCCAAATGCGAAGGTAGCGATTGCAATGGCGGCGATGTACGCCGCAAACCACCTTCAAAACGTTCGCGGGATTGCCTGTTTGACGGAGTCTGGTGGTACACCTTTGTTGATGTCGCGACTAAGTTCCGGTCTCCCGATATTCGGGTTATCGAGCAATGTCAGAACGCTGGCCCGACTCAGCTTATGCAGGGGCGTAGTCCCTCTTTTCTTTGATGCGGAATCGTTCGGTCAGGACAACCTTGAGACGAGTGCTATCGAGTTTCTCACGGCCAACGAGTATGTCTGCAAAGGCGACTCCTTACTACTCACACGAGGAGAGCTCATGGGCGTCGTCGGCTCGACCAATATGATGAAGATCCTGATCTGTTAACTGACTGCTCTCTTCCTAGCTTATGAGCAAAGATCGGTGCGCTGGCGAACGGACGCGATTCCTGAATCAGGATGCTTCGAAACCAGCGACGAAGGTGAAGCCATACGCTCAAGCATAAGAAAAGCTCTCAGTTGTAAACATTTTTCACCGAGAGCTACGCCTTCTTTACTTAAGCAACCACTGTTTGTCCGCGGCCAGTCGGCAGCGTGGAAGGATTTTCGATTGAGACGAGTTGAGTGACAAAGACGGTGAAATTAGGAATAAACAGATTAAATCCACTTTTGGACCGGATACCGTATTTACTGAGTGCTACACTGAAAGAACTGCAAAAGCAGTGGGGTTTTCCAGCCTTACTAGGCTACCGAAGGTATATCACCGGTTAGATCTATCTACTTTCTACGTTTCCCGACTTTGATACGACGACTAAAGCAATCCTCGCTTGTGTCTGCGAAGCCTTGGCTGATGAGACTGTTACGAGTCCGCGCTCCGGAACGAGCCTGTGCTCAGGAGAGGTTCATCGTCGAAAAGGTTTTTCGCTCAATGCAAGGCTCAGGATCTTTGTCGTTGGAGCGGTCAGGGAGAGAAAGAGTATGAAAGATCGTAAAAAGATCGGAAAAGGAGTCGCGGCAGTATGCAGTTTGTGCTCAGCCGCGACGCTTCGAATAAATTCGAAACTGAGCTCCACGTGCAGTTCCGTTCGAATTGAACTGCCGCTGAGTGCAAACGTGTGTTTCGTTCCATTCAGTCATTCGGTAGCTGTGGGTAGAGGCTGGTAAAACAGGTAACAAGGTAAGAAACACCGAAAAGGGAACGGAACGCGACGGGCGATCCACTTTTCGGTAGGGAAATTAGCAAAGGTAAGTTTATGTCGACAGTAACCGGTACCGTGAAGTGGTTTAACGAGACCAAAGGGTACGGCTTCATTGAGCAGGAAGGCGGTCCTGACGTGTTCGTTCACTTTAGCGCCATCAAAGGTGAGGGTTTCCGCACCCTGAGCGATGGCCAGAAAGTGGAGTTCACGGTGGCCGATGGGCAAAAAGGTCCTCAAGCAGAAAACGTGGTTGCTGTTTAAGCAGTAAATACCACGTGCCTCGCTGTTAAGGCGGGGGGTGCGAACAAGAAAAATAAAAGGGTGCTGCAACGCACCCTTTTTTTCCTTTTTCCCTGATCGTGTTTTACTGATCGCCTTCTTCCTGATCGTCGTTTTTCATCGACAAAGGCAAGATGCGGTGCGCACGCAGGTGTGGCTGAAGCCAATGCGATCACGTGGTTGGTGCGTGGTTTTCGCTTACACGTTTCGCGTCAGTCGTTCGTGCGCGCTAAACCCGACAGTCCATCGGTTTTAACGAACACCCGGATCAATCCAACATCTCACGATCCAGTAGCAGCGCACTACCGGAGCCCGCCGCCCCGGCCGCAGCAACGATTCCTCTACGCAAACCACGACGCTCCATCTCGTCCAGCAAACTCACAGTCATGAGGGCGCCTGTAGCGCCCATTGGGTGCCCCAGGGCGATCACACCTCCGTTTACGTTCAACTTCTCATCGGGAATGCCGAGCTTTCTTTGAGCGACGACAATAGTCGCAGCAAACGCCTCGTGTATCTCAAACAGATCGATGTCTGAGACCTCAAGCTGATTTTTTTTCATCAGCTTTTGCGTGGCGGCGATACAGCCAGTGAGCACTTGCAACGGATCGTCAGTTGCGGTCGTGCTATCCACGATTCTTGCCCGAGCGTCGACGCTCAAAGACTCGGCAAGCCCCGGTGTGCCTATAAGAAGCAATCCTGCAGCGTCTGCCATCGCAGGGGAATTACCCGCCGTATGAATGTGTGAGATAGCAGACAAGCCGGCGTGAGATCTAAGCTGAAAATCGTCAATGCCAGTAGATCCCAGCGCGGCGAAGGCTGGAGGAAGTGCAGCGAGGCTTTGACTATCGGTTTCTCTTCGAATGCACTCGTCACGATCAGCGATACCTGTCATTGTCTTAACGTCGAGCATCGATGTCTTGAGATAACCTGCATCCTGCGCCTTCGCTGCTAGGTTCTGGCTGCGAAGTGCCACCGCGTCTGCCTCCTCTCTGGAAACATTGTGCACACTCGCGATCAGATCAGCTCCGCTGCCCATCAAAAGAGTTTTGCACTTACGTGAAAAATCCGTGTCTGTAAAAATCCGGGCACCGTCCGAGAGCATGGGCACCCGAGACATCATTTCGACTCCCCCGGCAACAGTGCAACGCATGATGCCCGCCTGAACCTTCAGAGCAGCAATCGCAAGCGCGTCAATACCGGAGGAGCAGTAGCGCTGCACCGTCAAACCAGCCACCGTTTCAGGTAGGCCAGCGAAGAGTACAGAGCTGCGGGCGATGTTTCCCGCCTGCTCACCCTGCTGTGTCACACATCCGAGCACCACTTCTTCCAACTCGCCGGAATCGAGACCACTACGAGACATCAAACCGCGGTAGAGCTGGGCAAGTAGCTCCTGTGCAGACAAAGAATGCAGCGCACCCGTAGTTTTCGCCCTCGTCCGGGGGCTTCGTATGGCGGCATAGATCAGTGGTTTATGCATTCAGCGGGCACCCTTAAAAAAAACGGCGCGGTTTTAGCCGCGCCGTCTGGGTTTTCGAGAGTTCTTTGGAGAATTTTTTCGTAGGTCCAAAGGCCAACGAGGAGCGTGGGGTCTACAGGTCCTCTGTGAGCTTCTTTTGCCGATCTAATTCGGAGTTCATGTAAGCGATCCACTGATCGGCGTACTTCTTCGAACGCTTATCACGGGCAGCCGCGCGGAAAGCATCGCGAGCCTTCGCGTACTGCTTGGTGTTGAAGTAGGCCATACCGAGAATCAATCGGGCGTTATCGGGTCGCTTTACCCCGCCCCTCTCGAGCCCTTTATTGATTGCGTCTATTGCCTCGTCATTCTTGTCGGCGTCCAGATAGATACTGCCCAAGCGCGCGTAAAGATCTCCGGCGTCCGATAGGGAAGCCGCTTTCTCCATCGCGGGAATGGCGTCATCGACTTCCTGCGCCTGCCTCAATGCCCCCGCTAACAGCTCCCAGTTTTTGGAAGTGCTCTCGACGATTTCGTCATCGATGCCTTTTGTCAGGACCTGCGAGGCCTTGTACGGAACGTCCGCATTTAACAGCAGTGAAGCCATGTTGCGGTACTCGCCGTCTTTCTCAAGCATGTTCTGAACGTAGGCAGTCTCCATAGCGCCCAGCTGCTTGGCCTCCTGATTCTGTTCGGAGTACATGAAACTCAGCTGCACCCAATACTGCTTTTTCGGGTAGTACAGAATCAGATCCTCGAGAACATCGGTAGCCTCAGCGACCATATTCTTTTCGGCGTACAGGAATCGAGCGAGGTTAAACCACTGCTCTTTTGGAATCTTGCCCTTACCCTCGTAGTCACCGATCGCAATCTGAATGTTATCAAGCGCTTTGTCGTAGTCCTGTAGCTGGTAGTAGCCTTGGGACAGAAGTACATACGCGTTGGCGTTGGGAGTGGTGGTCATGTCAAACCAGCGCAACAGTGCGTTGACGCCATCACGCCAACGCTCCTGGACGAAATAGAGCTGCGCTATCGTGTAGCGGGTGTTGACCTCCATGGCCAGCGGAATGTCGGGTTGCTTAACGACATTTTCATACGCCTGAAGCGCTGATACGAAGTCTTCGCGCGAGTAGTGGATGAACGCGTAGAGGTTATACACGTTAGCCAGTTCATAGCTGTTGAGCTCGTTGTCGCGACGGCCCGCGAGCATGCCATCGAGCACCTTCGCTGCAGTAGTCAGGTCCTTGGCTTCTGCCGCTGCCTGTGCCTCGGCAAGCTTCTCATAGACTTTGTTTCTTAGCGCTGGCGTCTTACGTGTCTCTCGCTCCTGCGCTTCGGACTCCTGCGCGAACGCCATCGGGGCGGATACGGCTATCGTCGCTATCGCCGTGACCCCCAAACAGAAACTCATTATCAAAGACTGAACGGACATTCCTGCCGACGTCCAGCTCAAGAACCTGACTGAATTCGACCGCTGCACTACTGAATCCGATCGACGCGATAAATAAGTCATAGCTACTCCCGAATTACTCGATCAAGAGATTGAACCGGCCCCTAGGATTGAATGGGGCCATTGTTGCCGTTTTGGTTGCCGTTTTGGTTGCCGCTCTTAATGCCGTTTGAGTTGCCGCTTGCTGTTGAGCTGTACCGCAGACCATTGACTACCGCTTATGGGGCTCACCCGGGCCATGTCAGACAGCGCTTTTGTCGTTCATGCCAGCTCAGGGGCGCTACGAGCGGATCAGCGGCTTACTGCTCAAGCTCGTAAGTAAACTTGTTCTGTACGCCAGCGACCTCGATGGGCTCGCCGTCTACCACGCGAGGCTTGTACTTAAACTTCTCGGCGGCTTTGACAGACGCGCGCTCAAAAACACCGGAGGGAGAGCAGTCGACCGGTTGTGGGTCGCGGATCGACCCCGACTTGGTAACCGTGTACTCAACGATACAGTAGCCGGTAATACCCCTGGTCTGAGCCCGGCGTGGGTAGATCGGTGCGACTTTTACGATTGGCAGATACTCACCGTCGCCAGATGCCATGCCTGAGCTGGAGATCTCTACATTGACCGACGCGGCTGGAGCGATGTTGCTAACGTCCATATCGGTATCGAAGTCGAGCTCGAGAGGCTCAAGTTCCGGCGGTGGCTCTTCCGGATCTTCCACTTTGTCCGGCTTGACTTCTTTTGTATTGACTTCGATCTCTCGCTCTGGGGTAACAATGTCGGCGATCTTTCGGCCCTTGATATCGTCCTGCTCGTACTCTTTATCGATCAGGCTTTGCATGATGAAGAACAAACCAAACGCAACCGGTATCGCTACCAGTGCACCGATAAAGGACCGTACTAATCCATTACCCATCGTTCACACCTCGTCGTCTGTTGAGATACAGGGCGGGGAAGACAATTGCTGACGAACGGAGTCGTACAGCTCCTCGACCGCGTAGGCAGGCGTATCTTCGTCAACCTGTATAACCATGTTTGCCTGCGGTGCTTCTTTTTTAGCTACTTCAAACAATCGTGCCGCACGTTCCAGAGGCACCTTATTCTTGTTGTAGTAGATGTCACCGCGACTATCAACCGCGAAAATAATCGTGCCACGCGTGCATGGGTCGGTGGTGGTCGCCTGGGGCTTAAAAAGTTCGACCCCGGGCTCCTTAACAAACGAAGACGTAACGATAAAGAAAATAAGCATGATGAACACGACGTCGAGCATTGGCGTCAGGTCAATCTTGCCGGCTTCATCATCGGCACTTTTTCTTACTTGTCGACCGATCGCCATGCTATTGCTCTCCGCTTGCCCAGTTGACGGCCGGCGCATTGGCCTCCCGGGCCGCATCGGCTACGTCGACGACAGTTTTCGCCTTCGCACCTTTGTCGACCTTAATGCTCACCGATTGTTCCGGATCGGAGGCTAGAAGGCGCTGGATGTTCGCGCGAACCGCCCGCGCATCGACGCGCCGGTTTTCCATCCAGATCTGATCGTCTGCCTTAATCTGCACCAGGATTCCGGATGAATCATCGGTCTGCTGGTTGTTGTTATCAGGCCGATTTACCTCGATGCCCGCCTCTTTGATGAACGAGGCCACGACGATGAAGAAGATAAGCATGATAAAGACGACGTCCAGCATCGGCGTCAAGTCGATATCCGCGCTTTCTTCATCGGCGACTTTTGCAATTTTACGCATGTGTAATTACTCGATTACTCCGGTCCGTCCACTGACCCCAGTTCGCACTAGTGATCTGAAGTTAATTGGTCTTCGAGGAGAGCTTGTTCTCTGTCTGCAACCCGCTGCAAGTAAGTGTTCGCGAAAAGTCCGGACAACGCAGCCACCATCCCCGCCATAGTCGGAATGGTGGCCCGCTCAACCCCACCTGCCATCGACTTTGCATCACCACCACCGGTTACGGCCATTACGTTGAAGACTTCAATCATTCCCGTGACGGTTCCGAGAAGACCCAGAAGAGGGCATAAAGCCACCAACGTAGTGATGACAGGCAAATTGCCATTAATGTCCTCTCGACTCACTGACAACAGTCTCGCGCGCACCTGCTTGGCGTTCCAGGACCGTCGTTCCGACCGGCCTTCCCAGGTGCTGATCACCGAGAAAACCTCCTTCTTCCAGACAAAACTGAAAAACCAGAGGCGTTCGAAGATCAACGTCCACATAACGAACACCAGCAGTGCAATGAGCCATAGCACATTCCCGCCTTTGTCCATAAAGGCAAGGATAGTTTCTAAAAAAGGCGCCATTGTTTGCGATTCCTCCTGGCGCGCCGCTACTTAGCGACGCCCTCTGAATGCTCAGCCACAATACCGGTGGCCTGCTCATTCAAGACATGGATTATGCGCTGAGCGCGACCGTTAACCAGCGTATGCAGGAGTACGGTAGGGATGGCTACCAGAAGGCCAAGTACCGTAGTAACAAGCGCACTGGAGATACCACCGGCCATGGCCTTGGGATCGCCCGCGCCGAAGATTGTGATCGCCTGGAAGGTGATGATCATACCGGTCACCGTTCCGAGAAGGCCCATGAGTGGTGCGACTGCCGCGATGATCTTGAGCAGAGTCAGACCGGACTCCAGCTTTGGAGTCTCACGCATGACGCCCTCGGCCATTTTCAGCTCGAGAGTTTCAAGGTCCATACTCGGATTATCCTCGTGGACCTTCAGGACTCGTCCAAGCGGGTTGTTGTCCATAGCCTTGTCGGATTTGAGCTGCTTACTCACGCGACCAGACACTCCCGTTAGTACGAGAACTCGGAAGATTGCCAGCAACAGCGCAAACACACCTACCGCGGTGATCGCATAGCCAACCGGCCCACCCTGATGCCATCGCTCTTCCAGCGTTGGGCTGTCGATAATCGCAGCAAGGAATGAACCGCCTGTGGGGCCTGTAGGGTCAATGCCGAACTGTGATACGCCAGAGCTGGATCCGGCCAGCCCAGCGGCCCAACCGGTGTAAGTGCCAGCCGGCTGACGAGGCAGGACCTTCAGATGATCGTTGTCATAGGAAAGATAGTTGCCCCCGGTATCGATCACGTTGAATGCGCCTACGCGAACGACGTCTCGAGGAGCACGCTCACCGGAGGCAGTCGCAACCTCGGTATTGAACGCAACAACCTTGCCGGTTTCAGTGATCTCACGGAGCATTTCATACCAGACACGCTCAATCTCTTCGATACTCGGCAGCTTGTCCGAGGTGCTCATTTTGTCGATCAGATCGCCCAGGAAATCGCCGCGATTTGGATACTGAGCAGACACTAGTGAGACTTCGAGGTTGGACTTGAGATCGCCAGATGCTGCCGTTAAGTGACCGAACAGCTCAGTCAGCGCACCCAGTCGCTCGCGCAGCTGTTCCTGCTTGTCGGCGACCAGCAGCTCATTGGCCTCAAACTCGTCTTCGAGCTGAGCGGAGCGCCGCTCTTCCCGTGTTCGCTCGGCTTCGGCCTCGGTCAGCAGACGCTGCTGATCCGACTTAGCGGCCGCAAAGCGCTGCTCACGCTCTCGGTTGGAGCGGCCCTCTGTAACCTGTCCTTGCTTCACAAAGTCTAGAAGTTGCTGGATATTTTCGGCAGCCACGTCTCGTGGATCAGGACCTGCCGGTTCGACTGGAGCCGCTTCGTCTTGGGCGAATGTTGCGCCCGCGAAAGCAAACGCGCCGCTTAAGATGATTGAGCTAAGAGACTTAACCACGGATTTCATTACAGAGCCTCCGGCGCGGGAATTGGCATTTCTAGAAGATCAATAGTCGCCTGTTTCTTAGCAATACGGACACCCTTGCGGATTGCGGCGCCGTACTCTCCGACTGGGAGGGGATCCCAACTGCGGCTCTTATTGTTCCAAACGCCGGCTTCGGCGCCATCAGTTGACTGGTAGACCAACGCTATACGCCCGATGCGAAGGAAATCCACATCGCGAACGCCCGAGCCAAGGTCGATGGTGTCACTGTAGGTTTCGAAACCCCTGCCGTATTGCAGCTCGATGTTGTAAGCCTCCAGCACCTGTCGAAACTTCTCAGCAACCGTGAGATCCGAGCGATCCACGTTGGTTCGGAGAAACTCAATGCGCTGTCTGCGCTCGTCGATGTTGAAGGGGACGTCCATCTCGACGAACTGCTCCAGTCCATCGATCATTCGGATGACCAGCGGCGTCATTTGGCGTTGGATGATAGTCACCTGATCGATCGACTCATCGATATCGGCAATACGCCGGAGCTGGTTATCGATCTGACGTTGCAGTCTCGCGTTGTAGACACGCAGACCGTCGATCTGCTTCACCACCGTCTTATAGTCGTTGAGAAGATCGCGAGTTTCGTCGGCAAGCCGATCAACTTTGGCTTGGGACTGTTTTGCGGCCTCGGTTTTGGCGGCGCTGACGTCCAAGATTTCGTCGAGCGTGCTCGCGCCCGCCGAGGTCATCCACCCAACAACGGTGGACAACACGACCGCGACAGCCAGCATAGGCTTAAGTCGGTAGCTATTCATGAGAGACGTGCTTCCTGTTTCAAGAGGTTTCGTTACATATGTTCGGCTGTGCGACAGTCGCGCGGCAAGTTGCGTTGCAAACTCGTCCATACCTGGCCGACTTTCCCTTGCCTTCCTTGGCTTCCGTTGGCTTCGTTCCAGATCCGACTCAAGACGAGACGAACCCTACTTTTGAGTTTCACTGACACCCAATGGCAAAAGCCGGCGCAGTGCGATCACGGCTCTGCCAGTGAGCGATCTGCATTCCACATACCCGCCCCGCAATGCCCGACGTACCTATCGGCCTAACACCGACCGCAAAGTGCGGACAGAAGCCTGAAGCGGTCTCGTCCAGAGTTCGCCCAGGGCAGCTCCGATATTTTTCTACATCGACGCTGAGTAACACGCGGCAGCGTAGCAGTCGTCTTTGCATCGGTCGTGCCAACGTTTGCTAGCGCATGGAATTTGGTCGGCGATTTGGCAGTGCGCTTGGCCGTCACCAATCCCGACTTCGGGTTGTTAACTCTTTGTTACATATTTAAACGTAAAGTTATTTAACCTGCCGCCGCTAGCTCATCGCCAGCGAAAGTCCTAGCGCTGCCGATTAAGGCCATAACGCCGTCAGGGCCAGCGATGAAAACAAATTAGTCGGTCGTTTTCAAACAAGCCTATGAGTAAATGAAGACGCGCCTGGAGAGTGTGTAATACCGTAACGAGTGGGATTAAAAAAGTAACATTGATTGATGCCACCGGGTCCGAGACAGGGCGTTCGTGCATCGGTGACTTCGCGACTCTAGGCCACGGGCGCCAGAATGGGGCAGACCACTCGCCGCTAAAGTCCGTTACGGTGCATTTCTATAAAGCTGTATCCCGGCACGTCGCCATGTGGCGGATATTGTTCGGCCGAGATCTCAGTCCAATCACGATCCGGAATCTCAGGAAACGATGTGTCTCCGTCTACGTTCGTGTGAACTCTGGTGAGATACAGGCGCTGGGCGATCGGTAAGGCCTGCTTATAGACGTGCG
>JBCCPL010000054.1:0-19697 GCA_039111155.1 Pseudomonadota bacterium | reverse complement strand
GGGTTGTTCGCGATGGAGAAACCGGCCTGCTCGTCGACCCTGAGGATGATCACGCGATCAAGTTAGCCCTCAAAAAACTGCGCGACGATCCGGAAACCCGATTGCGAATGGGAGCTGCCGGTCGAATTCGCTTCCTAGAGCACTTCACAATACAAAAAGTCGTCGCGCAGCTCGTGGGCATCTACCAGTCTTGTTTGCCAGAGAAGTACCAGTAATCTTCCGTAGAGCGCGAAGCCATCGTGATATCCTTGATTCATGGTCGAACGCGACATCTCGAATCCGCTTCCAAGCAATCCTGTAGTACTGATTCCCGCATTCAACGAAGAGGATGCGGTCGGGCGAGTGATCGAGCGCGTCCGGGCGGTTTGCCCGTACCCGATCATCGTTATTGACGATGCGAGCACAGATGGAACCCGGACCGAGGCTGAAGCCGCTGGAGCAACGGTGCTTCCACTTATCGTGAATCTCGGTGCCTGGGGCGCGACCCAGACCGGTATACGCTACGCTCTCAGACATGGCCATGATCTCGCTATCTGCCTGGATGCAGATGGTCAGCACGACCCGGCGCAACTCAAAGACGTGGCGGCACCTGTGCTCAGCGGACTCGCACATGTTTCCATCGGCGCCTACCCCGAACGCGGCTCGCGCGCGCGACAGGTTGCATGGGTTTTGCTTCGTACTGTTTCCGGTATCCGTCTCGAAGACCTCACGTCGGGCTTTCGTGCCTACGGCGCCGAAGCCATGAACGAACTGGCCAGCTGGCGCGCCACATACCTTGAGTTCCAAGACGTGGGCGTCTTAGCGCTGCTCATGGATAAGGGTCTTCGCGTGATGGATGTGGCTGTCACCATGCAAAAGCGTGAGAACGGACACTCGCGAATATTTCACACATGGCTCGCCGTAGGCTATTACATGTGCCACACCGTGCTGCTTGGCGTCACAAAGAGACGAATTCGGCGATACCGGGGGGAGCCGCCGAGAATTCGTACGCTCCTGCGCCAGGCGCGCACCACCTCCACCTCATCGACTGGTTGAAACGTGGTATCTCTCATCACCGGAGCCATTGGGCTTGGCGCTGCAGCGCTGATAGTTTGGCTTGTCCGGAAGGACCGACTGCATGTCAATCATGGTTTTGGCTGGATAGTTGCCGCGGCCTGCTTCTCTTTGCTTGGCTTCGCGCCGGGGTTGTTCGATGAGGTTGCAGTGCGACTCGGGGTTGCCTATCCACCTGTACTGGGCCTCACTCTCGCGATTGTGATTCTCGTCATCAAAACACTGCTTATGGATATCGAAAGAGCCAGATTGGAGATGCGGAACCAGCGATTGACGCAGCGGATGGCGATGCTGGAGGCTGAGATAAAGCAACTTCAGCGAGTGGTGCAATCCTTATCTCGTGACGACAGCTCCTCAGGAGCCACAGACGGCGCTGATGACTTCGGGGAGACTGAGTGCCGAAGCGGTAAACTGGCTGGGTGACGGCGCGGTTACTGAGCCGGCGTAATCGGGGGCAAGAACTATGCAGCCGGTCCCAGATTCAGCGATCCGGGGCGAACTGCGCGGCTTCGTCGTAGCGCCCCCGAGACTCTGTCTGCAGGAAGGGCAAGCTGTCGGCGCGCGTCAATTCCTTTCTTTGCTCCGACTGAAACTCAAGGTAACGGCGAACGATATAGAAATCCTTACACCTGACGTGTTATGAATACGCGGGTGCGCCTGCACGACGAAAACGCTGAATATTCCTGAAGCGCGGGTTAAAGAACCGGCGTCTGTCCAGCGTCTGTGAAGACTAGTTAGCAAGAGAGGGAGCGTTGACGACTCCAGGAAAGACCGCAGTTATCACTGGCATCACGGGCCAGGATGGAGCGTATCTCACCCAGTTGCTCCTGGAGAAGGGATACAACGTACACGGAACCTTTCGCCGCACGAGCAGCGTTAACTTCTGGCGTCTCCAGGAGCTGGGAATCGCGGATCACCCGAATTTGGTGCTCGAGGAGTACGATTTAACGGATCTGTCGTCGACCTTTCGGCTCATCGAAAAATCACGCGCTCAGGAAGTCTACAATCTAGCCGCGCAGAGCTTCGTAGGCGTTTCTTTCGAGCAACCTATAACCACGGCCGAAATTACGGGACTCGGCACTGTAAACCTGCTCGAGGCGATACGCGCCGTAAATCCGGGGATGCGCTTTTATCAGGCGTCAACTTCCGAGATGTTTGGGAAGGTCCAGTCCGTTCCGCAAACTGAAGCCACGCCCTTCTATCCCCGCAGCCCCTATGGCGTCGCGAAGCTCTATGCGCACTGGATGACGGTCAACTATCGCGAGTCGTATGATCTCTTCGCCACGAGCGGGATTCTGTTTAATCACGAGTCACCGCTCCGGGGACAGGAATTCGTTACCCGCAAAATCACCGACAGCATAGCCAAGGTAAAACTGGGGAAGATAGGGACTCTGGAGCTTGGCAATCTCGACGCAAAGCGTGATTGGGGATACGCCAAAGACTACGTGGACGGTATGTGGCGAATGCTGCAAGCCGAAACCCCGGACACGTTTGTGCTTGCTACCAATCGCACCGAAACGGTCCGGCGCTTTGTCGAGATGACCTGCGAAGCCGCCGAAATTGGTATTGCATGGGAGGGTAGCGGACAAGATGAAATCGGTCGCGATACCGATACGGGCGATGTCATTGTCCGCGTGAATCCAAAATTCTACCGCCCAGCGGAAGTTGATCTGTTGATCGGCGACCCGAAGAAAGCGTTCGAGGTTCTGGGCTGGCACGCCGAAACGAGCCTCGGAGCACTCACAGAGATGATGTTTCGCGCTGACTACGACAGAAATGTGGCGGGGCATTCGTTTTAATGAGCATGGGTAAGCTGTTGATTACCGGCGGCTCCGGCTTTACCGGGCGGCATCTGATCGAAACGGCCATGCGCCAGGGTTACGAATGCGTCTGTCTCAGCCACACAGCAGATGACACTGTAGAGACTGATGTGGCAACCGTTATCGCCGATCTGCTCGACTCCGACTCGCTTGCAGATGCAGTCGCTACCGCAAGACCCGATTTTGTAGTTCATTTGGCTGCGCAGGCCAACGTGGCCTCGGGAGACCTGGCGACGACCTACCAGACAAACCTTGTCGGCACCGTCAACCTCCTTGAGACCCTGAGAGAAGCCGACAACCCTGTACAACGAGTAGTACTCGCCAGCACGGCAAACCTTTATGGTCGCGTAAAGCAGCTGCCCATTTCGGAAGCCACATCTGCGCAACCAACCAATCATTATTCTGTTTCCAAATGGGCGATGGAACTGGCCGCCGGCTTGTTTGACTCCATGTCCATCGTTATCACTCGTCCGTTCAACTATACGGGCGTTGGCCAGAGCACTGACTTTGTGGTGCCTAAAATAGTCAGCGCTTATGCGCAGAATTCGGATGAGCTTACGCTGGGAAATATTGACGTCGCGAGGGACTTTTCAGACGTACGTGATATCGCTATGGACTACCTCACGCTTCTCCAAGGAAATCCGCCACCGGTAGTCAACCTTTGCTCCGGCCGGGCAACCTCCATTCGCCAGCTTATCGAAACGCTAGAATCAATTTCAGGCCACCGGCTGATAATCCGATCCAGCAACGAACTTCGTAGGAGTGGCGATATCGACACCCTCTACGGTCAACCGAATGCGTTCGTTTTGGAGAGCGGAAGAGATCAGCGTATACCACTCGAGAGTACACTCACATGGATGCTAGGCGCCGGAAATGAGCCACCGTCGTGAGGCTGGTTTTGTCTACGGACGCGCTGAAGCCGCCTTTAACGGGCATAGGTTATTACGCCCTTGTCGTGTATCAGGGACTCCTGGAGTCTCTGGATAAGGACACCGTCTTTGCATGGAACAGGGGGCGTCTCTCCCCTGCTCAGGAGGTTCTTGAGCAATCCTGTTTACGACTGAGCCAGGCAGAAAACTCGGTAGCTGGTCGTCGCATACTAAATCTGTCCCATCTGGGTTCGCTTGCGGCGCGTTCAGATGTAATCGTGAAACTGTACAAACTCGTCACGCAAACGGGCGCGAGGATTTCGCTGAGAGCCTTTGAAAGCACGGACGTGTACTTTTCACCAAATTTTCTCCTCGTACCCTTTCCGGGCAAGACGGTCGTCACGCTGGCTGATTTCTCAACTCTCCGCTACCCCGAATATCATCCTAAAGCGCGGGTTCGACTGGTTAACTCAGCGATCGACTACGCTCGAAAACACGCTGACGCCGTCATCACCCTCACCGAAAAAATGCGCGAAGAAGCATGTGAAGACCACGGCTTCGATCACGAGCGTGTCTTCGTAACGCCCCTTGCCGCGCGTTCAGTCTTCAAACCTCTGGCCAGACCAGATACAGCCACAGTGCTCGATGAGCACGGGCTCGAGTACAAGGGTTACTTCCTCAGTACAAACACGATCGAACCTCGAAAAAACATCGAAGTGGCACTGGAAGCCTATGTTTCTTACGCAGAAGCTGTAGGGAAATCAAACGCCATGCCGCTTGTTCTAACGGGTTACTCAGGCTGGAAGAACGAGCAGATTTTTAGGCGGATTCAAACGCTAGCCGGTCAGCTTCCAGTCATCTATCTCGGGTATGTAAGCGATACTGTACTTTCCACTCTGACCGCAGGTGCGCTTGCGACGATCTACCTTTCGATCTACGAGGGCTTCGGCCTCCCGATACTTGAGTCAATGCAAGCAGGAACCCCTGTAGTGTGCTCGAACCATGGCGCCATGGCTGAAGTAGGCGGGGCCGCATGCCTTGCGGTACCGGCAGGTGATGAAGAAGCCGTAGCCGCGGCCATGCTGAGCCTCCAAAAGAGCCCCGATCTAGCGGCGAGGCTTATCGTGCTCGGGGAGAAACGAGCGATGTCATACACCTGGCAGTCCACGGTTAAGCGCACTCTCGACGTGCTGTCCATGGTGAGCGCCTCCGCGCGACGCCCCTAGTCACCCATGCTGGCGTGATGAGCGTACAGCCACAACTGAGCACCTGTGACCGCCGGTATCACGAAAGGCTTCATCTTCCTGGTAACACAAACCTCGAGCAGCCATTCAACGCGATGGTAAGCAATACCTTTTGTGTCGGAATTGTGGCTGATTCCCGTCCAGCCCTCACCGGTATACTCCGGTCTTCGAGGGTGAACGGGGGCAAAACTGAACAATAAACGGCTCCCCATGCTGGACGCCTGATCGATTATATGAATAATCTGAGCGCGGGAGCAGTGCGACCAGATTGAATATCCTACTACCCAATCTATTTCTTTCTTGAAAACACTTAGGTCGAAGTCTTCGTTGTGGTTAAACAGAGGCGCCTTTGCAAGACGATTTTCGTCCAGAAAAACATCTTTGCCCGCATTCAGCATTTTTTTGTTCGGTTCGATGCAACAATAGTTACTCTGCTCAAGAAAATCGATAAACCAAACACCCGTGCGCAGACAGCCGCCCCCAACCTCGAGCACACAGTGCCGTTTATCCAGGCCCGTATCGTACGCGATGTGAAATAAATCCTTGGCCGTCGCCGCGAACTTATCGAGAGCACAG
This sequence comes from Pseudomonadota bacterium, assembly GCA_039111155.1. Classification (GTDB taxonomy): domain Bacteria; phylum Pseudomonadota; class Gammaproteobacteria; order Pseudomonadales; family Halieaceae; genus Congregibacter. The sequence continues at coordinate 14,135 of JBCCPL010000054.1, read as the reverse complement.
CCTGCAAAAATTCCGCGCTTTGCGATCGCTTCGCCAGCTCGCTGAAAGTCAGGGTCGTTGAAAACGCCGAGCTTACCTTCAATCATTATTATTCGAGCTCATACATACATCCCATATAGTGCTACAGAACGTCGCTGTGGATGCGCAATAAGCCAAGACAGGGAATAAGTTTGGAAAATCAAGCAGTTTCGCTCCAGGCTCACCATAAGTTGAAGGAGCAATGAAATGACCCCTGCCCGGAAAGCGGTTATCAATCAACCTACTCCGCGGTATTTATCCATATGGTGGGAAATTCGATCCACCCACCCAAAGAAATCGTCTGGCGATAGCGTTTCGACCAGCTTCGACGTACTTTCGATCGCCGCTGGGCACCTATCCGAAGCTATACAAACCTTGCCAAAATCGGCGGACTCCTGGATTGGCAATCCCCAACCCTCAGACTCCGATGGGAACACGGTGAACGCGCAACTTTTATATAAGACCTCTAGAAGCTGATCATCTGCATCGCCGATGTATCTGACGTCGGAAGTCTTGTTGATTCTATCAACGAGTTCACCGGCTCCCATGGCCTTTCCAACGATATAGAGTTTAAACTCGCCGATGCGGCGACACTCACCGAGGTAGTCCCAGATGTCCAGCGCGAATTCATGACCCTTCCGCGCATTCAGCGTGGATACCATCAAAATTATGGGGTTTGGTTTACCGACATGTCGTGGCTCCGGCACACCTGCGGATGACATAAACGCATCGATTCCGGACGAGAATGCGGAGTAGGGCAGGATTTCCATAGAAACTTTCAGTTTCAAGCCGGCGCAGTATCTGCGCAGATCCAGAAGAATAGAGTCTCCGTTCACATAGGTCTTTGAAGCCATAGCGAGCATCCGGCGCAATCGTCGTCGATAGCTCACTTTGGCCTCGTAGCGATGGCTCCTTGGATGAGTGACGAATGTCAAATCGTGCACATAAAAACTAAGGTCCAGGTCTTCTCGCAGGATGAAGCTCTCCAGCGATTCAATGTACCGGTCGTTACTGATCCATGGCTGCCCTATCACCATCATGACGTCGACCTGCGAGTTCAATTGGTGCGGCGGCTGGGAGTTCCGAGGTTTCTTCGGGCTTGTGGCAGTAATTGCCTGTTGTCCTTCTTCCTTTTTTGACTCCGCGCCCAGACCCATAACCCTGAAAGTTTCAGCAACGCATACTTTCACGGCATAGACCATAGAATTAGCCAGGCTCGAACGTTCCCTCATTATCCTTATCAGCTGACGGGGCGAGAACGCGCGGCGTTCAACAAGGTACTGAGCGTACGCCTCCATGATTCCACTGGAGTGTTGTGCCTGTATCTGTGGCTCAGAGTATCTCGGTGGCATCACGTAGGCCGTATCGTGGACGACCTCGGATTTCGGGAGCTGCCTTGAGTTTGCGTACTCGACATGCATTCCCGCACTGACCTGTTCCCGCGAGAGCTCAACAAAGCAGTTGTTCGGGGAGTTCCAGACGAAGTACGCTGAAAAATCGTGTCCATTGAGCTTAGCAGACGAAAAAGCGCCTTCTTCCAGGCGCGTCACGCCCGTAGGATGCACGCTGTTATGTACGCTGTGCGCCCAGTGAGTCACGTCCAGGCCAATAGACTGCTTACGGCTGTAGATTCGTGGACCCGCCGTGTAGGTCCGATAGAGCTTGGTCGTCTGCTCCACATGTCGAAGGCCCGAATCCTCTTCGCGGTTCAGGTAGCCCCCCGGACCTTTGGCGATCGGACTGTTAATTGCGGTTTCAATGGCCTCGCTCATCCCTCGGACATCCAGCGGATGAACATATAGGGCCTGCGCACCAAAATACTCACGCTCGGAACTCTGGTCTGAGAGTACGAGACTGGCGCCAGCATGAAACGCTTCGATCGACGCCAGACTCGCTCCCTCAGCGAACGCACAGTTGGCAAAAGCCGAACAGGCTGCGTATGCCGAGGCAAGAAGCGCCCGGTCCTCAATGCGATCGATGTGAACGAGCCGTTTGCCGTCAATCTGAGATCGCACAACCTGGTAATACTGCTCATCTGCAATTGCGCCGATGAGCACCAGCTTCAGGCCGGGTATGGCGGAAACTGCTTTGGCGAGTATGGCCTGGTTCTTCCGTCGCTCCACACGTCCGGTGGCGAGAACAAATCCTGAAACCCCATACTCATTAACAAAACGATCAGACGTCGCTCCCAGGAAGTTCTGGGCGTCAACGCCGTTGACTACCAGCGTACTCCGATCCTCAATGTCGCAGCCTATTCGCTCCAGAAAGGTACGCTCGTACTCGCTCAGAACGATTATGTGATCGGCCAGTTCCACGGTTTTACGCAGTGCGGAAAAGTGACCATCTACGCCCTCGACCGGTCGGAGACCCTGCTGCGCCGTATATTCTTCGGCAGAGGGGCAGCGCCATTTGAGCTGTGCGAGCCTTTCTTCCACGCTTCTGTTTTCATACAGAATCGGCGGCACAACATCGGTATACACCGGGAGGCATTCGAGGTTCAGGGCAATGGGTGAGTAGAGCGAGAATATCCCGCGGCGCTGTATGCTTCTGAGTTCCAGCTCCGCCGTTTTGAGCGGCCAGGAGTTGAACAGGTGCACCAGGCCAAGGTTCGCAGGCAGGCTTTGGGCTGACGGATTGTGCAAGGTCTGCACTCGCAGCTCCTTCGAACTTCCGAAGGACTCAATTAACCGGATACGTGTAGTAGGCCCGCCTCGAGCCTGAAGCTCCGAACCGTGGGACGCGACAAAAACCAGCGCCCCCTGTTTTGCCGGTTCGTAGTCCGGTACATGCGCGTGCACACCCGCTTCAATTTCAGTAAACAGTCTCTCGCCAAACGATGCCCAATCAACAGACTCAACTGAGCTTCTTAGCGCACATTTCTCTTCATACAATCGAAGGAGTGTTTCTTCGAGGGAAGCAAGATCGCCGTTCCTGAAACTGATATGAGGAAACTCACTCACAAAACCGATATCGCTGGGAGCGATGACCGGAACGCCACATGCCAGCGCTTCGAGCAGAGGCGCGGGGCCTCCCTCGATTCTCGAAGGCACGAGCAGGTAATCCAGGGAGCTGTAAAACTTCGGCATATCCGAGTCGGTCACCCGAATACTGGGCCTGTGCCAGCCCTCACCGGAAAAGACGATCTCGACTCCAGGCGGTAAGTTCAGCTCTGCGAGTAGATCCTCGCCCTTTCTTCGCGTGTGCGAGTACGCCCGGCCGACAACTCCAACCCGCAAGATGGGTGAAAAACGATCGGTATCCACCGCGAACCCAACCGATTTCGCGTTGGTCACGCCTTCATCCCTGAGCAGTCGAGCGTATTTCTCAGACATACACAGAGGCAAATCGCATGACTTGGCGACTTCAATGAAACGGCTGCTTGCGGGTTCGATAGATTCCTGATGCGTAAAGAAAGCAACGGTGTAGGCTTCGGTATCGACATAGGCACTGTAGGGCAGAAAGAGCTGCACGGCTCCCAGACCTTCTTCGGCCTTATCGACCACGCGCACGTCCAAACCCGGCGGCGCGTGCTCGACCAGCTTCCGGGCGATCGCTTCGAGCACCCAACCCCGGTCAGCGACAACGATGTCTAAGCTACGAAATTCCGGCACCACGGTCTCCAAACGTCAGCTGAACCAGTTTGACGCCGAAGACCCGCGGGTCCTCTGGCGTTAATGCACTTTCCTTCGCTGTTCGCTGACTGCCATTCGCATCAATCAGCTGGAACTCGATAACCATCAGATCACGACATGGCGCTCGGAGCCTGATTGGCAATAGCAGGTTGCAGTGTCCACTGATTGGACCGTGGAACTCCGTATGCAGATCAACAATTACCGTCAAAAATCGTTCGGAAGCAGCTTCCGCGTCGGTCGCGTCAATATAGGGTACCAACTCTATCTGCAGAGATTGATCAGACTCCTGGGAGTTTCCATTGCGTCGCTCTGGATACGGAATCGCGATAAACGCTCTGCGAGAAACGCTCCAGACTCCATTGCGCTCGCGACGCCCCCACCCCAATCCTAGAAAATCCAGGCCTGAACCATTTTCCGTAAATCGCAAAGTCGCGCCTGGAACAGCGCGTTTCGCACTCCTGAGGGCGGGCAAGACGCTGAGGGCGTAGTCGTTTATTGCCGTGTTGGCTTTTACCGATGGGCGGAAAGGAGCCATACCCAACTCGACGAACAGTGATTCGAACGCCCGCTCAGCATCAAGCACCAGGCTTTCCACGGATAACACAGTGAAACTAAGGCTGGGAAAACCCAGAATGAGCGCAAATATCGAGCGATAGGCCCATTCATATTGCTGTCGCGCTGCAACCAGACTGCCCTGGCAAGATGCCCGATTGGTGGCTCCGGATAAAACGGTCGCTGGCCGCAGTCTGCTTGTCACCAGAATGTGCACCTGTACTCCGGTGTTCTCGCACATCAGCAGCAACTCGTTGAGCGGCGGCTCGCTCATGAACTCAGCCGGAGCATCGTCCACACCCGAAGGCACGCTCCTTCGTGAGACGATCGTACCGGTCGCCACCGCCTGCAGCAGAACGTCTGTGTTCTCAGTGCTCCAGAACTCGTCCAGCGGGTCCTTATGATTGGACGTGCCTAAAGCGACGTCCGGGTGCATCGAAAGGGTATCTGCGATCCAACGGGTAGCGGTACTCTCAGGACCAAGCACGAGCACTAAATCAGGCAAAGCGGAAGACCAGCGTCAGGAGGCTCGACGGTTTTATTTTAGAAATAGGGACTCGAGGGGAGCACCTTTCGAAAAAACACATCGAAAGATGATGCAGCTCGACCTTCACGAGCTACTCTACCACCGATCAGCACGGCGAAGCGCTTGCACAGCGCGGAAACGAAAACGGGCCCGTCATACGGACCCGCTCGTTGTCGCTGACCCGGGCCCGAGGAGGCCAAGGAGCGACGTTCAGGGAACGGCGTTCTTGGTGTTGTCCACACGTACCGCGAGGCAAAACCCGTTGGCTTTCTTTGTGTCGTCCACGCGAATGAAGAGCTGGGTGTCAGTAACGAAGGCAAGCTGAGCCGCAGCGAGCTTGGCATTCGCGTCCGCGCGCGCAGACCCGAGCTGGCCCTTGCAGTCGAACGTGACAAAGCCGTTGGCACAGTTCAATCCCAGGACTTGTGGGCCGGGCGACAGACGCGCCATACAGCCTGAGAAGTTCACCTCATCAATCACAATCTGCTCGATCGCAAAGAAGTCCGCAGCCGTAGCAGCCGATGCGAGGTTGGGCGCCAGCGCTGACGCTGTTACGGCCAGTGCCAAGCTCATGCGTTGAATTGTCGCCTTCATATACGTGACCTATCAATTAAAACCGGACTTGTGAGTGTGAAGTCTAGCAAAAATCGGTATCTGGAAAAGTGCGGAGCCCCGATAATTGCGCACTGATTCACCATTTCCGTAAACGGTAGCATCCAGGGCGATGATGTCAACGCTTAGACGGTCCATGCCCGCAGAAGCTTGCTAAGCTCCCCAAATCTCGTTGGCCTGAGGACACAACGCCCTCAAATCTGCCTCGTATTCGATTGCCCAGTCCTGGGCAACCCAGGGAAGCTCGTAATCGTCGTCTGCCTGGGTGTGAATCCCGCCCTGTCCACCAGTCGACAACGCCGAGGGGAGCAGCTCGTCGAGGTCTTCAGGAATGCCTCCATCGATGGCAAGTTCCGAAATTATCAACCGAATGAAATGCGCCGCGTTCGCAATGAACTGTTCGTAGGGGAGCAACACGGCATCACGGTCCCCGACTACCCATTTTTTCCAGAAGCCGTAGTAGTAGCGGCGCTCTCGCTCGGCGAAGGTAAGAAAGGTCTTCCTGGAGTCCTCTACGCCTGACTTTAGATGCAATCTGTAATTGGAACGCAGTCGCGGAACCGGTTTTCTGACCTGAACAACACGCAGGTGAGCGGCACCCAGTTCTAGCGGATCTTTTAGCTTGAAGTCATGGCTTTTTTGCATGAATACCGCCGCCGCTTCGTCGACCTGTCGACACGGTATTGTGCGACAGCAGGGGCGGTAGGAGTTTCGAACCCAGTCCTGATAGTAGGAGCAATAATGGAAGCGTTCCTGGAGGACCGCACGCATGCAGCGCTCCAGCAGGTGGTGGCCGGACCGCGGCATAGAAACGGAAAGAATGTGTTTCATATTTAGTGTGATTCGGCCCTTCAGTTCAGCACGACAGCCCTTGAACTCGCATGGTCGCGCAGATCCTGACCCACTCAGTGGATCTAGGGAGAAGGGGCCGAAGCCAGGTCTACGTATTGCGCCTTAGTCTCGCCACTTTCGCTGGATACTTCCAACTCCAGCGTACCTTCCGGACGCTCGCTGAAGGATACGGTGAAACAGGCGCTGAACTTTACGTCGAAGGGCAGGACCCGCTGGGCATCTCCCTGAACGATACCGCCGTCGGGCGGGTGGCAGGTGACGCTAATGGGACTCAGCGATGGATTGGACAAGTCTACTTCAACGCGATAACCGGAACCCAGCCTTGACTTGAGAACTCGAACGCCTTCCTGCTTAACTCCTCTAAATACGGACCGGGCCTGATCCGCCTCTGACTTCAATTCGGACAAGCGATTGCGCAGTTGGTCCGCATCGTAGAGGCTCGAACGCGGGTTCAGCGCGATCCACATGAAATCAACAACCATGAGCCAGAGTTCGTGGTCACGGCAGTATCGCTCAACCTCATTCTGAATATCGGTAAAGCGCGGCCGGTGGTCGTCCCCACAAAGAATGCCATCGGACGCCACAAAGTTGCTCCAGAAATCAAGATTCCGCTTGAACCCTGGATTCGTGTGTACCGAATCGTCGAAGTACAGAAATACCTCGTCACTCCAGTCTTTCTCTACAGCATCCGGTGAGAAACCCTGGATAACCCGAATGTTGTCGCAGCCTTCCGTGTGTTTCAGGAACGATTCCAATCCATATTTGATGCCAAGCCTTTCCTCGATGCTCCTGATCCCCTTGTTCCCAGCGAAAGGATCGATGCAAACGACTTCCGCCGATGGAGGGACTGATTTAGCCCAGGCGTAACTTGACCGGCCAAATAGGCTCCCTAGCTCAACAATGGTGGAGCGCTCGGGAACCATTCCGGCAATCACTTCGATGGCTCGAAGCTCGTGCTCGGAAATCTGCCCGGGTATGCTCAGGTCGTATGGCATTCGCCGTCCTCGTTTGTCTTTCCATCTGCACCGACTCGCCCGACCACTATTCTCCAGTCCTGATCTTCGTGCCGGAACCCGTATTTCGTGGATCTTGCCGGCTTGCGTGCCCGCGGCGCACGCTCCGCAGTACGATCCGGAACTACTGAGCCGCGTGAATGCGCCACGTGGACGACGCCGCTCTGCATCAGCTACGTACTCGATGCGTGTGCGGAAGGAACAGGTAGAACAACCGTACACTTCCGCGCAGGACCGACCGGGCGTGAAGCAATCACGGAACCCGTAGCCATGAGCAATCTGTGTATTGCAGCCGCCTTAACAAAAAGACGGTCGGGAGTCCCCGGAAATTCCGCGGTGGTTCATTGTCGGTCGCTATTGGGGTCTTTGTAGACACCAACACTCACCGGATCATCGTTGGCTACGAAGTTCCAGGTCTCCGGCCTGTCGGGGTCGAGATACGTGCCAATGCTGACCGGTTCGCTAGCCTCACCGACTGGCCAACTTCCCGGATCATCGGGATCGATGTATTCCCCGATACTGATGACCTCGCCATTACCACTCTCGGGCCACGTGCTTGGATCGTCGGGGTCGATGTATTCACCGATGCTGATGACTTCGCCAGTACCGCTTTCAGACCAGGTAGCTGGGTCGTCGGGGTCAATGTATTCCCCGATGGATATCGTTTTCTCCTCCGGAATGCCCAGGGCCTCCCCCGCGGGGGATGGACTGGGTTCGCTCGCCGGAGGAGCAGTGCTTACAAACAAAGACGATATCTTGTCTCGCGAGAGCGCAATCCGGTCATCTGAAGACTCGGCGGCTCGCGCTTCCGGTTCGGGCACCCCAGCCTCCGACGATAAGGGGGACTCACTGTCCGGATGTAATCCCAGGCCGATCCAGGTAACGAGGCCCAACAGCAGACCTATACCCAGAACGGGCCGCAACAGTCTTGAACTGGTCATAGCAATGATTCCCATAGACGCTTGACAGGGAAGTAGCGGGTGGCACCCGCTGCACCATCATAGCCGACGTGGTAGGATCTGGCGTCGCGATCTCTGGCTGGAGCTAGTGGGGCTATCACGCAACGAGATCCCGCTTTCGGCGCCCGGCGCGCCCGCCAGCGTCCCCTGACTGCTCATTGCGATACTGACGGATGGCCTCCCTGGTGTCCCCAAAGTACCTGACCGAACCGCGATCAAGCCAGAGCGTGCGCTCGCAGAGTTGTGCCACAGTTGCCAGAGAATGAGAAACGTAGACAACGGTCTGATCCGAAGCGATACGCTGACGCATCGCCTTCCGTGCTTTGTTCTGAAAAGATCGATCGCCGACACCGAGAACCTCGTCAATCAGTAGAAGTTCAGACTCCATCTTCAACCCAACTGAGAAACCCAGCCGAGCCCGCATGCCGCTGGAGTAGGTCTTGAGCGGTCGGTCAATCTGGTCTTCGAGTTCAGAAAACTCGATGATTTCCTTCAACTTGCTTTTGACGTAGCTGCGACTTCCCCCCAGCAGCACACCGCTTAAAAGCGCGTTATCGCGACCCGAAAGCTCGGGATCAAACCCAAGGGCTAGCGACAACAGCATGATGCGGTCGCAGCGGACAACAAGCTCCCCGCCATTGGGCCTGTAAATGCCAGCAAGGACCCGCAGCAGGGTTGATTTGCCGCTGCCGTTCCCACCGATGACGCCCAGCGTTTCCCCTCGAACGACTTCGAAGCTGACGTTCGCCAGCGCCCTTCGATAGCTGTGTCGGAAGAACGATTCGCGTGTCTTGTAGTCGAGAGACACATCGTGCAGGGAGAGAACATGCTCGGACATTTACTGAATCACTAGACGAGCGTACACGGCATCTTTGCGGCGATAGTGAGAGAGAAGTAGGGCTATAGCGACGGCGCTAAGCATCGCAATAGCGATCAGCCCACCCATATCTGGCACGGCATCGCGCATCAGCGCATCGCGGTATCCCTCGATGAGTCGCGCCAGCGGGTTCATTAGAAACAGTTCCTTGTGCCTCTCAAGCAGCACCGTGTTGTAGTCGTAAAAAATTCCGGATCCGAACATCAGCAGCGTCATCCCCGTACTTACGACAAAGCGAAAATCGGGAACAAAGGGCACAATCGCTGCTGTGAGAAGCGCGCAGGCCGTGATTAGCAAGACTTGAGTTGCAATCAGCACTGGCAACAATAGCCAGGTCACACTAGGCGCGTAGCCCATGCCCGCCACAACCGCGAGCAGTACAACAAATACGGCTGTCTGTTTTACGAGGTCCTGCGCCACTATGAGTATCGGAAAAAAGGACTTCGGTATTGCCATCTGTTGGATCAGACCACGCCCATTAAGTATGGAGCTCGATGCATTGCTAACGCTGCGCGAGAACCAAAGAAATGGGACTTTGCCCAGGAGCAGAAACACCAGGAATCCCTCGCCCCCCCGGCGCATCAGAACCTCAAACACGAAATAGAACGCGGTAACGAACAGCGCGGGTTCGAGTATCCACCAGACATAATTCAAGTAGTGCTTGGAGGCTTCGGCTTTCAGGTTGAATTGCAGTTTCAACAGGAAAGCTTCCTTGAGATTGAAAAGGTTCATCCTTTTCCCTCGGTCCTGCGCTTATCGAAACACCCACGCCAACCGGGAAGAACACCATAACCACTTGTTTCGAGCAGCCAGCGAGGTACACCGCGTGGATCGGCGCACAAGGTCAAGGGTTTGGGGTGCGAGCGCGCGGACCACGCGGCGAGCGTTGCCCTGCTCCACCGGGCGGCGCCAGCGGGCAGAGGTTTTTGCGTCTCAGTCACGTCGGTTAGCGTTGGCGGCAAGTCTCTTTGGCCTAGTTTGACAGAGATCAGGACAGTGTGTCACGGGAGCGACTGAAACCGACCCGCGGATCGAGATCCGACCGGACCTCTGCCCGGCGATCTGCAATCAGCGCTGGTGCCAACTAGCCCTGCCTTAAACGTCATTCGGTCGGTTTCGCTGTATAGGAAGCAATCACTTCAGCTGCCAAGCCATAACCTTCAAGCCGACCTGCCTCGATCCATGCGACCTCGTCGCACAGGTGCTCGATCTGGTTTTCGTTGTGCGATACCAGGACCACCGTCTGTGTGCCCTTGAGGTGCTGCTGCATTGCCGAAGCCGCCTTGGCGCGAAACTCCCGATCGCCTACGGCAAGAACTTCATCGATTAAGAGCACGTCGACATGAGTCTGCAGTGCCGTCGCAAAACCGAGCCTGGCCCGCATGCCTGCCGAATAGGTTTTCACCGGCTCATCGAACGATGCGCCCAACTCCGCAAAATCGTTGACAGCCGCGAGGTATGCGTTCGCCTCGGACCGCGTCGCGCCCTGCAGCATTGCTGACAAGCGCGCATTATCGCGCCCAGTGAGCTGGTCCTGAAAACCCAGACCGAGGGACAAGAGGCTGCAGCTGATACCGGAACGCCTCCAGATCGTACCCTTGTTTGGTGCGAGGATACCCGCCATCAGTCGGAGCAACGTTGTTTTTCCTGCACCGTTGCGGCCGATTACCCCGAGAGTCTTGCCCCGAAACACCTGCAGAGATACATCGTCAAGTACGTGATGTTCGCCGCGTTCGAAGTTCGTCCGGCGAGCCCGATAGCTATGCGAAACGTGTCGCAACTCAAGCAGGACATCTGCGCTTTGATCGATCACGATGTGACCGCCCGTAAGGCGAGGTAGCGACTGTTGAAATGAATGACCACCGCGACTGCGACACAAAGGAGGACGCTCACCAAACCCAAGACAGCAAGGTGGTATACCGCCGGCGCAGTAGACGCCATGAGCACCTGGCGATAGGCGTCAACAAGAAACGCAATCGGATTTATCAAGAACAGTAGATTGCTTGTCTCAGGACTCAGGGTCCTGGGATCCCAGAATATCCCGGAGCTGAAAAGAAGAAACACCATTGCGAGAGACACCAGCATGGCGATGTCTTGCACAAGGCAGACCAGCGCCGAAGCTGCCATGGCGCAGGCGGCAATGAGCAGGTAGTTGACTACTGCGATGGCAGGCAGCCAGAGCCAATACTCAGTGACGCTGTAGCCGCTGAAGATAAGAAACGTGAGAAGCAGGACGAACACCGCGATTTGCTTGTACATGCTTTGCTGGATAGACGCGATAGGGAACAGAACCTTGGGTAAATCGATCTTGCCGATGAGCCCCTGAGCCGCAAGAATACTGCGGGAAGCATGCACCACGGACTTAGAGAACCAGACGAAGGTAAGCTTTCCGCACATAAGAAAGGCCAAGAAGTCTGTTCTTGGACTGCCCAGGAGCACATCAAAAACAAGATAAAAGACAGCCACATAAAGCAGTGGCTCGAGCACCCACCATACATAGCCGAGGTACAGCCTGGATGCGTCGGCCTTCAGCGCCATGCGAGCCATTGCGTCGGCCAATATCCAGAACTGGCGAAAACCCATCGTTAAGAAACTCCGCAAACTCGATTATCCGGATGGTTCAACATCCAAGGGTCGTCACCGTTGTCCTTGCTGCCTGAGGATACTGTCTTCGAGCAGGCAACGAGGCTCGGGGACTCACGAAAACTAAAACCGAACGCGCCAGTAGAAGTCGTCTCGCTGCGAGGTGGGCTATGCCAGCCGCTGTCTGGCTGACGCATGCTATCGCAAGCCGCAGGTGGTGAACACGGTGTGGCTTGTTGCTATGCTTCTTTGACTTAAGTGTGCACGGCGAGTAAGAACACTGTCGATTCGCAGCCTCAAACATCGCGCCCGCAAACGCTTCGGCCAAAACTTCCTCCGAGACCCTTCAATAATCGACGGCCTCGAACGCGCCATCAACCCCCAGGCAACGGACCGGATCGTAGAGATCGGCCCGGGCCTCGGGGCCCTCACACGCGTGCTCCTGGACACGGGATGCCAGCTCGACGCCATCGAGCTCGACCGCGATCTCACCACGCCGCTCCTCGCTGCCTTCAGTGTCTACCCGGGCTTCACACTGCACAGCGCCGACGCCCTTGGCTTTGACTACGCCCGGCTCGCGGCGGGAGGCGAACGCCTGCGTATCGTAGGCAACCTCCCCTACAACATCTCCACGCCCCTGATCTTCCGCCTGCTCGAAACCGCGGGCATCGTCGAGGACATGCACTTCATGCTCCAGCTCGAGGTGGTACAGCGCCTGACGGCGGAGCCTGGAGACCGTCACTGGGGCCGGCTCGGTGTTATGGCTCAGCTTTCGTGTCGCACCGAGATGCTCTTCGAGGTCCCGCCGGAGGCTTTCGATCCGCAGCCCAAGGTGCAGTCGGCGATCGTACGCCTTACGCCGCTGGCCGTGCCGCGTGTGCCGCTGAGCGAGCGCCAACAGTTCGAGCGAGTGGTCACGACCGCTTTCTCCCAGCGCCGCAAGACCCTGCGCAATACGCTCAAGCCACTCCTGTCTTCGGACGTCATCACGGCCGCGGGAGTCGATCCGGGACGACGGGCCGAAACGCTGTCCATCGACGAATTTATCAGTCTGACCGCCCAGCTTCCCTGATCGACCAGCCCGAGTGGAACTCCGGGCGCGGCCGAACCTGAGCGATTCGCCCGGGTCTTTTTCCGAACGCTTGCTATAGGAAGCGCGATTGACCCCCGAACAACACATCAGGCTAAAATCGCGGACTTCGTTCGGCCATGTGCAGCGAGAACATGAACCAGATCAAGACCCTCAACCCGGCCCTGATCGGTATTGCGACGCAAACAGCCTTCATGCCGACGCACTCCAGACCCGACGATCAGGTTTTCACCTTCGCCTACACCATTACGATCAGCAATGCGGGAGACGTTCCCGTACAGCTGCTGTCACGCCATTGGATCATCACGGACGCCAACGACGAGGAGCAGGAAGTGCGCGGCGAAGGCGTTGTGGGCGAACAACCCATCATTCGTCCGGGTCGGTACTTCCGCTACACGAGCGGTGCCACGCTGGCGACCCCCGTGGGGTACATGCGCGGTGAGTACACCATGATCCTCCACGACGATGACCGCGTCTCAGACCTCTCGGAGCAACTGGCCTTTGACGTCGAGATCCCCGCATTCACCCTCCACACGCCCACGTCTCTGAACTAAGGCCATGGCAACCTGGGCGGTTGGCGATGTCCAGGGCTGCCTGGGCTGCCTCAAGGCACTGCTGAAACGCGCCGATTTTGACTGGACGCAGGACGAGCTCTGGTCCACGGGGGACATTGTCAATCGTGGAACGGACTGTCTTGGCACCCTGCGCTTCTTCTACGAGCACCGGGACCGGGTGCGCCTGGTCCTTGGCAACCACGATCTTCACCTGCTCGCCGTCGCCGCAGGGCTGCGCAAGGCCAATCGATCGGACACGCTGCATGAGATTCTGCGCGCGCCGGATCGCGATGTCTTACTCGACTGGCTGCGCCAGCAGCCCTTGCTGTACCGCGCTCAGAACCATGTCCTGGTTCACGCGGGAATCCCTCCGCAGTGGAGCGTGGACGAGGCACAGGAGCGTGCTCAGGAGGTAGAGACGGTCCTTCGCGGCTCTGATCCCGAGGCGCTCTTCGCGAGCATGTATGGCAATCAGCCGGACAGGTGGTCAGAGGACCTGAAGGGAGAGGAAAGACTGCGCCTGATCACCAACTATTTCACGCGCATGCGCTACTGCAGCCCAAAAGGGCGCCTCGACCTTGGCAGCAAAGGCCCCCTCCACGCGCCGGGGGGAGCAGCCGCGGAGGATCCATCCCTGCGCGGCTGGTTCGAGCACGAGAATCGCGCAGCGGGCGACGTTCCCATCGTGTTCGGCCACTGGGCCTCCCTGCAGGGCGAAACCGGCGTCGACACGGCTATCGGCCTGGACACGGGCTGTGTCTGGGGCCATGCGCTCACTCTGTACAAGCTTGAGTCAGGCGAACGCGTAGCGGTGTCCTGCAGCGGGAAATCCTGAGCCGCATGCTTCAGGCTTCCGGCGTCAGGGGT
>JBCCPL010000053.1:0-20038 GCA_039111155.1 Pseudomonadota bacterium | reverse complement strand
CGAGCAGTCCGATGGACTGGCGCCACACGAGGGGCAGGAGCCCAAGCAGTATCGCGAAGAACGCGCCCATGAACACCGTAAACGCCATGGCAAAGCCGAGCCAGGGCGGAAAGCCGAGGCGACAGAGCACGTTAACAACGCCCTGCACAAGATAGGCAAGGACAACGGCGGCGAGGAGCGGGGCGAGGATGTCACCGATGGTCGCCAGCAGAAGCAGCGCCAGAAGCACCATAACGAGGAGCAGCACCGACTCCTCCTCGAACAGGTATCGCTGGCTCCACTTATTGAAAATCTCAAACACGCTACCGCTTCCGCAACTGGAAGTGAAACTCGCCGTTCCGTTCCACGGCCTGCATCAGTTCGTGACCACTCTGACGCGCAAACACTTCGAAATCCCGCATGGAGCCCGGGTCGGTTGAGACCAGATTCAGCGTTTGCTCCGCATCCAGCTTGTTCAGGGCGCGCTTGGCCATGAGCAGGGGCATGGGGCAGCGATGCCCACGAGCATCAACCACCGCATCGGCATCTTGGGCGTCCTTGGAGTTCACACTACTGTCTCTATCAAACTGGAAATTGCTGGGCCCGCTTAGACATCGCTCGAAAACGGCCGACAACGTGCGGTCTCAGGCCGCGCCGGACCCGAGTTGCATTGTTGAGCGCATGTTGAGCCGGGACGTACCTCTGTGGCCTGGATCGCAAACCGGAACATTCACTCCAGCTCGGCGTCAAACGCTGGCAGAATCCGCGCTGCAAACACAAGGCGGGCTACGCCGATAGGGCTGCCCGACGACCGCCGGAACGATAAGTCGCAATTTCTGAACCGCCCGTAGAATACTGCATGCACATGAGCCGCACCAAGTTGCATCGCAAATCAGCCGCCCCGGCGGGGCATGGCCTGCGCCATCGAGTCGCCGCCCTGGCCGTCCTCGGTGCCGTGGTTCTAGCGCCGCTCAGCAGTGCGCCGATCGCCCAGGAGCTCAAGATTCCCAACCTCGGCGAAGGCAGTTCGAGCCTGTTCTCGGCCGAGTATGAACACCAGTTGGGCAGAGCCTGGCTGCGTGTCTTTCGAAGCCAGGTCGCCACGGTCAATGACCCGCTTCTGTTCAGCTATCTGGAAGATCTGATTTTCGAGTTGGTCACTCACAGCGAGCTGCAGGACCGCCGCATTGAACTCGTGCTCGTCGATAACCCGACCATTAACGCCTTCGCAGTCCCGGGAGGTGTTATCGGTATTCACAACGGACTTTTGCTGCACGCGCAGACCGAGGACGAACTCGCCACGGTGATTGCTCACGAAATAGCCCACCTCAGTCAGCGGCACTTCTCGCGGCGCATGGAATTCGCGCGCACGCAGCAACCCCTGACTCTGGCGGCGATGCTGGCGGGGTTTGTGCTTATGGCGACTGCCGGCAGCGATGTGGGCCTCGCCGCCCTCACGGCGGCCCAGGCCGCGGCGCAGGACTCGGCGCTTCGCTACTCGCGGAGCAACGAGGCCGAGGCAGACCGCGTTGCCATGCAGACCATGGTCAAAGCCGACATGGACCCACACGCCGCTGCCACGATGTTCGAGCGCATGCTTCAGGCCTCGCGCTACGCTACCGGGAATCGTGTTCCGGAGTTTCTGCGCACCCACCCGCTGTCCGAAAACCGTATTGCCGACACGCGCAATCGCGCCCGCCAATACCCGAAAAAAATTCGCCCGCTGAAGCTCGAATATCAATTGATGCGCGCGCGGGTTCTCAATCAACTCGCGGACACGCCCGAAGAGGCCATTCGCACCTTCAACAACCAGATCGATGGATCACCCAAATCCCTTACCGCGGCGCGGTACGGACTTGTGCTTGCCCTGACGGACGCCAGCCGACCGGACGAGGCCGCCCTTGAACTCGACTCCCTGTGGGCCCGGGACCCCGACCGTCTCGAGTACATCATCGCGGACGCGCGAATCCAGATGGTCCGGGGGGAGCCCGAAAAAGCGGTGGAGAGACTCGCGGCGCGGCTCCGCCTTAGTCCGGGCAATCACGCCCTCACCATGACCTACGCCGAAGCGCTGATGAATGCGGAAGAATCACATATCGCGGAAGAAGTGCTTCTGGAGCAAAGCAAGCGGCGCCCCGGTGATCCCTATCTCTGGTATCTCCTGGCCGAGGTGCAGGGTCTGGCGGGTAACATCGTCGGGCTGCATCAGGCCCGGGCGGAGTACTTCATCCTCAATGGGGTTCTTGATCAGGCCGAAAAACAGCTTCGCTATGCGCTGGATCTGGTGAAGACCGACTACACCACGGGAGCGAAGATCAGTCAGCGTCTGCGCGACGTGGCAGACATGCGCGACATGCTCGAGTCCTGATGCTAGACCGCTGCCGGGTGGCAGGCGGCAGGCAGCAGGCAGCAGGCAGCAGGCAGCGAACAGTAGTTCGCGTATCAGGCGGCTTTGCGAGAATTGAAATCGAGCATGCGACGCAGTGGCCTCATGGCCCGCTCGGCCAGCACTCGATCCACGAGAATCTCGTTATCGTCCCGGTCGAACACCGTGGCCAGCGTGTCCAGGGCATTCATCGCCATCCAGGGGCAGTGACCGCAGCTTCGACAGGTCGCCCCGTTGCCAGCGGTGGGTGCGATGATGAATTGCTTGCCGGGCGCCTGCTGCTGCAGCTTGTAGAAAATGCCCTGGTCCGTGGCGACGATAAACTGCGGATTGGGCATCGCGCGCGCGGCCTGGATGATCTGTGACGTGGAACCGACGCAATCCGCCATGTCGACAACGCTCGCGGGAGACTCAGGATGAACGAGCACCGCGGCGTCGGGGTAGACCTCCTTGAGGTCGAGCAGGGCGCGGGTTTTGAATTCTTCGTGAACGATGCAGGCGCCGTCCCACATGATCACGTCCGCCCCGGTCTGGCGCTGTACGTAGTCGCCTAAATGCTTGTCCGGTGCCCAGAGCACTTTCTCACCCTGGGCATCGAGGTAGTCCACAACGTCCAGGGCGATGCTCGACGTGACCACCCAGTCGGCGCGGGCCTTAACAGCGGCTGAGGTATTTGCGTAGACCACGACCTGACGGTCGGGGTGCGCGTCGCAGAAGTCGGAAAACTCATCCGCGGGACAGCCGATATCCAGGGAGCAGGTGGCCTCGAGCGTCGGCATGAGCACGCGCTTTTCCGGGGTCAGGATCTTCGCCGTCTCACCCATGAAGCGCACACCGGCAACGATGAGCGTCTCAGCGCTGTGGTCGTGTCCGAACCGGGCCATCTCGAGCGAATCTGAAACGCAGCCGCCTGTTTCCTCCGCCAGGGCCTGGATTTCGGGCGCCGTGTAGTAGTGCGCAACGATGACGGCGTTGTGCGCTTTGAGCTGCGCCTTGATCCGCTCGACCAGAAGGGTCTTCTCTGCGGGGGCGAGCTCCTGTTGCTGCTCGGCATCGAGGTGGCGCTGCACCTGCTCGCGGATCAGCGCAAGACGATCGGATGCGATGGTCATCAAATGAATCTAAAACGCAGGATTAGGAGTAATCTTAGCATGTTGATCGACGAAACCCGCTTGGTGGCCCTGCCCCAGAGAGGGGCATACTTTTTGCAGTGTTGAGGTACAATCATACCCCTGCGGCGCTCCCCACAGCGTCGAGGAAGGTTAGCTAGCTGCCATGAGCAAGCTTGATATCCAGGCTGATCTGCGCGCGCGCGAGCATGCGGATGAGGCTTCGCCGTCGCCGGCGCGGCCCCGTATTCTTGTGGCCGACGATGACATCAACGTTCGCCTCCTTTCACGCCAGTGCCTTGAAAGCGAAGGCATGGAGGTGATCGAAGCTGCGGACGGGCACGAAGCGCTGGACGCGTTTTTCCGGGAACGGCCGGACCTCGTGTTTCTCGACGTTGAAATGCCTGGCATGACCGGCCTCGAAGTATGCCGCCGCATCCGCGCCATGCCTCAGGGCGAGAGCGTCCCCATCATGATCGTTACGGGATCCGATGACCGGGAATCCATCGATGAGGGCTTCGACGCCGGGGCGACGCAATACAAAACGAAGCCCGTCAACTGGTCTCTGCTCAGTCGCGATGTGCAGTATATGCTGCGGGCGAGCGACGCTTTCAACGTGCTCAAGCGCCAGGAAGATCGCCTGCGCTACCTGGCGTACTTCGACCCCCTCACCAGCCTTCCCAACCGCCGCAGTTTTACCGAACAGCTGCACCGCAGGCTGAAGCGTGCTCGACGGCGCGACAGCCAGGGCGCGCTGCTGTTCATCGACCTGGACAACTTCAAGCGCATCAACGATTCCATCGGGCACGCACGGGGAGATCGGCTCCTGGTGGAGATCGCAAAGCGTCTCGCCAGCGAACTTCGCGAAGACGATGCGGTGAGCTACTTCACGGAGCTGAACGCGGAAGACAACGGCGACACGGAGATCGCCCGCCTGGGTGGGGACGAGTTCACCATCGTACTTTCCGATGTCACGAGCACAACGGATGTAGAGCGTATCGCCCGCCGCATCATTAACGTGCTTTCCGAGCCCATCCATCTGCACACGCACAACCCCGTCGTTACACCGAGCATAGGCATCGCGCTGTTCCCTGAGGACGGTGACGACGCGGACGCCCTTGTGCGCAACGCGGATACCGCTATGTATGCGGCGAAAGCCGATGGCCGGGCCTGCTATCGCTTCTACAACGAAGAGATGAACGCGCGGTCTCTCGAACAACTGGAACTCGAGGAAGACCTTCGCCACGCCATTCGTGATCAGCAGCTGGAAGTCTGGTACCAGCCTCAGATTGAAGCGCTGACCGGGCGGGTTGTAAGCCTCGAAGCGCTGTTACGCTGGCGCCATCCGCAGCGCGGCATGATATCGCCCGCCGATTTTATTCCTGTCGCGGAGCAGACCGGACAGATTATTGAGCTGGGCGAATGGGTGCTGAGCCGTGTGGCCGAACAGTGTCGCGAGTGGGATGCGGGCGGTCTCCCATCGTTCCGCATCTGCGTGAACATCTCTCCCCTCCAGTTCAATCGGCCGGATCTCATTCACTACATTCGCGACTTTTTGCCGCGCTCGCGCGTCGACGCGGAGCGCCTGGAACTCGAACTCACCGAGTCCGCCATTATGATCGACGGCGATAACACGGTGCTGAAACTGAAGGAACTGAAGTCCCTGGGCCTTGATCTCGCCGTCGATGATTTTGGTACGGGCTACTCGTCGCTCAATTATCTGCGCAAGTTTCCCATCGACACCCTCAAGATCGACCAGAGCTTCGTATCGGACATGGCTAGCGCCGATGGCGCTGCTATTGTCGATGCCATCATTGCCCTCGCGAGGGCGCTCAACATGCGTTCGATCGCCGAAGGCATCGAAACCGAAGATCAGCTCGGCTTTTTGGCTTCGCGACGCTGTGACCTGCTCCAGGGCTACTTTCTCGCCCATCCTCTGTGCGCGGAAGAAGTCCCCATGGCCGTGCAAGCTGATTACTCAGAGTGTATCGAGCGGGCGCGAGAGCTCCACTCCTGAAGACGCGCTTACCGCACCCCGCCTGGGTCGGGCGACTTTTTTTGCTGCTGCTGGCACCCCTCACCGCCGCTCAGGCTGACGACGAGGAGGTGCTCCTCGTGATGCTCCAGGGTATTCCACTGGCGCCCATCGAAACGGCGATTGAGGGTGCCGGCGGCCACATCACCCACCGGCTTCCACTTATCGACGCGGTGGGCGCGGAACTCACCCGCCGTCAGCTCGACGCCGTGCTCGAGTCAACACCATCGATAGGGCGAGTGATCGACGATCTCGCCTGGGAGCCCGAGCCTGAACCCCCGGTTGATCCGAATTGCGCGCTGGCAGGCGCGATCGAGCTGAGCTGGGACAAGAGCGAACTGCGGTGGCGGCTGTTCAACAAGGGCGACCTCGACATCGGCCTCAACCGCATCGACCTCGCCTGGCCCGACAGCCTTGGCCGTCTCCAGAGTGCCGCGCTGGCTGGTTCGACCCTGAGTCCACTGACCGATGCAGAATCGAACGATGGGTCCTGGACTGATCTGGAAGACATCAGAGTGAAGGCTCGCAGCGAAACCCAACTCACGGTGCGCTTCGCCCATGCCCCTGGGAATCCATCCAGCGTCCAGTCCGAAATTTCCATTGATGCAATTTCCGGCCCTGATTGCCGGACTTCTCTGGTCCCGTCCTACGAAGAACCCGGAAACGACAGCTATTTTCCCACCGTTTCCGGAGCCTCCGCGCTTCACAAACTTGGGATAACGGGCGAAGGGATAGGAATCGCGGTGCTCGATTCCGGTCTCTGGGAAGATCCCGACGCCATCGCCATGAATACGCGGGGCGAGCCGCGCATTTGGGGCCGCTTCGATGCCATGACCGGCCGCGAGGTCGACGTCGCGGAAGATGAAAGCGGCCACGGCACCCACATTGCGAGCGTCATCGCCCGCAGCGACCGTACACGGCGGCTGTCTGCACCGGATCCGAGCTTCCGCGGGGTCGCACCGAATGCAGGTCTGGCTGTCGTCAAGGCGTTTGGACGAGATGGCACGGCGCGTCTTCTGGACCTTGTTCGTGGCGTGCAGTGGGTGGTTACTAACCGTGAGCGCCTCGGAATACAGGTGCTGAATCTCAGTTTTGCCTCTCGCCCGCGCTGGCCCTACTGGCAGGACCCGGTCAACCAGGCCCTCCTGAAAGCCTGGGAGGCCGGCATCTTCGTCGTGGCGGCCGCCGGCAATGAGGGCCCCGAGCCGATGAGTATTGGATCGCCGGGAAACCTCCCCTACCTTCTCACCGTGGGCGCCGTGACCGATTCGTGGACTGAGGATGACCGAAATGACGACTACGTACCGGATTTCTCCTCCCGCGGGCCAACGCCTCTGGGCCATCTGAAGCCCGACATCGTGGCTCCCGGGGGCCATATCAGTGGGATCACACCGCCAACGTCGTCGCTCGCGGCGGACTTTCCGGAGTACTTTCTGAGCACGGGAGAATTTGTGATGACCGGCAGCTCGCAGGCTGCAGGGGTAATGAGCGGCCTTGCGGCACTCATGCTGGAGTTGGAACCGGAACTCACCAATGACGAGCTCAAATGCATGCTCGTCACCTCTGCCGAGCCCGCCATCGAACCCGACGGGCGCCTTAGCTACTCACCATTTGTTCAGGGTGCGGGAATCGCCAACATACGCCGCGCACTGACCGTGGGAAGCCGAAATTGCGACCAGAATGATCTAAATATCAAAAAGGAACTGAGTGGTCTGGACCACTTCATAGGACCGGCGATCTTCGAAGAAGGCGCGCCGCCAAGATTGCCCGGCGGTGAGGAACTCATCGCGCCGCCGAGGGAATCCGAAGGACCGTCCACCACCCGTCGCTGGGGTGCCGCAGAGCACCTCCAGCGCCTCACCGCCCCCGACCCCAACAGCCCCATCGACTGGCAGTCGATTTTCCAGGCTGAACAGCGACTCGTGCGAGAGCTGGCCGACGAAAAAAGTTAGCGCCTTGCCCCAAATGGGGCACGGTTGCCGAAGCGAATACTGCGCTGTCTCGTTTAAAGTAGAATCATATTGTGATCCGGGTGTCAAGACCACTTTGGAGCACTAGACCTCACTTTTAACGCGTCTTTACTTTCAAAATTGGGAGCTGCGTCATGAAAATTGCTTCGGTTTGCGGAATTGCTCTTAGCCTCGGGTTTGCTTCTACTGTGCTTGCTGAAGGGTCACACAGCGACAAACGGATGGAAGTAAGAAGAGTTTTGGCGGCTGCGTATGTCGCCGCCCCCTCAAGCCCATCGTTTAAGTGGGAAGCATCGGGTAGCAGTGCGAGTCCGGCGGTTGCGCGCACGCCTAGAAGCGTTAGAACTTCAGATCGGTGGCTGACTTCCGGTCAGCCTTCGCAACAGGTCGTGTCCACCGCAGACGGCTGGAGCGTCAAGAACGTAGCTAAGCAATCGGGATTCCGGTGGGGCCTTCGGAGCGCCGGTGAGCAAGCGGGATTCAAGTGGGGTCTCCGCAATGATGCTGACCAGGCAGGATTTAAGTGGGGGCTCCGCAACGACGCAGACCAGGCAGGATTTAGGTGGGGGCTCCGCAATGATGCTGACCAAGCAGGATTCAAGTGGGGTCTTCGCAACGACGCAGACCAGGCAGGATTCAAGTGGGGTCTCCGCAACCTCGCTGATCAGGCTGGATTCAAATGGGGCCTTCGCAGCGCGAGTGAGCAGGCGGGATTCAAATGGGGTCTTCGTAGCTCTGCTGAGCAAGCCGGATTCAAGTGGGGTCTCCGCAACAACGCCGAACAAGCGGGATTCAAGTGGGGTCTGCGCAGTGACGCTGATCAGGCCGGATTTAAGTGGGGCCTACGTAGTAACATCGAACAGTCTGGATTCCGCTGGGGTCTGAGAAGCGCCGCCGAGCAATCAGGGTTTAAGTGGGGCCTCCGGTAAAGCGGGACCCCAAAGCGGGACCCCACCAAGTGTAGGCTGAAGGAAGTTAGTGGTCGGTCACGTATCGCCTCCTTCAAGGAGGCTTTCTTGATGCAAACAACCATGTAGCATATACCGTATGAGAATACGACGTTGCTACGATGGGCAAGCTTAGGCACTTCTACGTAATAATCCTGTCACTCGCAATCGCGAGTGACTTCGCGTTTGCGTTTCGCAAAGACGAATACGCAATAACGAAATCCGAAGCATCGAACCTGCTGACGCAACAGACAGTCTCCCATGTCTACCAAGACTCAATTGGATTCCTTTGGATTGTAACGTCTGAGGGCATTCATAGATATGACGGCACCAATGTCATCGCTTTCACCCATGACCGTTCAGATCCTTCCTCGATTAGCCATCGCTACACGACGGATGTCACGGAAGATCCACACGGTGGAATTTGGGTATCGACTCTGGGAGGAGGGCTGAATCTCTTGGATTCAGCCGACATGACCTTCACCGCTGTTAGGGCGGGCTCCTCTATCGAGAATACAAGGCTACTCTCAGACAACATATACAGTATCGAGAACAGCAGCAAAGGCGGCATCTGGATAGGCTACGCTGACGCGCCAGGTTTTAGCCACCTCGACCCTATATCGAAGAATCTCGATCACTACTTCCTGCCAGAAGGCGCAAGAAGCACACCAGTTATAGATTTCGAAGAGTCTAACCAAGGCGACCTTTACGTTGCCGTCGAAGGCCGAGGCTTATACCTTCATCGACAAGGGTCAGACATCACGCTCGTCCACTATAACAACGGCCAGGTAGCGACCAACCCGCAGCCCACTGGTTTACTCTCTACAAAGAACAACGAGATTATCTTCACAACCCTTTCGGAAGGCGCGTTTATTGGCAGCCCAGGGTCAGCTAGGTTTGAGCGTCACCCAATGCACGAATCGGCACTCGCCGATACCCTCAACGAAATCTACTCCTCTCACCAAGACCAAGACGGCAACTTGTGGATTGGTACAAGCTCCGGTATCGCAGTTTATACGAGCAACAACGAACTTATTTGGCTTACAAACTTCAACCCGAACTTACCTGACGATCGCGTGCTCAGTATCTTTCAGAGTCGATCAGGGCTAATTTGGTTTGGAACTTTCAATGGACTCGCCAAAGGCAGTAGGACCGTATTTCAACAGTTCAGCGCAGACGATGGCTTACCAGATAGCGCCGTTTCGGCGATCAGTTCCCTTGATGATACTACCTGGGTAGTAGGCACCGACAATGGGCTTTCCATGTTGAAGATGGAAAGGTCAACAGATGGCACTTGGAAAACACAAAAAGCGGCTGAGAACATTCTTCGTGGCATTCAAGTAATGTCCCTGGCCACAATCAATGACACGATTTGGGCAGGCACTTTTAACAGTGGTTTGTTTGAAATCCAACTGATCAGTCGTGAAATTACGCAGCACACACAAACCCAGGGTAGCATCAAACTTGAAAGTGATGGTGTTAGCGTACTAGAAGCCATCTCCAACAATAGACTGCTCATAGGAACATATGGCGGGGGATTAACGGTCGTTGACGCTAAATCAGGCGACTCAAAGATTTTTACCCATGACCCCTATCGAAATTCATCTATAAGTGACGACAGAGTGCTGTCTATTCTCGAGGATTCTAATGGACGAGTATGGATAGGTACCCAAGAGGGTTTGAATTTATTTGATCCGATCCGTGAGTCTTTCACTCGGTACGTTTATGACGCAAATGACGAATACAGTTTATCGAGCAACGTGATTTGGTCGCTCGCAGAGGATGCTAATCAGCGTATTTGGATTGGCACTCGCTCTGGAGGGCTTAATTATATAAGTGAGGGCGATGGCAAGCGGGTGACGCCGCAGTTTAGAAGACTGGATGAGGTGCGGCTACCTAGCGCGGATGTATATTCAGTGCTGCCTGATGACAAAGGTCGGCTGTGGATATCACACAATGCGGGCTTGAGCTTGGTCAATCTCGAAGAACAAAAGCAATTGACCTTTGATATGTCCTATGGCCTTCAAGGCCGAGAATTCAACTACGGCGCCGACCATGCAGTTTCTAAGGCCGGCGTCATTCTATTAGGTGGGCAAAATGGCTTTAATATCATCGATTCCAATGAAGTCTACGATCAGCCATATCGGGGATCAATAACAATAACCGAGATCCGAAGACTCAACGAACCCGTTTATTTTGAATCACCATACTGGAGTCTTGATCGCATCAACCTCAAGCACGACTATCAATTCGTTTCAGTTTCCTTCTCCGCACTAGCCTTCAGACAACCTACAGCTATCCGTTACAGGTATCGAATAGATGGTCTTCATAACGAGTGGATTAATCTGGAGAGAACAAACAATATTTCGATCTCTGGTTTATCGCACGGAAACTACTCTATCGAATTAGATGCTACGGACCAAACTGGAGATTGGGCGGGAGAACCAACCGCACTGGGACTAACGATAGCACCTCCTATTTGGCTCACCTACCAAGCTTATGCAGTATACACAGCACTTTTTGCTCTTGCGATCGCGTGGTTGGCACAGATTGGTCGAGCAAGGCAACGCCTGCAAGCTAGACAACGCGCGGAGCTTGAACAGAAGGTCCAAGAACGGACTGCGGATCTGCAGCACGCTAGAGCACAGGCAGAGGCCGCTGCGAAATCTAAGGCAGAATTTTTGGCAACGATGACCCATGAGATTCGAACACCACTTCACGGGATCATCGGAATGTCCGACCTTCTCCTGGCGGCCGATTTGAAAACCACGGAAGTTGGCTATGCGTCTGCGGTAAAACGTAGCGGTGAAAATCTCTTAACCATAATCAACGATATTTTGGATCTTTCTAAACTAGGAGCCTCTAAAACTAGCCTGCGCGAATCAACGTTCGATTTAAACCTAATGGTCGACCATGTTTGCCAGATACAAGCGCCTACTGCACACAAGAAAGGATTGAAACTACTCTCGTACCCTGCTCAACACAATACCTCCCTCATAATTGGAGACGAGCAAAAGCTAAGTCAATGCTTAGCAAACCTCGTTCGCAATGCAATCAAGTTCACCGCCGACGGGTACGTACGGGTAGCAGCGTCTGTGTCAATCAGGCAAGAAAACGTTGGTGTCTTGCAACTCGTAGTTCATGATGACGGTATTGGTATTGATCAATCTGAGCAGGAGTCGATTTTTGATCAGTTTACTCAAGTTGACACGGGCACTACTCGAAAATATGGGGGCACCGGTCTAGGTCTCTCTATTACGAGAGAGTACGTCGAGCTGATGGGCGGCAGAGCTTTTGTGGAGAGTGAACTGGGACATGGCTCCAAGTTCTTTGTTGAGATTCCAGTTACAGTAAGTCAGCCGAAAGTTCAAAACATAGTATTTAAGAAGCCAATAATAATTGTTGGCGATGATTTAGAGATAATCGATTCTCTAACAATGCACTTGCGCAGACTTGGACTAAACACTACTACGGCCTCACTTAAAGAAATCGAATCACTACAACGTGGGGACGTTGCGATAATACCAGCGGATCATTCTGTCGATTTTCTATCGTCCCAACACGAGACTCGTCCAAAGATTGTTACCTACAGCAACTCTCCCTCCAACGGTATAGACTTCCCGCACATTTCACTACCGGCAACTCAGGAGTCGTTACGGGAGGCAATTCTGTTTGAGCGAAAGCCCTGTTCGGATCAAGGGCCTTTGGCTACGAATACTGGACATCCACGTAAGCTAAGGGTCCTCGTAGCCGAGGATATTGAGATCAACCAAAACATTGTTAACGAAATGCTGCATCATCTCGGCCATGAAGTTAGGATCGTAACAAATGGTAAAGATGCAGTGATTGAAGCAGCTGCCTGGAAGCCGGACGTAGTTTTCATGGACTGTCAGATGCCAGTAATGGATGGCTTCGAAGCGACTAGGGCCATTAGACAGTCATCAATGGGAGCAAAGAATCATCACAGACCAACGATCATCGCACTCACTGCTGGCTACACGGATAGTGATCGAGAGAGAGCTTTTGAAGTGGGGATGGACAAGTTTCTCCGAAAGCCGTTCTCTCTTGCTGAACTGTCCGACAGCCTAGCCTCACATGATTCAGTGTTAGAACCAGCGACACAGCAAACTAAACGTAAAAACGCGGACCCCCTTCCAACCCTTGATGTTGAAACTACGGAACAGCTCGCGCGACTTGCGCGAGAAACTGGCAACCCCACTCTGCTTGCCGATCTTCATAAAGGGTTCAAAGATCAGTTTCAGTCCTTGTACACAGAATTAAACCAACCGTTGGATTCCCCAGAACTCGACCTCAGAAAGACAGGACACGCCATAAAGTCTATGTGCGCGAACATAGGAGCCAACCGAGCGCGGCATGTTGCTTCTATGATTGAAGAAGACTGGGGCGCCATGGACCAGAAGACGCTTTCTGATGTGGCTAGCGAGCTCAAGCAAGCGGTAGACGAGTTCAATACCGAGTTTCAAAAACTTGCAAGTTGATTCAAGCGCGAGTTAAAACATTGGCTCTCTCTGGGCCATTTCTACGAGCTGCCATCTTTTTGCTGTTGCCCGCGTTTAATGCTTCTGCAACGACATTAAGATACTTCCCTACCGACCTCGAGAATTACGTCAGTCCGTCTCTAGTAGAGGCTCTTGCTTTTGATAGTGATGGAGCGGTTTGGATCGCTACTCTGCGAGGCGTCCATAAAATCACAGAGCAGAGCTTGCTCGAAGCCACAATCGAACCAACTACTCGTGTTACCGCGGGGTCGAGCGTAGCGCAGATCATGCCGATGGGTGAAGCTGTTTTCCTTACTTCGACACGGGGTGATCTCTTTAAACTCACAGATGGCGACATCAAACTGATCTTGGAAAGCCCCACAATTCAGATGCCAATCAGGCCTCCATTTCGTATTCAAGATCAAAGCGTCGGAATTTTGACAGAACACGGTATACATCACGTAGAAGTTTCGAGTGCTAGTGTAAAGCCCAAGACAACTCTCTATGAAGGTAACTTTACTTCTAACGCGGTATTTACCGATGACTATGGTATCTGTGCTGCAAGTCACTCATCCTTGATTTGTGGCGTCGACGGCCCCCCAGGGCAGCAGTTTGAGTTGTTTGCGTTAGACGAAAACTCTGACATCTTCTACATTGACTTTTCAGGGGAAAACCAAACAGTAGCCGCACTTACGAGTATGCATACGCTGGTCGAGTTCCACGTAAGTCACGGCATCACTAGAACTCGAATTCAGCTCTCCGAGATCAATGGCGAGCCAATCCGGGCTTTTGCGAGATGGAAACACTATGCGCTCATTGGCACAGATCGGGGCGTACTGACAGTCGATTTAAAGTCCAAGTCGCAAAACTGGTTGAACTTAGACGAAAATCTTCGAACAGTCGCATTTGTGGAAGACAATGGTGGCGTTTGGGTCCTACACGAGGCCGGAGTATCACTCATTGCTGAAAGCAGTGTTCGTAACTGGCCTAGCCTGCAAGACTCATCGGCTATAGAAGTGTTAAGCATTGATGGTGCAGGCGACAGAACTATAGCAGGCACATTCGATGGCCTCTACTTCGTTGATTTGGACAGCGCGAAGCCAGCAAAGGCATGGCCACAATCAAAACTTTCATCCAAGCTAGATTTACGAATAACGGCGGTGGCACACAGTAGGTCGCGGGTGTATGCAGGCACCTTTTCGGGTGCACTCCATACGCTCTCCATCGAACGTGCACGTATCGATTATATTGATACGATGCCACTACCTTCCGGCGTTTCTGCACTACTCTATCATCAAGAAGAGCTGCTGATCGGAACTAGCCAGCACGGTCTTTTTGTCTTGCAAAACGACAATCTAGAACCGCTAGAGATGCCCATTTCTTGGAAGAAAAAACCGACGCCAATAACCAACATCATCAAGCCGAATTACGAAAATAGTGTGATCGTAACTAGCGAAAATGAGATCATCGAGATATGTACTAGTGAGTCATTCCAAGTCTGCGGTGTGCAGACACTGTCTGGTTCGTTGGCGGGCTCAACTCTTCTTGATGCCACCAATCTAGACAATGGTTCGCTATTGATTGGCACAGTGTCTGCAGGTGTGCTCCAAACCAACAAATCCGAAATTCGGCAGGGTACGATTCTCAATGAGAATTCTATAAAGATCGACCTAGGCGCACCGGTCTTTTCAGTGGATGCTACAGACAATGGTTTGATTGTCCTGGGCACTGACGATGGCGTACTGATCACCGATCGGGATTTTATGTCAGTCGGGCAGTTCCACCGATATCATGGCCTGCTAAACTACAATGTGAACCATGGTGCGACACACTGGCTCGACAAAGATACTCTTGCTGTTGGAGGTAGATTCGGAGTCAGCTCTTTAGATGTAAGCGATCTAAAAAGAGGGGAAAAAGATAAGAGAACGATCCGGCTCACGTCAGTTACGGTTCCTGTTGCAGGCAATATCAGCTCTGACTCAGTGAAAAGCGTAGCTCAAATATCGCTCAACTACCCAGAGTCGCGGTTGGTGTTGGAGTTTTCGGTAGGCGACTATCGGAAAATTCTTCGGAACCAGTACAGCTATTCACTTCTGGGTTTTGATGACTCATCTCGCGAAAAGTACGGGCGTGGTAGAGTAGAATACCGTCAGATTCCTCCCGGAAAGTACACCTTCCAAGCCCGCGGCGCCGACGCGCAAGGCGTTTGGAGTGACAATCAACTCAGCATCCCAATCATTGTCCATCCACCATGGTGGCGCAGCGCTACGGCATTGTGGCTTTACTGCCTTTCTTCACTACTAACCATAGGCTTGTGCCATCGGTGGGTTTTACAGCATCGTCGGCGCAAGAAGGAGCTGGCGTTTGCTAGTGAACAGGCGCGGGCGCTGGCACGCCTTGAGGACTACTGGCAGGAAGAACGTGGTGCAGCAGAACGCGTGCTTCACCGTTTTACGCCCGCCGTAGTTGACTTGCTAAACGTGACCCGTCTCTTGTTCACAGCGCACCTCAGTGCCCGCGATGGAGATAGCGTTGCGGATGACGTAGATGCAATCCAGTCGAAACTCACGGCTCTTCAGAAGCAGCAGGAGCTGTGCACGCGGACAACTCAAGAAGATAAGAGCAACCTGCACCAGCTCGTTGAGGAGCTTTTTGCAACGATAAGTTCAACGAGACCTGGCGGTAATCGCTACATACTGCTTAATGACACGCTATCGATCGACGTGCCCTCAGGCCATGCTCAATACCTGTCGCTCATAGTTCATGAAGTGGTTTGCCTGCTTGTTGACACTCCCGAAGCAACAGCCGATACCGATCCCGTGATTCAAGTAGCAATAGTTGTTGACGAGGTTAATTCTTCGTCAATGCTCAGATACAACCTTCTCGCCAGCGAAAGGCTCAAACGTCCGATCAGCGAATTTGAACTGGAAGCAGCACTGCCCGTGACGTTTCAACTCGTCGAAGACCTGGGAGGCGACATCCAGCAGTTGGATCGCCTCGGACTCGAGATTGAAGTCAACGTCTTATTTGATTTAAACATGGATGACCAATAGCCCCTAAGTGCATGCCCTGAAGGACGCACTTTCCGTCTTCACGTTCAGTGCCCCATAAAACGGGGCGGCCGCTTCTCACGTTGTGCCGCGAATCCCTCCTGCAGGTCATCGGACTCAGAGCACACTTTAGTTAGCTCTCCCGCTCTAACCCTATCAATTGGTCCGGCTTCGGCCTGCCTAACGAGTTCCTTCATCGCTGCCACGGCCAAGGGCGCAAGTCCTGCGAGATGCACGCTCAGTTCCTCTACACGCTCATCCAAGGCGTCGCGCTCCACAAGATAATCGTAGAACCCAATTCGATAGAGTTCTTCGGCGACCAGAGTCTCCGCCGCGACTAGCATCCGCCTTGACACATTCGCTCCCAGCTTCTTTACGAATCGCTCAATTCCAGCGGGCGGATAGCACAGTCCAAACGAGGCGGCGGGCACTCGTAAACGGGTACCCGCCACGCCAATGCGGAAGTCGCAGCTCAGCGCCAGTTCCACACCGCCACCGAAAACGCTGCCGTTTACGCGCGCGATGGTCGGAATAGGCAGGCGTGCAAGGCGTTCCATCACGCTCTGGAAACGATCCGGCGTAATCTTGCCGCTATTCAGATCGTCAAGCGCGGCGCCGGCGCAAAACGTTCGATCGCCACTGTTGCTGATCACCAGCGCGCGTATTTCCTCGTCGCCCGTGACGGCGTCCAACACCTGATCGATGGCATCCAACTCATCCGCGCCAAGCGCATTGTGCCGATCCTCGCGGCACAACAGCATCGTGCCAACAGCGTCGGTTAGGGCGTATTCAACGGTTCCTGACATACTGAACTCCACATCTGGGGTCGCTAATTCTACCCACGCGGAGCCTGGCACCCACGGTTTTCTTTTAACGAGGTATGCAATGCAGCGATGCGACTGGTGCGGGGATGACCCGCTGTACGTGAAGTACCACGACGAGGAGTGGGGGACACCTCTTCGCGACGAACAACGGATGTTCGAGTTTCTTGTTCTCGAAGGCGCCCAGGCGGGTCTGAGTTGGATCACCGTGTTGAGAAAGCGTCCGGCCTACATCGAGGCCTTCCATCAGTTTGACGTGCACAAGGTCGCCGGCATGAGCGACGCGGACCTCGAAGCACGGCTCCAAGACCCGGGCATCATCCGCAATCGCCTGAAGGTCGAGTCCGCGCGCCGAAATGCGCGCGCCACGCTCAAGCTGTACGACGAGGGGCTGACGCTGGTGGAGTACCTGTGGAACTTCGTCGACAACTCCCCGATCCAGAACCAGTGGACCAGCATGGCGGAAGTACCGGCGGAAACCCCACTATCCCGGCAAATCAGCCGCGACATGAAGAAGCGCGGCTTTAACTTCGTCGGACCCACCATTATCTACGCCCACATGCAGGCTACGGGCATGGTGAATGATCACCTCGTTACCTGCCCCCGGTACGCCGCTTGCGCCGAGTTTGCGTGAGTGCAGTCCCCGAGGAGCACCTTAAAACGGCGTGACGACGCCGCGACAGTGGACAGAGGCAAAAAAAATACCTAAGGTTCAAAGAAGTCAACTTTTCAGTATGCCGTCGTAGAAGGCGAGCCCAGGGAATGGCATCAAACCGTAGCAGCACCCGCAGTTCACCCTTTAACCGCAAGGCTCAGCACGACGCAAAGCGCATGGCCATCCTTTCGGAGGCCGCCCGGCTCTTCAATGGCAAGGGCTCCCGGGCAACCACATTGCAGGATGTGGCCAAGGGCCTGGGACTGACCAAGACCAGCTTGTACTACTACGTGCGGACCAAGGAAGATCTGATTTTCCAGTGCTACGACCTCGCCCTGCAAAAGCAGCACGAGTGTCTCGACTACCTGGAAGGTCAGACCCTCTCCCCTCTCGACAAAGCCCGGGAATTCTTCCGTCACCAATTTGCGAGCTGGATCAATGCCCGCGACGGGCGCGACGTTCACATTGCCGCCCTCCTCGAGATCGCCTCTCTAAAGGCCGAACGTCGGGCCGTCGTCGAGCGCGAGTACGTGCGCATGTTCAAACGCCTGCGACACTTTCTGCTCGACGCGCAGGCCGCCGGACAGGCGCGGGGCTTCGAGGCCACGTCCACCACGCGCGCACTCATAGGCGCCACGGACTGGCTGTTCTATTGGCTGCCACAGCTGGACGTTGACGCGGTGAACACGGCGGCCGACACCTGCTGGGACATCCTCCTGAACGGTCTGAATGGGGAGACGAGAGCCTACACTGCGCCCCCGATACCGGCAGGTGCACCCGCCGACAGGCCCTCTCAGGGCTTCGATCGCGAGGAACAGAATAAGCTGAAGCAGGAGGCTTTCTACAAGGCTGGCACCTGGTTCTTTAACAAAGCCGGCTTCAACGGCGCGTCCCTCGACGACATCGCCGAGCATCTCAACGTTTCCAAGGGCGCGTTTTACTACCACATCCGCAACAAGGAAGACCTGCTCTTTGCATGCTATGAGCGTTCGATAAGCATCATGCAGGGTATTCATGGGCGGGTTATGGCAACAAACCTGAGCGGCCTGGAGAAATTTGACGAGACCGCTCGCCGCGTGTTCCACGCGCAAAATTCAGACATCGGGCCATTGATCCGTTACAACACGATCACGGCTCTGCCGAAAGAGCGGCGCCTAGAAATTCTTGCGGCAACAGAGCAGAACAACAGTCTCTTCGAAACGTTTATTCTCGAGGGCGTTGACGATGGGAGCATCCGCGCCGTTGATCCCTTTCTGGCTCGCAATTTGATGGCCGGTGCTATCAACGCCTCCATGGATATCGGTCTATGGCGTCCTGTCGATGACATCGATGCTGCGGCCATCGACTATTACGACATTTTTTTTAACGGACTTCTGCCGCGCACGAAAACGGAGAAACGGGTCGGGGATATCGCATGAAAGAGCTGGTGGAAGAATTGCTGGGCCATCTTGAGGTCAAGCGCATCGATACCTACCTGTTCACCGGTAGTAGTCCTGAGAGACCCAGACGCATCTTCGGTGGTCAGGTTCTGGCGCAGAGCCTGAACGCGGCCAATCGATCCATAGACGGAGGTCGCGTTGCTCACTCGCTGCATGCGCATTTTCTGCGCCCGGGAAATCCCGCCAAGCAGATCGTCTTTGAAGTAGACCCGACACGCGATGGCCGCAGCTTTGCAACGCGGCGAGTGGTCGCCAAACAAGACGGGAAACCGATCTTCATCACGTCCGTCTCCTACCAGCTGCCTGAGGAGGGCCTGGAACATGAGGCGCCGATGCCCGAGGTTGTGGAGCCCGAGTCCCTGCAAACGGACTATGAATACTGGCTCGAGCTGGCGCAGAAGCATCCGGATCGATTTGACCCCCCGCTGGCCCAGGCCGTGGAGCGGCGTGTGGTCAAACGGCGCGACTACCTTGATCCACAGCCGGAGGATCCCGTTACGCATATGTGGTTCCGGGTGCCCGGCGACGTCGGAGACGATCCGAATCGTCACCAGACTTTGATCGCATTTATCTCGGACTTTGCGCTCCTGGGAGCTGCCCTGCTTCCACACCCGTACACAGCCATGAGCAAGAAGATTCAGGCGGCGAGCCTCGATCACGCCATTTGGTTCCATCGCCCAGGGCGGGTGGACGAGTATCTCCTCTACAGCATGGACAGTCCGAACGCTGGCGGCGGCAGAGGCTTCAGCCGCGGGCAGTTTTTCTCCCGCGACGGCCGCCTGATTGCATCGACCGCGCAGGAGTCGCTGGTTCGCCTAAGACCCGGATCGCCCTAGCGTCGCTTTGATTGCTACAACAGCACGCTGACTGGCAGGAGGTGTCAGTCTGACCAGATAAATAGGCGAGGCGCTTGATTAGCTTAGACGACGATTTTTGCGCAGAGATAGGAAGCCCATAGCAAACAGTACGACCGTGGCCGGTGATGCCATCATCGAACCCCGCTACTCAATGCTGACTGATGTGAATGCGGTCCGTGGGTCTCTCTCGGCGTCCAACGATGACCAGGAGATCGACGGGCCGCAGCGTAGTGTTGCCAGCGGATTCGAACGAACGCAGGACGACGTCCGCTTTTGACGAAGCGAACGTTG
>JBCCPL010000052.1:0-22113 GCA_039111155.1 Pseudomonadota bacterium | reverse complement strand
GTCGGCAGTAGTGACCGAGGTGCTATTAATATTATGACTCCATCATAACAGCGACCCGGCACTTAAGTCGGATCCAGGTCTGCCGGCGAGCCTCTAAGGTCCGCCAGGCAATCGGCGTCTGTAACCGGTGAAGATATATCTTTATGCAAGATCCGTTTGAACAAAAACACGATCCCCAGGTTCGCGAGCGACGAAAGATGGGCCTGATGATGCATGTCCTGACCTGGGTTTCGATTCTAGCGCTACTTACGCTGTACTTCGGCGATGTCATCGATCGTCAGCGCAACCCAAATCAGCAGGTGGCCAGCGAGGTTATTGACGGTGGAGTTCGCGAGGTGGTGCTTCAGCGTAATCGCATGGGGCACTACGTCGCCACGGGGGAGATCAATGGCCAACCCGTGGTGTTCCTACTGGATACGGGCGCGACCGGCGTAGCGGTTCCAGCCGCGATTGCCCAGCGACTGGGGCTGGCGCGCGGTCGAGCTTTTGTAAGTAACACCGCAAACGGACAGGCCAGAAGCTTCGAAACCCGTCTCCAGGAGGTGGCACTTGGCGATATTCGCCTGCAGAACGTGCGGGCATCTATCAGCCCTGGACTTCAGATGAATGAAGTACTGCTCGGCATGAGCTTCTTAAAGTTCATTGAGTTCACCCAGCGCGGCAACACACTCACGTTGCGCCAATACCCAAGCTGACGGGTGAGGTATCAGGCACGCCAGCGGCAAAAACACTTGAAACCCGGCACTCCAACGTGACTGGACGCTACGGCTAGGAGTTCATCCACGGAGGCAGCGACTCGTAACCCGGCCCCAGCGTCACTTCCATGGCGTTGTCGGCGGGCGCAAAGCCCTGACCACACATTTCGTCGTAAGAGCTGCGCTGCAGCAATACCATTGGAGCGGCTGGCACCACCTTCAGCGCTTTTTTCATCTCCAACAGGTTTTTTGTCTTGAGAGTAGAGCCGTTTCGCTTCGCGATAAGCCGCTGCTCACCATCGATCACTGCGTGGGCTATGTACAAACTCAGGTCAACGGACTCGATCACGAGTCGGTCTACTACAGTTTGCTTCAGTTCAGGGAGCGTGATTTTCAACGGAGAGGACTCTCGGATGCGCTGGATGCCTAGTGTGGCACCGAAAACCGATGACTTATGCTGTAAAAGTCGCTGACCGACGCGATATAACTAACCCAAACCCGACACAACATAGACGATTTGATACAAAAACCATCGACGGCGCGTGAGGGCGCCAGAGAAAGAAGAATGGAGGCTGACGCCAACCTGAGACTCACCTGTGGTTCAGTCACGCTGACCAACCTGCCACGCTGCTGCGGGGTTTATCGATTCCTGAATGCCGATGCCAGACCACTGTACATCGGCAAGAGCATCGACCTCGGTGCGCGTATCAACAGCCACTTTGCTCGGGCAAAAGGCACGGGGCGGGTGCGGGGCATGCTGCAAAGCGTCGAGGGCATCGACTGCGAACTAACTGCAGGAGAACTGGGTGCACTGCTTATCGAGAATGCGGCCATCAAGGCGGAAGCGCCGCTGTACAACCAGGCGCAGAAGCGCAGCCGAAGACTATGGACCCAACGACTTAAGCGGGATGCTCGCGGCTTCCTTCAGGTGCAACTCAGTGATTTCTGCCCGGACAGCCTTGCCGCCGAGAGTGTGTACGGATTGTTCCGCTCACAGACCCACCTGAAGAAGACGCTGCGCGTGCTTGCCCGGGATCAGAAGCTTTGCCTGCGCATACTTGGCCTTGAACGTGGCACGGGAACCTGCTTTGCACGCCAGATCGGTCACTGCGCGGGAGCCTGCATCGGAGCAGAGACACCGGATGAGCATAACGCCCGACTGGTAAGGGCACTGGAGAAACAGCAGATTGCGGCCTGGCCGTTCTCGAGCCAAATAATCCTGATGGAACGCTGCGATGAAAAAAGCCACAAACTCCAGCCAGAGACCCAATATCACCTCGTGGATCGCTGGGTGTATCTGGGCACCTTCGCTACGCTTGCGGACGCGCAACGCGCCGCGCTACACAATACGAAACTGAACTTTGATCGGGACACATACCACATCGTTCTGCGCGCGATGCGACTGCGTCAGTGTGGAATTATCAGCGCGATCGATGGCAGTGAGCTCACCAACCCAATGGCGGTGATCGATACGGACAGCAACCGCGCTCCAGCGGATTCACTGAGTGGCTAGTGCAGCGGTATATCAGCGAGCATAGAACCCAGTCTCGAACACGAACGGATGCTTACTCTGAATCGCACTCTTTACCGGGTCGGTGAGCACTGAATCGAGTTCTACCTCGTAGATTGTACTGTTGAGCAGGGGAAAACGGGCGTCGCCTTGATTCGATTCTTCGACGTCAGTAAAGGTCCGTACTTGCTCGAGGAATTCCGCACCCAAATTTTCGAAGCGAACGATGGACACGTTAGGCGGCATGTGACCACCAATCTGAACGTACCGCTCCTGAGTCAGCCCGCGCCGGTGGTAACCCGAGCCGCGCACAAACTCCTCAAAGTCTCCTTGTGCCAGCTCCAATAGCTCGCCTTGCGCTCTTCGACGCTCGCGTACGTCTGGCTTTTGTAAGTGCCGATACCAGGAATACTCAAGGCTATAGGGGTGCCTGAACACCGCCACGATCTTATCGAAATCCTCCGGTCGCCGGTCGAAGTTCTCCTTCAGGAATCGGGAGGCAGCCTCAAGCGTGCAGTGACGATTCAGGCCGGCAACTGACGTGATGTCTTTACGACTCAGACGTGACTGATCATGATCGGCTTCCTGGTGACAGTTCCAGACAGGTCCAGTAAGGGATCTGAGCAGGTAGTCACTGCAGCTCATGCCTCCCGTTTTACCGATATGTATGAAGAGCAACCGCTCACTGAAAATCACTCGACCAATCTCTTCGTTAAGTAAGTGTGCAACCCGCCAACACTGCGGTTAGCAACGGAATCGAGTCCAACTCGGCATCTTTGCTAACCTAATTGGATGAACGTTAACAGTGTTCCGAATCTGAGCTGAATAAGAAAGTTACATAAACGTCGGCTAGGGAGCCTCAGTAACCGCACCGCAGGAGAACCTATGCGAGCCCTGATCTGGATTATTGCCGTACCCATCGTCGTCGTTCTTGCTCTAGTACTTCTGCTACGCGTACTGCTGGATGCGGAAACTCTGATCGAAATAGCCGCCAAACAGATCAAGGAACAAACCGGGGCTGAACTCAGAGTCGATGGTGATGCGTCGTTATCGCTATTCCCCAAGGTTGGCGTTTCGGTAAGTAAAGTCAGTGTTGACGTCCCGGACAGCAGTGCTCAGGTCCGCGCAGATTCCCTTGCGGTTGGTGTGGCTGTGTTGCCGCTCCTAAGCCGCACCGTCGAGATTGAAGCAATCAACGTAGCTGGAATGGTGGTGACTCAACAGGCTGCCAACGAAGAAGCGGCAAAAGTGGCAGCCCTGGATACGAGCACCCTGAGCCCCGCCGAACTTGATGTCTTTTATGCAGCGAGAGCCCAGGCGCGGCAGGCTGCGGCTGCTGATGCGGCCGCAAATGTTCTTGCCGTACCTCTTGCACTTGAAGTTGGGAAGTTGGCGCTGCGTGATATTCGGTTGGTCACCGTCGACAGCCAGCAAGAGCCGATCAGTGAGCTTCAGCTCAAAGAGTTCACGGCGACCGATCTCAACCTGGCAGGGAGAGCTATACCTCTGCATGCCCATGTGGTTGTCGAAAGTGAGGATGAAGCACCGCCCATCGAGATTGTGATTGATGGACGGGCTCTTGCCGCACTCGACGATGGGAACGTCACGCTCGATACCGTAAAGATCAATTTGGTCGGTGCGACGCCGGACCCGGTGAATCTCACGATAAACGGCTTGGTAGACCTGAAAGAGCAGGCGACTGACCTGAATTTAGAACTCGAAGTCGGTGCTATGAGCGGCATGGGAAAGGTGCGCTATGCGTCTTTCGAAAGCCCGCAGATTGATGCGGATCTCGCCCTCACCGAATTGAATCCCGCGCTGCTTGTCCTTGCCGGGCCTGATGCAGCCGCAGCAGGTGACATGAATGAAGCCAGCACGCCCGCCGCTGACCAAACGCCGCTACCGCTTCATGCTCTGCGCATGATCGATACCCGGGCAAAGCTCAAGATCGATACCGTCGTAATCGAACCCCACATCCTCACTGACGTAGAGGCCACTTTGCGTGTGGTCGACGGTGAGGTGACTCTGGAGCCGGTTCAGGCCGACGTGTATGGCGGCAAGATTGACCTTAAATTGGGGCTGGACGGCCGCTACAACCTGGCAAAGTTAAGCGCGAAAGGCGGCGTCAACGGTCTCGATATAGGTCTGGCCGCCGCAGCGATGGAAATCGGAGTAGAGGCCTCCGGCGCAGCCAACCTGAATTGGGAGGTAACCGGTACAGGCGCTACGGTAGAGGCACTCAAGGCATCGCTCACCGGGCCAATCGACTTCACGACGGCCGAGGTCACGCTGGTGGGCGTGCAAACCCAGCAAATGCTGTGCAAGGCCGTGGCGTTGGTGAATCAGGAATCGCTGTCAGCCGAGTTCCCTGCGAATACGGAGTTCCAGGCATTGGAGGCAAAGATCCGGTTGGAAGACGGAATCGCCAGCCTGGAGCCTCTCGACGCCCGCCTCGCTGCTGCGAACTTAAGCGGCAACGGCACTCTCGATCTGACGTCACAGGATCTGCGGATGAGCCTGCGCGCTCAGCTCAATGAAGAGCTGGGTGAACTCGACCCGGCTTGTCGTATCAACGAACGCTACGCCGAGCTACGCTGGCCGGTGGAGTGTCGCGGTAACCTTGCGGACGAGCCCGGCAGCTGGTGCAGCATCAATACCCGCGAGATCGTCAAGGATCTGGCAGAGAACGAATTAAAGAAAGAGGCGGGAAAACAAGCCGGTAAGCTGCTGAAAAAACTCTTCAATTAGTGTCCTGTCTAACTAATTCATTGAATTTACCAAACAGAACACTGGCAGGTCATGACCAAAAGCATTGTCAACACCGTCTGACGGGTTAGTTGAGTACTCGATAGCCCCTGCCACGCAGACATCGTTTTACTACCTGAACTTCCTGTCGCTCACCTTCGGATAAGCCACGGACAGCGCCACTCACGGCACCGACGCCAGCGCCACGAGCGATGCCTTCCGAACTATCATCGACGATGCCGCCTACCACGCCACCAACGACAGCACCGCTGGCCGCGCCTTTACCAGCTTTTGTTCCGGTGCGAACTCCCTCGGAGTAGCCCTCGCAGTCTGCTTTATCGGCTTCGTACCTCGCCAAATCGACTCCACGCTCGTCGATGATGATCTCATCAGTCGTTGTGCAGGCGGCCAAACCGAGTAGTAGCGGCAAGAGCAGAACGTTGGCAATTGCTACGCGAATCGAAGGGCAGGTTGTGCGAGTTCGTCCTGGGATCATAAGGCTGGCTCCGGCTCTCGTTGTAC
The DNA here is from genome assembly GCA_039111155.1 of Pseudomonadota bacterium. Taxonomy (GTDB): domain Bacteria; phylum Pseudomonadota; class Gammaproteobacteria; order Pseudomonadales; family Halieaceae; genus Congregibacter. The sequence goes on along the minus strand of JBCCPL010000052.1, from coordinate 16,641 downwards.
TCATCGACCGGGCAGTTCCGCGTGGGCAAACGTTCGCGACGTCGCGCATGAGGTACTGACCTGTGCGCTTATACGCTGTCGATACTCATACCTGTCGGACAACGATAATCAGAGCGGGTTCCAGACGTGAACTTTCGCTTAAGCCGGCGTGGGAGTCGCAGGCTTCTTCGCAATCCGCACTATGCGGCTCTGAGCGCCCGGCCCAGCGTCTGCTGTCCAAGCGAGTTGGTGAAATCTCCGTCCTCCCACACCAATTGCCCCTTGATGCTGACGTGACTGACGATCGGCGGCGGCCGGTTCACCATCTGATGGTGATCGAACAGATCTCGATACACATACTGACGCGTGTCATTGCAATCCCAGTCCTCGAGCACCTGCGGGTCGATAACGACTACATCGGCCTGCGCGCCGATCTCCAGCGTTCCGACATCGATATTGAAGTACTCGGCGGGTTCCCTGGTAAGACGCTTCACCATGCGCGCGACAGTCTCGATGCCGTGCTGCTGCGCGAGCTTTAATGACATGAGATTGACGTCAAAGAACGCCATGTTGGTGATATGTGCGCCGCTGTCGTTAAAGCCAGGGAGCGTTTGCGGGTGCAGCAAAAAGTCGATCGTGCGAACGTTGCCAATGTTTGAAAGGTCGGCGTAGTAGCGGAACCCCTTGTCGTAGCGTCGCATCAGCCAGAGCATAAAATCCGCATCATCGGCAGGTGCCATGGAGACCGAGCTGAAGGCCTCACGCTCCAGCGGCGAACGAGCATCGTCGTCTGCACCACCGAGGAAACGCTGCATCCGATCAAACACTTGCTGGAAGTTCTCTCCATCCCAATCGGGAACCGGCGAACCGTCAAAGATAAGTCGATCAAGGTCACGCATAACCAGGTGGTCAGGAAGCCCCATGCGCGCCTTAAAACTCGCCCAGTCACCACCAGTCCGGCCGTGGCGCCAATCCGCACGAAACTCTGCCACCCACTCCGGATCGTCCATCATGCTGCGCCTGCCTTCTGCATCGTCGTACTCAAAGGCAATCAGCTTCGACGTGGAGGGCAGCTCTTCGAACAAGGGGCTGACGATACCGTCGGACCAAACGCGGAAGTTGGTGCCCAAGGCCTGAAAGTGCAGGTTGCCCCTGAACAGCCGACTATTCATGAGCTTGGCGAAGCCAAGGAAGGCCTGCATGGCCTTCGGTGCCAGCGCGAGCTCCATCGCGGACAGAGCCGATACCTTCAGGGTTTTGCCAAACAACCGCCCACTCGTGAGCATGAAATAAAGAAACGCAGTCGCGCGATTCTCAAGAATTGGGGTGGTTTGCCAGACTCGATCGTACTTACGTAACACCTTCATCAGGCGGCGCAGCTCTTTAAAGCTGGCGAACTGGGTTGGGATTCGCTTGTCGGTATGCGGTTCATTGGCCAGATAGTGAAACGGCAGCCCGTCGGTGGACAGCCCGAGGTACCCCTGCTCGAGCGCACGCTCCAGCAGCGTCTCCATCTTTTTAAGCTCCGCTTCGGTCGGTTTTCGCGAAATCGCGGCCTCCAGGCCCATCGCCTCAACTCGCAGCATCGAGTGAGGGACAAACGCCGCGACATTTGGGCCCAGGGGAATGTTGGAGAAGTGCTCGTAGTAGCCCGCCGTATCGTCCCAGTCGATCGCGTCTACGCATTTGCGCAGTACCGGCTTGGGGATATTCTCGACCCGGGTGAAGCAGTCGACGATAGGGTCCTGTCCGCTTTCGTCTCGCTGATGACCGAAGCACGTACCTAGGCTGCAGTTGCCGAAGAGAACGGTCGTAGTGCCGTGGCGTACCACTTCCGGTAATCGCGGATCGAGATCGACTTCGAGGTCCAGGTGCGTATGGATATCGAGCAACCCGGGGGTCAGCCACTTGCCGGTACAATCGATCACGCGCGATGCATTGGATCTGGGAAGTGACGTGCCCTTTGCGGCGATCCGACCATCTTGCACCGCTATATCCATCTGGACGGGAAGACCCCCGCTACCGTCGAAAACGGTGGCGCTGCCGAACAACAGATCCCAGGTGGTGTCGGATGTGTGACTGGTATCAACGAGTTGCACTGCGTGTCTCCTGTTTATTGTTTGAATATGGGATGCAAGAGTAACCACGACCGCGATGCAAACCAATACACAAAGAACGTCTTCGAGTGTCCGTCGGCTACCCTAGCTGGCGTAGCATTGAGCAGGCCTTAGTATCGGAAATGTGATGACACCAAATTTTGATAACAGCTTTGCCCAGCTGGGAGCATCCTTCAGTCGGCCGCAAACACCGGAGCCCGTATCCTCCCCAGAGCTACTGGCCGTGAACCACTCTCTGGCGCGAGAGCTGGGGTTCGACCCGCAGTGGCTGGAATCGTCCGATGGCGTGGCCGTTATTGCCGGAAATACTCAGCTCTCCGGTACCGAACCCATCAGCTCAGCCTATGCCGGACACCAGTTCGGGACGTTCAATCCGCAGCTTGGTGATGGACGTGCCATATTGCTTGGTGAGGTAACCACCGCCGATGGCCGAAGATTCGACATTCAGTTGAAGGGAAGCGGGCGCACGCACTGGTCTCGAGGTGGCGACGGGCGCTCACCGCTCGGCCCTGTACTTCGGGAGTACCTGGTCAGTGAGGCCATGACCTCGCTTGGCGTTCCGAGTACGCGAGCGCTGGCCGCTGTAACCACCGGAGATCGTGTCATCCGCGAGCGACCAGAGCCAGGCGCAATACTGGCTCGGGTAGCGTCCAGCCATCTGCGCGTGGGTACGGTGCAGTTTTTTGCTTCTCGCAACGATCTGGACAGTGTCGCGGCCCTGACGCACTACGCCATTGATCGTCACTATCCCGAGCGTGCCGATGCGAAAAATCCTGCACTTGAGCTTTTACATGCGGTAGTGAGCGCGCAGGCAAAACTGATTGCACACTGGCAGCACCTCGGTTTTATTCACGGGGTCATGAATACCGACAACATGCTGCTCTGCGGAGAGACCGTAGATTACGGACCCTGCGCGTTCATGGAGTCCTTCGATCCGGCGACGGTGTTCAGTTCCATCGATCATCAGGGTCGCTACGCTTACCAGAATCAACCCGGTATCGCGCACTGGAACCTGACCAGGCTTGCTGAAGCCCTGCTTCCGCTTATCGACTCCGATACCGATCAGGCCATCAAACTGGCAACAGAGGCAATCCAGCGCTTCGCCACCCAGTTCGAAGAGCACTACCGACAGGGCCTCGCAGCGAAGCTAGGTTTAGCATCTCCGCCGGAAGACAGACTCCTTGAAGGTTTGTTCAGCGCTTTGCAGACCGACCACGCCGATTTCACCCTCGCTTTCCGCTTTCTCGCAGAACAGGCGCGGGCCAGCGCGGCGATAGATTGCCCGGAGTACGGCGCAGGAGCTGAGCAACTGTTCAAACCGGGAACGAAGCTCCTGGAATGGATACCACTCTGGATGCAGGCTTTGGGCAGAGAGCAGACCGACGCGAACGAACGTGTTGACGCGATGTTCCGGGCCAATCCGATCTTTATCCCTCGCAATCACCAGGTTCAAAAGGCCATTCGCGATGCCGAGGATGGAGATCTCACCCATTTTCACCGACTGCACCGGCGTCTGGGCGAGCCGTTCAATTACAGCGAGCAGGATCAGGATCTGGCACTGCCCGCAGAACCCCAGGAACGCGTGTTTCAGACATTCTGCGGTACCTGACGAAGACCAACCAACTTGTGCTGGATGTCCGGTCGTTAGACCCTAATTACGAGCGATTTTGCGATCGACACCGCTCAGGCTCGAAGACGTGGATAGCTCGTCTCGATCTCTAAAAACCGGTCGCAGTCGGGCCCCTTCAAGATCGTACTTTTGAGCCAGCTTTCCGGGAAGCCGATACGTCTCGAGGGCTTTTTGAATCCACCTGGCCCAGCGAACATCGCTGTGGCTGTAGCTGATAAACGCTTTGTATCGAAACGAAGTCATGGCGTCATCACCGGAAACACCGCCGCCAGGGTCCAGGCGAATGCGACGGCGTTTCCCACCGCACCCACCGCCGGATGGCCGGTTTGCTGATAAATCCAGCGACTGAAAAATCCATACACGAAGAAGTAAACGATGATCACCCCCGCAATGATTGCGAGGAAGAAGAGCTCTTCAAAAGAGAAGGCGACAGCGAGCAGCAGAGAAAACAGAAAGCACAACCGCGTGAAAAGGTGTCCACCGCGCGCACTGTGCTGTCCGTGAGCGATCCATTCATCGGCGAGAAAATAGCACAGCGTTCCGACGAGCATGAGTAAGACCAACAGGTATCGCATGGGAACGACGGCCATGGAGGTGACGTATTGGTCGAGAAACCAAACGATCAAGCCGGTTGAAAAAGCACAGGAAGCCAGAACTGCCACTGTCATGCTGCTCCAGCGAATCTTACTTCGATGAAGCGACACTCCCCGCCCTGTCCACCAGAGCGCCACGGCGCCGAGGATGCCATAGACGGCGAAGTGAACAGCGAGGTAGCCGCCGACGAGAACGCCAAGAAAATCTGCGGGAAAGCCAGCGAGCAGAACGGGCGTGCCGACCGCTGGAATCAACGCCACCGAAATCAGGCGCCTCCAGGGCAGCGATGCACCTGCCGGCGTCGCACAAACGGTCGGCAACAGTCCCGCCAGCGGCCAGGCCAGCACGATAAGTCCCAGTAACAGCAGGAGAATGAACGGCCCGCGGCCGTCGAGATGCGGGGAAGCATTTTCGTCGTCAGCGAGTGGAAGGATACGTTTAAGCCAGTTTACGGCCTCATTCATGCTGGTCCGGCTGTACAACACGCCTACGTGTTCGACCATGGGGGCAACAGCGACTCGTCGATCGCCGGCCTCTAGGGAGTGGAAGGTTACGCCGACCGCCGGTGCATCGGTTAGCAGACCGAGAACACGGAGCGCCTCTTGTTTCAGGTAAGCCTCTAGGCTGCCGACGAGCATTAAGAGGTTCTTCGGACTGCTTTCGTCGACAGCGGGAGAGAACATAGACACCGCAATCGTGGCACCTACGCGAGAGTCGCGCTGCGCGAAGCGAACGATGATGTCTGAGGCCATCGAATGGCCGAGCATGGCGAGGCGTCCGTCTGCGTCGGGAAGCCCAAGGGCGAAGTCGGCTATCTGCCTGGTCTGCTCGAGCAGATAGGTGGTAGCACCATCGATTTTCGTGACGTCGCCGCGCAACGGCTCCAGGTTACGGCCATGTCCCAGGTAGTCGAAACTGACAGCCGTGTAACCGCTTTTAGAGACGCTGGCAGCAAACGCTTCCATAAGCTGCTGAGATCCCGCGAAGCCGTGACAGATGAGCACGACGGGAGCCGGCTCGATTGCGTTGCCCGCTCGCCGGTAAATCGTCACCGGCGTGGATCCAACGGTGAGGCGCTCGACGTTGAGCCCAGCATCCGCACGCTTAAGTGAAAACAACGAAAAACCGATCAGCACTGAGCCGAACACAGCGCATAGGATGCGAGCCCATACACCTGAGTGTTTTGTAGATCGAGAATTCTCACTCAAAGTCATGGGCGGGTATCCGAACCGGGAGATCGCGCATACGCAAGCCGCACCTTTGGCAACCTATGCAGATATTTTGAAACGGCTGCAGGTAATTTCAGGCAATCATTCATGCATCAAAAGCTTTGTTCACGGCCCGTCAGTTTCTATCATTGCATTATCCAAACCACAGCAGATGGAGCCGTTCCTGCATTATGCAAACCAGCACCGCGCAAGTTCTGAGCTCTGAAGCTGTCCGACTTGCAAGCGGTAACCACAATGCGTTGATCTACGACGGCGATTGTCCCATGTGCTCGCAGTACGTACGGATGCTCAGGCTGAAATCCAGCATTGGCTCAGTCAGATTAGTCAACGCACGCTCAGACGATAGCGCAGAGCAGTTACTCGTACAGGACCTGCATAGGGCAGGATATGATCTGAATCAGGGTATGGTGTTCATCCATGGCTCGAAGCTGTTCTATGGTGATGAGTGCGTTCATCGGTTGGCTCTACTGAGCTCTCGCCATGGAATCCTTAACCGGATCAACGCGGCCTTGTTTCGATCTCCGATTTTGTCGCGGCTACTCTACCCCGTACTAAAGTGCGGCCGACTTTTGCTCTTACGGTTGCTGGGCAAAAAACCGATCAGCACCGGCAGCTAACACGCGTCGATGACTACTCCCTTCACCGTCGTCAACAAGTTCAACCCAATCAGCACCTGACAACTGGACCCTATTTGATGTCAAAACCACTGCGTATCCTGAGAACCAATATCACCAACCCCTGGTTCAATCTCGCGACCGAGAACTGGATTTTCCGAGACCTCGATCCCGAGACCGAAACGCTGTTTCTCTGGAGAAACAGTGAGACCGTGGTCATTGGTGCGTACCAGAACCCCTGGGTAGAGTGCAAAGTCGATCAGATGGAAGCGGACGGCGTTTTTCTGGCGCGGCGCCAGAGCGGAGGCGGCGCGGTTTACCAGGATCTGGGGAATACCAACTTCACGTTTCTCTCCACCGCCGAGGGTTACAGCACCGAGAACAATTACCAGATTTTGATTAATGCGCTGAGCAAGCTTGGCATTACAGCCGAGAAGTCCGGGCGAAACGACATTCTAGTCGAAGGCCAGAAAATCTCCGGTTCCGCGTTTCGGCGAACGACCAATCGCAGTTTCCACCACGGAACGCTGTTGATCGGAGCTGACCTGGCCAAGTTGAGCGACTACTTAAATCCCAATCCGCTAAAGCTGGAGGCCAAGGGGATCAAATCCGTACGAGCCCGAGTGGGCAACTTATCGGATTTTAATACTGAGCTTGACCATGAGGCCGTCTGCGCTGCCTTGATGGAATCCTTCTGCGAGTTCCACGGCGAAACCGTTGAGCCCGAATGGCTTGATGATGAAGTCCTGCAAAACAACTCAACGCTGAATACCTACTATGAGGAATTTGCTGATTGGGACTGGCGCTTCGGCCGCACCCCCGAATTCAACCACAAGATGGAAGAGCGCTTCGAATGGGGACTGGTCACGCTGCACCTACAGGTCAAGAACGCCGTAATCGAAGACGCTAAGGTTTTCTCTGACGCGCTGGACACCGATTGGTTGTCGCTTCTGCAAGAGTGCCTGATAAAGCTGCGTTATTCACCAGAGTCAGTGCGCGATCACTTAAGTGATCAGGCGCAGCGCAACCCCGAATATCGCGTGGAGCTGGGCGAGGTGGCACATTGGATAGTGGCGCAGATTCGAGAGGAAGACTGAGTCGGGGTAGCGCTCTGGATGCCAGCTTGATTAAAGCCCTTCATTGCGCGACTACCGCAAGAGCTCTCCATCGCCGCCTCTTACTGCTTGTACTGGCTGTACTGGGTGCCTACAGCTGTGTCGTGCCTACAGCTGTGTAAAGACGACCGTTACCATTCTTCGATCGTGTTTACTTCGATCGTCTTTACTATCGCCGTAGCGGCCGCCAGCTTCGCTCGTGAGATATTAAGCGTCGGCCGTATCGAAGTAGCGAATGCTTGGAGGGCCTGCCAGAAATCCGCCCAGGGCGTCCAGGTCACCGCGCTCCTGACGCCAGGCTAGATACTTTTCGTAGTGCGCCCTGCTCTCCCAGTGTTCCAGCAAAACTACGTTGTCACTGTCATCCTGGTTAACGACAACATCGACTCCCGAGCAACCATCGAAGGCTCTCGTATCGCCAAGGATCGAGGCAAACAAACCGATCAATTCCGATCCCTTACCAGATTGCGCGGTGACTTCTAAGATAACCGTACAGCTCATCGAACGTCCTTATTTTTGTTTGGTTGTTTCGTTGCTTTGTGACCGCGACCGAAGGTCGCAGAGCGAAACAGGAGTGTAGGGTCACGGGCGTGTGATAACAAACACCGGCAGAGTTATCTTCGTTTGAGAGTTTGTTTGCCCAGCAACAGCCAACGCGATCAGAAACAGCGGATGCGAATTAGGCGAGCAGGCCTACTCGACGCGTAGTTTGAACGGGACGCGCTCGCTACCGCTGCGTTTTGCACGAATTCGCTCTTCGTAGCGGGATACAGCGTGGTCGCTGAGACTCTCGTCACCGAGTTCTTTCCAAAAGCTGAGTTTCGAAGCTGACCAGGCCTGTTCTGATTCGATAAACGCGTAACGCGGACCATCGAGGAGGGTTATCTGATCTCCAAAATGAGCGTAAAGGCCACCTATGGAATCGAGCAACGTCGCGGTCGGCAGCGTGGGAACAACATCCTGGTGATCTACGACCCGCAGAAGCGGCATGCGTGAAAACCGCTTGGCTCCATCACTATTGGTTAGCTTAGGCTGACCGAAATTCACCGATCGGGCGACGCTGAATCCATCCTGGTCCAAGTAGAGCATCAGGAGGGTGCTGACCGCTGCACCCAGCGAGTGTCCCGTAAGGACTATCTCGTAGTCTTTCCGGAGATGCGGTTTCAGGTCGGTGTAGATAGCCAGAGCATCGTCGTGAAACCCGCGATGCACGGCGATTCCAAGTCTTTCGTCATCGACACGAAGATACTCAAGATCCTCGAACACGTTTGTCAGATTCGCCGTGCCTCGGACAGCCACTACGTGTCGGCGTTTGAGCTCGTCGCACTCGAGAAAGTACTGAACTTCGGTGCCATCGGGTTGCGCCACGCGAGTGGTGTTGGGGAATCGTTCGCGAATCTCCGCAGGTGTGTCGTAAGCGGCCTTGGCGCGATCTACAAACCACAAAAGATCATCGAATTTTACGGGCGACTCCGAAGCGGTCTGCTTGGGTTTAGCAGCAACATTGGCAGCGATGGTGACGTTGGCCGGTGCCAGCAAAATAGCGGCCATACAGGCAAGAGTGCTCGCTGTGATGGCCGCTGCAATGGCCGCAAAGCGTGGGGACCGAATCTTTTGCGCAAAACACCCTGGGTTCATACCTAAAGACCTTTGCGAATACTGTCGAAAACCTATGAGGCGCGAACAACATCGGTTCTGCTGTTGCTTGATTGGTTGCGGCAGCAACTCACTACAGGCCAACTCCTCGCGGAAAATTGGTAGGCCCAAGGTGCTGGACTGAGACGTAGTTCCGCTTAGATGAGTAAAGACAGCGCACCCGGGACTGGATGGGGTGCTTTCGATAGACACTGGTGGCCTTAAGCGGTCATTTTGGGTTAGTTTGAGCTGCCGCTGTCGACGTTAAAGAAATAGCGTTAAGAGCTATCACTACGGTCTCTTAAAAAGGTCTCCACTGATGAACGTATGGGGCGGATTTATCAAAGCCGTTCTTACTCCCTGCGCTCGCACGCTAATGGTTGTATCGATTGGGCTGCTCACTGTTCTGCCTATAGGCAGCTACAGCTACGCGGACGATGTAATACCAATCAGTGGGGATGAAGAGGGACTGAGCCTGGGTGGTAACTATCAGCTCTGGCACGACCCCAGCGCGACAGCACGAGTCGAGGATGCGATAGAGGCGTATACCGCCGGTGAGTTCTCTGTTCCCGCGAGCCGCGGCTCTACCGGCTTGGCGCCCGGATCCTTCTGGAGTTACTTCAAACTTAAAAACACGACCGATCGGACCATTGAGCTGCATCTCGAGTACATCGATCACCAGCTCATTTTTCTGCGCGCGTACCGAACGTCGCCTTTATTGCCCTCGACCACCGCACAGCCCGCCGGCAGCGTGGCCTACGAGTCGCTTGCCGAACTGAATCTGACGGATGATTTTTCCGATCGCGAGGTGCCTCACCACCGTTTTGTGGTGCCCGCTGAGCTGAAGGCGGGAGAGACCGCGGAGTTTTTGATCCAGTATGGATCCCACCAAATGGGATTCGTGTTCCCCGCCCTGCGCATATGGTCAACCAAAAATCTGGCAAAGTCCCAGGCCAACGAACTACTTACAGTAACGCTTATCGTCGGCGGCCTGCTGGTAATGGCCCTCACTGCCTTCGGGGGCGGATTAGCCACAGGCGGCACTTTTTTTTACGTCTATGCATTTCACGCACTGGCATCGATAGCCGTCTGGTTCACGGTGCTCGGTTTTACACACCAGTTTCTGATCACTAGTGATTTCCACTGGCGCTATATGTCGATTACGAGTGCCGCTGCATTGTTCTCTGGATTGATGTTCGCGCGCGAGTTCTTAAACACCAGACAGTTTCTGCCAAAGTTCAACTATCTGTTGCTGTTTTTGATGGCGAACAGCGTCTTTCTGCTAGTCGCCGCGCTGCTGGAGCAGATTACGCTCGCGCTTGTGTCCATCACGTTGGCTTTGCTTTTATATCCTGTCGTATCTGTTGCAGGATTTCTGCGCTGGATGCAGGGCGCGCGCGAAGCGATGTTCTTCACGCTTGCGTGGACCCTGATGGTCATCGGGCTGTTCATGCAGGCGCTCAGGGATCTGGGGCTGGTGGAACACAACTTTGTGAATTACTACTGGCCTGCCGTCGCCTCTTATGGAGAGATGGCAGTGATCCTTCTGGCAATGGGAATCCGAATTCGCGACCTCCGAGAAGAAAAGGTCGCCGCCGAGAAAGCGAGGGTGGAGCAGCTTAAGCTTAGCCAGGAGTCTCTCCAGGCGCAGGTTGCAGAACGAACTCAGGAGTTAGAGGCTGCTAAGACGGCTGCCGAAGTCGAGGCTCGGACCGACGCACTGACAGGTATCAACAACCGGCGCAGCTTTATGGCTCAGGGCAAGCAAATTCTGGAAGGAACCAGGATCGACGATCGATCGATCAACCTATTGATGCTCGACATTGACCACTTTAAAGATATTAATGATCGCTACGGGCACGATGTGGGAGACCGAGCTCTTGTGGCCTTCGCCGATGAGGTCAAGAACTTCTGCCGCGAGCGTGACCTGTTTGGTCGCATCGGCGGCGAAGAGTTCGCATTGATACTGGTCAGTCCGGAGGAGGCAGCGTGTGAGACAGCCAATCGCCTGAGAGAGCGGATTGCATCGATCAAGCTTGATGTGGAAGGCTCGCCAGTACAGTTCACAACCAGTATCGGTATCGCCCATCGCACTTTCGAGACTTCTGTTGAAGATCTGCTGAAGCGTGCCGACTCGGCGTTGTACGACGCAAAGCACGCAGGGCGTAACCGTGTGAAAGTGGCTCTGGCCTAGCGCACCCCTATCAGCCCGATCTCAATCACGCGAACACAAACCTGTCCGTTGGCCGCAGGACTTTCCAGACATCACTCTGCTGTCGAAGCTGGCGATAGAGGCCGGTATAGAGAGTCAAACTCCCGGGGTAATGGCCATTTCGGATGCGAGGTGGTTACTCCGTCCTTGTCGGCACACACCGTTTGGCCACCCTCCAAACTCGTTTTCATACACCAGGATGAAGGCTCGGATGCGACCGTTTTGTTTTGTGCGTGTCGGTACCTCGATACGGCCTGGTAAACAGCGCGACGGGCAATACCCAGGCTGCCAAGCGGCTCCCACTCGCCCACTGCGTGCCATGGGTTCATGGAGATGTTTTCACAGAATTCCCGCTGTTCATCGCTGCCAAGGGTCTGGGGTGGCAGCGTGAGACGCGCAATGGGCTCGAATGGCGAGTCCTCCTCAGACCACACCACCGTTGCATCATCGATGGGCATGTAGCTACCGCTTACCTGAGGCTGGACCATAAAGTCGAAGCACGCGCCTTCTGTTTGCAGAGAGTGCTCAAGCTCTGTGCTCAGATAATCGGCGTTTTGCTTGTCGGTGGCGTCTCTGAATTGCATGCCTGGGCAGGCGCGCATCGAGAACTTCACCGTCGAGTTACCGAGCCGGTAAGGAAGCATTGAGTAGTATTGTGCCTGCAACGGATTGTCGATCTTTGACGAGACGGTCTGGATGGCTCGGTAAAACTGTTTCGGATGCAGTCTGGGCGGAAAGAAACTGACAAACCAGCGAGTGCGCTCAAACTTAGCCAGATAAGTCATGTCATCGGCATAGTCGAAGATATTGCGGTTGAAGAAGGCTTTGGTGTTTGTCGCAATAAAATCCTGCGTGCCGCCATCCGGTAGTTCCGGTGCGATGCGCTCTCCCGATACGTTCATCAGTTTGATGGCCATACCGCGAGCGTCGGGCTTCCGATCTGGCTGGACGAGCATATCGCCATTCGAAAAGCGAACCCAGGCCTCATAACTTTGCGCAGGTGATGCGAATACGCTATGACGAAAGCGCTCCGGGATATCTCCATTGACCTCAAAAAGACCGCGCACGCATCCTGTGGCCTTGGCGTGCGCGTCTCTGCGATAGGGCTTGCCGTTGATCTCCTCGGCGCGTCTTGAGATCTCACGCGCCGAGCGCATCGCTGATGCCACAGCCTCTGCTTCCTGCGTGCTCAGGCCAAACTGCTCCAAATCGCCGTAGTCGTCCGACGCCGGCACCGACACCGACACCGACACCGCTAAGAGGCTGAGCGCCGCTGCTGTCAGCTCAGATCGCATGGCCACTCCGACTTGCTGGATGCTGACAGGCTTGCTCATCCGCAGGCTTTTCCGGCGCGGATGTGTACTGAGACCAATCCTGAGGATCGCCACCAAGGCGTTCGCTAAAATCCGGGTTACCAAGTACCTTGAGATACTCCAGCAAATCAACGCGCTCGCGCTCGCTCAATCGGCGCCCTATTCTTCCGGGCATATCGACGTCGGTAAACAGATGGCCGGTGTTGGTGTTTCCGGTGATTCGCGTGTCGTGAAGAAAGCTACCTGGCCGCTTGTCCGTCACATAGCCGAGCTTCTCCGGATTGTATTGACGGTCGCCAATATAGAAGGTCTGAGGCCGCGCCCGCAGCGGTGACAACAGATCGTAGATGGTTGGTACGGAGCCGTTGTGCAGAAAAGGTGGCGTCGCCCAGACACCGTGCAGCGGTCGTGAGGTGTATGCCCGGCGGTTGCTGATACGAAAAGGGACATTCAGGCCGTCGTAGTCGGCGACTTCATCAGTGCTCACGCCGCTGCGCTCATACAGCAGCGGCACCAGCCGATTCAGCAATAGTTGCAAGCCATCGCCTGCATTCACCGGCTCCGAGCCGGGCGCCAGCGCGCTTCCGTCGTACCGATTGTCGACATAGTTGTCGGCAGCGGTGGAGTCCGTTCCGATGACATCGGTACTGATCCAGGGCAGTGACCAGACTATCTCGCGCCAGTCGTCGCGAAACTCCTGCGTGCCCACGCGAGTGACTTCGCCGGCGTCGTCCCAGCTCGGGTTAACAGATACCTGTCCCGCAATCTTCGGACTCTGCTCATTGGCCACGGGCCATTGGTAGGACGCTGATGGATGTGGCCCATGGCAAAACGCACACTGATTGGCGAACAGGTCTTTTCCGCGGCGAGCGCTGCTGATTTCAATATTGCCAAGTACATCTTCGGGCCAGCGCGGGGGCTCGAGCTTGCGAAGCACCGTTTCGATGCAGCGCATACCGTGGATATTGATCGTACTCTGGCCAAACTGCGCCGCAGGGAGCACCGTGCCGTTATCGTCCACAAGATCTATGGGGGCCAGAACACCCAGGGATTCCCCAACGTTGCGAGCCATTGCCTGATTCGTAAAACCGGTGTACTGAACCCAGTCGAATCGCCAGATATCCCACAAGAAGGGATAGCTCACGGGGGCATTCGCCTCGCGGTAGTTGGCCGGCTCCTTCAAGTTCCAGCCGAACACCACATTGGCGATGCGTCCGACAGCGTCAGTGCGACCACGCCCCTCGGTAACCGGGTTCCATTCCGGCGCGCCAACACCATCAGTGAATGCTTTCATGCCCCCTAAGAAGTCCCACACGTCTGCCCTTAGCTCCTTCCTGGCGTTTGGATCGAAGCCCACGGTGCGATCCGCAAAGCGCTCCCACTTACTGGGATTGATGTAGGTCTCCAGGACTGAGGCGCCAAGAGTAGTAATGAACTCGCCGCGAGTTGCCGTCGCCAGGCTCTGAACCGCCTGGCCACCATCGACGCGCAGCGCATAGCCGTTGTAATGAAGCTCTCCGGTGTGACATACAGCACAGGTCAGATCCAGCCTATCAGCACCCCCGTTGCGATCCTGATGCTTTGTCATTCCGATTGGCAGGTTGCCCGGGTTAAGTACGGTCGGACTCTGACCAGGATCGACGATAAAGCCCCAGCCCCGCATCGCATCCGCGCTGGCAAGTCTCTGTTCACTGAGCGGCAGCTCCAGATTACTCATCCATGCATAGGGCAATCCGAGCAGCTCCGTACCTTGTGGGGTTCGGTAATAGCGCTCGCGATCTTCGTCGCTCCAACCTTTATTGAGGTAGCGCACGGTATGAACAGTTTCCAATGTGAGATTTGGTTTGAGGAAGTGATCGAGTTGCTGAAACCCAACTACACCCAGCGCGCTCGCGATCAGCAGTACACGCAGCCACCGAGGGCCCAGTGCTCGCCACAGGTTCATCGCCGCTCGCAAAACAACGGCGATCCATAGAATCGGTGCCTTAAGTGGAGCGACGAGATAGCGCAGAGGTGACGCAATACGTGGCGACGAGCGTCGTGCAATGGATGTCGCTGGAAAGTTTGCGCGTGGCACCGGGCACACCTCATAGCGGAGCGGTTCGCAGGCTACGCATCGACTTGATCTCATCGAAACGTCGGCACAAGGAAGCCGCGTGGTCAGATATTTCTGGCGAATGACTAGGTTGTCGGCATTGCTGCAACGTTCTTAAGACGCCGCGAACAACAGCTTTCTGAATGAACCTCGAGATTCCATTGCGGTAACTGTCACCAAAACCGTGACTCAATCGACATCGATGCGCCTACAAAATCAGTGGCGAGACCGGCGTTGGGCGCAGTCTCATCGGTCACAGCCCGAATTTCTTTAGATTTTGAGTTCCATTTTGTGATGCAACCGACAGCAGAATCGCGGCTGTTTGCGAACCAGTGTTCACTTTTTTCTCAAAACCCCTGAAAACTGGGCGACTTTGTTGAATTCGGATTGCGGTGAGCAATGCTTAGTTTTGCAAGTCCCCAAAACCGGAGCATGAAGAAATGGCAAACGATCGCGAACAACTCACCTACCACTTCCGCACAGAGGCTGCGGAAAAAGCACGTCACCGCGAACACCCGGAACACGTGGCGAACGCCGACGAAACACGCTACGCGTCCGCCTGCTACCCGATGAGCTTTACGAAAGGCCTGGAACACGATGAGAAAACTGGTCTTGTAAAGTACGCGGCGCACTTCAAGGAGTACCGCAGTGCCATAGACAACGGCTACATCGCGCCATTTACGACGCGCGTACCCGTGCCGCGCAGCGAGGACTTCGACCGGCGGCTTTGGGAAGCCCCCACCGCAGGAATGGTCCACGACCTGCAGGGGCCCGACCCGCAGGCGGTCACCATGCCTCCGGCGCCCGCTCTCTGT
The DNA here is from genome assembly GCA_039111155.1 of Pseudomonadota bacterium. GTDB lineage: Bacteria > Pseudomonadota > Gammaproteobacteria > Pseudomonadales > Halieaceae > Congregibacter. The sequence goes on along the minus strand of JBCCPL010000052.1, from coordinate 1,293 downwards.
TCGGACGAGTTGAACTACGAGATGGCCGAAGTCTACGAGCTGGCTCTGCTTCGAGACCTGCCGTTCTTCAATTGGGATGCAGGCGGCGGGACGGGAAGCGCGCTGCTCGATGATTCCGTTGATCGTCTGAACGCACTGCCTTACCCCATCGACGGGAGCGAAGGTCGGGCGCGCACCAATGAGGGCGGCGTCATCACCAAGCAAACGGCATTTCGCGGATCAGCGCCCGGGGCAGCAGCGGGTCCCTACGTAAGCCAACTTATGCTGATCGGGACGGTCGGAGATCCGTCGGACGGCATCGTGGGCTACGGCGCGCAGAAGATCGATCAGCGCGTACCCGCTGCAGCCGAAGGCGATGACTACATGATGATCTGGGATGACTGGCTCGCTGTGCAAAACGGCTTTGAAGTGCGCGGGTCTTCGGACCCCTGCGTGAGCACGGGACTTGGCCAGGACATCTCCTCGGGCCATCACCGGTTTATCTACACGCCCCGGGATATGGCGACCTATGTGCACATCGACGCGCTGTACCAGGCCTACCTGACCGGTTGCCTGATCCTGCTGGCGAATGGAACGCCCTACGACCCTGGGTTTGAACTGCTGTCTGGTCGAGATAGCGACGGGATAATGATCGACCCAATGAACAACACTCATGTTCCGTTGAACGCCGGCGGTTTTGCACTCTTTGGTGGGCCACACATCCTCAGCCTGGTCACAGAAGTAGCGACGAGAGCACTTAAGGCCGTGCGTTATCAAAAGTTCAACGTCCACTTGCGCCTGCGACCCGAAGCACTGGCCGGACGCATGGAGGCAGCTGAGCACATCGACAAGGAACATCCTTCGACGTGCGGCGCGTTCACCAAAATGCGCGATGCGTTAGCCCCCACGATCGAGGCGGTGCGGACCCACAATAATGATGCGGTCAGCGCCCTGACGGCCCTACTGCCAATGGCCTTTCAGGAGGGATCGCCGATGCATCCCACCTACGGCGCAGGGCACGCCACAGTTGCAGGAGCGTGCGTCACGATCCTCAAGGCTTACTTCGATACGTCTGCACTATTTGCGCGAGCCAAAAAAGGCGACGACGTACGCGCAGGCTTCTACGGTAAGGACCAGATCGCCACGCTGGAGAGCTGCGGCTATCACATCAGCTATGGGGCCTACCACGCCGTCAGCACCGGCAAGGAGCTGAAGTTCGCCGAACTGGATTGCCCGCTCACGCTAGAAGGCGAACTCAACAAGCTGGCAGCCAACATTTCGATCGGTCGCAACATGGCCGGAGTTCACTACTAC
>JBCCPL010000051.1:0-25822 GCA_039111155.1 Pseudomonadota bacterium | reverse complement strand
GATTCGCTGAGTATGACACCTCTGGGATCAGAGAGAGCCGAAGCGTCTCCGTAGAGATAAGCAAAATTGAATATCTCTGTGAGCTCCGGGTCTGCAAACGTAATCTTGTGGTAGTAGCTGTCGTTTGTACGCCCGACAGTCACCAGATATTCCCGGCCTATCGTGCGCGCCACGGCCTCCAGCTCGTCGATGTCGATTTCGAGCAGCGGTCCCACGGCCGAGTAAGTGGAATCGGTTTCCAGGACGCCGATGTCAGCACCCTCGGCGAACACGCTGCCAACGCTGTAGATATGATCGCGCTGACTGAACATGCTGTCATGATCGCGCTCATACGCCGCCAGGATCATCCCCAATAGAAAGACGGCGAGCCCGATTGCCAACCCGGTGACATTGATAAAAGCGTAGAGGCGGTGCTTTGCGATGTTTCGCAATGCCAGTTTGATGTAATTCGCAAACATGTGGGGCTCCTCGCGATCTGAAAGTCAGGCGGCGCGCTTGCTCTGGGTGACAACATGACCATCAAACAGGTTGATGGTGCGTCGGGCGTAGTCTGCGTGGGTCGCCGAATGAGTCACCATAATGATGGTCGTACCTTCCTCATTGAGACCCTGGAGCATCTCCATGACTTCCTGGCCGTGGACGCTGTCGAGATTTCCGGTCGGTTCATCAGCGAGAATGAGCGACTGCTTGCCTACCACCGCGCGCGCGACGGCAACCCGCTGCTGCTGTCCACCGGAAAGCTGGCTCGGTCGGTGCTTGGCGCGATGCGCAATTCCGACTCTGTCCATCACCTCGGCGACTCGCGTCTTGCGTTCGCGGCTGGGCATCGAGTGATAGAGCAGCGCAAGTTCGATGTTCTCCTCAACACTGAGTTCGTCGATGAGATTGAAGTTCTGAAAAATGAATCCAATGTTGCGCTTGCGGATATCGCTTAGCTTACTCTCGCCGTAACCTGCCACGTTCTCGCCCATAAACAGATATTCGCCCTCGCTCGGTCGATCCAGCATGCCAATAACGTTTAGCAGGGTGGACTTTCCACAGCCTGATGGGCCCATCACTGCGACGAACTCACCCTGATCGATGGCAATATTGACGGCATTGAGGGCCACGGTTTCGACTTCGTCCGTGCGGTAGAACTTCGATAAGTTGTTAAGGCTCAGCATGACTGGGTCCTCGTTGCTGGTTGATACTTCAGATGTTTGCCGTGTCGTTCAAATTCAGGCGGTCCATGTCCCGGAATCCGCTGTACGGCGATGTGATTACGCGCTCTCCGGCTTCGAGACCTTCGATTACCTCGATAAATCTTGTATTGCGCCGACCAAGGCGAACGTCCCGTCGAACCGCGCTGCTGCCGTCGGGGCTCACCACAAAGATCCATTTACCGCCGGTATCCTGGAAGAATGACCCATTGGGAATCAGCAGAGCCTCACTGGCATCACCCAGGGTGAGTTTGGCTTGAATGGTCTGACCCCGGCGCAGATCGCGGCGGCCGTTACCCAGGAACTGCATATCGATTTCGAACTGACCGTTCTCGACGTTCGGGTATATCTTCGAGATCCGCAGCTGCTGCTCGACGCCGGAGGACTCATAAGTGACCACCTGGTCGAGGTCTGTCCGGCCCAGATAGAACTCATCGATGAACGCGACCAGTTTGAACGCCTGTGCGTCGTCGACCTGGCCAATGCGGTCACCTCGGCTCACGTTCTGCCCTATCTGCATATCAAAACCAGAAAGCTTGCCGCTGACCGGAGCGCGGACTTGCAACTCCTCCAGGCTGTCGCGGGCGAAGCGGAGATTTTCCTCCATCGCCGCATTCTTCTCGCGGAAAAACGCGAGCTGCGACACCATCAGCTTTTCATCGGAAGCCTGACTTTCAACGGTGACCTCGCGCAAGGATCTGTTGTAGTCGAGCTGGTCAACCAGATCTTCGTAGTTGCCCTGCGCAGCAAGTCCGCGGGCCAGAAGTTCATCCTGGCGTTTGATTTCTCTCGTTAAACGTCGGATCTGATAATCCACATCGACAAGGGTGCGCTTGTGTCCCAATCGATTTTGCTCCAGCCGGAGCTCCTGATCGCGCATGTTGTTGAGCTGTTCCATCACGCGCGACTCGGTGCTCATCACGCTGAGCTGAAGATCGGAGTTCGAAAGGCGAACGACAATGTCGCCAGCATTTACAAACGCACCGTCCTCAACGAGGATCTCTTCAACACGGCCACCCTGAACCGCGTCCAGATAAACCGACTTGAGGGGAGCGACGCGGGCGCGAACTGGAATCGTGTCCTCAAATACACCTGCTTCAACGGTAGAGACCAGAATTCGATTGCCTGAGACTGTGAGACTTCGCCCGCCGCCCAGCGGCACGGTGAACGCGATGGCGACCGCCACCAGACACAAGCCAACACCGCAGAGCAGCCAAACGGGGAACCGCGACCTTTTCGCTATCCGTCGGTCCATTCCCACACCGCTTGCTTCCCTGCTGATCGGTCTGTCCATGGCTGCTTCCATTTTGCTGACGGTACCCATGCAAACGTGCTCGCTGTTTGACGTTCTTCTTGCCGATAACACCTAGTTTGCAAAGGTCAGGCCAATCTCTTAACTCATTGATTTTCAATCCGTTAGCACAAAATGGCGTTGTATTCTTACATCGATGTGTACGAATTCGAACACTCACTGTACGATTATGAACACTAGATTTTCCCGCTCCGATTCATCGCAATGGTGTCGCGCGGCGATGCCGGGAAGATAATTGAGACAACAATCGGGACGATGAGGCACTTGCCTGCAAGCAGGCGACCTTCGAAACAGAGAACCCCTAGTCAAACGATGAAGCTGGCCGGCCAACTTGAACGCTGAATCCAAAACCATTCTGATTGTCGACGACGATGAGGACATTCTCACGGCGGGGAGGCTGCTGCTCAAACGTACCTTCAGCCAGATCCTGACTTGTCAGGATCCGGCTCAAATACCCACCTTATTGGCGTCACACAGTTTCGACGCGATCCTGTTGGACATGAACTTCTCTCCAGGTGACAGCAGTGGCGAGCAGGGATTTTTCTGGCTGCGTCGCGTCCTCGAGATTGACCCGGACGCGGTTGTCGTCATGATCACCGCCCACGGCAGCCTGAACCTCGCGGTAGAGGCCATGAAACTGGGTGCCACAGACTTTGTTGCCAAGCCCTGGCAAAACGAAAAGGTGGTGGCCACCCTCTCTGCGGCTGTCAAGCTCCGCACGAGCCGCGCAGAAACGGCGACGCTCAAGCGACGAAACCGCGCGCTTGCGTCCGCCAGCGGGTCGGGCGAGCAGCACCTGATGGGCGACAGCCCGCCGATGCGCGAGTTGTTGTCACTCATAGAGCGTTCGGCTCCTACCGATGCGAACATTTTGATCATGGGCGAAAACGGCACCGGCAAAGAGCTCGTTGCTCGCCTGATCCACCAGCAAAGTGTGCGATCAGAGCAGGTGTTTATGGCGGTGGATATGGGTTCGGTGTCTGAAACTCTATTTGAGTCGGAACTGTTCGGACACCGTAAAGGCGCCTTCACGGGCGCGAGCGCAGACCGGGTCGGCCGGCTTGAGGCGGCTAATGGAGGTACGCTGTTCCTTGATGAAATCGGCAACATTCCGCTCAGCCTGCAAGCGAAGCTGCTTACAGTTTTAGAACAGCGAGAGGTTATGCCCGTTGGTAGCAACCACGCCAATCCGATCGACGTAAGAGTACTGGCAGCCACCAACGTGCCCCGCGAGGAACTGGCGGACGAATCTCGCTTTCGTCAGGACCTGCTTTTTCGTCTGAATACGGTCGAGCTTACACTGCCGCCCCTGCGCGAACGAGGTGACGACATCATTGCGATCGCCAAACACTTCTCGCGGGTTTACGCGCACAAGTACAAAAAGCCGCTGCTCGAATTCTCCGATGAAGCTCTGCACGCTCTGCGCACCGATCCCTGGCCCGGGAACGTCCGATCGCTTCGCCACGCCGTGGAGCGTGCGGTCATTCTTGCCCAGCAGGACAGTTATGAGGCGTGGGACCTTCAATTGGCAGCGAAGCATGAGTTCTCCGCAGTGCGGGAGTCCGCTACGGAATCACGCGACACTCTGAACCTTGAACGCATAGAAAAACAAACTATTGAGAAAGCCCTGAAGCAACATCGCTACAACATAAGTCATGCTTCAAAAGAGCTCGGACTAACGCGGGCAGCCCTGTACCGGCGGATGGAGAAGCATGGCTTGTAGGTCACCGCTAGCCCGCCGACTGCTGCTGGACAAGGGTCTCGGCAGCCTGATGTCAGGTGTGGGCGATGACGCTTAAGAATTTTGCCCTGCGCCTGACAATCCGGGTGATGGCGCTCGCTGCGGTTATAGGCGCTCTGGTTTACACCCTGCTCGCCACCGGCTACGCGGTCATCAGCCTGCTGCTTGGGATCCTCGCGGCATTGCTTTTGAGTGACATTGTTCGCCGACTCGGACGCACCAATCGTGAGCTGACTCGGTTCCTGGATTCGATACGCTACGCAGATTTTGGGCAGCGCTTTCAGATGCCCCAGGCCGGATCGGGCTTTGAGGAACTTGGTGAGGTTTTCACAGAAATCGTTCGCCGCTTTCAGATTCTCCGGAACGACCAGGAAGAATCCCTCAGATACCTGAAGGCGCTGATGGAACATGTGCCCGTTCCACTGCTGTCATTGAACCAGGACGAGAAAATCACACTGCACAATAACGCAGCGCGCCGCCTGTTCGGAAGCGCGCGCATCGAACGCCTGGCAGATCTGTCGAGTTTCGGGAACGATTTCAAATCACAGGTTTCTGCGGTAGCACCTGGTGACAGGCGCCTCGCCGTTTTTAGGGCAGACGAGGCAGAGCAGCGGTTCACGGTGGCAGCAACCGAGATCGCGATAGGCAATCGCGTGGAGCGATTAATCAGCCTACAGAATATCCAGAGTGAACTGGACGGGGCGCAGCTACAGGCATGGCAGGATCTTGTGCGGGTGCTAACGCACGAAATCATGAACAGCATAACGCCGATTTCATCGCTCGCAAAAACCGCCAGTGAAATCACACGGGATACGCGCGAGAAAGCGGATGCCTATCCAGATGTGCTAGACGACTTAGACGATGTTAAAAGTGCAGTGGACACTGTGGCTCGCCGTTCCGACGGTCTCATGAGCTTCGTGCAGAGTTACCGACAGCTGACGCGACTTCCTCCACCAAAGCGAGAGTGGCTCAGGGTGAAAGAGTTGTTTGACCGCATCGTACAGCTCCGGGTGGATGACTGGGCTACGGCTGGTATCGATTGGACCGTGGAAGTCGCGCCAACATCACTGGGGCTCGAAGCCGATGCTCAGATGCTGGAGCAGACTTTGCTCAACCTGCTGAAAAATGCGGAGCAGGCCGTACGAGAGGAACGCTCGCCCCGGGTCTGGCTGCGTGCATTCTTAAATCCCAGGGGGCACATCAACATAGAGGTCAGCGACAACGGCCCGGGTATCAAAGAAGACATTGCCAACAAGATCTTCGTACCATTTTTTACGACAAAAAAGGAAGGCTCGGGTGTAGGGCTGGCTCTCACACGTCAGATTATGTTGGCACACGGCGGTCTCGCCACGGCCGGGCAGAGTGACGCAGGTGGTGCACGAGTGACACTAACTTTCTAAGGTCCGTTAGCAGAACGGACTATAGTTTGTGGGTAGGGAGCCTCTGAACAAGTCCAGAGTGCCTAGGTGGAGGCGGTCGCCTTTTCGTTTTGTGTTTCTACCGTGGTGTCCGCATCTCCCTCGTCGTTGTTACCATTGGTTTGCTGAGCCAGCCGACGACTCTCTGGAATTACGTCGTCCGGCTGCGGCAACGCAGGTAGGGGATCGCTACGTAACTCCGCACCAGCCCGAAACGCCGACGCTGCAGCACTGTGCTCGCCGACAGCAGTCAAAAGTCGTCCGAGCTCAAGGCACACTTCTTCCCGCGCTGCGAGGCCATAGCTTTTTTCAAGGTATTGCCGCGCTTTGCTCCACTGACGTTCAACCATGGAAAGACGTCCGAGGCAAAGGTAGAGCTCAGCGTCATCGGAATGCTTCTTAAGCCAGGACTCGGCCACGTTAAGTTGCTTCTGCGCACTTTTCCGCGGTACGCGTCCGTACAGGTGGACGAGAGAAGGTTGCCAGTGCTTCTTAAGGCGCCTGACAATTTCCTTCTCGACGAGTGCGGTTTCATCACAGGCAAGTACAGCTTCCAGGTAGCTGAGCAAGACCGATTCGTCTTCGCGCAAACGCGCGGGATAACGCTTCCAGGTGGCGCGGACTTCGGCGTAGTCCCCACGCACCGCCGCCTTCTCAAGCAGGTCGCGGTGAATGCGGGCCTCTAACTCATCGAGTTCAATAGCTCCCAACACGCGATGTTTGCGTAAATCAGGCAGCAGAGCCAGCAACGCATCCAGATCGCCCAGCCCATCATAAGCCTGACACAGTAAGTGCAAAACGTAGGGGTGTTTGCCTGCGTTTTCTCGCGCGGAGTTCAAGGTGACCAGTGCATCCTTGTAGCGCCTGGCCTGCAGCTGCATCTCGGCCTGAGTGAGCTCAACTGCGATTCCCGCTTGCGGATCACTCTCAGCAGCCTGAACCAGATAGCGTCGCATCGCCTCCGGCTCGTGCAGGCGATTGCTGGCCTGCGCCGCCATAATATAGTTGACGAGCGGCGACTCACTGTAGCGCGCACCGCGCAACAGCTGTCTGCGAGCCCGGGACCAGTTGCCCTCAACGAAGTTGATCATGCCGCGGCTGGTTAGGCGCGCCGACTGATGACCACGGCGGACGTTTGCCCAGTTCAAAACGCTAGAAGGGCTGCTGATCAGGCGAGCCAGCAGACGCAGCGTAAAGTACAGTGTAAAAACGATGGTTGAGATCATCACGATCCCAACCCAGAAACTTGTCTCTACGGTGTAACCGCCGTAGGCAATGAGCAGATACCCCGGTTCGGTTTCGATTAGCGCAACGATGCCAACCCCGGCCAGCAGCGCGATAAGAGCGACCAGAAATAAGCCACCCATGGTTAATTCCGCTCGGTCATGCGCGATCGCATTACATCATCGATCGCACTAAGAGACGCGCTTACGTCAGGCAGCGTAACGGACACTCGTTCGTCGCGCAGGCGCGTGAGTTCCTCATTCATAGCCACCGCTGCCTGCTCATCGGATTTGAAGAACTGATTCACCCAGCCCTGAGCTCGCTCCAGGCTCTGGCGATACAGCAGCTCATTACCCGACATCATCGCAACCTGGGCCTGTTCCAGAAGCATGCGCATATTCTGGCGAACGAGTCCCTCATATTGCGGATCCATCAGCGCCTCGATCGGAGCGTCACGCCGACTGACCACGATGTACTCGGACAGTTTCTTTAAAGCCAGCTCGTAGCCTTGTGTAACCCTGTCTTTCCAGTCTTCTGCAGGCTCGGGAGGCGCTTCCGATACGCGCTCCGGCAGATTAAACAATACCAGTGCGTCGGTTTGCCGAATCAGTGCATCTAGTCGCAGATACAGCCCCTGGATATCAAGCTTGGGAACGGCGCGTACCGCCGCAGTATCGGAGGCGATGGCCGCCCGAAGGGCCATCAGACCCGAGTCGTCCAGCTCTCGCATGATGCTATCGGCACTGCGCAGCAGGGCCTCAGCCGATTCGGTATCGCCAGTCATAATCAGGCGTTGGTTGGCGAGCCGCAGCAGATACTGGGCCTCAGCGAGTAACCAGCTCTCCCGATCTTCGGTGCCAAGTTCGCTTAAACGTTGTTGCTGTTCTCGCTGCGCTCTCTGTACTTCGGCCAGTTGATTTCGGGTCTCCTGGAGCACAGAGGTTGCTGAGGCATCGATCAAGCGTTCGAGACGACTGATATCTCTCGCCTGATCCTCGGCTGAGCGCTCGGCAAGCGACTTGACTCCTTCAAGTTCAAGCTCAATCTGACGCGTCAGATTGTCACGCATCTGGTCAAAGGTCGTATCGTCCTGTCCTGACACTGCTTCGAGCCCCTGGACACGTTGCAGTATCTCTCCTTCCCTTCGCTGCACGTCCATCAGTGAATTAAAGGCGAAGAATGCGAGCAGAATCACTAGCAGCAGTGCAAGCCAGGCTATGGGTGTGGCGTTAGACCCAGTCTTGGGCTGCCCCTGGTTATCAACTTGTGTAGGTGCAGGGGGCGGTGTTGACGGGGGAGCGGGCGGGGGTGCGGCTGGCGGCTTCTCCGGCTCCGTGCTCGAAGACTTCAGCGGTTCTTTATCGGACTCACCCCCGGACTCACCCCCGGATTTACCCCCGGAAGTACTCTCGGACTTATCCGCGGACTTACTCTCAGGTTTTTTCTCAGATGCGTCACTGGACGATTGCGCCTTGGGCTGCCCGCCAGTTAAAGGTGGTTTTGCCGTAGTAGACGTTGCACTCGCACCTGACGCTGTTTTTTTCTGCTCATCTGACGATCGTTCATCTGAATTAGCCTTTGACCGTGATTCTGTCTTGGCTCCAGGTGTCGACTGGCGTGCCGACTCCTTGCCACCATCCTTGGCACTGGTCTTGGAGCCGGTCTTGGAGCTGGCATTGCCCGTTGCCGGAGCGCCGGTTGCGAGATCCCCCGGGTCTCCCGCCGTCTGGGCCTTTAGCGCCTTGTCGGCCCCGCTGGTCCTGGCTGAGCTGGTGGGCGCTGACGAATCCCCAGCCTTCGCTGAGCCGGTTTGGGTTTTAGGCGGCTTTCCCGCATCGGAGGGGCCTCCTCGACCCTGGCCCTTTTGCTCATTACTCAATGATTGGTTCCTCTGGGATATGAACTGCGCCAGCCCTCAGCGGCTATCACCATTGTGGCATCGGCTGCGTTGTCCGCAAGCTGTACCGATTGCCAGCCTAGAGTCTGCGCCTGGTAAGCCACACGCTGTGAGGGCGCAACCACCGTGTGCTTCGCTAAGTTAGTGTGTTCCTCCGGTTGAAGCAAACGCGTTAGTAGCCCCAACCCCTCGCCGCTACTAACCAGAATCAAGGTCGGCTTTGGCTCTTCTAATACACGGATCCAGTGCTGTGCATCGTGTATTTCCGGGGCACGCCGATAGCAATGCAGCAAGTGCACCGTGGCGCCTCTGCGCGTCAACTCATCAGCCAACAGTCCGCGCCCTCCCTCTCCCTTTACGATCAGGATCTTTTCGCTGGCGACCTGGTTGAGCCCTGGCATTTTCAGTAGCCCTTCACTACTCATGTCGCTATCAGGTCGCTGGGCTTCTATTCCATGCCGCATCAGCGACTGGGCGGTGGCTTCTCCGACCGCCCAGAAAGATGGGCCAATTGGATACTGGGGCCAGTAGTCAGAGATAACGTCTAGTCCCTCTTCGACCGCATTCGCACTGACAAAAACGACGTGCGCGAACTGATCCAGATCGATCACGCACTGCCGATCTGCCGGTGCCAGGGGACGAATTGGCTCAATCTTGAGTAGCGGCAAAGTCAGAGTCTTGAAGCCGCACGTGGAGAGATCGCTCACCAGTCGCCCCGCCTGCCGCTCAGGTCGCGTGACTACGACCCGCCATTCATCGGCCATAAACCTCAGCCAGAATCTCGCCCGCGCCAGCCTCCAGCAAGGCGTCCGCAACTTCGATTCCCAGAGCCTCGGGATCTCGGGGATTACCGCGCGCCTGCGCTCGCAGCGTGTTCTTACCATCGGGACTTCCTACAAGGCCCCGAAGCCAGAGATCCTCTCCATCGCGTACCGCGTAAGCGGCAATCGGAACTTCGCAGCCGCCCTGCAGACGTCGATTTAGTGCCCGTTCAGCTAAAACCCGCTCTGCGGTAGCCGCATCATGCAGCGGCTGTATCAGCGCCTGCGTCTTATCATCATTGCTGCGCAGCTCAATGCCCACAGCGCCTTGTCCACCTGCTGGCAGACTGACTTCAACGGGAATACGCGCGCGGATTCGTTCTTCGAATCCCAGGCGAACCAAACCTGCGCAGGCCAGAATTATGGCGTCGTACTCGCCGTCATCCAGTTTACGCAGTCGGGTATTCACGTTACCTCGCAAGAACCGAATCTCGAGATCGCCGCGCCGCTCACGCAGCTGGCACTCCCGACGCAGGCTCGACGTGCCGACAATCGCTCCACTGGGCAACTCCTCTAGACTGGCGTAGCGATTGCTCACAAACGCATCGGCGGGCTCCTCACGCTCACAAATGACACCCAGACCAAGACCTTCGGGAAACTCCATCGGCACATCTTTCATCGAGTGCACTGCCAGATCGGCGCGGCCATCCAGAAGAGCTGTCTCGAGCTCCTTCACGAAAAGTCCCTTACCCCCAACTTTGGCCAGGGGTACTTCAAGGATCTGATCGCCTCGACTGGTCATGCCGAGAAGTTCGACATTCAAACCGGGGTTGGCGTTCTTTAACGCGTCACGAACAAAATGAGCCTGCCACAGGGCAAGGGGACTCTCACGAGTGGCGATTACAACGTCGGCGGTCATCAGAAAATCAAGCGAAAATGAAAATCAGATAGTATCACTCGGCTTCAGGGCCGGAAATTCTAACTCGGGTCTTGATCGCACTTTTCACAGAGGCCAAGTGCCTGCGACTCACCGTGGGCGTCATACTTACCCCCTCGAGTTCCACGCACCATGAACCAGACCGGCGCGAAAGGCTACGGACATGCGCGAGTGCCACCAGGGCGTTTCGATGGACTCGCACAAAGCGCGGAGCATGCAAGTCTTCGAGCTCCTTGAGGGAGTTGCTCAGCAGCAATTGCGCGTCTGGCGCACAGGCCCGCACGTATTTATCTTCGGCCAATAGGCATCTCACCTGATCCAGCTCGAGCGTCTGGACACTTGTATGGCCGGCACTGACAAGCAGGTTCGGAGCATCGTCGGCAGGTTTTCGGCTACTGAAACCTTCAGCGGATTCAGGCCGGACCGTGCGCGCGACCTCCGGCGCTGAATCGTCGTTTACCTGTACCAGCGCGTCCAACTGGACGCGATTGAGCCGTGCCGCTCCTCGTAAAGCCCTGGCCAGCTCATTCTCCCGCACCGGTTTAAGCAGATAACCTGTCGCCTGCTGCTGTAATGCCTGCAATGCGTACTCATCATAAGCAGTGCAGAAAATTACGGCCGGCGGATTTCGCTGCGCCATAAGCCTCGCAGCCACCGCCACGCCATCCATGACCGGCATGCGGATATCGAGCAGTACAACATCAGCAGCGTAGTCCTCGAGCATCGATAACGCGTTGCTTCCGTTCTCCGCTTCGCGCAATTCGGCCTCGGGCTCAATCTTTGTGAGCAGGCGGATCAGGCGCTGACGAGCAAGATTTTCATCATCGACGATCAGAATCTTCACGACAGATCGTTTTTCCCGCGTCGGGGCAAATACGCTTCTACGACAAAGTGCTGATCGCTGCTGGTCAGGATCAGAGAACCGTCGACGCCGTACTCACCGGCTATTCTCTGGCGCACATTTTCAAGCGCCATCTGATGTCCCTTGCCTTCGACATGGTGCTTGATCTCGGGAGTGGGGTTTTCGATGCGCAAGAGCATTTTTTCACCGGATTGGCGAGCAGAGATAGTAACGGTACCGCCGGAAGGAATCTGCGCAATGCCGTGGTAAACGGCATTCTCGACGAGCGGTTGCAGGAGCAGCGCGGGTAGAGGCTCTTGGGACAGCTCGGCGTCGACGTCCCAGTTGACTTTGAGACGGGATTCGAGCCGCAGCTCTTCTATCGCGAGGTAGAGTTCACACAACCGCAGCTCATCACCAAGCGTCGCGCCTTGCCGATCTCCCTTTAGCGCCGCACGAAAAAGCTCGGAAACATCCTCAATCGCCTGCTCAGCGCGATCAGGTTGAACGGCAATAAGGCTGGCGATGCTATTGAGTGTATTGAACAGAAAGTGAGGTCGAATTCGTGCCTGCAGCGCATCGAGACGCAGCTGCAGTTCGCTGCGCTGCTGTATCGCCACCCGCTGCTGAAGGTAGGCATAACGTAAAACGATTGCGGCAATAAGCAGAGCCAGAATTGTATTGCGAACAGTCAGATCCAGCAGGATACCGTTGCCGGCGATCTGGAAAGGATCGGGCGTGGCAAACCCCATGAGAACAATGCTCGTACAAATCGTGACGGCCGCTACTGTTGCCAGGCAGTACAGGGTCGCGGCCAGCGGCGATTGCTCGCTCAGTGCTCCACGTATTCGGCAAATCAGTGCAAGGCACAGCAAAGTGATCCACTGTACGAAAAGCGACCCGAAGGCCATAGACTGCCAGTCAAACTCCCGCAGCGGTGCGAGGGCGAGTACGTGCAGTAGCACGACCAGCTCCGCGAGTATCACTGCGAAGAATACCGAAGGCGCCGCGCAAAGATCGGGGATGAAAAAGTCTTTTCCGCGTCGCAACGTTGCAGATTCCGAGCCCGGCATTTTTGACTCCGATGGCCGTGTCGAAGATTGGGCGCTCAATGGTAATTCAGCAGGAAGCATTGTCGCGAACATTCTCAGTGCCGCTGGCTGATATACTGCGACTACACGCGCTGTGTCATGAGCGACCAGCGCCCGAGGCGGGAGCAACCGGTTGTATTTGTCGATGTTCGAATAGCATCCCTCGATGACGACTTATACATCCCGATGAGCACTTATACATCCCGATGAGCACTTATACATCCCGATAAGCACTTATACATCCCGATAAGCACTTACACATCCCGATGAGCACTTACATATCCCGATGAGCACTTACACATCTCGATGATCGCTTACAAATCTCTATGACCACTTACAAATCCCGATGACCGACGCAAACACTTCTAAGGATTCAATACAGAACAACAGCCTGTGGGGTGGGCGGTTCAGCGAAGCCACGGACGAGTTCGTTCAGCGATTTACTGCATCGGTAGGATTTGACCGGCGCATGGCACAGTGCGACATCGCAGGCTCGCTGGCGCACGCGAAGATGCTGGCGAAGACCGGTGTGCTTGACGAGAAGGAACTTGCGAGCATCGAAGACGGCCTGGCAATGGTTGCCAAAGAGCTGGCCGATGGTACGTTCAACTGGTCAATTGAGCGCGAAGACGTACACATGAACATCGAGGCCCGGCTGACAGAATTAATCGGAGATCCGGGTAAGAAGCTGCATACGGGACGTTCGCGCAACGATCAGGTTGCCACCGATATCCGTTTGTACCTCCGAGAGTCGATAGAGGCGATAGGCGAACAGTTGCTGCGTCTCCAGGCAGGTGTCGTTGACCTGGCCTTGAAAAATGCCGACACCATCATGCCGGGTTTTACTCATCTGCAGACAGCACAACCAGTGACATTCGGGCACCACCTGCTTGCGTGGTACGAGATGCTGGAACGCGACTATGGTCGGCTTATCGACTGCCGAGAGCGACTCAACTATTGCCCCCTGGGAAGCGCGGCACTGGCGGGCACCTCATTTCCCATCGACCGGGAATACACAGCTTCAGCTCTGGATTTCTATGGCCCGACCCTCAACTCTTTGGATTCGGTCTCAGATCGAGATTTTGCCGTCGAGTTCTGCGCGTTCGCTGCGTTGCTTATGACGCACCTGTCACGAATGAGCGAAGAGCTGGTGCTGTGGACATCGGCACAGTTTTCTTTTGTCCAGCTCCCCGACCGCTTTTGCACAGGGTCTTCGATCATGCCGCAGAAAAAGAACCCGGATGTTCCCGAGCTTGTCCGCGGCAAGACCGGACGGGTGAATGGCCATCTTGTTTCACTTCTGACCCTAATGAAGAGCCAGCCGCTGGCTTACAATAAAGATAATCAGGAAGACAAAGAGCCTCTCTTCGACACCATCGACACGGTGCTGGATTCGCTCCGAGCCTTTGCCGATATGGTGCCGAGCATCAGCGCGCAGCGGGATGCCATGCGCGCAGCGGCCGCATCCGGGTTTTCGACGGCTACGGACCTGGCAGATTATCTGGTGCGACGCGGGATACCCTTCCGTGATGCGCATGAAGTCGTGGGGCGAGCTGTCGCAGCGTGCGTGCAGCGGAACATTGATCTACCGGATCTTGATCTGGAAACACTCCGTAGTTTTTCCGAGAAGATCGAGGAAGACGTGTACTCAGTTTTGAGCGTTGAGGGCTCTGTAGCCTCCAGAGATCATATCGGCGGAACGGCTCCGACCCAGGTGCGGGAAGCGGCCGAAGCCGCACGTACATTTCTGCAGCGACGCCTGGATCGCAACACTTGAAGCGGCGTTTGAGGCGGCGGGCGTCTGAAAGAGTTCATAGCGGATTGAACGAGTGACCAAAAATGCAAGTTCTGGTTCATCAGACTAACCGCGGCATCGGGGCTACAGTCGCCCGTCAGCTGCGCGGGCAGGCAAGGCGAGCATGCGGCTCCGCGCGTCTGCAGAACGCCGTTAAGACGTTGAGCTGCTTGAGGGTACCGCCGGCGAATGTCGAAAAGCGGTGCAACGGCCTCGCTCTCTCAATGGTGATAGTGGCAGCGTTTTCCGGTCTGAGCGCGTGTACCCAGCGACAGATCTATGAAACCGCCCAGGGCAATCAGGCTCTGGAATGTCAGAAGTTCCCTGATTCCCGGTATGAGGAGTGCATGAAGACCATTGAGCAGAGCTTCGACAACTACCAATTACAGCGCCAGGCCGATGCGCTGGCTTCTCAAGAGGATGAGATGCAAGAATTGGCAGAGGAGCTGAAGCGAGACTCTGCGCAGGTTACGGCTGGGACGGAATCCAAGGGGGTAGCGAATAGAGATCCGTCACCGTAGCTGTTCCGCTTGGCGGTCGGTGTCGATTGTCATTGGCTCAAGAGAATTTCCCTAGCTGCGAGCACATGCCCAAAGCGAAATCGCGCTAACAAACTCTTGCTAGCGGGCGACCTGGCAGCCTGAGAAATTATTTGGACGTCTACTACCAACAAATATCAGAACAACCGCTGACCTACTTGACAGTTCGAAGACCGTGAATCGAAGCCTTACACCAAGGAATCAACCGCACAAACGGGGTAAGTACCCAAGCGTGCCCATGCTCGCAGCTGCTATAGCTTGTGTGGCGTGTGTATTGGCTGCCTGTGGTCAGACCGGAGCGCTGTACCAGCCACCTACCCAACCCGAAACCCAGACCGGGCAGCGTATGGAGGAAGAGCGAGTTCCGGAGTCTGGAGCAGTCGACTCTGACTCGGGATCGACGAAAAGCTCAACCTCGGAAGAAGCCGAGGCAGAGGGGGGCGAGCCGGGTGGCCTTTGAGTACCGTGATCAGCACCTCTATGCTGAAGATGTGCGCTGTTCGGATCTGGCCGAAGAGTTCGGAACGCCTTGCTATGTCTACTCTCGCTCGGCGCTGGAGCGGGGCCTGGCAGCCTATCAGGCGGGGCTGGCGGGCTGTGATCATCTGATTTGTTTTGCCGTGAAGGCAAACTCCAATCTGGCGGTTCTGGATACCCTGGCCCGGCAAGGAGCGGGGTTCGATATTGTATCCGTGGGTGAACTGGAACGTGTTCTGGCCGCGGGTGGAGATCCCGGAAAGGTCGTTTTCTCAGGTGTGGTCAAGCAGCAGCATGAACTGGTCCGAGCGCTAGAGTGCGGGATACGCTGCTTCAATCTGGAATCTGAAGCAGAGCTCGAGATACTCAATCAGCAGGCGAAGCAGCTTAATGTCCGCGCGCCAGTATCGGTTCGAGTAAATCCGGATGTGGACGCGCAGACCCATCCCTACATCTCGACTGGCCTTAAGGAGAACAAGTTCGGCGTAGCGATTGAGCGCACTCTCGCTCTGCTCGCAAACGCTCGTGAGATGCCGAACATCTCCATCGTCGGTTTGGACTGCCACATTGGATCGCAGTTGACAGACATGGCGCCGCTGCTGGAAGCTCTCGACCAGCTCCTTGCTCTCGTGGACAAGCTCGCAGATGTAGGCATTCCCATCCATCACCTCGATCTAGGTGGCGGTATTGGCGTGCGATATCGCGATGAGAACCCACCGTCGGTAGATGCCTACCTCAATGCCGTACGAGAACGCGTGGCCGACCGCGATCTGAGCCTGATCTTCGAGCCAGGTCGCTCAATCGCGGCAGCAGCAGGCATCCTGCTAACTGCCGTCACTTACCTGAAGGAAGCACCGGAAAAGAACTTTGCGCTGGTCGATGCGGGTATGAACGACCTGATGAGACCGGCGCTCTATCAGGCCTGGTTGAACATTCAACCGCTGGGGCCGGCGACAAGTGCTGCCAAGAACTGGGATATTGTCGGCCCGGTCTGTGAGTCGGCGGACTTTCTTGGAAAGGACCGCTCGCTCGCCATTCAGTCGGGAGATCGGCTTGCAGTTTTTGATGCTGGTGCTTACGGCTTTGTGATGGCATCAAACTACAACACCCGACCGCGCCCGCCTGAGGTGATGGTCGATGGCGATCGCTACTTTTTGGTGAGAGAGCGGGAATCAGTCACGAGCCTGTTTGCGGGCGAACACCGGCTACCAAACTAGTCATGCCGAAAAATCGTCCAGCCATCCAATTTACCAAGATGCACGGCGCCGGCAATGATTTTGTGATGCTCGATGCCGTGAGTCAGCGCTTGAAAGTCAGGCCAAAGGATGTGAGCCGAATCGCCAATCGTCGGACCGGTATCGGCTGCGATCAGGTACTGATCGCCGAACCCCCGTCGCGCCCGGACACTGACTTCACCTATCGAATCTTCAACTCGGACGGCAGCGAAGCGGGGCAGTGTGGCAACGGCGCGCGCTGCTTCGCAAGATTTGTTCGACACCGGCGACTGACGCAAAAACGCAATCTCGCGGTAGAAACCATCTCGGGGTTGATGCAACTACGGATGTGCGATCAGCAAGAGGTTGAGGTAAATATGGGTGAACCGGTGTTTGACCCGGACAAGATCCCCCTGAGCCGCGATCAGCAATGCGAGCAGTACGAATTAGATGTCGATGGAGAAAAGCTGAGTATTGGCGCGTTATCTATGGGAAATCCGCATGCCGTGCTACGTGTTGCGTCGCTTGCCGACGGCCATCTGGAACGTCTTGGAAAGAAGATTGAGTCGCACCCCGACTTTCCGGAGCGCGTTAACGCGGGGTTCATGCAAGTTATCGGGCCCAATCGGATCAAACTGCGGGTGTTTGAGCGGGGTGTGGGTGAGACGCTGGCCTGCGGATCAGGTGCTTGCGCCGCTGTTGTCTATGGCCAGATACTTGGCTGGCTCGATAAAGAGGTCGCAGTTGAACTACCGGGTGGCAAGCTCGCCGTTGAGTGGCCCGGCCCCGATCACGCTGTAATGCTTCGCGGACCCACCGCGATAAGCTTTGAAGGCTCGCTGCGCCTGTGAGCCTGACCGGCATTACGTTACCCACGAGCTTAAAATGCGGGCCACAGAGCCTGACTACGATCACGCGAGCAAAAGCGCGTAAAAGGGTTGGGCGTCCGTTGAGTTCCAACCTACCCGCTTACGTACTCAACCACTTCTTATTGCTCGAAGTGCTCGCTGCCTGCTGAACTCAAACCTTATTTTCAGCTCCCAACAACAGAAGTCATCACTCCTATAAGGCCCGACGTGAACGAAGACGACGTACGAAACTACCTTAGCGAGAACCCGGATTTTCTCAGACAGAATCCCGATCTTCTGGCGCTCATGAGCCTGCCCCACGTTACAGGAGACGCTGTCTCGCTGGTCGAACGACAAGTTTCTGTACTGCGAGACCGAAATGTCGACCTGAGGCACAAGCTTCGCGATCTTGGAGCGGCGGCACGCACCAACGAACAGTTATTCAACGATGTGCGTGCTCTGATGTTGGCTTTGATCCCAAAAACAACGGTGAGTGAACTCGAAGCGGCAGTTCTGACCGCACTGAAAGGACAGTTCCATCTGGAGTACGCAAGCCTGACTCTGTTCACAGAAGCCTTTTCTGAAAACGAATTGGGTGACGCCCGCAGCCCCGCTTCAACGCATCGACTTCGCCTGGCAGAGAGCCAGTGTCGCGCGCGGCTAGCGCCGATAGTCGGACGACGCAGCGCTGGCTGCGGGCCCCTGCGAGAGCAGGATTTTGAGTTCCTTTTCCCTGGATCCGCCACTGTGGGCTCAGTGGCTTTGGCCTACATCGAGGCGGGTTCGCGTCCTTTGGGAATGCTCGCTGTCGGCAGCTCCGACTCCGGTCACTATGAAAGCAGTACGGGAACCCTGTTCCTGGAGTTCGCTGCAGAAGTGGTTGGCTTGTTGCTCCAAA
Organism: Pseudomonadota bacterium; assembly: GCA_039111155.1. Taxonomy (GTDB): domain Bacteria; phylum Pseudomonadota; class Gammaproteobacteria; order Pseudomonadales; family Halieaceae; genus Congregibacter. The sequence goes on along the minus strand of JBCCPL010000051.1, from coordinate 7,630 downwards.
GGCTACGGACGAGCTAGGCTCAGGAAGGGACGAACGGGAGACACGAGCTTGCGGTCAGATCCTTCGACATGCCTGGCACAACACCTGGGCGAATTTCTCCATCATCTTCAGGCTGTACGGCGCCTGTCATTCAATACGGTACGTTCTTACGAACGTGATCTCGAGAGCTTTTGCGAGTTCGCCGGCGAGGCAGAGATCGAAGCTGTCCATGAGATCAGCGAGGCTCATGTTCGACAATGGCTGTCGATCGCCCGGCAACGAGGATTGGCCCCGACAACAATTCAGCGACGACTGTCTGCGCTGCGATCATTCCTGAATTGGTACTGCAGGCAAACTGGCAAGCAACTCAATGTTGCCGACTTGGTTCGGGCGCCCAAGAGAAAACGCCGGCTACCGCGCACCCTTGATGCAGACCAGATCGGACCATTCTTAAAGAGCTGCGGTAACACGCTGCTGGACCTGCGCGACCTCGCAATGGCGGAGCTGTTTTATTCTTCGGGCCTGCGCTTAGCCGAGCTGCAGGCTCTAAATCTTATAGATCTGGACTTCGCGCAGCGACTCGTCACAGTTACGGGAAAAGGCCGGAAGACAAGAACTGTTCCTGTCGGTCGAATAGCTATTGAGGCGCTGGAAAACTACCTTCGCGAACGCACGGATCTCGAGCAGCAAACAGCGGTCTTTGTGAGCCGAGATGGAAACCGGATCAGCCAGCGCAGCATCCAGGTTCGACTTCAGCGACTCGCTGTACACAATGGCCTTGCTCAACACGTGCATCCTCATATGCTGCGCCACTCCTTCGCGAGCCATTTACTTGAATCCAGTAGCGATTTGCGCGCGGTGCAGGAGTTGCTTGGTCACTCAGATATCGGAACGACGCAGATCTACACGCACCTGGATTTTCAACATTTAGCCAAGGTATATGACGCAGCCCATCCGCGTGCTCGCAGGCGGGCGAGCGAAGACAAATGACCATCAAACTGATCAGCCTCGACCTCGACGGCACACTATGGGACACCTACGGACCGATACGGCGCGCTGACCACGCGCAGTGGGCATTTCTACGTTCTCACTATCCCGATAGCGCTCCATTCAAGGGCAGCGAAGCGCTGGTTGAAATACGTGATAGAACCTGGAGCGAGCACCGCGAGCATGTCCACAACATGTCTCGAATGAGGTTCCTGTTTCTCGAACAGGTGCTACTCGCAGCCGGCTACGATGCGCATGCGGCAGACCGGGGCGCCAAAGACGCATTCAGCGTGTTTCTGGAGGAGCGACAAAAAGTAGAACTGTTCGATGGTGTCGGAGAGACGCTCGCGCTGCTGCGAAAGAACTATCGGCTCGCGGCGCTCACGAACGGGAACTCAGACGTATTCAAGAGCTCGGCGGGAGTGCAGTTCGAATTCGCACTGCGAGCAGAAGAAGTCGGTGCGAAGAAGCCCGATCCGGCGATGTTCAATGCGTTGCTTGCAAGCGCTGATCTGCATCCTGAAGAGGTCTTGCACGTCGGCGATCACCACACAGACGATGTCGAAGGCGCTGCGGCGGTCGGCATCAGAGCTGTCTGGCTTCGCGAGGATGAACCAGTCGAACCAAGTGCGCACGCGGTGGCCGAAATCAGATCCCTACGCGAGCTTCCGGGAGTGTTGGACGTGATAGTTAACTCAGCTCCACCCCGGTAAAAATCTACCGCCGGCCCAACAACCAGGGCTGTCGACAGTTCCTAGATCGCCGCCTCACCCTTTTCGCCTGTGCGAATTCGGATGACCTCATCCAGGGGGGTAACAAAAATCTTTCCGTCTCCGATCTTTCCGGAGTGCGCGGCATTGACCAGCGCATCAATGACCGCCTCTAGCTGCTCGCTGTTCACGGCAATCTCGACTTTGGTCTTTGGCAAGAAATCAACCTGATACTCGGCACCACGATAAAGCTCGGTGTGGCCCTTTTGCCGCCCAAAGCCCTTAACCTCCGAGACAGTGATTCCCTGCACTCCGACCTCCGCAAGCGCAGTTCGCACATCATCGAGCTTGAACGGCTTTATCACAGCTGTGACTAGCTTCATCTTTAAAGTGCCTGATCGGTTGAAAGAACAGCATGATAGAAATCTGCGGCGGTAGCTCGCAAGTAGTGCACTAGATTAGCAATCAAGCAAAATCACTTCTCAAAGTCCGCTAACGGACCAGCCGACAGGCTTGAACAGCCTTGAGACGACGTTTCGAAGTGGGGAAGCTGCTGAAGTGGAGACGCTGCTGGAGAAGGAACTAGACTAAAAAAAGGGCCAGCATACGCTGGCCCAAATCCCACTAAGCTTCGCAGTCACGCAGGGTCCGGATCGGCCGTTGCTGGTCGTCCGGGCTAGTGGTTGGTGCGACCGCTGTCAGCGCCTCCCGTTGCCCGAAGACGGTAGAGGCCAGCAGTCGATGCGCGAAGCATAACCGAAAATGAAAACGAGAACAATTATTATTTATTTTGAGGCGATGCAGTAAAAAAAGGGGAGCAGAAGCTCCCCAAAAAACGCATCTCACAATGCGCCCGCAAGACAGTCAGTTCTTCACAAACTCTGGGTAGGCCTCCAGGCCACACTCCGCAAAATCAACGCCCTCGTACTCTTCTTCCTCGCTGACTCGGATCCCCATCACCGTACGGATGGCAAAGAACGCTAGAAAACTCGTACCGAACACCCAGATAAAGATAGTCGCGGCGCCAATTAGTTGACCGCCGAAGCTCGAGTTTTCCCCATTGGTAACCGGTACAAGAACCAGACCAAGGAGGCCTACGACACCGTGGACAGAAATCGCGCCCACCGGATCATCTATTTTCATTTTGTCGAGCGTAACGATGGAAAAGACAACCAGAACTCCGCCCATTGCGCCAAATAGCGTAGCGAGTGCGGGTGTTGGGGTAGACGGCTCTGCAGTGATGGCTACGAGACCGGCAAGGCACCCGTTAAGAGCCATCGTCAGATCGGCCTTGCCAAATAAGAAGCGCGCAGTGACAAGAGACGCAATAAGGCCGCCACAAGCAGCAGCATTTGTATTCATGAATACCACGGCCACAGCATTCGCGTTCTCAACGCTCGCCGTCGCCAGCACGGAGCCGCCATTGAAACCGAACCATCCCAACCAGAGGATGAACGTACCAAGCGTAGCCAGGGGAAGGTTCGCGCCAGGAATCGCGACTACTGACCCATCAGCGCGATACTTTCCGGATCGTGGACCCAGTAGGAGTACGCCAGCAAGCGCGGCTGCGGCTCCCGCGAGGTGCACAATGCCCGATCCAGCGAAGTCCGACCATCCAAGCTCGCTGAGCTTGTACAGGCCGAACACTTCCGTATCACCCCAGGTCCAGCTCCCTTCCATGGGGTAGATGAAGCCGGTCATTACGACAGCGAAAACCAGGAATGACCATAGCTTCATTCGCTCAGCGACGGCGCCCGAGACAATCGACATCGAAGTTGCAACGAACACAACCTGAAAGAAAAAGTCGGCCGATGGTGCATAGGTTGCCGCTTCTTCCTGATCGGTCACGCCATCGCCGGTGATGCCCGTCAGAAAAGCGTCACCGAGGTCCGCGTACATGATCGAGTATCCGCAGACCATATACATCGTGCAGGCGATAGCGAACAAAGCAACGTTCTTCGTGAGAATCTCGGTGGTGTTTTTCGAACGAACCAGACCGGCCTCAAGCATTGCGAACCCGGCCGCCATCCACATCACCAGTGCCCCACACACCAGGAAGTAAAAAGTATCCAGGGCGTAGCCCAATTCAAATATCTGGTTTTCCACTACCTACTTCTCTTGTCCAACTCAATCAGCCTGCGCTCTCAATGACGCTCCCGCGTGATCAGGCCCCTTCTTATCCAGGCCTACGACCTTCGCGCCTACCTCCGGCTTGGTTTCACTCCATTCATACTGCTAGTCAAGTGCTGCTCTTTGTTTACTTCTGTTTCTGCTCACTTCTATTTTTGTGAGCAGCCCGCCTTTTAAGTGCGTTCTTCTCAACCCAAGACACCCAATCGCGGGCGCTCGCTTCGGTATCGCAAGCCCTTGCGTAAGCTCCTTCGTAAGCACTTTCGTTAAAAAAAGGATGCAACCGAATTTGTCGGTAGTCCGCTAAATCGCGTCTTCGCCGGTTTCTCCAGTACGTATTCGAACGACCTGCTCTAGCGAAGTCACGAACACCTTCCCATCACCAATTTTTCCCGTATTGGCCGACTTGGTGATCGCTTCGATCGTTTGTTCCACCAGGGTTTCAGCCACCGCCACTTCGATTTTCACTTTGGGCAGGAAGTCCACGACGTACTCGGCACCTCGATACAGCTCCGTATGTCCTTTCTGCCGCCCAAAGCCCTTGACCTCTGTAACCGTGATGCCCTGCACCCCGATTTCCGACAAGGACTCGCGGACATCGTCTAACTTGAACGGCTTGACGATAGCCGTGATGAGTTTCATAGAGTCTCTCCCACCCTGTGTAAAGGGCCGTCCAGTCGGGTGCTGTTTCTTTTACTGCACGTACTGCACGACGATTGCCTGTGGTCGTGCTAACGATTGATGTGCTTCGGCCAGTCGGAGTTCAGCAAGCGATATGCCACTCGTGAGATATCAATGGAATTCAGTGGTTTGCCGATTCAGACGGGCGCATACGGCAACGGAACACAACTGTTCGCCAGGCTAAAACGCACAGATTTAGTGCGTCGACCTATATTGGTGCACCGCAATTGCGGCACACGCCTAGTCCATTGCTTTACACTTATAGCTACACCAACCGGAGACCACCATGGCAGTAAAACCACCACCGTTACCGCCTCTGGGCGATGTAGTCGAGCAAGTCAATAAGATGGTGGGACCAGCAGGTCTGGCGCAGGAAATTGACCGGAATGCACGCCAACTAGCGCAGGCAGCGCTTCGGAACCTGGATTTTGTGAGCCGCGAAGAATTCGACGCTCAGTGCGCCGTTGTACAGCGTCTGCAAAAAAAAGTGGCAACGTTGGAGTCTGAATTGGCGGCCATGGAAGACCTGATCACCCAGTTGGAAAACCGCTCACAGAGTCGACAAACAAAGACGTAATGAACCCGGACTGACACGACGCCAGCGCGCACGCTTAGTGCCGAACTCGCAACGCTGAGATGTCTGCCATCCTGTCCCCGGGACGGACCTTAAAGCTAACCTTTCATCTCCGCAGTATCTGCGCCGCACTTTTACTAAAACCGCACGATCACCGCGCACGATCACCGCGCACTGTCACCTCGCACTATCACCGCGACCGTCACCAGCTTTCTGTTTCTGTAGCAATTGGCCACTCTCCGTCACACATTGGACGCATTAGATTTATAGCCGGCTAGTTTTGCGGGATGTGCAGCTGCGTAACTGCGATACAAACGGAGCGCATTTGGAAAAGCTCTGCGAGGGGCTTCTAAACAAACCCGCTGCTCAAGGATGAGTAATGACGTTCGCACTGGTTCGGTCACGCAGCAATCAGGGTCTACACGCCCCGGACGTACGCGTCGAGGTAGATCTAACTAACGGCCTCCCCGCCTTTACGATTGTAGGCCTTGCCGAGGCCGCTGTTAGAGAAAGCCGGGATCGGGTCCGCAGCGCAATATTGAATTCGCATTTTGACTTCCCCGACCGACGCATCACCATAAATCTGGCGCCTGCTGATCTGCCCAAAACCGGTGGCAGGTTCGATCTGCCCATTGCCCTGGGCATACTGTGCGCATCGGGCCAACTCCCGCCGGAGACTTTGGCGAACAGCGAGTGCTTTGGGGAACTCGCGCTCGATGGACAGCTGCGTGGTATCCGTGGCGCCGTCAGCGTTACTGTTGCCGCCACCAGAGAGCGTCGACGTGTGGTAATGCCCTCAGAAAACGAGGTGCCGTGTCGCCGGGTACCAGATGCAGATCTTGTGTTTGCCGATGACCTGTTGAGCTTGTGCGCCGTGCTGCGTGGCCATCCCAGCGACCGGCGGGCAGTGCCAACGACCCAGCTTGCGCAACCGGTATTGCCAGATCTCGCCCGCGTAAAGGGACAGCGCGCCGCGAGGAGAGCTTTGGAAATAGCAGCGACTGGAGGCCACAACCTCCTGCTGACCGGTCCTCCCGGCACTGGCAAGTCGCTCCTCGCAAGCTGCCTACCCAGCATTCTCCCGCCCCTACCACCTGAAGAATGGCTCACCGTGCAGGCTATTCACGACCTCAAGCACGGAACCACCACAGCGACCACGCGCCCTTTTCGCTCACCCCATCACAGCGCCAGCGCCGCAGCGTTAGTAGGCGGTGGATCAAACCCACTGCCTGGAGAGGTTTCACTGGCTCATGGCGGGGTGCTCTTTCTGGACGAGTTACCAGAGTTTTCCAGAAGTGCTCTCGACATGCTTCGCGAACCTATGGAGAGTGGTGAAGTTTCCATCGCGCGTGCGTCCCACAGCGTCCAGTTTCCAGCCCGGTTCCAGCTCGTTGCAGCTATGAACCCCTGTGTCTGCGGCTACGCAGATGACCCGGAGCGGAACTGCCGGTGCACGCCTACGCAGCTCAACCAGTATGCGACGCGAGTATCGGGTCCACTACTTGATCGGATTGACCTACAGATTCGCGTCGATCGAGAACCCGCAAGTACTCTGCTGTCCGGGGATCGTGGCGAGTCCAGTGCCCGAGTTCGAGATAGGGTGCTTGCCGGGGCGGCAATCCAATCCGAACGCGGCCACCGGAACCATCGCCTTCGAGACAGGGAACTGCTCGATGCCTGTCAGTTAGGAAAGAAAGAACGTGCCCTGGTTGAAGACGCCGCCCGACGACTCCTGCTGTCGTCGCGGGCGGTGGAACGCACGCTGCGCTTGGCGAGAACGATATCGGATTTGACTGGAAGGCAAAAAGTGACCTGTGAGTCTCTTTCAGAAGCGCTCGCCTATCGTCTGAGCTGATTCTCGTTTTCATCTAAATTACTGATATCAAAGCGAATAGCAGGGATCTGCACGCCCATGGTGCACGTAGATTCGACATGCAACGGAAGACTCAGACTCTTTGCCGAAGGCCACCGCTCGATCCCTTGAGAGCGCCTTAACCATGTCTTCACCCCAGCAGCCGAACTCGGATTTACAGCGGGATATACACCTTCGCCTCCTGGCTATTGCCAGCTGGGTGGGGTGGCTTGGCAACGTGGTTGTGTTGTCCGTGGGCATTGCACTGCTTGCGGTTGATGAGCTGTCTCCGATTTTAGTTCTGGCTCTGCCGCTGTACCTGGCTGTTTTTACCAGCATGATTGTCGCGAGTCGCCGCGACTTCTACGTTCGCGAGATCTTATACTCCGGACTCCTGGCACTGTACGCGATGTACTGGGGGGTTCTTGTTTTATGTATGTTGTACGGCGAGCTCCCCGGGCTGCGCATACCACTTGCGATCACCATACCCACCTTGATCGTGGCCATCCTGAGCCACCGAATCCTGCTGGCGCTGATGCCGGTGCAGTTCGCGCTGGTGTATCTGTTAGCCAGCCAATCCAGCTTCACAAACGGCGGGTTATCCGTCGAAGCAATCAAAATCAATACGTACAGTCTGACGACTGCTGGTCTGTCAGCCGTGATTTTCCTATCGCTGGCGATTATCTCGTGGGAACGAAAAAGCACCGATCGAAACTT
>JBCCPL010000050.1:0-26897 GCA_039111155.1 Pseudomonadota bacterium | reverse complement strand
GACGCCTTCAAGGCCGAGTACGAATTGCAGGAGTACCGGGCCGCGGCAGACAAGATGTTCGAGCGCATCGATTTCCTGCTCAGCCCGACGGCCCCGCGGAGCTATCTCATCGACGAGCTTCTGCAAAACCCCGTCGAGCTCAACTCCAACATGGGCTACTACACAAATTACATGAACCTTCTGGACCTGTGCGGCCTGGCACTCCCGGCCGGGTTCATGGCCAACGGCATACCCTTTGGCGTCACCCTTGTCGCGCCCAGGTGCCGCGAAACCGCCCTGCTCAATCACGCCTTAGACTGGGAACAGCAGCAGGGATTGCCCATGGGTGCCTCCGACTCAGTCTATAAAACCGAATCGACGTCCGCCGCTGTCCCCGTCGGCCGCCAGATTCAGGTCGCGGTGTGTGGAGCCCATCTGAAAGGCATGCCCCTGAACTGGCAATTGGCGGAACGCGGGGCCGAGCTCGTTTCGGAGACGGAGACCAGTGAGAACTACCGTTTTTACGCGCTCAAGGGAGGCCCGGTTAAACGCCCGGGACTCGTTCGCGATGAACGAACGGGCTGCCGAATCAAAGTCGAAGTTTGGTCCCTGCCCGCCGAGGAGTTTGGGAGCTTCGTTGCCGCCATCCCCTATCCCTTGGGCATCGGTAAACTCGAGCTGGACAGCGGCGAGTGGGTGAGTGGCTTTATCTGCGAAGGCCTGGGCATCGAAGGGGCTGAGGACATTTCCAACCTGGGTTCCTGGCGCACGTACATCAACAGTCTGTCGACCTGAATGCGTCGCCGAAGCCTGCTCAAGTCCTTCCCTCTGGCAACGGCGCTCCTGGCATCAGGCAGCGTGCATGCGCTTCCGCCGATGCGCGCCCCTGCTGAAGAACATCCCCATGCCGCCACCTGGATGGCCTGGCCGCACAACCTCAGCCTTTACGAGGACCGGTCCTATTTCGAAGACGTTCAGCAACACCTGGGTCGCCTTGCCCGCGCGATCAGTCGCTTCGAGCCCGTCTTCATGGCCGCGCCGTCCCCGGACTTTGCGCGGGTTCGCGAACTCTGCGGAGAAGCCGTTACGCCCGTGTCCATTCCAACCAACGACATGTGGATGCGCGACAGCGGCCCGGTGTTCGTCAGGAATTCCGACGGAGCTCTGGGCGCCGTGGACTTCAACTTCAACGGCTGGGGCGACAAGCAGCAGCCCCGTGCGGACGACGAACAAGTAGCGGAAAGGGTCTGCGAATATCTGGGTATAAAGTGCGCGCGCACCGCGCTCGTGGGAGAAGGCGGTGGGCTGGAGTATGACGGTGAGGGCACTCTGCTGCTTAGCGAGAGCTGCTGGCTCAATGAGAATCGCAATCCCGGCATCGGCCGTCACGAGATGACAGCGGAGCTGAAGCGTCTGCTCGGCGTTGAAAAAGTGATCTGGCTGCCAGGTGTTCGAGACCGCGATATCACCGACGGCCATATCGACGGCTCGATCCGCTTTGTACGTCCCGGGGTGATTATGACCAGCGGTTTCCCCGGCGACGTCTCGGACTGGGGCGCCACGCTCGATGAAGGGCGCGCGATCCTCGCCAGAGAAACCGATGCCCGGGGACGTTCGTTCGAGCTGGTCGACATACCCGGCGCGACGGATGCGAGCAGTTCCAGCGACGAACTCTTCACAGGGTATGCGAACTACTATGTCGCCAATGGCGCCGTGTTCACACCGCGCTTTGGCGACCGCAAAGCGGATGCCCGGGCCCTGGAGCTTCTGGGCGCTCTCTTTCCCGATCGAGAGGTAGTGCCGCTCGAACTGGACCGCATTTACGAGTGCGGTGGCGGCATACACTGCGTCACGCAGCAGCAGCCGGCTGTGTGAGTGTCGGTCAGCTAGCCTGGATCCAACTCCCGAGCGATCAACTCCTTCATGATCTCCGACGTGCCCCCGTAAATTCTCTGCACGCGGGCATCCGCGTAAAACCGAGCAATAGGATACTCGTTCATATAGCCATAGCCGCCGTGTAGCTGCAGGCACTCATCGACCACCTGGCCCTGCACTTCCGTCGACCACCATTTGGCCATTGACGCTTCCGAGGCCGAGAGTTCTAAAGCGTTTGCGCGCATCATGCATTGGTCCACAAAGGCCCGCGTAACCTCGATCTTGGTTTTGCATTCCGCGAGTTTGAAGCGCGAGTTCTGAAAATCCATGATTCGCTGGCCAAAGGCCCGGCGATCAGACACGTAGCCAAGGGTTTGTTCCAGGACCGCATCACAGGACCCGAGTGCCCAGAAGGCCAGGCAGAGGCGCTCCCAGGGAAGCTGCTTCATCAACTGGTAGAAGCCCTGCCCTTCCTCGGCGCCCAGCAGGTTCTCGGCTGGGACTCGTACGTCCTCGAAAAAAAGCTCTGAAGTGTCTTGTGCCTTCATGCCAAGCTTGTCGAGGTTTTTGCCCCGCTTGAAACCCGCGAGCTCGTCGGTTTCCACGCCAATGAGAGAGATACTCTTCGATCCCTGATCATCACTGGTTCTTGCTACCAGCAAGATGAAGTTTGCAAGCTGGCCATTGGAAATGAAGATCTTCGAACCATTAATCACATAATCATCGCCGTGCTTCACGGCCCTGGTGCGAATCGCCTTGAGGTCGGAGCCGGTGCCGGGCTCCGTCATGGCGATAGCCGGGATCAGTTCGCCGGTAACAAGCCCCGGCAACCAGCGAGATTTCTGCCAGTCGAGACCGTACTGGACGATGTAGTGCTTCACGATGGTCTGAACGATGAACCCCCAACCGAGGGCGCAGGCCCTGCCCTGCTCCTCAAGTACGATCGCATCGAATCCGTAGTCTCCCCCATAGCCGCCGAAGTCCTCGGGTATCCCGGACCCCATCAGTCCGGCCTCCCCGGCCAGCTTCCACAGGTTCCGGTCAACCGCCCCCCGCTCAGACCAGGCTTCCTCGTTCGGCGCAACATGCTCCGCAAAAAATCGCCGCACGGAATTTTGGAAAAGGCCGTGCTCCTCAGTCCGCCACCCGGTGTGAACAGCGCTCATGAATCACTCCTAGCTATGCGTATTGTCCCTCGGGCCAACATTACATAAACTAACGTTTGTTTGTCTATTTTAATTGAGCTGGAGCGCTCACCGTTATCCCCGCCTGGGCGTCTTCGACACAGTCATAAGAAAGGAGAAACTCATGGTAACCAGTGAATCGCTTACCGCCCCGGTCAAGGCGGCCGCTTCATCGACCCCCAACGGTATCGCCACCGTGATGGGGAGCCGACAGCAAACATGGGCAGAGCTTCAGGACGCGGTATCCCGACTGGCCGGCGGCCTGCTGGCCCTGGGGGTCGCGAGCGACGATCGCGTAGCCATACTGTCGATGAATTCAGATCGCTACGCCGAAGCCTTACTGGCCACATGGTGGGCCGGGGCCTGTGCCGTGCCGGTGAACATCCGGTGGACAGCCAGTGAGATGATCTACAGCCTGAATGACTGTTCTGCTGCTGTGCTCTTCGTGGATAACGTGTTCGCCGAGCTATGCCCGGCTATCCTCGAGGGTGTAAGTTCAATCAAACATGTCATACGCATGGATGACGCGTCGTCTCTCGACGTCGGGGTCAGCATGGGCGAGCTGCGCCGAAGCGGATCTCCGGCCCGGGACGCCGGCCGCAGCGGTGAGGATCTCGCGGGCGTGTTTTACACCGGTGGCACAACCGGATTTCCGAAGGGTGTCATGCTGACCCATCGGGCACAGTGCAGTACCGCGGCCGCCCTCAAGGACGAACTTCGCATCGGTCCCGACTCGGTTTATCTGCACGCCGCACCCATGTTTCACGTTGCCGACGCCGCAGCGGGCGGGGCGGCCATGAGCACCGGCGCTACCAATGTCTACATCCCGTCCTTCAGCACCGAGGGATTTCAGGAGACGGTCAAACTCGCCAAGGTAACTCACTCCCTTCTCGTTCCGACCATGATAGGGATGCTGCTCGAAGCCCCCGAGTTCTCGGTCGACGCTTTGCAAACACTCGAAACGCTTCTGTACGGCGCATCACCCATGCCCCGGGCCATCGTTGAGCAGGCCCTGGAAAAGCTGCCTTCTGTCTCGCTGGTACAAGGTTATGGACAGACCGAAAGCGTCCCAATCACCGTACTTCCCGCTGACCACCACCGCCTGGGCGCCGAGTACGAGCAAAAACTGCGCTCCGCCGGGCGGCCCGCGCAAGGTGTTCAGATCAGGATCCTTGGAGAAGATGGAGGGGAACTCCCGACACATGAAGTCGGTGAGATTGCCGTTCACAGCGCCATGAACATGAAAGGCTACTGGAACGCGCCCGAGCAAACCCAGAAGACGCTCATCGACGGCTGGGTGCACACCGGCGACGGAGGGTTTGTAGACGAGGACGGCTTCCTCTACATCGTGGATCGCATGAAAGACATGATTGTCACCGGAGGCGAGAACGTCTACTCGGCCGAGGTAGAGAGCGCCGTTTCAACGCACGAAGCCGTGGAACAGGTGGCCGTGATCGGTATCCCTTCGGAGGAGTGGGGAGAGGCGGTCCACGCCGTGGTCGTGAAGCGCGCCGGCGTCGAGTTGTCTATCGACGACCTTAAAACGCACTGCAAAGGCAAGATTTCCAACTACAAAATCCCGCGCAGTTTGTCGTTTCATGACGGGGCTTTACCACTCTCTGCCGCGGGCAAAGTGCTTAAACGAGAATTGAGGCAGCCGTTTTGGGAATCCGCGGACGCTTAAAGACACGCGGGGGCGCGAGCTCGAACACGTCTGTGCGGCAACCAAGCATCCTCAACCAATATCGAGGCTATCGTAGGCAGTGGGGCGCCGGACGAGTACTGCCGTTCCCGGCATGTCGCGACCGCGTGTATGCGCGGGCAAAGAAAACAAGCATCGCGACAAGCGCAATCGCCTCTGTCTGTATAGCTCGCGGAAGAGTTCGGCCACACCGGCATGCGCGAGGTCAACTCATGTGTAGCATCAGGAGAGGGCGCCCCGGGGTTGGGAGAACTCAGTCTTCGTAACAACCGTATTCGGCGCGTCATTCTCAAGAGCTGGTAGGGTCTGCAGGGCAATCTGCCTTGCCCTCCTGTGGACCTGGAGCAAAGCGGGAGGATAGATAAGCACTGTGCAGCGATACCCCTTGCCCCTCTACCGGGTGCTGGCATCCTCCAGTTCCTCTACGGCGAGTTGAGGCGGAGTGAATCCACCTGCGCGGCTTTCGTAACCGCTTGCGATCTCTATCAGCGAGGGTTCGCTGAACCGGGCGCCAAAAATTGATAGTCCGACCGGTAGTCCGTGCACTTGGCCCATGGGGACAGTGATGTTTGGAAAGCCAGAAACAGCAGCGATGGAGGAACTGCCGCCGAGGTAATGGTCGCCGTTTACCCGGTCTATGGTCCACGCCGGTGAAGTAGTTGGCGCGATCAGTGCATCAAGCGAATGTTCTCTGAGCAAGCGGTCGATGCCATCCACCCCGCTGATACGCCGTACGGCGGCATGCGCGGAGCGATAACCCGCCTCTTCCAAACCGCCTTTTTCCTGCGCCGCCTCAAAGATTTCTTGGCCGAACCAGCGCATTTCTGTCGAGCGGTGAGCCCGATTGAATTCAATCAGATCGGCCAGGGTTAGTGCCGACAAATCGGGGTCTGGGAGTCCAGCTAGGTAGGCATTGATCGTGTACTTGAACTCGTAAAGCAGCACTTCATACGTCTGCTGCGAATAGTCGTCTCCTGATTCCCACTCAAGTTCGTCGATGATTGTTGCCCCCGCGTCGCTCATCGTCACGATTGCCTCATCGAACAACTGATCGGCCTCGCTGTGCAGCCCGGTTAGGGAGCGCAGTATGCCGATACGTTTTCCCTGCAGACCATCCGCCCTGACGTGCGCGACCAGATCGGTTCCTGACCAAGTCGGCCGCTCCTCGGTTGCCGGATCGGCCACATCGGCGCCGCCCATCATGGCGGCCAGCAGCACGGTAGCTCCGTATACGCTGCGGGCCATGGGGCCCGCCGTGTCCTGACTGTTCGAAATGGGCACGATGCCCGAGCGGCTGATCAACCCGACCGTGGGCTTGATGCCGACCAGACCATTCGCCGACGACGGACAGACGATGGAACCGTTGGTCTCCGTGCCTACAGCCAGTACGGCCATCCCCGCTGCTACCGCAGCCCCTGATCCCGAGCTTGATCCACAGGCACTGCGCGACGGGTCATAGGGATTTCGCGTCTGTCCGCCAAGGGCACTCCAGCCGCTGGACGATCGCGTTGAGCGGAAGTTGGCCCATTCGCTCAGATTGGCCTTGCCAAGAATGACGGCACCGGCCTCCCGCAGCCGCGCCACCAGCGGGGCATCGCGAGCCGTCCGGTTTTCGGCAAGGGCGACGGACCCGGCGGTGGTGGGCTGATCGCGAGTTTCAATGTTGTCCTTAATGAGCACGGGAATTCCGTGGAGTGCGCCTTTCCACTGACCTTGCTCGACCGCTGCCGAGAGCGCCCGAGCCTGCGCCCGCGCCGTGGGATCGACTGCGATCACCGCGTTCAGAGTCGGATTGAGGCGTTCGATCCGGTTGAGTTGCCGTTCAACCAGCACGGCCGGACTTATCTCGCCTGCGCGTATTGCACGCTGCAGGTTCTTCAATGAAGGCCAATTGCCGTAGGCGGAATAAGCACCGTCGGCGTGTTCCGCACCCAACCCCAGGCGTTCGCCGAGGTAGGCAAACTCGATCGCACGTGCCCGCGCTCGGAGTCGCCAGTCTCCTGGCGCCGGGCCGCCTGCGAGCTCCCAGTAGTGGCCGCCCTGCCGATCTTCAAAGTAATAAGAGTCATGCCCCATCGCCCCCATGCGCGAATGGAAGCGCCGGGCATGCCCGACAAGCACCCGGTCATCGTCCGTCGACGTGATGATCAGCGGTGACGGGTACGCATCGTCGGCACGAACCGCCTGCAGCGGCGAGTACGGGGCGATCCACGCGGCATCGGCCGACCGCCGGGGGTCGCCGTATTCTGCGGTCCAGGACGCGCCCGGCGGGAGATTCTGGTAATGCAGCATGTCGATAAGGGGCCCACCGACAATCACCGCATTCATGAGCTCTGGACGAAGTGTCATGACAGCCGACACCATGAGACCGCCATTGGAGCGACCGATAATGCCGGTCTGATCAGGTGTGCTTGTGCTCCTTTGCTGAAGGTCTTCCAGAACGGCGGCCATATCCTCGTAGGGGCGCAGCCGCTTATCCAGCATGGCGGAGCGATGCCAGGCCGGTCCGTTCTCCCCACCGCCGCGAAGATAGGCGTGTACGTACACGCCACCCCGTTCCAGCCACAGCTTGCCGAACACGGGCTCGTAGCGGGGAGTGATCGAAACGTCGAATCCGCCATAGCCGTAAACCAGGGTGGGGCGCGGCGACCGAGGGTAGGCACCGGAGGGACCGATAACCGTGTAGGAGATTTCGGTGCCGTCCAGGCTGCGGGTTGTCCGCAGCTGTGCCGATAAGCCTGAGGCATCGAAAAGCGGTTCCTGTTGAAAAAGCGCTTGTTCCGCGCCGGACTCCGGCGAGTAAAGGAACGTGCGCTGCGGTTGCAGCGGCGCCTCGAAGGCCAAGTGAAGAGCGTTGGCATGCACTCCCAGTAGTGAAATGAAGCCGTCCGCGGGGAGCGCAAGAGCTTTGGCTTGCTCCCATCCTGCCGTGGAATCAAGCTCGAGCACGACGCTTCGATAATTGCGCAGCAGCCCGAGGTAGAGCTTGTCTCCGATGGCTAGCACCTCGCGAATCCCTTCGTTGCTTGACGATTCGTAGATAAGCTCGACGTCTTCGATCGTTTGCTCATCAATGAGCTTATCCAGTGACAGAGCCACGAGAGCTCCCGAAGGCAGGCTGAGTCCACGCATCGTGTAGGCCTTGTTGAGCCGGATCAGCAGCTTTCCCTTGAACGTGGTTTTGATATCTATGGCGGTTGGAAGGGGCAGCTTCAATGCGTGACCCGATTCGTCGACCCAGTGATATTCGCGAGTGAAGAAGTCGAGAGACCGCACGGCAATAAAGCCGTCGCGGTCACCGGCGCGCAGGAAAGCGGCCCCTAGACCTGAATCAGAGTCCGTACCCATGAACAGCGTTTTTGTCTCTTTCAAGGCGGTTCGGCGCTTCCAGAGACGCAAAGTGCGGGGAAGCTCCGACTCATTGAGGCTCGCGCGATCAAGGATCGGTGCGACCAGCAGATGTTCGTCGTCGTACCACCAGCTTCGGCTCTTGCCTTCGGGTATGAAGAAACCATCTTCTACAAACTGCCCGGAGCCCAGGTCGAACTCGCGCACCTCGTGGGCATCCTTGCCGTTGTCGGAAAGGCGAACCAGGCAGCGCGTTTCGCGGCAGGAGACCGAGTGGAGAAGCCACTTACGGCCCTCGCGACTTGACAACCGATCGAAGTCAATAAGCGTGGTCCATGTGGGCTTCCCGGTGAAATAGTCGTCGGCATCCGCGCTCTGCCACAAACCCAGCGGCGACGAGCGTGACTGGTGCAAAGCGAGAACCCGCTCACCCGCAACGTGAATTTTTGAAGGTTGCGAGGTGTCGGTCAGGACTTCAGCCGCCAGAGCCTCCAGTTCTGCAAGGCCGGCATCTCCGCCCAGGTGGTCGACGGTCTTACGATTCTCTTTGGCTACCCAATCGAGGGCGCTTTCAGCGTAGGTTTCGTCGAGCCAGTAATCATCTGCAGAAATTACAAACGTGGACGCCACGATCCAGAAGACAAGCAGCAGCGACTTGGGCAGCAGTTTTCCAGGCGTCGCCATCGTAAGCCCTCGATACAAGCCTCGATACAAAGAAGAAACGCCCGAAAGAGGGGTAAGCTCAAGTCGGGCTGGGTTTTCTAGCCTAAGTGCGCGGCCTGGGTCAGAACCGATAGCCCAGCTCGACGTACATGAAACGGCCGCGATTATCGAAGATCGACGAACCCAGCGCCGAACCGCTTCCCGCGCCGCCGGTACGCGCCTCGGGAATATTGGGCGGAAGCTCGTCGAAGACGTTTTCTATACCCACTCTTGTAGAGAGCTTCTCGTTAAAGGCGTAGCGCAGCTGTACATCCGAATACCACACATCGCCCGTTCCCGTCGTAGCTCTGTTGTCTTCCGGTGTCGCCGGCTGATTGTTATTGATGGAGTCTGAGATGAATCGTTGGGTCCAGTTGAGGGAGAGCGGCCCATAGACCCAGTCTGCACTCAAGCGAGCGCGCCATTCAGGCGATTGGATCTCTCCATTGTTATCGATGAAACCGCCCCCATCTGGAGCTCCGGGAACCGTGGTCTGCTCGTTCGTCAGCGAATGTGTGACGATCCCGCCCAGCGCAAGACTGCCGTAGCGTCCCAGCTCCGTGTTGTAGCGAACATCGAAGTCGATCCCCTCGCGAATGAGCTCCGCGGTGTTTACATTTTGTCGACGGATCTGCAGAAGGTCGCCGTTGTCGGCGCGGCTTATCTGATCGCAGAACACATTGCTGATGCTCGGTAGATCGACACAGCTGTTTAGGATGTCCTGCACCTGAAGCAGCGCGATGGCATCCGTGATCTCGATCTGGAAATAGTCCACCGTGATTGACAGGTTCTCGATGAATCTCGGCGTGAGGACAACGCCGAATGTTGTGGTATCGGCTTCTTCAACCCCGAGATTTTCGTTACCCGATGAAAGCGTCCGGATATTGATGGTCTGTGCATTGGACTGGAATGGCTGTGTGATTCCCAGGGCAGCGCAGTTGTCGGCTCGGCTGCTGCTACCACCACCAACGAAATTTGCATCGCAGGGGTCATCGACGGTGATAAAGCCCTCGGATCCCGGCGAAAACAGCTCCCCGACGTTCGGCGCCCGAACGGCCAGTGCTCGAACGACACGGAAGCGGACGTCTTCTATAGGCGCCCAGTCGGCACCGATGTTCCAGCTGGTCTGGCTGCCAGCGGTGGAGTAGTCCGATTGCCGTATGGCGGCGTCCAGGTTGGCGGAGTGTGCAAAGGGCAAATCGCGCGCTAGCGGAAGGCGGATTTCACCGAAGACCTCGGCAACGTCGAAGGATCCCGCGGTGGCCTGGCGCAGGCTGCGGAAGAAGCCGAGCCCCTGTTGCTGGATGGGGCTGGTGGTAAAGACAGAACTCTCGTCTCGATATTCAAAACCGAAGGCCGCCATAAGCGGACCTGCCCAAAGATCCATCACCTCGCCGCTGACCGAGGCCATGGCGACCACCTGCTCGAGCTCTGCGGTCTCAGTTGCCTCCGGCACGCCAATGAAATCAAGCACTTCGGGTGTCAGCGCTGCCCCAGTCTGTAGCAGGTTCGCCGGCACACAGCCTGGATCCTGAACAAATCCCTCCACGACCGACCGGCACTTAATCTGGCCATCTGCGGGGTCCACCACCGCGTCCTGAGCGAGATCGAAGCGATTCTGCAGCACATCACCTAACTGTACATTGGTAAAGCTCGTCTGGCCGAACTGGGCGTAGGCGTTGTAGCTCCAGCGGTCGTTGATGTCTCCGTATGCGCCGAGCGTCATCTGAAAGAGTTCCCGCGTCACATCGCTACCACGCTTGCCCAGCTCCTGGTCGCTGCGAATGATCCCGATATTGTCGACGCCGGCCTCCAGCATCAGCGCCCGCAGGTCGTCCTGAACGAACGGATTATCGATGGAGATGGAGTTAGTGAACGGCGGGATCTCGAAGACCGGTCCGATTTCTGAACGCGACTGAACTCCGGCAAACTTACCGGCAAAAAACACGGTGTGGTTGTCGGCGACTTCCAGCGACACCTTGCCGTCGATCAGCCAGCGCTCCGAGGGGACACGCACCGGGCATTCGTTCTGCGGACAGATCGTATCAAAGCCCGGGGTTGCTTCCCCGCCGTCAGTCAGCTGCGTGTTGCCGAAGAAACCGCTGGGACCCAACGCAAACGGGCGTAGCGAGCCGTCGCTGTTGAAGCCGAACGCCTCGCGACCGTTACCTCGATCAAGGATGAAAGCCGACTCCTGCTGCCCGCCGATCTGGCGAACGTTATCGGCCAGGAGAAAATCATCGATTCCATCGTTCGGGCCCGTATTTGCTGGGTTGGGAACCCACAGACGACCGTTGATGTTTTGGGATCGCTCGTCCCACTCGATTCCTTTCTGATCGACGTAGGACATATGAAGAACCGCGTTTCCCCGGCCCTCCATGAAATTACCGCCGCCGGTCACGTTGAATATGTTTCTTTCCCCATCTCCCTCACCCGAGGCTCCGGACTGCACATTGAATTCAAGTCCCTCATAGTCCGTCTTGGTAATTATGTTGATCACTCCGGAGACGGCGTCCGCACCGTAGACTGCCGAGGCGCCACCGGTGATGACCTCCACCCGTTCAATGAGCGAGGTAGGCATGTTGTTCAGATCGACGGCCGTCGTACCTGGCTCTGAGCCCACCTGACGGCGGCCGTCGACCAGCACCAGCGTCCGCTGCGTGCCTAGATTTCGCAAATCCACCAGGTTGAGACCTGTCGCCGAAAAACTGATCGCGGAAGTCTGGTCGTTGGTCCCTGGAAGAACAGCGGGCAGTTCACGCAGCACCTCTCCGATGTCTGGTGCTCCTGAGGCGGCTATATCAGCCGATCCCAGAACAACCGTGGGCGTAGGAGTGTCGGCGCCGGTGCGAGCGATGCGAGAACCGGTCACCACGGTTTCTTCGATGACGCCGGCACCGCTCCCAGACGTTTGCGCGCTGGCTGTTGATGCGAATGCGACGGCGAGGGCGAGGGCGAGGGCGAGGGTTGAGACAGTAAACTTAACGTGCATGGTTAGTCCTCCGATGGAAGAAAACGGCCAATACAACCCTTTTGTCTATTTTTGATACGCACTTATCTGGATTCAGATGATCCAGACTTTCCGAAGGTTTCTCTCCGCGCATCTGTTAGGTGCACGAATCCCGTGCTCAATAGCAATAGCGGAGCTTGCAGAGTAAGTTGTGGAAAAATCTGGTAACCGTCCGGTAAACCCATCTTCCCTGCGATCGGCAGGTCATTAAGGTACGTGTCCACAATCCGCTAAGTGGACACGCACCAATGAGCGACCTTCGCGAGCAACCGGGCGTCATATCCCGTAAGACACGCCGCCGACACTCTCGGGCCTTCTAAGAGCAGGTCCTGGCGGAGTGCCGGGAATCGGGCGAATCCGTCGCCGCTGTCGCACGACGCTATGGCCTGAATGACAACCTGGTCCACAACTGGTGTCGCACGCTGGGCGACGATGGTACGCAGGATTTTATTCGACTGCCGACACCAGTGGCGCAGCCAGAGACCGAGACTGCTGCTGTTCCCAAGGACACTCCGGTGCGGATCGAAGTGCCCTCATCAAAGGGCGCTGTCGTTGCACATTGGCCGCTGTCGAAGATCGATCGCTCAGTCCCGTGGGTCAGAGCCCTGATGCGATGATCCGGGTCGATGCGATCTGGCTGTCCCGGGAACCGCTGGATATGCGCGCCGGCCCAGAGACAGCCCTGGCGCGTGTGATCCAGTCCTTCGGTGCTGCAAGGCCCAATCATGCGTATGTCTTCGCCAACAAGCGCGCCATTCGTATGAAGATCCTGCTCTGCGACGGCTTTGACATCTGGCTGGCGGCGCGGCGCCTGCACCGAGGGAAGTTCACCTGGACAGCACTGCGGACCGGCGAGGCGTTGTCGCTCGACGACGCGCAACTGCAGGCACTGATCTCCGGCCTGCCCTGGCAATATGCGGGGTCAGACTTTGTGATCGACCGGCAGTAAACAACACCACGATCCTGGGTTTGGATCTACGGAAATAGTGGTTCTAGTAACCGGACGCCACTGTTGAGACAGTGTCGTCATGCCTGCCGCGGTCGACATCAACCAGCTCAGCGAGCCCCAGCTCCGTGAGTACGTGGCCCAGATGCAGCGGCAACTCGCGGATCAAGAGGGACGCATCGCCGAGCAGGATGCGATCATCGCTCGATGCGAAGACACGATTCGTCGCTACCAGATCCGCGAAGAGCACTTGTCCCACGAAATGGCACTGCTCAAGCGGTACCACTTTGGCAAGCGCGCGGAGGGTGTAAACCGCGCCCAGTTCAGCCTGCTTGAGGATCTCGTGGATGAGGATCTTGCGTCCATCGACAGCGAGATCGAACACCTGAGAAATGCCCAGCATGGCCCCGCGAAAACACCCAAGACATCAAAGCGCCGCCCGCTGCCCCCGCAGCTTTGACGCACCGAGATTCACCACGACCCCGAGTCGACGACCTGTGGGTGCGGCTGCGAACTGACGCACATTGGCGAGGATGTCAGCGAGAAGCTGGATTACGAGCCCGGAACCTTCAGCGTCGAGCGTCACATCCGCAGCAAGTGGGCCTGCAAGGCCTGTGAAACGATTGTGCAGGCGCCGGTAGCGCCGCACATCATCGACAAGGGCATTCCGACCGCCAACCTTCTCGCCCAGGTGCTGATCAGCAAGTATGCCGATTATCTGCCGCTGTACCGGCAGGAGCAGATCTATGCCTGCGCCGGAGTGGAGCTGCCTCGATCGACGCTGGCGGACTGGGTCGGCCGCTGCGGTGTCGAACTGACACCGCTGGTGGAGCGCTTGCGCGCCTGCCTCCTCGGTCATGCGGTGCTGCACGCGGACGAAACACCGGTACCGATGCTCTCACCGGGCAAGAAGAAAACACATCGTGCCTATATCTGGGCTTATGCCACGCCCCAAACGGCCGCGGTGCAGGGCGTCGTCTACGACTTCCAGCCATCCCGATCAGGTCAGGCCTGCCGAGACTTCCTCGCCGACTGGCAGGGTAAGCTGGTCTGCGATGACTATCAGGGCTACAAAGCCGGCTTTACCCAAGGGATCACGGAAGCTGGCTGCTGGGCTCATGCGCGGCGCAAGTTCTTTGAGCTCAGCGAGCGCGGCCACAGCCTCATCGCAGATAAGGCGCTGCAGATGATCGGTCTGATCTATGACATTGAGCGCGCTATTGCGGACGCGGCACCGGAGGGCCTGCCCCCGGTTCATGAGCATGAGCGACGACGAATCCGGCAAGCGAAAGCACGGCCGCTTGTTGAGAAATTCCGAGAGCGGCTCATCCATCAACGATCCGAGTTGACCGATGGTACGCGGACCGCGAGGGCGATCGACTACAACCTGAAACGCTGGGAGGCGCTGGCACGTTATCTTGACGATGGCGACGTGCCGATCGATAACAACTGGATCGAGAATCAGATCCGGCCCTGGGCCTTAGGCCGAAAAAACTGGCTGTTCACAGGCTCCTTGCGCAGTGGCCAGCGCGCCGCAAACGTGATGAGCCTGATCCAGAGCGCGAAGATCAACGGCCTTGATCCGCAGGCCTACCTTCGGGATATGCTCGAGCGCCTGCCTTCCACCAAGTACTCCGACATCGACAGCCTGCTGCCGCACAACTGGAGCGCGCCGATCAAGGTGTAATCGCCGGACGGTTACAAAACATGTGTGCCCCAAGCCAACTGTCTTGAAATCGAGCGCTATCAAATTACTGATATTTTCGGTAATATGACCGAATATTTCGGTATATCAGAGAAGTCATGATTCAGGCAATTGTGGGCAGCGAGGGCGCCGAACGCGTGCTGCTGTTCCTGGCAGCTCGCGATCGCGGCTACGCGAGGGAGATCGCCACCACCTGGTCGATGGATGTCAGCACCGTCCAGAATCATCTACTGCGTATGGAGCGCGACGGGCTGCTGGTTAGCCGGACCGTCGGTCGCACCCGCGTTTTTGAGTTCAACCCGCGTTACGTCTTCACGCATGAGGTACGGGTGCTGCTGACAAAGGCCCTTGAGCAGTTGCCCCCGGAGATCTACGCGCAGCTGACTCTAAAGCGCAAGCGTCCTCGTCGCGCGGGAAAATCACTTTGACTGTTTCACTCAAAGAATTGGGCCGCGCGGAAACAGCGGCGCTGATCGTTGAGACCCTGGCCGCGAGGGGTATCGACGTCGTGCTCGTCGGTGGTTCCTGCGTTTGCATCTGGACTGATGATCGATTCGGCTCCTTCGACCTGGACGCTGTCGATATAAGCTACAAACGGCGGAAGCAGATTGCAGCAGCACTCTCAGAGATCGGATTTCAGCCGCAGGGGGCATTGGTGCACGCAACGAAACAGCGACGTGTATCGAAAGCTGTTTATCTTTGTTTTGCCGAAGCGAATTCGAATGCGCCTTGAATACTTAAAGTTCAGCGACGAGGAACTTGCTGCGATCAACGAGTTTGTCGCTTGATCTTTCAACGGGTCCTTTCAGAGTTTTTGCTGCGTTGGGGCGCAGATGCGCAGTATATGGCTAGACACTTCCCCCTAAGATTCACTTCCGGTTCCGCCTATGGCCACCCAGCAGCAAGTCGCTAAGCATCTTGGTATCAGTACCCGGCAGGTGCGCACGCTCATCAAGTCTGGCGTGCTCCCGGCGGGTACGAAGGGCCCCGACATCGACGCGTGTAGACATGCGTACCTGGACTACCTCCGGGGCAAGGCCACAGGCAAGGTCACGGTGCGGTCGGATACTGATCTCGATGGGGAGCAGGAGCGTGCACGGCTCGCGCATCATAAGGCCAACATCGCGGCGCTCGAGGAGCAGCAGCTTGCGGGCAGCCTGATCGAGAT
Source organism: Pseudomonadota bacterium (assembly GCA_039111155.1). GTDB lineage: Bacteria > Pseudomonadota > Gammaproteobacteria > Pseudomonadales > Halieaceae > Congregibacter. The sequence continues at coordinate 11,278 of JBCCPL010000050.1, read as the reverse complement.
CGCAGAGGTCGCTGACGCTGTGGGTAAAGAATACGCGGCTGTAAGAGCCAGACTGCTAGCTCTGCCATCACGAGTTGCGCCGCTAGTCTCTGCGGTGAATGACACCGCGGAGGTGCGCGGGGTTCTGGATGATTCTGTACGCGAGGCGCTGGAAGAGCTTGTGGCCGATTCGGATGTTCCTGACACCGATGCGTGACACTAAGCTAAAACGCTGCTCGCTGAGCTTCCTGCCGTCTGCTCCTCGGTGCCCGTACCAGACGATTCACCCTATTCGCTTCCTGAAGCAGACCAGGCGTCGCCGTTTGCATCGTCATCCGCGCTCTACGTCGATACGCTCTAAGAACTCGATTCTTGCAATTAGGTGATCAATTATGATCGGGTCCGTTTGCGGAGTCTGGCTTCCGATGGGCTGGGCCGCGCACCGGCATACGCGACGGTTGTACTCACGACTCGTCGCATCGCCGTTTGCATCGTTCGCTATTGCAAGCCGTCTTTCCCGCTCGTGTCGCGCTGCATCAAAAGTCTCATTCGTGTAGGCATCAAGGAATGCGCCTTCGACCCACGCCAGACAGTCAGGACGGTCCCAGCTCCCTTCGAATTTTTCATCGAGATAGTTCAGCACGATCATCGGGTCTTGCTTCGAATCAAGGTAAGACCTGTAGAGCTTTGGATCAACAACTCGCAGTAGCAACAGAAAGAGGGTAATCGGCGGATATAGGAATGTGTTGTCCTCGGCGGTCCGGATCACGATATTCAACTGCGCCACAAGTTGCTCCACGTCCCGCAATGTCAGCTCCCAGAACTGAACAAAGGTACTTAGGAGGATCGATACGTGTTGCCTTTCATGTTGGAAAGTGCGCTGCTTTGCCCGTTCAACGAAAATCTCATCGAGACCGAATTGCTCAAAGAGCCCTTCATGGAAGGACGAGAGATCAGCTGTCTGCAAACGGTAAGAAATGTCGACGAATCTGCGAAGGTAGGTTTGCGCGTCAAAGCCCTCCCCGTAAACCGCTCTTATGCTGTGGCCGAGCTGTTCGCGGTCGATGGCAACGATGAACACAACGCCCGACACTCCAAAAAGATGCTTAACGCGCTCCAGGAGCTCGATGGAGAAAGTGGGTCGGCACCTATCGAGCTCATCTATGATAACTACCAGGTGACTGGGACCATCGTTCCGCCCAGCTAGCACCTTTTCCACATTCTCTCTGAACGTCAAGACCGCTTGCTTCGATGATTGATACTCCGCAACAAGATCCAGACTCAGACCAGCAAGTCCATCGGCCAACACGTCCTCGGCAATTGCATCCTTATCAAGGATGCCGTACGTCGCAAGCTTGAGTGCGGCGGGTATAGCGTGACGAGCGACCTTGCCAGACAGATCGCGAATTTTTTTCCAGGCCTTCTCTCTACCCGCGTCGCCATCAATGAATGCGCCGACCTCTGAGTCAATCTCGCCTATGAAGGCCACCAGTGGATCGTTTGCGAAGTCGCTTTCCCAGGCGTTGAAGTAAATCGTGGGCACGTCTTGTAACCGCAGTTGCGACTGCAGCATTTTTACAAAGGTTGTTTTCCCTGTGCCCCATGGCGCATCGACACCGATCACCATAGGCGATCCGATGTGCTCCACCAGCGCCGCGAGACTCTCAACTTGCTCACGCCGGCCTAGTCGATCGTTAGCTGAGTAGTCCTCCGGTATTTCAATCTCCCGTGCACGGAAGACTCCAGCCATAGCAAACTCCTCACAAAAAATTGATTGAGATCGCGTTGGTTACATATGGGTTACACAGCACTTTTTAGTGAATCGGCGAGCGCCGTAAGTGCTTGATAAGATTGGTGGAGCCAGGCGGGATCGAACCGCCGACCTCAACACTGCCAGGGTGATCGGTACATAACGGTTTTGCCCGCAGTATCAGGGACTTGCGTCGTTCTCGGCAGAGCATGAGAAACCGACGACCACCACACCCCCAGTGTCTTAACCAAAACAGGCTGTAGGCCGCGTGACGAGTGGCTTTGAGAAGAACTGAGGTACAAGAATTTTGAGCAGAAGAGGAAGCTTGCGTATGGATAGCATGAAGGTGAAGCTGGATATGGAGGTGGAAATCAAGCCGTTGTCAGCACCCAACTACGTCCTGGCGGCAGAAGGCGAAACGTCATACCCACTGAGCGCTCTAGACCCTAAGACACTGGAGAGGCTGTGCGAAGATTTCACGAAGGAAGTCTTTAAAAAGGCCGGTAAGCAGCGTCCTGATAAGGCATACCCTCGCTTGAGCGACTGCCGTTAGCCCCCGTGGATACTGGGAAGATTGGAGTACAAGGATATGAACGAAGAACAGCGCATTGTCGCCACGCTTCGCGCTGAGGCCGCTCAAGAGAACTGTGACGGCGAGCCCTACGACACCATGGTTGAGGCGGCTGATTTGATTGACAGCCTGATTGGTGTCCTCTATCAAAACGGCTTTGAGCGGTGCAATAGCCCCGCCTGCAACTGCGGTAGCTGGCACCACGTCGGCGGATTCAAACTGCGCTTCGACGAAATTGAGGAGGCCACGGAAGATTACTGGCGCAACGGCGAGACACTACTTGACCGTATCAAGCGGATAGCTGCTGAGCGGGCGTCAATGGAGGTTGCGCTCAACGAGGCGTGTACGTCAGAGGCGTACTACGGAATAGACCCGCCTGAACGCTGGCTGAAAGCGTTGGGATTAACCCCATAGGCGCTGGGATAGAGGGGAGTTGAGGTATGAGTGACGATATGTCAGAGCACCGCCGACAGGTGTTGGAGAATTGCAAACAGTTCCCTGAATGGTCTCACGCCCGCATTGAGAAGTTAGAGGCAGATAATAAGCGGCTTCGAGAAACCCTAGCGCGTATACGGCGCGTCTATACGCCCAACGGCAACCTAGCCCAGGAAGTCGATGACGCCCTAGCTACTGGCCTGTAGGGGATACAAGGGTATGAACAAAATTGGAACGGCAGTAGTGAGGTCTCTCGGCCTTGAGGGGAAACGTGTCACCAAATTGGTCATAACGTGCGAGTACGGCGCGCCTGATACAGTAGAGGCAACCATGGAGGCATTGCCCGAGCACTGGTCCGACGAGGTTGAGAAAGTAGTGGAGACCTATGAGCTGGTTGAGAGACAAGAAGATGGGCAGCAACCCACCGAAGTCTAGGCCGACAACAAAGCACGAACCGCAAACGGTTCACATACAAGGCTGTACGACGACGCTCACGTGCGGAGAAAAACAGATGGACCTGCCAGAAGCAAAGAAACGCATAGCTGCTGTCCTCAAAGAGCTTGAGGAGAGCACGGGCAAGGTGGTCAGCAACGTCTATCTTCGGTCTGTAGAGACCACTACCCTTCAGGACACACGGCAAGAACTAGCTGTGGGCGTAGAGATAGAGCTAATGCGACAGCCTGGGCACAACTGGGAGACGTAATGCTTAAGCGCATTCGAGAGGCGTTTATATCCGTGGGCTATGCCTTAGGGCCATGGCAGCCTTGGGTATTAGTAATTAGCTCGGCCTTCTTGGTGTTGAGTACTGCACAGCTTCTGGTAATTCTCTTTCCTTCACTTGCAGCTACACCGTAAACTCGACCTCTACCGGTTGCCATGAGTCGTAACCACCTCTCACGGAATAGACCCTAATCACAATTCTCTCTGTGCCTACAGGGGGGTCTGAGACATTAGGGTTAGAAAGGACTTCGGCGGCGTCAAAGGTGAATGTCTTGGGTGTGGGACTTCCGCTTAGCGTCACGTCAATGAACTGCGTCTCAACCTCTGGGGATCCTTCATAAGCATACCCCTCAACCCTGTAGGTAACCCCCACTTCCGGCCCAATATCCCCGGTCGTGTGATCGAACAGATCCCCGGAAGTCTGCTGTATTCTGTCTCTATGTGACCAGTCAAATGTGTGATCCCCGCCCCACGTATTTGGGCTGGGGTAGGACACTGAATCCACCAACAGGTTACCAGGGGGGTAGGGTCGAATAGCACGCGAGTTAAACGCGACGTTGTCCGTAGGTGCTTCGGCCAGCTGGGCAGTTCCTGACTCTGTGAGCAGCTTTACGTTGATGCTCTCGGCGTTGGCATACTGCTCGTCATCCGATACGGCGAAATCGCCCCAGAAGGCTATGACGGCCCCTGTGAGGTGGTTTCTTGGGGTGGTATCCAGTATCCCTCTTCCTACGGTAACCGACGTGAATTCCCCTGTCGTGGGACTCGACTCGTTTAGCGAATCCACTCTCACCAGCTCATCACCGATTTGAGCAATGGTCCCGGTCTCTACTAGATCAAGGTCTACCGGGGTGGTGAATGAGATCGTGGTGTCTGTCTGAGACACGTCAGCATCAAGCGTCGCGTAGCCGTGAAAGTCTAGGGTCGCGGAACTCTCAAAACCACCCCCGGAATCGACTTGGACATCGGCATTAATCTCCTGCCCCGCCCTTCCCGCTGAGACCAACAGGTATCCAGCCCCCGGGTCGTCCTCAAGCGTGTCATCGGCCTGTGACTGCCCTATCTCTAGGACAAGAGGGTAGTAAGGGGTCTCTGTCGCTATTCGAGCCACAGCGGCGACAGGGGCTATTGTGTCGGGGTCAATCCACACTTCTGTCTGTGTTCCTAGACTCGTGACGCTTGGGGTAGAAAAGACATCCTGAACGCAGGTGATCTTTATGGAGTTGTCGATCCCATCCCCGTAGTCGATTTCATCGGCCCTCATCACGACGTTGTTAATCCCGAGATCCGGCCAGTTCAGGGTAAACGGGTCGCCGGGGTTCAGTGAGGCGTTAGCACGGCTGGCGACGACCTCGCACGACAACAGTGGTGAAGACAGCCCCCTTAAATCTCTCGTGGCTACCGTCTGAGCGATCGCCTCATTACTAAATCCGGGATAGCGAATGGTCGCGGCGTTGTTTGCCCCTTGAATCTGTCTCAGGGCTTCGTTGTGAATGGATACGGATCCGTCTTTATCGGTCTTACAATCCCAGAAAATGACGTTGATCTGGTTGGTAAGCTCGGAAATCGTCTGGCGCTTGGCGTTGTTCACTTCCCGGACGTTGGACTCATCCAATGTGATCGTCGGGGTCTCTTCACGTATCAGCTTGAGAACGAACTGGCCCGTAGTCCTTGACACGTAGAGCGTGGCGTCAATGTGCCGCAGTATTTCCCCGATAAAGTCCTCTAGTGGGATCTCACGATCCCAGAGGATAGACATGCCCATACCCTCACTCAAAAGGGTGTCCGCCGCCGACTGAAAGGACGTATCGTCGATATCACCCGAGGCATACCCCATGCCCCATAGAGTATCGGTAAGGCACTCGCGAACGATGTGCGCGGGGTTCATGTCCGAGCAATCGCCAATAGGGGGCGAGAATAGAGAGAACGTGGGGCAGGTAGCGCCCTCGCCGGCGTTTAGGAAGTAATAACTCGCCAGCTGCCAGCGACCGCTCTGCATGAGGTCGGGCGGGGTTGTGTAGCTGAGATCGGGCCGTATGTTCGTTATCGGGTTGACCCAGCTCGGGCTCAGGATCGCGGTGCGCACATCGCTAAAGGTGTCCGTTCGTTCAACCCCATTCAAAACGTGCTTCACACAGGCATTCACCGTGTAGTCCACGATAAGCCGGTATCGGGTGGTTATTGGGTTGACCTGGAACTCTTCGGATCTGAGGTTTAAGAACGAGCACGAATACGTGATGATCGTCCAGTCTCTTTGCGAGGGGTCTACGTCAAAGTAATCCCCGAATACAGAGTTGAATCCGCCTATGTCGGTATCATTCAACAGAGCAAAGAATCGAGCCCTATCACCGCCGCTATCATAGTCCAGACCCACACCCACCCTGGGCGATACCGATACGTCTGTGTTTGGGCCGGAATCGAATAGAAACCCCGCCACCTGTTCCAGCAGCTGCACGTCAATGAAGAGGGATCCAACTTCCGTAGACCTGGCGATGATGAACGCGTCGATTCGTTGCGCGTTGACCAGATCCGGTGATGTAAGGCGCGCGCCGCTTGCGAGCGACTGGCTTAGGATCAGTGAATTTGAATTACCACAGGGAATCGTGAGAGGCGCGTCACTGACGTTGGTCCACGACAGGCCCTCGTTACCCCACCCCGTAGACCCAGCAACGTCGATCGTAGCGAGCCCCGCAGACAGCGGGAAGTACGTCGCAAAGTCAGGCTCAGTCGTTCTTGTGAAGTTGGCGTAGTCGCATTCGTCGGGCTCCAGTCCCGCAACGCTCGGCCTGCCTATCTTGGCGTCTTCTACGTTCCACTGAACCTCGCCCCGCGCAGAGACATCGGTCCTGTTCGCAAGAACCTTAAACGGCTTGAGGTAGGGGTTGTTCCCGAAGTAAAACTGGTTGAAGACAAGGCATGCGACACCGCGATACGCAGAGATATCCGTTCCCAACTGACCTTGTAGGTAGGTGTTCTGTACTTGCGCAGGGGTGCCCATCTCAACGTCGATACTTCCGCTGACACCGCCTTCCCGCCTATCCCCACCGTAAAGCAGAGGCGCGTTGATTGTTATGGTCCCGCCAGTAGCATTCCCCTGCCAAGCCACTCGCTCGTCGAACTGGAACTCAACTACGGCGTCTAGGGGGCCGTGAGCGAGCCCGACATGCATTCCTAAGAAATACTTGTAACCAATCGTCTGGCTTCTACTGCTGCCGCCCACGGGCTACCTCCACAACCTTGTTAGCCATGGCATCATCAATGGCCTCTATGGCCTCTACCGGCACACCGTTTTCTAGGAAGTCTGGCCAGCTGAGCCCGTGCTTCTCAAAGAATTCCCTAGCGCCCTTTGAGCACATCTTGGCCTCTCGAACATCACGCATCGTTATGTTCATTTCTTGCCCGACTTCGACTTGATCGCTGTTGTCCGCAGATCGCCGTACCAGACGACGTTAGGGCCTGCGAGGTACCGACAGCCGAATAAAACCGGAATCTCTCTACCCTCTTCCGCTGTCGGGACTTGGATCTCGTCCAAGCCTGCGGGCGGCTGGGCCTGGGTCTTTGGTCGGAAAATGATCGACGTGAATAGATTGAGGATCAGCCCCGCGATAATCGCTTTCCACGGCATTAGGCAACGCTCCCGGTAACATTCCCCCTGAACGGATTCTTAGCGGGGAAATGAGGGAACCCGCCGTGATTGGGCAGGTTGTTAAATCGATTCTTGCAGTGGTCAGTGGTCCGGTTGCACCCAGGGAACAATGTGCAAGAGACCTCAGGGCTTCCAGAGGTCAGATCGTTGAATGGGTACAGTAGGGTTAGTACTAATCCGTTCTGAGACTCAATCGTCCTGAGCTCGCCCGTGGACAGTTCGACAATCCCACCCGAAAAATAGGTGGCGTCCAGTTCCGGGGAAACCGACAGAGCATTTATCGTGATTGTCCGTCCGGAAATCGTATTGATGCTCGCGGCCACGCCGAAGCTCGAACGAACCACCCCGCATTCGGTTGTGTACAGGCCATGACGGCAGGGCTTTTGATACCTCGCTCTCAGACCTACTCTCTGCCGAGACGTGAAGATGTTTTCACAGTTCAAAGTAACGGTATCGCCCGAGGGGTCCGGGGATGTCACTCGCCCTCTCCAGTAGAGGTCCCCCGTTTCGGTGGGGATGTGACCCCGGAAAATAGACAGGGATGTCGCGACCTCGGGCACCTTTCCCAGAAACAGCCCGGCAAGCGTGTTGTCTCTTGGAAGAGTGACCTGAACGACACCTTTGTTCAGTTCGTTTGTGGCAATGACGTTGGTCATTGAAATCGACTCAGCGGTGTACGTGCCGTTGGGATCGGTGATGTCGTAAGAGGCCGAGGTATAGCGATACACCGTCGCCCCCACGGTGAACGCGAACTTATAAACCGGGTTCCCGTCCTGTACCGACGTATCACTCATGGGACCGGGATCTCTCTACAAGGCACGGCGCAGATCGTCCCTTCTTGTGCCTGATGGGTAAGTTCAATCCGGTCTGTATCGAAACGTGAGCAGATGAGATACGAGCAGCGCTCAGCGGTGCTCACAGGAAGACTGGAATCTACAGTGAGGTCCGCGGTGGGCCGTCCGCCTACGTCACTTCCAGCTACAGCGCCCGTGACCTGGCGGTAGTACTTCGTGCCACCTGAGAGAACCTCAATGTCATAGCCAGAGGGCCTGGCAAGAATGTCGTTAAACACGGTGACCGTGGTGCCCGAGATACTGGAGACTTCGAGGTCTTTGGCATTTGTGGACAGCCAGAAGCCTTTCTGCCGCCCCTTTCTCGCGTGTAACCACTGTCGTAGTGAGTAGAGGTCAGGCTTGGTGAAGACGTGCCAGCGCATTTGAAACGTGAAGTCGATGACATCGCGCTGTCTGAGGTAGGACGTATCCCCTACTGCGGATCCAAGGGAAGAGACGGGGAAGGCTTCGGTTTCTGAGAACGACCCCGACGAGACAATCGGACGGTCGGTCATCACGTCGATGCTTCGGTACTGGGGATAACTGGAGGCCGATATGTCGAAGTCGTCGGACAGGACACAGGAAACAGCGGCATTGTTGATGTGGGCGGGTTGGCGGTCTACTGAGAGCCCCTCCGGGGCGTCCCCACGCCATACGGGCATGATGAGGGCGTCGGTGTACGAGTCTGTAACGTCAGCAGTGACAGAGGTCTCAGGGCTTCCTATCGTCACTGAGACAACCTCGTACTTCGTCTGCGATTCCCAGATCAAAGCACTGTCACCATAGGTCGCTACGGATAGGTCTACGGGAATACTCACCCCACTACCCGCAGTGATTGAGGCAACGGACTCGGATTGAGTCCAGTCAGGCACCCAAAACCCACTTTCCCCCTGGGCGTTTCTTATCAGGGTTCGTGCGTAGTTCGAGGTCTCGTCCGGGAAGTAATGCCCAAACAAAAATATCCGGCGGGGCTGAGTTCGTAACGCTATCCGCTGTTCCGCAGACTTCGCCCTGAATACGTCTGTGGCCCAGTCAAGACGCTCTAGAATCGGGGTTCGAGGTTTGAAGGGCCAAACACGTCTCACGTCACCAATGCCCGGATCGAGGCTTGTTCCATCTTGATTCTGTTCATGATGGCCCGGCCAGCAACAGCCGAGTTCAGCAGGCTTTCGATCTCACGCTCACCAATGTAGTTGTTTATCTGGACCCCTTCGCCATTTGCCGCCATCTGGTGATTCGGAACAATGTTCCCGCTGGTAGAAGGGACGAATAGCTCAGGACCTCTTTCACCGACCATGTAGGCGGATGAGGGATTCACCGGGCCACCCATAGCCCTAGCACCGCCAAAGAGATTACCGAAGATGTTGCCGAACCCGCCGCCAGACGTGCCCCCTGTAATAGCGTTAACAATGTTCGCGGCTATGGCCTCTGCGGCCATCCTGGCTAGCAGCATCTTGAAACGCTGCTCAATGTTCTCGAAGTCAGAAAACAGGCTTCGCATGGATGATTCACCAAAGAACCGATCCATCACTGAGTTGTCGTTGTTGGCGACGGGCTGGGTCAGCATGTCCTCGGCGACTTCAAAGGACTCTTGGGCCTCTTGCCAGAAGGCGGGAATCTCGCTCGCAGCCTTTGATGCTTTTTGGCTGAGAGTTTCTACCTCCTGCGCCGCCTTGCTCGTTGCTATCGAGAAGTTCTCAGTCGCGTATCTAGTGGTATCTAGCTCGCTCCGGTAGTCCCCGACACTCTTAGTCGTAGTGCCAACTGCGGCGGCTTGACCCCCTATGTCACTCACCATTTGACGAAGCAGGTCAGCTGTAGCACGCAACCTGTCTGCTTCTTCAAAGTCGCGTGTTAACTCATTGAACTTGATTCGAACATTGACCGCTTGAAGCGCCAGATTCACAAAACCCCGCTGAATGACCAAAAACGCTTTGCGCACGATGTTGGCCGCTGCTGGCAGGTTTTCAGTCATGAAGTCGGCGATTGCTTCCATTTCCGGAGCGAACTGCCCGGCCATGGTGTTCGAGACGCCAGTAAAGACGCCCGCAAGCCGCGTAAAGGCGTCTGAGGCCCTCTTAGAGGCCGCTGCGGCGCTGTCGTCTATCGTCGTGCCGAGACGGTCGGATTCTTCCGCAAACGCCTGTAGGGCCGCTGAGCCGCCCTGCATGGTCTGGATAAGAGACACACCCTCGGAATCAAACAGCTTCATAGCCAGCCGAACCCGATCGGCAGGGTTCTCGACCTTCATGATCGCGTCGGCCAGGACGCGGAACTGCTCTTCTGGCCTCAGTTGGTTAAGCGCCGTCGCCTCAATGTTGAGTTCTTCTAGCGCCCCCCTAGCCTCGCCCGTGCCGTTGGCCGCTTCCGCAACCCTGCGGACCATTCTCTGAAGACCCATGTTGAGGGTCTGAACACTGACGCCGGATTGTTGCGCGGCGTACTGAAGCTGGGACAGTCCTCGGGTCGTGGCACCAAGACGAGTAGAAAGGTCGAAGAGATCGGCTTGGCGCTCTATACCGTTTGCTACCGTGGCAAAGGCCCCAGCAACAGCACCAGCAAATCCAAGGTATGCGGCCTTAGCACTTCCGAAGTGACGCTTGGCCTTTTCCCCAAACGTCTGATTCTGCTTCTGTGCTCTTTCTAGTTGCCGTTGGTACTGCGCGGTCTGCGCCTCCAGTTTGACAACCAGTTTTGCAAGATCAGTCATTTTTCGCCTTTGCTAGGGCACGAAGCCCACCCAAAAACTCTGCGGTGTCTTTCTCTTTCTGCTGCCAGTAGTCCCGAAGCAAGAAGTCTTTAGGCTCCATGGCGGCGGCGGTTTTTTTGCGGTTGGCGTTGTAGAGAAGCGAGCAGATCATCCCGGCGTGTAGGTTGTCCCGGTAAGACCCAAAGGGCTCTAACTGATAGAAGGCAACCCAGCCCATGAACTCGCGATGGCCCATCGTCTCGACCTCGGCGACGGTCTTTCCTAGTGCCAGGGCAAGCCGGTACTTAAAGCGAAGGTCAGGACTTGCCCTCAGTCTTTTTTTGCGTCGTCTACCGCGTCGTCCGTGATCCCCGAGAACTCAAAAACCTGCTCACTGAGTTTCATCAGGGCAGCGGCATTGACCTCGTTCAACAGCCGGGGGGCGTCATCAAGGTCAAGGTCTGGGCAGGAAATACAAACGGCCACAGCGGCCACCTCATGCGGTCCCTTCCCGGCACACTGCTTGAAGACCTCGGCCTGGTCGGCAGCGCTCAACTCTTGTAAGACCATTTCAAGTTCGGTGCCGGGAACCTGTACTGTTCTGCGCTGTAGTCTCAGCGCGTCGAAGAAAGCCGCCTTATCCATCAGCTGACGG
>JBCCPL010000049.1:0-29168 GCA_039111155.1 Pseudomonadota bacterium | reverse complement strand
CTGTCTACGCTTAACCCCCAGCGTCACCACTGACGGCCCAAGACTCGCTTCCGGGTGGGGACCAGCCTTGCCCGGGTGGGACTTGCACCCACGGGAAACCACTGCACAGTTTCCATCGTCATGACATCCTTGTCGGTACAACTTCCCCTGCACCTGAGCTTTGCTCGGCGCACTCAGAGGCTCCCTTGAGCTCATCGCTACGGCTTGAAGTTTGTCGACGAACGCCCCATTACCTGAGCTGACAGCGAGGGTTAGCCGTGAAACAGTTCGAAGGAACAACCATTCTTTGTGTCCGTCGGGGAAACAGCGTCGTCGTAGGCGGCGATGGACAGGTCTCGATGGGCAACACCATCATGAAGGGGAACGCGCGCAAGGTCCGCCGCCTGCACAAGGAGCAGGTGCTCGCCGGATTTGCAGGGGGAACCGCCGATGCTTTTACGCTCTTTGAGCTATTTGAAGCGCAGCTCGAAAAGCACCAGGGCCAGCTGACCAGGGCGGCCGTTGAGCTCGCTAAGGCCTGGCGCACCGAACGTTCCCTTCGGCAGCTCGAAGCGCTTCTCACCGTGGCCGATAAAGAAACATCTCTGGTGATCTCCGGTAACGGAGATGTGATTGAACCCGAGGATAACCTGATAGCCATCGGCTCTGGCGGACCCTATGCACAGGCCGCTGCAAAAGCCCTGGTGGAGAACACCGATCTGAGCGCTCGTGACATCGTCGAAAAGGGTTTGAGCATAGCGGCCGACATCTGCATCTATACGAATCAGACCCGCACCATCGAAGAACTGAGCTTCTAGCTCGCCGCCGTCGCGGCGCAGTAGAACCGACTCCCAAACAGGATCAGAACGCGTCATGTCCAATATGACTCCTCGAGAAATCGTACACGAACTTGACAAACACATTGTGGGGCAACAAGAGGCTAAGCGTGCCGTGGCGAATGCGCTGCGTAACCGCTGGCGCCGCATGCAAATTGCCGAGCCAATGCAAAGTGAAATCACTCCCAAGAATATCTTGATGATCGGCCCAACGGGAGTCGGTAAAACCGAGATCGCCCGACGCCTTGCCAAACTAGCCAATGCGCCATTCGTCAAAGTCGAGGCCACGAAATTCACCGAGGTTGGTTACGTGGGACGCGACGTCGAGCAAATCGTGCGTGACCTTGTGGAAATGGCTATCAAGATGCTGCGCGAGCAGGCGATGGAACGGGTACGTTTTCGGGCTGAGGAAGCGGCCGAGGATCGGATTCTCGACATTCTGCTGCCCGCGGCTCGCGACCAAAGCGGATCCCAGGGTGAGGGTACTCGTCAGATTCTGCGCAAGAAACTGAGAGAAGGCGAACTAGACGATAAAGAAATTGACGTGCAGATCAGCCCGCAGGCGAGCGTCGAGATCAGCGCACCGCCTGGTATGGAAGAAATGACGAATCAACTCCAGAGCATGTTCGCCAACATGGCCAAGTCGCAGCCAAAGACCCGACGTATGACCGTCAAGGCGGCTTTCAGTGCTCTGTGTGAAGAAGAAGCGGCCAAGCTGGTGAATGAGGACGAGCTTCGGCAGAACGCACTTCAGGCGGCGGAGCAAAATGGCATCGTGTTCATCGACGAGATCGACAAAGTCGCTCGCAAAAGCGACACGATGGGTGCTGATGTCTCGCGTGAGGGAGTACAGCGCGATCTGCTGCCATTGATCGAAGGAAGCACCGTTAGCACCAAATACGGGATGATCAAGACGGATCACATTCTGTTTATCGCATCAGGCGCTTTTCACCTGGCAAAACCGTCGGATCTCATCCCCGAATTACAGGGCAGGCTTCCGATTCGTGTGGAGCTTGAGCCTCTTTCTCCCGACGATTTCCGCCGCATTCTGATAGAACCGGATGCGGCGTTGACCAAGCAGTATCACGCTTTGCTTGCAACGGAGGGGCTGGAGCTTAATTTCAGCGACGACGGGGTCGCACGGCTGGCTGAGATCGCCTGGCAACTTAACGAAACCACCGAAAATATTGGGGCGAGGCGTTTACACACGGTAATGGAAAGGTTGCTTGAGGACGCCTCATATCGGGCCGCGGATGAGGGTCTTAAAGGCGATCATCTCAACCTGGATGCTGCCTACGTCGACGCTCAACTCAGCGATCTGGCGACCGACGAAGATTTGTCGCGTTTTATTCTCTGAGATGCTTTGTTCTGAAACCTGATATCGAAACAACCGGTGAGCTCAGATCCTGATAAACCATCGCATGTCACGCTACGCACGCGAACCAGAACGCTAGAACTGACCTATGCGGACGGTCGCAGCTACGCCCTCCCTTTTGAGTTTCTGCGCGTGCATTCACCGTCTGCAGAGGTTCGTGGTCACGGTAGAACCAAAACCGACGTCGTCGCTTTGCACAGCGAAAGCAACCTGGTGAGTGGAAAAACAGGCGTGGCGATCAAGACCCTGGAACAGGCTGGTCACTACGCGCTGCAAATCGTTTTCGATGACGGTCACGACAGCGGAATCTATACCTGGAGCTACCTCGCGGAGCTTGGAGAGAATCAACAGCAGCTGTGGGATCAATACCTGAAACGTCTGGAAGGTGCCGGCCGCTCTCGAGACCCGGACGTTCAGGTGCTCAAGCTCAACTGAAACTTTGAGTGCTCCACGCGAGGTCGACGCAACAAACATCAGCCATGTTTGCACCTGAATGTGCGAATCACGCACGCTACAATGGCGTCCTGGTCAGAGGTGATTCCATGGGCGATAACGAAACCACTCATTTCGGGTACAAAGAAGTGCCGACGAAGGATAAAGCGGGCCTCGTCGGTCAAGTTTTCGACTCCGTAGCGACGCGTTACGACCTGATGAACGACTTGATGTCCGGCGGCATCCATAGGCTTTGGAAACGCTTCACCATCGAATTGTCTGGGGTACGACGGGGCAACACCGTCTTGGACATTGCGGGTGGTACTGGAGACCTGGCCGCCAAGTTTTCAAAGCTTGTGGGGCGTGATGGCGCGGTGACCCTCGCTGACATCAACGCCAGCATGCTGCGCGTAGGGCGAGACCGGCTTATCGATCGCGGGATTGTAGGCAACGTAACCTACGTTCAGGCCGACGCCCAGTTCCTGCCATTCCCCAGCGAGCATTTTGACTGTATCACGATCGCCTTTGGGCTGCGCAACGTCACCGATAAACAGAAAGCACTGGATTCCATGTACCGGGTTCTAAAGCCAGGGGGAAGACTGTTAGTTCTTGAGTTCTCAAAGCCTCGTAACGAGCTTTTCACTAAAGCCTATGATGCCTACTCGTTTTCTGTGCTGCCGGCTATCGGAAAGCTCGTCACGGGCGACAGTGACAGCTATCGCTATCTTGCGGAGTCGATAAGAATGCACCCGGACCAGGAAACGCTGAAGTTGATGCTGGAAGACGCAGGCTTCGAAAAAGCCGAGTACTTCGACATGACCGGCGGCATCGTAGCTGTCCATCGCGGTACCAAGGCATGACCACGCACGATCTGCGCCAACCGACGATTCATACAGCAGGATTGGCCGCTGCCGAGGCAGTCGCTAACAAAGCACTGAATTTGTCGCCGCACAGCCGAAAATCACTAGCGGGGCTTGCGCATCAGACGTTAGCGATCGAGTGCCTCAGACCGCAGCTGCTCTTGTTCTTAAGTAGCGATGAAGCGGGCGATCTACAGCTGTGCGGTGTTCACGAAGGTGATATCAGCACTCGCGTCACCGGCACGATTGAGGATTTTCTCGATCTTGCTCGGGCCAGTGATCCGAGTGCGGAACTGATAAACGGTGCTATTCAAGTCCAGGGCGATACATCGCTGTTGCTTAGTATGCAAAAAATTCTGGCCGGGGTTGAGATCGACTGGGAGGCGCCGCTGGTCGACAGTTTTGGTGACGTCATTGGTCACCAGCTTGCAGAAATCCTGCGGGGAGTCTTGAGTTGGTCGTCACAGGCGGGTTCGAGCCTCCGCCGCCAGATCAGCGAGTTTGCCCGGGAGGAGCTACGACTCGCCCCTCCTAAAATCGCACTGGAAGAACTGTTCGAAGATATATCCACTCTCAATGACACGAGCGAGCGGTTGACCCAGCGTGCAACGTTTCTCCGCCAACGAGCCGAGCGCCTGCTGGCGAACGAATGAGCACTCTGCTTCGTGCCCTGGAGATCCTGAGAGTCATCGGTCGATACCGACTAGACGAACTCGTCCCGGAGAGAGTTTTACCGGCAGCCGGACGACTGGCACTTAAGGCTAATCCCTGGCGTCTGCGACCCGTCGAGCAGGTTAATAGGGCCTCCCGCCTGCGCTTGGCGCTCGAAGAGCTTGGTCCTGTATTCGTTAAGTTTGGTCAGGCGCTGTCCACGCGTCGCGATCTGCTTCCTGAGGACTTAGCCGACGAACTGGCCAAACTTCAGGATCAAGTACGACCCTTCCCCAGCGCTCAGGCGGTCCAAATAGTCGAAGCCTCGCTGGGTAAAACCGTCGATGAGCTTTTCGAGAGGTTTGACCGAACTCCGCTGGCCTCTGCCTCAGTAGCCCAGGTGCACAGCGCCCGTCTGCGCCCACACCAGGGTGGACGAGAAGTCGTCGTAAAGATCATTCGACCAGAAGTAGAGACGCTGATAAGAAAAGACACGCAGCTTATGCTGGGTCTGGCGAAACGCTTCGAACGGTGGTCGCAACTAGGAAGAAGACTGCGTGCAGTCGCGGTCGTTCAGGACTATCAGCAAACCATACTCGACGAACTCGATCTCGCCCGCGAAGCGGCCAATACGTCACAGCTTCGGCGGAACTTCCTGGATGGCGAACTCGTTTATGTACCGGAAGTGTTTTGGGATTTCACGCGGCGCGACGTTCTGGTGCTGGAACGCATCCGAGGTATTCCAGTCACCGATTTGGAACAACTGCGGGAGCGTCAGGTTGATCTCAAGGTACTGGGAGAGCGCGGTGTAGAAATCTTTTTTACCCAGGTCCTCCGAGATAGCTTTTTCCACGCTGATATGCACCCTGGAAACATCTTTGTCGATGCCAGTGATCCGCAAAAACCGCGCTATATAGCGATAGATTGTGCCATCATCGGTTCCCTGAGTGAGTCCGATCAGTACTACCTCGCAAAAAATCTGCTCGCCATTTTTAAACGCGACTACCAGACAGTAGCGAGACTCCACGTTGAGTGCGGATGGGTGCCACCCGAAACCCGCATCGGCGAATTCGAAGCGGCTATGCGCGCGGTGTGTGAGCCTGTTTTCGAGAGACCTATCGCAGAGATCAGCTTCGGACAGATGCTCGTGTATCTCTTTCGCACCGCTTCCCGTTTTGACATGGAGGTTCAGCCGTCGCTGATCCTATTGCAAAAAACACTATTGAATATCGAGGGTCTGGGCCGCCAGTTGTATCCGCAACTCAACCTCTGGGACACGGCAATGCCTTTTCTTGAGCGTTGGATAGCCGAGCGGTACTCGCCCCAGAGCGTCATACGGAAGCTGCAGCAAAGCGCGCCTTCAATCTTGGAGCAGTTGCCACAACTATCCGAGGCGCTGGTGGATTCCCTGCAGGCACCGCGTATTCAGTCGTCTCGCGCGGAACTCGAGTTGCGAGCTCAACACAAGGAGCATGCCCGTCGGGCCATCAAGGCTCGGCGTCGTTATCTTGGCGCCATGGCATGCCTGCTGGCCGCCGGCGTGGCTGTGCCCTCCGTTCGTGGGGTTCTTGAGCAGGCAAGCGCGGTAAGCTGGGTGTTCCTGGCGATGGCAGCAGGCCTCGCCTGGCCGAGCCAGACTAGCTGAATCGAGCTTCCCGTAACTAGCGCGTCGACTCGTATCTCGAACCCTGTGCGATAATCAGCACCGTCATGAAAGCTAATTATTATCTCGGTACGATTCGTCGGAACGAGCGAGGCCTCGCTCCCACGATTGGACAGGCGCATAACGGCGTTCAGGTCCTCAAGCTGGCGTGGACGTCACGTAAACTACTCGAGCGAACCGGAGACCGAACCAGAGACCGAACCAGAGACAAGGGCCGCGCTGTGTACTGGTCTCACTCACGCAAGGCACACTGGCAAAAAGGGGAGCCGTCAGGGCACCGCCAGATCGTCCGCAACATCAATATCGACTGCGACGGAGACACGCGCCTCTTGAGCGGTGATCAGCTTAGCTGCATCGCCTGTCATCCCGATCGGGAACACTGTCTCTATCGGTATCTGGATGGAGAAAACTGGAACGCAGCCGATCCCGTACTCAAAGACCCGGCAAGCATTTATGTCTCCGCTAACCTAGAGGGTGCTCGACGAGATCGGAGTGACCAAAGTGACCGCAAAGCCGGTGACAGCAATGACTGAAGCGCCAGCAGGGGCAAGCGTTGTTGATACACTCGGGCAGTTAGAAGCTGTAATCGAAGCGCGGCGCAACGCGAACCCGGAATCTTCGTACGTTGCCAGCCTGCACAGCAAAGGTCTCAACAAAATACTCGAGAAAGTGGGTGAGGAAGCGGTCGAAGTTATTATCGCGGCCAAAGAGTTAGCAGCAGTAGATAAGGAACAGGCTGCACTCGAGCGGGATTTTGTCGGTGAAGTGGCAGATTTGTGGTTTCACACGCTGGTGCTGCTTAATCATCAGGGCTGTAATTCAAACGATGTGCTGGCGGTACTGGAGAGACGTCTGGGCACTTCGGGGCTGGCGGAAAAAGCCGCGAGGTCCGACGGATCAGGTTTGAGAAGCTAGCACAGGATGTCACACCGATTCGGTTGAATCGCTGACATTATGTAAACGGAGGGATGAGCCATGGGCTTGGGTGGTATAAGTATTTGGCAGCTACTGATAATTCTTGCAATCGTGGTACTGCTTTTTGGAACAAAAAGGCTGCGCAGCCTAGGTTCTGATCTTGGCGGTGCCGTTCGAGGTTTCCGCAAGAGCATGCAGGATGAAAGCGCAAACGCCGAGGTCGGAGCAGAAGACCAAAGCTCAGATACCGAAGCCGACCCCCCCACAGACCCCAAGAGTTAGTGTTGGGTCTGTTCCACCTTTGCTCTCTGCCCTATTTGTGAGGCTCGCGTCGAATGTTCGACATCGGCTTTGCTGAACTGGTCATTATTGCTGTGGTAGCGCTTTTGGTAATCGGCCCGGAGAGGCTGCCCGGGGCTATACGCACGGGAAGCGCCTGGTTAAATCGGATTCGACGAGGCTTCAACCAGATAAAGCAGGAAGTGCAGCAAGAACTGCACAATGACGCAGTCATGCAGGAATTGAAGGAACTACGGGACAGCGGCGAAGCACTTCGCGCTGATACTCAGCAGCTCGCTCGCGAGTTCCAAAACACAGCCGAATCCGCCATCAATTCAGCTGCGAGTGCAACAAAAGACGCGCCGCCACCAGACGGACCGCCTTCGGACGCCGACGACAGTCCGCTTAATCCAGGACCCCAGTACTCCCAAGCACAGCTAGAGGAGTCGGGCAGTCGCTCGAACCCGGAGGGATGACCGACTCCGAATCCGACCAGCCCCTGCCGCTGGTCGCACATCTCACCGAGCTTCGTGATCGCCTGCTTCGTGCTCTGCTAGCGGTACTCATCGTCTTTATTGGCTTGTTTCCGTTTGCCAACGATATATATGAGTTCGTCTCGGCGCCGCTGCGTGAATTGCTCCCAGACAACGCAAGCATGATCGCGACCGAGGTGGCCTCTCCGTTTCTGACTCCGTTCAAGCTGACGATTTTTACCGCCCTTTTTGCGGCCATGCCTTACGTGTTGTATCAAGTCTGGTCGTTTGTAGCCCCGGGTATGTACCGACACGAAAAGAAGTTTGCGCTGCCCCTGCTCGGCTCGTCAGTTGTGCTCTTCTACTTAGGTGCAGCCTTCGCCTACTTCGTCGTCTTTCCACTCATTTTTGCGTTCTTTACGAGTGTCGGACCGGAAGACATAGCGATCATGACCGACATCAATCGCTATCTGGATTTCGTCCTGAAGCTGTTTTTTGCCTTCGGGATAGCTTTCGAAATCCCCATCGCTGCGCTGCTTGCGATTTGGACCGGACTCACGACTCCGGAAAATCTGGCTGCGAAACGCCCCTACATCGTTGTGGGTTGTTTTGTTTTTGGCATGTTGCTCACTCCTCCCGACGTGATCTCCCAGTCCCTCCTGGCAATTCCCATGTGGCTATTGTTTGAAGCTGGAGTAATCGCAGGCAAGTTTGCGATTCGCGGTAAACATGATGATGTGTCGCAACCCGGCCCCAACGAGTCGTGAGTAAACCGTCTAGCAGAGCACCGCTCAAAGCTCTCTTTCAGCTCCTGCTGCCTTATCGGGGCCGACTATCTGCGGCTATGCTGGCATTGCTGGTCACCGCTGGCGCCACACTCGCCTTGGGAAGAGGTGTTGAGCTACTGATCGATGATGGATTCGGCGGTACTAACCCGCGTGCGCTTGGGGACGCATTGGGGGTAGTGATGATCATCATGTCAATCATCGCGGTTGGCTCGTTCGTTCGTTTTTACCTCGTATCCTGGCTCGGTGAGCGCGTTAGCGCAGATTTACGTTTTGCTGTGTTCAAGAACATTGTGCGATTGCATCCGAGTTACTTCGAAGACAATCGCTCCGGAGAGATCATCTCAAGGCTCACGGCCGATACGACGGTGTTGCAAACGATCATAGGCTCATCGGTCAGCATGGCACTTCGAAGTGCGATCACCCTGGTTGGCGCAATCGTGATGATGGTGATTACCAATGCAAAGCTCTCGCTCTTCATCCTGCTAAGTGTCCCACTCCTGGTTTTGCCGATGCTGTTCATGGGACGCCGTGTCCGAAACCTAAGCAGCGAAAGTCAAAACAAAGTCGCCGGTGTCGGCTCTTATGCCGGCGAGATTATTCAGAACATCAAGACCGTTCAGGGGTTTAATCGCGAGCTATCCGAGACGCAGGCGTTCGATCAGGAAGTAGAGCGAGCGTTTTTGGTTTCCCGAGCGCGAATACGACAACGGGCTTTGCTGGTTGCTGTGGCGATCCTGGTGTTGAGCTCCGGCACGTTGCTCATGCTGTACTCAGGCGGTACTTCTGTTATCGAAGGGCGTATGTCGGCGGGTGAACTTGCCGCCTTTATGTTTTATGCCTTCATGGTCGGAAACGGCTTCGCGCTGATCGCTGAAGTATGGGGAGATTTGCAGCGAGCCGCCGGGGCGATGGAGCGTTTGCTCGAATTGATCGAGACCAAATCCATGATTGTGGATGGTGAAAACGTAACTCTGTCCAAGCATGAAAGCGACCAGGAGTCAGCGGGATCCTCGATCGGCATGACGAACCCCGTTATGGAACTTCGAGCTGTGAGTTTCAGCTATCCATCAAGGCCGGAGCAAAAAGCACTGGATGCGGTAGACCTCAGAATCGAGCCAGGCGTCAGTCTGGCCCTGGTTGGCCCATCGGGGGCCG
The DNA here is from genome assembly GCA_039111155.1 of Pseudomonadota bacterium. Taxonomy (GTDB): domain Bacteria; phylum Pseudomonadota; class Gammaproteobacteria; order Pseudomonadales; family Halieaceae; genus Congregibacter. The sequence continues at coordinate 19,762 of JBCCPL010000049.1, read as the reverse complement.
GTAAGACCACGTTATTCGAGTTACTGCAGCGCTTTTATGATCCGCAGGAAGGTCAATTGCTTCTTGATGGAGTTGATATCAGGGAACTGACTCTCGAAAGCCTTCGATCAGAGCTGGCGATCGTTCCGCAGATGCCGATTCTGTTCAGTACAAGCGTCAAGGACAACATCGCTTATGGCCGACCGGACGCGAGCATGGATGAGATTTTCGAGGTAGCTGAGCGAGCTCACGCGTCCGAATTCATACAGGCATTGCCCGAGAAATACGATACGTTTCTGGGCGAATCGGGTACTCGATTGTCTGGAGGGCAGCGTCAGCGTATCGCGTTGGCGAGAGCCATGCTGGCAAACCCCCGAGTTCTACTTCTCGACGAAGCCACGAGTGCACTCGATGCGGAAAGCGAGCATCAGGTACAGCTGGCAATCGCTGAGGTTATGCGCGAGCGCACGACTGTGATTATCGCGCATAGACTCGCGACAATACGTGATGCGGATTCGATAGCGGTGTTAAGCGAAGGCCGAGTGATAGCGCAGGGGAGCCACAGCGAGCTTCTTCAAAACAACGCACTTTACGCACGCCTTGCCGAACTTCAGTTTCGAACTGAAGAGAAACCCTTCGATCAGGTGGCAGATTTACAAGGCAGCGCGTCGAGAGCGGGTTTCCCGACGGTATCCGGACGATAGGGAGCCTCATCGATAAGGCAACGGCGTCAGGAAAAGCCCGATAATTTGGCGCGTAAAGCCTACTTGGTTTCTCGACGAGACTTACGCGAAGACAAGCATATCGGTGAGCTGGGACCGCTAGCGGCCCGCTCGTTTCAGGAGGCGGAGTCGATCCTGGCGTTCTCGATTTACGCGTAGTAGATCTACCGTAGTGTCGCGATAAATTTCCTGAAGTTCCTCAAACCACTCCAGCGTCAAACGCGCGTTGTTGGCCGCGCATAGTAAAGGCGCTTTGAACGGAGCATCCAGCGTTATATAACTACTCTCCCGAAGACTGGTGAGCAGTTGGTCTCGAGTGGCGGTACGACCGTTCTGAAACGCCATGGACAGAACCTCGTAAGCCTCAAAGAAAGACTCTATACCTACCCACTCGGCTACCGCTCTGCGCTCAACACCGCGGCGTAAACTGCGGCGCAGCTTCCGCGCCATCGTCCGAAACTCGCGGTTCACTCGTCGTCCGAAAACCGGATCTTTTATAGGATTGAGGAGGCCATCAGCAGCCAGCTCGCGCCAATCCTCACGCTGAAGCGTGTCGTCGATGCGAGGGAACAGCTTCTGCTCTTTGCGGCTCATCATCGCAAACGCGTCGCGCACATACGCCCGCCCTCGAGCAATTACTTGATCGCCAGCGATATATCCATTGCGCCAGTCGTCGACGCTTTCACGGAGTCCGATCCCCTTGTTCCTAAGGTCTTCGTGAGCTGCATCGACATCCTCTACCATGGATTTGAGTTCGGTATTCATCTCTGCAGCGTAGTCATAGATCAAAATCTCACGAGTTCTATGAGCCCGGTCAGGCCATGTCACCATGTAGTCAACTATCTCATGGAGCGCCTGAGTATTGACGATATCGCTACGTTCAATCGCGTTCAGATGATCGGAGAGCAGGGCCAGCACCGAAGCAATATGCCTGTGTGACTGTCTAAGGTTCGCAAGAGCGGGGGCTTCATCAACATGAGTTTCATGCTGTTCGATAAAGGAGTGGAGGTCGATGGACAGCGGATCGCCCTCATCGAAAGCCACTTTTTTATTGAGCGGGCCGCCCGTCTTACGGGCGGCCGTAGAAGTTTCGGACCTTTGAGTCCGTTTTTTTGCTGTTGCTGCGCTAGCTTTACGCGTTGCCGAGCTCGCGGACGAGGCCACCGATAGACTCCTTTGCGTCGCCGAAGAGCATACGCGTGTTGTCCTTATAGAAGAGCGGGTTCTCAATACCCGCGAAGCCTGAGGCCATCGAACGCTTGAGAACGAACACTGTACGCGCCGAGTCTACATTGATCACAGGCATTCCATAAATAGGCGATGACTCAACCTCCCGAGCGGCTGGATTAACGACATCGTTCGCTCCGATAACGATGGCAACGTCGACCGTTTCCATGCGGGGATTGATATCGTCCATTTCAAGGAGTTGGTCGTAGGGAACATCCGCCTCAGCGAGAAGCACGTTCATGTGCCCGGGCATTCGACCGGCTACCGGGTGGATGCCAAAGTTGACCTCGGCACCATTCTTCTCAAGAAGCTCGGTAAGCTCCTTGACGACGTGCTGTGCCTGCGCGACCGCCATCCCATAGCCTGGGATTATTGCTACGTTAGACGCCGCTTCAAGCACGTAGTAGGCATCTTCGACGCTGATGGGCTTGATTTCTCCTTCGACCACGGTCTCTTCGTTGCTTACGCTCGCAAACCCGCTGAACAACACGTGCGACAGTGAGCGGTTCATCGCCTTACACATGATCTGCGTCAGAATGATTCCCGACGCACCAACCAGGGATCCGGCGACAATCAGAATGTTGTTGTTGACAGCAAAACCAGCGGCACAGGCAGCGAGCCCCGAGTAGGAGTTAAGCAGTGAAATTACGACGGGCATGTCGGCCCCACCGATCGGAATCACCGCCATGATTCCAAAGGCAAGGGACAACAGGATCATCAGTAGCAACCAGAAGGGCGTATCCGGATGAAGGCAGAAGAGCCATCCGCTCACAAAGATCGCAAAAACGATAATACTGTTGACCATCTGCTGGCCACCAAACTGAACGGCTGCGCCAGATATTGTTTCGCTGAGCTTGCCCCAGGCAACGAGCGACCCGGTAAATGTGACACCGCCGATCAAAATAGAAAGCACAATCGTGATCAGCGTGAACGTTCCGGCGTCTGCACTTATGGCTGCAGTGCCTACGAGGAGACTGGCAAGTCCACCAAATCCGTTGAACAACGCCACCATCTCCGGCATGGACGTCATCTTGACCAGGCGCGCCGCAGCGGCGCCGACCGCGCCACCAATAATGAATCCGGCGAAAATCCACTGATATTCCACGATCCCCTGATCGAGCAGTGCAGCCACGATGGCTAACAACATGCCGATAGAAGACATCATGTTGCCGCGGCGTGCGGTAGCCGCTGAACCCAGTAGTTTGAGTCCGAAAATAAACAGCGCAGCCGCTACTACATAGGCCAGCTGAATGAAGAGAGCTCCTGCGCTCATGGCTAGCCCTCCTTCTTCTTGAACATCGCCAGCATACGATCAGTCACCATATAGCCGCCGACCACATTGATGGATGCAAGCGCCACTGCCCCGGCACCCAGCCAGTTCGCAAGGTCCTGACGGCCGGTGCCAGCTAGGGCGATGGCACCCACAACGGTAATGCCTGAAATAGCGTTCGCACCCGACATAAGGGGCGTATGCAGTGTTGCCGGTACTTTGTTGATGAGTTCAAAGCCGAGAAAGATCGACAACATGAGGATAAAAGTGAGGAAAACCGCATCCATGATCAGTTGTCTCCTTCAAGGATTTTCTTAATCGTTTCGTTAACGACGCTGCCGCCGTGCGTAATCACACAACCGGGCAGGATGTCGTTTTCCATATCCAGAACAAAGGATTTTTCCTCCTTGTCCCAGGTGTCTTCGACCAGATTGAACAAGTTATTCGCGTACATAACCGACGCATCGCGAGCGACATAGTTTGGAAGATTTCCTAGACCTATGACTGTGACGCCGTTGATGTCGACGACCTCATTCGGCATTGAGCCTTCGACGTTACCACCCGTTTCCGCAGCCATATCCACAACCACAGAACCGGGCTGCATTCCTTCCACCATAGAGCGCGGAACAATTACCGGTGGTTTACGGCCGAACACCTGAGCGGTAGTGATGACAACATCGGATTCCGCGATCACCGCCGCCTGGGCGTCCTGCTGTTTCTGAATTTGCTCGGGAGTGAGCTCCTTCGCGTAACCGTCCTTCGTCTGGCCCGTATCTCCCAGGTCGATTTCCAGAAATTGGGCGCCCAGAGATTGGACTTGCTCTGCCACCACCGGACGCGTGTCGAACGCCGTGACCTTGGCACCGAGACGCTTAGCCGTTGCAATAGCCTGGAGGCCGGCCACACCCGCCCCGATGATGAAAACCTTTGCCGGTTTCAGGGTTCCGGCTGGCGTCATCATCATCGGAAATATGCGCGGTAGACGAGTCGCAGCCAGCATCACCATGATATAGCCCGCGAGGTTGGCCTGAGAGCTGAGCGCGTCCATTTTCTGGCTCCGCGTCGAGCGAGGAATCATTTCCATGCTGACCGCAGTGACTCCCTTCTCCGCAAAAGAGCGAACGAGTTCGTGCTCGTTGAATGGATCCAGATAGCTTATATGTATACAACCGCTCTTCATCTGCGACACTTCGTCGAGTTCGGGCTTTCGAAGCCGCAGAATCATGTCGGCGGCACCAAGCATCGACGACCGGTCCGTCGCGACTTCCGCACCGACGCCGGTATAGTCCTCGTCGGTGTATCCACTGCCCGAACCCATTCCGGACTCTATGTGAAGGGTCGCGCCAAGGCGCACTAGTTTTTTTGCAGTATCCGGCGTTAAAGCAACGCGATTTTCACCGGGGTATTGCTCTTTGGGAACGGCTAGCAGCATCAATACAATCCCTGATTAACCATTTACGTATGGAAAAAAGTTTTATTTTCTGCCCGACTCTTCAACTAACTCTTCAAGTCGAAGAAGCGCGACGGTGATCGCTGTCTAGGCGCTTTTTTTCACGGCCGCTGATCAAGCGTGCCCGGGATCGACTCCCTGGTAATGCATTGCGAGATGCGGCTTTCGCGGCTGTCCGTGGGTGGGTCAGCGCTCCCGCGCAGGCTGCGGGGTCACAGCGGCGAGCGAAATTAGCACAGCGATTCTGAGTTTGAAAAGTCTTCAGTTGATGAATCGTCCAGTTTGTGCGAGCGCACACGGTACTGTGGACCGCCGGGATCGACCGGCAAGTATCTGCACCTAGAAGACCGCTTACAACACATGAACGAATTGATGGTGCGTCGGTAGCGCAAGCCAACCCCGCCCACCCGGGTCGTTTTATATTACAAGTTTGCAACGTAGCGGCAGCCGCAGCGGGATCATCCGCTGCGGTCTAGCTAAGTGAGCTAACCCTCAGCCGGCTTGGAGGCGTAAGAAAGGATTCATCCACCGGTATTTCCAACCGGTGAATTTAAGAGGCGCATCCAGAACCGCCAGACAGATACAGTCTTCGTCATCAAAGGCCCGTGGTGCGTGGACATCCTCAGTGGTTTTATAAATGAAGTCACCGGCGTGGTATTCGCCCTCTCCATCCGTGAACCCGCCCTGCAGAACCAGCGTCATCTCAGACCCATGATGATCGTGGTGTGGGATTTCTCCGCCCGCTTTGATGTGCAGGAGCGAAAACTCGTAGTTCGGATCACCGGTTTTAATACGTGTAGTACGCAACGTATCGGTGATTCGCTTCCAGGGAAGATCGGTGAGATCACCATCCATAAGTCGACGAAGCAGCGACGGAGTTGCGTCCATCTCGATCACTCCTTCACTGTCAGTCTTCTCTCCACGCTTCTGTGCAGCGTCTTGATAGCTGTCGTAGCTCAATGGAGGCTCTTCATCCAGACGGCCCAGAACCCGGTTTAGCAATGCATCACCAACGGGCTCCGGGTCGAGCGATTCAAACAATGCGGTGCCGACAGCCTGGAGTTGCTGAACGGTTTTCGCGGACTCTTCGCAGTAATTCAGGTGCGCGGTCACGCACGCTGCCTGAGCTAGCGGAAGGGTTCCGGCCGCGTACTCAATCAAAATATCGAGATCGGGACGATACTTAGGCATTTCCCTGTTTTCCCTTTAATCTGTGGCCCGGGTGCGTTCAAACTGCACCTGCAACTTCTGGACGGCTAGCCGCACTCGCGACTTCACTGTGCCCAGTGGTAAATCCAATTCAGCGGCCGCTTCTGCATGGGACTTACCTTCCATATATACCTTGGCAAGAATCTGAGTCTGATCGGAGGGCAGGTTGCCCATCATCGATCGGATCCGGTCAGCACTGCGTTTTGTTTGCAGCTGTGAGAACGGTTCTTCATCGTCCTGATCCTGGCTGAAGTCCTCGGCCGATAGTGGCGTATCGAACTTTTGCAGCCGGCGAAACATGTCGGTTCGACAGTTTCGGGCGATGGTGTAGACCCACGTACTCGCCGCAGCTTTCTCCGGATTAAAGGCCCCGGCTTTTTGCCAGATTTTAAGCATGACTTCCTGGACCAATTCGTCCGCGTGCGTCGCGGACAAAGCGGATCCGGATAAAGCAAAAGCCTTAATCAACGGTGCAAAATGACGGAACAGACGCGTATAAGCGGCGCGATCGTGCTTCTCGGCGATCAGCACTAAACATTCGCTCCACTCATCAGTTCTGCGGCCGCTAGGCGCCTCCCAAGTGTCGGTATTCCGACTCTTGGTCTCGCTCTGCGTGTTTTCCACGTTCTGTTCCCCCAATCTTGCGACGTAAAGTACGCTTTACATCGCGGGTTCAGATCAGCTCAAGCACCCCCTAAACATGGCAGCTGTGAACTGATCCACGAATCTGGAGCCTGCGTAATTGGTCTATCTTTACCGCCCTGCGCGTCACGCAGCACCTCGACGGGCCTTGGTACTTAAACGCGCGGCTAGTCACTCATCACTCATCATTCATCATTCACACACAGTTATCTGCGGCTAGCAGCTGGTCGCTGTGAGCGTAAGAATTCCGATTTTAGCGCTCAGGTCCTGGATTCTCTCGAGCCTTTCTCGAGCCTTTCCCGAACCTTTCCCGAACCTTTCCCGAACCTTTCCAGGGCCTCTCTCGGGTCTCTTCCTTCCTTAATACGCCTATTGAAGCCGAATCACAAATCCATCGTGATCGGGTTGCACCGGTTCTAGCGTAATCAGTAACGCGTCCGACACTTTGCGAACCATCGGAAGCTGTTCACAACGGTAACAAAACGCAGAAAACACATACCGTCTCGTTCGTGCCAAGCGCTCGTGTAAGGCCTTTCTTACGGTTAACCTCACATCAAACATGATGGCAAAGATGGAAACGAAAAGTCAGGCAGTTAAAACCCCATCTGAAAGCCAGTTTCGTTACCTCAGTTGCGGTCGCTCATGGCTTAAAGCTACGACACCGGTGCGAAGCTGACCCTAGCTCGTTGTGAGGCTATCGTTGTGAGGCTAATAGTGACTACCCGCGTGTTTCAGTACCTGCTTCAACAGTCTCCGCTCCATTGTCTGCGCCATTGTCTGTGCAGGTGTCTGCTCCAGTTCAAAAACTGCCTGCTCCAAAGTATGTCCCGCTGCTTGGCCTTGCCGACGGCGCTAACTGTCGCCACCAACGTTCCATGCGAAGACCATTTTTAACGCCAGAATCAATGTCAAGTGCAATCAACAACGGATTCATTCGCAGCCGTTCCACCGTCACTGAACGCGCGCTTGTCTCGAAGCTTCCGCCAGCGCGAATAAGGCAGGTCTGGTCATCCGCTCACTGCGAGGGCATCAATCCCTTGATCAACGCGACCCAGCCCCTAAGTGTAGTTCAGAAAAGCGACTCTGTATAAATGAAGATAGAAACGGCCATCAGGAACGGCCCTCTGTGCAGATCGCTGTAATAGGAACTGGCATTTCGGGGTTAGCGTGTGCTCACTATCTGAGCAACGAAAACACCGTGACGGTGTTTGAGTCCGGGAAGCGACTGGGCGGACACACGGCAACCATGGACGTCAAGCTCGGAACCCGCAGCTTCGCGGTGGACACTGGCTTCATCGTTTTCAACGACTGGACGTACCCCAACTTTATTGCGCTGATGAAGGAGCTTGGGATCAGCAGCAAACCCACAACGATGGGTTTTAGCGTGCGCAGCGAAGAAACCGGCCTCGAGTACGCAGGGACTAATCTAAACGCTCTGTTCGCACAGCGACGAAACCTGCTGTCGCCTCGTTTTCTAAGGATGGTTCGCGACATTCTGCGTTTCAATAAAGAAAGCCTTGCCGATCTGGAGTCGGGGCGGCTGAACGAGGATGAGAGTTTAGGAAGCTATCTTGAACGTAACCGCTATTCGGCGGGCTTTAAGGATGACTACCTTATCGCTATGGGATCGGCGATATGGTCTGCGGACTGTGCGAGCATGCTGGACTTCCCGGCACAGTTCTTTGTCAGGTTCTTCAAGAATCACGGCTTGCTTTCGGTCAAGAACCGACCTCAATGGCGCGTAATAGAGGGTGGATCTCGCGAGTATATTCGTCCTTTATGCCGTCGCTTCGAAGACCGGATACATCTGGACACACCCATCGTGACCATAAGACGAGATGCTGCTGGCGTAACGCTTGTAAGCGCAGATCAGGAATGGCGTTTCGACCAGGTCGTGATCGCAACTCACTCAGATCAAGCGCTCGCGTTGATCGACAAACCAACCCAAGCAGAATCGGAGATACTCGGTGCGCTGCCCTATCAAAGCAACGATGTGGTCCTGCATACCGATACCAGGCTGCTCCCAGAAAACCGTAAGACCTGGTCAAGCTGGAACTACCGGCTCGGCGTGTCGGATACGCACGCCGTGCTCACCTACAACATGAATATTTTGCAGTGTCTGAACGCTCCGGAGACATTCTGCGTAACATTAAATGATACTGACTCAATCAATCCACACCGGATCCTGGGTCGATTTACGTATGAGCATCCAGTGTTCTCACTTGAGGGCATGAAGGCCCAGCAGCGTTGGTCAGAGATCAATGGCCAGAATAACACCTGGTATTGCGGCGCTTACTGGCATAATGGATTTCACGAAGACGGAGTTGTCAGCGCGCTACGTGTTGCGGACTCTCTAAGAGAACAAGATCGCAAAGCTGCATGAAGTCACGCCTTTATACAGGCATCCTCAGACACCGCCGCCACGCCCCTAAATTCCACAGCTTTCAGTACCGGGTTTTTATGCCGTACCTGCGATTGGATGAGTTGGAGTCTGTCTTCTCGCTCAGTCGCTGGTGGTCGACATCAAGATTCGCGCTAGCCCGGTTGCGACGCGATGACTTCATCGGCAACCCAGGTAACAGCATTGAAGACGAGGTGCGCGCACGGGTTTGTGAAGAAACCGGAGAGATACCCCGCGGACCGATTTATATGCTCGCGAATCTTCGCTACTTCGGACTCCAGATGAATCCGCTGGTCTGCTACTACTGCTTTAACGAAGACGAATCAGAGCTTGCGTATTTGGTAGCACAAGTCACTAACACGCCTTGGAACGAGCGCCACTGTTATGTGCTCAAAGCGGAGAAGGGACAGGCGATACTTACGCAAGAGTTTTCGAAAATTTTTCATGTTTCGCCATTCAATCCCATGGATATGAAGTATCTATGGCGAAGCAACATCCCGGGGGAATCGCTGGCTATTCACGTAGAGAATCACACGGAGCGCGGACGTGAGTTCGATGCGACGCTGACGCTCAGCAGTGAACCAGTGAGCCGCGCATCATTGAATGGCGTTCTTTGGCGCTTTCCTTTGATGACGGCGAAGGTAGCTCTTGCCATCTATTGGCAGGCGCTAAAACTCTTTCTCAAGCGCATTCCTTTGTATCCGCACCCTGCCGGCTCAAACGATGGGCCGCCACGGCGTGGAAAGCAAAGACATCAGGAGGAGTGTAGCGATAAATCTCACTCTGAAACCGCGCTTCAATCGGGAGCACCACAACCATGAGTGACGTTAGCGTCAGCCGAATTCCTGTTCTTCCTCAAGCATTGTGCTGGGGTTCAAGTGCACAGCTGGCACGGCGGTTTATGTTGCGAGTCTTGTCGCGTATCCATGTGGGAAGTCTGACCCTGCACGACGGCGATGACACCCATCACTTTGGTTGCACAGCCGCCGAAGCTGAAAAACTGGGCCAACCCCAGGCAGAGATTGTGGTCCACAATCGCGATGCCTTTGGCAAAGTCTTGATGGGCGGGACCATCGCCTCCGGCGAAGCTTACATAGACGGTGATTGGTCCACTCCGGATCTGACCCAGGTGACCAGACTGTTCAGCGCCAACATGGCCAGCATGGAATCCATGCAGGCCAACCAGCAGTGGTATACCAAGCTCGCGCTACGCTTTGCACATGCGCTGAACCGTAATACGCACGAGGGCTCACGACGCAACATTTCTGCGCACTACGATCTGGGCAATGACTTTTTCAGCCTGTTCCTCGATCCAAGCATGATGTACTCATCGGCGGTGTTTGAAACCCCGGATACGGGGCTTGAGCAGGCGTCGAGGGACAAGCTTGATGCGATCTGCCAGCAGCTTGAGCTGAGCGAGAACGATCATCTGGTTGAGATCGGAACCGGCTGGGGTGGTATGGCAATTCACGCCGCTCAAAACTACGGTTGCCGCGTCACTACGACCACGATCTCCAAAGAGCAGTACGATTTCGCAAAAAGCAGAGTCAAGCAGCTCGGTCTTGATGACCAGATTACGCTGCTGCTCAAAGACTATCGGGCTCTTAGCGGTGAGTTCGACAAGCTGGTGTCGATCGAAATGATCGAAGCGGTAGGACATGACTTCTACGACAGTTACTTCGCAACCTGCAGTCGGTTGTTAAAACCCACGGGCAAAATGGTGCTCCAGGCGATAACCATACCGGACTCACGTTACGAGCAAGCTCGTCGCTCAGTCGACTACATCAAGCGCTACATCTTCCCTGGGGGATGCCTCCCTTCACTGGAGGTTATCTCCCGGAACATCGCGAAGAAGACCGACCTGCAGATGGTGCATCTGCGCGATATCACGCTTGACTACGCGCGCACGCTTGAGCAGTGGCGCTTGCGCTTCTCTGACAAACTCGAAGACGTACGCTCGATGGGTTTTGACGAGCGGTTTATACGCATGTGGGAGTTTTACCTCTGCTACTGCGAGGGCGGTTTCCGTGAGCGCATCATTGGTACTGCGCAAATCTCATTTGCAAAACCAGGCTACCGTCCTCAAGCAGGCAGCTAGCCTCGCCAGCAGAGTACCTGACCGGTCGTTTGCGGCTGCACCCCACGACCGGTATCGCTTCGCAAGCTATGCGGCCTTTCTAGGCCGATTTGTCTGCTCACTCATGTATCACACCGCGCGCCGTAAATGAGGCAACAGCCGATCCAGGGATCTCGGCACTCAATGTGGCGATGGCTGTTTGGGTGCCGTTCCGATAGCCGTTTCTATTAACTGAGCGATTACCGTGTCATGGCCTCGATCTCAAGGTTTGCGGCGTCAATGAGACGTAGAGCACTGCTGTACCCCGCTTCTGTTTTGCGGCATGCTCAATAGCTCTTAGTCAATCCACAGCTCACGAACCAAGTGAATCAACCTAAGCTAACAAACGAGCGGCTAACCGCAGCGCTGGCCGCCGCACCTATACTTTTCCTCGTCTCTACGCTCGCGGGCTCCGTTTACCTCTTCGGCGCAGACTCCTCCTATGGTGCCAACCAGATCGCTTTGGTTCTGGCAACTGGGGTCGCAGCGCTCGTGGGACAGCGAACGGGCATAGAGTGGCGCCAGTGTCAGGAGGGTATCGTAGACGGAATCGGCGTCGGACTGGGGCCTGTTCTGATCTTGCTTGCCGTGGGCATGCTGATCGGCACCTGGATCTTGTCCGGCACGGTGCCAACGATGATCTACTTCGGCGTCCAGGTGCTCGACCCCTCGATCTTTTATGCCGCAAGTGCCCTGATCTGCGCCATCGTCGCGATCAGCGTTGGTAGTTCCTGGACGGTAGCCGGCACCCTTGGCATAGGATTGATGGGTATTGCCGGCAGCTTTGATCTCAATCCGGCAGTGGCGGCGGGTGCCGTCGTTTCCGGTGCTTACTTTGGGGACAAGCTTTCTCCACTGTCAGACACTACGAACCTTGCTGCGGCATCGACGGGTGTCGACCTGTTTGAACACATCCGCCATATGCTGTGGACGACTGTGCCCAGCTTCCTTTTGGCGCTGCTTGTTTTCTCTCTGATCGGTAGCGGGGATGCGAGCACACCTGAAGAAATCGGGGCACTGCAGCGCAGCCTTCAAAGCGAGTTCAATATTGGACTGCACCTGTTGGCACCACTACTGATCATGCTGTTTCTTGTTTATAAACGCGTGCCAGCATATCCGGCCATTATTCTGAGTGCGCTTATTGGCGCGATTTTCGCTATAGCTTTTCAGGCAGATTCCGTACTGGAGCTCGCAGGTGCCGCGGATCTACCGACCGCTGTTGGTCTTGTAAAGGGTGTATGGGTGGCACTGTTTGCGGGGTATGAGGCAAACAGCGGCAATGAGTTTCTGGATAAGCTCCTGAGCAAAGGCGGTATGAGCAGCATGCTGAACACGGTTTGGTTGATCCTGTGTGCTCTCGGTTTTGGCGGCATTCTCGAGCGCACGGGCGTGCTCGAATACTGGTTACGCGTCGCACTCAGGTTTGTGAAAGGGGTCGGCTCCCTCATTGGAACTACAGTCGCGACCTGCATATCGACCAACATTCTTGCCGCCGACCAGTTCATTGCGGTAGCTCTGCCGGGGCGGATGTACAGAGATGCGTATGAAGAGTACGGATTGTCGCGTCTCAATCTTTCGCGAACCCTGGAAGACTCGGCAACGCTTACATCGGCGTTGATTCCCTGGAACACCTGTGGCGCCTACATGGCAGCGACGCTGGGTGTCTCGACGATTTCCTATGCTCCCTTCGCAGTGTTTAACTTTGCCTGCCCTATGATCGCGATTTTGTATGCCATGTTCGGGCTAGCGCAAAAACCGATCGAGGACGATCTCTCGGCACTGCCGAGTAGCGCTTAGCAGCACGTAAGAGTGAGCTGGGATCATCCCAACCCTTTTCTCCGCAGCCTGGTCGTAGGGGAGGACGATGTTGACGCTCTCAACCACACCAATAACACAGTCTACGTACGCTGGTGTGAGGAAACCGCCTGGGATCATTCCACAGCCTTAGGCCTTCGCATTCAGGAGTATCATCAGCTAGATCGGGCGATGGCCGTGGTCGAAGGTCGTTACAAGTACCTCCAGGCATCGTATCTTGGTGACGCCATACACTGTGCAACCTGGATCGCGCACTGGGATAAGCGCCTGACGATGACACGCTACTTTCAGGTGCGCCGACGGGACAATGGCGACACGCTTCTGCGCGCCGAAGTCCGTTTTGCTTGCATTCAAATTTCCAACGGTCGACCGCGACGGCTGCCCAAAGAGTTTGTAGCGGGCTATGGCCCCGCCATTCTCGATCTGGACCCGAGCTCCGGTCCTGTTCCGTAACGGTCGCACATGAAAGTGCTCACGCACGCTGCCAGTCGAAGGCGAGAACATCACGCACATCGGATTTGCCTTCCATCAACATCAATAGGCGATCCACGCCAAGCGCCACGCCCGCGCACTCAGGCAGGCCGTGCCCCATCGCAGCCTCAAACTGCGGATCGACCAGACGCCGAGAACGTCCTGCTGTGAGCAACGCCTGATTGTCCAGTTCTGCGCGCCGCGTGAGGTCAGCGACGTCGAGAAGCTCCTGATACCCATTTGCCAGCTCGATTCCATCGACGTACAGCTCAAATCTTCTGGCGACATGAATACCATCGATCGTAGCGCACGCTGCAAGAGCAGCCTGAGACGGTGGATAGTCGTACAGAAAAACTCGGCCTCTCTTCGCGAACTCAGGTTCAATGCAGTGAGCTAACAGTAAATCGAAGCAGGAATCTCGATCGAGCTCGCCCTTCTCATAACTAGTGTGCGCACCCACACGTGCCTGCAGAACCTCCAGGCTGCACTCCCAGGGATCGATGGCCAGCAGCTCAGAAAAAGCATTCCGGAAGGTTATGTGATTGTAATTCGCCTCACCGAGGGTAGCGTCGAGCAACTCGGCAACTTCGTCCATAAGTTCCGCCATCGTGAAGCCGGGGCGATACCACTCAAGCATCGTGAATTCTGGATTGTGGCGCTTGCCCTGTTCGCCGTCTCGAAACGCCTTGCAGAGCTGATAGATAGGCCCGCTTCCCGCTGCAAGCAGCCTTTTCATTGCGAACTCCGGGGAAGTCTGCAGATAGCGTGGTGCCGTTGAAGCTTGCGAAGCTCTAACGCTTAGAGGTTCAAGATTTGGATCCGTAACGGTGTGACTGGCCAGTAGCGGGGTCTCGACCTCTAGCACATCGCGTTCAGCAAAGAATGCCCGGATCTTCTCGTTGAGATGAGCCCTCACTCTCAGGCACGAATTTGAGGCTCGCGGTCGCCAGGGCAGAGCTTTGCTCATGAGACTACACGTGGTCGAATTAAAAAATGCAGACACTCGCCCCTGACGACAGAGACTGCCGGCGCCACGCCAATGAAAACCGCAGCCATGGAATCATTAGCTTCAGACTCGCCAGGATTCGTCGAACCCGATCACTATCCCTTGCTTGCGCGAGCCACATACTCGCCAGAACGCGTATCCACGCGGATCACCTCGCCTTGAGAGATGAATAGAGGCACGCGTACGACGGCTCCGGTGCTAAGGGTTGCGGGCTTGCTACCACCCTGAGCCGTATCGCCCTTAAGACCAGGGTCGGTTTCGACGATTTCAAGCTCGACAAAATTTGGAGGGCTCACGGACAGAGGAGTGCCGTTGTACAGCGTAACCTCACAGGGATCCTGTTCTTTCAGCCACTTGTTGGAGTCTCCAACTGCAGCCGAATCGGCCTGATGCTGCTCAAAGGTTTTGGGCTCCATGAAATACCAAAACTCTCCGTCGGTGTAGAGGTACTCCATAGTCACGTCCATTACGTCCGCGCCTTCAAGGCTTTCGCCGGATTTGAACGTGCGCTCCCAAACCCGACCGGTTTTCAGATTCCGGAGCTTGACGCGATTGAACGCCTGACCTTTACCTGGCTTTACAAATTCGTTGTCCAGAATGCTGCACGGTTCACCATCCAGCATCACTTTCAGACCGGATCGGAATTCATTCGTTGAATAATTCGCCATAACTCTTAGAGCCTACCCGCAAAACGGCGCGATAATACCGCAGCCACTTCACAAAAGCAGGAACTCGTGTCGTTCGCCAGCACCAGGAAGGGTAAGCTATGCTCCGCATGAATCGCTGGGAGGCGAGGCCCCGCTATGGCTATCAATCAGTTCTCCGCGTTGCGCTTACCGCAACAGGATCTTGAGCGCTGCAGCCTGTTTGAATCTAACGTCGAGTCGGTTCAGAGATGGGTGGAAGAGTTACCCCTGGGCAGCGCTCCTCGCGCGGGCACAGCTCTGCGCACGGCGTTATCCGAACTAAACCGGATCGAACTCGAGCCGCTGCTGCGCTTTCAGCTGCTTGAGCTCTTACGCACACCCGCCATGGCCGTCGTATCTGTGCTGACCAAGAGCTGCATGAACCAGCCCATTGTTCTCGATGACGACGCCCAGTTGCACGCTGACCTACTGGCGGATCTATGCACGCTGGCCGCCGCCGGCTACACCGTCACGGCGGTTCACACCATCCAGAGCAGCGATTCTCTCGAAGATATCAACCCCGCCAAGCTCGCCTGCGAAGCTCTGCACAGAGCTGTCGTACTTACAGCACACAGAATTTTACTGTCTTACCTCCTGTATCAGCCGCTGGAACCAAACTGTTGGGCGGGACTGCACCAGCTATACGCACTGACCGAGCGACAGCAGCTTGCTCGATTGCCCGTTGAGGATGCTCTGAGGAACACGCGTAGCACTATCGTCCAGGAGTACATCCCGCCTTTACTTCTCGCGTGCGCCAAGCCAAACCAGCTTCGTCAACACGATATATCGGGCACGTTCAGGGCGTTTCAGGAATGGCGTGAACTTACCGAGCTTGAGGATCCAGAGCTGGGGGAGGGACTGTTTGCCGTGGATATGCAGTCCGACCAGCCGCCGACGTTTTCTGAACTTCTGGTACGGCGCGGAACGTCTCTGTTTCGCTTCATAAACACGAATGCACTCATCGCGCATCTTGAAGAGCTCAAACACTCCCGAGGCACGCAAGGCGTTAACGTTATTGAGTTCGACCGGGAGACCCGACTCGACACCAACTTACTTGAGCACCTGATCAAGTCGATCGGTGAAATCAGTCAACGCAACTTCACCCGGCAACCAACCCGGGTCACGCTGTTTATAGCAGCGGGGCTCAGTAACGTGCATTACTACGTGGCTGGTGAGAAAAGCCTGGCCGAGGTGTTTCACGGCGAGAAGTTCGATCAAAGCAAAGAGGTCACAGAGACGGGTAATCCGTTCCTCACGCCGGATGATCCGGGTAGCGAATGGGTTGATGCAAATCGGGGGGAAGACCGTGATGCGCAGGGAATTCCCGAAGAGGACGCTGACGTCGGGGTCGACGTTGACCGCCTGACAAAAGCGGCGATTGAGCAGGAACGCGCTGCTCTGGAACCGCAGCGCCACATTGTATTCTCGGTGCAAACCACGAACACCAGTCCCGGCGGCTATTGCATTGAGTGGTCCGACCCGCCTGACGGCATTCACATCGGTGACCTTGTGTGTGTCCGCGAGGCCGACATGGAGCGAGCAGACTGGACAGTTGCTGTGATTCGCTGGGTGAGTCAGGTGAAGCACGCGCCGACATTGATCGGGCTTGAACTCATCAGTCCTAAAGGAGCTGCGTACGCGGCGCGGGTAAAAATGCCAGATGGGGAGTACTCAAAGCCTATTCGCGTCCTGCTGCTTCCGGAGATACCGTTGGTGGGACAAACGCACACATTGGTGGTACCGCGCATGGTTTTCCGCGAGGGGCAACGAATAACGCTGGCCCGCGATGAGGATTCGGTGCTGGTGAAGTTGAAACGTCAGGTTTCTTCGACGGGCTACTTCAGCCAGATGGACTTCGACTATCTGCGGCAATTGGATGAGGAATCTGACACTACTAAACGTGAAAACCTGCCCACGGCCGCTTTTGAATCGATCTGGAGCGATCTCTAGAGCCGCCCGCGATCCGGTCTACTCTCCCAGCACTGCCAGCAACGCATTGAGTCCTGCAAAGGAGACAGAAGCGGGACTCTTTTCTATTACCAGCGGCTTCGCATGAAACGCGACGCCAGTTCCAGCAGCACCGATCATCAGTAGGTCATTGGCGCCGTCTCCCACCGCAACCGTATCTTCTATAGCAAAGCCCTCCCGATCAGCGGTTGCAAGCAGCAGGTCCCGTTTCTGTTCGGCGTCGACAATACGACCTCGTACGCTTCCCGTCAGCCGACCGTCTGCGAGGTCTAGCGAGTTCGCATGTACCTCGGTGATACCTAACTGCGCCTGCAGTCGATGGGCGAAGAAGTCGAAGCCGCCCGATAGAATCATCGTGTAATGCCCGGCACAGTTGAGAGCCTCAAAGAGAAGCTCTACACCGGCCATCAGCGGTAACCGGTCAGCGAGGGCATTAAGCTCCTGCTCACCTAACCCCCGGAGTGTTTTCATGCGTTCTCGAAAGCTGCTCTTAAAGTCCAGCTCGCCGCGCATAGCTAGGGCGGTGATCGCAGCAACCTGCGGCCCAACTCCCGCTGCGGCGGCCAGTTCATCGATCACCTCACAGCGAATCAGCGTGGAATCCATGTCAAAGGCAAACAGGCGTCGTCGTGGCCGCTTAGTGGATGCCGGAAGCAGCGTCAGATCAACTTTCCAATGCTGCGACAGTGAAGAAGTCTGAGCCTTCAGATCACCGCTGTCGCCGGTATTTTTAAAGTAAAACTCTGTGGCCTCGCCGCGGAACGGTGTGGGTCTAATACTGCGGGCTCCACCAATTTTAGCGTCGCACTGCTCAAAGATACTGGTGAAGTCCTCCGGAAGCATATGCCCCGACCAGTTAATGACACTCAGTACCTCGGCCATGCCCTCATAGATTGGAGACGTGGGTGAGCTCGGCAAGCTACCGTTCATGGGCTCTACCTGGAGAATTTCTGCCAGTTGTCGTTGTGCGTCCAGATGTCGCTGCGCCCTCCCCGATACACGATTTGAGACAGCTTCTTGGGATTCCTCGTTTGCAAAGTAGCAGGTGAGCGTGCCGCTCTCGTTACTCCACTTCCAGGAATCGAAAACCATCAGGTGAGGTAGAACGCGACGAAGCTCAAAGTGCTCAAGCGGCCGGGTAAGGGGATAAATCAGACCAGGATCTGGAACCACGAAACTAAACTCACCTTCAAAACCAGCAAATATTACTGCAGACAGGACTATTGGCCGAGATTAACCGGCTTATAATCGCGCGCTCCCTTGAGTTTTTGTCGTCTCATGAAGCGTATCGAACGTCTAAGCCTGAGTCGGTCTGTGCCGCTATTGGCCGCATCCGGAGCGCTGGTGCTAGGGCTGAGCATCGTCGGCTTTGCTGCAACCTCAAGCGGTTATCTTCAGCAAGCTCGCGATTCGAGTTATGCCGAATCGTTGGCAACACAGATTGCAGTCAGCATCAGCGAGCCCCTGCAACGCAGCGATCTTCTGAGCGTCAGAGCGTTTTTGGATCGATACCTCCGCCAGGCCTTAGCCGCAGGCATCAGTATCCTTGATATAGAAGGGAATCCCATAGCCGCAGCCGGTGATACATCAGCGATGCAGCTTGAGGGGTTCAGCGCTCCAATCAGCATCGGAGGCGACATCGCGGGTCGCGTCATCGTCTACCTGGATGGACAGCAGCAACGAGAAAGCCAATGGCGGTTTATCTTCAGCCTGTCCGCGTTAGTGGGGGCCCTCAGCCTACTGGCGTATCTCGGGGCGAAGGCTATCGTACGCCGTCAGGTTGAGGCCTTGGAGCAAATGCGAAGCTACCTGACTCTGGACAACGCGAATGATTTTGAGCAATCGATACACGAGAACGAACTCACTGCCCTGGAGGCCACTATCGGCTCCTTACCACTAGAGCTTCTAAAAGCGCAGGCTCCGGTGCCGTCAGCGGCAAGCGACTTTAATGAACGGCCGCTGCTTCTCGTCCACCTGGCGAGTCTTGCACGCTATGTTAATACGCTCAGTGAGACCAATCTGCATCGCTACAGTCGCCGCATGCAGCAGATCATACATGCCGCTGCGCGATGCTACGGCGGAACGCTGTCAGTGGTTCGCCCCTACGCAATTATGGTGACGTTCGATGACCACGCAACGGAAAGCGCAGTGTTGAACGCCATCAACTGCGGGCGCCTCATAGCACTCACCGCGAAAGGGCTTCAGGCCCATACTTCGCTTTCCTTGGATGTAGTCATGGCGATAAACCTCTGCGAGACCCCGGTTGATGAACAGGACGATGTATATCCTGCCCTTCATCTTCAGGACTCAATCGACGAACTTCGCGAGTGTTGCCTGAGTGCCGCCAGTCTACCGGCGCTATTTATTCCTGGCCGTCTTGCGGACAACGAAGCACTCCGAGCTGATATCGACCTGGACCAGATGATTCAAGAGTCGACGAGCGGAGACTTCCTCCGGCTCCAGTCGCTGCGCCCTGATCGGGAAACTCTGCTGGCCCATCAAAGTGAGCTGATCATTAAGCGCATGCGGCCGGCTGAGAAAAAAGAGTAGCGCCCAGGAGCGTCACCATTCCCCTGGCGATGCCCGGAGAAACGCAAGCACACATGCAAGCAAAGATCGGCCCATGAGATCTCCTTTGATTCCCGGAAAAAGGGAGCAGATGGGTAGGCAAGTGTCGGGTAGACGACGGCGTCTCCACCGTCGCCCCCCACAGATCCGGACGTGCGCGATTGACGCATCCGGCTCCTCAACTCATCACAGTCGCAGGAACTGTGGTTAATAGTCTCGCCCTGGGCAACGG
>JBCCPL010000048.1:0-30204 GCA_039111155.1 Pseudomonadota bacterium | reverse complement strand
GTTGCAGGCGCGCCTGCGGGCCTCATTTATCGGCCTAAACTCCGGTCCTCGGCTTGCCTGCGCCTTGCAGAACCCGCTCCTCGCTACGTTTTTCCAACAGCCTGCTAGTTAGTCAGAGGCTCCCTAATGCTACGGCGATCGGCAATCAGCTTGACTCAACGCCGGCATTGGAGCGTTTGTCCCGGCTGCTTTTTGGAAGCAGTATCAACTCGGTCCCGGATAGGTGGTCGTGCCAGGTACGTCTCTTGGGATCGACCATGCACCACAGGTAACCAACGCCCAGACAGGCAAAAGAGAGCAGTGCAGAACCGCATCGCGTCACCACCCGGCCGAAGGTGAGCTCGTTGCCGGTAGTGGGAACTAGCTTTATGCGCCAGGCTTGCATGCCCAGTGTTTGGCCGCTCTTGAGCCAAAAAACCGAAAAAAATCCTATGCAGGCCGTTACTGCCACGCCCTGTACAACAAAGGGCGGCAGCACGTCTTCGCCGGCCGATCCCATAGACACTTTCGCTCCTAGCGCGGCTGCAACGCAGGCCATTACCAGCGGAATGACAAGGAGAGAGTCGTACACGATTGCGGCAACTCTTCTAAGTAGGGACGGCGCCGGGTACTGCTCAGTTCGATCTGTCATCTTCAGCGGGCGTCAAGGTTAGATGGCTGGTGTCGGGAGCGCCGCCTTCAGCATCGTCCCGGTACTCCTCGGCAAGCATCGGCGTGCCGGCATCTGCGAGATCCATGCCGTCGAAATTGAATTCGGGTGGGGCAGCTTTCGGCGGGGCGCAATCGCTCAGATCGTGCTCCGCAGGGCCTAGCGAGATCGCGGATAAGTCCGGTGGAGCTGAACCACCCTGAATTTGCGGTTCGCTAAGACGTGTTCCAGCTTCGAGCAGTTCATAGGACGGCGCTTCCGGCTCACCAAATACCGGTGCGGAGAGGGGACCTAAGTTCTCTCCGGCTGGTGCGACATCGAGATGACTAACATCGATCTCGTTGCTGGCAACCCGGTCGCGCTCCTGATCTGTGAGTACATCGCTGCCCGCGGGCGCCAGCGATAAGCTTGCAGCGCCTACTACAGCGCCCGCGTCTTGCTGTTGTGCTGCGGTGGTGATTGGGTTGGCCGAAGCTGGATCTGCGGTAGTCGGCGCCTTAGTCGGTGCAAGGGTCGGTGCAAGGGTCGGTGCATTGGTCGGAGCATTGGTCGGTGGCGAGCGCGTCACAATCGCCCGCGCGCCAATGTCGCGCATGGCTCGCTGAAACTTCGCGGCAGTCTCTCGATTGCAGCGCTGCTTTATCCTCTGTTTCTTGCCCGAAAACAATGCATCCAGCGTCGCATCACTGGCCTTAAACAGAGCGCGTAGCGACTCCCGTACACTTTGCGGGTCGAAACCTTCGAGACACTCACCGGCGAAGGCGATATCAAACTGTTCCTCATCTGCCATGGCATGAGTATAAGCCGATGCGGCGTGCTAACAAGTCAGCCGTCTGAGCGCCTTTCTGCCGGGGCGGGGTACGTGCGCGTTCCCGGAGCCAGCGGACACTGCTGCGAAGTACATGGAGTCCACCGTATACTTGGCAGCTCAGACGAGAGGTAGCAATGCAAACGGAAATCACACTACGGGAACTGATTGAGAAGCGGTTTAATCCCCGGCATCTCGAACTCGCCAACGAAAGCCACCAACACAGCGTGCCGGTGGATTCGGAGACTCATTTCCGGCTGGTCGTGGTGAGCGATGCATTCTCCGGTGTCCGCAAAGTAGCGCGGCACCAGATGGTCTATCAGGCTGCCGCGGAGCTGATCGAAGGCCCCATTCATGCACTCGCGATGCACCTGTACGATCCCGAGGAATGGAGCAGCCGGAATACGCCGGCCCCAGACTCTCCGGCATGTTTGGGAGGTAGCCTCAGCGAAAGTCGCAGCGTCAATGACAGTAAGAGTGGCGACTGAAGCCGCCGAAGCCGCCGAAGTTCGCAGAACCAATGGATAACCCCGCCGTGATTGTTGTCGCTCTCTATAAATTCGTGGCTCTACCCGATTTTCGTGAGCTGCAAGGGCCTCTCTTGGATCGCTGCCTAGAGCTCGATCTGAAGGGCACGTTACTGCTCGCCGAAGAAGGCATAAACGGTACCGTGTCCGGAAGCCGGGAGGGCATCGATGCTCTTTTGAGTTTCTTGCGCTCTGACTCGCGCTTAGCTGATCTCGAGTGCAAAGAGAGCGAGCACGTTTCGCGCCCGTTTCTTCGCATGAAGGTCAAGCTGAAAAAAGAAATCGTGACGATGGGCATCCCTCAGATAGATCCACGGGCGCAGGTTGGTACCTATGTCGAGCCTCAAGACTGGGACGCGTTGATTTCTGACCCTGATGTTGTGCTGATTGACACGCGCAACACCTACGAGACAGCGATAGGCAGTTTTCGCGGTGCCCAGGATCCGCATCTCGATTCGTTTCGCGAGTTTCCCGAGTGGGCGTCCAAGTCGCTTGATCCTGAGAAACACCGCAAGGTCGCCATGTTCTGTACCGGAGGGATTCGCTGCGAGAAGGCGTCGGCGCATCTTTTGCGAGAGGGTTTTGATGAGGTGTTCCATCTGCGCGGCGGTATTCTCAAGTATCTAGAGGAAGTACCCGAGGAGAGCAGCAGTTGGGAGGGTGAGTGCTTCGTTTTTGACGAGCGTGTGTCAGTGGACCACCAATTACGCTCCGGAACTTACGAACAGTGCTTTGCCTGTCGGCACCCCTTAAACGAGGAAGAGCGACGTCTGCCCAGCTATGTTAAAGGGGTGAGCTGCCTTTATTGTGTCGGCGAAACAAGCGGTGATGACAAGCAGCGCTTCGCCGAGCGCCAGAGGCAGATCGAGTTGGCTCGCGCTCGCGGCGAGACGCACCTGGGCGGATCAGAGCAGAGTGAGCACCGTCCTCTGCCGTCCGCAAGTTCACGCAACGGCTAGTTACGATGATCACCTGCGGTGAATATCTCGTTCAGCTTCTTGAACGTTACGGCATCGATACGGTCTTTGGTATCCCGGGCAACCACACTGTGCAGCTCTATCGGGGCCTGAGCCGTGCTGGCCTTCGGCATGTGTCTCCGCGCCACGAGCAGGGTGCCGTATTTATGGCGGATGGGTATGCACGCGCCTCGGGGAAACCCGCAGCCTGTTTTCTGATCTCGGGCCCTGGTCTTGGCAATGCCGTCACACCATTGCTTCAGGCCCTGGCCGACTCGATTCCGGTGCTGGTCGTCAGCGCCGTCGCCGCCCGAGATCAGCTTGGCATGGGGGAGGGGCGTCTTCACGAAGTTCCCGATCAGCGACTGCTTGCCTCCCAGTGCACGCGATTCAGCCATACGCTCATGCGCCCGAATGAACTGCCCAAGGTGCTCGCACGCGCGTTCGCGGTATTCGACGGTCAACGACCGGGGCCGGTGCACATTGAGATACCCCTGGATGTAATCACGATGGACGCCGGCAAGCTGCCCGTGCGCATCTGGCCAAGAATGCATCCGCCAGGCCCGGATGGGCGGGCGATCAAGCAGCTTGCCGAGCGCTTAACTAACGCAACATCGCCAGTGTTGATCGTCGGCGGTGGTGGCGTTGAGGCTGTTGGAGAGGTTCGTGATCTGGCCGAGTGGCTGGATTTACCGGTCGTTACCACAGTCAATGGCAAGGGGGTGCTGCCGCCTGATCATCCACTGTTGGTAAAGGGCAGTCCGAGTCTACCGTGTGTACGGGATGCGCTTATTGCTTCAGATTGCGTACTCGCGGTGGGCACAGAGTTCGGGGAAACCGACTACGACATGTTGTTTGCCGGGGAGCTCCGAGGCCTTCAGTGGTTGGCGCGAATAGACATTGATCCCCAGCAGTTCGCCCGCAATCAGATGGCCGATCTCGCGATTTGCAGTGACTCGGTCCTGGCGATGAACGCCCTGCTGAACCGACTGAGATCCGAGACCACAGAATCCGCGCGCCAGCATACAGTGTCTGGCGGGAAACGCTGCCGTGAACTGAATCGGCGAGTCCTCACAGAACCGCACTATCACCGGGACATGGCCGCGTTCTTTGCAGCAATCAAGGATTCGCTGCCGGGCCTGTGCCTGGTCGGAGACAGCACTCTCCCAACTTATTACGCGGTCTGGCAGTACGAGGCGCCGTCAACTCGGCGCTACTTTCATTCCGCCACCGGGATGGGGACTCTGGGATACGCTATCCCTGCTGCCATTGGAGCCTGTCGGGCGTTGGATTCAGAGGTGCCTGTCGTTGCGTTGATCGGAGACGGCGCTGCGCAGTTTACCGCGATGGAGCTTGCCTCGGCGGTACAGGAGAGACTCCCGATCATCGTGCTCCTTTGGAATAATCATGGGTATCGAGAGATCAAAGCCGGCATGTTGGCGGCCGACGTCGAACCCGTGGGTGTCGACATCTCACCCCCTGACTTTTTGCCTCTGGCGCAGTCTCTTCACTGTGACTCGTTGCGCGTCGATGGTATCGAAGAGCTGGGACTAGCGCTGAAGCAGGCATGGAGCACGGCCCGGGAAGCGTCGCGACCCACACTTCTTGAGCTATCTGAGGAGATGTTTCTATCTCATCCCGCTGGTACCTGGTATGCGGATGCCCACTAAACAGGTAACGCATAATGGCTAGTTCAAAGGACGCAGAGCACGAATCGAAGGACGATCAGAGTCTGAGCGATGGTGAGGACCTGGTCGAGGACTTCTCCTTTCTTCCGCGACTCCGCCAGCTGATGGTGTTTCAGTTGAAGCTTGCGGCTGATGCGCTGCGCGATTTCGTGCTGAGCCCGCTGAGTATTGCTGCGTTCGTCATCGATGCCGTGCTGCAGTCTCCGGCCGAGGAAAGCCTCTACGAGCGCTTGATGGGGGTTGGTCGTCGTTCAGATCGGGTCATCAACCTATTTGATGAGCACACGAAGGGAGACGGTTTCACGGTGGACAAAGCAGTCGATACTATTGAGGAAGCCGTCCGCGCCACGCAAAGTGACCGATCCGAGTTTGGCGATCCGGACGACCCCCGAGCCGCTTCTGGGGACTAGTGTCCTGCGAAGCCGTGATGAATCACGGTTTGCTTCGCATTTCTCTCAGAACGGCCGTCTGGAAGCGTTTCAGTGGGACAAATATGCTGAGGGTGGTGCTGTCGCCGCGAGAAATAACTCCCTGATAGACAAGTCGGGTAGGCACCCCAGCCCTGCTGCCAAGGCCCGTGTTGATTGAAAAGACGGCGCCACCGGAACTCCCTGGCGGGAGAACGCAATCGCTCTGCACATCTCGCTCGATAGACTTTGTCATACGACAGTCTCTTGCCAGCTTTAGCGTTCGAGGCGCCGTGCCTGGAATGGCCGTTGTTGACTCGCCACTGTCATGCGCAGCTCTCCCTGGTATCTCTTCGGTCGTGTCAGTGAGTGCTCCGCCTTCAGCTTCCGGAGTCTGACGTTTGGGAAAGCCCGCCATGAGCAGTGGCTGGCCCTCGGTGGAGACGACATTCGCTAAGGGCACGGCTCCCGGAAGAGAGCGATCAAGACGCAGAAGTGCCCAGTCATCGCGCATACCTCCTCCACTGCGTACGAGTCGGGCATTTACCGCAGCGTTCGTGGATCCGGTAAAAGAGATTGATCGGCTGAGATCCTGGTAGTGCTCGAAGCAGTGCCACGCGCTGATAATCCAGGTCGAGCGCTCCTGCCAGGCGCCTGCGCTGACCAGCGTGGCCGAGCAACGCTCGATGAAGTGCTGCCGTCGGCCGTGGACTGTGCGCTGCGCGGGAATCTTGAGCCTTCCCACCGCGGCCCGAACCATTGCCTGGTCGGTGGGCGAGGCGCCTAGGGGCAGCTCACTGGCTGTACTGGCGACAGGGTAGGAGAGTGCGATTCCGGTGAGAGTCGCTAGCGCGCAGCAAGTTCGACTGAAGGAAAGGCTAAGTCTCGAGGTTTGCGAGTTCTTCGGTGATCTCATCAAGGGTGCGCGGCAGGCCGACTCCCCATCCCTGCAGGTAGTCGATTCCGATTTCTCGGAGCGCGGGAACAATGTCGAGGCTTTCAACACACTCAGCAATCGTCTTCTGGCCAAGAAAATGTGCGAGATCACTAATGGACTTTGCCATCGCGTAATCGGTGCGGTTCTGATGAACCTCGGTGATAAACGTGCCGTCAATCTTCACATAATCAACCGGTAGTTCCTTCAGATACTTGTGGCTTGCGAGGCCGGTACCGAAGTCGTCGAGCGAGAACTTACACCCGATGTTACGAAGCGTGCGAACGAAGTCTGCCGCTCGCGGCAGATGGTCGATGGCGCCTGTTTCCGTAATCTCGAAGCACAGCTTACTTGTTCCGACTCCGTACTCGGAGATTTCATCCAGCACGTAGTCGAGGAAATCGTTGTCGGTGATGCTGGTGCCTGACAGATTGATCGACAGCTCGGGGACTTCCTTCTGCGAGTCCATCAACTTGGAAATCCAGGAGAAAGTCTCCCGTACAACCCAGCGGTCAACAAGCGTGACATAGCCGAAACGTTCCGCCGATTGGATGAACTCCTGGGGTGAATTCAGCGAGCCATCGTCCTCGCGGATTGCCAGCAGAATTTCGTAGTGATGAGAAGCTCCCTCGCTTCCGTCCACAGAGCTCTGAACGATCGGCTGAGCACGAAGGACCAATCGATCGGTCGACATGGCCTCTTCGAGACGACTCCGCGACGCGTCCCGGTCGCGCATAAAGGAAAGCACTTCGTCCTGATCGACGTTGAAAACCACTACCTGATCGCGACCCTGGGTCTTGGCCAGATCCAGCGCCTTTCGCGCTTGTTTCGCAATTGCCTCCGGGCTTTCGCTCGCCTGCGCGACCGCGGCGATGCCGATGGATACGGTGAACGATACGGCTTCGCTACCGATTGTCAGGCTACTGGCAGCGATGTCTTCTCGGATTTTGTTCGCAAGAACCTTGGCCTCTTCGATGCTGCGGTAGGTTAGAAGCACACCGAACTCATCTTCTTTCATGCGTGCGGTTAGCGCTCGACGATCATTCAGTTGGCCCAATAGCTGGGCAAACTCACTCAAAACCTGATCGCCGCTGGTGCGGTCGAACACCTCATTGACAAGCTGGAAGTTGTCGATGTCGATCAGCATGAAGGCGTGTTCCGTGCCTCGCGCTTGCGCATGGCGCAGGCTCCGCTGGAGCTGATACATGAGCGAATCACCATTGATCAGCTTGGTGAGCTGGTCACGGTTACGGTCAAAACTGAGCGTGCGCTGAGCGCGTTCCAACGTTTCGTACATGCTCTGATCGAGCACGGACATGTCTTCGACCGGGGAGCGTGACTGCGCACCTCGGCTCAACTGGCGAGCGAGCTGTATCGCCGAGAGTTCGGCGATCTTCTGGCCACGTTCGTTTACAAAGGCAAAGCGATCCTTCTCTTCGCTCACCCAGATGAGTTTCATCTGGCGACGATTGCCCTGCTTGTCGCGATAGCGGAGTCGGGTGCCTGGTTCGAGATCGGTGACGCGCTGCAGCCAGCGGCGCAGGCGAGGGAGTTGCTCGACGCGGTTTTTATCCGGCGCCGATGGATAACCCAGTGGGGTACGGTAGGCGCTAGTGGCGAGCGGGATCCGTCCTGTGAGCATAGCCTGGACGCGCCGGAGCGCCTGCTCGTGGGAGACCGATCCAGGATTGGACGTCTGTAAACGCTTATTGAGTGCCCGCAGCCGAGTCTGAACCTCGTCGATCTCTTCTTCGCTGAGCGCCTGATCCTTTCGATTTCGGAACTTGCCGATCAGACTGTCGAGCAGAGCAGCTTCTTCTTTCCAGGCAACACCGTCTTCGTCCTCGCGCAGGGCCAGCTGTACTAAGGAGGAGCGCCAGCCGCCATCCAGCAGGTCCAGTAGTGGCTTGGGGGCATCCTCGCCATCGAGACGCTCGCTGAGCATCTGCTCAACCCGTCGTTGTGCACGAATGAGTCGCTGCTGCCCCTCCAGGCCGCTGACCACTCGCTCGATATTGCGGTTGTACACGCGATCTTGCTGTTGAAGAAGCGAATCAAGCCGGGTTTGGGCGTCGTCGAAAACAGTCGGGTCATCGTCGTAATTGTCAGCGACCTCATCGACAATCTCGGAAACCTTATTCAGCAGTATTCGGTTCTGCGTACCGTCTGCACTCGCCAGTACCGAGATTTTGTTCAGCAGCTGATGGGCCGGGTGTTCGGGCTGGGTGAAGAAACGCGGCTCTCTAATCGACAATCGAGCGAGCGGCACCCGGAGCCGGGCAAGGCTCGGCGCCATGTCCCTACTCACATCAAAATTGTTGTGCAGCGTCTGGAATACGTTGTCGACAAAACCCAACCGATTGGAGCCTGCGCTGCCCATGGCGCTCTCGGCCTCTTCGCCGAGTTCGGAGCGCAGGAGTTCCTCGAGGGGTTCTAAATCACCAAGCGACTGATTCGGCTGTAGACGTTGCTTTTGCAGGTCCCTTAGCGTGCTTAACAGCTGTTGCTGATGCGCGGGTTCAAGTTCTGCGCCTGCATCGCCGCCCTCTGCTCGGGTAACTTCGCCTACCGCCGGCGAGATATCGGCTACGGAGGCGGAACTCGCCGCAACATCGACTCCGTCGCCTACCTCCCCAGATTCGTTTGCGGACTCCGCTGCATCGACTGCGGTGCGATTGGTGTTCAGCGCATTTACCACGGCGTCGTACATCGAATCGTGACGATCGCGGCTGACCAGTTGCGGGTTAGAGTAGCGCATCGGTGGTTGAGTAGGCCGACTACTGCGGCGATCACCGTCGTAACCACCACCAATGCCTCGGCGTTCCGAGCCGTCCCAACGACGATCTTCCTGGTAGTCGTCGCCGCTGTCTTCGTCAACCTCGGTCGCCGATTCTTCTTCGACCGACTCTTCCGGTGGGGGTGCGGGACGTTGCCTGGCTCCTGGTTTGTTCGCAGGATGCAGGATGGAGCCCTGTTCCAGGATCGCGTTCTCGAGCTCAGGCTCTATGCCTGCATTGATAAATATTTGATTCAGAGACGGATACAGGCTGTCGAGAACCGGTGCATAGCTCTTTCGGAAGAACTGCAGGATGTCCTTGACGACATCGACGCTGTCGGTGATTGCGTGCAGCGACTCGGTAAATGCCTGCAGAATGTGCTTGGGGTGAAAGGGAGTGCCGGCTTCGCTCGGTTCGATGCCCGCCGCAACCGCCGCCCGAATGGTCAGGCATTCCAGTTGCACGCGATGTTGATCGATCAGGGAGCCGACCAGCTTCTCGACTGCGAGCTTTTCATCCATGACTTCAAGATCGACGAGTCCGAGATTGCGTGCTGATGCCGCCTCAAGATCAACCTCGGATGACGGGGATTCCTTTTCCCTCTCATCGAGACTGGACATCAGGTGTTCGCTGAACACCTCCATTACCTCGTCGTTCTGCCGTTTCAGGGTGTTTAGTGCGTCGTAATGTGTGTGCTTGCCGGCGCCGGCATAGCGGGACGAAGTAGAAAGGTCAAAAAGATGGTCGCCCAGGTCTACCAGAAAACGGCGAAGAGCACGCAGCAGCTGCTCGCGACCGCTTTGACGCATGTCTTTGAGCAGCGCTTCGCCGTTGGCTGGTGCGGATGCCGTTCCCTTGTCGCTACCAGCTTGAATTTCTGAATCTTTTGCGGGGTCCAGGGCATCAACCACTTCCTGAGGCAGGCTCTCATCGGGCCCTATAACGACTTCGCGGGAGTTAATAGAACTGATGGTCCCTTCAACAATCACCTGCGAACTGTCATCGCCGTCCACACCGGCTATTGTCAGGCTGACAGGAACACCTTCTGGCGGAAGAGGGGAGATGGCTTGCTTGGGCGCAAAATAAAGACTGCTGTCTGCGGCCTGCTCGACTTCAGCTAAAGACGCGCTGCCCGCGAACCGAAGTCCGTAAGGCAGGCGAATATAGGACGGCAATGAAGGCCGGTTTTTACTCATAACTTCGTCGTTAAAGGGCCGACGGCAACTCGCCGTGCCAGTGAGGCACGCGAGTATACGCAATTAGTCATACGCACAGAATGCTAATAGGTTGACGTTTTAGTACGGTTTTCAGTCGAAAATCACGTTTTATTTGGCATATAGCAGGAGATAGCGGCTCTTCGCATCGGAAATTAAGCAACAGAACTGTGAACCCCATACTACTTTGGCGGTTCGTAACCAGATGACCGGTTCCTCTGTGCTCTGCAGCTCTTCTTTACCGGGCATTACGCATTTGCGCCCGCACTGGCTACTCTACCTGCCCGTCCAAGAAGGGCCTCGCTGACGCACAACGCCCGGCAATCAAACAGGAAAGTCGCTCCACGTCCACGCGGTAGTAAGCGTGAGAAATATTCAGAAAGAAAAGAAAGCGCAAGTAATAGGCAGCGGGAGGAACGGGGAGTGGGAGAACGTGAGAGGATATTTAACGTTGGACCGGGTGCTAGAAGACTCTAGCACTGAGAAATCACGTATTCGCCTCGCGCCTCGGTAATCAGCCGCCTGGCCCAGGCATCACTTTAGCCAGGAGAGACACTAGTGCAGGGACCTGCATCCCAGGGCGCAAGCAAGCGAGAGCGGCCGGTGAAGATCCAGGGAGACTGGCTTGCACTACTTCAGGATGAGTTCAACACTGAGCGCATGCGCGAGCTGTCTGAGTTCCTCCGTGCTCGACGAGCGGCCGGGGCCAGAATCTACCCGCCTCCCAGCGAGATATTTGCCGCGTTTGAGGCAACACCGCCGGCGGCAGTTCGGGTTGTCGTGCTTGGTCAGGACCCCTATCACAATCCCGGTCAAGCTCACGGATTGTGTTTTTCCGTCAATCGAGGCGTCCCGGTGCCGCCATCTTTGCTGAACATCTATCGGGAACTGCACAGCGATATCGGTTGCCGCGCGCCAGATCATGGCGATCTGAGGCACTGGGCGAACCAAGGCGTACTGTTGCTAAACAGCGTGCTGACCGTTGAACACAATCAACCCGCTTCCCATCAGGGGAGGGGGTGGGAGCAATTTACTGATGCGGTGGTCAATGCCGTGAATACGGGCGCCGAACCGGTCGTATTCATGTTGTGGGGGGCGCACGCTCAGAAGAAAGGGCGTACCATCGATGCTAATCGACACCTGGTATTACGGGCTCCTCACCCATCCCCTCTGAGTGCGCATCGGGGGTTCCTCGGCTGCAGACATTTCAGTGCCGCGAACGAATTTCTTAGGGAGCACGGCCGAGATCCGATTGATTGGCAGCTCTAGAGCGCGCATCACTCGGCGCTAGATGCCGTAAGTTCGACGGGACGAAGGACGATACCGCTATCGTTTTCGAGAACTTCACCCAGGTGATCGCGGCCTACTTCCGCAGCTACCAGGGGGCTACCGTCAATAGTGGGTGCGACCCGCAGAACCTTGGCAACTCGGACACCCTGAGGAACCTTGGGCTCGCCCATCACCTCGCAAGTGTTTGCCTCTGCCGGTACAGAAACCGCTGCCGTGTTTCCGCCTTCAGGAGACGCAGCAACTTTACCCGTCACTGCACCCGTCGCTGCACCCGCGACTGCAAAAAGGTTTGCGCCCGGTAGCAACGATTCTCCGTTAGTCTGATACACCGCCAGCGTGCGTTTGCTCTGCCGCTTATAGTGTTGACGCGCAATAACCTCCTGCCCCGTGTAGCAGCCCTTTTTGTAGGAGACAAGGCCGATCTGATCGTAATTCAGCGCCTGCGGTGTGTAACGTTCATAGTCGTCGGCGTTGATCGCGAAGTGGCCGCTACGCAGCAGCTCGGCCTGCCAAAATCCCTCATAAGAATCGTTTTCCGCTCGCCCCGACGGGACTGCGCTGTCATTGCCGGAGGTCAGGTCGAACAGCAGTTGCAGCGGTGCTTCATCCTTCGCACTCATCAGTTCTGCTATGCGGCGTCCGCGCCTTACGATGAGGATTCCATCACCGTGTGTAATCCGGTAGCACTCAGTGGATGCAATCAGTGAGGTTCCCAGGATTGGTGTGTCGAGATCGCCAATCACCCCAACGATTCTCTCATCGCTCTGTTCTACTTC
Organism: Pseudomonadota bacterium; assembly: GCA_039111155.1. Taxonomy (GTDB): domain Bacteria; phylum Pseudomonadota; class Gammaproteobacteria; order Pseudomonadales; family Halieaceae; genus Congregibacter. Next base: position 18,178 of record JBCCPL010000048.1, on the reverse strand, counting down.
GACCGAGATTCGCGAAAACTGTGCGTAGCGTGCCAGGGAGGTCGCAACTTCCTGGGCGATGGATCGTCGTAACCGCAGGATGCAGTGCTCCTCAGTCAGCTGAATAACGACAACGTCGGACAGCACTCGACCCTTGGGCGTGCAGAGAGCGCCGGGTATCGCCTTAAACATCGAAAGCTCGCGGGTGTCACACGTCAGCTGGCCCTGAAGAAAGTTCGCGATCCCTGCACCTTTCAAATGCAGCATGGTCTCGCTGGCGAGCTGACAAAGGTGTTGAGTCATAGTTGGTCCTTTCCATCCATGTTCTTGGCGCTAGCCTTACGCACCGTCACAATAGGATAAACGGGAAAACGTGTTACCTGCACGGATCGTCGATCTATGCGCGCAGCCATCTAGTGTCTGAAGGGGTCTGAAGGGGGTCTGACGGGGCCGCGACAAAGTGGGGCGCTATTCCCGCTGGAATGAGGATTCAGATTATCAACGAACAAACCAGCGAAAACTGCAGCAAAGATGCAGGCCCGATCCATAACGCCGAGGCCGAGGCCGACTACCGACAGATGTGTTGGGCCAGCCGCCGGGGAATGCTGGAGCTCGATCTTGTTCTCGAGCCTTTTATCAGAGATCACTACCTCCAGTTGGCAAAAGAAGAGAAAGCGGTGTATCGGGCGTTGATGGAGTGTCAGGACCAGGAACTCTTTGACTGGTTTCTGAACAAGTCGCCGCCGAGCGATTCTGCGTTGAAGCAGATGGTTAATCGCATTCTCGACGCCAAGCGGGCCGACCGCTGAACGGGGAGCGTCTTTTCTGTCTCTGACGATTTGTCCACTGCGGCTCCCGTCGAGGCAGGGTCGGTCACAGTGTGTTGTAGGGCGATGCGGTGCACCACGATGAACTGCGCAGTTACGTGTTTAGGCGTTCCGAAACGTTGAACCGGCTACGCTGGTGTTGTGTCGCAGGGATCGGCGCGTTCGCTATCGCCGCAGTGATTTATCACCCGCATGCAGCGCCTTTGTGGCTAGGGGCGCTCGTGCTCGGGCAGCGAATGATCACGAGTCTCGACCCCGATTCTCTTTGCCTGCTGCCGCCGATGAGGTGCGCGGTCTCGCCGCGCGGCTCAAACCAGCAAGACGCTCTCGGCTATACGTTGACCGTGGGCGAGCCAGAGAGTCCATGGTTTTCACGGATCGATAAGGGCCCGCTCGTTCCGTGCACCGTGACCTGCCTCGCGCGTGCGACCGGCTTTATGTGGCTGGAAGTCTCCCCGATCGTTTTCGAAAGCCTAGGTCAGACTGGTGGTATTGGTCCACCTGGTGCTGGTAACAGCGCTCGACCAGTTCCACAAACTGGAGTCAAACCATCCCCGGATTCAGGCTGGTGGGCGTCGTTGCTGCTTTCTCCGCGTCGATCTCAGCCGTCGGGAAGACTGCTGGTGTTCGCCGATGCGATGAACGAGTTTGCATGGCGATCTTTGCGCCGAGATCTGAAGCTCCCTAGCTCGACGGGGTGAGGATCGTGTCCTGCGCGATCTCTGACTTATCGGGGTAATCCAACGTGAAGTGTAGTCCCCGGCTCTCCTGGCGCGAACGGGCGCAGCGGATGATCAGACCCGCCACCGTGGTGAGATTGCGCAGTTCGAGAAGATCGTTGCTCACTTTGTAGTTGCTGTAGTACTCATGGATCTCAGCGTTGAGCAGATCTGCTCGGTGCATGGCTCGTTCCAGTCGCTTGTTGGTGCGCACTATCCCCACATAGTCCCACATAAATCGGCGCAGCTCGTCCCAGTTGTGGGAGATCACTACGTCCTCATCTGAATCGGTAACCTGGCTTTCGTCCCACAGCTTCGGAGTGTGCGCGGGCGCCCGGTAGTTGGGAACATACTGCGCGATGTGCTCTGCAGCAGTCTGCGCGTAAACCAGGCACTCAAGCAGAGAGTTACTCGCCATGCGATTGGCACCGTGCAGTCCCGTGAATGAGCATTCTCCGATGGCATACAGGCCTGCGATATCAGTGGCACCATGGGAGTCGACGACGACTCCGCCGCAAGTGTAGTGTGCCGCTGGAACAACCGGGATCAGATCTGAGCTGATGTCGATGCCAAATTGCAGACACCGCTCGTATACCGAGGGGAAGTGGCTGCGCAGAAATGCTTCCGATTGATGGGTAATATCAAGAAAAACACAATCCACACCCAGACGCTTCATCTCGTGATCGATCGCCCGAGCGACAATGTCCCGGGATGCCAGTTCGGCGCGCTCATCGAACCGGGGCATAAATCGTTCACCATCTGGCAAGACAAGCTTCGCACCCTCACCGCGTAGAGCCTCAGTAATGAGGGCTGATTTTGCCAATGGGTGATACAGGCAAGTGGGGTGGAACTGGTTGAACTCGAGGTTCGCCACACGGCAACCCGCGCGCCAGGCCATGGCGATGCCATCGCCACTCGCCCCGTCCGGATTGCTCGTGTACAGGTAAACTTTGCTAGCGCCGCCGCTGGCTAGTACCACCGTCCGACTGCTGAATAGGTCGACCCGATCGCGAGATTGATCCAGCGCATAGATGCCATGGCACCGCCCCTGCTCGACGATCAGATCAACCGCGGTGCGTTCGGCAAATAGCTCGATGTTGCTCGCCTTCTGCGCCTGGGTCTCGAGCACCTCACCGATGGCGCCTCCGGTCCGATCGGCCGCATGCACGATTCGTCGGTGGCTATGCCCACCCTCCTGGGCAAGGTGATACTCCGGTGATTGCGGTGCCTGGGTGTCTTCACGAAGATCGAAGTTGACACCGAGGCTGGCCAGCCACTCAACGGTCTCCCGGCTTCGACTGACTGTGAGTTCTACCGCGTCTCGGTGACACAGGCCATCACCCGCAGTCAGGGTGTCCTCCACGTGCGCTTCGACGCTGTCGCGCGCGTGTAGAACCGCGGCCATTCCGCCCTGGGCCCAGTAGGTGGAGCTCTGCGTAACGTCACCCTTGGATAACACGGCAACTCGAAGGTGCGTCGGCAACCGGAGCGCAAGTGCCAGACCGGCAGCCCCGCGTCCGACAACGACGACGTCGTGAGTGAAATGGGCTCCCATTTGAGGAGAGGTATCCTTCAGCGCCAGGTAAATCGTCGCTATGATGCCGGTTTTGTCACGAAAGTCGAACAGGGTGCAGAAGCTGCAACCTACAGGCGGAAGTGGGTTCTCCCGGAACCGAAATGAACTACCGCGGCCGTGCGCGGTCCATTAAGTACGCAAAGTGAAGTGCGGTCCTGGAGAGACCCGCTGAGTATGCGCGTCATGGAGGATTGCGTCGTTGACAGCTTCGACCACGGATAAACAACTGGTAGCCCGAGTCCAGAGCGGAGAAAAAAGCGCGTTCGACTTTTTGGTCATCAAGTACCAGCAAAAGATACACAGCCTGATCAGTCGCTATGTGCATGATGCGGACGAGGTTCAGGACGTGGCTCAGGAAGCGTTCATCAAGGCGTATCGCGCACTCCCCGGATTTCGCGGGGACAGTGCTTTCTACACCTGGCTCTATCGCATCGCCATCAACACGGCAAAAAACCACCTTGTTTCTCGTTCGCGACGGCCGCCCGGCTCCGATGTGGAGCTGGAAGACGCGCAATACATGGATGCGGCCGACGCGCTTCGTGATCAGGAGACACCGGAGAATGCGTTTTTCGGCGACGAATTGAAGAAAACTGTGAATGATGCTTTGAGCGCGTTACCCGATGACCTCCGTACAGCCGTGAGTCTCCGAGAGTTCGATGCCATGAGCTATGAAGAGATCGCCGAAGTGATGGAGTGTCCGGTAGGGACCGTGCGCTCGCGCATCTTCCGGGCTCGAGAGGCAATCGATAAGAGCGTTAAGCAGCATATGGACGGCCAATGATCGGGCGTCCAACGAGGGTTGCGAGCCGCGCATCTGGTTGGCGCAATGCTGCGGCCAGCAGATTAGCAGGCAATACGACTCGCGCTCTGAACGATAAACGAAGCCAGTGCGTGGGCAGTGTGAGCGAAAAACGTGAAAATTGCAGGCCCCTAGTGGGGCTCTTCGGGAACAATTTAGAGTCGTTGGGCTCTAAAATTCTGGGCTCAATAGAAGCTATCAGGCAAGAAACTTTGCTTGCGATCAAGCTTTGGATTGACACGTGTGCAGGCGTGGTTGAAAGCTCGACCAGCCGGCGAAAGAAACCGGCTCTATGAAGCAAGTCAGATGAAGCGGGCCAGCCCGGAAGGCCACCACGATTACGAACGTATGGTTGAACGTAGGGTTGAACTTAGGGATGAACTTAGAAAAGGCGTATGCAGTTCAGGACCAGCGCCAGACCCAGAACAAAAAGCTCAAGAGGTGTTCAGTAAATGAAAAAGCCGGTTAGTAATGTTGGCACCCAGGATGAGGTCAGGTCGGTGGCAGAGGAGGCGCTCTCTGCTCTGATGGACGACGAGTCGCCCGAGCTTGAGTTGCGGCGACTGCTTAAATCGGGTGATTCTGATCCGGATCTGAAGCAGCAGTGGTTTCGCTACAACCTGGCCCGAACAGCGATGCATGGCGAAGACATCACCTTCGATAGCGATTTTGCGGCCCGGGTCCGAGCCGTGATCGATGCCGATCCGGAACAGCAGCAATTTGATCAACAAGGGCAAAACGAGCCCTCCGAACGTGCAGGATGGATTCAGTCGTTAGGCAGCTTCGCCGTTGCGGCAACCGTAGCTTGCGTTGTTGTAATCGGTGGACAGCAATTGGCCTCTGTCGATTCTGAGAACGCTGAATCGGTCGCACGTGTAGCGCCTATTCCGGTAGGCGTCGTAAACACCACCGGAGCGGTTCCTGTGCAAGCCAGTTTTGGGACCACCGCGCTTCCTGCCTTGCAGCCGGCTGATCGAACCGCTTACCGTGAGCTCGCACGCCAAAGGCTGCGTCGATTCAGTCAGGAGCATGCGGAGCACGCATCATTGAATACACCGCAGGGCATGCTGACCTTTGCGCGTGTTCCTTTGGTAACGCAAGAGCTGCGGGACTTGAACGAGCTGCGAGAGATGCGAGAGCTGCGAGAGAAGCGTGAAGAAACACGAGACGAGGCCAGAGACGCAGGCAGCCAGTAGGCGCTGCGTTGCGATTCCATCATCGCTGAACTCGAGTTTTCTTTTCTGAAGTTTCCACCTGAGTAAATTACGAGCCTGCACGATCCTCATATGGTGCTATACAAACAATTCTTGCTGAAAACTCCGCTGGGGCTGCAACGTGTCCCCTGCGTTCCTTCCCTGCGCGGGCCGTCAGAGCTGCGAGCGCGGAAAGAACCGAATGAAAGGGGGGGAAAGGCAGAACAGAAAGTACAGAAAGTACAGAAAGGACAGAAAGAACTGCGAGAAAAACAGTATTCGTTCCGTTCCTCTGTTCGAGCGTGTATCGGTTCGTTCGCCTTAGTCATTACTACGGTCTCGTCTGTAGTTGCCCAGGACTCCGCCCAGGAAGATGAGTGTCCGCAAATGGATGCCAAAGTACAGAGTCTGCTGCAGGCAATGTCCAGGAACTCAGCCGATATCGACTACAGCGGTGTGGTGACGCTTCAGCGTGGCAGTGACATGCAGATCATGCGTTATTCGCACTCGGTCTCAGCCGGCAGGGCAACCGAAGCGATATCCAGGTTGACCGGGCAGGATGCGCGTATCGTGCGTGAGGCGCATCCGACGGCACGCAAGTATCCGGGCCACGAACTGTTGCGGGCCGAGAAAGCGGCGTCCGGAACACTTTGCGGTCTGACGGATCACTATCGCTTTCGCGTGCGTGAAGGCGATCGGATTGCGGGTCGTGACTCCGTGCGCCTGCAAGTTGAACCCATGGATATGTATCGCTACGGCTATGTGCTGGAGTTGGATAATGAAAGTGCGCTGATGCTTAGGTCCACGACGATGTCGGTCGACCAACGTGAGATAGAGCAATTTCAGTTTGCTAGCTTCGATCTGAATCCAGGCAGAGAAGAGCAGGCTGCTGTCGAGCACCGCGCCGGCAATCCCCATCCGCAGGAATCATCCCATCTTAGAACGGGGCCTGCCTGGTCCGTGTCGTGGATGCCCAAAGGGTTTATGGCTACGGATTCCGCTCCTCCTGACTCAGCACGAAAATCGTATACCGACGGATTTGCATCCTTCTCCGTGTTCATGGAGCCTCTCAACGCTGCCATCAAGCCCGGTGAAGGCGTGGAACGGCAGGGGAGCACTGTTTGTTACACGCGCGGAATGGTGTTTGGTCGCGTGCCCGTCTTGCTGACAGTGCTCGGTGAGATTCCTACCAACACGGCGCGGATGGTGGCGGACTCCGTACGCATGCGGTGACGCATTCAGTGGCCCTCGTGGCCGCTACTAAAGCACCCGACCAAAAGCCGAACAGGCTATTGAAACCAACACGATCAACCCCATAATCCGCGCTAGGCCATGCGGCGGTAAAAGCGGCGGTAACTGTTGAACAGGCGCGCAGCTAAGAATGTAGCGCAACCCGGGTTTTGAAAAGGAACCAGCATGATGAACCAATTCACCCATATTCTTCGACCAGTGTTCGCTGTTGTGGTGTTCTCCGTTGCAGCGCTTGGCACTCTTCCCGCGCGTGCCGTTGAGCTTCCGGATTTTACGGAGATTGTCGAAAGCTATTCTCCGGCGGTCGTCAAAATCGTAGTCGAACGCAGCGCCAGGGCCTCGCGCGAGTCCAACCAGGAAGAGATTCCCGAGTTCCTCCGTCGCTACTTCCAGATTCCGGTACCTCCCCAGGGTGAGCAGGAGCGAATGGCCACCGGGTCTGGTTTTATCCTGTCGGATGATGGTTACGTCGTTACCAACAATCATGTCGTCGAGGGCGCTGACACCATCATCGTACGCATGTCAGACCGGCAGGAATTTGATGCCGAAGTTGTAGGCTTAGATCCACGTTCCGATCTGGCTCTTTTGCGGATCGACGGTAAGAGGCTGCCGTATCTGAACCTGGCCAGCGATGATGAGTTGAAAGTAGGGGAGTGGGTGCTGGCTATCGGTTCACCATTCGGCCTCGACTACTCTGTGACCGCGGGTATCGTGAGCGCAATCGGGCGCAGCCTGCCCACCCGCAATGGCGAGAATTACGTGCCGTTTGTGCAGACCGACGTAGCCATCAATCCTGGGAACTCGGGCGGTCCGCTATTTAATCTCGATGGCGAGGTTGTCGGAGTCAACTCGCAGATTTTTACCACCCGCGCCGGCGGTTCCATTGGTCTGTCGTTTTCTATCCCGGTGACAGTACTGCGTAACGTGGTCGACCAACTCAAGGAAACCGGCACGGTGACCCGAGGGTGGCTGGGAGTGACAATTCAGAATGTCGATCGGACTTTGGCCGAGTCCTTTGGGCTGGATCGACCCCAGGGAGCGCTCGTTTCTCAACTGGCGGAAGACAGCCCCGCCGAGGAAGCCGGACTGGAGCCGGGTGACGTGATTATCCAGTTTGGGGATGAGTCCATCGAAACATCCTCCGATCTACCGCACGTGGTCGGGTTAATTGCGCCCGGCACCAAGGTTAAGGTGAAGATAGTACGCGACAAAAAGCCGAAGACCGTCACCGTCAAGGTGGGTGGGCTCGACGCCGACGATAGCCTTGCCGCAGCTTACGGTATCAACTCAGGTGGTGCGTCCCAGGGAGATCGGCTGGGTATTACGATCGAAAACGCGCCCGAGGAGATGCTGACCCGTTACAAGCTCGCCGATGGGGTGGTTGTTCGCAGCGTGCGACGCGACTCCCCGGCGGATGAGGCGGGGCTGACGACTGGGGATGTCATTACGGCCGTGGGGAAGGATCCGGTGCGCACAGTGGATGCTTTTCGAGAACTGATCGATGGGTTTGATGCGGGCGAGTCGGTGCCCCTACGTCTTATGCGACGCGGCTCGCCGCTGTTCATCGGCATCAAACTCGGAGAGTGATGGACTGACACCTCATAACCGACATCTCCTGAAAGTACTGAAGTGGGGCAATGGCAGTTAATGTGACCATGGAAACAGCACCGGCCAAACCGGTTGCGGCCCCAGGCCTCACTTCCATATATCGATCGAAGGCCTGTGGCTGAAGACAGCTGACGATAGCTCTCAAGAGTTGGCGATAGGTCACGGTAGCTTGCGAATGCGATAGCTCACGAATGCGATAGCTCAAGAAAGCGCGGTAAATGGCCGCGCTTTTGTCGTTTTCTCCTCTGCCATGTGTGCGTTCAGGTTCTACGCCGTCCTTTTGCGCGCTCATCCGGATATAATTGCACCGGCAGAGCACGCCCGTCGGCGCCCCTGGCCGGCTGATGCTGGCTTAGAAGCGCCCCGGCTTTTGGTTTGAAACACCAATTTCGTGCCGCGATGGTCGGGCCTGGCACCTGGCTTGGCGAGGATTTCTTTAACCCTGACCAGATAAAGCAGAGATACGACGTCGGCATTTGGCCGTAGTGTTACTCCGCCGCTGCCCATAGATTTGCACCGACCACTTTTTTCGGCATGGATACCGAGCAAGCCTGGTGAATGAACTAGAGCACATTCGTAATTTTTCGATCATCGCGCATATCGATCACGGTAAGTCCACGCTCGCCGATCGTTTTATCCAGCACTGCGGGGGATTGAGCAGCCGCGAAATGCAGGAGCAGGTGCTCGACTCTATGGACATCGAGCGAGAGCGCGGGATTACGATCAAGGCGCAGAGCGTAACGCTCAATTACGACGCTCGGGACGGTCGTCGCTACCAACTCAACTTCATCGATACGCCGGGACACGTGGATTTTTCCTACGAAGTATCCCGATCATTAGCCGCCTGCGAGGGCGCCCTGCTTGTCGTCGACGCAGGGCAGGGGGTCGAAGCACAATCGGTCGCCAATTGCTACACGGCAATCGAGCAGGGGCTCGAGGTCCTTCCCATTCTCAACAAAATGGACCTTCCGCAGGCGGATCCGGATCGCGTCAAAGTAGAGATCGAAGAAATCATCGGGATCGATGCGACGGACGCCTGTCTTGTGAGCGCCAAGAGCGGAATGGGCATTGAAGATGCGCTCGAGTATCTGGTCGAACATATTCCGCCGCCCGAAGGAGATCGCGACGCACCGCTACAGGCACTGATCATTGATAGCTGGTTCGACAACTACCTTGGCGTGGTGTCTCTGGTACGCGTGAATCAGGGGGTAATCAGCAAGAAGGACCGTATCGTCACGAAAGCCACCGGCAAGCAGCATCAGGTGGACGGTGTTGGAATTTTCTCGCCCAAGCGCGAGGAGCGTGATGCGCTGCGTGCTGGCGAGGTGGGCTATGTCATCGCCGGCATCAAAGACATTCAGGGCGCTCCGGTAGGGGACACGCTCGTTCACGCCAATCACTCCGATGTGCCGTCGCTGCCGGGCTTTCAAACCATAAAGCCTCAGGTATACGCGGGTATCTTCACGGTGTCCTCCGATGACTACGAAGACTTTCGTGAGGCCCTTGCCCGGCTAACGCTGAATGACGCATCACTCTTCTATGAGCCGGAGAGTTCAGACGCTCTTGGGTTCGGTTTTCGTTGCGGTTTTCTCGGCATGCTGCATATGGAGATCATCCAGGAGCGGCTTGAGCGCGAGTACGATCTGGACCTCATCACTACCGCCCCTACCGTAGTCTACGAAGTCGTCACAAAGGCAGGGGAGACTCTGCTGGTTGACAACCCGTCGGCACTGCCCGATCCGGGCGACATCGATGAAATGCGCGAGCCCATAGCGCGCTGCAACATACTGGTGCCTCAGGATTATCTGGGCAACGTAATCAGCCTGTGTGTCGAGAAACGTGGCGTGCAGAAGGATATGCAGTTCCTGGGTGCTCAGGTTTCGCTTACCTACGATCTGCCCATGGCCGAAGTCGTCCTTGATTTCTTTGATCGATTGAAGTCCGTCAGTCGCGGCTACGCCTCACTCGATTACAGCTTTGAACGCTTCGAGGCAGCCAGTCTCGCTAAGCTCGATGTGCTGATTAACGGTGATCGAGTCGATGCATTGGCATTGATAGTTCATCGAGACAATCTTCAGCATCGAGGTCGGGCGCTTACCGAAAAGATGAAGGAATTAATCCCACGTCAGATGTTCGATGTGGCAATTCAGGCCGCGGTCGGCGGAAAAATCGTCGCCCGGCAGACGGTCAAGGCACTGCGCAAAAACGTGACCGCCAAGTGCTACGGCGGAGACGTAACACGAAAGCGGAAGCTGCTCGAAAAGCAGAAGGCCGGTAAAAAGCGTATGAAGCAGGTGGGAAGCGTCGAGATCCCTCAGTCCGCTTTTCTCGCGGTGCTGAAGGTAGACTGAGCGCACTGGGCGACGGGGATGGGGCTCACAAGGTGCCGATCGGCGATCAGAAGCGTAGAATCCCACGGCCAAGTAAAGGTAAAGCAGATATGAGAACCAAGAAGAAATGGCTGGTGGAGACTTAGGCTGAATGAGCCTGGACTTTCCTCTGATATTGGTGTCACTGGTTTTTGCCACTGGATTGATCTGGCTGGCAGACCGGGTCCTGTTTGCGCCTGCTCGGCAGCGCAGTTTCGATGCGCTCCGGGCGCAGTTCCCTGCCTGGGAGCAGGAGAACAGCGACGATGCCCGTTCTTTTGCAGCGGCAGCCGAAGACCTGCCGCGCGAGTCCACGGTGGTCGAATACTCGCGCTCGTTTTTTCCGGTGCTGGCCGTCGTGTTCGTGCTACGCAGCTTCCTGGTGGAGCCTTTCCAGATCCCGTCGTCGTCGATGGTCCCAACGCTCGAGGTCGGTGATTACATCCTCGTCAACAAGTTCACGTACGGCATCCGACTGCCGGTTCTTCGGCACAAAGTCTTTGACATGAATGAGCCGGAGCGTGGCGACGTGATGGTGTTTTTTCCGCCGCATTTGAATAAAACCTACTACATCAAGCGCGTCATTGGCCTTCCAGGCGACGTCGTCAGCTACCGCAACAAGCGATTGTATGTGAACGGCGAACCGGTGAGCTTCGATCCTCTGGCCATTGTGCCGGAGGAAAACACCCGCTATCAGGTGGGCATGGCCGAGCTTAACGGAAAACAACATCTTCAGCGCCACAATCTGCGTCGACCCAGTCGTGATTTCACGGTCACCGTTCGGCCGGGGCACTACTTCATGATGGGCGACAACCGCGATAACAGTTCTGACAGCCGGGTTTGGGGACAAGTGGCCGAGAAGGACATTGTTGGCAAGGCCTTCGCCATCTGGATGCACTGGCCTACTCTGTTCAGTATTCCAAGCTTTGAGCGCGTGGGTTCCATTCAGTAGCTACTCTCTTGGTGCGAGCTTCCTACCCGCGAGCTGCCCGCGAGTTTCTGCGTACTGATCTTGCGTAGACCAGGTCTAGGAATAGCCGGTAAACTTCTGAAAAATAGCGATAAATATTCAAAAGTACTGCCAAAGAAAGCGAGCGAGGCACCGCTAACTACAACTAACGGTAAAGACCTGGCATGTTCGGCATGACCAGGTGTAAGCAAGCACTGCCAGAGTTCTCAAACGTATCTCGTTCACAGCTCTGGCGTGAGCCAACGACAGGATGGATCAGGTTGGAGTTCGACGGGGTATCCAAAACCTGTGAGAAGTCTGTAAGAAGCCCGAAATGGAGATCACAATGACACGTCGCCGTAAGCCCCCGGTCTCACCTCGAGCGCAAAGGGGAATGGGTCTACTGGGGTTGCTGATCATAGCCTGCATGGTGGGGTTCTTTGTCATGGCGGGTATCCGTATTGCACCCGGCTATACCGAATATCTTGTAGTGAAAGAAAATGTGATCAGAGTCGCCGAAGAATATGACGAGAATCGCGACACCGTACGAACTTTGCGTATTAAGTTGGCTACCTACTTCAACACCAACCAGGTCAAGGGCCTGAATGCTCGTGATGTAGTCATCAAGCGCGAGGATGGCGAGATTATCATTGACGCGGGCTATGAGGACCGAATACCGATGCTGTGGCGGATCGATGCGGTCGTGCGCTACGACGATCTCAAGTACATCGCAGGTCAGAAATACAGCGAGTGATACAGTCAACCCCGCACTGGTTTGAGCAGCATTTTGGTTGCCGGGTCAGGGACGAGGATCTACTCAGACTCGCGCTTTCGCACCGCAGCGTCGGTGATCGGAACAACGAGCGACTTGAGTTCTACGGCGATGCCCTGCTGGGCTGCTACATCAGTGAAGAGCTCTATCACCGCTTCCCCAAAGCCGATGAAGGGCAGCTAAGCCGTCTGCGAGTCTCACTTGTGAAAGGTGCCACACTCGCTGAAATTGCGCGTGAAATCTCTATTGGTAGTCACCTGGTGCTCGGAAGTGGTGAGAAACACGGAGGTGGCCGCCAGCGGGATTCCATTCTTGCTGACACTCTGGAAGCTCTCTTCGGAGCAATCGCTATAGACCAGGGTCGCGAGGCCTGTCGCGATGCGGTACTGCGAGTTTTCGCTCAGCGGCTTGCGGGCCTCGATCTGAGTCAGGCGACCAAGGATCCCAAAACTCAGCTTCAGGAATATCTGCAGGCCAGGGGACGGCCCTTACCGGTGTACGAGTTGGTGGAGACCCGGGGCGCCGACCACGAACGAGAATTCACCGTATCGTGCTCGCTGAGCGACCAGGCCATTGCCTTTCAGGGGGTGGCGTCGAGTCGGCGTTCGGCCGAGCAGGCCGCAGCGGGTCGTCTGTTTGCCGCTTTAGAGGGTGCCGCATGAGCGATCATCGCTGTGGATACGTCGCCATAGTAGGCCGACCGAATGTCGGTAAATCCACGCTGCTCAACCATCTCATTGGGCAAAAACTCTCGATCACGTCTCGCAAGCCCCAGACAACCCGACATCAAGTGCTTGGAATCAAAACCACCGAGCGGGCGCAAATGCTCTTCGTGGATACACCGGGCATTCATGGCAAGGCGTCGCGGGAGTTAAACCGGGTCATGAATCGAGCAGCCACATCGGCGCTGCAGGGTGTGGACGTGGTGGTGATGGTCGTCGATCGCGCGGCGTGGCGCGACGATGACGAGCGTGTACTCAAGTACTGTCGCAGTGAGAACACGCCGGTCCTTCTGGCTCTGAATAAAATCGATTTGACGGAGGATCAGGCCGAACTGCTTCCGCATCTTGATCACCTGGGATCGACAAACGTTTTTGATGCCTTGATACCAATCGCTGCACTGCGGGGAACAAATCTGGATGTGCTTGAGTCGGAGATCATCGAGCGCCTGCCGGCGGGACCGTTTTTGTTTTCCGAGGATGAAATTACCGATCGCAGCACCCGTTTCCTGGCGGCGGAAATTGTTCGCGAGAAGATCACCCGCCAACTCGGAGACGAGCTTCCCTACTCGGTTGCTGTAGAAATCGAAGACTACAAAGTGGAGGGCAGAATTACGCATATCTCCGCCCTGATTCTTGTAGAACGGAAAGGTCAGAAGGCCATCATTATCGGCAACGGCGGCGAGCGCCTGCGCCGAATCGGCACAGAGGCGCGCGTGGACATTGAGCGCCTGCTCGACGGCAAAGTCATGCTCAACCTGTGGGTTAAGGTGCGCGGTGGCTGGGCGGATGACGAGCGTGCCCTGCGAAGCCTCGGCTACTATGATGGAACTCACGGCGATGGAAGCCATGACGACCGTCCTGACCAACCTTCTCGAGACCAGTAGCGCCTATGAGACTCATAATCGGCGGTGCCGAATGCCGAACTAGTGTCCTGCCGGGTTAATTCAATGAATTGTTTAGGCGCTTTTTCGCATCTGGCTGTATCGTGGATCGTTGCCATAGGCACGGCTATGCCTCCTCACCACGCCTTGCCAGTCACGAAGGCCAGTCGCGAATGCCAGTCAGAAGAAATCAATCGATATTTCTTCAACGAATTAACCAGACAGTAAACGAGCTGATGCGTGTCGCGCTCCAACCCTCCTACGTGCTTCACAGCCGTCCCTTTCGCGACAGCAGTGTGCTGTTGGATCTGTTCACAGCCGAACATGGTCGAACAGCGGTGATCGGCCGGGGCTTGTCGAGGAAGCGCCGCGGTGGATCGCTGGGCGCTCTGCTCCAGCCCTTTCAGCCATTGCTGTTGAGCTTTGGCGGGCGGGGCGATTTGTTGACGCTCACAGCTGCGGAGACTGCCGGTGCACCTATCCGGTTGGTGCACGACGCCCTCATCAGTGGGTTTTACCTCAACGAGCTTCTACTGCGGCTGACCCATCGTCTTGATCCGCAGCCGACGTTGTTTTCACTGTATGGAGATACACTTGCGACGCTTGCGGGCGAGGAAGCTGTTCTGGAGGGATCGCTGCGACGGTTCGAGTACGAGGCTCTGGACCAGCTTGGCTACGGAGTCGATCTGCGCCATGACGCGAGGACCGGATCAGCGATCGATGAGGGCGCCGTTTATTTGTTTACCCCTGAATATGGGTTCTCAGCGATGCGCGCGGAGTCGCTCTCCCGCGATCATTCAGACCCGGGTTCTGGCGCGGCTGAGAGCGGTATGTATTTTAAGGGAGGTGAACTATTGGCGATTGCCGACGGTCACTATTTGCGACACGCCGCCACCTCAAAACGGCTGGCGCGATTGTTGCTGCAACCTCACCTGGGAGACAAGCCGCTGCGTTCTCGCCAGATGTTCGTCGATATGAAGAACGCCGGCAGCCAGTCAGATCCTCCATCGCCCCCGGCTGCGGTCGCTTCTGGCTTGCGACAGGACTGACGGGTGTTGGGTATTGGAACCGATATTGTTGAAATCGCCCGCATTGAGGACGTGTGGACGCGCCAGGGCTTGCGTTTTGCCCAACGCGTCCTCACTGACTGGGAAATGGAAAGACTGAGGGATAAGAAAAAGCCCCATCGGTTTCTGGCCAAACGCTTTGCGGCCAAAGAAGCCATCGCAAAGTGCTTTGGATGTGGCATCGGCACTGAGTTGGGATGGAGAGACATGGAGATTCGAGCGAGCGAAAAAGGTGCACCCGTGGTCGAACTCAGTGATCGAGCGCAGGCCTTCGCGCAGCGAGTCGGTGCATCGCGGGTCCTGCTATCGATTTCGGATGAACGCGCTTATGCGGTGGCGTTCGCGGCCCTGGTGCCCTGACGGCGCTGGGCAAACTGTGCAGAGACGACGTTGAGCGCACATCCATGATCGAATACCCGACTATCGAAGCCTGTATCGGAAGCACGCCGCTGGTGCGCCTCCAGCGTCTGAGCGCGGGTGATAACAACACCATTTTAGGCAAACTTGAAGGGAATAACCCGGCGGGCTCCGTCAAAGATCGCCCGGCGCTGAGCATGATCGCCCGCGCTGAACATCGCGGTGATATTTCTCCGGGGGACACGCTCATTGAGGCCACCAGTGGCAACACCGGCATCGCCCTTGCCATGGCGGCCGCGATCCGCGGCTACAACATGCGCCTGATCATGCCGGCCAGCGCCAGCGAGGAGCGCAAACAGGCCATGCGCGCCTACGGTGCCGAGCTGATTGAAGTCAGCGCAGAAGAAGGTATGGAGGGTGCGCGTGACCTGGCTCTGGCGATGGCTGGGCGCGGCGATGGCGTCATTCTCAACCAGTTCGCCAATGCCGATAATCCGTTAGCGCACCTCGAGGGTACCGGACCAGAGATCTGGGAGCAGACTCAGGGGACTTTGACTCACTTCGTGAGCAGTATGGGAACCACCGGCACAATCATGGGCTGTTCGGCCTTCTTTAAAGCGAAGAACCCCGCGATTCAGATTGTGGGATTGCAACCCTCTGAGGGCGCGTCTATCCCGGGAATACGGCGCTGGCCGAAGGAGTATCTGCCGGACATCTTCGAGCCAGCCCGGGTGGACACCGTGCTCGATATCAGTCAGCAGGAAGCGGAGGAGCACATGCGCATGATGGCGCGGGAAGAAGGCATATTTTGCGGAGTATCGGCCGGTGGAGCGGTGGCGGGTGCGCTGCGGCTTGCCGAGACCGTTGAAAACGCCACTATCGTCACGATCATCTGCGATCGCGGAGATCGATACCTGTCCACCGGCGTTTTCGACGTAGACGATAGCGGCGCGTAATCCGCGTCGCTTTCTCCTGTAAAAATCCTCTGAAAATTTTGTCAAAAAGTATCGCCTGAGAATATCGCCGAAGATTACTGGCCCTCGTTTACCCCATCATGCAAAGTCGTGAGCAAAGCTATCTTGACGCCAACGGGATTCCCGATGTGACGTCGTGGCTGCACGGTTTGCCCGTGCCTGCGCCGCTGAGTGACAAAGAGCAGGGGCGGCTGCTCGATGCCAGCGCCATGCTGCACGCCGCTGCCGCGGATCCGGGGACCGACTGTGCCGACTGGTCAAGCGTCTCGAACGTGGAATTGGCGGGCATGGAGGCCACGCACATTCTGGCCGAGCTGCGAGTCGGCACCGACTGCCTGATTGCCGCGCTTCTGTATCGGGCCGTTCGTGAGCAGCGCCTCGATCTGGACGCGATCGGTGAGCGCTGCGGAGAACCGGTCGAGACGCTGTTGCGTGGCGTGCTGCGCGTTGCCGCAGCGGCCGACAGTCGTGGCGCGCGCGATCGTAAGGTGCTGGGGCAGGGCGACGCGCAGCGAGACAACATCCGTAAGATGCTCGTCTCCATGGTTGACGACGTGCGCGTCGCGCTGATCAAGCTTGCGGAGCGCACCTGCGCGCTGCGAGCGGTCAAGAACGACAAGGATCGACGCGAGATCGTTGCGCGCGACGTGTTCGACGTATATGCGCCTCTCGCGCATCGCCTCGGTATCGGTCATCTCAAGTGGGAGCTGGAGGATCTGTCCTTTCGCTACCTGTACCCCGATGCCTACAAGCGCATTGCCAAGCTGCTCGATGGCAAGCGACTGGAGCGTGATCGCTTCATCGCTCGGGTCAGCGACACCTTAAGCACGGCGCTGCGCGATCAGGATATCGACTTTGAAATCAGCGGGCGTGCGAAACACATCTACAGTATCTGGCGCAAAATGCAGCGCAAGGGCATCGGCTTTTCCCAGGTCTATGACATTCGCGCAATACGCATTCTGGTCGACGAAGTGAAAGACTGCTACGCGACGCTCGGACTGGTTCACGGCATCTGGCGCAACATTCCGCGGGAATTCGATGACTACATTGCAAGCCCAAAAGAGAACGGCTACCGATCGTTGCACACGGCGGTGATCGGGCCAGAGGGGAAGGTCCTTGAGGTTCAGATCCGCACGCATCAGATGCACGAAGAAGCTGAACTCGGTGTATGCGCGCATTGGCGATACAAGGGTTCGGACAACACAAAACGCAGTGCGTCGAGCTACGAAGAAAAGATCAACTGGCTGCGGCAGGTGCTCGAGGTTCATGATGATGAGCAGGACGAGACCAGTACGCCTGCCGACGCGCACAGTTTCGATATGGAACAGGATCGGGTCTACGCGTTTACCCCCGGCGGCGATGTGGTCAATCTGGCGACCGGTGCCACGCCGCTGGACTTTGCCTATCACGTTCACACCGAAGTCGGCCACCGATGCCGGGGCGCAAAAGTTAACGGACAGATCGTGCCTCTCACCCATGCCCTGACGACGGGTGATCGGGTGCAGATCCTCACGGCAAAAGACGGCACTCCCAAACGCGACTGGCTCCAGGCCGGATCCGGTTACCTGCATACTTCGCGAGCGCGATCCAAGGTACGCGCCTGGTTTCGAAGCCAGGCCCGGGAAGACAACGTCGACGCCGGGCAGCAGCTGCTGGACCGCGAGTTCCGACGACTGGCACTGACGAGTCTCGACTACAAACGCATTGCGGTAAAAATTGGCGTTAACAGCGTCGATGACATGTACGCGGCGGTCGGCGCCGGAGATGTGAGCGCCGCTCAGGTCGTACAGGCCGCCGAGACGCTGATCGGCAGCCAGCCGCAGCCTGAGCTACGCGTGAGTCGCGGCACCGGCTCGCGCAAAGCCTCCGCAAAGGCACCGGGCATCGAAGTGCAGGGCGTCGGCAATCTGCTCACGAATATGGCAGGGTGCTGTAAGCCGGTACCAGGCGATTCGATCTCGGGTTTTATCACCCAGGGTCGGGGGGTCAGTATTCACCGCACCGACTGCGGTCGCTTCTTCGACGGCGTCGAGAAGCTCCATGTTGAGGCCGAGGCCCCGGACTTCCTTCACCAAGACGTTAAAGCTTTCCGGCACGCCCGCTTCGAACGTGTCCTCGCCTTTGACGATGCTCTC
>JBCCPL010000047.1:0-30711 GCA_039111155.1 Pseudomonadota bacterium | reverse complement strand
CAGATAGCAGTCAGGGTTGCCGCTGGCCTGCAAAATCGCCGGTGTGCCTTCGCGGGTCAGTGATGGGAAGCGGTGGCTTTCGCGCGCGCTGCGGATAGCGTCAATCGCCACAGAGACCTCTCCGCTGGTAGCGTTCTTGAAACCGACGGAGAGGTCTCTGTGGCGATTGACGCTATCCGCAGCGCGCGCGAAAGCCACCGCTTCCCATCACTGACCCGCGAAGGCACACCGGCGATTTTGCAGGCCAGCGGCAACCCTGACTGCTATCTGATACTGCGCGGCGGCGCCCAGAGCGGGCCGAACTACCATGCCGCGGATGTGAATGCTGCCGTCGAGAAAATGAAGCAGGCGGGGGTCACACCCGGTCTCCTCGTTGACTGCAGCCATGGCAACAGCAGCAAGGATCACGAGAAACAAGGTTTAGTACTTGCCGATGTGTGCGACCAGATTAAGCACGAGCAGCACGGCATTCGAGGGGTGATGCTCGAGAGTCACTTGCGTTCAGGTAATCAACCTATCGATACCCTTCACTCGCTGACCTATGGGCAAAGCGTCACTGACGCATGCCTGGCCCTGGACGACACGCTCCCACTGCTGGATCAGCTAGCCGAAACCGTCCGGGCTACTCGATAAGCGAGCGAACTCTGCAGGTTCGGCTCAGGTAGACACCTACCAGCTGTAGCCCAGCCGCAGGCGGTAGGTTTCGTCGAGTTCTTCTGTACCCTCGACAGCGCCCGTGTTCAGTTCCCAGACCACTTCGGCCGCTCCTTCGATACCCCCGAGGAACGGAAACGCAAGACCGAGTGTAGTATTGAGCACTAGATTTTCGGCCTGATCCAGATTCCAGATTCCCTGATGATCCAGGTACAAGCGGGAGTTCCCACCCAGATAGTTGCTCTGCATGTGCACGTCCCAGGTGGTACCGATGTATTCGCGATCATCAGCTCCGACAAAGTCTTCCGAGATGTAGGCAAAGCCCGTTTCAGCCTCAAGTTGGAACACCGGTTCGGTGAAGAACTTGCGACCGACGTAGGGGCCGATGGATGCCCGTAAGTTTAAGTCGGCGAACTGATCTTCCTCGGCTGATGCCCCGACTCCCCAGTACCAGTCCCCGGTCTGCGTGCGGTCATAGCGGGCCCGAACCGTCCAGTTTTCAGCGTTGGTAACACCCTGAGCTTCATCGATTTCGCCGAACGCGGTAAGACGTATCCGGTCACGCAGGCTCTCCCAATTACTCAGTATTCGATAGTCGAGTTCATCGAGGTCTGAGTTACCGCGCTGACTGTTGAACGAAATACTGGCATTGCCGCCAAACTTGTAACCCTTGCCCAGTTCCCACGGCTCCGGATTCACTCGCATCAGTTCCGCCAGCGCGTAGGATAGATTGCCGTCGTCGCCCAGCGCGAGCTGCTGATCCGCGACCTCAAGCCCGTCGGTTTCAATCACCCGGCCGTCTTCCATTTGCAGCACGACTTCGGACTCAATTTTGACGGCGACGACCTGGCTCTGATCAATTTCGAGCGTTCCTGCAAACTCCGTTTCAATGACAATTTTGCCGCCATCAGCATCATTGAAGATGCCGTAGACGACGGACCCATCGCGCAACTCCACCCGGTCTGCCGCCAATCCAGGTAGCGCGCAAATTGAACTCGCTACTGTCGCACACAACCAGAACACCGCTCGACGAAGCGCCACGCAAAAAGGCCGAAGAGAGTGAGCGTAATCTAGCGAAGTCGACGCGTAAGACGTGCGCGTAGCGCATGCGAACGCGGCACGTGATCTGAAAAATGACATTGGAATCCCCTAATAGTAAGCCGCTTCTGTGGCGGCGCGGCAATTGTAGCAGCGTGAGCGTAGCGAGGAGACGCTTTGCTTAGGCTGCATGCATTGGTGCGGTGCGGCTTCGGCGCGAAACCCGGGCCCAGGGATCGTGTACGAGTGCACGCCGCTGACTTAGTTCATGCGATCGCCTCGCGCAAGCAGGGGTTACAAAGAGCTGCGCAGACCGTTCAGAGATTCGATCAGCTCACCGACACCCGTACGAACTCGAGGTTCCGTGAGCCCAAGTCGGACCACGACCATTTCCCATTCCGGAATTACGACCACCACCTGACCTGCATTCCCCGAGGCAAGGAAAGTGGTGGCGGGTGCCGCGGGATAATAGCGCCGGCCCGTGTTCAGCCAGAATCCGCGCCCATAGCGACCGCTGGGGCTGGACTCGCGAGCCGCGACGGATGCGCGCAACCATTCCTGGCTAAGCAGATCAGAACGACCATGCCAGGCATCCAACCATAACTGACCCACGCGCAACCAGTCGCGAGCAGTCATGTAAGCGTAACTCGACCCCACCTGCACGCCGCTGGCGTCGGCCTCGGCAACCAATGAGGTGATCCCCAGTGGATTAGAGAATCGCGTACGGATCCAATCCGAATAACCGGTTGTAAGGGAATGCTGCCAGAGGAAACTTGCGAACACCGAGTCTCCACTTGAATAGGAGAAGTGGAGCCCCGGTGCGTAGCGCTGTCCGGTGGACGCCACTCGTCGCCACATGGCGTTCTCGCGATAGAGCATACTGGTTGCATCACTACCCGGGGCATAAAATTCATCGAAGTCCAGGCCGCTTTCCATTTGCAGCAAGTGAAGGGTGGTTAGATGCGAATCGACGTCCGGCGCATCGTCAACGGAGGTAAGTTGTTCAATCACCGGCTGCGTCGGATCAAACTCGCCGGCCTCAGTGGCAAGACCAATCCAGGTGGCCATCAGGCTCTTGTTCATGGACCATCCCTGAAGGCGGGTACTCACGGCAACCGGCTCGCTGTAGCGCTCAGCCAGCAGCTCACCGTTGTACATCACCAACAGCGCCATTGTGCTTCGCTGACCATCCGCAGGCTCGGAGAAGGCTTCGGCGAACGCCGTTTCCAGTACTGCCGGAACTCCTACTGCATCGGCAGGCTCCGCATCAGGTTGTGCAGCTTGTCCGTTCATTTCACCGTGAAGAACGCATCCGAACTCAGTGGAGTGTGTCGCGCGCGATTCCATCCCGAGAAGCGCAGCGGATGCAAAGCCCTCAGATTCATTGACCGTAAGCTCCAATAACGGAAGGGCCGGTCCCATCACGGCCATCCGCGGGAGGATATCGCGCTCGATAATGAAATCCTCCGGTAGACGCGAGACAAACACGCCGGAGCACAACTGCTTGGCGCTGTATCCGGTCGCCACTGCAACCGCTTCACGTCCGTAAAAAAACCCGAAAATATTGAGCGCGATGAACAAGGCCACCGCCAATCGGATTGCTGCGCGCATGGAACTCCCGAGACTATTTTTTGCCGAAGCGTACTCTTATTGCCGGCATTATGGCTTGTCAGGATGTTCGCAGGCCATAATAACGCGCTGGCAACCCGTGGAATTAAGGGACCTTTGCTGCGCAGCGTAGCACTGGGCATGCGGCCTCGCTCGTTTCCTTTGCGTAGCTCTCGCTATGCAGGGCAACCGTGCGGTGCTAAGAGCTCAAGTTTTACTCGCCACGCCGATGGTGGGTTAAGTCCTCGCGGCTGCAGGCCAAGTTTAGGGAGATGGGATGAGCGATTGGGACTACGATATTTTTGTAATTGGTGCAGGATCAGGCGGTGTTCGCGCTGCGCGCATGGCGGCGGGTTTTGGTGCGCGGGTCGCAATCGCGGAGGATCGCTACCTGGGCGGGACCTGCGTCAATGTGGGCTGCGTGCCGAAAAAGCTATACGTCTATGCGTCTGAATACGGTAAAGGCTTTGATGATGCACGCGAATTTGGCTGGAGCACCGGCGAACGGCGCTTCGACTGGCCGACCCTGAGGGACAACAAAAAATCTGAGATATCCCGTTTGAACGGTATCTATCGTTCACTGCTCCAGGGCGTGGATGCGAATCTGATCGACGGACGGGCGCGCATAATCGATCCGCATACGGTGGCTGTGGGTGATGGGGAGTATCGCTGCGAGCGAATACTGATTGCCACCGGCGGCTGGCCCTACATTCCTGACTTTCCCGGTAACCATCTCACTAGGAGCTCTAACGAGATCTTTGATCTCGAGGAGTTTCCCGAACGTCTGCTGATCATCGGCGGCGGCTACATCGCAGTGGAGTTCGCCGGTATTTTTAACGGCCTGGGTTCTAAGGTGACGCAGCTGTATCGCGGCCCGCTGTTTCTGCGGGGCTTCGATGAAGACGTTCGTCGGCACGCGGCCCAGGAGATCCCAAAGACCGGTGTCGATCTCCGCTTTGACACCAACATCATTAAGCTCGAAGAAGTCGAGGAGGGCCTACGCGCTACCCTGACCAGCGGCGACGTTTTGGAAGTCGATGCAGTACTGTGCGCCGCCGGACGACGCCCGCATCTGGAAGGGCTTGGTATTGAGAACACCGGCGTCGCGCTCGACGACAAAGGGTTTATCGAAGTCGATTCTCAATATCAGACCGCTGAACCAAGCGTATACGCGCTGGGCGATGTCATTGGCGGTCTCGAGCTGACACCGGTGGCCCTGGCTGAGGGCATGGCTCTGGCTCGTCGCCTCTATGGCGACTTGGATAGGCCGGTGGAGTACGACTTCATAGCGACCGCTGTTTTTTGCCAGCCCAACATTGGCACCGTGGGTTTTACAGAAGCCGCCGCGCGCGAGAAGTTTGGCTCGATCACGCTGTACAAATCCGATTTCAGGCCCATGAAGCACACAATCAGCGGTCGCGATGAGCGAACGTTTATGAAACTGATCGTGGACGATGCGACCGACCGGGTTGTGGGATTACATATGATGGGTCCGGAGGCTGGCGAAATCGTCCAGGGAATGGCGATCGCTCTGAAGGCAGGCGCCACCAAAGCGATGTTTGACGCGACTATTGGTATTCATCCAACCGCAGCGGAGGAGTTTGTGACGATGCGGGAGCCCTGGACTGGCTAAGCAGGCATCAGCTGACGTAACTGATTTACCTGCCCCACTCTGCTTCATATTTTTCCGCAGACCAATGAGGTTTTCTTGTGCAGTTTGAGCTATGGCAGCTGGCACTCCTTTGTGTCGCCGGCACCTTTGCCGGCGTCCTCAATGTTATGGCCGGCGGTGGCTCACTCCTGTCCGTACCCATCATGCTGTTCCTCGGTCTGCCCGGACCTGTGGCCAACGGAACCAATAGAATTTCTATCATCGCGCAAAACGCGGTGGCCATCCGTACGTTTTTTCGCCGGGGTTTTGCGGACTTTCGTCTAAGCCTCTCCCTGTCTGCGGCGGCCATTCCAGGAGCGGTACTTGGTGCTCTGGTCGGTGTGCGGCTCGAAGGAGAGACCTTCGATCGAATCCTGGCGGTCATTATGCTCGTTGTGCTGTTTCTAATGCAGACGCCGAGTAAGAAACGACAAGGTGAAAGCATTCCGATGACCCGTGGTCGCTTGATTGCGGGGCACGCGCTTATGTTTGGCGCGGGGCTATGGGGAGGATTTATTCAGATCGGCGTCGGATTTATTCTTATGCCGATTCTGCACCGGGTGATGGGGTTGGATCTCGTCCGAACCAATATGCACAAGGTGTTCATCGCCCTTTCCTACAATATCGTCGCTATCGTGATTTTTGCCTCGGCCGTTTCCATTCACTGGGCATTTGGCCTGGCGCTCGCCCTTGGAAACAGCTTGGGTGGCTATCTGGGAGCGCGCTTTTCAGTCGCCGGCGGCGAGCTTTGGATTCGGCGCGCTTTCACTGTTGTGCTACTTGTTTTTATTGCTAAACTTGCGCTCCCAATCTAACGGGGCGCTGCCCCTAAGCCCTATATTTACAGTCTCAAAACGGTTCACAACGCCATGATCGATGTTCATTCGCTCACTCGGTATTACGGCAAAATCCCCGCAGTCAATAACGTTACCTTCTCCATAGACCGGCGAGAAATCGTTGGCCTACTGGGTCATAACGGTGCGGGTAAAACTACCGTAATGAAAATGCTCAGTGGTTATCTTGAACCCTCAGCGGGCAGCATTCACATAGGTGGTCGTGAACTGAGCACGCATGTGCGTGAAATCCAGCGGACGCTTGGATACCTCCCGGAAAATCTTCCTGTTTACCCGGAGATGAGCGTGGGCGATTACCTGGAATATGCGGCTCATCTCAAGGGATTGCGAGGCGTTGATAAGCAAAAAGCCATACGTCGCAGCGTCGACGCCACCGCACTAGGAGCGCGGTTCTTCGACCCCATCGGCCAGCTTTCACGAGGTTTCAAGCAACGAGTGGGTGTTGCGCAGGCAATCCTGGGCAAACCAGAGCTGCTCATCCTGGATGAACCGGGTAATGGTCTAGACCCCCAGCAGAACGAGCAGATGCGCGCACTGATTCGGGATCTGGCGAGTGAAGCCACGGTGATCCTATCGACCCATATCATGCAGGAAGTGGATGCGCTGTGTGCTCGAGTGCTGGTGTTATCCAACGGCGAGCTGGCGCTGAACTCGGAACTTGCGGAACTCCGTGAAAGCTCGGGGCTCTTAGCGACCATGAGCGACGATACGCCCGATCTCAAAGAGCTGCTCTCTCGCCTACCTCAAGTGTCTTCCTTGCAGGTTCTTCCATCAGAAGAGGGCAAGCTCACCGTAAAGCTTG
The DNA here is from genome assembly GCA_039111155.1 of Pseudomonadota bacterium. Classification (GTDB taxonomy): domain Bacteria; phylum Pseudomonadota; class Gammaproteobacteria; order Pseudomonadales; family Halieaceae; genus Congregibacter. The sequence goes on along the minus strand of JBCCPL010000047.1, from coordinate 24,104 downwards.
GTCTGCACGACGGTACGGCGCTCGACACCGCAGCGGGCAACGTAAGTCGCGCGGTTGTCGATGCGGGGGCTCGGCTTTACCAGCTAGCGCGAGAGCAGAAGGACTTGGAACAGGTGTTCCGGGAGGCAATCAGCAAGTCTTCGGTGAAGTCAGCCGGTGAGGAGGTAAGCAATGCAGCCTGATCGTGTTGTGGGCCGGGTGGCCCGTAAGGAACTCCAGCTGTTCTTTGCCTCCCCTGTGGCCTGGCTGTTTCTTGCTGCTTTCATGGCGGTGTGCCTGTTTACCTTTTTTTGGGTCGAGTCTTTCTTTGCTCGCAACATCGCCGATGTACGACCGTTGTTCGAGTGGATGCCGCTTCTGCTGATCTTTTTGAGTGCCGCTTTGACGATGCGCAGCTGGAGTGATGAACGACGCAGCGGCACGTTGGAGCACGTACTCACATTGCCGGTACCTCTGTGGCAGTTCGTAGCCGGGAAATTCCTGGCCTGCGCCGCCATTCTGGCGCTCGCACTGCTTGCAACGACGCCGCTGCCGTTTACCGTGGCCAGCATCGCGTCGCTGGATTGGGGGCCTGTACTGGCTGGCTATCTCGCAGCCTTTTTACTGGGGTGCAGCTACCTTGCAGTTGGACTCTTCGTGTCGTCGCGGACGGACAATGCGATTGTCAGCCTGCTGGGAAGTGTCGCTGTCTGCGGCCTCCTGTATCTGGCTGGCAGCGATCTATTGCTCGGATTCTTTGGGGGATCCACCGCCGACGTGCTTCGATTGCTCGGCTCGGGAGCACGCTTTGAGAGCATCACGCGTGGTGTGATCGATGCACGCGATCTCTACTACTACCTGGCGGTCACCGCCGGTTTTCTTACGCTCAATGTTTACGGACTGGAGCGTGGCAGGTGGGCGCAGTTGAGCAACGAACGTCATCGTGGCTGGCAGCTTGGTGCTGGTCTGGTGCTCGCCAACCTGGTACTTGCAGCGGTCTGGCTCCAGAAGCTTCCGAGCCTGCGTAGTGATGTGACTGAGGGAGAGCTGTATTCCCTGTCCGAGCCCAGCGAAGCCATCATGTCGCAGCTTGAAGAGCCACTGCTTATCCGCGGCTACTTCAGTGAACGCTCGCATCCCCTGCTCGCCCCATTGGTGCCTCAGCTTCAGGATTTGCTTAGAGAATACGAAGTTGCAGGCGACGGACGCGTCCGCGTTGAGTTTGTCGATCCCGCTCAGGATGCAGCTGCCGAGCAGGAAGCAAACGAGGACTTTGGTATCCAGGCCACGCCGTTTCAGGTTGCCGATCGCTATCAGTCTGCGCTGGTCAATGCTTATTTTGACGTTCTGGTTCAATACGGTGGCGAGTATGAGACTCTCGGCTTCGCCGATTTCATTGAAGTCAAAGCATCACTGAGTGGACAACCCGAAGTTGTGCTGCGCAATCCGGAGTTCGATGTTACGAAGACCATTCGTGACATTCTCAAGCGCTATCGCAGTGACGGATCACTATTCGAACAGATCGATAGCCCGGTCACGCTGACAGCCTATGTGTCTTCCGAAGATGTTCTGCCTGGGCCGCTTATTGATTATCGCGCGGCGATTCAGGCACAGGCCGACGCTCTCGCCGTGGATTCGGGCGGCAAGTTCACCGTGACTTTTGTAGATCCCGATGCGGGCGACGGCTCTGTCGCGAACAGGATCATCGAAGAATGGGGCTTCCAGCCCATGATCGCGTCGTTGAGTAATCCCCAGGAGTTTTTCTTTTACCTGACCCTTGAAGACGACCGCCAGGTTGTACAGATACCAACAGGGAACTACGACGGCGATGCCTTTGGCGATGCTCTGGATTCCGCCCTGCGACGCTTTGCTAAAGGGTTCACGCGAACTGTCGCATTGGCGATACCCGAGCAGACTCCAGGCATGCCCGGAATGCCGCCACCCAGCCATAGCTTCCGCTCACTGCAACAGAGCATTACCGAAGACCATTCAATTGTGATTGAGGATTTGAGCGACGGAGAGGTAGATCCCTCTGCTGACTTACTGGTCGTAGTCGCACCCCAGGACCTGGATGATCAGGCTCAGTTCGCCGTGGATCAGTATCTGATGCGCGGTGGCAGTGTCGTACTGGCAACCTCGCCCTGGTCGCTGGAAGCTCAGGGAGCTTCTTTGCTGCTCCGTGAGAACAGCAGCGGCCTCGAGGACTGGCTGGTGCATAACGGCGTCACGATTGAGAAGACCGTGGTGCTGGACGAGAGAATGGCGGCGTTCCCAGTACCTGTCGTACGCCGTCTAGGCGGCTATGAGTTCCGGGACATGCAGTTTGTGGACTATCCCTACCTACTCGACGTACGCGATGAGGGGCTAAATGTCGAGCACCCGATCACGAGTGGGCTGCCCCAACTAACCGTTGGCTGGGCCTCGCCTATTCAGACTAAACCCGCCGAGGGTGTACGGGCAATCGACTTACTGAGTAGCTCCGATGCCGCCTGGAGATCAGAAGCGACCGACGTGATGCCGAGCATGGATGCCAGCGGCCAGATCAACTTCAGCGGTGCTGGTCAGCGACGCGCCAAAGAACAGGTCGCCGTACTCCTCCAGGGATCCTTCGAGAGCTACTTCGACAGCGCGCCGCAACCCGACGCGGATACCAGCCCCCCCGAAGATGAGGTTCTGGCAGATACCGGAGCTGAAGGCAGTGAATCCGCTGATGAAGAAGAACGACCCCCTGCTCGCGGCTTCATTCGCAAGTCGCCCGATTCGGCTCGATTGCTCATTGTCGCGTCCAACGATTTTGCGAGTGACCAGGTTCTCAGTGGTGTGATCGCCGCGTCGGGAACGCAGTACTTCGGCCCGCTTGAGTTTTTGATTAACGCTGTGGACTGGGCGCTCGAAGACAGCAGTCTGACCAGCATCCGTTCCCGAGCTCACTTTAACCGTACGCTGCCGCCCTTATCCCAGGATACGCAGGCCAGCATTGAATACGGCAACTACCTGGCAGCGCTACTGATGCTGCTGGGGCTCTACGCCGTGTGGCGCGTGCAACGTAGTCGTCGCGGCATTCAGCTAGCGGAGGTGCTCGCATAATGATCAGAACACTTGCACTACTGCTTGTGGTTCAGCTCGCGCTCGTGGCTGTCGTTTACTGGCCCAGGGAGTCATCCGGTGTGACGCGAACCGCGCTACTTGAAATAAGTCCGGAGCAAATCCTGGCGGTGACGATCCAAAGCTCCACTGATGAAAGCATCGAACTGACACGCGCCTCGGCCACCAGTGACTGGCAGCTGGCCAGCGGCCTCCCTGCCGATGGGACCAAGATGGTGAGTCTGATGGATGCACTCGCAGGGCAGAACCCGGGGTTTCCGGTGGCAACGTCCACGGGTGCCGCCGAGCGTTTCGAGGTGGACAACGGCGCCTTCGAGAAGCGCCTGCAATTCTCCGATGCGGCTGGAAACGAGACGACGGTTTTTCTCGGAAGCTCGCCGTCGTTCCGTAAAGTTCATGCGCGAATCTCTGGCGAAAACGAAATTTTTACGCTTGAACTCAACAGCTTCGACGCTCCGACCACTTCCGATCAGTGGCTAGATCAGAGCCTTCTCGCCACTACCGCGATAAACAGCGTTCAAATCGATAACGTCAGCTTTGAGCTTACTGAGGACGATTGGGTTCGCACAGATGGCGGCGCCACCGATTCTGACGCGGCTTCTCAGCTGATAAACGGATTGGGCGGACTGCGGGTGTCCGGGGTGGCCGCTGACGATGATGATGTGGGCGCTCGCGCTGAACCTGTCGTCACCCTTAATCTCAACTCCGGCGATGCGCCAGATACGGTCGAAAGCACGCTGACTGTCCTTAAGGATGAAGAAGAAGAACGCTACTTTTTGAGTAGCTCTCGTTTTTCCCAACGTTTTGACACAAGTTCATACGATGCGGAACGATTGATCGAGGCGACCGAAAAGCTGCTTGGCGCTGATAGTGATGAAGACGCGTTAGCCGACGACCTGATCGATGCTTCGGCAACCGAAAGCGAACCAGCCCCAAGCGACTAGTCGATTGCACCCGCGTAGAATGCACGTCCTGCGACCAACCGGGGGTGGCTGACTATGAAATGGCGCGGTAGAAGGCGAAGCAGCAACGTCAGAGACGATCGCAACCGTCGTGTAAGCCGCGGCGTACCCCGCGGTGGCGGTGCATTGGGCTCGATCATCAGCTTCGCATTTCGCACGTTTGGCATTAAGGGCGTGGTCGCCCTGTGCGCCGTCGGCTTCGTCGGTGCTCAGCTGGGCCTGGTTGACTTATCAACGCTCCTGGGGAACGGCAGTGAAATGGGCACGGGCTCGCCAGTACAAAGCTCGCCCGAGGAAGCTGATCGTTATGAGTTTATTGAGGTGGTGCTCGCCGATACCGAAGACATCTGGTCAAACCAGTTTCAGAGCATCGGCAAAGAGTATGAGGAGCCTCAGCTTTCGATTTATCGACAGGTAGCCGAAACAGAAGGCTGCGGGTTCGGCGACGCTCGAATGGGACCGTTCTATTGCCCTGCTGATAAAACAATCTACATCGATCTCAGTTTCTATGATGAGCTTGCTTCAAAGTTCGATGCCCCCGGCGACTTCGCACAGGCTTACGTTGTTGCTCACGAGGTCGCTCACCACGTCCAGAACCTATTGGGCATAGCTGACCAGGTGGCAGCCAAACGAGGCCAGCCCGACTACAACGAATACTCGGTTCGGCTGGAACTACAAGCGGATTACTTCGCCGGAATGTGGGCCCGAAGAAATCAGAAGTATCTTGAGGCCGGTGATATAGAGGAAGCGCTTCGAGCAGCCTATCAGGTAGGGGACGATACGATCCAAGAGCGGATGCAGGGGAGGATAACGCCGCACACCTTTACCCACGGGACTTCAGAACAACGCATGCGTTGGTTTCAGCGCGGCGTGGAGCTGGCGACCATGGAAGGTGCTGATACGTTCTCGGTTCGTTACGAAGACCTCTAGCTCACCATGCTCGCGCAAAACGCTGGTTGGCAGGGCAGCGAAGCTGTCTCTGCGTAAGTCAGCTTCGATTCAGCTGGAACGGTAGCGGTTCAGTACGCTGGAAAAGTCCAGCTCACCATAACCATCCTGCTGATGGTCACCGTAGACGGTGGCCGCCAGCTTCCCGAACAGGTTGTCCACATCGGCGCCCTCAGCGACGTCGAGGGCAAGACCTAGATCCTTCACCATCAGGTCGGTGCGAAATCCGCCCTGATAGCCATTGCTGGCCGAGCTCGCCTCCTGCACACCTGGCCAGGGGTTGTACACCTCCAAAGACCAGTTTCGCCCCGAGCTTGCCAGCATGATGTCTGATAACACCTTGGGGTCCAGACCGTGGCGCTCGCCCATGGCCAGTGCTTCGCAAGTGCCCAGCATGTGAACCGCGAGCAGCATGTTGTTGCAGGCCTTCGCCACCTGTCCGGCACCGGCCGGCCCTGCATGAAACGCCGCGCGCCCCATGATATCCAGCACAGTCTTGGCGCGATTGAACGTCTCCTCACTTCCCCCACACATAAACGCCAACGTACCAGCCTGCGCCGCAGCCACTCCACCGGAGACGGGCGAATCGACAAACGCCATGCCAGCCTTTTCCGCGGCTTCACCCACAGCGCGAGCGCTTTCGGCATCGATGGTCGAGCAATCAATCAACACTGTTGCCGGATCCACAGTCGCGAGTAGTCCCTTCGCGTCACCGTCCCCAAGGTAGAGGGAACGCACATGCCGACCGGCCGGCAGCATCGAGACCACAAAATCCACATCGGACGCCGCCTGCGCCGCAGACTCACATGCGAGAGCACCTTTGTCGCCCAGCGCCTTGAGAGCCTCATCGGATAGATCGAACGCCTTAACGGACATCCCGGCCGCCAGCAGATTGGCTGCCATCGGCCCACCCATGTTACCGAGGCCAATAAAGCCGACTCTTGATGTACTCATCAGGGACTCCTTCTTTTATACCCTCAGCTTGTCACTTCATTGGGATGACGTATCCATATCCCAAAAAAAACTAGTTGTTCTATTGGTTCATCGCCAGCCGATGAGATCCTTCGTTGCTCATGGGGTGGTGAGCTTTTGTCGGATCGCCAAAAAGCGTCTTCCCTGACAGGCTTGACGCTCGCCATCCATGGCGAGCGACCTCCGACAAAAGCCCACCACCCCACGAACAACACCTCCGTTCGAGATCCAAAAACACTCACCGACTTTCATCAACCCAGCTGCAACCACGTTGTATCGGGAGTGCCTATGCTCACTAACAGGCATCATAACCAGCCAAACAGCTGATCTGAGCGCAAAGGGGTTCTCCTGCAGACAGCTCGAGCAAGTTCCAAACTCTAAACAGTCTCTGCTTCTGTTCCTTAGAAGGCACTGAGGATCGCCGGCTTCGTGCACTTTGGTGGGAAAGGCTTTGGGAGGAAGTCGCTCGCCATGGATGGCGAGCGCCTAGCCTGTCAGGGATGACGCTTTTTGGCGGTCCGACCAAAGCCTTTCCCACCAAAGTGCACGAAGCCTCCTCGTGACAAAAAGAACGCTAAAGGTCCAGCAAAGGGTTGTCTGCGCATGGTGATGAGAAGAACCCGTTGAGGACTTCCGCCGGTACGTCTCGGGAACGCTCGTAGGACCATTTCGGACTTCGATCCTTGTCGATCAGCAAAGCTCTGACGCCCTCGCCGAATTCCGGATGGCGCATGATGTTAGTTGCAAGCTGCAGCTCGCTTTGAAAAATCTCCTTAAGCGATAAATGCCTGGCCACCATCAACTGGCGGTCGATCCATAAAGCAGCAAGCTTCGACCCATGTGCCAGTCCGTCCCGGCTCCTGGTCAACCAGCGATCGTCCGTTTCGAGTGTACAGATGCGGTCGATGACATCGTGCACGTCCGTGCCATCACATAGGCGATTGATCTTCGCCAGATGTGGCTGGACCTGCGGTGAAGGCAGCTGGTCCTGATGGGCTTCGGAAAACCCTCTGAGAATTTCACGTGTCCGCGCGTGATCGCGTTCAATATCACCATCCCATTCTTCAGCCAGCAACGCTGCCACGACGCTCTCCAGCTGCGCGGCTGGAATAAAGCGATCGGCAAATCCGCAAAATATAGCGTCAGCCGCGTTGATTGAGGCGGCGGTCAGCGCCAGGAAGCGACCCGTCGCACCCGGCGCGCGATTCAGAAAGTAACTGCCCCCGACATCCGGAAACAGCGCGATGGTGACTTCCGGCATCGCGATGCGCGTTGTCTCGGTGACCACTCGATGGGAACAGGCCGCGTGGATACCCAATCCGCCACCCATTACGATGCCGTGACCCAGGCACACTACCGGCTTCGGATAGGTGTGGAGCGTGTAGTTCATGCGGTACTCGCGGGCGAAGAACTCCTCGGCGTATTCGCATGGACCGCCAGGAGTACCTACCGAGGAGGCGTGCAACGCCTGCACGTCGCCACCGGCACAAAAGGCCTTTTCACCCGTCGCATCGATCAGCACCAGGGCGACCTCCGGGTCGGTAAGCCACTCATCCAGGGCTCCCTGTATGGCGTCCACCATCTCGAGGGTGAGAGAGTTAAGCGTTGAGGGGCTGTTGAGAGTCAAACGCCCAATGTAACGAGCGCCAGCGGCCTCGCGGCGCACCAAAACCAGCGGTTCAGACTCTGCAGACGTTGCGGTTACTTCTTCAGGCATTTTTCCATTCCGGTGTTCGCTTCTCCAGGAATGCGTTAACACCCTCTCGCTGATCTGCAGTAGAAAAAAGCTCAATGAATAGCTCGCGCTCAAGCGCAAGTCCGTCATCGATAGCTTTGTCGCGGGCGCTGTGGACAAGGCGCTTGCAGCGGGCTACCGCTGATGGGCTCTGCTGCCCTGCCTGCTCGGCTAAGGCGAGCGCGCGATCAAGCGCTGCACCCGTATCGACAACCTCTTCGACCAGACCGATGCGCTCGGCAAGATCGGGCTTGATGCGCTCGTTGCAGAGGATCATGCGCTTGGCCCAGCCCTCCCCTACAAGCCGGGAAAGTCTTTGGGTGCCACCGGCGCAAGGCAGCAGACCCACGCGTGTCTCGGGCAGAGCGAGCAGGCCGTGGCTTTCGACAATACGGGTGTCGCAGGCAAGGGCAACCTCAAGACCGCCCCCCATCGCGATACCGTTCATTGCCGCAATCGACACACCACGAAAATCAGCGAGAGCCTCGAAAGCTTCTCCGAATAGGCGCGCCATTTCGCTCGCCTTGGCGACGTCGCCGTCAGCAAAGAGCTTAAGGTCGGCACCAGCTGAAAAAAACTTCTCCCCAGACCCGGTGATGACCAGCGCGTACACGTCACTGTCGTCATTCAGACGTCCAACGACATCCCGTAACGCCGGAAGGCTTTCGGTATCCCAGGTGTTGGCCGCGGGATTATTAATAGTGAGCAGCGCTGTATGCCCTCGCCGTTCTACCTCGAGCTTCGTTGTTTCGGATATCATCGAATAACCTCCAGAGCGCCTTCCACGGCCATTTTTCTCGCGATGATCACGCGCATGATTTCGTTGGTACCTTCCAGAATCTGGTGTACCCGGGTGTCGCGAACATGTCGCTCCATCGGGTATTCGCAGATGTAGCCGTAGCCGCCGTACAGCTGTAGTGCCTCGTTACAGACCCGAAAGCCTATGTCCGTGGCGAGGCGTTTCGCCATGGCGCAATACGTCGTTGCCTGAGGGTCTTTGGAATCCAGCTTATAAGCCGCCAGGCGAACCAGCTGCCGCGCGGCCACCAGCTCGGTGAGCATATCCGCAAGCTTGAACTGAGTGGCTTGAAATTGAGCGATCGTTTTTCCGAACTGGCGCCGTTCCTCTACATAGGCCATGGCCTCTTCCAGAGCCTGCTGGGCGGTGCCGATGCTGCAGGTGGCGATGTTAATACGCCCGCCGTCCAGGCCCTCCATTGCGATGGCAAATCCCTGTCCTTCTTCACCGAGGCGGTAGTGAACAGGTATGCGAACATCCTCGAACGTGACCGCTCGTGTGGGCTGCGCGTTCCAACCCATTTTCTCCTCTTTTTTCCCGTAGCTGATTCCCGGTGTATCCGCCGGAACCAGGACGGCTGTGATGCCGCCAGGACCGTCATCACCGGTACGCAGCATCAACACAAGCACTTCGGTATCTCCAGCCCCGGAGATAAACGCCTTACTTCCATTGATGATGTAGTCGTCTCCATCCCGCGTCGCGCGTGTACGGAGAGAACTCGCATCGGACCCGCTACCGGGTTCGGTAAGACAATAAGATGCGAGTTTGGTACCGGCGATCAGATCCGGACACCATGTTTCGACAATTGACTCATGGCAGTAGCGGCCGATCATATTGGTCGCCATGTTGTGAATCGTGAGGAAAGCTGCGGTGGTGGTACAACCCCGGGCGAGCTCCTCGACAATCAGGCTGGCATCCAAGCGCGACATACCCAAGCCGCCCGCTGATTCCGGGGTATACATGCCCATGAACCCGAGCTCGCCGGCAGCGGCAAGCGCATCTTTTGGGAAAGTGCTCTGGGCATCCCAGTCGGCCGCGTTCGGGGCGAATGTGCCATTGGAAAAAGCGCGCGCGCTATCGACGAACGCCTGCTGTTCTTCGCTTAGGGAAAATTCCATGGTTTTATCGGACGCTTGTGCTCTTGTTGAGATAGTTTTCTGGTGCAACCGCGTGCGCGAAGGCGGACTTAACGACACTAACAGTCCGTACCCCGCTGTCGCTCTTAAGGATTCGCCAGGACGAATCGATGCGAGCCCCGTCTTCGCTGCGGATACAGATCACCTGGGAGTGCATCACTGCGATCGGAAAAGGATGTGGATAGTAGCCGAACAGGAATCAGATTGTTAACTCCTGCCTTATCGAGCGCGATTTCATTATTGAGTTCGTGCGCCGCGTAGCAGGTCCGACAAAGCTCAGATCTTGCCGTATCTATCGAAGCTGTTGCCAGATTGTCAGTGTGAATATGGGGATTATCGATTTAGGGTTTATCAGCCACTCCCCCCGGACGTGCGGCTAGAGCAATCGCCCCTCGCTAGAGCGCTATCAGTCAGGCCGGGCTGTACAGGACGGGAGAAGTCACTGACTGATGCCTATACGAACAGTGCCGAAGGATGCTCCAGGAGTTGGCGGATTTCCTGAACCAGATTTGCCCCATCGAACCCATCGACGATTCGATGATCAAATGACGCCGACAAGTTCATCATCGTCCGGGGAACGATCTGCTCATCCCGAACTACGGGCCGGCGCTGCATCTTATTCACACCGATAATCGCAGTCTCCGGAGCGTTGATTACGGGAGTTGAGACTACTCCTCCAATCGCGCCAAGACTGGTGATCGTGATAGTTGATCCTCCAAGTTCGGCTGGCGTACAGCGGCCGTTGCGGGCACGTTCTGCCAGGTCGGCAATTTGTGAAGCCATCTCCCAGACATCCAGTTCTTGCGCGTTCGCGAGCACGGGCACCATGAGACCCTGCGGTGTCATGGTCGCTATACCCACATGCACAGCAGCGTATTGCAGTAGTATTTCTCCCTCGTCATCGTAGCGAGCATTGCAGTGTGGAAACTCAGGTAGCGCACGAATCAGAGCGCGGATTAAAAAGGGCAGCAGTGTGAGCTTTGGCTGTGACTCCTGGCGCTGATCGTTCAGAAACCGGCGTGTCGCCTCGAGTTCCGTGACATCGACCTCCTCGACGTACGAGTAGTGCGGAATATTGCGCTTGGTCGCCTGCATCTTTCGCGCGATGACGCGGCGCAGGCCGGTGATTGGAATCTCGGTTACCTGATCAACGGCTCCGCCCTGCGCTACCTGTGCGCCTCCCGGGCCTGCGCCTCTGATCGCATCGCTCGCGCCGGATGCGAGAAACGATTCGAGGTCATCGTGACTGATCCGGCCGCCTGGCCCGCTGCCGGGTACCTGAGCCAGATCGATTCCCTCCTCGCGAGCGCGTCGACGTAGCGAAGGAGATGCGAGCACCTGACTGAAGGTACGTTCCGCTTCGGGTTGCGAATGCACTCGCGCTGCTGGGGCGAGTCCAGTACCGGTGCTATCCAAAGCGAGTGGGTTTGCTACATCGGTTACCGATACACGCTTGGCGCTCGCGGCCTGGACAGCCGGCTTCGACGAGCGCGGGGCTTCCCGCTGCTCAGGCTTTGGTGCTGTGTCAATGAGTGACACCACGGTATTGCGCACTTTGTTGCTGGCCGCGCCGGTATCGAACCGCACCAGCTCTGCACCCACAGCCAGCATTTCACCCGCCGCACAGCCAAGGGCGAGTACCACACCGGTCACTGGCGAGCCAACGTCGACAACAGCCTTGTCGGTCTGCACCTCGGCGATGACCTGATCCTCCTCGACCCGATCCCCCACCGCGATATGCCATGCGCTGATCTCTGACTCTACCGAGCCTTCGCCGAGATCGGGCAACTTAAAACTGTATTCGCTCATGACCTTTCCCTGGCTGTTACCTGGCTTATATCTGCTACCGACACGAGGCCGCGCGCTGCAACGCTCCGGTTATACGATTACGCGTCGGGAAGTACTCCCATTCAAAAACGTGCGGATAGGGGGTATCGAAACCAGCCACTCGCTCAACCGGTGCCTTCAAGTGCCAGAAGCACGCCTCCTGCACCTCCGCCACCAACTCGGCGCCGTAGCCGCTGGTGCGCGTTGCTTCATGCAACACGACGCAGCGGCCGGTTTTCTCCACGGAAGTCACGATCGTATCCAGGTCTAATGGGAGCAGGCACCGCAAATCGATAAGTTCCGCGTCGACGCCCGATGCTCTAATCGCCGCTTCGGCCACATGCACCATCGTTCCATAAGTAAGAACCGTCACCTCAGTTCCCGGATGCAGAATCTTTGCCGACTGGAGTGGGACTCGGTAGTAGGTGTCGGGTACCTCCCCTGCCGGATGATCAGACCAGCTGCTGGCGGACTCTTCCTCGTGGCCAAAAAACGGGCCGTTGTAGATCCGTTTGGGTTCAAAAAAGATGACCGGGTCGTCGTCCTCAATCGCGGAAATCAAAAGCCCCTTGGCGTCGTAAGGGTTGGAAGGCATGACCGTTTTGAGACCACAGACATGGGTAAAGATACCCTCCGGGCTCTGGGAATGGGTCTGACCACCGCGGATGCCTCCGCCGCAGGGCGCGCGGATAACGACCGGCGCCCAGTATTCACCGCCGGAACGGTGGCGTAACTTGGCGAGCTCACTGGCGATCTGATCAAACGCCGGATAGATGTAGTCAGCGAACTGCATCTCGACCACCGGGCGCAGACCGTTTACGCCCATTCCGATTGCGGCCGCGACGATACCTCCCTCGCTGATGGGCGTATCCAGCGCTCGGTGCGCTCCGTATTTTTCGTACAGCCCTTCGGTGCAGCGGAATACTCCGCCGAAGTAACCCACATCCTCCCCCATGACCAGCACCATAGGGTCTCGCTCCATACAGCAATCCAACGCGGAGCGGATCGCCTGAGTCATGTTCATCGTGCTCATGATTCGCTCATCAACAGGGTTCGCTGATGCCTAAGATGATCGGGCAGGTCCTTGAAAACGTCGTCAAACATCGTCTCTAAAGGCCAGTGCGGACCTTCCTCGAAACTCCCGTGCGTGAGTGCTTCTTTCCAGTCGTTGGTGACGGCAGAGGCCAGTTCTTCCTGGAGGCTCGTGTGCTGCTCTTCGCTCCACTCACCCAGGTGGATGAGATGGTCTTTGAGACGCTCGATCGGATCACCCAGGGGCCAGCGCTCGGCCTCGTCTTTGGCTCGGTAGCCATCGGGATTGTCGCTGGTTGAATGCGCGGCGACCCGATACGTGAGCAGCTCAACAAAACTCGCACCCATTCCGGCTCGGGCACGGTCCGCCGCCCATTGGGTGACGGCGTACACAGCCAGAAAGTCGTTGCCATCCACACGGATACTGGGCAGGTTGTAACCGAGGCCTCGGGCTGCGAAGGTCATTCCGGCTGAGGCAAAGCTCGCAGGCGTCGAGATCGCCCACTGGTTATTAACGACGTTCAGGATCACCGGAGCCCGGTAAGTAGAAGCGAAAAGCATCGCATTGTGCACATCGGCTTCGGCAGTACTGCCATCGCCTACCCAGGCCACGGCGAGGTCGTCCTCTCCTTTGTAAGCCGAGGCCATCGCCCAACCGACAGCCTGGCTGACCTGAGTCGCGAGGTTTCCTGATATCGTAAAGAAATTCCCGTCCTTCCAGCTGTACAGAACAGGCAGCTGCCTTCCCTTGATCGTATCGCCGGCGTTCGAGAGACACTGGCACATCATGTCAACAACCGGGCGGCCGCGAACGAACATCAGGCCCTGTTGGCGGTAAGTCGGAAACAGCATGTCGCTGTTGCGCAGCGCCATCGCCTGGGCCGTCGCTACGGCTTCCTCACCGGTGCACTTCATGTAAAACGAGAGCTTTCCCTGGCGCTGCATGCGAAACATGCGGTCATCGAATGCCCGCACATGCAGCATGTGTTTGAGGCCGGCGCGGAGTGTCTGCGGATCCAAACTGGGGTTCCAAGGTCCATGGGCCAGCCCCTGGTCATCCAGTACCCGCACAAGACCCTCGCTCAGCGATGCAGTGTCACAGGCCTCGACATCGATCGGGGGTTTGTCGGCGGCTCCGACCTCGGGAATCTGAAGATCGCTGAAGTCTGGCGTACCGCCAGGTCGCGAGCTCGCACTGGGCACAAAGAGACGGCTTTTGGGAAGTTCATCCTTAGCGCTTTTACGGGCGTTTGTTGTCATTATTAAAGTCCGTGGTTCGGATCGCCGGCCCTGAACAGATTGTCTACGAAGAAACGACGAGGGTATGTATTCACCGGCCTCTAGCCCGAACTATTCATGAATTCGGCCTCACAGGCCAAGCCTGCAAACGACGCAAACCGAGGTCGGTCTATAAGCTGTTCACTTGCCTATAACATAGGTCAAAACTGAACAATTTTTTATATCTTTGGCGGGCACTTCTTGACGTAAAGGAAATAATTTATTCTTTATATTGATGTTTGGAGAATAATTTATGCCTAAAGAAGCCGTTAAGCTCGACAACCTGGATCGCCGCATCCTTGCATACCTGCAACGCGACGCTGGTATAAGCGTTTCTGAGATTGCGGACCAGGTCGGTCTGACTCAACCACCCTGCTGGCGCAGGATTCGGCGCATGGAAAGTGAAGGTGTGATTGAGCGCCGGGTAGCGCTGCTGGATCCGCGCAGCTTGGGCCTTACCGTGACAGTCTTTGCTCGGGTCAAACTATCGGCGCATGGAAAGCTGTCGCTGCCCGAATTTGAGGAGCAGATTCGCGAACTGCCGGAAGTGCTCGAATGCCATAAAGTCATTGGAGATTTTGACTTTCTGTTGAAGATTGTGGCGCGCGACCTGTACGCCTACGAGGAGCTATTCCGAGAAAAACTCTCGCAGATGCCGACGGTCCAGGAGATCCACTCCAATGCTGCGCTTGCTCACATCAAGATGACCACGGAACTACCGCTCGATCATAGCTTGTGAGCATCGAGCGAACAGGTAAGCTTACGCTTGGTTCAGCAATGGTTAATAAATGTGATCGTTTCAAACTCGCATTCGGCTCCCAACGCATGGAAAAACCTCCCTGGCCGGTGCTTTGACCCCGCAAAGTCGCACTTCTGGATGCGAAGACCGCCGGTCATCGCCCTGCTGCTCCCGACACTGTTTTGCCTGCTGAGCGCATGCAGTGGATCCGAGACCATTGCCGGCGACATCTCTCAGTTCCAGGCCGCTAAGCTCACGCGCTACGCCTGGCGCAGCGAGGCGCTGGGTGAACCCAAGGGGAGTCTCCGGGAGACACGGCTATACGAAGTTGATCCGATCATAAGAGAGGCGGTAGATGATCGACTGCAGGCCCTCGGCTATCAGCTGGTTAGCCTGGGTGACGCGCAGTTCCTCGTGGAGTACATGGCGAGCCAGGGGATCAACGCAGGTTTGCTTAGCACCCAGTCCTCAGGCGTCTATCCCTACCCCACAACCAGCGGCACCATCAATCGCCTGCCGGACGGTGCATCCATCGACAATGCCTATGCGCTGGCCGGACCAGTGGAAACCGGGAAGCTTCGCATTCTCTTTCTGAACCAGGATGCGACGGCCCTGTTCTGGCAGGTTCTCGTGAGCTCGGTCATTGAGAACGTCAACGAGATAGACCCTGACGCCGTAAAGCGTGCGGTTAAGAGGGGCCTTGCAACGGTACCCGCAGCATCGTGATCTGCGTGTACAGCCGCTCGCCGCGGCTCGCTCTTTAACCAGAGACTCAGGCAATGGAGTTGTCGTGGATTGGAGTAGCGCTCTTGTTTGGCCTGATCGCGAAGAAGCTGGATCAGGCTCCGCTCGTCGGGTTCCTCATCGCGGGGTTTGTTCTTTCCGCTACGGGTGTTGATCCTGGGCAGGTACTGACTGACTTGGCCAATGTCGGTGTGCTGCTCCTGTTGTTCGCCATCGGTCTGAAGCTGGATCTTCCCTCCCTGTTGCGACCGCATATTTTTGCTGCATCGCTGCTGCATACTGCGGTGATGGTGGCCCTTGCAGGTGCGCTTCTCTGGATACCAGTGGCGTTAGAGATTGGCCCATTCGCCGGCCTCGACTGGCCGGCAATAGCAATTCTGGGCCTGTTCACGGCCTTCTCCAGCACTCTTTTTGTGATCAAAGTGCTGGAAGAAAGAGAGAACATGAGTGCGCTGTACGGCCGTGTGATTATCGGTTTTCTGGTTATGCAGGATCTCGTGGCCGTCGGCCTCTTGGCGGCATCCAAGGGTGTGATCCCAAGCCCCTGGGCATTGGCTCTGCTTGCATTGATTCCGCTGCGCCACGGTCTTGGTCGCCTGCTCAACTGGTGCGGTCACCGCGAACTTCTGGTGCTGGCAGGACTTACCCTCACCCTTGGCGGTGCGGCGCTTTTTGATCTGGTCGGTTTAAAGGCAGACCTGGGCGCGCTGGTTGCTGGCGCTCTGGTCAGTAAAGCGCCCAAGGCAAAAGAACTCAGTAACGTCCTTCTCGGCCTCAAAGATCTGCTACTGGTGGGGTTCTTTGTCACCATCGGTCTTACCGGGCTTCCCAGCCTAGAGGGAACAGCCGTGGCCACTGCGCTGCTGTTGCTCCTGCCGATCAAGGGATTACTGTTCATCGTTCTGTTGATGTTTTTTGGGCTTCGCGGGCGCAGTGCCATGCTGGCGTCCCTCGGGCTCACGCCCTACAGCGAGTTTGGTCTGATCATCGCCGCCATGGCCGTGAGCAAAGGGTGGCTCGATGAAACCTGGATCGTAACTCTGGCGGTCGCGATGGGAATCAGTTTCTTACCGCTAGCTGCTCTCAATAAGAATGCTCTAGAACTCTATCGGCGGGTTCGCAGCTCACTGCAGCGCATGGAACGTGACTCGCTCATCGCTCCGGAACGAACCGTGCCAGTCAGCGACGCCACGGTTCTGGTGTTCGGCATGGGAAAAATCGGCACAAATGCCTACGACACCATCAGAGAAAAGGTCGGCGATACGGTGGTTGCCTTCGATGTTGACAACACCATTGTGGCGGCAAACCAGGAATCAGGACGGAGGATCTTCGAAGAAAGCGCAACCGATGCCGATTTTTGGGAACGCCTGGCCGTGGATCGGGAGCAGGTCAATCTGGTCGTCCTTACCATGCACAGTCACGAAGAGAACCTCGAAGCGATCGAGCAACTGCGACTAGAGGGCTTTAGCGGTCATGTGACCGCAACCGCCTATTTTGACGACGAGGTCGAGCCACTGATTCAGTGCGGGGCGAACGATGTCTTTTTGATCAGCGACGGGGCGGGACCTGCGCTGGCCCAGCAATCAATCGCAAAAGCGGGGCTGGGGTAAAGCGCAGCCTTGCGTAAGGCCATACCCCTGCGAACCCGCGATCGCAGACACCGCAGCTATACAGCTATAGAGGTGGCCGATAGACACGGTGTAAAACGGATTTCGCCTCGCTTTTCCGGGCAAACGGACTGGATTCGAGCAAGACATCGAGCTGCCGCCCCAGCGGCAGAGGCTCGGCGGATAGAAATAGAACTATATTTCCAAGGTCTTGAAACTGCAGAAGCCCGAATCCTGAGAAGCTAGTTTTCGCAGCGCGCAGCACAGAGATTAGCGCGTCCGGACTGGACGGTAGGAGATTGATCGCTGCGATACCCCGATCACTCAGTCGCTCAGCTAGAGCTCGGAAGAACCACTCCTGAGACGTGGCCACCGGAGACTCCCGTCCGTCAAACAGATCAGAGAGTATCAAGTCGAAGTCTCCGTCGGTCTCGGGAGAGTGCCCGGACAGATAGCGTTCGGCTGTCTGTACCTGAACACAGTCAGTGGAAGATAGTTCGAAGTACCGCCTGGCGGTATCGATCATGGCACTCGAAGCTTCGATCCCGGTGTAGGCAATACCGGGAACCAGGGAGCGCAGGTACCGGAATACGCTGCCCCCGCCAAAACCCAATTCCAACACCGCCAGATCATGTGGAAACGCGGAGCCATTGCGCGGCACAACCAGTGCAGCTGCATACGCCAGGGCGCGATGATTGGCAAAGAAAGGTCGATTAGGATTACGACGATCGAGCACGGTCTGAACCGCGTCCGCCGGTTTACACAACCAGCGGTAGTCTCTTGTTTCAAATAAGGTTGCGCCTGCAACGGAACAGGGCAGGCGTTGTGCGTGCTCTGAAAGAGCGGTTAGCGCAGCAAGTTCGCTCAGCGCTTGTAAACCTCGGGATTGACGCAGGCGGGCATGGGTGCGTCATCCAGCGCGGCCAGTGCATTCACCGCTGCCATATCGGCCATCTTCTTTCGAGTCTCCCGTGTGGCACTTCCGATATGTGGCGCAAGTACTACGTTGGGAAGAAGAATAAGAGGGTGATCGGCGGGTAGGGGCTCGCGCGCAAAGACGTCCAGTGCGGCAGCGCCCAGCTGATTTTGCGTCAACGCGTCGACCAGCGCTTCTTCATCGACGATACCTCCACGAGCAGTATTGACGACGACGGCATCGTCTTTCATCAGGGCAAGTCGCTCACGGTTAACCAGGTTGCGAGTATCGTCAGTCAGTGCCACGGTCACACAGAGAAAATCGCTCTCCTCAAATAGCTTCTCGAGGCTGACAGCGGTCACGTTCTCCACCTCTTTCTCGCTCCGGTTCCAACCCAACACGCGCATGTTGAAGCCCTGGGCTCTTCGGGCCACCGCGCAGCCAACCTCACCCAGGCCGAGAATTCCAAGAGTCGCCCCCGATACATCTTTGCCGACAAAAAAGTCCGGTGACCAGGCGACTTCCGGTCGCCAGTGCCCTCCACGAACAAAGACGTCGGCCTCAGCGGTACGCCGGGCAGCGGCAAGCAACAAAGCAAACGTCGCATCAGCGGTCGTTTCCGCAAGCACCCCGGGGGTGTTGCCCACAGGAATGCCCCGCTCGGTAGCGGCTGCAATGTCTATATGATCGACCCCGACCGACATGGACGAGATGAACTTAAGGGTTGGACAGGCATCCAGCAGCTTCCCGGTGATTCGGTCGGTCAGCAGGCAAACTACTCCAGTGCAGCCTTGTAATTCCTCCTGGAGAGCTGAGGCGTCGAGCAACCCTGGCCCCATCCAGACTGTGACTTCACTCTTGTCGGTCAGGCCCCGAACCATTTCACCGGGGAGCTCGTGCGTGATCAGTACTTTATGCATAACTTCATCGTAACGGAGCCGGGGTCGAAGGGGCAAAAGGCCGTGCGAGCTTGATTTCAAGGAGCTTGCTTCTCCTTCGCTTTGGCATGTGGCGTAACTGATAAACCAGTGCTAAACGGTAATTCCACCATCGACCACAATGCACTCACCCGTGGTGTAGCTGCTCGCATCCGAGACCAGATACAGAACGGTGCCTGCCATCTCTTCTGGCTCCGCGTGCCTGCCCATCGGTATCTTCTCCATCGCAGCTTTGTAGATTTCTTCGTGCTCAAACAGAGCACCGGCGAACTTCGTTTTTGTCAGGCCGGGGAGCAGGGCGTTGCAGCGGATTCCTAAGGGCGCACATTCCTTGGCGAACGCTTTGGTCATGTTTACCACGGCAGCCTTGGTGATCGAGTAAATCCCTTGCATGGGCCCCGGTTGCAAGGCGTTAATTGACGCGGTATTTAAGATCACGCCGCGACCATTGTCGCGCATGAGCTTTCCCGCCTCGATCGACATAAAGAAGTATCCGCGCACGTTGACGTCGACGGTTTTGTTGTAGGCGCCTAGATCGGTATCCAGGATGTGGCCAAAGTAGGGGTTGGTGGCCGCATTGTTGACACAGATATCGAGACGGCCATGAGTCGAGCGTATGTGATCAAACAAGGCCGTGATCTGCTCCATCGTACCTACGTGGCAGGCAAAAGCCTCGGCGCTACCGCCGTTCTGATTGATCGATTCAGCGACCTTGGCGCAATCCTCTACTTTGCGGCTTGACACGATCACATGCGCCCCGTGCTGGGCGAGCAGGCGCGCGATCGCCTCGCCAATACCTCGACTGGCTCCGGAGACCAGCGCGATTCTGTCGCTTAAGTCGAATAGTGATTGGGTCATTCGTAGCACCGCTGGCTGATTAAAATCGCGCGAAGTGTACGGGCTGCGCCAGCATCTTGCACGCTAGCCAGCGCGACTGCGAGTGGGTGCGGGACTGAAAGCCCAGCCCACATAGACTCCGACAAATCCCGTAAACACGGCCCAGGTCGGCGCAAAACCAAAGCCGCTGAGCAGAAGTCCGGCTAGCACAGGACCCAAGACGCGACCCCAGGCAGCGGCCGACGATGCGGCTCCCATAAAGCGACCGGTTTGCTCGGGCGGGGCACGCTGACTCAACAATGAGTTCAAGACAGGCATGCAAAGCGTAGCGCCACTTAAGGACACCAGAGCGGAGCCCACCATCGTGACCGCATCGGTCGCAAAGACCGCTACAAAGAAACCTGCAAAGAAAAGGCTCACACAGATCCGAAGAAGGCGCACTTCGCCAAAAAACTGAACGAGGAAACTCAGGAATAAGCCCTGCGTTAACGCCATAATCGCCCCTTGAATCCCGTAGATGATTCCGACCTCCCGCGCCCCCCATCCCAATAACGCGCTGACCCATAGAGGGAAAAGATAGGTGGCAGCGCTCACACAGCTGGTGTGGAGGACAAACTGCAGCAGCAATAGTCGACTCCGGTGTGCTCTCAGAAGGGCCGGCAATGAGTCTCTTGTTTTCTGGTGAGCGTTGCGCTCCCCGGAATGTGATCGGTTCGATTCGGGGAGAAACACCCAGGCACAGAGCACTGCCAACACTGACATGATCGACGCCATGAGGCAGGGGAGGGTAAATCCGCCATCGGGTGTCGAAAGCAGTCCGCCCATCACCGGGCCGAGCACGAGCCCCATACCGAACGCCGCGCCGATCAGGCCCATACCTTTCGCACGCTCGGTGGGCGCGGTAATGTCCGTCATGATTGCGGAAGCGACGGCGAAATTGCCGGCAACAATCCCGGCAAGTATACGAGCGAGGTAAATCGTTAGCAGATGATCGGCAAATGCCAGAGCCGCATAGGCAAGTGCACTACCCGATGTGCAGATCATCAGAATCGGTTTGCGCCCGAAACGATCCGACAACCGACCCCACCAGGGTCCTACCACCCCAGCAAAAAGAGAGTAACTGGCAATGATCAGTGCGATATCAAACTCGCTGGCTCCGAGCTTGGGGGCGACAAACGGGAGGATCGGAATAATGATCCCGAACCCGACAAGATCCAGCAGAACCACAGCGAAGAGCAGCGCACGGTGGCGCCGATTTGAACGAGTCACCTAGCGCACTGGGAGTCCGCGCTCTGGACCCCCCGGCCGATACGAGGCTATTGCGGCTTCAGGCCGCGTACTCAGCCTTTCAATGGGCATAGCGATAACGATGGGCTGAAAAGGCGAACAGCGTCGAGCGGATCTGTCCGCGTAAGCTCTCAACCCTGCCAGCGCGTGACGCTGTCGCTATGCAAGCTGAAAAGATCGAGCGCTCGCCCGACGCTCTGCTCGGTGAGCTCGTCAATCGATTCGGCACCGGTGTAAAAGGCGGGAACTGGTGGCGCGATGACTGCCCCCATCTCGGAAAGCGACGTCATCGTTCGCAGGTGCCCCGTGTGAAGCGGCGTCTCGCGGACCATGAGAACCAAACGCCGACGTTCCTTCAGGACGACGTCAGCAGCTCGGGTGAGGAGTGACGAAGTCACACCGGTCGCAATTTCGGACATCGTCCGAATAGAACATGGCGCCACCAGCATGCCATCCGTCAGAAACGATCCACTGGCGATACTGGCGCCAACGTTTTTGATCGGGTGGAATTCATGGGCCAGCGCCTTGATCTCTTCTACTTGCATGGAGAGCTCATGGTGAACCGTAAGCTCGGCTGACTTTGTCATGACGAGGTGCGTCTCGACGTCTGCCTTTTTTAACTGCTGGAGTGCTTTTACTCCAAGGATAACCCCGGATGCTCCACTGATCCCCACGATAACTCTGCGCATTTGAATGTCTCCCTTCTTAATGCGCTGAACACTGCGCGGAAAAATCCAGCGCGGAGACTAACAGGTGCAACACCTCGCTCCTACGCTACACCGTTCGCTTCGAGGATGCGGGCCCAGAGTCTGTTGGTTGGCCCGTACGCCTGAACAACTCAATGCCTCTTGACATATGTCAATTTTAGTTAACACTTTTTATGTAAGGATAATTTATACTGATCCATTCCTCGATAGCGGACACACGACCAGCAAGGTCGACGTACGCTTGACGAATCGGTAACTATAAAAGGGGGATTACCATGGGTTGGTTTACCCGTGAACACGAGAAAGCACCGTGTGAGGTCGAAGTGAGCCACTGTTTTGACAGTCTGCACGCACATGTGAAGTTTCTTAACGGAGCTGTGGTCCATCCCGGTGATGAAGTGCTTGTCCATGGCGCGCCCGTGATGGCGCCCTATGGCCAGGTGGTCACAGAGGATCGTGTAGCCACGATTACACGCGCCAGTGCGCTCGAACGACTCTGGACCCGCCTGACGGGTGATCTGGAGTTCATGGAGCTCTGCGAGTTCTCCTTTTCTGAGGAGGTGCATGTATGAACGCGCCCATTAAGCACTCGGCCGACGCAACCACTGTCGAAGAAGCGCTCGCCACACCCCAGCATCAGCCCGTCACGGATTCCGAAGGCGCCACGGCGGTAGCGATGCGTAATACGCTGCTGACGCCTCGCTTCTACACCACAGATTTCGACGAGCTGGATGCGATCGATGTCACGCCGGTACGCAAAGACTGGGATGAACTGATCGGACGAATGAAGTCTGATCCCAATAAAGGGCACTTTAAGAAGAACGAGGACTGGGACCATATCGACTGGGACGGCATGGAGCCCAAGCTCAAGGCCGAATTTATCGATTTTCTGATTTCATCCTGTACAGCGGAGTTTTCTGGCTGTGTTCTGTACAAGGAGATGAAGCGGCGGGGCACCAACGAGGACATAACAACCCTATTCCAGCTCATGGCGCGCGATGAAGCTCGACATGCGGGCTTCATCAACGATGCTCTGCGCGAGGCGGGGATCGAAGTGAACCTTGGATTCCTGACTCAGAAGAAGAAATACACCTACTTCAAGCCCAAGTTCATTTACTACGCGACGTATCTTTCTGAAAAGATAGGCTACGCCCGCTACATCACGATTTTCCGCCACCTTGAGAAGCACCCGGAACATCGCTTTCATCCAATCTTCAAATGGTTCTGCGAGTGGTGTAACGACGAGTTTGGGCACGGAGAAGCTTTTGCATTGCTGATGAAAACCGATCCACGGCTCACCAGCGGATTGAATGTTTATTGGATCAAGTTCTTCTTAACGGCCGTCTACTCAACGATGTACGTTCGCGATCACCAAAGGCCGGCGTTTCATAAGGCGCTGGGAGTTGACCCGGACTGGTATGCGCGATCTGTGTTTACAAAGACCAGCGAAATCTCCAAACAGGTATTTCCGCTTACGCTCGATATAGATCACCCTCGTTGGGAAAGCGGTCTTGCGGCGTTGCAACGCGCCAATGCAGATATCGCTGACGCGAAGCAACGAGGCGCTTACCTCGCGAGGTTCGGCGCGACGATTCGGGCGGGGCTGGCGTTCATCAACCTGCTCACGATTCCATCGATCAAAAACGAAGTACCCGATACCACTCGTCTTGAGCCCGCGTACTAGCGAGCTACCGGGATAGCCGAGCCTGGAGTAGTCCAGGTTCGGCCTTGAGACCTAAAGCTGCTAGAGTGCGCTCACGAAGTTCTTTAATACAGGCCCTTGCCTGCCTTCCATGGCGAAGTTACCCAGAGATCCCACCAAGCGTGCCGAAGCGTTCCAACGCATTCGCGACGCACACCAGACTGAACTCGCTGAAGATTACGTCGAGCTCATCGATGACCTCATCGATACACACGGAGAGGCTCGCGTGCTGGACATAGCGGAGAGCTTTGGCATCAACAAGTCAACTGCCACGCAAGCAGTACAGCGACTTCAGAAGCAAGGGTTGGTCGATGCGCCCCCCTACAAACCCATTACATTAACGAATGAAGGTCAGGAGCTTGCCACAAAATCGCGGCGCCGCCACGAGATTATCTATGACTTCCTCCTCGCGATTGGCGTGAGCGAGCAAGTCGCTTTTTCTGACTCAGAGGGGGTCGAGCACCACGTTAGTTCGGAGACCCTTCAGGCCCTGAAGGCGCTGACAGCGAAGATTCGAAAAGAGAACCCTCAAAGCTAGTGCCCAGTCTGGCTAATTCAAGCAGTAACACGAGAGCGGCTCGAGACTAGCCCGAAAATTGCGCCAGCGGCCAGGAGTTTCACGCCGAAATGGTCCGCCCTGATCGTGCTCGTGAGTGGAGACGCTGCCATAGCAGCGGCGGAGCGAGCAGAGCCTGCCCCATGAGCGCAGCGAGTGCTTTGGGCATGTGCGGTCAGGGTGGGCCAGATCAAGTGAAAACCTGGCCAGCGGACGCGGGTACAAAGTGCTACCAAACATGAAAAACAGTTGAACCTTGTATCGTAGCTCCAAACCCGGATTCTCGAGCGTGCTGGTG
>JBCCPL010000046.1:0-31007 GCA_039111155.1 Pseudomonadota bacterium | reverse complement strand
TGGGCAAGCTATCTGTATTTTCTCCAGGCGAGCGATCTTGTCAGATCGCCTCCATCAATTTCTTTACGCCAACGAGCCGGACGGCCCGTTTCATGTTGTAAGCCAGCACGTGCAGGCTCATTTCAGTGCTCACGTTGCCTAACTGCTTCGTTAAGAACCCTGACCCCATCCACTGTTTTAAGGTGCCAAATGGATGCTCGACGATCGCCCGCCTGATTCGCATAGCGTCAGGGAAGTCTCTTAGCCGTGATTCGGCACGCTCGATAACGTCTTCATGTTCCCAGCGACTGACGCGACGATAATCGCTGGGTGTACATTTCCATTTTATTGGGCAGCTTACACAAGCCGATGACCAGTAACGCCTGATTTGTTTGCCTGCTTCGGTCCGCGTAAACCGGTAAATGGCACGCTCTCGTGCGGGACATTCGTACTCATCCGCTTCTGGGATGTAGCGGAAATCACGCCGGCTGAACTCACCTTTGCCGCGCTTTCCCGAGGTATCCGACTTCGCCACGTAGGCAGTGATACCCGCCTCTTCACAGGCCTTGAGTTCTTCACCCCGGTAGTAGCCCTGATCAGCGACGACACTGATCGATCTGTCATTACCGGTGGCTAACACCTGCTGTGCTTGCTTCGCCATCGGACTCAGTTGTCGGCGATCAATTCCCACGTTCGTGACATCGTGAGCCACGATCAGATGGGTCTCGACGTCGACGGCTGTTTGTACGTTGTAGCCAACGACGCCGCTACCGCGGCTTTTCATGGAGCGCGCATCAGGGTCAGTGAGGGAAAGCTGTTCGTCCGGTGACTCAAGCCTCCGGACCTCGAGCTTTTTTAGCCGATTCATCTCCTCTTTCAATGCCCGGATCTTGTCCTTGATTGGACGCTTATCCTCAGCTGGCGTTGCCCGATCGGTCTTGTCCAGCTGATCCAGGTAACGCTCGATGCTCGCTTCAACCTCAGCGATACGCCGCTTCATTTTGGCCTTGGTAAAATTCTTGTCGCGATTGTTCACCGCTTTGAACTTGCTACCGTCCACCGCCACCATGTCACTCAGTAGATCCAGCTTGCGGCATAACATTACAAACTCGCGGCACACCAGGCGGATGGCTGCTCCGTTGTTCCTTCTGAAGTCGGCGATAGTCTTGAAGTCGGGAGCGAGCCTGCCAGTTAGCCACATGAGTTCCACATTCCGGTTGGCTTCCCGTTCTAACCGACGGGATGAATGAACCTGATTTAGATACCCATAGACATAGATCTTCAACAGAGTGCGCGGGTGGTAGCCGGGTCGACCGGTGTCGGCGTGCTCTGTCTTAAAGCCCAATCCGGAGATATCGAGCTGGTCGATAAAGACATCGACAACCCGGACTAAGCTCTCTTCTTCTACGTAGTCATCGACGCGTTCCGGGAACAGGGTGCTTTGATGACGATTCTCGCCTTCAATGAAGCCGCTCATTCGTCTCACCCCCAGAGTGGAAAGTTGTATTCTACTTATTAGGTGGGGTTTTCACACAGCCTCGGCCGGTAGCGGACCTTCGCGATTTCCGGAAAGCTAACTGCTCGAGCAAATTTTCAGTTATCGCTGCTCCAACAACAAACAAAAAAATAGCCCGGAGGCGGACCCCTGGAAAAAGGGGTGTCTCCGGGCTTTATCGTATTGCTGATCGCAATTTGTGAGGTAAGCATCGCGAAGTATGCGGAACCGACTTTTCAAACCAATGTGATTTCTAGTATCACCTTACGAGGTCAGAAATATCACTTTATGGGGTCCGAATATCAACTAATGCGCAAACGCACAATGAGCACGCGCCTCAGCCGCACTTACTATCCCCACAGGCCAAACAGGTCATACAACCATCCATGAGTATGACGGCTTTGGTGTGGCACTTGCTGCAGAGCTGGGCCGATGGCGGGTACTCTCCTTCGGCGGATGTCTCGCCTTTCATGGCTTCGTATTCAGTTTTTTTTTCCTGAAGTATCTTGCGCTGCACCTCTCCGAGTACTTCTGGCTGTAACAAGCCGATGGTGATCATGTGGGTCTCGATGGCTTCGCCGATCTCGGCGACCAGCGACGGCATGAACTTGCCGCCGCCCTTGTAGTAGCCGCCTTTGGGATCGAAGACCGCTTTGAGCTCCTCCACCAGAAAGGTGACGTCACCGCCTTTTCGGAATACGGCCGACATGACTCGCGTGAGAGCAACAACCCACTGGTAGTGGTCCATGTTCTTGGAGTTAACGAACACTTCGTAGGGACGGCGTAGCTCGTGGTCCGTGTCCGGATTGAGCACGATGTCGTTGACCGTGATGTAAAGCGCGTGATCTGAAAGCGGCGGCTTGATCTTGTAGGTGGCGCCGACCAGCATTTCCGGCCTGCCCACACTCTCATTCATGTGCTCAATTTCGGCCACTTCCGAGTCGTTGCTGGCCTCGGGAACCTTGGGCTCTTCGACCTCGGGGGTCACTACAGAAAACCCGGTGATTTTGCTATCCAGTTTTATTGTCATATCAATACCCGTTCGCTAGTACTGCTTTGCTCTTGCTGGTGTTGCGCACATCCGATGCTCGAGAGATGCGCTGCACATTCTGGTTCCGGCTTGAACTGGTCGCTACCGGCCGCTGCTTAGCTATCAGAGCTTGCCGTAGTAGCCCTCCTTGAGTGCGTCATACAGATTGGCCGCGGTGTGTATCTCACCGTCGTACTCGACCTCATCGTTACCCTTAAGCTCCACCGTGCTGCCGTCTTCGAGCTGGAACCGGTAGGTCGTGTTCTCGAGGTCTTCGTCTCGAACGAGCACGCCCTGGAAATTCTCCGGGTTAAAGCGGAATGTCGTACAGCCTTTCAAACCCTGGTCGTAGGCATACATATAGATGTCTTTGAAGTCGCCATAGTCGATATTCGTCGGCACGTTGATCGTTTTTGAAATCGACGAATCAACCCAGCGCTGAGCGGCCGCCTGCACATCGACATGCTGATGCGGCTTGATCGTATCGCTCACAACAAAGTACTCAGGTACATCTTGAGGCCCGGCGTTCGGATCGACCAACTCCCGGTAAGCGAGCAGCTCGTAGGAGTACACGTCTACCTTTTCCTTGGATTTCTTACCCTCGCGAATCACATTTCTGGAGTAGTGATGCGCAAAGCTTGGCTCAATACCGTTGCTCGCGTTGTTAGCCAGCGATAACGAAATCGTTCCGGTTGGCGCAATTGAGGTGTGATGAGTGAAGCGGCAGCCTTCGTTCGCTATCTTCTCAACCAGGTCCGGCGCTTCGCCGGCGATCTTCTGCATGTATCGGCTGTACCGGGCAAGCAGTACTTTTCCGCTGACTTCGTCACCGATGTCATAGCCGTCATCAATCATTTCCGGACGCTGATTCAGCATGTTGGCGTCGACCGTAAAAGTCTCTTCCATGATGGGCGCACAGCCCTTCTCTTTCGCGAGCTCAAGCCCCACTTCCCAGCCGGTGATGGCAAGGACCTTAGAGACCTCTTCTGTGAAGGCGACTGACTCGGCGCCACCGTAGGGCATTCCCAGCAGGCTCAGCGTCGAGCCCAGTCCCAAAAAGCCCATACCATGCCGACGCTTGCGCTCGATTTCACCGCGCTGATCTGCCAGAGCCAAACCGTTGATTTCGACAACGTTGTCGAGCATGCGAGTGAACAGGCCCACAACCCGTCGGAATCGGTCCCAGTCGAATCGTGCATCGGGAGTAAAGGGGTCTTCGACAAACAACGTTAGATTCACCGAACCCAGCAGGCAGCTACCGTACGGTGGGAGTGGCTGCTCGCCGCAGGGATTCGTCGCCCGAATTTGTTCGCAGAACCAGTTGTTGTTCATGGTGTTCACCTGATCAATCAGGATGAAACCGGGCTCTGCATAATCGTAGGTCGACGCCATGATCATGTCCCAGAGGCGCTGCGCACGAATGGTTTTGTAGACCTTGCACGCCACCAGGCCCTCGGCGTTCTGGATGTAATCCTGCGAGTTCGGCACGTAGCGCCACTCGACCTGATCCGCATCGTTGAGATCCAGCTGGCTGTGTTCCTGATCGTTTTCTGAAAGCGGGAACGACAGCTTCCAGTCCTGATCATTTTTAACCGCATTAACAAAATCGTCGGTGATCAGCAGCGAGAGATTGAACTGGCGCAAACGACCGTCTTCGCGCTTGGCTCGAATGAAGTCCAGCACATCCGGGTGATGCACATCGAAGGTCGCCATCTGAGCTCCCCGCCGCCCGCCAGCGGAGGACACGGTGAAGCACATCTTGTCGAAGATATCCATGAACGACAGAGGTCCGGAAGTCAGGGCGCCCGCACCACTGACATACGCCCCTTTGGGACGCAGCGTAGAGAACTCGTAGCCAATGCCGCAGCCTGCCTTCAATGTCAGACCCGCTTCGACGTTCTTATCGAGTATGTCGCGCATGGAGTCCTGAATGGTTCCGGACACCGTGCAGTTGATTGTCGAGGTCGCCGGCTTGTATTCCAGGGCTCCAGCGTTCGAAATGATCCGGCCCGCAGGAATGGCTCCATTGCGCAGCGCCCAGAGAAACTCTTCGTACCAGTGATTGGGTCGATCGGGTTCGACCTCGGACAGCGCGCGGGCCACACGCTTGTGGGTCGCGTCGAGCTCCGAATCAATAGCGTTGCCCTGTTTGTCTTTCAGTCGATACTTTTTATCCCAGATATCGAGTGATGCATCCTGCATGGCGATTGTGCGACGTTCCGTCCGGCCCTTTTCACCGGCCATACCCGCCTTGCTCGCTTCACCCGAATGCCCTGTTGATTGCGACGGAATGTGTGAAGATTCAGATGGTACGGCTGTGGCGGTCGCTGAATCCGAGCTCGTCGAATCGGCAAGGGCACTGGTTGGCTGCATCTCTTCGGGTCCTCGTTTATTAAATGTTATGAAGCGTGGGTGTTGTCGGGTCGTACGCCCGGCGTTTCTTTCCCTGTTGGTATTGTCTTTCTAAAAACCAGCTCAGATCTGCTGGTTTCTGAGCTAGCTGCTTAAACCGCCTTGTCTGGACGCTTTTCGCTGTGTTTCTCTGTCTTTTACTGCTTTTCGCCGCTGTTTGAGCTATTTGTTTGCAGATTTTGTTGCTCTGCTGCCGCCCGGCTCGCTCTCCGCTCTCGCGTTGGCATTGTGCTGCCTGCATGTTGTGGGGCGGAGCTTACGGCTTCTGTATACGGTGCCCTGTTGTGATTCGGACCTCAATCGGAATCAATATCTAGATGTGTTCTTCATGCCGAGCACTACATATTGTGCAAAAATTGCCGCTACGTAAACCGCTTCTGCGAAAAAAATCAGCTTTTTTTTCTGCTAATTGGTATCGGGCGACCCTCAGTGGGTAGGTACTTACCGCTCAGCCCAGCCAAACCGCGAGTAAGACAATTAGAGCAACGAACTGGAGCGCTGAGAGGACCTGCCAGAATCGTAGAGGATTGCGCTCAATCAGCGGCCGCGAGCGGAGGGGTATGAAGTCACGACTGGGTGTTTGCAGATCGGCAATGAATTCCGAGAGTGCATCGTAGCGCCTGTAAGGGTCCCGATGGCAGGCTCGGGCGAGGGCGTGATCCACCCATTCCGGCACCGCATTGTCGCGAGCATAGGCCGGCTCATAGCGCAGCCGCTGCTGGTCACGACGGCTGCGAACCCGTGCGACCTGGGCACCGTAGGGGAGTCGGCCACAGAGCATCTCGTAAATCATTACGCCTAGGGCAAACTGATCCGCCCGCCAGCTCACCTGATCCCCCGACAGATATTCCGGTGCGGTGTACTGAAACGTCCCCGGCATCGTGCCCATTAAGCCAGGCGATGCCTCGGTAAGGCCGGCAACGGATACCGAACCTAAATCGATAATGACGGCCGTACCATGACTATCCAGCATTACGTTTTCGGGTCGCAGATCCTGATGGATCATTTCGCGGCGATGCAGGGCGGTAAGACCACGCACCAGCTGCTTGGCGATCGATCGGACGTCGTCCAGGGATGGTTTTTCATGATCGTGCATCCATTGGCGGAGCGTCGTTCCTTCAACCCACTCCATGGCCACGTAGCTGGCACTTCGCGGGCTCAATGAGGTCGCTGCCTTGACGATGTGAGCGGAACTCACCCGGCGAGCCACCCATTCCTCAAACATGAACCGCTGGAGATAGTCGGGATTGGCGCCCGTTTCAATCGAAGGAAACTTGACCACGGTCTTGCTACCCGACGGATCGGCGGCCAGGTAAAGACGACTTCGCTGGCTATGGTGGATCTCTCGCATCAAGGTGAAACCATCCAGTGTCGCACCCACCTCAAGGTCACTCGGTAGAGGCAGGCTTGCATTCGCGAGCGATAACGGCTGACTTGCCGGTGCTAAGGCGTCTATCCGGGCTATCTGGACGGTGAGATTGTCCGCGCTTCCGGCGCTCATCGCCGTGTCGACGAGGGATTGCGCCGCTCCATCGAGCGACCGCGATGCCAACGCGGTGCGCACATGACCCGCGTCGATGAATTCGTGCACGCCATCGGTCGTGAGGAGAAAAACATCGCCTTCGTTGAGGGGGACGCTGCGATAGTCGATCTCCACCCGTTCCTGAGCGCCGATCGCCCGCCCCAGGTACTGCTCTGTTTCCGACAGTATGGTTACGTGATCGGTGGTCAGCGGTTCAAAGTCGCCGCCGGCGAAGCGATAGATACGGCTATCACCCACGTGAAACAAGTGGGCGTCTCTTGCCTTAAAGATAACGGCGGACAGCGTACATACGAGGCCGTTGTTCATATCGCTCGTCCGAGCGTATCGATTTTGCGCGTACAACCAGCTGTTGATCGCTTCTATGACGCGCACAGCCGAGTGCTTGACCGTCCAGGCCTCGGGCGTGTCGTAGTAATCAGTTACCAGCGCTTTAACAGCAGTTTCTGCGGCGACCTGACTGCTCTGGCTCGAGCTGATGCCATCGGCAATAGCAAGCGCAACACCTTTTACTGCAGCCTCGAAACCCTCAGGAATCCGCGCGGCCATCGAATCCTGGTTGACGGGTTTAGGGCCGGCGCGGGTGCACTGGCCAATGCTGATAGAAAGCTCGGCATTATCACCAGCTCGCGTCTCTCTCGCGTCCTGATCGGGTGCCTGACCAGGCGCCTGCATAGCGGCGGGATCGACCACGGATGTGTCACTCAGACGCGAAGGCACACGAGCGGAGGCGCGTTCACTGAATCCGCGCGCTACACCTGGATGGAGCTGGGTTTACCAGGAATTGTAGGACAGGAACTTACCCGACATTTCGATTTTTACTCGATCACCCTTAGGGTTCGGCACTCGATTGATGCTCATATCGAAGTCGATGGCCGACATGATCCCATCGCCAAACTCTTCGTGAATGAGCGCCTTTATCGTCGGGCCGTACACACCAACGATCTCATAGAGCCGATAGATGCAGGGGTCTGTCGGCACGGTTTGCTCCCAGATCTTGGTTGGGGGCTCCACCAGCACCTCAACAGATTCCTCGGGTAGCTCGAGAAACTCTACCAGGGCCACTGCTTTATCCTCAGGCATCGCTTGCATACCCATTGCCGCCGAGTGCGTCCAGACCGGCGACATCGCTATGGCTTCAGCTATCGCTGACCACTCGAGCTTTCGCTCGCGTTTGCGCGTGATGATCATCGCGGTCACGTCTTCTCGTTCTAGCATCTGCGGCAGATTCTCAATTTGCATTTTATATCCCTCCCCCTCGTGAGGATCGACAAAAGACGAAAGCCAAGGATTGCAGTTTGAGTATGCGACCCTTGGCCTTCACTAGGCTGTTTCATCAACGACCGGCTCTACCGCCCTGTCATGTCAGCCAACAGATGCAGCGGGCTCTGGATTGACTTCGACCCTAGCAGCGTCTGGCGCTCGGCGCGACGGAGACGTCTTGTAGTGGGTGGAGTAAATCATGGCACCCACAAATGTCAGCCCGCCCACCAGGTTGCCGATCACCGTGGGCAGCTCATTCCAGAAGATGTAGTCCATCCAGGTAAAGTTGCCACCAAGCAGCAGGCCCGAAGGGAACAGGAACATGTTCACGATAGAGTGCTCGAATCCCAGATAGAAGAAGACGAGGATCGGCATCCACATCGCCATGATCTTGCCAGAGACCGAATTCGACATCATCGCCGCGACCACACCGGTCGACACCATCCAGTTACACATGACCGCACGGATGAAAAGCGTCAGCATTCCCGAGGCCCCCGCTTCCGCGTAACCCACGGTACGGCTCTCACCGATGACACCGATCTTCTGGCCGATGGCGTTTGGCGCCTCGCTAAAACCGGTCGTGAAGATTATCGCCATGAATATGGCAACAGTGAACGCACCACCAAAGTTGCCGACGAACACCAATCCCCAATTGCGGAGTATTCCGCCCACAGTCACACCGGGACGGCGGTCGATCAAGGCAAGTGGACACAGCGTGAACACACCCGTGAGCAGGTCAAAACCCAGCAAGTACAACGTACAGAAGCCAACCGGAAAGAGCAGAGCCCCGACAAGAAACTGCCCGGTGTTGACCGCAATAGACACCGCAAACGCCGCTGCCAGTGCCAGAATAGCGCCGGCCATGTAGGCGCGAATCAGCGTGTCTTTAGTGGACATAAATATTTTTGCTTCGCCTGCGTCCACCATCTTGGTGGCAAATTGCGCCGGCTCGATATACGACATAAGGAATCCCTCCTGACCCTTTGGATTTGACCGCGCCCGGCATTTGCAGAATCCATGCCATACGTTGAACCCTCTTTGATAGCTTGCAGCGCCGGCCGTCCTGGTGCGCGCTGAGCTCGTGCTCGGCGATTTTCCAGCCCAGAAATCTGCGTCATCCGGTAACACCAATCGCGCCGCATCAGCGCATTTTGAGAATCAAGCGCACCAATTGAGCGCGATTCTGTTTCTCATTTACACACTAGCGCAGAGCAAAGTGGATGCGATTTCGGTGTAAATAGTTCGCCCTCAGGGTGCAACAAACGACAAGCCCTACCGCCAACGACCCTATAGGCGACGGTACACACAACGGGTTGTGTGCCAGGCCGTGCCCACTCAGAAGCAACCCTTGGCGCAGTTATTGCTGTGAGCGCGGCGAACAGCGACAAACAACCAAGTTGGGGAAGGAACACGTCACCATGTCTCTAGTCACGTCACAAGCAGCATTCAGCGAATCATCGCCCGTCAACGCTCGGGAAGCGTTCAGCAATATGGCAACCCGCCGACCGCTTTGCTGGGCTGTCGGCGCCACACTGGGCACCTTGCTGATGACGCAGGCAAGCTGGGCCGAGAACGTGATCTCCGAAGCGATCAGCGGTGGTAAGCCGCTGTTACGGATGCACGGTCGCGTTGAACTCGTCGATGACGAGGCCAATACCCTGGATGACGCGACGGCGTTTACCTGGCGAACGTATTTTGGCTATGAAACCGGAAACGTAGGTGGCTTTTCGGTGCGCTTAGCAGCCGAGAATGTCCTGCATATTGTGGATGACTTCAACGTACCGGGAGAAAGCTCAAACGGCTTCGATGTTGTAGCGGATCCGGAGGGAACGGAAATCGAAGAAGCATTTGTTCGCTATACGGGTATAGAAGATACAACGGTAACCATCGGCCGTCAGTACGTCACTTATCGGCCGGCTCCACTGCATCGATTTATCGGCACCGTGCCATGGCGGCAAAACTGGCAGTCCATGGATGCGCTGACAGTCGAGAACAAATCGATCGAAAACCTGCGCATAAACTACGCCTATATCGACAACGTCAACCGGATTTTTGGTAACGATAACCCGAACGAAAACCTGGCGGAGTCCCCGATGAGTTCCCATCTGGTGAACCTGCAGTATTCGGGACTCCCCGTCGGATCTCTGGAGGGTTTTTACTATCGGCTCGATTACGATCGGGACTTCCTTCCTGCACCGTTCACCGACCGGGAAACCATTGGCGCGAAACTCCAGGGTAAGAGCGCCCTCGCAGATGACCTGAGTCTTAGCTACTTGCTGGAGGCGTCGCACCAGCGAGCGATTGAGGATAATCCCACTGCCTTCGATTCGGCCAACCAGTATCGGGTCGAGCTGGCACTGACGAAGGCACTGAGTTCCGGCCCCGTAAAGTCGGTGATGGGTAAGGTGGGTTACGAAGTACTCGAGAGTGATAACGGCATTAGTTTTTCGACTCCGCTGGCAACCGTGCACGCATTCCAGGGTTGGGCCGATCGCTTTATCGGCTTTCCGGGAGCGGGTGTGAAAGATGCCTACGTCGTTGGCTCAGCTAAATTCGCGGGAGACTTATCGCTGGTGACGATCCTGCACGACTTCGAATCCGATGCGGGCGGTATCGATTACGGTGAAGAATTCGATCTGCAGCTGACGAAGAAGTTTGGCAAGGTCGCCGTATCGTTCAAGCATGCAAGCTATTTTGGCAGTGACGATGCCGACGCCGGCGCGACCGGTATCGACAAAACCGTGACCTGGGCGTTCGTAAACTACGTCTTTTGACCCGAGTTAAAGGCAAAGCGGGGAGTTCAGGGCACGGCCTGCTGCGTACCCGCCAGAATGTCGTTGTTTGATCCGCCCGTATCGTTGTAGGTTGGATTACCCTGGCTTCGCCCAACGACTGAGTTACTGGCGCCAAGAAGGCGAAGGTCGATATCGGCTGAGGACCCGGAGAAGTCGTTCGCGACGACCGTCCAGTTAGAGACGGGCCTGCCCTCGGGACCACCACCGACAAACACCCACTCGCGTGTACCGCCAAAGAAGCGATTGGCGCTGATCACACCGTTGTTGGTATTAATAATTTCGATACCGACACCGTTATCGTTTGCCTGCTGGCCCTGGGTAGCGCCGCGGAACGTGTTACCCGTTATCAGTGGCTGGTGGTCTATCGCGGGCCCGCCATTGTGTGCCACCTGAGCACCGATACCGAACCCGTTGACCAGGAGGTTTCGAAAGGTGTTGTTTTTGATCGTCGTGCTGTTGCTCGGTGGGGAAGCAGCATTGCTCTCGATTAAGATTCCAAAGCGTCCGAATACAGTCTCGCCCTGTCCGTAATCCAGGTTATTGAATTCGATGTCATTGCCGAGAATCGTGGTGCTCTGATTCGCATTAAAGATAAAAATAGGAACGCCAACGGACATAAACGTGTTGAAGTTGATGTCGACCTGCCCCTGACCCAGCACGGAGGTCTCCACCCCCTGATCGAGTTGCTCGAAGGTTGAGCGGTTTACTTTGAGTGTGCCCAAGACGCCGTCCGAGCAGTTTTCGGCCTGCGTCATCGCTACACCCGTAACGAAATCCGAGGCATTAAGGCCCTGCCCGCGTATGACGATACGGTCGACAGTGCCGAAGGTGGTGCGGTCTGCACAGTTCGATGGATCACTGCTGAACACAATCACGGCGAGTGACGAGGAACTTTGGCAAGGCGAGTCCACTTCGATGGTCATGAACCGGATCGTGACCCCAAAGCCGTTGGAAATCTGAAAGACATCAGAGTTAGGCGCATTGCAGTTACTGAACCCGTCTTGGATCACGAGTCGGGTGCTTGCAATCGACCTACCTCTTAACTCTCCAGTGAAGCCGTCTACTGCGATCTGAGAGGCGATGGTGTAGACCGGCGAGACCAACTCCACAGCGCCAAACCCTTCGTCCGCAGCTGCTTCCAACGCACATTGAATATTGGGTGCGTCGTCAGCTCCGCTGCTAGTAACGAGCAAGGCGCCGCCCTCCTGCATAACGGTGGGGCCACAGCCTGTCTGCGCCCTTGACTCAAGCGTCAGGCCGCTTGAAACAACCAGGATGAGAAGTGCAAAGACGCGGGACATAGAGAAACCCTCAGTTCGTTGTTATTGCGTTGTTATTTCTTTTGTATCTGTGCTCACTAGTGCAGCCGCCCAGATTTACTCGGTCCTATCAGAGGACGAACAGAACAGAAAACTCATCCTGACAGCGGGCGCTTCACGATTCGCAACGTTTCTGAGCGACGGCAAGCCGACCATACCCCACGGGCCGATCCGTGCAATAAATCGACGATACCCGTGATCGCCTCTGGCCAATGACAAGCCAAATTTTGAGAGGCGGTTAACGGTTTACAGCACAGAAGCCTACGGGATGCCTACAGAAGGGTCGCGCGCTACTTTCCGCGTTCAGGCGCTTCCATGACAGCGGGCATTCAGCGCCGACAATTCGACTGCGAACTGTTTTGGTGCGCATCGAAGAAGCCTTGCGTTTGTTTTGTGCGGCCAGGCGCCCCTTTTGATTGTAAGCCATTGTTTTTAGGGCACTTCCTATTGGCAGAACTCTTGCTACAGGGTTTCAGTCTTATGTGTGCCACTACATCTGGAGCCTGAATACAAAATGGGGGAATCGACCGAACATCGGGGGTTCACTGAAGAACAAATTGCCTGTCTGATGGCAGCGCTGTCCAAACTTGAGCTCGCGACTGCACAATCAGGAGAGATTACCGGCGTCGAGGCTGTGCACGGGACGCCCATCGAGGATTTGTGCAAGGAAGAAGTCGCCAAGTACCAGCTTCATCCCCTGGATCTGTGGGACCGGTTGGAGCAGTGGACGAGCCGCAACGAGATCGCGACGGGTCTAGATCAGTTTTTACTTCGCCATCTCGGGTTCTTCAATGTCGAACCAACGAGCCCGGGCTACATGGTTCGGCTGCGACTGCCCGCCTGTCAGATGCGGGGCGATCAGCTTCAGGCGCTGGCTGAGATTGCCGAAGACTATGCAGGCGGCTATGGCCACGTGACAACCCGGGGCAATATTCAGCTGCGTGAGATTGAGCCAAAAAACGTGCTCAACGTCATGGATGCGCTTACCCGGGCGGGACTCTCTTGCCAGGGGTCGGGGGCGGACTCGGCACGGAATATGACGGCATCTCCCACCGCCGGCATCGACGCGTCGGAGATTATTGATCTATCACCGTTCACCCGCCGGTTGTCAAACCTGGTGCTCAACACCCGGGAGCTCCGCGCACTGCCGCGCAAGTTCAATATCTCGTTCGACAACGGCGGCTCGATCTCTGCAGTCAGCGACAGCAATGACATCGCTTTTCAAGCGATCGAGGTAGGCGAAGCAGCGCCGATTGATGCCGGCGTGTACTGTCGAATCGGCCTGGGAGGCATCAGCGGGCACAAGGACCTCACACGCGACACGGGCATGGTATGCACGCCCGAGCAGACGGTTATGGCGGGTTTTGCCATGCTCCACGTGTTCGTTGAACACGCGGATCGAACCAACCGCAAGAAGGCTCGCCTCAAATACCTGCTCGATAAACAGGGAGTAGATTGGTTTGTTGGAAAAACCCAGGAAAAGCTCACCGAACTCGAGGCGGGGTTTCAGCTAACACCCTTAAGCGACGAGTTCGATGCACCGCGCCCGACTATTGACCGGCAAGGCCACATCGGCGTTCACGCCCAGTCGCAGCGCGACATGCACTACTTGGGCGTCGCGCTAGAGATGGGCCGCCTCTCTCCTGAGCAGATGCGAACGCTGGGCCAAATTTCGCTTCAGAACGGACAGAACGATGTGCGCCTGACCGTCTGGCAAAACGTGCTCATTCCGTTTCTATCCGGCGCCTGCCTTGATGAGGTCAAACGTCTGGTCGAAGACGCTGGCATGAAAACCTCGGCAACGGCGTTCGCGGCAGGTGCTGTTGGCTGTACGGGCAAGATGGGTTGCAAACTAGCGCTCGCGTACACGAAAGAAAACGGTACGGCGCTGGTACGCCACCTGGAACAGAAGTTCATGCTGGACACACCGATCAATATCCACTTAACCGGCTGCCCCAACTCCTGCGCTCAGCATTACATCGGCGATATCGGTTTGATGGGCACGACTCTGGCCGACGGACGCGAAGGTTACTACGTGGTGGTTGGCGGTGGCAGCGATCACGACAAAGGTGTGGGACGAGCGCTGTGCGGGCCGGTACCTGCGACCGACATCAACTGCCTGGTTGAGCAGATTATCGGTCGTTATCTCGAAGATCGGCAGGGTAAACAGACGTTTATCGATTTCGTTCGTCAGGTGCCTGATGAAAAACTCATTCAACTTATCAATGTGGAGAATCTAGCAGCGTGAACGCCCCTGCTCTCAAGAGCATTCTTGCCGGAACACCGCCGGCTGATGTCGGAACTCCCAAATCCGATTTACCCGAATTTATTCCTGCCGATAGCCCTTTTAGTGAGGAACAGAGGAGTTTTCTCAACGGTCTCTTTGCCGGTGTCTACGCCATCGCTCAAAACTCTGGTGGTGATGCATCCCCGGCAGCACAAACGCCGCTAAAGGTGTTTTTTGGCTCCCAAACCGGGACGGCGGAGTCCGTATCCAAGGATCTGCGCAAGTACGCCGGCACCATGGGCTTCGGCGCGGAGATCGCCGAGCTGGACACCATAGCGCCAGCCGATCTCACGGATCTTCAGCATGTGTTGATCGTTGCGGCAACTCACGGAGAGGGAGAACCGACCGATAACGCGCATAAGTTCCATACGGCGCTGATGGACGACGGTGCGCCCCAGCTTCCTGCTTCGGTGAACTTCAGCGTCTGCGGACTCGGTGACAGCAGCTACCCACACTTCAATCAGGTCGCTCGTGACTTCGACGCCCGACTCGAAGCGTTGGGCGCCACCCGCGCCGCGCCGCTGGTCACATGTGACGTAGACTACGACGCCGACTACGAATCCTGGCGAAAAGCCGTCTTTGAAGCGCCGGCATTTGCTGAGATGGCTGGGACTGGAGCTCCCGCCGCACCTGCAGAGGAAGACGTCAGCGCTCCTGCGTTTGACAAGAATCACCCCTTTCTTGCGACCCTGATGAGCAGCGCTTCTCTCAGCGGAGAAGGATCGGCCAAGACGGTAAATCACATCGAGATTTCTCTCACCGGTGGCGGCGAGGATGTCCAGTATGAGGTCGGCGATGCGCTGGGCATATGGCCCCTCAACGATCCCGCAGAGGTTGAATCGCTGCTGCAAGTCGCTCAGATGAGCGGTGCCGAAGTCGTCGAACTCAAAGGGTCGCGCACGACACTGCGCCAGGCCCTGTATCGATCGCTAGATCTTGCGGTGATCACTCCAAAGACCGCCGAGCTTTGGAACGTCGATGTGGCTGATGATGCGCAGGTGATTGATGTGCTCGCAATGCGCGCGCAACCACTGGATCCGCAAGCGTTGGTTGATGGTCTCAGGTCTTTGCAGCCGCGCCTGTATTCGATCTCCTCAAGCCCCAAGAAGCATCCTGGCGAGGTACACCTCACGGTTGGAGAAGTGCACTACGAGCTGCATGGAAGCCCACGTAAAGGCGTCGCTTCGACGTTTTTGGGTAGCCGGCTGGCTGAGGGGGCCGCGCTAGGTGTGTATGTACAGAAAGCTTCGCACTTCTATCTTCCTGATGATCCGAACACACCCCTGATCATGATCGGACCGGGCACCGGTATCGCACCGTTTCGTGCGTTTCTTGAGGAACGGGAAGTGCAGGGTGCGCGTGGCAAAAACTGGCTGTTCTTCGGCGACCAGCATGAAGCCTGCGACTATCTGTATGCGGATCAAATCAATAGCTGGCTCTCGTCAGGACTACTCAGCAAGCTCGATCTGGCCTGGTCGCGGGACAGCGCCGAGAAGGTGTACGTGCAGCATTTAATCGAGAAAGAAGGCGCCGAGTTCTTTAAGTGGTTGGAAGACGGCGCAGCCATCTATGTGTGTGGCGACGCGACCCGCATGGCAAGTGATGTCGAAAACGCCATCTTAAGCCTGATCGCCAAGCACGCGGATACAAACGAAGATGGCGCGCAGGCTTACCTGGAAAAGTTACGCGGGGAACACCGCTACCAACGCGACGTCTACTGAGCAGACTCCCTGGTCTGCCCATGTTTTTTTACACGCTTTCTTAAAGCGTAATTTGTCCCGCGCGTTCCAGCACGTCTCGTTCGGTAAGAAACACCTGCGTATCGCTTCCGGTTTATTGTTTTAAGAGTTTATGCAAGAGAAAGGACAGAGCGAGGCCCGCCGCCAACGCCGCGACTGAGAGTAGCGCTCTGTAAGGCGTCTCGGGCTCCCAGACCCCAGCCGTCTCAAAGTGATACAGCATGTATAGCGATAGTAGCCAAGGGATGCTTACCAGCACCTTCATCAATAGCGACCGAAACAGCGAGTCTCTCTTGAGGTTCCGATTCATGAGCTAGAGCCTGATAAGAAAGTCAACGAACGTACATTTCAGCCGCAGCATCACGGCAGCCACGGAGCCCTATCAATCAAGGCGCCAAGGCGTTGATAGCGGGGCTACCGGCAGCTTACGATACCCACGACGCGACGAGCGGGTGACCTTCATACTAAGAGTTGTTGGCCAGGCGTCGTCACTCGGTCCGATAGGCTCGCTTTTTTAGCGAACCACGCTAGGCGTTAAATGCAGCAGTACAGCGCCGCCGCGATCACCTCGAGGTAACCACCGCCCATGACTCAAGTAAGCGTTCGCGCCCTGACGTCAGGTTGGCCATTGTTCTGGTCTTTGTCGATCGTCGTATGCGCGGCGATGATCGTTGAGTGCCTGAAGGGATCGCTCTCCGACCCGGCCCATGTGTCGCACATGATCTCTTACTCCGTGCGCTGGTCCGTTCCCTTTATCTACCTGGCCTTAGCGGCGTCTTCCCTGCAGATTCTGTTCAATAAGCCGTGGAGCCGCTGGTTACTTCGCAA
This sequence comes from Pseudomonadota bacterium, assembly GCA_039111155.1. GTDB lineage: Bacteria > Pseudomonadota > Gammaproteobacteria > Pseudomonadales > Halieaceae > Congregibacter. The sequence continues at coordinate 14,320 of JBCCPL010000046.1, read as the reverse complement.
CCGTAAGGAACTGGGTCTGGTCTTCGCGGTAGCGATGGGCTGGCAGGGACTGTTCATTTTTTTAGTGTCATCCGTGCACATCGATTACTACTACAACGATATCTACTACCTGCGGGACGAGCTTGAGGGAAGCTCGGGATACCTTTTTTTGGCGGCGATGGTTGCTACATCTTTTCGCTTCGGACGCCAGGCCGTAACCGCCAGCCAGTGGAAGCTGATTCATAAGAGCGGGATGTACTTCTTATGGGCCTATCCCTTCAGCGTGTACTGGTGGAACATTTTCTACTATGAAAGTCCCCGATTGCTGGATTATTTCTTTTACTGGGCCGGCTTTCTTGCTTTTGCCGTACGGATCGCGGCCTGGGGCAAGTTGCGTGCAGGCCGAAGCAAAAACCGAATCGCACCCGCTATATGGCAGCTCATGCTCGGCTATGCATGTATTGGCATCGGTCTTACCTCGGCAGCCACGGGCCGGAGCTGGGAAACGTATGCAAGCGATTTCCTTCTCGCACCAGCCTGGTCGGCCCAGCTTGAGCTATGGGTTCCGTTCTGGCCGTTTCAATCGTTCCTGCCGCTTTTCATCCTGGGCCTGGGGGCCTGGTGTTTAACTCCCCTGCCTAAGCAACAGAAAGACACCCAAGAGCGGACCAACCCACTGCAGACTCGGGCTGCTTCCTAAGCTGAACCCCACGCTCGCAGCGTTCTTGACTAGTCGGTTTCACAGTCAGGAGCAGCGGTCTTTACTTCGAGTAAGCGAGCAGACCTCTTAGAAGACTGACATCAGGGTACAAACGCGAAAGCGTTGAGCTTGTTCCCATCCAGGTCTCGAAAGTAGGCCGCGTAGAAGTTGTCGCCGCGATCACCTGGCGCGCCCTCGTCGGAAGCACCAAGTTCCAGTGCCTTTTCGTAGATTCGCTGGACCTGTTCCGGTGAAGTGGCCTGGATTGCGACCATGACGCCATTGCCGACGGTGGCGCTATCTTTGTCAAATGGGTAGGTGACCATAAACGCGCCGCCCTCGCCTTCGTTGCTCCAAACGATGAAAGATTCGTCAACCATCATGCGGGAGCCTCCGACCTCCTCAAACAAGGCATCGTAGAATGCGGCGGCCCGTTCCAAATCTTGGGTTCCCACGCTTGTGTATCCGATCATCTTTCGATCTCCGCTATTTTTGACTTGGACGAACGATACTTGGAGGAATGAGTTTAGGGTAGGGGGCATCGCTAAAACCTCGCCATGGCGATGCTCTGGTGATTCACTGCGCCTCCGAGTTACGTTATGGTCTGTCTGGAAGTGATAGGTCATGAGGAGTGAGCGTAGACTTGCTCGCGGACCAGAACAGACAGATCCGACAGCGGACCTGAAAAGATCTGAAAGGACCTGAAATAAGGAGAGCGACTTTGACTCAAATCCCAAGTAAGCGTGACTCACTAAGAGTGGCAGGAGCCACTTTGTTGATGGCGCCGTTGATGGTGCCGTTGACGGCTACTGCCCACCCCGGACATCTTTCCGATCCTGGTGCACATTTCTTCTATCATGCCGCTGTGATCGGAGTGAGTGTCGCTGCGGCGGCATTTATTGCCAGCCGTATCGTCGCGTGGCGCAACAAACAGTCGCGTCAACCTGCGCCTATACGTACCAGCACTCGCACCAATACCCACAGTAGCGAGACCGCCGCAACAAATTCTAACTCTCAGGACAACTAGGATACCCGTCATGCTGCACAAACTATTGAGCGCCGCGGATAAATTGGCCGATATCCCTACGGCTGATGCGCACTGCGATATCCCCTGCAAAATCTACGATCCGATCAGTGCGCAGATCGCCGCACTGACCATCGTGCGCATGGTCGATTTGATTCACGACCTGAAGGACTCGGGTTCGGACGATCCCATCGCCTTTGCCAACTCGATGTCTCGCTTCGTCGCCACGAAGGAAGAACATGGCGTGAAGGTGAAGGAAGAAGTCCGGGTAATTTGGGGCGATTACTTCAAGGCACCTCAGATGGAGAAGTTCCCGGAGATCCACGATCTGTCGCACAGCATTATGTTACTTGCGTCGGCGAGTAAGCAGCACGTCGATCGAGACAAGGCGGTGGAGCTGGTAGAGAAGGTTAACCGCTTCGCTGAGATCTTCTGGGCAACGAAGGGCGTGGAAGTAAAACGTCGGGAATGCCCTTACCCGCCGTCTTTGGAACTCGTCTACCCCGATCTCTAGTGAGTCTGTTCTAGCAGATTAGTGAAAGGGCCATTTCATCTTTAGTTTTGGCTTCAGCCGCTTTCACATCTTCCGCGTACGAGGAGCCAGTATGGCTCCTACGTACAAGGATGGAGACTTTGTCCTCATCCGGCGTTACTCCCGGCGCAACCATCGCAAATTCTGGCCCTTACACCCCCGAAACCCAGCGGTGGGCGACGATGTGGTGTGCCATCATCCCCGACTCGGCACCATACTGAAACGCGTGGATCGCATTGACCATGAGAACGTCAATGCAGACGCGCGCATCGTCGGGGGCATAGGACCGGCACTACGTGACGGCCACGATGACCATTACAACTACCAACTGCGTGGACTTAACCGCCTGAGCAGCAGCAGCGATATGCTGGGAAGAATCTCGCGAAAGCAGCTGCTTGGCCGTGTTGTGATGCACATACCCCGGTAGCGTGACCGTAGCGACGGGACCTTCGCAACAGGATCTTCGCAACAGGACCTTTGCAACAGGACCTTCGCCAGGGGACTTGCGCAACGGAACGTGCGCAACGGTTCCGTATCGACTGGAGCTCACCTGGTAATGGGTTAGCTAGACCAAACCGGTGACCTAGGGCCGCTCGCTCGAAGGGAACACCGCAAGACTTTCCCCGGTCCGGGCGATCAGTTTTACTCGTTCGCCAACGGCATACCGCTCTTCGTGATTGACGCGAAGTTGGACATGAATACCGGAATCAAGCTCAGCGCCGTACAACCAGCAAGTACCTTCATACCGAGCCCAGCGCACGCTGGCGTTCGTCTCGTCGGCCGACTCCATACATAGATCATCTGGCCTGAACAGCACCCGAAGAGCGCCGGTCAGCCGCTGCGAGATAGGCACCACGCCCAACTCAGTTTCTGCAAACGCATCCAGCGAGTCCCCATGCCCGGGAACAAAGCTCGCCTCACCGAGAAACGCTGCGACGAACGGCGTGGCGGGATTCGCAAAGCACTCCTGGGCTGTGTCCAGTTGCTCCAGTACTCCGCCGCGAAGCACACCCAACCGGTCGCCCACTGAAAGCGCCTCGGCCTGATCATGGGTTACCCAGATCGCAGGTACGCCCGCCTCTTTGAGGCTATCGCGTATTACCCAGCGCAGTTCATCCTTTAACGCCTCGTCGAGATTTGAAAGGGGCTCATCGAGTAAGACGAGGCGCGGCTCGTGCGCCAAAGTACGCGCCAAAGCGACGCGCTGCTTCTCACCCCCGGAAAGCAGGGCGGGCTTCTGCTGCCGCTTATCGGCCAGGCCGAGCAGGTCGATCCAGTGATCGGCCAGAGCCAGATTCTTGACTTTGAACGCAACATTGTCTGCGACGCTGAGATGAGGAAACAGGGCGAAATCCTGAAATACCATACCCAGGCGGCGTTCATCGGGAGCAATATTTAGACGAGCGGTCGCCTGCCAGTCTCGGGTGCGTACCTCACCCGCTTCGAGGTCCACCAGCCCCGCGATCGCCCGAAGTACGGTTGTCTTCCCACAGCCGGTGGGTCCGACCAGCATCAGGAGCTCGTTATTATCGAGGGTGAACGATAGCCCCTGCAGTACCGACTGGCCGTCGTAGGCCACACTGATATCGACGACTTCTAGCATCAGCGGACACTATCATGGAACGCGGCAGCACCCGTCGCTTCGATGGAGGAATCGCCACCCCCATGAGACTCTCTTCGGCGACCGCCTTCCCCCAGCAACACCAGTACCAGACCCGCGGCCGAAACAACAATTAACAGAAGAGAAGGAAGGGCGGCACGGCCAAAATATCCAGCCTCGTAAACGCGCCAAAGATAGGTGGCCAACGTTTCGAATCCGGTGGGTGCCAATAGCAGTGTGGCCGGTAGTTCACGCATGGCCTCGAGAAAAACCAGCGCCGCTCCCGCCAGAATGCCCTTGATCGAGATGGGCAGAGTCACCCGCACAAACGTCTCGAATCTGCCGGCACCAAGCAGACGTGCCGCGTGCTGATAGCTACCGTCCAGTTGCTCGAAGCTGCTTCGAGTAGCGCTGACGGCCAGAGAGAAAAACCGCATGACATAGGCCAGCACGAGAAGAGCGAGCGTCTGATACAACACAGGGAATCTAAGCCCCACGTAAACCAGTACAGTCCCCATGACGATTCCGGGTACACCGAAGCCAAAGAAGGTAACCCGTTCCAGAAGGCGCCCAAAGGCGCCACGGCGCGCCGCCAACGCAATGGGTATCGCAGCCAGCACGGCTACGCAAGCGGCGAGGCCCGACGCCAGGGCGGAGTTCCAGGCAATCGACAGATCGAAGGCAGCGGCACCTTCGCGCTGCAACCAGATGGCGAAGATCACCAGCGGCAAAGCAAGAGAGAGAAAAAGCACCGGCGTAGTGCTCGCCGCTGTGAGGAATAGTTCCGATCGCGAGACACGCAACGTGAGTACTTCGCCGGGCTTTTCCGGCACGGCCCGCAATCGCCCTTCCAGCAACAGAAAAAACGCGACGAGTAAGAGCAGTTGCAAGGAGAATAGCGCGGCCTGCGACAGGCCGTAAGCGTTGTACTCCACGTAGATCAGGCGCGTGAAGGTATCGTAATTCATGATCGCGGGAGTTCCGAAATCCGATACGGCATAGAGCGCAGTCAGCAGAGCGCCGGCGGCAATACTGGGGACCGCTCGCGGAAGCACAACTCGAACCAGGCACTGCCGCAGGGGAACTCCCAGCGTACGTGCCGCGTGAATCGTATTAGCATCCATCCCCAACAACGACGCCCGCGTGGCCAGCATGACAAACGGGTAGGTATAAAGCGAAATCACCAGCGCACAGCCCCAAAGACCGCCAACATTGGGGGTTGCCAGACCAAGTAGTGACTCGATCTCGCCGCCGGGGCCGAAAGCCGCGTAGAACGCAAACGCACCCAGATAACTCGGAATAGCCAGGGGCGCCGCGAACAGAGCCAGCCAAAGGCTCGCAAGCGGCAAACGTACGAAGGTTGTGAAGAACGCCAGCGGCACTCCGATCACAACAGACCCGATTCCAGCCAACAGCGCGAGCGCAAGGGTATTGGCGAGCAGTTGCAGATTCCGCACGTCCAGAATCGCCATGTACCCGTCGGCGAGCTGCAACAACACGAAAAGTGGTGCTACGGCGGCCAAGGCCAGCGGAACAGCAAGTAGATAGACAATCGGCGAGCGCACTTACGCCTCAAGGTTCACAGGGCTTTGAAGGAAGCGCAGTGTAGCGAAATGCCGACCGGATATCGGTACCAGCGTTGGTTACAAAACCCCCACGTCGCGCATGAGGTTGAGCGTGGGACGGAGATCGGCGAGTTGGGTTAAATCCACGCGCGGTGAATTCACGGCCGAGAGTTGCTCTAGACCGGCGGGAGGCGCCACTCCGGCGATCATCGGTAGCTCGAATGCTTCCCGGGCGAGATACGCCTGAACCTCTTCACTCAGCAGATAGCGAAGAAAATTAAGAGCCAGTTGTTTTTCATTGAGCACCACTACGCCACTGGCATTGACCAGACAGCCGGCGTCGTCATCGGTGAACGCGAGCTGCACCCGCGCATCCGGCTTACCGGACTTCAAGCGTAGCGTGTAGTAGTGATTGGCGAATCCGAAATCGACTTCTGATCGTTCTACCCCCAACACGACGCCCAGCTCACCGGCGTAGCGCCGGGCTTTCTTATCCATAGCCCGCAGCCAATCTCGCGTGGCACGATCACCTTCAAGAACCCGCATCGCCGTAACGAAGGACTGAAAGGAGGCGTAGGCCGGCGCCCAGCCAACACGCAGGTCCGTGTCCGGAAGCGTCATTACGTCCTTCGGCAAATCCGCAGCCGAGACGGTGTCCGGATTGTAGGGGAGCGTGCGAATCCGTCCGGTGACCGGGGACCAGGTCTCATACCTGAACTCCGGTTTCAGGAGATTGAGCAGATCTGAGGGCAGGGACGCGGGTTTCTTCGCTGCGGCCACCATGCCTATGGCGCCGGCATCGATAGCCCAGAACAGATCTGCGCGTGCGATGCCCGCCTGTTGCTCAGCGACGATGGCGTTAGCCAATGCCGCAGTCGGCCCACGGCGTACCCCTAGTTTGAGTTGCGGATTGCGCTCTTCTATCGCCGCGAGCACGTTCTCGTAGAGACCGCCCTCACCGCGCCCCAGATAGAGGGTAAGTTCACCCTCAAGCGCTGGCAGGTTTTTCACAGACTCAGCCTGCGCACTCGCCGCTCCCCACGGCACCAGCCCAGCGCCCGACAGCATCAACGCCGATTGAGCAACGCGCCCCACGAAGCCTCTGCGGCTCAGGCCCATATCTTTCGACCTCGCAATGAGCTCAGAAGTCGGACTGCGCATAGGCGGCAGGCGTCAGAACACACTGGAACGGGACTTCTCCGCATCGGCGATCAGTACTTTTGCGCGGTCAACTTTGCCGTGCATTATCGAGACGACCTCGCGAACCGCGTCGACGCTCTTACCATCCTGAATTGCTTTCGGGAGCGTGACGTTGAAGTCAATCTCAAGATCCTCGACCAGGTCGGCGTCCTGTTCGATGATTGCGCCCTCCACGCCCTCGAAGAGACTGAGATAGGTGTCCTGCACAATCTCAATCGCCTCGTCACCCAAACGCTCAGCATACTTGGCGACAACCCGGTCCAGGCGCTCATTGACCAAATTAAGCGTTGCCGCAGGCGAAAGAGCCTCTCCTTCGTCTGCCGCAACCGGCGCGCCCGAGGCTTGAAACTTCGCCGCCATTTTTACAGCGCCCAGCGCCTGATAGAGGGTCTGCTCCAGCGTCGCCTGCTGGGCGCGTACATCGCTCAGGGACTGCTCTGCTTCGATCGCGCCCCGCACGCCAAACAAACCCTGCCAAATCGACGCGTACAGCGGAATGTAGTTCGTCTCGATGGCGGCGTGAAACTTAACCGCTTCCCAGTGATCCACCACCGCCTCGGGTTTGGCCGCCTCCAGCCCGCCGCTTTGATACTCGGAGACAATGCCATCGACCTTGCCGATCAACCAGGTCACTTCTTCTGCGTACTCATCAAGGTGACCCTGCAGGTCGTTGACATGCTCACCGATGGGTCCGTTCGCCAGTGCTGCCTGGGAAAGAACTAAGGTCATGATCGATGCCAGCAAAGCTCGACCACCGTCCCGCACGATACCGGGCAGCGAAATCATTTCAGTCTGATTCATAGCCACTTTCTCAGAATAAACGAGCGCGAATGGTACGCATTATCAAAAACGGGGTAAACCTTCTTCGATGAAGAGACGTTTCGTCGCACACCACTGATCTGCAAGCCTTGTAAAACACGTACAACGACCTCACCTGGGTTGGACCGGTAGAGAACTTGACGGCGGTTTCCAAGATCGCAGTTCTGCCGGCCCGCTATCACTCTGGGCAGCCAGATAAAAAACCGCTCTTTCGCAAGTTTCCCGGAATAGTATGAGTTCTGGGACGTCGGATAGTCGACGCAACTGAAATCCAGTAATCGGGACGCAACTGAGAAGCTGCAGAAAGATGAATATCTGTCGCCAACAGCCATGCCAAGAGAGCCTTGTGAGCACCAAAACGCGTGCTGCGCGAGGTCGTGGTTGCGTCCACGCGTTATCTGCCCCATTTGCTGACAGCAGCGCGAAGCGTTCACTCCACGTGAAGCCCGCCGAGCGGCTCCGGGTGATGCGACAGAGATTCAACCCGGTGCTGTCCGTGCTGCCGTCACGAGTAAAAACGCCAGTGACGATACTCGGCAACACCCAAGGCTACAGCCGGCAGGGTTCAGGAAGATTGTTCTAAAACGACCATTTATGTTTTAAGAAAAGGCCTCCGAGAACCCGAATCTCGGAGGCCTTTTTCGTTTTGATGGTCCATTTCTAGCTCTTTACAGACAGATCCAGGACCTCCAACAAAAAGCGCGACGAGCATTCGGGGCATCGGTGGAAAAGGTATTAGCGATGCACCGCTCGCTGCAACTCAACATTAACCTGATCTACGCGATCAACTTTTGCTACAGCTTTGCGCTGATCACACCCGTGTTCGTTCCTATGGTCCAGGAACACGGTCTGAACATGGCGCAGATCCTGCAGACTCAGGCGCTTTATGCACTGACGATCGCGTGTTTCGAGGTGCCATCCGGATATCTGGCCGATCTCTGGGGTCGACAGCGCGCGATCGCAGCCGGCGCTGCTTTCCATGCGCTGGCCTGCGTCTGGTTGCTCTTTGCAGACAGCTTCTCGGACTTCTTGTTCTTTGAGTTTCTCGCAGGGCTCGGACTGAGCATGTTGTCCGGCGCCGATCTTGCGCTGCTCTACGATTCAGAGACGGCTCGTGCATCGCACAATCACGGTCAATCGGACGCCAGTCGTTCGCTTAGCCGGCTGATTGCCGTTGAAGCAGCGGCCTCCGGCTTTGCCGGCCTTGGTGCCGCATTCGTTTTGGGCATAGGTGATATGCGATTACTTATCGCCGCGCAGGCAGCGATTGGACTGGTTCCGATGATTCTGAGCCCGCTTCTGATCGAGTCTCCACGAGGGATCAACGATCAGGGCCACGGATCCAATGCCAGGGCTATCGTAAATCTGCTGATTCGGGGCAAGCCGATTCTGTTGTGGATTACCTTCGCAATCGGTGCGTTCGGACTGTTAGCGCTGTATGCGTTCTGGATATACCAGCACTTCTGGCAATCCCAGGGAATCGCCGTGTCGCACTTCGGCTATATCTGGGCAGCTTTTGCCCTGACAGTAAGCGTTGCGGCCCGCTATGCAGGACTACTGGAGTCCAGGTACGGCTGGCGGGTCTTGCTGCTATGCACGGCGGTTCTACCCATCGTCGGGCTGCTGGGCATGGCGCTCATCGGAGGCAGCATCGGCGTCATGTTTGGCTTTGCCATACAGGCTAGCCGCGGTATGAGTCTGACGTTGTTTTACGACGCGCTTAATCGGCGGATCCCCGGAGAATTCCGGGCAACGGTTAACTCACTGGTAAGTCTGGCGGTCCGGTCGGCGTTTATTGCCTCGGGGCCAGTCCTGGGGTGGTCGCTGGATAAGTACGGCAGCGCGAATACAATGCTGGTTCTAGCCGCCGTGTTTGCGCCGTTGTTCGCGATGATCCTTTGGGGACTGAGCGCGCAACTTCGTGTAGAACACGCCACTCGGGCCGCTTCGGCTGCACCGGTTGACGGGTGGGATGAGAAGGCCGAGGATGATCACGCAGGGGAAATCGATGCGTGTCTGGGGCAGAAAGACTGTGTCCCGGTAGGTTCCAGTTAGACGCTGATCTAACTTCGTACAAGCCGCGAGTATTCGCGGCTTTTTTTGCCGATCACGTTTTTGCCGATCACTACGAGAACCGGTGTACAGAGCGCAACCAGTATCTGATCCCCTGCCATGGCAAACGCGCATTGCTTCACCACCCGAACCCATTGCACTGGTGGCAAACTCCGTAGCCGACCAGACATGGCATAAGTAGTAAGTGCGCCAGCCAGACTCCACGATGATTTCTTACAGCAGGTTTCACGCATAGCACGCTCGTGGATCCAGAATCCTGGGAAAATGCATGAACTTAATATGACCCTTTGTTCTGCAACGGAATACCGATGCTCCGGTACCGTTAATTAGTTACCTAACGGAGATGACCCGGTTCCCGCTCAGTGAACCTGTTTTATCCTGGCGCAAGAAAGAGGTAGCGCTATGCTCCCACGATACCCAAAAACACCGAACGAACCGAAAGTGAACTTCCCGATGCTCTGTTGGAGGAGCCACGCGTGATGAGTGTTTCGGCGCCTGTGACCGTATTCAATGGGGCTTTCATCCCTGGAGCCAAGCCATTGCTGAGATTGGCCCTTGCCGCAACGCTCAGCTTCGTACTATGCGCCTGTAGCGGCGGCGGAGGGGGCGGAAGCACACCCGCTGCATCCCCTCCACCCCCCGCCGCTGCGCCGCCAGGCCCTGGCCCCCTGCTCATAGCACCGTCACCGACCGACGGGCTGGCCAGTGGATTCCGACGCGCCATTGCGTCGGCACAGGCACCGGTTACTGACGATGGCGGTGCAGGCTTCACCCCCGGTGCGCCGGCCCTTGAAGCTGATGGCGGCGGATTTACGACGACCTATCGCCTTGAGGCCAACGTCGACGAACTCGACTTTGTCAAGTACGACGGCAAACACATGTTTATTGCTCCTACCCGCGGTGCTGCGTGCTGTTTTGAGGTGGAGCCGGTCGCTGAAGGATTGTCCATTGCACCACCACCGCCCCGCGGTCCGCGACAGATCCGAATACTGAGGACCAATACCAATGCTGCCACCGCGGAGCAGATCGGCTCTATTGAGCTGGCCGACGATGCGAGCGTTGAGGGCCTCTTCAGCAACGACAGCCAACTCATGGCTGTCACCAGTACAGCCTGGTGGGGCTACCACGGCGATCAGTTTTCGTCGCTGCCTGCCTGGGAGTCGCAAACGGTGGGGCTACAGCTTTTCGACCTGTCAGACCCGGTGCGCCCCACGCTCACCTGGAGCATGAGTCTTGAGGGTGCCTTGGTCACCGGTCGTCAAATCGGTTCGCGTGTTCTATTGGTGTCACGACACTACCCGCAGATTGATAACCTGTTTCCCGGAAGTACCGATCCTGAGGTACAGGCAACCAACCAGGCTGTCCTCGAAAACGTGTCGGCCACAGACCTGCTCCCGGGTGTACGCGTCAATAACGAAGATGCCCCGGATCTGCTGAGCGAGAGCGACTGTCTGGTTACCAATCCGGAGCACCCGATCGCACCGGACGCCACCGGGTACCCGATTCTCACGACCATCATCATGATCGACCTCGCAAACCCATCGCTGGCCGACGCCCGCTGTTACGCGGAAGCCACGGACGGCGTGTACGTCGCCCCAGGGTCGGTCTATCTGGCGCAGACGGTATATGACGCTCCCGATGCGATCGACAGCATAGTTCACCGGTTCGATCTGAACACCGAGATTAGCTATCGTGGTTCGGCGCGAGTTGCAGGCTCGCTGGTAGCAAGAGGCCAGGCGGATTTTCGCATGAGCGAGCACGACGATGTGCTGCGAATGGTCACCACTCGCTGGGATCGGGAGAACGAAGACGATCGCTTCGATCATTACCTGTACACGTTACGACCGAGCGCCAACGAAGCCGCCTTGGTGGAGTTGGCCCGTCTACCATCCGACGACTCAAGCCCACCGATCGGAAAACCAAATGAAGATCTGTTCGGCGTGCGGTTTTTAGGTGATCGGGCCTACCTGGTGACTTTTGAACAGATCGACCCGCTCTACGTGGTCGATCTTTCGGATCCATCGGCACCATCGATAGCCGGAGAGCTGGAGGTTCCTGGGTTTTCCGATTTACTTCACCCCGTTAGCGAGAGTCTGCTATTGGGTCTCGGCGCCGACGCTGAAGGCCAGGTTAAATTAGAGCTCTTTGATGTAAGCGATGCGAGCGCACCGCAGAGTCGGGGCACGCTCACATTAGCCGAGGGATCGGCTTGGTCATGGACTGAGGCACGCTACGATCGCCGTGCATTTACCTATTTAAACGGAGGCGCCGTTGGAGTAGATCGCGTCACCGTGCCTATGTCGGTCGGCATTGCTCAGGACGAAGAAGAGTTTTTCGCGCAGGAAGAGCAACTTCACATGTTTGAGATCCGGGGCAAGGAGAGCGCGGCATCTGCGAGCCTTGTGGCAACGGGTGTACTGCGCGTCACCGATGCGCAGCCATTCGAACTCCGCCCGCGGGGCATACTGGACGGCGATGCGGTGTTCTTCTTGCTCGGTGAGCAACTGTGGAGCGGGTTCTGGGGCCTCGGTGCGCCGGCCATGGGGCCTTTTTGATCGGGAGCGTAAGCGAACCTCTATATCAACGCTCGCACCAGCCAGAAAACCCCCATACCGACACCGAGTGCATACACGTGGTTTCGCGTTCTCCAGATGACCGCCGCCGCGCCGCTCAAACCCAACACCTCGGGCGTACCGATATGCACGACTCCGTCATTTCCGGTAAGCAGAGTAACGATCAGTGCTGCCATGACGCACGGCGCCACGTATTCAAGGGCGCGGAGCGCCAGTTTGGGAAACTGCCGATCCGCGAGCGCCACGATGAACAGCGCGCGGCTGAGATAGGTACCGGCTCCTGCCAGCAGAATTGCCAGCATCATCACGACTTGGGACCTGACCGTAGCGGCCGAAGCTCAAGGAGAACGCCAACCGCCACGCCTGCCAGCGCCCCTACGAGCAGGCCCGATTTATTGGGCATTCCGGAAAAGAGGACAACCAAAGCCCCAGCGACGGCGGCGGCCGCCAGTTTCTCCCATCGATCGATAGTGGCCACCATCAGACCCACGAACAGTACTGGGGCTGCGAAGGTCAAACCCCAGTCGCCGGGAATCAGCGGCCCAAGAAAAATCCCTATCATGGTCGAGACAAGCCAGAGCGACCAGAAAGCAAATCCGACCGTGAGGTAGTAAATGCGAAATGACCGATCGTCGAGCTCTTTTCGCAGTACCGCAAGCGCGAATACCTGGTCTATCAGCACATAGGACCCCAACCAGCGAAACCACCGCGGCTGAGCACGAAAGCGCGGTGCCAGAGTGACGGAGTACAGCAGATGGCGAGCACCGATGATCAGCGCGGCGCTGACCGCTGCCGCAAGTGACGCCCCCTCACCCACCAGGCTCAGAAAGGTCATCTGCGCAGCGCCACCGAAAATGAGTGGAGATGTGCTCCAGCCGACTAAGTGCGCTACGCCAGAGTCGGCCACAACAACACCGAACACAAGAGCGAACGGTAGAGCGGGAACAAACAGAGGGAGCGTGTCCCATACTCCGCGGCGGATGTGGATCAATGAATTCGGCATGGCGACGAATTGTACGCGAGGTGCGAGAGCTTAAGATCGCCAGTGGAGGACGATCCATCGAGCCTGAAGTGTGTTACGCAGGCGGAGCGTTAGAGCTCTACCTCAGCATCAATCGCAAGCGGTTTTGGAATGAACTTGCACACCAGTACCTGATCCTCAAACTGCTCAGCGCTCCGGTTGAGCAGCTGCTCAACTGCGCGGAACACCACCGGCGACTCACCGCGGATCTGGGTGCTCATCGCGTTGGTGACAACCGTTAACCCAGCTTGTTCATTCAGATTCTCGATAAACGCTTTTATCGTGCGGAGATAGTCGTCCGCCAGGGGATACAAGCTAAGCTCAGCTGTGACGATCATATTGATGTCCATCTTTCAGGGAACATTGCATCGAGTGAAAACCGTCGATGCGGTCTGTCGAAGATCTAAGGGAGTCGAACGTGCGTCCTCGATCACCCACTGTACTTCGCTGAACGCCCGAAGGAGACGAAGCTCCACGTCGCTGTCGTTCGAGAGCAAGGGTATCGCACTCACGAGATCGACGGGCTTTTTCAGTCGTTGCGACAGCCGATAAACGGACCGTTCCAGCCCTTCGACCGTCAGCGGTGCCCGTAGCCAGTCTGCGGCAATCATGCGTGGCAGCAGGGAAGAAAACGCGGGTGGCAACAGATCCCGGTGATCGTGCAGTGTCTGGTAGGTCGCTTCGATGAATGCTTCAGGCTTCCATGAAGAGATTCGGTCCCAGTGTTTGAGCAGCAAATGGTCGAGTAACACATCCAGAACCAGCCCGTGGTAGCGTCGATGGGAATGCTGAAAACGACCCCGCAAGTACCGGTACTGCGGCTGGGCGTCTGTAAGCACATCGATCCTTCGATGTCGTCGCACACCATCAATCACCCGGGGATGCAGCGCCGACGATGCCAGGGTCCCTTTTACAAAATCGCCGGAGACATTGCCTATGATGCTGTAGGCGTAAGGCTCAGACAACAGAGCGTGCGCTAGAAAGTTCAATGTCTAAAATCCGTGCAGATCGCTATTACGATAGAGCCCGAACGCCAGCGGATAATCTCCCGCATCCCAGGCCGGTGCAGCGTACCAACTTACCTGTCGTATCGCCGGTCAATGCAGGATAAAGTCCGCGCATGAATCTGAGCCGCCGCCTTACCCAATGCCCACGTTATGCCGAAACTCTCCGCTTCTCTTCATCTGGCTTTTATCGCTGATGCCGCCCGTTCCTGCAGATGCAGCACCGACGG
>JBCCPL010000045.1:0-31781 GCA_039111155.1 Pseudomonadota bacterium | reverse complement strand
CGGTCAGGGTGGGCCAGATCAAGTGAAAACCTGGCCAGCGGACGCGGGTACAAAGTGCTACCAAACATGAAAAACAGTTGAACCTTGTATCGTAGCTCCAAACCCGGATTCTCGAGCGTGCTGGTGCATTTTTCGGGCTAGCGAAAGCTGGTAGGAAAGTACTGCTCACAGCTGGCTGTCAGCGCTTCGGCTTCCTGGCCGCGCTGCACGAGTTGCAGCGCCCGTCGCTTCCAGCTGCAGGCGTCTTTGTCCCAGGGGCGCAGATCATGAGCCCGGGTCGCTGACAGTAGGGTGCTTTCCATGTCTCCGTCCTGACTGTAGGAGTAGGTCCTTGCGAGCGCAGCGGCGACGGTGCCGCTCGGAATCCGCATAGTGGGTGGTAGTTCGACGCCCTTGCGCACCAGTAGTTCACCGCGGGAATCTCGGTAGAGACGAATCCAGCGGCCACTCCCGCGCAGAGCGCGGATCCGTTTGCGGCCGCCCCTCGAGCGAGGCCAGATCACGTAGTCGACTCCGGTGGCCTCGAGCTTCTGAAGCCAGCGGCCTCGGCCGCGCAGCACCTGCAGATAGGTAAGGTAGGTCTCATCATCAAACAGCGTGTTCGCCCTGCCATCGATGTAGACCTGCATGGCCCCATCCGTCCGCCAGTGGAGAAAGCCACCCCAGTTGTAATACGCAAAGACTTTGCCGCTCAAGCGGTTCTTCTCGATGTAGTCGGCGATTGCATGGGGGAACGCGTACTCAGCCACAAGAAAGTGAAAGGCCACATCTGGCCTAACCGGATACGGTGCGAGGCGAATGGCTCCCCAGAGCACCGCAGCCACTGCCGCGGCGGGGGCTAACTTCTGCACGAATGTCTGGCGCAGCAGGTAAGCCAGGTAGGGCGCGACCAGCAGTGCAAACCCAAAGGCCCACAGCACGATAAAGCGACGGCTGGTCATCGACATAGCAGCGGTCAGCATCGTAAACCCCAGAGCTTCCGGCTGCACCGGAATACGGCGACGCACAAAGGGCAGAACCCAGGCGAGAGCCAACGACGCGGCGATTACCAGGGTATAGGGATACATCGGCGAGACGATCCCGCCGCTCTTAAACGGCGTGATCCACTCACCAAGACCACGGTACGGCGAGTCGCCGTCAAGTGCGTAGGTCAGCGGTAGCACAAATACCTGAATACCGCTGGGATTGGCCAGACAGATGAGCAGCACAGCCAATAACATGATCGATGCTGTTCTGAACCCAGGACGCGAGCCGTGCCATGGCAATTGGTTGGGAGAACGCGGTTTCTCAGCTTCATCAGATTGCTCCCGCACGAGCGCCCGCGAGGCCGGCCACAAATCGCAAGCGGGCAGCAGCAAGATGCCAAGCAGCATCAAGCCAAAAATAAATCCGCCGTGCAGATTGACCCAGACCAGGAACAACAGCAAAAGCTGCCAGAGCTTCGGCGTGCGGCGATAGGCTACTAAGAGAAGCACGCTGACGCCGAGCAGCGTGTAGAGGTGGGGCCTAATATCGATGAAAGGTGCTGCGATCAGCGCTGCGAGCGCCGTGCTCAAAAACGCGGCAGCATGATTGCCGTGCGTACGAAACAGCACGCGCTGCAGAATCAGGAACGTCGCAACAACAACGGCCCATTTCCAGTACACCAGCGTGTACAGACCAAAGGCCTGAACCCAGCCATAAAACACCAGATCGGCGAGCCACTCATGGTTGTGCCAACGACTGCCTGCCTCGGTGAAGGACCAGGTATCGCGCAGCCACACCGTGGAGGTCTGTATTACTTCCCGACCACCGGCGATGTGCCACCACAGATCGGAGCCCATCATCTCGGTGTAGCCGCAGGACCAATACAGCAGCACCCCGGCCGTCAACCAGATGATGGGAAGGAAGCGGGAACGCGCCTCAGTCGGCATCAATGACGGCGCTCGGTGTCTCGTTTGTAGCGTCGGTGTTATCGAGAGATCTTGGCGGGTGGTGTTCCATCACCACGTAGACGGACCGACCCTTACTTTCTCCGTAGGTGCGCGCCAGATATTCACCGATGATACCCAGACAGACCAGCTGCACACCGCCCAGAAACAAAATAATGACCATGAGCGACGGATAGCCGGGGATAGGGTTTCCAAAGAGCAAGGTGCGCAGGAGAAAGTAGGAGCCGTACACAAACGCAAACAGCGATGTGGCGAGCCCGAGGAGCGTTGCCAGTTTCAGCGGCGCCGCAGAAAAAGAAGTGATTCCCTCCAGCGCCAGATTCCACAGTCGCCAGAAATCCCACTTGCTCTTGCCGCGCTGCCGCGGCTCACGCGCATAGTCGATAGCCTTTTGCGGGAAACCCACCCACGCATACAGGCCTTTCATGTAACGATGCTGTTCGCGAAGCTTCACCAGCGCGTCTACCGCCCGGCGACTCAGGAGGCGGAAGTCGCCGGTGTCTCTGGGGATGGGCACCTCGGCCACGCGATCCAGCAGCCGATAGAACATGGCGGCGCTACTACGCTTCAACCAGCTATCCCCGACGCGGGATTCGCGACGGGCATAGACCACATCAAAACCCTGCCGCCAGTGCTCGACGAAGTCTGCAATGAGCTCGGGTGGATCCTGCAGATCAGCATCGATAATGACCACGGCATCGCCCGGCGCGTGATCAAGGCCAGCCGACATCGCCGCTTCCTTGCCGAAGTTCCTCGACAGTCGCAGGACCGTCACCCGAGAGTCACTCGCGCTGATGCTCTCCAGGACTTTGGCCGATTCATCTGTACTGCCATCATCGATAAACAAAATCGCGCTGCGAAGCGGCAAGCCATCAAGCACCGCCGTTAGGCGATCATGAAACAGCGGCAGCGAGTCGCGTTCGTTGAAAACAGGCACGACGACGCTAAGCAGCATAAGCTCGGACTGCGTTGTCGCCGTGTTCATCGAATAGCTACTACCAGTGGACGCCGCGCATGACCTGAACAAAGAGCTTCTGGGCGAGCTCCAACTTGTTCGATGGCAGTTCGGCGCGCTCGGCAGCGGCCTGCTCCTCGGTCAGTCCACGGGCTGCGGCTGAATCGGGGAACAGCGCATACGCCTGGCTCAAGAAGGCCTCGGTCACGCCCGGGAGGGTGGCTTGCGCGACGGCACCGGTAACGCCGAGCCCAGTAGATACGCGCTTGGGCTGCGAGATAATCGACTTCATCACCAGATCGCGAGCCTGCTCCGGCGACAGAGTGGGAAACGCCTTATATAAAGTGGTGGGCGCGATCATGGGAGTGCGCACGAGTGGCATGTGAATCGTCGTAAAAGAGATGTTCTGAGCCGCATACTCGGGTGCAGCACAGTAGCTGAACGCATCGAGTGCCGCCTTCGAGGCGACGTAGGCCGAGAAGCGTGGCGGGCTGGCCAGCACCCCAATCGACGAGATGTTGATGATGTGACCGCTCTCGGACTCTTCCATGCTCGGCAAGAAGCCCAGAATCAGACGCAGCGCACCAAAGTAGTTGAGATCCATGGTTCGCTCGAAGTCATGGAACCGATCATAGCTGTGGCGCACCGAACGGCGAATTGATCGACCCGCATTGTTGATCAGAACATCAACCTGGCCATGATCGCGCAGCACTGACCGCACCAGTTTTTCGCAGTCTTTCTCGGATGATACATCGCAGGAGTAGACCTTGGCCTTGCCGCCGGTCTTCTTGATCTCCTTCAGGGTTTCATCGAGCTTCTCGACGGTTCGTGCGACCAAGACAACCGTCGCATCGGCGCGAGCCAGACGCAGCGCGCACTCCTTGCCGATGCCACTGGTCGCTCCGGTGACGACAACGACTTTTTCCTTCACCTGGCGACGCAGAGCAGCGAGGGTCGGGCGCCCAATCATCTGATTGAACATGCCGTCCACCTCGCTGACCAGCGAGCGCTTATCGGGCCTGAGAAAGTGCAACCAGTAATCCCAGATGACCTTGGCGTAGCTTTCGATGGGGGGACAACTGATGTCGGCTTTGGCGAGCAACGCCTGCGTTTTGCGCGAATCAAAACGTGTCGGATAGTTCACATAAGCAAGGACTTGCGGAGGAATACCGAGCCGCTTAACCGCGCGACTGCCCAGCGCCTTGATGGGAGTAATTTTTCCGATGCCGTCTCCAGCCAGTTTGGTGGCCTTATCAAGTGCGCGGATATTGAGGGCCCGGAGCTTGGGTCCATGCGCGGCCTGCAGCATAGTCTCGAGCAGCTCGCCCACCCGTACGCCTTCGGGGTCGGTGAGAAAAAAGCACTGGTTGTCCTGCCCCCGCAGGTGCGCAAGATGATCCATCGCGTTCACGACGAAGTCGACCGGCACGATGTTCAACAGGCCAGCTTTGTTCATCACCAACGGCAGTCCTTCGGGAGTGACTTTGCTGATATTTCTTAGCAACTCGAAAAAATAGTAGGGCCCATCGACCTTATCCATCTCACCGGTCTCGCTGTGGCCGACCACCATGCCCGGGCGATAGATGCGCCACTTGAGCTCTTTCTCTTTGCGAACGAGCCCTTCTGATTCGTGTTTGGTCAAAAAGTAAGGATGATCGAGATCGCCGGCCTCCTCGAACATATCCTCGGTAAACGTGCCCTCATACAACCCGGCCGCGGCGATGGAAGATACATGGTGGAAACAGCCGGCCTTCAGCGCGCGTGCAAGCGCCAGGGCCTGCTTGGTCCCGTTCACGTTGCTGGCGCGCTGGCTCTCGGCGTCGGCCTGCATATCGTAGATCGCGGCGAGATGAAAGAAGTGTCTGATGTTGCCCGCGTGTTTTCGTATCCAGGCGGGCTTTACCCCAAGCCGGTTTTTCGTGAGATCGCCCTCGACCGCGATGACCTGGTCATCATCCGCTCCCCACAGGTCGCGCAGCGCCTCGAGCTTGGGCATCGACTCGCGTCGCACGAGCAGGTACACCGTTGCTCCCCGGTCCAGAAGTTTTGGCACCAGAAAACGTCCAATAAATCCGGTGCCACCGGTCAGAAAGTAGTTCATTGCGATCTCCCTGCTTCGCATCGCCTCGAAGCGCGCGGTCACGCTGGCTGGCGATAGGTAGTTATATTTTTATCAGGAGCGAAGGATAGACCAATCAGCGTGTCGATTGAGCGCGGCTTTTTCAGGACCGGTTTTTTACTTTGACCAGCACGTAACACTGAGTCCACAAAAGACCGGCGAGTACGGTTCCCTCGATTCGCACACTTGCCCACTGCAGCACGCGCGCTCCCCAGCGACCGCCGAGCTCGGCAAGCACTGGCAAATAGAGTGCGAGCTTCCGGGCCTCGGCTATTTGCAGACCGGCATCGGCAAACGTCCGGCGCAGCTGGTCTTCTGATTGAAGATTGATATGCCCCGTCGGCTCCACCGGTTCACGGTACAGCGCCCTCAGAAACCCAAGAAATGGCTGTCGGTAAACAAACCTCCCGAGCAACTCCAACGGACTGTGGGGCTGCGGCGTCGTGAGAATGAGCACTCCGTTATCTTGAAGCGCCGTGCACAGTCTCTTTATGACGGGAACAGACGAGGGTATGTGCTCTATAACTTCGGAGCACAGAATCACGTCGACGCAACCACTCGCAATCGGCAGCTGATCGACATTGCCCTGGATCAGGTTGATGCGGTCGCGCTGCTCCGAAGTCACGGAGAGCTCGCGCAGCTTCTGCAAATGAAAGCTCTCCAGATCGAAGGCCAGCACCAGCTCAGAGTTTCTGGCGAGCAGTCGGGTATAGATGCCAGAGCCGGGACCAACATCCAGCGAAACTTGCACTCGTCTTCGGTCGAACACCCGCTCAAGTGCACCCTCCACCCACTCGCGGCGACATTGATGAAGGTAACGGCGCGTGGGATTAGTGGAATCGTAGAGCGTGCGCTGCAGCGCTACCTGCGGATGGTCGCTCATGGGCTCACCCTGAACACCTGCAGATCGCCAACAAACTGGGTGAAGCTACCGTAGAAAGCTTTGTGCAATGCGAGTTCAGGCATCAACGTAGGTGCGGTGAGCGTCGCAACTCTGGCAAGTCCCGGATAGGAGCCATCGATAGCTCGGCGGTAAAAATCGACCGCCATGGGCTGCGTCTTTATGAGCCGTTCGACGTCATCGACAACTGGACCGTTGAGTTCGTTTGCGAACGCGGTGTCGTACCAGTTTTCGCTAAGCACGAGTATCGCATTGGGGTACGCATCAAGCAGAGGTTGCGGATCCGGCGGTATCCGCAGCAGACGTCGCGTATAGACACCATTAGCCGGCGGATTCACATAAAAGCTACTCAACAGCGTGCTCGGCTGCTCGCGCGCCAGGAGGGCGGGCAGCTGCCTGCGCGGATCCAAGTGGTAGTCGCTCGCCAGATCCCAGCCCAGGGCGCTTTGCCAAAACAGACACAGGACAATAGCGGTGCTGCGCACGCGCTCCGGAAGTGAGTGCAATCCTACCGCCGCCGCGATACACGCCGCGGGCAGTAGCGGCAGGTAGTGCCGGTAGTAAGTGACTGGCGCGAGACTCGCCATATACAGCGCGAACCCCAGCAAGGGGAGTAACGGTAGCCAATAGTGATCGATGGATCGCTCCCGCAGCAGTTGAAACCCTCCCCATCCCATCGCCAGGAATCCGGGTATCCCAAGTCCGATCAATAACACCAGAGGAAGATTGAGTAGGTTTCGCACATATTTGTGAGAACCGATCGCGCCGTAGTCCGTGCCAAACCGACCGGTCAGGGAGCCGGTGCTATAGGCCTCAAACAGCGGTATCTGCAGGGCAATCAGGATTACGAAAGGTATCGCGAGCCACAACAATCTGTGCGCCAGGCCCAAGCGAGCCCAGGGAATCGTAAGGTAGAGTGCAAATGGGCAAAGGAGCTTAAGTGTTTCCGGAGTGCCGGAATTGGTCGCAACCGCCGCCGTCGCAGTGAAAACGACAACAATAAAAAACAGGCGCGCAAGACTGATGCCGCCAAGCATCCTCATGCGCAGGTGAATAGGCAAAAACGCCGGTGAAGCCAGCAAAGCGAACACCCAGTACTTCGTCCAGATAGCAGCGAGTAGAAGGGGTGGCACCAGCCACCAGTAGCGGCGACCCCGATGCAACGCGAGTAAGGATCCGGAAAAAAAAGCGTAGATAAAGAAACACGAAACCGCATCGACAGTACCAACCATCGACTCACTAATATGCCAGCCCGACAGGCTGAGCATGGCCGCTGCAGTCAGTGCCGTACCGTGCCTCCCGGGCAGCAACTGCAGGGTGATTAATGCGGTGAGGAGTACAGTTGCAGCGCCGGCCCAGGCAGATAAGCCACGGGCAACCAGCAGGTGCGCTTCGCCGTGGCAGTAGCGACGCGCCTGCGCATCGACGGACCCTACCCCGGGCGAACCCGACGTGGCTTCATCTGTACCGGACTGTAACGATTCACCTGTTTGTAAAGACGAAGGTGGGCTGTGGCCGAAAAAAGAGGCCAAAGCGATGGTTTTCTTACCTACGAACGTGGAATAGGGAAAGCTCCCAAGCTGCGCCCGGCAACTTCCGCCTTCATCAAAATTGACGAGCGTAAAGCCCCCGCTGGAAAACCAGTCCTGGCCATAGTGTCGCGCCGACACCCAGCGCAGACTCAGCGACACGAGGCAAACGATGATCAGAAGAAGCACCCACAGACGCGGCATCATTGATCGGTTATGCCAATCGACGTCTGTATCGGCCCGGACGATTTGTCATGCGCTCCCCGCGATAATCAGGCTGTCGCCAAATTCCGAAGCCACACCTGGCCAGGACCGCGAATTTGCAACCTAGGAGCCCGGCAGAGCCTGAATGATTCGCTACGGGCAAACGAGTCTTCCGCCCAGTGCGAGAAGACGCTGAGTCTACCAAGCCACGGGTGCAACGTCGCAAGCGACGACGACCGCACAAACACCGGATAATCGGATACACCGTGGTAAAGTCCGGACAGATAACAGTGAACATCAATGCGAGGTATTCATGAGCACGCCGCTCAAATCGCTGCTCACGGCGATCGACGAAGCGCCCGACGGACCGCAAATCTGCGCGATCTTCGACTTCGACGGGACCATTATCTCGGGTTACTCCGCAATCGCTTTTATACGCGAACAGCTTCGTCGCGGGGATCTGAGCGCTCGGGAGTTTGTTGAGCTGACGGCCGCTATGACCAGCTTTGGTCTGGGTAACATCAGCTTCTCCGGCATGATGACGATTACGACCCAGTTTATGCGCGGCATCGAAGAAGAAACGTATGTCGAGCTGGGCGAGGATCTATTCACCAGGCAGATATCCCGTCTTGTTTATCCGGAATCGCGCAAGCTGATTCAGGCCCACCAGCGGAAGGGTCACACCGTTGCCATTATTTCATCGGCAACGCCTTATCAGGTTGAGCCGGCGGCGGCTGATCTCGGAATTGAGAATGTGCTTTGCACTCAGGTCGAGGTAGAAAACGGCAAGTTCACCGGCAGCGTGATCCGTCCGACCTGCTTTGGTCAGGGAAAAGTCGATGCCGCCGAGGTGCTTGCCGAAAGCGTTAACGCAGATCTGGATGATGGGTTTTTCTATTCCGACAGCACGGATGATCAATTGCTGTTAGAGCGTATCGGAAACCCTGTCGCTTTAAATCCGAGCTCCAAACTGCGAGCGGTGGCCAAAGACTATAACTGGCCCGCAGCCGACTTTGGCAGCCGCGGCCGGCCAACGCTGAATCAGTATGTTCGCTCGGTGGCTGCAACTATCAGTCTGGTACCCACCTTCATGGCCGGCTTACCGATTTACGCGCTAACCGGATCGAGGCGTGATGCCACAAACTTCTCGATCTCTCTCTTTGCGGAGACCGCAAGCGCGCTGATCAATCTGGATCTTAAGGTCCGCGGCGAGGAACACATCTGGTCCAACAGGCCGGCGGTCTTCATCTTCAATCACCAGAGTAAAGCTGACGTCGTCATCTGCGCAAAGTTGCTGCGCCGCGATATGGCTGGCGTCGGCAAACAGGAAATCAAGAAGATGCCGGTGATTGGCAAAGTACTTGAGCTGGGTGGCGTCGTCATGATCGACCGTAAGAATGCGAGCTCGGCCATCGAGGCGATGCGTCCACTCGTAGATGCAATGCGCGACGAGGGCAAGTCGGTTGCCCTGGCTCCAGAGGGCACACGCACCGTCTCTCCCAATCTGGCTCCGTTCAAGAAAGGGGCGTTTCATCTGGCCATACAGGCGGGCGTGCCGATGGTCCCTATCGTTATTCACAATGCAGGGGATGTCGCACCGAAGGGCGATTTTGTGTTTCGACCAGCCCGAGTGGAAGTTGACGTACTGCCACCGGTAGACACGAGCGATTGGTCACCCGAGACAATCGATGACCACGTGCGTGAGGTAAGAAACATGTTTTTGCGCACACTGAGACAACCGGAGGAGCCCGCACCAGCGGCTGAGCAAGCGCCTGCACGAGTCACCAGGAAAAGCCCGCCCAAGGCCAGTAGTCCCGCGAAGCGCCGCAAGACCTCCCCAGTTGCGGGCGCAGCAACAAGCTCACCTTCTAAAGTTGCCCGAAAGAAGCCTAAGGTGAAATCAAAAACAACACCTGAGAAAACAGCGCAGAAGAAGGCCCAGAAGAAAGCACCCGCCAAGGCTCGTAAAAAGTCGGTCGCTGCCAAGGCGACCACAGCCGGAAAAAAAGCGAGTCCGAGCCGGGGAGCGGCAAAAATAAAAGCAAAAACGCGTTCAGCACCGCGACCTATACCAAAATCCGGGCCGAAACCCAGGCCGAAACCCAAGGCGCGCGCCAAAGCGAGACCTAAGAATGCAGCCTCCTGATCGCGGCTTAGGTCGCTGCAGTTAAGCTCTCTTTTTGGGCAGACCCACACTGTAAAAATAGAAATAACAACAAAGGATATCGATATGGGTGATTTAAACGTGGCGGTCCTGGGAGGGGGTTCCTGGGGAACGACAGTAGCCGCGCTCACAACTCGAAACGCACCGGTGACGATCTGGGCACGCAACACCGAAGTGGTCGACAAGATCAACGCTGAGCAGCTCAACCCGAAATACTTACCGGATACAAAACTCCCGGAAGGACTGAAAGCCACCAACAATCTGGCGCAGGCCGTATCGCAGGCCGACCTTGTGGTGATGGGCATACCATCACACAACTTTCGCAACGTGCTCAAAGAGGTGGGTCAGCACATCAGACCCTGGGTGCCCGTGGTGAGTCTCACCAAGGGACTTGAACTCGACACGAGTATGCGGATGTCTGAGGTGATCGGCGAAGTGTTGCCGGATCACCCGATAGGCATATTGACCGGTCCAAATCTGGCGCGGGAGATCATGGCCGGGCAGGCCGCGGCCAGCGTGATAGCGATGGAGGACGAGATCATCGTCAAGTCACTCCAGCGCGTGTTTAAAAGCGGCCTGTTCCGTGTGTATACAAATACCGACGTCGTTGGCTGCGAGCTGGGTGGCGTTCTGAAGAATATCGTCGCAATTGCGGTGGGTATGGGCGATCAACTGGGTGCCGGTGACAATACGCGCGCGGCGCTCATCACGCGCGGTCTTGCCGAAGTCACGCGCCTGGGAGTCGCAATGGGTGGCCGGGCGGAGACGTTTGCGGGTCTGGCGGGAATGGGCGACATGATCGCGACCTGCACCAGCTCTCAGAGTCGAAACCGGCACGTGGGTATGGAGCTGGGAAAGGGCAAGAGCATGGAACAGATTGCCGAGGAGATGTTCATGGTCGCTGAGGGGGCGAAGAGCGCTCCTGCGGTGATGGCACTGGCTGATAAATATGGCGTGGATATGCCGATCGCTCGCGACGTGTATCGAGTGGTCAGCGGAGAGATGAACGCACGAGGCGCCTATCGGGGTCTGCTCCGAACCACCGCAGGTTCCGAAGCCGAACCTGGCTGATCAGCAGTCAGCGGCAACACGACCGAAACGTGCCGTAGAAGGTGAAATTAAAAGGGTTTTGGAGAGTCTAAAATGCGACGTAGAGGCGCTTTTTTGCATCGCTAAAGTACTCAGAACAATCGATCTAAACTTTCAACTCACCCCTTAACTCACCCCTTAACTTACCCCTTAATTAGGCCCTCCGAAATCGCTGAGGAGACTTTCATGACCCGCCACTTACGAACCGTCACGCTGCTCGTCGCGACTGCGCTCACGGCATTTTTGTCGGCCTGTGCGACCAGCCCCACTGGTCGGACTCAGCTGATGCTGATTTCTCCGGAGTCGGCCATCGTGGAGTCTAAGAAGGCGTACCTGTCGACCGTTGGCCAGCTCGATCAAGAGAACAAATTGGTCGATGACCCCCGCATGGCCGACCGTGTCGCGACCATCACCGGGCGGCTCGTCACCGAGGCCATCGCGCTGTACCCCGAGACCAAAGACTGGGAGTGGAGCGTCGCCATCATTAACGATGATGAAACGGTGAATGCCTGGTGCATGGCCGGCGGGAGAATGGCGGCTTACACCGGCTTGTTTGAGCAGCTCAAGCTCACCGATGCTGAGTTTGCCGCCATCATGGGGCACGAAATCTCCCATGCGGTGGCACATCACACGGCGGAGCGAATGTCCCGCGCGATTGCCATTAATGTCGGGGTTGTTGCTGCTGCCGTGGCGACCGACAGTAATGCAGCGGCACTGGCAGGTACTGCACTCGCCGCCAAATTTGCCCTGGAGTTACCGAACAGCCGAACAGCCGAGTCCGAAGCCGACAGAATAGGCATCGAGCTGTCGAGTCGAGCAGGCTACGACCCAGAGGCTGCCGTTACCCTGTGGCAGAAAATGGGCGCTCTGTCGGAGCAGCGACCTCCAGAGTTCATGAGTACCCACCCAAGCCCGGATAACCGACAGGCCGCATTGCAAAAGCTGGTGCCCGAGATGCGCGCGTTGAATCCTACGGGTCGGCTATCGGCTGTCACACCGATCACTATCGTACGTTAGCGTTCCACCGTCCGCTTCATATCTTCAGGACGCGCCCAAGTGGCGTGAAACCCAGCGGGTACGCGGTGCGGCATTTTCACCCTGGCAATCGGCCCCTGGGCGACTTCGCGCGCATCGTAGACCAGGCAGTGGGACTCCCAACTGTTGCTGTCGGTAACAAGCGTGATTACGTAACCGTCGTCTTCGGCGCTGTCAAAGCCCGCGCCGTCACGTGGTGCGAAGACTGCCTCTGAGCCATACACACCCTCGCCGTAGGCATGGTGCTGGTACTGACCCGTGTCATTGTTGTACTTGACCAGTCCAGTAAAGCGTAAAGTATGGCCGCCCTCCCCGTCAGTCGGAATTCGCTGATGATAGGAGTAACGGCTCTTGCGCCCGTGGTATAGCGGATTCGACTTATTGAACTCGGTATTCAAGTCGTCGATATCGCCTTCACGAACCTCTCCGGTGCGCAGGTTAAAACGCCAGCGGTAGGCATTGGCTTCAAGCCGCATGTACGCCAGCATATGCGCGAGTTCACCTTCACCCGGTCGCGCCTGCGGCATCGGGTTGGTTGAGCGGCATCCATCCATCACCACCCATTCGCCCTCCTCCCAGGCGTTGCTGATATGCAGCACATAGCAGGGCTCGCACTCAAACCAGCGCGGCTGCAGTCCTTCTGCATTCCGCGGCAGCAGGCCAAAGCGGGTCGGTATGTCCTGATGGAACGTCAATACGCGCATGCCGTGACGACGCAGCACATTCATATCATGGAAAAACGGCAGGTCGTGAAGAATCACGTAGTTCTCGCTGACGCCAATATCGTGCGGCAGGCGCGGACCCGGCAGCTCGATAGCATTCTCCTGCAGGAGCTTGCCGCTGGCGTCGGCGCGGCCGAACGTCATGTAGGGAGGCTCGTCGCCGTAATCAAAGAACAGCAACTCGCCGGTCCGCCAGTCGACCCGGGAGTGCGCTGACAGCCGGCGCTGCCGGCGGCCTTCCAACTCGAACGGGCCACTGGTCGAAAGATCTTCGGTACTGAGCCGGTATGGATTGCCGGCGTTGTACCAGAGCGTCATCACATCGCCGGCGTAGCAGAACAAATCGGTGTTCGAGGTATCTTTTATGCCGAATTCCGAAATCGAATAGTCAAAAGGCCCCATTACCCCCGGCGATATCGAATTGCCCCGCTCACTCTCATCGATCCACGCGTCGGTATGAACATAGCGGTTGCGATAGCGTGCGCTACCCGAATCAAAGTAGATAGCGTGAACCATCCCATCACCATCGAAAGGGTGATAGCGATTCTTGGGTTGATACTGGGGGTTTGGGCCATTGCGGAAGTAGGCCCCTTTCAAATCGGCGGGCAGCTCTCCCTCAACCTCAAGCACATCGGCGGTGAGCTGCTGCGTAGTCGGCGCATAGACACCATGCAGATAGGGATTGTCGAGTTCGTATATCCACTCGGGCGCATCATCGAACTGCGGTACCGATCCCAGACATGCCTCGGATACCGGAAAAAGATCGCCTAGAGATTTGACTCGCGAATTCATGCACTGAGCTCCCAGCGGCAGATGCGGATACGGTTAACGCATAACCTGCGCTGTGTTTGGTTTTATGGTTCACTGAGCCTAGCGAGCATAAGCGGCTCCCGCAAGTTCGCGCCGCAAGGCAAGGCCTGCTAAGCATTCGAATAATGAATCACCGTATCAGAGAGTTAGACCAATGACGGACATCTATGTTCTGGGGGGCATGCAGACCGATTTCGCGCGCAACTGGCATCGCGAAGGTCTGGAAGTGAGCGATCTGTTTGCAGAGGCACTGGCTAGCGCGTTGAGCGATGCTCGCCTCGAGCCGGCAGAGCTGGATGTGGCTCATGTGGGCAACTTTGTCGCCGAGCTGTTTGCAGGACAGGGACTGATCGGAGGCTTTTTTGCGGAGCAGTATCCGGAGTTGGTCGGGCTGCCGACTTCGCGACATGAGGCCGCCTGTGCGTCCGGGTCCGTCGCCCTGCTGGCGGCCATGCGCGATCTGGAGTCGGGGCATTACGACACCGCTTGTGTATTGGGCATTGAGCTTATGCGGAACGTGGATGGGCAGACCGGTGCCGAGCACTTAGGCAGCGCCTGCTGGCGCGGCCATGAGGCAACCGACGCGCGCTTCCCCTGGCCTTATCTGTTCGATCAGATCAGTCAACGCTATGACGACCAGTACGGGCTCGACTACGCTCACCTGAGTGCGATAGCACAAAACAACTTTTCCAACGCCAAGCGCAACCCCTTGGCCCAGTCTCGCGACTGGTCCTTCCCGGACGGCTGCTTTGGCGAGAACGACGACCTGAATCCAGTCATTGAGGGCCGCCTGCGAAAGCTCGATTGCGGCCAGATCACCGACGGCGCCGCCTGCATCATTGTGGCCAGTGAGCGACGAGCCAGACAGTGGGCCGACGCGAATGGTGTGCCGCTCAAGGATGTCCCCCGGATCAAGGGCTGGGGCCATCGCAGCGGTCCTATCACGCTGCACAGCAAACTCACACAGGCCGCAAAGTCCCGGGATGAGTTACTCGTGCCCCACCTGGCGCAGACGATCAGCGATGCTTGCCATCGAGCTGGTTTCGAGAACGCAGCAGCGCTCGACGGCATGGAGACCCATGACTGCTTCACAATCACCGAGTATATGGCGATCGACCATGCCGGTCTCACCGGGCCCGGCCAGAGTTGGAAGGCGATCGACGAAGGCCGCATCACTCTCGATGGTGAGTTTCCTATCAACCCAAGCGGAGGTTTGATCGGCCTTGGTCATCCGGTCGGCGCGACGGGTATTCGGATGGTTCACGATTTGTCACGTCAGGTCAGCGCCCAGGCCGGAGAATGCCAGGTACGCGGTGCCGAGAACATGCTGACCTTAAACGTCGGCGGCTCGGCAACGACCTGTGCCAGCTTTGTGGTGGGCGTAGGCTAACCCGATCGCGGCAGCTTTACCTCGCGGACGTCACCAGCACGTCCGGCAGTTCGCTTGCAATCACGTCTCGCAAATAGCGGTCAGCAGCATCGCGCTCCTGCTGAGTTGGGGCGAACTGCGCATCAAAGAAGGCCGTTATGATCACCCGCGCGAGCATTTGCTGGCGCAGCACATTCATAGCCTTGGGGTAGCGCTCTTGCTCGCACAGACCAGCCGGTGCGTCGTAGTTAATCCCGAGCTCCGCAGGACCCAAGAGTCCATTCCACTCAGCCTGCTCCCCTTCAGCGATATTGCTCTGGACAGCATAGCAGCCAATGATGTCGGGATTCGGCAATGCCCGAAAGAATCGCATACCCCCGGAGAACCCGGCGTGCGACCCTTCCCGAAGGCTAAGCAGCAACGATCCAGAAATCAGTTCAGGAACCGGTTGGGCATGCAACGCATGCGGAACCAACACATCCGCTGTTCCCGCAAGCATCAGAAACGGCGGACCTTCGCCAGCGAAAAAATCCGGCTCGAACAGAGTCATCGGTCCCGCAATCGAGATGACGGCGCGGATTCGTGAATCGCGGAGTAGCGGATGTAAACCTGCAAGGGTAGAGGTCAATCCGCCCAGGGAGATTCCTGCGACCCCAACGCGTGATCCATCTACAGAGCCTGCCAGCGGGTGCGCATCCTCGGCTCCGTGAGCCAGAAGCTGGTCGATGAGAAAACTCACATCGCCGGGTTGGTTTGCCACATCGCCAAGCGATGGGCCACCGGGGGTGCTCAGATTGGTAAGCGGGTAATCCGGTGCAGCGACAACGTAGCCGTGGCTAGCCAGGTGCGAAGAAAGATAGGCAAGGTTGTGCCGGTTTGATGAAAACCCGTGGCTGAGTATCAGCAGCGGATAAGGCTCCCGGGCGCCCTGGGGATACCAGACACTGGTAGTAAGCGTTCGCGTCGCCGCGCCGGCAAAGTCACCATTGGCATTGGTGGCTCGACTGGTATCAACAAAGACCTCCTCAAACGTTCCAACCGGCCATGGCCCCGGTTCCAGTCGCGTCGCGCTCTCACTCCCGCCCGGGAACGGCTCAGGAGTCTTAATCAAGGTTAGCACCACACTTGCAACCAGCGCGGTTGCAAGTGCTATTGCGATCCAATAAATCAGTTTTTTGATGATCAGACTCTCTCCAAGCCAATCTCCAAGCCAATCTCCAAGCCGATCTCTAAGCCAATCTCTTGGCGAGAAGACACTTGTTGCTCTACGTAGCGGTTATCTTTAACCCAAGAATTCCGACCACGATGAGAGCGATGAAGGCAACCCGTAGTAAGCCGGCGGGCTCGCCCAGCCAGGCGATGCCAAAGATAGCAATTCCGACGGCGCCGATTCCGGTCCAAATGGCGTAAGCGGTCCCCACGGGCAAGGTCTTGATAGCGAAGGAGAGACACATAAAACTCAACCAGGCCGTCACACCAAAAGTAAGCGTGGGCCAAAGCTTCGTAAATCCATCCGAGTACTTCATCGCCACTGCCCAGGCGATCTCAAACACTCCCGCCGCAAACAACGCTAACCATGCCATAGAAAATTCCAGGTGCTTAATTTGAACGAGGGCCAAGGATCGCACGTTATGCGGCAGGCCGGTCCGGAGAATAGCGCGGTGCGGCACACTCGGAACCCGCGATCTGATGCAATCGCCCGATTAAAAACTAGTGGCCTTAAGTCTCATCACTCGAACACCAACACAGGGACTCTCACCTGACGATGAATAGCGGTCTTGGAGGATCATTAAGTCACAGCGCCTGTAAACGTCAGGCGGTTGCCAAACGGATCCGCTATCGTCATGTCCCGGGTGCCCCAGGGCATTTCCTGAATACCTGGTCGTGCGTGCCTGTATTTTTTTGCGAGTAGCCCCTGCTGATAGGAGTCCAGATCGTCGACTTCTATTCGAAGCGCGGCCCCTGGACTGGAGTCGCCAAAATGCTCGGAGATGTGCAGTACACACGTGTCCATCGAGATCTGAAAATACAGTGGCAGATCTTCCTCAAACCTATGCTCCCAATCGAGATTAAAACCAAGAAAATCGATGTAAAACTCTTTGGCTTTACTCTCATCGAAGCTTCTGAGGATAGGTATCGTATTCCCGAATCTCATAAAGAAACAAAACCCTAGCAGTTAGATTGCCGGTCACGTGTCGACAGAGTTTAATCCTGACTCATGTCCTTTGGCAGTGCGTCGGCGAATACTGCACGTTTGGATAGGAGTGACATCAGTTTGGTGTCGGAGAGCGTTTATACGCTACGGACCCCGCGCTTCGCTTGCCTACGACGTACGCTCTGACAAAGAGCCCGGCTATCCTCCCGATTGACTGCGGCGATTACCCGGAGCACCCGCTGCTATCGTTAGCATTTGTAGCCAGCCCGCATCCTACTTGCCCAGCTTGGACCGTAGGTCGTCGAGTGTGGCTTCATACCCCTTCCCCTCACTGTCCTGCCCGCGGTAAACCGATTCTTGCACGGGAGCCCAGTACTCACCGCATAACGATAAGGGCTGCCGCTGCTGGTCTGTCTCAAGCACAAACAAATACTCACCGCCTTTGGTGAATCGGGTGTTCAAAAGGGTTGTGAGGCAAAGCATGCCGTCGCCTCCCATCAGCGTGAAGGTGTCCGCTGCTGCACGACCCTTGAGCACTTCCAGGGTCTTCACGGTGATGGACTTGTAGCTCTCGTACTTCTCACCTCTTACAGAGTGAACCTTGCGCGGCCAAAAGCCTGAGGTTTTGACAATCTTGGCTCGAATCACCAAGGGTGAATCGACGGCGCGCTCCTCCAGTTTGCCTAACCACGGGCAACTGCAGGCCAGCGCATGGCTCGAAACCTGGACGAGAGCCATGGTGAGGACCAGGGACGCGCTTCTTGATAAAAGACTCACGGTGCGCTTTTTAACCCCGCTCTTCAGATAGAGGATTAGACCTGGCTCTTTCATCGTCTTCGTCAATGATGGCGAGAGCGCTAAGTTCAAAGTTGTAGCTTTGATACTCGAACCACGCCCAGATGGCGGCGAACAGCAGAAAGGACCCACTAGTCAACCATGTCGGCATCTCAAGCACGATACCGATCGGTACCACATTCAGCGCCGTGCCCCGGGCAATTCTATCTCTTGAGCTGCGCTTCTCTACTTCATCCCACAGGCTTGACGAATGGAAGAGGATATTGGCCTTTCGCCTACTGGTGGGCAGACGCACTGTTTCTCGGCGGCGATTGGACAGCTCGCGGATCCCGATTTTCGGCAGCAATGTCACCCAATAAGCAACGAAGTCGGTCGCCATGCCAAGCACGTAAACCAGCGGTACGAAGAGAATGGCTGACTCGCTGGCCAGAACGCTCTCAGGAATCAGCGGGTAAACCCAAAGGAGAGTGACCAATCCTGAGATTAAGTACTCAACCAACAAGCCCGGAAGTGAACTCATCTATTTGCTGTGCAAGAGTTGGTAGAGGTCGCGGTGGAAAACCGAGGCCGCAAGTAAGACCGAAATGGTGCTGTCGCGAACCGCTGGACTTCAAATGTTCGATACGACACGGCGCTGGCGGCTCAAAGTTTCGCCCGATTACTTGGGCGCCGCCTCGGCTCGAGAAATCGACACCGGCCTGGAAAAAAATACAAACGGAATAGATAGCGGACCAAGCAACGCACCCATGACAACCCAAAAGGAAGCACGAGCCCCGCGGCGGTTCGCGATAACGTAGTTTATGCCCGAGGAAACGGCGCAGATCAGCACCATGGCAAGAGGAGTAGACATACTGAGTACCTATCGTTACCCAAAAAAACCCCATGCAGCGGCAGCCCAAGGGTGTAACCCAGAATTTTAAGATGCAGGCTGTCTCAAATCACCACCGTTGAGCGCCCTGCTAACTCGCTTTGCCGCGCCGACGACACCTTCATGAAGTTTAGGTGGCTAAATAGGTTCAAGTAGCTTACGTGAAAGCTACACCGGAGAAGACGGATTCCCCTGTTCGCGGAGAGAGACCAGAGCCAGCTCCATATCACCTCCACAACGTAGGAGGGCTTTTTTGCACTCCAGCAAGCTCGCTCCAGAGCTTTCTCTTAACTCCTTAACCATCTCAGCCAGGCTCTTCAAATCCATAGATCGCCTCTTAAATTGCAATGTGGATCATATCCAGGGAGCCGCATGAATCAGCGCAACAGACTCGGTTTGTTCCCCGACCCAGTTGAAGGGGGGCTCCGTCTGCCGAAAGCTGTCGTAGTTCAAGATCGCGATCACAAAACCTTCGTATCCTGCTCACCAAACATCGATAGATGCTGTAAATTAGGACAACTCAGAGGTGAGATTCGTTCATGCGACCACGCTTTTTTAAATCGTTGCTCTTTTTTGCGACCATCATGCTGGGCTCGGCAGCATCCGCCCAATCAGAAAGGGTTACGTTAACACCTGAGCTTCGTATTAATTGCCTGGACGCAGGTATCCCTGACGATAGGCTCTGCGTTGCCTTCCTGGAAGCTGCACTGGATGTCCGCTATGAAGAATTTGAGGCCGCAGCCGGGCTTGGATTTCAATACAAAAATCGCGAGTTACTCGACCCCAAAACCGTGGAAGAAGTGCGGGAGCGGCTGGACCAGGAAATGCAACAACGCCCAGGGCTGGTGCCGCGCTTCAATTGGTCCGAAGCAATGCTGCGGGTCCAGGAATACGAGCAGACTCGAAGAGACTCGCTGGCCTGGTGATCAGTAAGCCCAACGTAAAATTGGAGGGGATTTAGTAACGGCCGAATGGCACGGTCAGATTGTGCGCAACCTCAGGCTGTTACCCTTCCACACGAACATCGACGACGCGCCCTTTTGAAAGCACGGCGATAAAGTAGTGGTGCGTGGCTTCGACGTAGTAGCAGATCTCCCACTTGTTCCGCGGGTCACCGTCTTTGGGGATCTCAAAGCCATCTAATTCGAAGGCTTCCCGCCAGTTTGCTGGAATCGCCCCTCCGGTCCACTT
This sequence comes from Pseudomonadota bacterium, assembly GCA_039111155.1. Taxonomy (GTDB): domain Bacteria; phylum Pseudomonadota; class Gammaproteobacteria; order Pseudomonadales; family Halieaceae; genus Congregibacter. The sequence goes on along the minus strand of JBCCPL010000045.1, from coordinate 11,944 downwards.
CTCGAATACCTGGGAAAACGCCTCGGCGCATAGGCGAAAAAGAGCATCCGGGTCGCTGAGTGTGTATTCGCAGAAAGCCTGCTCACGCTCTGTGGGCTCTTCGCTGCGCCCAGTCATCATGACTACGATTCGGCCATCGCAGCTACCCGCGTACGGTACATCGGCCTCCCAGTAGCACTGATCCGGGTGGTTCGAGCCGTAGAAGATCAGGTTCTCAAAATAGGCGTGCTCATGCCTCTCCGTCCAGGTCTTACCGGACAGCTCTCTGGCCTGACGTTTAAAGGTGGAACTCCAGACGCCCATAAGATGATTAACGCTCTAAAGCCTTGAGTGTAATTGCCTGTTGCGGAATGTCGCGACCCCCTGACTGTGACGGGCTTTGCAGCGCGGAACGTTGAGTGCAAAAAACAACGAGCGTGAAGCCCAGCAGCGGCCTGATTTTCCCAGATCGTGCCCCGACGGCGCTTGCCGTTTAATTTTAGGAGGCTTCTAATTATTTAAAAGTTCATTGCTCGTTCCTATTTCAAGGTATTTCATCTACATCAGTGCAGATCGTCTTTTCTAAGGCAGGAGCAACGACGGATCTCTTGTAAGATCACGGCCCGACCGATTAGACACGTACGAGAATGTGAACCATGGACGGCAAGTTATCCGCTCTGGCGGATCTGGTGGCCGCGACCCTGCCTCTGACTGGCGACGAGGCATTCCCCGATGCGCTGGTTAAGCAACTGCGGCAAATCGTCCCGTTCGATGACGCGACGTTGCTTTACTACGCACCTTCCGATCTGCCACTGGTTATCTATCAGGACACGCCGCAGACCCGAAGCCCGAATACCATGGAGCGATTTGTCGCCGGAGCATTTCTGCTTGACCCCTACTATCAGTGCGCGCACCAGCAACAGCGTTTTGGACTGTTTCGCCTTTCGCAGCTGGCACCGGAGTCTTTTGAGGATAGCGAGTATTACCAGAGCTGGTACCGCAACTGCGGTTTCAACGATGAATGTGGCTACCTTATCGACCTTAGGAAAGGAGCATTTGCCAATCTCGCACTCGGTCGCGCGGGGAATCAGCAGTTTAGCGATACGCAGTGCGAAGTACTCAACGCAATTCGTCCGGCTATCGACGCGCTTTGCCATACTCATTTCGATAATGCTGGTGCAGAGCTTCGAAGTGCCAGCGGCCAGGACATGCGCCGCCAGATGCATCTGGCGCTGGAAGCCTTCGGCTCAAGCCTACTTACCACCCGAGAAGCGCAGGTCATCAACCTGGTGCTCCATGGCCACAGTAGCAAGTCGGTTGCGGAACGACTGGGCATCTCCGGTGAGACGGTGAAGCTTCATCGTAAACATGCCTACGCCAAGCTGGAAGTCGGATCGCAGGCTGAGCTGTTTTATCTGTTCCTCGATTCGTTAATGAGCGCGGTCGACTACCAGGGCGGCGACACGCTTGTGTCGTACTTGAGCAAACCGATTCGTTAGTGCGGGCACCTATGAGCTCTCACCAAACCAATGCAAGAGTTCGCCCATCGCGATACCGCAGCCACAAGAAGGCAGCGCGGCAAGAGTGTCCACGCACCGGTACCGAGGCGATGAGAGTAGGACCATGAGTCAGCCAGGAAGTGAAGGCAAAACCCTGCTTAACATCGCTCTACCCCTAACCGCTGCCTATGTGGCGGAGATGGGCATGGTGATTACCGACATGATTATCGTCGGACGCCTTGGTCCGCAAGCGCTGGCGGCTGTCGGCCTGGCAGGAGACATGTTCTGGGTCATCCTGCTGATTGGCATGGGTGTTATTTCAATCGTTGGAGTACTGGCCGCTCAGAGTTTGGGTGCGGGTGATCAGCCCGGTGTTGTGGCGGCCGGAGAGCAGGGCATGATCGCCGCATTGATTACCAGCGTGCCAATCATGCTGGTAGTCTGGATGTTCGGGCCCTTACTGTCGCTGGCGAATCAGGATCCGGACGTCGTGCGGTTAGTAAACGAGTATGCGCGCATGCTTGTATGGGGCACGCTGCCTTTTCTGGGTTTCACCGTGCTGCGCAACTATGTGACGGCGCTGGCTCGCTCTGCGGCGATTGGCTGGATTACGGTGGCAGCAGTCGGCCTGAATCTATTGCTGAATTACACCCTGGTGTACGGCAAATTCGGTTTTGAAGCGCTGGGTGTCGCGGGGGCAGGGATAGGAACCAGCCTTGTGAACCTTGTCATGTTCGCAACCCTCGCTGTTTATATGACGCGCACAAAAGCACTGCAGCGCTTTCGCTTCAGTCTCATTCCACGACGCATAAACCGCGAGGTACTCGGCGAGCTTCTGCGCCTGGGTAGTCCCGTGGCACTGACGCAGATTTTGAATGGGGGTATGTTCTCGGCGGCTGCGGTGTGTGTGGGTATGATCGGCGCAGCGACGCTGGCCGCGCAGCAAATCATCTACTCGGTGGTTTATCTGGCGCTCAGTGCAGCCTCGGGTGTGGCCGATGCGGTGCGCGTACGAGTCGCGTTCGGCGTTGGCAGGAAGAACGTCGCTGCCGTCGAGAGATCAGCACGCCTGGGCCTAAGTATGGCGGCCCTGGCGTCACTGGCCGCCGCTCTGGTGCTGTGGATCTGGCCTGAGTATTTAGTTCGTGTTTTCCTGACAGCGGGTAGCGAAGAGAACGCCGAATCGTTGCGTATTGCGCTTGCGCTGAGCTCGGCCGCGGGATTGTTCCTGTTTTTCGATGGGACCCAGCTCGTGCTGGCCAACGCCGCCCGGGGGCTGCGCGACACGAGCATGCCCCTGCTAATCTCGCTGTTAGGCTACTGGGTGGTGGGAATGGGTGTAGGTGTTGTGCTGTGCTTTCCCTTGGAAATGGGTGCCCAGGGACTGTGGACCGGGCTGGTCGCAGGCGTCGTGTTCTGTAATTTTTTGCTGTTCAAGCGTTTTCGTTTTTCGCTGCATCGAGTGCGTCGTAGGCTCGCGGCGGCCGGCGACTGAAGAGGTCCTGAACAGCATTGGCGCAAGATCCAAGGCTGATCGGCGGTGCGGCCCGCAACACCTTTGGGGTAATTTCCAGCATCGAAGGCTGTGACACACTCGGTTACCACAGAGCTATCGAGCAAACACAAATGCGTGTTGTGGAGACTGCGGAGTCGGATTGAACGATACATCGTCTCCGCGCGTAGCATTACAGCACGCAAACACACATTCGCAGCACAGCACTCCTGGCCAAGCGTAACCCGTTACCCCCTTCGGTAGCGTCAGAATCGCGGGCTTGGGGGGCGATCAGGAGCGCAAGCATGACCAGCAGTCTGGATACCCGAAGCCTTAAAGCCCTCGATCAGGCGCATCACCTGCATCCGTTTACGGACTTTCAGGACTACGCGGCCCAGGGCGGACGAATCTTCAGCCGTGCTGAGGGTGTACACATCTTCGACACGGATGGCCACGCCATGTACGACGGTATGTCGGGTCTGTGGTGCTGCAACCTGGGCTACAGTCAGGAGTCCATCAAGCGCGCCGTCTACGATCAGATGCAGCAGCTTCCGTACTACAACAACTTTTTTAAATGTGCGAATCAGGCGTCGGTTGAGTTGGCGGCGAGACTGGTCGAAAAAGCACCGGAAGGTTTCGAACATGTGTTTTTCACGAACTCAGGCTCAGAAGCCAACGACACCAACATTCGCTTCGTGCATCGCTACTTCGACTTGCTCGGCAAGCCCGAAAAGAAGCTAATTATCAGCCGCAAGAACGCCTACCACGGAAGCACCATCGCCGCAGCCTCCCTGGGGGGCATGAAGGCTATGCACGAGCAGGCCGTGGGGCTGAACTATGTGCACCACATAAATCAGCCGCATTGGTTCGAAGTGGGCGGTATTGACGAAGATCCGAATGACTTCGGGATTCGCGTTGCACGCGAGCTCGCAGAAAAAATTGATGAGCTAGGCGAAGACAAAGTCGCGGCCTTCATTGCGGAACCGATCCAGGGCGCAGGCGGCGTGATCGTACCGCCCGACAGTTACTGGCCCGAGGTCCAGAAAATTCTCGATGAGCGCGACATCCTGCTGATCGCTGATGAGGTCATTTGCGGCTTCGGACGCACCGGCCAGTGGTGGGGCAGCCAGACTTATGAGATCAAGCCAGATCTGATCACCTTCGCGAAGGCTGTGACCAACGGCTATATGCCACTGGGCGGCGTACTATTGTCCGGCACCATAGCCAGCGTGCTGATGGCGGGTGGTGGAGAGTTTGCTCACGGCCTCACCTATTCCGGTCACCCGGCATCCTGTGCCGCCGGTCTTGCAACTCTGGATGTGATCGACGAGCAGAACATCGTGACGCGGGCTGCCGCAGAGCTGGCTCCCTACTTTCAGGAGCAGCTCCAGACTCTGGTCGATCATCCCATCGTTGGTCAGGTGCGCGGTCGCGGCTGTTTTGCGGCAGTGGAACTGGTGCGTGACAAGCACACGCGAGATCGATTGGCGCCGGAATCTGAGGCGGCCGTGTTCTGCCGGGACACAGCCAACGAACAGGGACTTATGGTGCGCCAGACCGGCGATGCAATGATCATGGCACCGCCGCTCATCAGCGAGCACGGCCATATCGATTACCTGATCGAAAAACTCACCATCGCTCTCGATGCGACGGCGGCACACTACGGAGTTACAGCGGGATAACAGCTGGGCTGTTTTAGGGGCCTGTTAACGGGCCCTGGGGAAGCTGCCCAGGTTTTGCTCAGATGGTGCCAGGGCGTGAGCCTTACGCCGGAACTTCATCTCGACAAACAAGTCTGAAGGCACGCAGGGGTCGTACACCTCTGCGATTCACTTCCAGCTGACGAGGACTCGCTTCGATGTTTTTCATCGGGAACAAGCTCAACCACACGCAGGCCCCAGGCAGCGCACGATGGAAGTCGACGCAGCGTTTGGCGCGTCCTCTGCCGGTAGTTTTGATCGGTTCTCTCGTACTTGCTGCGACAACTCAATTGCTGAACGCAGCCGAGTCGGCGGATCGCACGTCGTCCGGTCAGTACTCGGAGACATCACAAGCTGAGGTGACACCGCTCAACCTGCCAACAGAAGCTGAACTTCAAATGGTTGGCGAGGCCCGCTTAAAAGTCTTGCTATGGTCGATCTACGATTCGCGTCTCTACACTCCGAGCGGCGAATATGAGGACGGAGATCGTCCGCTGCGCTTAGAGATCGAGTACCTGAGAGATATCAAAGGCAAAGCGCTGGTAGATCGGACCCAGCAGGAGTGGGAGGCCATGGGACGCTCTCATCCCAGGCAGCAGGATTGGCTCGCGTCTCTCGCTGACATGTGGCCCGACATCGAAGAGGACGATGTGCTCGCCTTCGACTTAAGCGCAGACGGTAGCGCTACGTTCAGCCGTAACGGGGAGGTGTTGGGTGCCATCGAGGACGCGGCCTTCGGCCAGCAGTTTATCGATATCTGGGTGTCGAAAGACTGCACTCGACCTAAGCTTCGCCTCGATCTACTGGGTCTCGACGGCTGATCGATCCATAGGTTGGGCTCGTTCGGGCCAACATTCTCAGGTAGTCCTCAGGTAGTCTCCAGCGTTTCTCGCTGCTCGGCCGTAGCTTGCAAACGCTGGCCTTCCAAGTAAGCACTTAGCTTTATGCTTCCATCATCGCCAAAGAGAATTCGACTGGCTTCGGCCAGCCCCGGTGCCTGGGCAATGTCGCTCTGGCGCACGACCAACTCAATCTTGGATCGACGGCGCATAAAGTCTTCAAGGCGCACGACCATCTCACGTTTTGCCGTGAGCTCGATCTCACAGCGCGTGTACTCCGCATGTTCGATCAGTAGTTCGCCACTGCTGCGGTCCTCGCGGATTCTGTCGAGCAGCTGAAATGCAGCCTCGCCATAGCGCCGCCAGAAGCGCACGCTGAGAGGCTCAGAAGAGCTCGGATCGGTCAGCGCATCGAGACCTAGCTGAACTGCCTGTTCCATAAACCGGTCGCGCACTGACGCAGGCGGCTCGCCGTACCATAGGGCGTCGCGACGTGGCACTCCCACGCCTAGCGCGGCCACACGATCAACGACTTCTTCACCCACGTTCACGCAGTCGGTCAGTTTGCCCCCAAAAATACTGAGTTGAGCTTTGCTTTCGTCGACTTCGATCACGTGCTTGCGCGACAACTGCACCCAGTCCGCATCGCCCTGCTCGCCGGTCACCGCTAGGGGTCTTACACCCACCCGCTCCGCGATCACATCGTCAGGCGTAAACGGCACTTTTAGATCAAGCAGCCTATTAACGTTATCGAGGACGAAAGCCCGGTCCTCATCGGTGACTTCGACTTCCGGCTTCGGCTCAGGCGTGTCAGTAGTGCCAATGCAGGTTTTCGGACCCATGGGAATCAGAAAAAACAGCCGGCCATCACTGGCAAAGAACGTAAGCACCCGGCGACTGTCCGTAACCCGGTCTACGATCAAATGAATGCCCTTCGAGAAAACATGTCGGTATGCCGTGGTAACTTCCAGCTGCTGATTCAATGAATCAGTCCAGGGCCCACAGGCATTGATCATCACGTCGGCGGAGAGCTGTAGTTCTCGTTTTGCTTCAAGATCGCATAGCTGGCAGTGCCAGCTGCCATCGCGACGGCTGGCTGATTTAAGTTCGACATAGTTGGCGGCGTCGCAACCCATATCGAGCGCTCGGCGTATGAAGCCGAAGACAAAGCGAGCGTCGTTATCGTACAAATAGCAATCAGAGTACTCAAGCCCTCCGGCCGCCTTGCTGGTGTTGATCTCTGGTTCAAGCCGCTCGATTGCCGCCGAAGACAGATAGCGTGGTGCCTGCGTTCTGCAGCGCCCCATGAGCCAATACAAGACACTGCCCAGAAACACAAAGAACGACCAGAAGCGAAAGCCTTTCTGAATAGTGGTGAAGAAGCGAATCTCTTTGACAGTAGAGGGGTAGGCACGCATCAGTTCGTTGCGCGAACGACACAGCTTGTTCACCAGGAGAAACTCCTGGTTCTCCAGATACTTGATACCGCCCCAGGCGAGATTGCTCGAATTTGAGCTAACCCCGCCCGCGAAGTCAGCGCGATCAACCAGCGCCACCTTGACTCCTTTGCTGGCCAGTGCAGCGGCCGAGACGGCTCCGTTAATGCCTCCTCCGACGATGAGAACGTCGTAATGACCGCCGCTCAGGCGCTCGATGTTGCGATCCCGCAGTGCTGTCGACACCCTCTGTTCCCCCTTATCTTTTTCGAGATGACACGCGAGATGACATCCCAGCATGCGCGAAGCAGATTACCCGTGCACTGGACAGTGATTTAGTCTGAGACCACTATAGCGCAACACTCACTGACCGGATGACCCATGCGCCCGGAAACAACAGAAGTCTATCGCGGTCTCCAATACCCCTATGGCAGCAGCGCCAGCCTTGAAGTCGGTGAGCACAAAGAGATCGCCGAGGGCGTACTGTGGGTACGATTTCGCATGCCGATGGTGCTTGATCACATCAACGTCTGGTTGCTGGAAGACGGTGAGGGGTGGACGGTGGTCGACACCGGTCTGAACCTGGATGAATCCCGGGAGCAATGGGAAGGGATTCTTCGAGACGCGCTCCAGGGACGTCCGGTCCTGCGTGTGATCGGAACACACATGCACCCTGATCACATTGGCCTCGCGGGGTGGCTGTGTGAACGGTTTACCTGCGATCTTTGGATGTCGCGCACCGAATACCTGCACTGCCGCTTACTGGTCGCAGATACTGGCCGGGAGGCACCCAAGGCCGCGCTCGAATTTTATCGTCGCGCCGGCTACACCGATGAGCAGTTAGCGCGCTATCAACAACGCTTCGGCTTTTTCGGAAAGGCCGTCTACGATCTACCGGATGGTTACCGCAGGCTAGTGGACCTGGAGACCATCGAGATCAATGGCCGCTACTGGCAGATAATGGAGGGTAGCGGACACTCACCAGAGCATCTGTGTCTGTACTGCCCTGCACTCAAAGTGTTGATTGCAGGGGATCAGGTGCTGCCGCGAATCACCCCCAATGTATCGGTCTTCCCTACCGAGCCTGACGGGGACCCGCTCAAGAACTGGTTGCGCTCCAATTCTCTGCTTCGGGAGCGCCTACCGGAAGATCTGCTGGTGCTACCGTCCCACGGCGCGCCGTTCTATGGTCTGCATGTGCGAATCTCCCAGGTCCTTGAGTCGCACAAAACCGATCTGGGGGCTTTGTTTGACCATCTGGAGACACCACGCCGCGCCGTAGACTGTTTCGAGCCGTTGTTTAGCCGCGAAATAGATGCGGGCACTCTTGGCCTCGCCACCGGCGAGGCGATCGCACATCTCAACTGCCTGCTGTGGCGACGACGGATACGCCGCTACACCGACGATGATGGCGTTTACTGGTACGTACAGGACCCGGATACCGCAGGAATGGCAGGCGCAAACTGATGTGGCCAGGCTTCAAGGTCACGCTGCTGCGGCGCTACTATCGTTTCGCAAACTGGAAAGCCTGGCGTGCGCCGAACGTGGAGAAAGATCCAGGTCGTCTTCACATCCACACCGGAAGCGTGCTTCTTAAGGCTCAGTTGTATCGGGGCGCCCGGGCATCGCAACGACCGATCATCGTGTACTTCCACGGCGGTGGTTGGGTACTGGGCGATCTGCAAACGCATCATGCATATTGTCGGGCCCTGAGCGATGCCAGCGGCGCCACACTGCTTGCGATCGACTATCGCCGTGCTCCGGAGAATCCGTTTCCGGGCGCCCAGGATGATTGCCTTGGTGCCGCTACCGCCATCGCCGAAGGCGGAATCGATCTCGGTCCCAGCAATGGAACGATCATGTTGGCTGGCGACAGCGCGGGCGGCCACCTGGCACTGTGCACGGCTCTGGAGGCCAATGGGGAGCTGGCCACGAAACTTGCAGGCCTGATTCTGACCTACCCGGTGGTTGATCATTATTCCCAGGAGTATCCGTCGTATACCGAATGCGCCAAAGGCCAGGTTCTAACGCGAGACTTCATGGAGTGGTTCTGGAACCTGTATCTCGCGGGATTGGACCCCGCGAGTTCGCAATCGCTACGCGCTTACCCGATCCGCAGCGACAACCTGGCCGCGCTGCCGCCAAGCCTTATCTGCACCTGCGGCAGGGATCCGCTCCGCGATGAAGGCATCGCCATGAAAGACCGGATGCTGACCGCGGGCGTCGACACTATGTACGAGCACTACCCGGACTCAGAACATGGATTCGCCTGTTCGCAGGGGACTGGCCGCGACTACGATTTATGGCTTGAGCGCTGTGCCAGTTGGGTCAGAAACCAAGCCGAAGGCGGCGAGCCCCATGGCGAGTAGTGATTCGATAAATCAAGCGCTGAGCGCGCGAAGAATCTGTCGCGCTGCCGCATCGTCTAGTAAGCGCGGCGCGAAGTAGCCAACAGCTTCGTTCACGGCGCGCTCGCTTAGATAGCCATGATCCTCTTCACGAATTTGATCCGAAGTCGCGTCAATTCCCACAGCAGCACGAAGCGCATCGACGGCGGCGATAAAGGCCTGAGCACGATCTGATCGGGAGGCGGAAGCATCGGCGACGCCGATCAGTACAGCCAGCTCCGCGAGGCGTTCCTCAGCAGCGGGAAGATGAAACTTAAGCACATGCGGCATGGCCATCGCGTTAGCCACACCGTGCACGATGCCATATTTACCACCTAGCTGGTGAGCGATTGCATGCACGGTGCCTACGTTTACCTGATTTATGGCAATACCCGCATAGTAGGCGCCCATTAGCATCGCCTCGCGCGCATCGGCATCGCTGCCGTCTTTGTAGGCTTTTTCGAGATTCGCATAGATTAAAGCAATCGCGCGCCGGGCCTCGCTACGACTGGTGCCACTCTCCCAGCGGCAGATGTAAGCCTCGGTAGCATGCGTCAGCGCATCCATGCCAGTTGCGGCAGTGATCCCAGGCGGTAGCTTTAGCGTCAGGTCCGGGTCCAACGCGCAGGCGGCAGGAGCCAGAGTCGCACCGGATAACACGTTTTTTTCGTGCGTTTCGTCATCAGAAATCACCGCGCCTCGTGTCGCCTCCGATCCGGTACCGGCCGTGGTGGGAATAACGAAGATTGGCAGGGCATCGTGCTTGATTTTGCCGAAGCCGATCCAGTTTCTGGGATCTTCTGATGACGTCGCTGCAGCCGCGATGATCTTGGCGCAATCAATCGGTGAACCACCGCCGATGGCCAGTACAGCCTCACTTCGGTGCTGCTTCTGCCTGGCAAGCCCCGCGCTAATCTGACCGAACGTGGGATCGGGCAGGACTCCGTCGTAGTACTCAATGTCGATATCTGCATCGGCGATAGCCGTGAGCGCCCTTTCCACAAGGCCCAGGTCACGCAGCGGCCTGTCGGTCACAACCAGCAGCCGCTTGTATCCCGAACGTACTATGTGACGACATAACTGCGCCGAGCTTCCGGAACCTGCATAGACCTGATAGTTAACTCCAGGTGACCGCGCAGTAATTAACTTCGCCAGAAAGAAAAACAACGCGTTCTTCAAATTATTGAGCACAGTGGTAAATCCCCGATGAATCGAGCCGGAAGGTTAGCAACTCCGCGCCTGGGCCGCGAACTACGCGATCGTGCTTGGCAGATACGAGCAGTCATGCGAGCTTTAGCTATCGCCGCCCAAGTGACCGAGACCTTGATCTATGACTGAGCTTAAACGCACCTATGTGCATATCAACGAATCCGACCGGAGTCTGTCGCTGCAGACGGACATTGCACCTGCTCCCGCAGCGGGTGAGGTTCTGATTGAGGTCAAAGCCGCCGGTATCAATCGCGCCGATGTGCTGCAGCGCAAGGGTCAGTACCCACCACCGGAGGATGCCTCGCCCATCATGGGACTTGAAGTGTCCGGCACCGTAGTAGCAACAGGGCCCGAGGTTGACGAGTGGAACGAAGGCGAGCAACTGTGCGCGCTGGTGCACGGTGGCGGTTATGCAACTCACGCCATAGCGCCGGTCAGTCAGTGTTTCCCCATACCTCACGGGTACACGCTTGAGGAAGCCGCCGCTTTACCAGAAGCGCTGCTCACAGTGTGGAACAACGTTTTCCAGCGTGCCGGGCTACAACCCGGCCAGAATGTGCTTCTTCACGGAGGAGCCAGTGGAGTCGGGACGCTAGGGGTATCGATGTGCAGGGCCTGGGGCGCGCAGGTATTCAGCACCGCCGGAACCGACGAAAAGTGCCGTGCGGTGGAGGAGTTGGGTGCACAACGGTGCGTGAATTATAAGACCGAAGATTATCTTGAATTGTTATCCGGGCTTGGCCTGCGAAATAAAATCGACGTGATTTTGGACATGGTAGGTGGGGACTACATCGATAGAAACATCTCCCTTGCCGCGCCCGACGGATGCATCGTTAACATTGCGTATCAGAAGGGTGTGAAGGCCTCGGTCAACTTCTTGCCACTGATGCTAAAGCGGGTCACCTTGACCGGTTCGACACTGCGCGCGCAGACAGCGAGCCAGAAAGCGAGGATGGTCGTAGAAATTCGCGAACAACTTTTCGAACACTTAGACAGTGGTGCGGTCAAACCAGTGCTGGATCAAGAATTTCCTCTAGCGGAGTGCCTGCAGGGACAGGAGCGCATGGAATCGGGCCTCCACACGGGCAAAATCCTGTTGATTCCGTGACGGGTGTACTCAACCGACGGGTTGGGAATACCCGAGTGTGGACTAAATCCGGACAACCGCCGTCGTGATTCATAGACGGCAATTCCATTTTTACCGCCGTGGGACGCCTAGGGGGCCTCAGCACGCCCTGGACTTACTTAGAGGCTCCCTAGCAGGCTGTTGAGAAACGTAGCGAGGAGCGGGTTCTGCAAGGCGCAGGCAAGACGAGGACCGGAATTTATGCCGATAAATGAGGACCGCAGGCGCGCCTGCAACGCCGCAGAACCCGCCCGCAGTAGTTTTTCAACAGCCTGCT
>JBCCPL010000044.1:0-33119 GCA_039111155.1 Pseudomonadota bacterium | reverse complement strand
TTCATAAGCCGGCCTCTTCTTAAATTAGAATAACGCACCCTAAAAATACAGTGACGCCTTTTTTCAATAGAATAAATTCAAATTTATTAGGGAATTTATATGAATGACGAAGTTGGGTTGGTCCCGTTTGGTTTGGCGCTTCTTGTCTTGTCTTTCTTGCAATTTTCTTCATACATCGCGACTAGAAATCGAGTTTCAGCTTTCGATTTTCGTGCTCGAATCAGCTACAAAACATGGTTATCACTGTCTGCTGGATTGATTTCGATTTGCATCGTTGAAATCATAGATTTCTATTTCTTTGATGACTACCTCTACTTCAATGACTCAGTACTCGGCATGCTTTCACCGGGCATTTTAGTTTCCATCACTTCCGCAATAGCTTTGGCCGAATTTCGTGAGAATTTTAGCTACAAGGTTTTTTTAATTTTTGGCGCTGGCATGGCTTCAGTTTGTGTGGTGGAAATCGTCAACATGGAATTTTTTAATGACGAACTTTCTTTTACCGATTCGCCCTCCGGCACGATGATCCCTGGGATGATGGCGTCGACAGTTACTGCGGCTTCGCTCTGGCCGATAACGACCGATAAGGAAAGAGTCTTTTCTATTATTGAAAGATTTTTTGCATCAATTTTAATTGGAGCATTGGTTCTGTATTCTTTCAACTTTATTGATCAAAGTCTGTTAGGAGACTCAATTGATTGGAACGACGAGTTCTCTCGAACGTTTATAGTTTTCCTGGCTATCTCCTCACTTGCCTGGACTTTACTGTCACGTCTCATTGGAAAATCGAGGCTTTGGAAAGTTTTACTCGTGAAAAAAATCGTAAGATTTTTTGCGATTTCTGTTTTGATATTTGCTGGCGTCTACGAGATTCTTGAGCTTTACGGAAGCTTTTACACGAACCAAAAGATAAGCTCGGTCAGACTCTCACTGTTGCTTGCCCTGGTTGTTCCGGTGTGGCGGATTTTTTCTAGGGTGGCGGCGTCTGAACGCGCTGAGGTAAAGCGTGGTGCAGCGAATCGGAGAGAAGCTCTTGCGTTCGAACTGCAAAGGAGGGCAAGTCTCTTTCGGGTTACAGCGTATGGCTCTATTGTCTTGACGCTAATTATCTTGTCGCTCGCTATCACCATATTTGTCAATGCGTCTTCAATCACTGGTAGAGGCGAAGGAGAAAGGCTAGTGGCAACGTCTGCGGCAATCGGAGACGAGTTGTCGTCCGCGTTATCGAAAGCGCTATCGGGAACCCCAGCAAGCTTTCAGTCGCGCCTTAGGAGGCGGTTGTTGAACCTAGATCCAGATCTATGGGGCCAGACAATATTTGACGAAGCGATCGATAGTGATGTCGACATCGATACTGACCTCTTAATTTCTCTTGATAGAGTAGCAAGACTCAGCGAGCAAGGCGGTACCCAAGCTGACAGCAGGCTCGTAGAGCCTACTGTGAGTGAAGAACGGTCTAGTGACGCGGAGGTGACGAGTACGCCCTGGGGTCCTTTTTTGCGGGAACTGCCTACGACCATCACGCGACTCTCTATAACGGCCCTGGCAGTTTTCTTGACACAGATACTTGTAAATCTCTATCGCTACAGTTCTCGGATGGCTGCATTTACCGAGGGCAGGGCAGACGCCATCACATTTCTTGGCCACAAAGGGGATAATACCGACCTGGAGTCCATCACAAGGATTTTCGGCGCAGAATCTGTGCAATTTGGCAAAGAAGCCTCTTCACCGTCTGACCAAGCTTTAGCGCTCATGCGCGAAGCGTTTCGTATAGTGGGAAAGCCATCAGAAAAATAAGTTGATAGCGAACATCTCGATTACTACGCCAAGCGGTCTATGAGTAGTTGGTTTAGTGTGAACAGCCTTACTTAACTCGAACCATAAGTATGGCTTGGCACATTATGATTGGGGAGTTGAGACAGAAGGCCTTGATCTCGGCTGATGTAAGCACCACGTCGCGCAGGCTAAAGTGACACACCGACTGCCGATTTAAGCAAGCAAAAGGAGGAACGATCCTGGGGAGGCTCAGGCTAAACAGTCGACCGGCGGTTGTCTGAAGGTCGATAGCTATCAGGATTCATATCATTTAAACGACACAGCCGGTGATTTGGTGTGTGAAATTTTGTATTGTCTTAGCCGTAATCGAAGTCAGAGATGCGCTATTCGATTTAGTTTTTTGCTGCCTTCACTCTATTTACCAGATAGGTGTCATAGAAGGACAGTAGGATAGATCTATATATCGTCGGTTTATAAGCGCTCTTTTGGGGCACGTAGTAATCATCGATTCGGGCGTTGATGACTACATGCCACAAGGACGCCAGCAGCCCCCGCTTTTCTCCCACCGGAGAGTGTCTTGGTCTCTCCTTTAATCAGTGCCGAACTAAAAGTCGAATAATCCGGCTCTTTTCACTCGGCGATTACCTCGCCAAGCGCGTGCTTCACAGAGTACGTTGTAGGCGCGTCCCACTCCAAAGATGAGTGAAGGCAAACCTGATTGAAGAACGTCCGCCGGTGATCGATTTTATCTTCAGCATCATCGAACGACAGGAATCAATTGGAGTCAAGGCAATCCTCTCTCAGACTGTCGTTGAGAGACTCTGTGGTGGCATTGTCGGTAAGTTATCCTGATCGTGAGAAACCGATCGTCTCGCCCTCCCATAGGCCCAGCGATGGAGCACCTTGCCTGCGAACCCGGTGATTCAGAATGTTTGCGTCTGCCCAAATCATTCATGCTCGTTAACATGACGACGGCCGGAAGTCAAGCTTCGATAAAAGCTCGGAGCTTTACAGTGCTGGGACAGGGTTTGCCTTAGCTGGGAGTCATATCGGCGACAAGCGAAAGAACACACTGATAACGAAACAGCGTTGACATATGTTGATGGGAGTGACCCTCTAGAGGGTGGGTAGGTTCAAAATAAGGTCGTGTTCGGCGTAAGTGTCAAGTATTGAGTAAGTCTCTGAAGTGGAACGCCGTATCCTGCATAGCTCCAATTTCAGTCGCGCGGTTGCCGTCTCTTTCCGAGAACATTCAAGGCCAGCTGGCAGGCAGGTTTCCTAGCAGCCAAGACCCACAGAGCACTTCGGTCGCTTGGTTGTAAAGTGCCTAGACGGGGGCACGCCTAGAACCACATTCTAACGTTAAAGTAATGTTAACGCGTCTGACGTTAAAAACTCCATAGGCGCTGATAAATCAGCGTGAATCTCGGTTATTCGGGCTGTCGCAGCTTCGAGTGCCGAAAGCAGTTGAGGGTCGACTACAGCGTTCGCTTCATAACCCCATTTCTCATCTACGTTATTGATGAGCGTCTATGCTCTAGCCAATGATTTCCCGTTATGTGAGTGAGAGATCTGGCTGCGTGGCGACAGTAATTCAGGGCACGTCCTCAGCATCGGCGCCTATAAGTTGAACCTACGAAGATGGAGCTAGACTCCATTTTTATATCAATCTATTGTTGGCTGCGGCAAAACAGTTATAGCGGCTACGTCTGCGAGCGTATACCAAAAGAGCCGTACAATTTCGCAGAGGCGGCCAGAGAATCTCACAGTGGAAAGTATTGATCATAAAGCCTTAACAGACGGTGGATTTTTCCGGCTATTTAATTTGGTAGGAATAGAGTATCGGCCAGAGATTCTTCGCGAATTGGGTGTACGCATGGCGACTACCTCAACACGGGGTTTCGGACCGTCCAGCATACCTGCCGGTTACACCTACCTCGGGCAGTTCCTCGTCCACGATATTAGCCGTCTGGCAAACGCGGATCGTCCATCTGGAAGACCACGACGCATCGATGAATTGCACCAGCTCCGCACTCCAAGGCTGGATCTTGATTCTGTATACGGGGAGGGTTGGGATGACTACAGCATCGGTCTAGATACCTGCACGGGCAAGTTCAGGATTCGCGACACCGTGCTCAATGGTGAGCCGGCGCGGCCCCTTGACCTGCCCCGCCAGAAGAGCGGCGTTGCTGCGATTGGCGACTCACGAAACGACGAGAATTTGCTCATCAGCCAACTGCACGTCCAGTTTCTTAGGCTTCACAACTACTTCGTAGATAAGTGTTCGCTGCCGGCTGGGGCTTCTGCAGAGGATAGGTTTGATTGGGCCAGGAGCGAACTGATTAGAATCTACCGGCACGTCATCGCCTATGACTTTCTCGAGCGACTTATGGACGAACGCACTTGGGAGTACGTGTTCGTCACGAGTTCAAAAGATGGGCGGGCGCGCATTTGGCAACCGGGTCCCATGGAAATGTTGAATATACCCCTGGAACTCTCGGTTGCGGCTCTTCGCTTTGGCCACTCGATGGTTCGTAAGCGGTATACGATCAACCGGGCCAATGGCAGGGATAAGGATATTGATCTGCATGAAATGTTCCAATGGACTGGCTCACGAAATCTTGGACACGGCGCCCGATTACCAGATGACCTGGTAGTCGACTGGGAGCACTTCTTTCAGTTTCCTCAGTTAGATCCGCCGCTGAATGCAGCCGAAAAAGTCTCGCCCTGGTTCCCATTGTTTCGTAATGAAGCCAGTAACGCTATGTCGAGACTAGCCGTAGACAATCTGTTGCGTGGGAACGAAGTGCGTCTCCCTGATGGTCAATCTCTAATCAAAGAAATATGGAGGCTTTACCCCCATATTGCGAAGGAGATCAAACTTCACGTGATCCCGCCGGACACGCTGAATGACGAACCCGCGCCCGGTAAAGGGAGAATATTCGATAGATTGGAGCACAAGGAGGAAATAAGCAGAAAAACCCCACTGTTGCCCTACATTCTGCTGGAAGCAAAACTGCTCAATAAAGGGGAGCGCCTCGGACCACTGGGCAGTCTCATCGTGGGTGAGAGCCTGCGCGTTCTCATTGAAAGAGACGGCCCATTGGAGGACCCAGCGCAACGAGGAGAATTTAGGATGGGTGAGATTCTCGCATATCTCTCTTGAATTAAACGACTGCTTATGTCATGAACGCCTTAGGAGCAAGGAAATGAGTATTCTGGATCACTTAGAAAAACAAACGTATATCGCCACCGGCTGGAATAGAACTATCAGTGGGGATGAACATGACGATACAAATGACTATTACTTCCCCCAGAGCGACGTAACCTTTGACTTCTCGAAATCAGACGAGGATGACCCGCGATCGGTCAACGTGTACATCGGTGGTGAGCCATATGATGCACGCGTCAAAAATGCCAAGGAGGCGGTTGACTACATACTCAGTGAGGATGGAAAGTCCCTGACGGCAGGTTTTGTGGCGATTGAAGGACAGCCTATCAACGAGGTCGTCACGTTCGAGCCGCAACCCGAACTGGGTGAAGGTGAGTACCTTACGCACGTGGTGACATTCTTCAATGGTATGCGGGCGATGTGGATTTGCCGGCCTCCCCACTAACTACTGCGTCATTGTGTTCGGCTCTCTTGCTCGCATGTGCCGTTCCTTCGACCGCATGCGAGGGTGAGCGCGCTCTACCTGTTACGTTTGAGCCATCTGGGGAACCCGCGATCCTGCTGCTCGAACAGCAAGACCTTGATGTCACAATCGAGGTTCATGGGAAATCTGGGGCAAGGCTCATCAACAGCCCCAGCGGCACCAATGGCTATGAGTTCCTCTACATTCCGGAAAACTCTGCACACATCTCTTTATGCGCTCGACCCACCCACGAGAACACGCGGTTCGGCGGTTGGAACGTGCAAGTGGTCCCTGCTGCGCGATTTACGGCCGAGGATATCCAGAGCCTGATACTACTATCCAATGCGGGTGAACGCTGGGCAACCGACATTCCGGAGCAGCGCCAAATCAGTCTTGAATCCTACATAAAAGTCGCTGAATCGTCTGGCCGGTGGGCAACGACAGCTTTGGTCTATGCAACGCGAGGTTTGGTCGCCAGATTGCAGGAGATTCGGGCCCAAGCGCTCATTGCACGACATCGACGAACCCTGCCCGGTCCGCTAAGGTATCAGAGATCCCTTCTGCTTGGCCACATCGCGGCTAACAGCGAAGCCTATAGCCAGAGTCTTGCCTATCTGTACCGTGCGAAGCAGGAAGCCGAAGCCTGGTCAAATGAATCTGGTCGCCCAGTCAGTAAGGACCTTTCGACTATTTGGAATCTTATTGCGGAGGGTCACATATCGTTGAGACAGTTCGACTTGGCCGACGCCGCCTTAAATCAGGCATTACAGCTAGCCGAGGGCAGCGCCTCACTCAGCGCGGAGGCTCTGAATCATCGCGGCTACTACTTCATCATGCTGGCAAGGGTGCAGCCTCAAAGCAAGCGCCGACATCTAGAAGAGTCTCTACGAGTCCACGGTGAAGCAGAACAGCTCGCACTGGCTTCGAAAAATTCCGAGTTATTGGCAATCATCTATAACAACATCGGTACCGTGTATAGCAGCCTGGGGGATTTCTCCAACAGCCGGCTCTACCTTGCAAGAGCTCTGGAGCAGACAAACAACGCTGATGCCGCAACGGTCAAACCTTATATTCGGATCAATATGGGAGCTGACGCAGTGAGCCTCGGTGACGGAGACCAGGCTATTGCCTATCTGGGTGCCGCCCTTGAAGGCTTCTCAGAAGGGCAGCCACGTGCGGCTGCAGACACAATCTGCAGATTGGGAACTGCGGCGCGACTTGGAGGTAAGCCGGAGCGGGCGAAAGCTTATCGTGAACTCTGTTTAAAAACTGAAAGTGGAGACTCGGAGAGCGGTGAAAACCGAGTCTACAGCTGGCTCGAGAAAGCGATCAGCGAACAACAACTCGGAGATATGGCCGGCGCGAAGGAGAGCATCGAGGAGGCCTTCTCTTTGCTCGATTCGTCAATCCAGTCTGAACTCCACGCCAAGGTTATCGTCTACCACGCCTTTTTCAAATATCTAGATGACAATGTCACAGCAATCGCTGAGTTCGAACGCGCCAGGAACATAGCAGTTCACGACGGCAGCATAGTGCACGTCGAATTACTTGGTGTTGAGTTGGACTACTGGTTGGCAACAGCGGATATTGAGAGGGCGCTCGAAACAGCAGAGCAACTCATTGTGGAGATCGAACGCGTACATGCTTCGATTCTGGATTCTGAGAGGCTTGGACCCGCATGGACCGCCAAGAACCACAATCAGTTTGTAGCCCTGATCGAGCACATACTTTCACCCGATCTTTCTTACTCTCCGGAAACCGCGTTGCATCTACTTGAGCGCGTCCGAGCCATAAGCCTCCGAAAAGCTATTGCGAATAGATCCGGTAGAGATTCTACCGATCGTGTTCGATTGCGAATGTTCAGCCGTCTGGCGAGAGAAAGTACCAACCCAAACGCGGGGCTAAATGCCTACCTAGCAGAATTTGAGGCAAGGGAGCTGCTCAGCAGCGTGAAGCGCGGAAGATTGGAAAAGCTCAGCATCCCGTCCGTTCCCACTGTTCAGCAGATTCAGTTAGCGCTTTCGGACAAGCAGCGCGTGCTCTACTACTTCATGGGCGCCCGCAAGGTGTATCGATATGATATTTCACGCACCAACTTTGCAGTAAGTGAGATAGGAAACAGGCAGGAAGTCGATGCATTGATCGCGCTCGTCAGACACGAGTACGCGAGTGTCAGCCGCGAGACGAAAAGCCAAATCGCGCTGGCCAATCTTATCCTGCCGCCTGACACTGACGGCAGTGAGCACTGGATCATCGTGCCACACAAAGGTATGCACCAGCTGCCGTTTTCCGGGCTATCTGTTAAGGCAACTGGTCAGCCGGCGATTAGATCCGTAAGCGTGTCTGTTACTCCCTCGCTTGCAGCGCTTGTCATGCCCAAACCGAAGCGTTCTCTTCAAGATCGAGTTGATATAGCTATCCTCGCCGACCCCGTGTTTAGCACCGGTGATCAAAAACTGCTTCTAGAATCTGAAGGTGTCAAGGATGATCTTCGAGCTTGGGCGGATGATTTGCGCCGACTTCCGATGACCGCAATTGAAGCACACAGTCTCGTTGAGCAGTTTTCTCACAGGAAGGTCCTGTCATATACGGGCCCCAGAGCCAGCAGAGCGACACTGGCAACTGAAACCGTGAGAAACGCGCGCATTCTTCACCTCGCGACCCATGGATATTTCAGAGATTCCAGTCCATTCAGTTCCGGCATTGCGCTCTCAGTCGTGAACGAGCAACGGGAGGTAGATCCG
Organism: Pseudomonadota bacterium; assembly: GCA_039111155.1. GTDB lineage: Bacteria > Pseudomonadota > Gammaproteobacteria > Pseudomonadales > Halieaceae > Congregibacter. The sequence continues at coordinate 24,964 of JBCCPL010000044.1, read as the reverse complement.
GGATTTGTGACGGTCACGGAGCTGTCGGAGTTTAGGTTCAATAATGAGCTAGTTGTAATAAATGGCTGCGAGACCGCGCTTGGTGTTTCCCGTGCGGGAGAAGGCGTGGTGGGGATGACACGCGCGTTCCTAACCCAAGGCGCACACCACGTCGTCTCAACTCTCTGGCCGGTGTCGGACCTGGCATCCGCAATGTTCGTCAAGTATTTCTATACGCATCTGGAGCAGACTCAGAAAGTCAGCGAAGCACTGAGACGAGCACAGCTGGACCTCAGACGCTCGCCACGCTACCAGCATCCATTTTTCTGGGCACCCTACGTACTTACCAGCGTTGAACTTGACGACAGAGTGCCTTTATGAAGCGAACGTTCGGAGGAGATATGTTTAACGGCAGCCGTGGCTAACGTGTCCGGCCAGTGCCGTGTTAGCAAGCGGTGCTGCCCAGCTCCGATGTCGACGTCCAGCACCGCGTGACCTCCCTTCGTCAATCCACAGCCGGAGCATAGTTGCACGTGTTGTGTTCGGCACCCGGCTTCCCGTCGAGTACTTTGACCGAGCATGGCCTCATCCGAGAGGCGCCTGCCAGCTTCTAAAGCTGAGCAGCTCCGTGTTCGCTAGCGGTCTGAGCCAAACTAGGACCGCCCCGTGCTTGAGGCGATCCGGCGTCACCTCCGAATTGAGTAGCAAAAGCATCTGGAGTCTGGCCTCATTAGAGCAGGAGGTTGGACATGAAGAAGCGATTCAGCGAAGAACAGATCATCGGATTCTTACGGGAGGCCGAAGGCGGCGTAGAGGTGAAGGACCTTTGCCGACGGCACGGTTTCTCGGAAGGCAGTTTCTACAACTGGCGTAGCAAGTATGGCGGCATGGATGTCGCAGACGCCAAACGCCTGAAAGCACTTGAAGCCGAGAACGTACGGCTCAAGAAACTGCTGGCCGCATGGATGCTTGAGAACGAGATCACGAAAGAGGCGCTTAAAAAAATACCCGATAAAGCGGGGCAGGCCCAGTGGTGACCGCACCAGCTCGGCGAGAGGTTGTGGCTTGGATGCGGAATAAAGGATTGTCTGAGCGCGCGGCGTTGCGGATCGTTCGCATGAGCGCGAGTTCACTGCGTTATCGCCCTGCAGCTGATCGGAATATCGTGCTGAGGCAAAAGATCGTGACGCTAGCACAGGGGCATCGACGCTATGGAGCAGGAATGATCTATCTGAAGCTTCGTCAAAGCGGACTAGTCGTTAACCATAAGCGCGTTGAGCGCCGTTATGCGCAGGAGGGGCTGTAGATAAAGCGCCGGAAGCGCAAGAAAGTGCCGGCGGCCGATCGACAACCGCTGGAGCGTCCGAACTCGGCCAACACAGTCTGGTCGATGGATTTTATCTTTGATCGAGTTGCCGACGGTCGTCGAATTAAGATCCTCGGTATTGTCGATGATGCGACAACCGAATGTGTTGCTGCCCACAGCGAACATGCTTTGAGCGGCGATCATCTCGTGCGTGTTTTGGACCGCCTTTGTATGACGCGTGGCTACCCTCAGATTATTCAGACCGACAATGGGAAGGAGTTTACTGGTCGAGCAATGCTGGAATGGGAGCGCAAACACCATGTGAAGTTGCGCTTGATCGAGCCTGGTAAGCCGAATCAGAACGCGTACATCGAATCATTTAATAGTCGATTTCGCGATGAATGTCTGAACGAAAACTGATTCTTAAATCTTCATCATGCACGGCAACTCATCGGTGCCTGGCAAAAAGAGTACAACGAGGAACGGCCAAAAAAAGGTCTGGGTGGTCTCACGCTCATTTAGTAAGCGGCAAAATTGAAAGGAAAGTCGAGCAAAGGTAACGTCAGACTCTAGATCGGGGCGCTACTCAAACAGGGGTGACACCGGGACTGCAATCAGCTCTTCGAACATTCATGGCAGTGTCGATTGCGGTTTTGATGAGCACTAGAAATGGCTTGCTCTCAAGGAACTGTTCGAATCGGACAACTGATCTCGCTTCAGTAATACCTTAGTTCGAAATAGGTCATCGGAAACTTGGTAGACCAGTGTAATTCCACGCGGCAACCTTGTGTCTCATACTGTGGCGGGTCGCTGGCAGTGGGACGTGCCCTACCGTCTCAGCTAACACTCAAAGAGCACTGCAAAAGTTCCAAAGATTAGGCCGGCAGAGCGGAACGTGGTTGTTAGCAGATTCGGTGGTGGAGGGTCCATGAAGAAGTCATTTAATGCGCTATCTTGTTGCTGGTTTTTTTGTTTCCTGGTGGGAATCGAAGTATCCGGTAAATCATCACATGCCGGCGTCTGCGAATTCGACGAAGACTCCATGGAAGCCCTCTACCGAAACCCGAACTCGCCGTTCAAAGTCGAATACAGCTTCAAGAAGTCGAAGCCCGGCGACGAATTCGATTTGGCGGATAAGCGTTACGTGATGGTGCGAGTGCCGTTTGCAGATTTGGCGACGGGCGAGCTTTACGCGGTTAACTATCCGTCGTTGATACTCGGGTATCCAAACAGCCACAACACCCAATTTCACCTGAGCGTGTCGCAGAGAAAGGCGACCGACGAGCCTTGCAGCGATGTCGCTGTAAAGGGATCAGACGCACCGACACATCAAATACCGGCTTCAGCACGTGCGTCGGTCATGGGCTACGGCTTCAATGATGAGCTCCATGCCAACACCTCGGTCAGCCTAGGTCTGATGTTGAGCTTCCGCACGGCAAGCACGCTTGTCTCGGTGCCGGTTGGTGTCGAAACCAAGCCCTACCCCGACTGCTTCGGCGGCAAGCCGTACGGCCCAACTCGAAAAGGCATCAAGGCCGAAGACTGTGCACCGCTCGTCTAACCCGGTGATTTCGATATTGTCGACGACGCGGATCTCAGCCGTCTTTCGGATGCGAATGGGGAGCTGCTGCGGGCGCTGGATACGATTGTGGACTACGTGTTTGTCGAAAAGCTGTAGCTGCCGATACTTTTCATTTCAGTCGTGCCATAGCCACGGTGATTTTCGGAATGCGCGCTGCAGCTGACTAACCATCCTACTACCCGCCTTTTGCACCAAAATATCGCAATTTGTTCTGATCAATCGCCTTCTGCCGCTCTTACGTAGATAACTGCGTCTAAAATGCTGGCGCCTTCTTTTCGGCGTCGCCAACGCGAATCATCTGAGATGTATCACCGAGTTATGCAAAGTCTTCCTGCCGTAGCGGTTGTTGGTATGGCTGTTTTTCTCGCTGCCTGTAGCGGCGAGCAGGCGCCTGCTCGCGATGCACGTGCGCAGTCCCGTCAGATCCCGGTAGTGGCAGACGTGGTTCGCGAGAGCCCACGACGCACGCGCATCGAGGCGGTGGGTACCGCCCGGGCTCTGCGGTCGGTTGAGGTGTTCGCAGAGGCTGCAGGTGAGGTAACTGCGGTGAACTTTCAGCCGGGTGATCAGGTAGCGGCGGGCGATGTGCTGGTGGCGCTTGACTCTCGGGACGAGACATTGGCGCTGCGGCTGGCTGAGCTGCGCCTCGGTGAGGCGGAGCGGCAGTTGAATCGCTATCTGACGGCGAATGCGAATGCGGAGCTGACTGTGCCAGAGACGACGGTGGATACGGCGCAAACCACGCTTGAAAGCGCCCGGATCGAGCGGGACCTAGCGGCGCTGGCGCTGGATCGGCGTGCGGTAAAGGCGGCGTTCGATGGGTATGTGGGCATCACCGATGTCGATATTGGTGATCGCATCGACACCACTACCCAAATTACGACCCTGGATGATCGCAGTTCGCTGCTGGTGAACTTCGAGGTGCCCGAGGCCTACGTGAGCGCGATCGCAATCGATGACCCGGTGCAGCTCGAGGTGTGGACGACACAGGCGCGTGCCGCTCGCGGGCAGATTGTGGATATAGGATCGCGGATTGATCCGGTGTCGCGCGCATTTGCCACCCGGGCCAGGGTTGATAACGCCGATGACCGGTTGCGCCCGGGCATGAGCTTTCGGGTGCGGCTGGACCTTGCTGATGGCGCGTTCCCGGTCGTACCGGAGCTCGCCGTGCAATGGGGCGCCGACGGTGCCTTTGTCTGGATCGCCGAAGAGGGGCGTGCGCGCCGCGTGCCGGTGCGTCTGGTGCAGCGCGACAGTGGCCGGGTGCTGGTCGAGGGGCAACTCAAGCCCGGTGACCGGGTCGTGGCCGAGGGCGTGCAGTCCATGCGCGAGAACATTGCATTGCGCATCATGGATGACGAGGTACTGGCGCGAGACGCCGTCGAACCCAACGATGCTGACCGCGCTGACGGTTAGCCCTCTGCGCAGCGAATTCCGTCTATGACTCCAGAACCCGACACATCGGGACGCAACGACCTGCCGGCGCTGGGCGTTCGGCGACCGTGGCTGGTCACGGTCATCAATCTTCTGATCGCGATTGCAGGCATCGCAGCCATTTTGGCGGTCGAGGTGCGCGAGCTGCCAGACATTGATCGCCCGCTGGTGAACGTGCGTGCCCTCCTCCCTGGCGCATCCCCCGAAACCATGGATTCCGAAGTGACCGGGCTGCTCGAGGGCGCCGTGGCGCGCGTATCGGGCGTGCTCGATATAAGCTCATCGAGCGAAGAGAACAATGCGCGCATCAACGTCGAATTCAGGCCGGGCACGGATGTCGACAGCGTCGCGGCGGATGTGCGCGAAGCGGTCAGTCGCGTCTCGCAGGATCTGCCAGACAACTTGCAACAGCTGGCGGTGTACAAGGCCGAAGAGGACGCAGAAGAAGTCGTTCGTGTCGCAGTGGTCTCAAGCGTGTATCGCGAAGAGGCGCTGGCCCGCATTGTCGAAAAAGACATCGTGCCGGAGTTTATCTCTCTACCCGGCGTCGCCGACGTGCCGCTGTTCGGCAATCGTGAGCGAGTGCTTCGCGTAATTCTTGATCCGCTGCGCCTTACCAGTTTTGGCCTTACGGTCAGTGATGTGGCGGCGGTTCTGCGCCAGGCGCCGCTGGACGTACCGGCGGGCAGCTTTCGCTCGGTAGACCAGCAACTGCTGGTGCGGGCCGATGCCTCGGTGGTGACCGAAGAGCAGATCAAGGCGACCACGCTGCGCGATCAGGTGCGTATTGGCGATGTGGCCGACGTGAGCTTTTCGCCGGCGGATGCGCAATCCTATGTGCGCCTTAACGGTCAGTTGGTGATCGGGATCGGTGTGGTGCGCCAGGCGGGCTCCAACACGATTGAGATTGCCGCCGGTGTGGATCGCGCCATCGAGCGGCTGAACGAGCGCTTCGACGATCTGGAGCTGGTCAAAATCTCTGACGCCGCAACGTTCATTCGGGGATCGGTGCGCGAGGTATTGATCAGCCTGCTGCTGTCGATCCTCGTGGTCGTGGCTACCATTCGGGTGTTTTCGGGGTCGCTCCGGCTGACGATGGTTCCGGCGATTGCGATTCCGGTATCGCTACTGGGCGTGCTGGCGTTTGTCTGGATTCTCGGGTTTTCGGTCAACATTCTGACGCTGCTCGCGCTGGTGCTTGCCACCGGGCTGATTGTGGACGACGCCATCGTGGTGCTCGAGAACATCCAGCGTCTGCGTGCCCAGGGTATGGGTGCCAAGGCCGCCGCAGTGCTGGGCACGCGGCAGGTATTCTTTGCGGTGATCGCGACCACAGCGGTGCTGGTCGCGGTGTTTGTGCCGATTGCATTTTTGCCGGGTACCTCCGGGCGGTTGTTCCGCGAGTTTGGGTTTGTGTTGGCCACCTCGGTGGCGATCTCTTCGTTTGTCGCGCTGTCGCTCGTGCCCGCGGCGATGGCCAAACTGCACAACAGCGAGTCTTCGGATGCGTCGCTGCTGGTGCGCATCGGGCGCGCTATGCAAAGCGGCTACATCGCATCGGTCGATGCCACGCTTAAGCATCCCTGGGTCACTCTGGCGGTGTGCATCGTCGCAGCGGGTGGCGCGGGTGCGCTGTATCAGCAACTTGATCGCGAGCTGGTGCCACAGGAGGACCGCGGCCAGTTCAACGTGTTCGCCCGTGGTCCCGAGGGCGTCGGCCTTGCCTACACCGAGCGCCAGGGTGATCGCATCGAAGACGTGCTGCTGCCGCTGGTCGGCCAGGGCGAGATCGCGTCGCTGTACACCGTGGTCGGGCGCTACGATCCCAACATCGTGCTGGTCAACGCACAGCTCGAACCCTGGGAGCAGCGCAAGCGCACGCAACAGCAGATTGCTGCCGATGTGGCGAAACCGCTCGGCCAGCTGCCCGGCACTGGCGCCCGAGTATTTGGTGGTAACAGCCTGGGTATTCGCGGTGCCACCGGCGGTATGCGTATCGCTCTGGTGGGTAGCGACTACGACGAGATCTTCGCCGCCGCACGCGACTTCGCCGCCGCCGTTGAAGAGAACGGCACCGTGATAAGCCGCCCGCGCATTGGCTACGAGCCCAGCCAGCCGCAGCTGTCGGTGCGCATAGACCGACGGCGCGCAGCCGATTTAGGCTTATCGCTAGATGAACTCGCGCAAACGCTGCGCGTGATGATCGATGGCCAGGAGGTCGTCGACCTTAATGTGGGCGACGAGTCGATTCCCATTATCCTCGAAGCAGGCGCAGGCGAGATCAACGACCCATCCGATCTCGTCAACCTGTACATACGCTCCGCCGATGGCGCTCTCATCCCCATGTCGAGCGTCGCCGAACTCGTCGAAGAAGGCGTCGCAGCCCAGTTGGACCGCCAGGCGCAGCGACGGGCGATTCGCGTGAACCTGGATATCGCCCAGGGCACGGCACTGCAGGATGCCGTGGACGAGGCGCGAACGATTGCCCGCACTACCCTGCCACCCGAGATCGAGTTGCTCACCATCGGCGAGGCGGCGGCTCTTGAGGATGCCAACCGCGACACGCTGGTGACGTATGGCTTTGCCCTGCTGGTTGTGTTTCTGGTGCTGGTGGCGCAGTTCGAGAGCCTGTCGAGCGCGGCGGTGATTATGTTCATCGTGCCGTTCGGACTCGCCGCTGCGGTGTTCTCGCTGTTCCTTACGGGCACCTCACTCAATATTTACTCGCAGGTCGGTTTGGTGATGCTGATCGGACTGATTGCCAAAAACGGCATTTTGCTGGTGGAGTTCGCCGATCAGCAGCGCGATCAGGGCCTGAGCGTGCGCGAGGCCATCCGCGCCAGCGCCCGAGTACGACTGCGCCCGGTGGCCATGACGCTGGTGTCGACGATTCTCGGCGCCCTGCCCCTGATTCTGTCGTCCGGCCCCGGCGCGGAAGCGCGCAGCGCGGTGGGCTGGGTAGTGTTTGGCGGCCTGGGCCTTGCGGCGCTGTTCACGCTGTACTTAACCCCCGTGGCGTATCTCGGCATTGCCGGACTGACCAAGCCACGCAGCGCGGCAGCCGCATCGCTGGAAGAGGAGTTGGCGCAGATCGGTGCAGAGTCACCGGCAGAGTCGCCCGGCACGCTGGCGGCGACCGAGGCTAAGTAGTTCGGCTTCTCGCCGTGAGCGGTGACTACCCGCCCTTCCTTATTCCTTGAGACACACGATGCTTAATGTCTCTTCACCGCAGTGACTGAGCCGCCGAACTCAAATCGCTTGCAGGTATGCATTGCTTGCGCCTACGGTGAGTTGGTCGAGATAGGGAGCAGCAGCCTTGCGGTCCATCCTTGCAGCAACACTAGCCCTCGTTTGTTTTGCTGTATCAGCACCTCGCGCCGTCGCCGACGCGGCACCGCGAGACTCCCTGGATAAGCGCACCAAGGAGTTTCGAGCTTTTCTGCAGGAGTTTCGCAAGCAGCAGCGAATACCGAGCCTGTCGGTGGTCGTTGCCAAGGGCGATGAGATCGTTCTCGAGGAGTACATCGGCTGGCAGGATCACGATGCCGAGGAGCTCACGGATGCGGCGACGTCTTATCTGGTCGCGTCGATTACCAAGACCTTTACCGGTGCAACGCTGCTGGCGATGGAAGCCGACGGGCACATCGATCTGGATGTGGACTTCACGACACTCAGCGACTGGGACGAGCGCTGTGAGTCGCTGGTAGGCAGCGGATCAATCTTTGGCGGTGGCAAAGTGATCGATGGGCGCATGATCGATCCGCCGCGCTGCGACACCCCCATCAGCCTGCGCCAGGTTCTGCAGCATCGCGTTCAGGGGAAGCCTGGGTCGTCTTTCTTTTACAACCCGGTCGTCTTTGGCCGGCTGTCGAACTGGATCGAAGAGAACACGGATCGAAGCTGGCGTGATTGGGTTCGCCAGTACGTGATCGAGCCCGCCGAGTTGAATCGCGTCGCCGCAGGATGGCGCGACACCGAAGGTTCTACTGCGCTTACCCATCTGGCACCGCCCTTTCGACACGACCCACAGCAATCGGGCCGGCCGGTGCCGTCAGCGCTGCCTAACCCCGAGCTGAACGCCAGCTCCGGCATCATCGCCAGCGCGCGGGACCTGGTGGATTATTCGATCGCACTCGATGAGGGGCGTATTCTGAGCGACGCTCTGCGCGAGCAGTTATGGACCCCACCGACGGACGCGACCGGCACGCCTGCCCCCTATGCTTACGGCTGGTACGTGCAGCGATGGCAGGACCATCGTCTGGTTTGGCATGGCGGCTGGTGGCCTGATGCATATGCGGGTTTGCTTCTGAAAGCGCCCGACGATGGCTGGACACTGGTGGCTCTGGGCAACACCGACGGGCTTCGGCACGACGTCGGCAACCTGACTCGAGCCACGATTGAGGAGTCGCCGCTCGCTCAGAAGTTTATTGAGGTGTTTATCTCAAGAGATTGATTTTATTGGCTTTGTTTACATTCGCTCTGCATCAAAGACACAACGCAGCGCCTCGAAGCTGTGTGTACTTTTTTAGTAGTGGTACCGAAGCTGCGCGATGAGAAGTGAGTCGCCCTCAACCTTGTATACGATCCGATGCTCATCATTGATCCGCCTGGACCAATAGCCGGACAGCGCGTGCTTGAGCGGTTCAGGCTTTCCGATACCCTCAAAAGGATCCCGAGTTATATCTTTGATCAGCGTGTTGATGCGTTTGAGCATCTTCTTATCCGATCGCTGCCAGTACAGGTAGTCTTCCCATGCTTTCGCGGCAAAGACCAGCTTCACTCGATTAGCGCCTTCTCCTGGCCTCGTCCTGCTTCCAACTCTCCAATGGATTCTAGGAGTCTTCTCGTGTTTTTAGGGCTCCTTAGAAGGTAGGCCGTTTCTTCGAGCGCCTGATAGTCCTCCAGCGATATCATGACCACCGCCCCTTCTCCCTTGCGGGTTATCGCAATAGGGGCGTGGTCGTCACAGACTTGCTCCATCGTTTTAGCGAGACTGCTGCGCGCAGCGGTGTAGCTAATACTCTTCATCACCTTTTACTGTACATGTACGTATTTATGTACGCATAGTATCTGTGCATCAGAAACGAAGCAACCATGTCGAGACACAGACCGTGTAGAAACGCTGGACCACGCCTGTAGCTGAAAAGCCGCGAGCATTTTATGGTTCGGACCGTGATCTGGGAAAGCGGACAGCTACTCTCTGCACAACGAACGTCAGGCCCAAGTGAACACCACGCCAACAAATCCACCAATCCGTCGTTTATGACGCAAGTTGCCAGACAGACCGATTGAAAGCCGGAGATTGTTAAAACCCAAGCCTACGCCACGAAAAACCAATCCCTACAAACCACTGGTCATTCTCCAGATCGTAGGCGGAGTTCAGATCCCACTGCAGGTCAGCGCCTGCATTAATCGCAAACCCGCCTTCTATCCAATGCTGATCCTGTTCGTCGGCGAAAAATCCGCCGAAGCCGGCGTAGCCCGATACCTTTGGCGTGAGCTGTCTGGATAGTGTTGGGATCAGGATGAGCGTCGTATCGCTGTCCTCGCCCATGGCGGCGCCGACGTTGATCGTAAGGCCGGTGCGATCGGTGAGCGCCGTTTCTCCCAGAATGGCCAGCGCGCCGGTCACTTCATCGGCGGTTGCCCCATCGCTGCCGGTGGGTAGCGTGACACCGCCGATGGCGCTCACGCGCCAGCTCCCGTCGCTGATCGGCGCCTTAAAGCCCACGCCCAGATCGCCGTATTCAGACTCTCCCGAATCCGAATCGAACTGAACTGATGGCAAGGCGAGGCGGAGCTCGAAATCAGCTAAGCCTGCCCGCAGTACACCGGAGCCAACCCCGAATCGATCCGGCCCGGAGTCAGAGAGCGTCGCGCCCATCTCGAACTGCTGCACACCGGGGCCAATGACCCAGGCGCCGTCACCCAGGCCCGGGCGGTCAGACACGATCGTTGAGGAGACCTCTCTGGATTGGGAGTTTTGAGCCAGAACCGGCCCGATGAGAAACGAGAGCAACAATGGCAGAGCCCAAACTAGCCTTGATGCTCTGCATGCAGAGATTCCGCTTGCTCGAGTTAACACTGATGCCTGGATGGTACTGGCCATGGGTGAACGCGGTCCACAGCGCATGGAACCGCGATTAGTTTCGTTACTTATGTGCCAGTCCCCGGGTTAAAAGCAGATGATCTCAGCGCATACGGCTACTCGTATCGCACCCTGCTGAGTGTAACCCGGCTGCACCCTTACCTTGGTTTACCACTCACTCAAAGATGGACCGAGCACATGATTCGTACGCCCGATGACGTGCTGGCTGTGCCCTACCAGCAGTGGGTCGGGTTTGCGTACCAGGTGGGTGTCTTTCTCGGGGTAATCGAGGCTGTGCAAAAAGTGCTGCATGCACGCCAGACGCGCTCGCTTCTTGTCGGAGGATTTGATGACCGTCCACGGCGCATCGGCGGTATCGGTGTAAAAAAACATCGCCTCTTTTGCCTGCGTGTACTCGTTCCACTTATCCAACGAAGCGCGATCAATCGGAGACAACTTCCACTGCTTGAGTGGGTCCGTTTTGCGACGCTGAAACCGAGTGTGCTGCTCTTTTTGGGTGACCGAAAACCAGTACTTAAACAGCCGAATTCCGCTGCGCACGAGCATGCGCTCGAGGTCCGGGGTCTGGCGCATAAATTCCAGGTAATCCTCGGGCGTGCAGAACTCCATCACCCGCTCAACGCCTGCGCGGTTGTACCAGGAGCGGTCAAACAGCACGATCTCACCGGCCGTGGGCAGATGATTCACATAGCGCTGAAAATACCACTGGCCGAGTTCCTGCTCGGTGGGTTTTTCGAGCGCGACGACCCGCGCACCTCGAGGGTTCAAGTGCTCCATAAAGCGCTTGATGGTGCCGCCCTTCCCCGCCGCGTCGCGACCTTCAAACAGGATGACGACCTTCTCGCCGCGCTCTTTAACCCACTGCTGCACCTTGAGCAGTTCGACCTGCAATGCCTGCTTCTTCTGCTCGTACTCGGCCCGCGGAATCTTGCTCTTGTACGGGTAATCGCCGCTGATAAACAGCTCACGGATCGCAGCAGGGTCGTGGCGCATGCTCGCCAGCTCCTGCAGTCGCGCCGCGCGTCCGTTGGTACTTTCAGCGTGGCCGTTGGTAGCTACCGGCGCATCGACCGTTGTCTCTGAATCGCTCATCACAAATCCCCCAGTCTTTTGTTGGTTTTTTGTTATTACAAAGGAATGGCCATGAGCTTGCCTTGTTCGAGATCAAGTAACGGGCAGTCTGCGGCTACTGAAATGACTTGAGTTTGTGGGAATGGGCTCGCCTGACCGCACAAGCGCCAAGTGGCCAACTGGATGCTCGTTGCGGGTCGTGTGAAGCGTGTCGTTGCAGGTACGCCTTCCAAAACCCGCGCCCAACCCCTCATGTTGTCCAGAGGTCTATTCGGCCTGATCGCGCGGAGCTGCGCGTAATGGCGCTACCGCTCGGGCGATACAACTTCGCGATCCATGGAGGCTGGTGTTGCTCGATGAAGGCTTCGATTCTCTCTCTAGTCCGCAAGAAGTTCTCCGCCAGATCCGGTAGCGGAGCCTTACCGATAAGGATAATCAGCGGAACTTCGTGCCGACGCACAGCCTCTATTTCATTCGGTGTATAGCGGATCCGTAGATTGTGAGAGAGCGCGATTCGCCCATTCGCTCCACAATATTCAAGCCACTGCTCGTCAGACCCATCAGGAGCGAAGAGGTCAGCGTGACGCTCGACGGCAATCCCTGCCCGCTTGAGTAAGATAGGGAAGCGCTTCCCGAGATCGCGATCCGTAAAAAAGATCCGGCTCAAGCCGCACGCTCATAGACCACGGCTCCCTCGATCTCTGCCACACTCAGCTCGTAATCATCGGCGAGCTCTTGAGCAGACTCGCCTGCATCGATTCGCTCCACAATAGCCGCGGTCGAGATTCTGCCGCTCGAAACCACGGGTCGCCCAAAGGAGATTGATGGATCAATAACGATCGGCCTGCGCGCGCCCTCGACAGTAGCGAAGGGATAAAGTCGAGTTGGCAGTTTCAAGCCGTCCCATTCAACCCTTTCCAAATGCTCTTCGAATACATGCTTCATCGCCATCTGTCCCGAAGCGGAGAGATCAACAAGTTCTCCGTAGCGCTCGAGGAACAGTTTTCCCGCATGCGTCGCAAGCTCTGCGCTCAGTAACAATCGAGGAATATTGAGTTCGCGCTCCGCGAAATCCAGCGCATCCCGCACTGATTTGATGGCTATACCGTGGTCAGTACGCAGTGCTCGAAGCACATGCGCTTCCACGAGGTTCCAGAACGACAGGACGGTTGCCGGTTCTGAAGTTGCGGCCTGGATAAGTGGTTGCCAACGTTCAGTACCATCGGCCGTCGGATACTCCCGACCTACAACCCAAGAGCGCAGGGTTGCGGAAGGCAACTTCAGGTAGCGAGACGCTTCCGCGAGGCCATACGCTGGCTCGTCACGAAGCTCTGAAGCATGCATGCTGACTCGCTTGTTCATTCTTGATCCCTGTTAGGGCGGCCATCCACTCCATCATGTTGAGTGGAGGAGCGGCGGTCAAGAAGCTGCTTGAATAAGACCTAAGCTAAAAGCTGTGTGGAACATACTCTCCACGTCGCACTTGTGGGGATGCTGAAATGGCACAGGTTTACTTAAACAGCATCAACGCGACCTGCATTTTCCTCAGACGTGGGTTCTCAGTCCCGCCGCTCACACCCGGGAAAGCTACACAGCATTTCAAAGATCAGATTGGCCGCAAGTAGCGCGGTATTGCCCGTCGTATCGTAGGGTGGGGAGACCTCGACCAGGTCGGCGCCGATGAGGTTGAGTCCATATAGTCCGCGGATGACTTCCAGCGCCTGCGATGCCAGGAGCCCGCCGGGTTCTGGTGTGCCGGTGCCAGGGGCGATAGAGGGGTCTAGGCTGTCGATATCGAAGCTTAAGTAGACGGATCGCTCACTGCCCAGCTTCGACCGGATGTCATCCATGAGGGGGGCGAGGGATTTGTACCAGCAGTCTTCCACCTGGATGACCTGCACGCCGCGGTCGCGGGCCCAATCGAAGTCATCGGCCGCGTAGCCGGTGGCGCGCAGGCCGATTTGCCACATGGCGTGGGGATCAATGAGTTCTTCTTCGATGGCGCGTCGGAACACGGTCCCGTGGGCGACCCGCTCTCCGAACATCAGGTCGTTCATATCGGCGTGCGCATCGACATGAATCACCGCCAACGGTCCGTACTTTGCGGCCTGCGCTCTCAGGATCGGCAGCGTCATGGTGTGATCACCACCGAAGGCCAGCGTTTTTGCTCCCTGCGCGAGGGCGGTTGCGAAATGCGCCTCGATCAAATCGACGCTCTTCTCAAGGCTATAGGGGTTGAGCGCCACATCGCCGGCATCGGCGATCTGAAAAGACTCGAACGGTGCAGCACGAGTGGCCATGCTGTAGGGCCGGACCATCACGGACTCGGTGCGAATCTGCCGTGGTCCGTAGCGCGTGCCCGTGCGGTTGCTGGTGCCGCTATCGAGCGGAACTCCAAGCAGCGCAATGTCGAGCCCCTCGGCGGACTGCACGACCGGCAACCGAAACAGGCTGGCAATGCCGCCAAATCGGGGCATGTCGTTGGGAGATAACGGTTGGTTGTAGTCGTCCAAGGTGGGTGGTGGCCTCTTTAAGCGAAATGAAACGAACCGGAACGCCGATCAGACCGCGGGGCTCGCAAGTGTGCGCTGCACGGCCTGATTCCAGCTTTGGACGCGGGCACGGCGTTTGGTCGGGGTCAGGTTCACAGCGAACTCCCGATCCGGGTGCCAGACCTTGCGGATATCGGCCTTACTGCTCCACAGCCCGACGCCAAGACCGGCCAGATAGCTGGCGCCAGCAACCGTGGTCTCAATCAGCTTTGGTCTGAGTATCTTGCGGCCCAGATAGTCGGCCTGAATCTGCATCAGCAGGTTGTTGGCCGCAGCGCCGCCATCGACACGCAGCGTCTTCATGCGCTTGCCGAGTTCCTGCTCCATCGTGTTCAGAATATCCACGTTTTGCAGCGCCATCGCATCCAGGGTCGCGCGGGCGATATGACCGCGCTCAGAGCCACGCGTGAGTCCCGTGATCAACCCCCGCGCCTCCGGTGCCCAGTGCGGCGCACCGAGTCCGGTGAGCGCCGGCACAAACTCGACGCCGCCGTGATCGTCCACGGTTCTGGCCAGGGCTTCGATAGCTGGGGCCTTGTCGATCATCTTGAGACCATCGCGCAGCCATTGCACCGCCGCCCCGCACACGAAGGCACCTCCTTCGAGCGCGTAGGTGATGGGTTCACCGTCGACCTGCCAGGCGACCGTGCTGAGCAGTCCCGCGCGGGACTGAATCGGGTCTGAACCGGTGTTCATGAGAATGAAAGAACCGGTACCGAAGGTGCATTTCGCATCACCCGGAGCAAAGCACGCCTGACCAAACAGTGCGGCCTGCTGATCGCCGGCGATCCCGGCAATGGGTATGCCGTCCGGGAGTCCCTTGATGCCCTGGGCGTGGCCGAGCACACCGGAGCTGGCTTTGATCTCGGGGAGAATGTCCGCCGGTACTTCAAACAGATCCAGCAGCGACTTGTCCCAGCTCGCCTTTTTAAGGTTCATCAGCGACGTGCGCGAGGCATTGGTAACGTCGGTCGCGTGTACCGCGCCCGCCGTCAATCGCCATAAAAGGTAGCTGTCGACAGTCCCGCCCAGCAGATGCCCGCCGCGCTGAAGCTTGCGGGCGTTGCTGACGTTCTTGAGCATCCAGCGGAACTTGCTGGCACTGAAGTATGGGTCCAGCACCAGACCGCTGCGCTTGCGTACGCTTGCTTCCTGCCCCTGGGCTTTGAGCCCATCGCAAAAATCGGCGGTGCGACGACACTGCCAAACTATGGCGTTGCACGGCGACTCGCCGCTGCGCCGATCCCATAGCACCGTGGTCTCGCGCTGGTTGGTGATCCCAATCGCCGCAATCTCGCTGGGCTTGCAGACTCTCTTGCGCAGCACCGCCGCCAGCGCTTTCTGGACCGAGGTCCAGATCGCCTGGGGATCGTGCTCCACCCATCCCGGCCGGGGGAATATCTGCGGGAACTCGACATTCGCGCTGGCCCGCAGCGCTCCTTTCTTGTCGACCAGGGCGACGGTGCTGCCCGTCGTGCCCTGATCGATGGCCAGGACAAACTCAGCCATCAGGCAGCGAAACCCTCGACTGCCTTGATTTCGAGATAGTCGGTAAAGCCGTGCGCACCCCACTCGCGTCCGTTGCCGGACTGCTTGTAGCCACCAAATGGAACCTCGTAGCCACCGGCCGATCCGTTCAGGTGGATATTGCCTGCCCGAATCTGCCGCGCGACGCGCCGCGCGTGTTCGATGTCACCGCTTTGCACGTAGCCGGCGAGCCCATAGGGCGTATCGTTCGCCATCTCGATGGCTTCTTCCTCGGTCTCGTAGGGGATCATCAACAGCACGGGACCGAAGATCTCCTCGCGGGCGATGGTCATCTGGTTGTTGCCCTCAGAGAACACAGTCGGCTTCACGTAGTAGCCGCTCGCGAGGCCGTCGGGTCGCCCGGTACCGCCCGCCACCAGCTTGGCACCTTCGTCAATGCCCTTCTGGATCAGACCCTGGATCTTGTTGAACTGGATCTCGGAGACGACCGGACCGATGTCTGTGCCCTCGCCCGCCGGGTCGCCGACCACGGTCGCGGCAGCCACTTTGGCGGCGATCTCTTCGGCCTCGGCGAGGCGTGCTGCCGGCACGAACATGCGGGACGGCGCGTTACAGGACTGGCCCGAGTTATTGAACATGTGCTTGACGCCACGGGTGACAGCCGCGTCCAGATCGGCGTCGTCCAGGATGATGTTCGGCGACTTACCGCCGAGTTCCTGCGTCACGCGCTTGACGCTGGGGGCGGCATTCATCGCCACCTGGGTGCCCGCGCGCGTGGATCCGGTAAAGGACATCATGTCGACGTCTGGGTGGCGCGACAGCGCGGCACCGGCGGTCGGTCCGTCGCCGTTCACCATGTTGAAGACCCCGGCGGGCACTTCCGCTTCGTGCATGATTTCGGCCCACACCTGCGCAGACAGCGGTGCGACCTCGGACGGTTTGAGGACGACCGTACAGCCGACCGCAATCGCCGGAGCGACCTTGCAGGCGATCTGATTGACCGGCCAGTTCCACGGCGTGATCATGCCGCAGACACCGATAGGCTCTTTCATCACCCGGTGCGGACCCAGGTCCTCTTCGAATTCGAAATCCTTAAGGACGCGCAGCGCCTCTTCGAGATGGCCAAGACCGCAGTGCGCCTGCGCCGTATCGGCCAGACTCTTCGGTGCGCCCATTTCCATCCGGATCGCATCGGCCATGTCCTGATAGCGCTTTTGGTAGACAGCCACGCAGCGCTCCAAAACGGCGATTCGCTCTTCGCGAGAGCTGAAGCCAAAGGACTGGAACGCCTTCTTGGCCGCCGCTACCGCGCGGTCGATATCAGCCTCGGAACCTAACGAGATGCGTGCGCAGACGCTCTCGTCCGCGGGGTTGATCACGTCCAGAGTGTTCGGCTCCAGCGGATCGACCCAGTCGCCGTCGATGTAAAACTTCAGGTAATCAGCCATAGTTATTCTCCCTGCGGGGTGCCCGAAGAGGCAAAGTTCATGAGTCAAAAGCGGGCGCAAGTGTAGCACCGCGAACCGTCTGTGAAAGTACCCGCCTGTGGGGAGCTGTAGTGCGATAGAGCGCACGCACGGCGCTTGCGGGCTGCAGCCGCTTTCACCACAATTGCAGCACCCAAATACAGGATGACACGCCATGAATATGGACATCGGCAGCGACGAACTCACATTGTTTCGCGACATGGCCCGACGGGCCTTCGAAAAGGAGATTTCGCCGCACTTCGAGCAGTGGGAGAAGGACCAGATGGTCCCACGCGAGTTGTGGAACACGCTGGGCGCCGCCGGATTGCTGTGCCCCGACGTCGATGAGGCCTATGGCGGCGCCGGCACCAGCCCGCAGGTGACGCTGATGCTGATGGAAGAGCTGGCGCGCATGGGCTTTGGCGGTGTAGCCACCGGCTACAGTATTCACTCTAATATCGTTGCGCCGTACTTGAGTCGGCACGGCACCGAGGAGCAAAAACAGCAGTGGCTGCCAAAAATGGTAGCTGGCGAGGCATTCGGCGCTCTGGCGATGACCGAACCCGGTGCTGGCTCTGACGTGCAGGGTATCCGCACGAATGCGGTGCGTGATGGCGATGAATGGATCCTGAACGGCTCCAAGATCTTTATTACCAACGGCATCCACGCCGATCTCGTGGTGGTCGCGGCCATCACGGACCCCGGAAAAGGCGCGAAGGGCACATCGCTGTTCCTGGTGGATGCGCACCTGCCGGGCTTCGACAAGAGCCGCAAGATCGAGAAGATCGGCCAGCACACCTCCGATACGGCGCAGCTGTTCTTCCAGGACGTACGCTTGCCGGCCAACGCGCTGCTGGGCGAGGAGAACCGCGGCTTTGTGATCATGATGGAAGAACTGCCTCGCGAGCGTCTGGGTATCGCGGCGCAGGCGATTGGCTCGGCCGAGGGCGCGCTGGATCTTACCGTCGACTACGTGCAGGAACGCAAGGCCTTCAACCAGCGCATCGCCGACTTTCAGAACACCCGCTTCAAGCTCGCCGATGTCAAAACCGAGATCGCCCTCAACCGCGCCCTGTATGAACAGTGCGCCGATGAGTACGCCGAAGACCAGCTCACGGCCGATAAGGCCGCGATGCTCAAGCTGGCGTCGTGCGAGATGCAGTGCAGCACCATCGATGAGTGCCTGCAGCTGTTCGGCGGTTATGGCTACACGGTGGAATATCCCATTTCGCGCTTCTATACCGATGCCCGTATTCAGCGCATCTACGGCGGTTCGTCCGAGATCATGCGCGAGCTGGTGGCCCGGACCATGCTGGGTCGGTAACGGTCTCGATCAGCGAACGGGTCACTGACTGGATGTACTCCTTGGGTGCGCTTTTTTGGTGTGCGCCTAAGGCGCTAGTGCGGTGTGCGCGCAGAGCGCATGTTCAGTGCGCGCCCAGGGCGAATGCTCCGTTTAACGTCGTTTTCGCTTCTGCCTGCTGACTCATCTTCTGAACGATCAGGCAGACAAGCACAGTCTCCCGCCGGTCGCCCTCGCCGGCGCCACGGGCTACATCGGTCGGCATGTCACCGAGGCGCTGATCGCGCGGGGTCGGCGGCTTGTGTTGCTGGCGAGGCCGGCTTCGGTCGCGTCCTTACGAGAGCATTGGGCTCAGCAACTCAAAGATCAGTCGCAAGACGACTCGACGATTCGCGTTGTACCGTGGGATTCGGCAAACACTGACGATTCCAGCGCTCTTTATTCTGAGAAGACGCAGGAGACGCCCGATGCGCTGATCTCCTGCATCAGCAGCCGTTCCGGGGGCATCGATGACGCCTGGGCGGTTGATCATCGCGCGAATCAGGCCTTACTCCGCTCCGCCCAACATAGCGGCATACGCCATTTCACGTTGCTTTCGGCTATTTGCGTGCAGCGCCCGCGCCTCGCCTTTCAGCACGCCAAGCTCGCGTTTGAACAGGAGCTGCGGGCCAGCCACCTAAGTCACAGCATCGTCCGGCCCACCGCGTTCTACAAATCTCTGAGTGGCCAGATCCGCCGCGTGCGCGAGGGCAAGCCCTTCTTTGTGTTCGGCGATGGCGAGCTGACGCGCTGCAAGCCCATCGCCGAGGAAGACCTGGCCGAATATCTGTGCCAGACACTCGAGCGACCGGAGTTGCAGGGCGTGCTGCCGATCGGCGGACCGGAACCGGCGATCACACCTATGGAACAGGCCAAGTTGCTGGCGCGCTGTACGGGTAAGCCGCCTCGCGTGCGCAAAATCCCTGCCGGAGCACCAGCGGCGATTGCAAAGTTATTGGAGCTGCCGGGTTTGGTATCGAGGCGCTGGCGGGATCGGGCCGAGTTTGCGCGCATCGCTCACTACTACGCGACCGAGTCCATGCTGCTCTGGGATGAGCAGCGCCAGTGCTACGACGCGGACGCGACCCCGAGCTTTGGATCGCGAACGCTGGAGGACAGCTATCGTGCGCAGTTGGCGGGGTTAGAGGAACAGACGCTGGGAACTCACTCGGTGTTCGATCGGGCATAGATCAAGCAGAGCACCCGGCGACGTTAGCGTGCCGTAGGAACAGGATTCTGCGACGTACCAAAGCAGGCTCCGACAAGGCACGAACCCGGCTCCAGCCGAGGTGACAGCCAGAGTGACAGCAAAGGTGGCTGCTATCGGCTTCGTGACACCTCAGTCCTGCGGATACAGAGGCGGGAAGTCAGTCACGCCGCTGTATTCATAGACCCAACGGCCATCCTGCAAGGTTGTTCGATGCTTGGGGCCATCCAGAGACATATCGCCGCTGTCGAACGATACATCCCCTTCATAGAGCGTAATGAACCCGCCCTCCCCCTCAATCGGCAGCATGAGCGGAATCACTCGCGGGCAAGGCGTCTCGCGTTCCCCGGCCAGCGCTTCGTCCGTGGTGCGGTAACGTCGCAGCGCCAGCAGTGTGATGTAGGTGGGCGGCAGCATCTGCAGATTGCCTGCGATGTGCTTATCAATCGCGGCCCCGACCCCAATCCACTGATGATCGTGAATTTCGCCTCCGTCGATGGTGATCGTTGCATCGGGTTCAATAGCGCCTGCATAGATCCAGGTAGAAAAACGCCGGGGTTCACCCACGGGCGTGGTCCAGTGGCTGATCAGCACCATGTCGTTGGGGTCAGGAGTCACACCCGCTTCTTCCTGCGCCTCGCGCGAGGCTGCGATGCGTGCGGCCTCATCTTCATCGCCGTTGGCACGCTCGCGATCCGCATCGTCCACGGCACCGCCAGGAAACACCCAAAAGCCGCCGGCAAACACGAGCTTACGGTTGCGCTGAACCATCAACACTTCCAGGTCGTCATCGCCGTCACGCAACAGGACCACCGTACTGGCGGGCCGTATCGGCACGTCTGCGTAGTCCGTCATTGTGCGAGTGGTCCCAGCAGGATGGATGGATCTGACGATCCAACCGGCGCTACTGCGCTGGCTTGGCCCGTGGATTTGTCATGTTTGGGATTGGTGTGAGACGCAGGAATCGTTGTCATCGGCTGCTAGTTGCTTGTGATCTCGGTCGGGGTGTTGCTGAACTCGGGTAATTTCTTTGGGCTCGCATCATTCGCAGTTCAGGTCAGCGACATCGAGGTGTCAAAACCCAAACGCTGTGCTCGATCCCGGGCAAGCTCCCTGTCGTTGTCGTCTTCCTGCGCGCTGATCCAGAGATTGGCGCAGCGGGTGCCGGACCGGCAGAAGGCGAGTACCGGACGTTCGGCATCCGCGAACAGACGCTTCATCTCTTCCAGCCCGTCACCGGGATAGTTGAAGGCGTTTACGGGATAAAAGTGATACTCAAGACCCGCCGCCTCGGCCGCTTCACGCAGGCTTTCGGCCGTGGGTTGATCCGGAACCTCGCCGTCGGGCCGATTGTTGACCACCACCTTGTATCCCTGCGCGGCGATCTCAGCCATATCTTCGGCGTGGATCTGAGGGGAACTCGCCACTGTCTCGGTGAGTTTGAAAAATCGCACCCCTTCTTGCATATCAGCTACCTCTTTGGCTTGAGTAACATCGAGACGTTGAACACCAGCCCGGCACAAGAACCGCGTGCCGATCGGTTCGACGCATCGCGCGGGTGAAACCTGCGAATCGAATGCGCCTTGGTGTGGCACTCATTTGCTGTGGCACTCGACGCAGCCTGGTGCAGACCCAAGCAACTGCGCCACGGCGGTCGTCTGGACAATTACTCACTATTATTCTGTTCTTTGGGCGATCGAGTATAGCGACTGGCCGTTAACCGGTCAGCCTTCACTACCGTCTGGCTTTTCGCGTAGCGAAGTTACAAAACACCCGCCACGCCATCCCAAAGAAGCTTGACGCCGACAATCGCGAGAAAAAAGGCAATCAGGCGGTAATAGAGCTCGGGCGTCGAGCGACGAACGAGGTACCGACCGATCAGTACCCCCATCGGCGCTATCGGCATCAGCACCAGAGAGAGCAGCAGATTGTCGGTAGAGAACTGGCCCAGGCTGTAGTACGGCGGCAGCTTCGCAAGGTTCACAACCATAAAGAACACGCCGCCTGTGCCAGCAAACACCACTGGCGGCAGACGCTTGGGCAGCAGGTACATCGTAAACGGCGGGCCACCGGCATGAATGCTGAAGCTCGTAAAACCGGCCACAGCGCCAAACGCGGTTGCGGGACCGCGCCGGTGCTGCTGACTTTGGGCCGAGGTCCTGCCAAGGAGAGACTGAATGCCGAACGCCAGGGCCACAGCTCCGACCAACAGTCGCGTCACGGACTCGTTCATCTCCCCCGCCAGCCACCAGCCAAGGCCGATGCCGAGCAGCGCTCCCGGGAGCATGAGCTTCAGCGCCTCGGCGTCGTATTGGCCCCGGTAGCTGTAGACCACGACGAAATCCATCAGCACCAGAATCGGCAGCAGGATCGCGGCCGCCTGAGCCGGAGCAATGAGCAACGACATCAGCGGCACCGCCAGAATAGCTATTGCGCCACCAAACCCGCCTTTGGCCACCCCGTAGAGCAGTACCGCGGGAATGCTGACCAGGTAAAACAGGGGATCCGTGAGCATGGGTCGGCGCTTTACAGCAGCTTGAGTTCGCTGGAGAGAACCTCAGAGATTTCTTCACGAGGTCGCTCGGGGATGGGCGACTCTCTACCGGTCACCGCTTTCGCTTCGTCACGATAGAGCTGGGAGACCTGATCGAACAGCTCATCGGGTAGCGGTGTTGCCGCCGCGACGGCCTTGCGCTCTTCCATACGCGAGGCATCGAGCAACACGTCCGCATCGCTGAGCTGACGCATCAGCGCCTCGCGGAAGAACTCCTTGCTCAGCTCCCGCGGCGCGCCGGCGCGCCAGTCTGACTCCATCCAGATTCGCGACGAGTCCGGCGTGGCGATCTCGTCCATATAGATAAGCTCCGGCTCGCCTCCCAGCGACGGCGCATAACCAAACTCGAACTTGGTGTCGACCAGCAAGCGGCCACTAGCCTGCAGCTGCTCCTCGATAAGTTTGAAACCGGCGATCAGCGGATCGCGGATGCGCGCGAGATCAGCCGCGTGCCGTAGCGCGAACACCTGTGGATGCTGCTCGATGATCTCGGGCGACACTGGTGCATCGTCGTGCTCGGGCACACCGCTGATGCCCGTGATGATGCCCTTGGTGGATGGGGTGAACAGCACTTCGTCGAAACGCCCGAAGCGCTGCAGTCCGTCGGGCAGATCAGCGCCCGCCAGGTCACGCGTGCCGCGCTCATAGGCCCGCCAAAGTGACCCGGTGAGATAGCGTCGCGCAATCGCCTCGAGCATGACGGGCTGAGCCCGCTGCACCACCCAGAGCATCGGATGCGGCATCTCCAGCAGGTGATTGCGAAACCCGGAACTGTCGCTCAAGTGACCAAACCAGTGCGCCGATATCGCGTTAAGTGCCGTGCCCTTACCCGGTACACCGCTCATCGACCGGGAACGCCACGCGCAGTCGAATGCCGATATCCGGTCACTGATCACCATCAGCGCCAGTTGGCTATCCGCATGAATCGGGTAGTTGCGCTCCTCAATCAGCCTGCGCGAATCCGCCTGCTCGAGAAAGTACACCGAGCGCACCTTGCCGCTGTGCACCGGCCCGGACGTGCGAACCGGCAAGTCATCGCTCTGGCTGAGAACCTGGCTGACTTGATTCATGAGTGTATCTTCATGCCACTAGCCCGAAAATTGCGCCAGTGGCCAGGAGTTTCACGCCGAAATGGTCCGCCCTGATCGTGCTCGTAAGTGGAGACGCTGCTATAGCAGCGGCGAAGCGAGCACGTGCGGTCAGGGTGGGCCAGATCAAGTGAAAACCTGGCCAGCGGACGCGGGTACAAAGTGTTACCAAACATGAAACACAGTTGAACCTTTTATCGTAGCTCCAAACCCGGATTCTCGAGCGTGCTGGTGCATTTTTCGGGCTAAACAGCATCCGACTATTGTCGGACTACGCCGCTGCCAGCGACAAAAAGAAGCCCGCGATTGCCGCACTCATCAGATTAGCCAGAAAACCTGCCAGAACAGCCCGCAAACCAAGCTGAGCGATCAGACCGCGACGCTCCGGAGCCAGCGTACCCAAACCGCCAATCTGAATGGCGATGGATGAGAAGTTGGCAAAGCCGCACAGGGCGAACGACACCACCGCCTGGGAGTGCGCATCGAGCGCCGCCCGGTCGGTGAAGAAAGAACCGAACGCGACAAATTCGTTGAGCACCAGTTTCTGACCGATCAGGTTTCCGGCCATCGCCGCTTCGTCCCACGGCACGCCCAACAGAAACGCCAGCGGGCGGAACAGCAGTCCAAGCAACAGCTCCAGCGACAACGCGTCGGTCCCAAGGAGCCCGCCTACCCAACCCAGTAGCCCATTGACCAGGGCGATCAGCCCTACGAACGCGAGCAGCATGGCGCCGATGTTCACGGCCAGAGCCAGGCCCTTGGCAGCACCACTGGCGGCCGCATCGAATACGTTGACGTTTTCATCGAAGCGAAGGTCCACATCGGGTGCATCGACGGATGACCCAGTCGGACCTTCAGGTTCCGCATCTTCCGGCACCAACATCTTTGCCATCAGCAGCCCGCCCGGTGCCGCCATAAAGCTCGCGGCAAGCAGGTATTTGAGTTCGACGCCCAGGGCCACATAGCCTGCAAGCACCGAGCCGGCCACCGTCGCCATGCCACCGACCATGACGGCAAACAGCTCGGAGCGGCTCATCGAGGTGATGTAGGGCTTTATGACCAGCGGTGCCTCGGTCTGGCTGACGAACACGTTGGCAGTCGCCGACATGGATTCTGCCGGCGTGGTGCCGAGCGCGGCGCGCAGTGCCGAGCCGACCACGCGAATCACCCAGCCCATGATCCCGAGGTGATACAGCACAGCCACCAGAGATGAGAAAAAGATAATGATCGGCAGCACCTGAAAGGCGAACACAAAGCCAAGGTCGGTTCCGCCGATAGGACCAAACACGAAGTCGATTCCCGCCTGGCCGTAAGCAATCACACTCGCCACCGTTCGGGACATCGCTTCCAGCACGGCGCGACCGGCCGGTACATATAGCGCCAGCGCCCCCAGCAGTACCTGCAGTCCCAGGGCCGCGCCCACGGTACGCAGGGAAATGGCCCGGCGGTTGGTTGAAAACGCATAGGCGAGGCACAAAAACACTAGCATCGCCACAACGGTGAGCAGAGTCCGGCTCATCTCAATCCTCCATCGGGCTGGGCGTGCTTGGAGGTTTAGAGAAGCTCAAGCGCCCTCACCAACGGATGCCTGGGGACTGGCCGATTCACTCACCCGATCGAGTACCGCGCGACGCACGGTGTCCAGTGCCACGCGATTGCGGCCGCCCCGGGTGATGACCAAGTCAGCATACTCGGCGCTGGGTCGCACAAAACGGTGGTAGCCCGGCCGTACGGTATCGAGATACTGCTGGGCGACCGAATCCACGCTGCGATCCCGTTCTTCGAC
>JBCCPL010000043.1:0-33515 GCA_039111155.1 Pseudomonadota bacterium | reverse complement strand
GGTAACACACGCTATGGGGTCTGAGACACTGTGAATCAACCAAGCGCACAAACAGCCGCAATGGATACCTGGCTGGCACTGGCGGGAGCCACGCGGATCATCGTCATTCTCGATGCTTCTCATGATGTAGAGCGCAAGCTGCTCGAAGAGTTCCTGGCCCAGAACGTTGGGGAACATGGGGTCACCGCACAGATTGAGCATTGCTGGATCCCGATAGTGAACGATCCTGAAAACCCTCCTGTCGACAGCCTGCAGAGCCTGCTGGAGCTTCCATCCGATACAGCTGTTCTGCCGCTGCGGGTAGTGTGGCGGACCTCCCTCGAGAAGAAATCGACACGCCCCAGGGCACGTGATTTGCTTTTTGGCAACCCGCGAAGGCCCTCTCCCCGCAGGGCTGAACGAATTCTTGAGCAGAACCCACGTCGCGCAGTGTGTATAGCCGGCGCATCTGCGACGCTTGAGGAGCTTCGAAGCCGAATGATCGCCCAACAGGGCGACGACGTTGATGAGCGGGCGTTTGCCCCGTTTATTGCTCTCCAGGCCGGGTTGGCACTGGATGTGGCTGAGCGCCTTTTGTCGGGCAGTCGCTATAAGGTTCCGCGCAGCGTCGATCGAAGTCTGCTTGCCAGCAGTAAATTTCGCGGTGCATTGCAGGAAGTTTCCCAGGCCACGGGCCGCAGTATGGACGACCTGCTGCGAGAGTCAGAACAAATCATGCGCGAACTTATATCGCGACCGCAGCCCTTCTGGCTCGATGTCATGGCTCAGCTCAATCACCGGGTGATGGAGCTGGGATACGATGCAGACGTGGTGCTCGACAACGATGGCATGGAGCGGGTTCGCCAGTGGTCGCGTGAGTATCCAACAGCGCTGCTTTGGACCCATAAGACGCACGTTGACGGCTTTGCGGTGAATTCGGTGTGTTTCGACAACGATTTTCCCGCGCCGCATATCCTCGGTGGTGTCAATATGGCTTTCGCCGGTCTGGGTTTTCTGGCGCGCCGGGCGGGCGCCATTTTTATCCGGCGTAGCTTTCAGGACGATCCGCTCTATAAAACGGTGCTCCGCCAGTACATTGGTTACCTGATGGAGAAGCGTTTCCCTCTGTCGTGGGCCTTTGAGGGAACCCGTTCACGCGTGGGTAAACTTATGCCCCCTCGCTACGGTTTGCTCAAGTATGTAATGGACTCAGCCCATGCCACCGGAGCTCGCAATCTTCATATCATCCCAATCTCGATCAGTTACGACATGATTGGCGATGTAAAAGACTACGCAGTAGAGCAGTCGGGCGCGGTCAAACGACCGGAAAGTCTCAGCTGGTTTCTCGGCTATCTGCGAGGTCTTCGTCAGCCGATGGGCAAAATCTATTTCAACTTCGGTGAACCAGTCGTGCTGGATCGCGTCCCTTCGCCTGAGGACCCACGAGAGCTCCAGCGCGTGGCGTTTGCAGTCGGGGTTGAAGCCAATCGGGTTACGCCGATAACTCTACCCTCCCTGATCTGCATGGTTCTGCTCGGTGCAGCCCCAAGAGCCCTGACCGGCGATGAACTTCGTGACCAGCTAGAGGCTTTGCGCAATTGGGCGTCCGAACGAAGACTTCCCATGACTTCCGAGCTCGAAGAGCGGGATGAGGAGCGCATCAGTACCTTGATTCGCTACATGATTAACGCAGGTCTTTTGACCTTGTATGAAGACGGGCCGGAGCCCGTGTTCACGATAGCCAATGAGCAGCACGGCGTCGCCAGCTACTACCGAAACACCGTCATGCATTTCTTTCTGCCTAAGGCGATTGCCGAACTTGCGTTGACACGGATGGCCCAGTCCAAAAAAACGGGGGTAGATTACTTTCGGGGGGAGTGCGAGCGTTTGCGGGACTTCTTCAAGTTTGAGTTCTTTTACGCACCGACCGATGAGTTTCTAGGGGAGGTCGATCAGGAACTTAGCCGTGTCAACAACGAGTGGACAGACTTGCTCGAAGGGGAGGGCGGCGCGGACAACCTGCTTGGGAGTCTGGCACCCTACGTTGCGCATAGCGTACTGTTGCCGTTTGTCGAGGCCTATCGGGTTGTCGCCGATGTGCTCGCACGGCAAGAGCCGGGAACGGAGCTGAACGAAAAGGATTGCGTCCAGGAGGCCCTGGCCTACGGGCGCCAGGCGTTTTTGCAGCGACGCATCAGCTCCGAAGCTTCGATTGGCAAGCTCCTGTTCAGCAATGGCTATCGTTTGTTTGACAACCAAAATCTGATTAGCCGTGATCAGGGGGCTGGGAGTCTTCGCGAGAAGCGCCTTGAGACGTCTAAAACCTTTCGGTTGCTGCAACGTCGGCTAGAGCGCGTGCGCGCAGCGGCTTTGCCCTAAATACAGGCAGCGGCTCGGTCCTAAACCCAGACTGGAAACAAACAAAACTACCCATGCATCAACTCAGCCCTCAGGACGCCCAGTTTCTTTACACCGAGACCGAGCACAATCTGACTCACGTCACCAGTGTCTCAATATTCGATCCCAGCACCGTGCCCGAGGGGCGAATCGTTCGGTTCAAAGATATCATCAGCCACTTTCGCGAACGGCTGGCTTACAACCCGCTGTTTTCACGTCGTCTCCTGCGCATCCCCCTCGAACTCGATTATCCCTACTGGGTCGACGACGAGTTCTTTGACCTCGAAAGTCACATTCATCACGGACGCTTACCGGAGCCCGGCGATTGGCGTCAATTCTGTATCCATATGGCCCGCTATCACAGCCGCCCTCTCGACATGAATCGACCACCCTGGGAGATCTTTGTAGTCGAGGGGCTCGATAACGTCGAAGGGCTTGCTCGTGGGTGCTACGCGATTGCCACAAAGATTCATCATGCCGCGGTGGACGGCGCTTCGCTGATGAAGTTTTTCGCGTCTATTGCCGATGGCGACAATCAGGGTACTCCGCTCGTGCCGCTGGAGATGCCCGATGTTGACGAAGCCGAAGTTCCAAGCTCTGGTGATGTTTTGCGACGCGCACTCTCGAACAACATCAAATCGCCGGTACGCGTTGTCGAGACGGTCCTGCGTGCGGCACCTGGGTTGGTTCGTGCTGCACAGGAGTCGGTTGCTCGTCGGGAGAAAGAGCGAAGCCCCGTACCACCGACACGCTTCAACGTGGATCTTTCACCACACAAGATGTTCGATGCCCGCGTTGTTCCCCTGGACACTCTCAAAGCGATTCGTGAGTTGGCTCCTGGGGTCACTATTAACGATGTCGTCTTAGCAGTCTGTGCTGGCGGCTTACGACGTTACCTCCTTAAGCACGAAGAGCTGCCGACAGACCCTCTGATCGCCTGGGTGCCAATTAACGCCCGGCCGCGAGGTGCTGATGGCGGCGACATGCCGGGCAACAACATTACCGCAATGACCACGCCGATTTTCACCGACGAGCCTGACGCACTGCGCCGGTTGATTCGAATCAATCAATCTACCCGAACCAGTAAGGAGGCGCGGAGCGGTATCTCGGCTCGCCTCATGACCGATGTTACGCGCCATGTCCCGGCAGCGACGCAGGTGCTGGCGAGTCGGCTGCTGCTGCGATCAGGCATAGCGGCGCGTATGTGTAATTTGTTCATTTCGAACGTACCCGGCCCCCAGCAGCCGATGTACATGAACGGCGCGCGGATGGTGCGCAGTGTCGGGCTGGCTCCGTTGGCTGATGGCATGGGCCTCTTTATTGGAACACCAAGTTACGATGGCCAAATGAGCTTTAACGTGATCTCGACCCGCGAGGTCCTTCCCGACATAGAGTTCTTCATGGATTGTCTGGTCGACTCGCTCAATGAGCTTACGGTGCTCGTGGCCGAAAAGCGCGGTGCGAATGCAAAAGCTCAGGATGAAGTGGTCGCGAGCGCGCCGCGAAAGAAGAAAGGCAAAGTGGCCAGACCCGCATCGAAGAAGACTGCGCAGGGAGCGGTAAAAAGGGCTGCTGCGAAGGCGAAGAGGAAGCCGCCAACCAGTGCCGGAAGTAAACGGAAGGCAGATGCCACGTCCAAGCGCTCCGCATCGCAAACAAAGGCCAAGAAAGTGGCAAAAAAGCCGACACGTTCCGCTCGTAAACAGTCTTCGGCTAACCCTTAGTGTCGGCGAGTGTTCGCGAGTGGAGGCGGGTCGGTCGGTCCGTACATCTGATCGATACGGTGAAAGATGGAAATGAAAAACAAGCAGGCATCTAACCGCCAATTATCGAAGCTCTTTTGGGCCCCAGGGCTTGTCGTATATCTTTACTTTTTTGCCGTGCCGCAGGTGCTGGCGGAAGAACTCCTGTTGACTTTGGCTCCACAACCAGAAATTGAAAACACGGTGAGTACGCGGTCTCTGCGCTCGCTGTCTCTGAGCGTCAGCGACGGATCCAGCGTGAGCTTCGCCCGCAGCGACGGTCGCGATTTTTCGCTTGAGGCGCGTGGCGGATTCTTCTGGACGCAGGTGCAGCAGCGTCCCGCGAACGCTGAGTCGATGACCCTTACGCCGACAAGGCAGACTGATGCGTCTTTCAGCGTGTTGGTCGACCGCGCTATAAAGCAGGGTGATCGGCAGCAGAGTTTTCGAACTACTATTGTTGCTAAACCGGGGGAGTGGACTCAGCTATACGGACACGCAGCTAGCGGCAGCGCCGACACGCAGATTTACGCCACGACGACCTCAACGGTGGATCGTCTGTATCTTAAGATTGAAAGCCGGTGACAGTTACTGCAGGAGAGCCTGCTAGCCGCGCTCCATACGCTCGGCAATCTTATCCAGTCGTTCACAGCTCTGTTCTAGCCGATCCAAAAGCTGCTCTCCACTTTCCGGATCCGCATCTTCTATCATGAGTCCACGCAGAACTGGCGCCAGAAGTTCTTCCAGGTAGTTCTCGACGCGCTGAGCACCGGATCGTGTGTCCAGGCGCTTTCCGTGTCTGAGCAGCAGGGTTCGAGTGCCGTACTCCAGTGTCCCAAAAAAAAGATCACGCACGGCGCGTAACTCTAGGTCGGGACGCAGCTCGCCGCGTTCCATTCCTTCACGGACAATGCGATCCAGATAACCCACGTAGTTTCTGTTCAGTGCGCGCAGCGGCGATTCATCGCTGTTCCCGAGATAGCTTAAGTCCTCACCCGTATAAACCTGCAATAGTCGCAACATGATTGCCTGGTCGGCCGTAAGCGCGGTGATGTGGTATCGGGCGAGAGCATGCAGACGTTCATCCGTGCCCATGATGTTATCGAGCACATCGGCCGCGTTAGGATTCAGGGTTTCGTTGTAAAACCGATCGAGAATGGCAACCAGAAGATCATGCTTGCTGCCGAAGTAGTGAAACACCGTTCCCTCTGATACCCCGGCCTCGGAGGCAATGCGGCGCGTCGACGTCCCACTAAAACCCGCCGAGGCGAACAAATCCGTAGCAGCATCCAGAATTGAACGCTCACGCTCTTCGAGTCGCTCTCTGGATCGACCGCGCGCACTATCTGGATACATCTATGTCCCAAGCTTTAAGAGTGATCGAGAATCGAAGTGTGCCGGAATCACAAGATTGAGCAATACTTGAAAAATATTGAGCATTGCATAGTATTCCGCTCCTGATCTTATTTTCTCCGGAGCGGACGTCTGGTTCCTATGACCGCAGCAGACCAGAAATTAGAGGATCCATCACGCCCGGGCGCACGATCCAATTGTGTACGGATCGGCGGCGCTTCTGGCTTCTGGGGTGACGCAGCCCTGGCGGTTCCCCAGCTCCTGCGCGGTGGTGAGCTCGACTACCTGGTGTTCGACTATCTTGCCGAGATCACCATGTCGATCACGGCGCGCGCCCGCGTGGCAGATCCAAGCAAGGGCTATGCAACTGACTTCGTAACGGCCGCACTAGCCCCGAATATCGATGGAATAGTCGCCGGGGGCGTAAAGGTCATATCCAACGCGGGTGGCGTAAACCCCGAAGCTTGCGCCGAAGCCATTCGTGACCTGCTGCGAGAGCGAGGCCATGATCTGACGGTTGCGGTAGTGCTTGGTGACGATCTGGCTGATCGAGTCGATGAATTTACCGACGCGCGTGAGATGTTCTCGGGCGAGTCATTTCCTCCGGCCGAAAAAGTCGCAAGCATAAACGCGTATCTGGGCGCATTTCCCATAGCAGCCGCCTTGACCGCCGGTGCCGATATCGTGGTCACGGGGCGATGTGTTGACAGCGCTGTGACGTTAGCGGCCTGCATTCACGCTTTCAACTGGTCCCCGAGAGACTACGATCTGCTCGCCCAGGGGAGCCTGGCAGGGCATTTGCTCGAGTGCGGTACCCAAGCAACCGGGGGAAACTTCACCGACTGGGATACGGTCGAGGATCTAGTGAACGCAGGTTATCCGATAGCTGAAGTTTGCGCCGACGGTGGTTTTACGATCAGCAAAGCCGAGCCTACAGGTGGACTTGTGTCCGTCGGTACAGTCGGCGAGCAGTTGCTCTATGAAATTGGCGATCCGTCCTGTTACTACCTTCCGGACGTCATCTGCGATTTCACTCAAGTCACGCTCACGCAGGTAGCAGACAACAGGATCGCCGTTGCTGGGGCATCTGGGCGCGGAGCACCAAATGACTACAAAGTCAGCGTGACCTGGGCTGATGGCTATCGAGCCGGCCAGATCTGGACACTTTATGGCCGCGATGCCAAACGAAAGGCCGAAGCGCTGGGTCAGAGCGTCTTCGAACGAACGCGGGCTGCTCTGGAGAGGCATAAGCTCGGTCCATTGACGGAGCAAAGCCTTGAATTGCTTGGTACGGAGGGCCACTTCGGCAAACAGGCTCGAGCCGCAAACACTCGCGAACTGGACATCAAGCTTGCTGTAAAGCATCCCAGCGCTCGCGGCGTCGGTGTTTTTCTCAAAGAGATGGTGGGTCTCGCGCTGACCGCTCCGCCAGGCTTAACCACCTTCGCCGGTGCAAGGCCAAAACCTACCCCTGTTGTTCGTTTGTTTTCATTCCAGCTTGATCGTCGTGAAGTTCCTGTTCGGGTCATCGTCGGTGACGAGGAAATTCCATACGAAGACGCAGATAGCGACCAGGTAGGGGAACACAAAACGCGAGGGATCGGCCGGGACGAACTTTCCGCGTTTCCCGTTCCAGATGACGATGCGGTGTTTGTCGACCTGATCGAACTTGCCTACGGCCGCAGCGGTGATAAGGGCGACAAGGCAAACATCGGGCTCATGGCACGACACCCGGAGTTTCTTCCGGTAATTGCTGCTTTCTTCACGCCCGAGCGCGTTACGGAGTACTTTTCTCACTTCCTTCAGGCTGATCAGGAGCACCCGGTGGAGCGTTTT
The DNA here is from genome assembly GCA_039111155.1 of Pseudomonadota bacterium. Lineage (GTDB taxonomy): Bacteria > Pseudomonadota > Gammaproteobacteria > Pseudomonadales > Halieaceae > Congregibacter. The sequence goes on along the minus strand of JBCCPL010000043.1, from coordinate 26,208 downwards.
CACCTGCCCGGCATTCATGCTCTGAACTTCCTGCTTCATAAGGTTCTAGGAGGCGGGGGTGTGGCCAGTTTGCGAGCCGATCCCCAGGGGAAGGGTTACGCCCAGCTTCTGCTCGCTGAACAAGTCCCGGTGCCTCGGGAGCTTGCCGAGCGCCATGGTCTCCCGGTTTCTTCTTAAGTAGGCTGTTATGTCCGCCCATACCCCACCCTTCAAGTCTCGGATCAACAACACCGGCGATGATTTTCGTCGCAACAGGGAAGACCATCTGACCCTGTTGAGCCGCATGGAATCCGTGCTTGAACGCGCCCGTACGCTGTCGGAAGCCGCGCTTCCGCGTTTTGAGCGCCGGGGCCAGTTACTGCCCCGCGAACGTCTGTCGCGAGTGCTGGATCCTGGTTCGCCGTTTCTCGAAATCGGCAACCTCGCAGGCTACCTTGTCGACGATCCCAACGAGGAAACGTCGGTGCCGGGGGCGACACAGATCTGCGGCATTGGTTATATCCAGGGTGCGCGCTGCATGATTCAGGCCGACGATTCGGGCATCAACGCCGGCGCCATGACCCGCACCTCGACCCGCAAGGGATGTCGTGTGATGGACATTGCGTTGCAACAGAAGATGCCCTTTGTCCACCTCGTCGAGAGCGCCGGCGCTAACCTACTCGAGTACGAAGTCGAGATGTGGAGCGCGGGAGGCGGCATTTTTGCACGTCTAGCGCGCCTGTCCGCTGCGGGCCTGCCCGTCATAACGGTACTGCACGGAGCGTCGGCCGCAGGCGGTGCCTACATGCCGGGAATGAGTGACTACGTGGTGGGGATAAAAAAGAACGGCAAGGCGTACCTCGCAGGGCCCGCTCTGCTCAAGGCTGCAACCGGGGAGGAGGCCGACGACGCGGAACTCGGTGGCGCAGAGATGCACGCAAGCGTCAGCGGGTTGGTGGAATATCTGGCTGAAGACGATGCTCACGGATTACAGATATGCCGCGATATTCTGCTGCGTCTCGATTGGAACCGACATCTCGTAAACAGGCCTTTGCAGGATTTTGAAGAACCCCTGTACGCCCCGGAAGAGCTACTGGGCGTGGTCCCAACCGACTACCGTCAGCCCTATGATGCCAGGGAGGTCGTTGCCCGCTTGGTGGACGGCTCTCGCTTTCTTGAGTTCAAGCCTGCCTACGGCGTCACGCTGTTGTGCATCCAGGCCAGCATCCACGGAATGCCCGTTGGCCTGATCTGCAACAACGGACCCATAGATCCCAACGGGGCGACGAAAGCCGCTCAGTTCATTCAACTGTGTGATCAGGCCCAAACGCCACTCGTGTTCCTGCAGAACATCACGGGCTACATGGTTGGCACGCAGTCTGAGCAGGCGGGCATGATTAAGCACGGTGCCAAGATGATTCAGGCCGTGACCAATGTGCGGGTTCCGCGCATAACTCTGATCATCGGAGCGAGCTTTGGCGCCGGTAATTATGGGATGTGTGGCCAGGGTTATGACCCGGATTTTATTTTTACGTGGCCCAACGCACAGCTTGGAGTTATGGGTGGCGAGCAGGCTGCCAAAACCATGTCGGAGGTATTTCGTGCCGGTGCCGCGCGCAAAGGGCGCGAGGTCGACGAAGACATGATCGCTCAGCAGGAGAGCAGAGTGATCGCGCACTACGATAAACAAAGCAGCGCCTTTTATACCTCTGGCCGATTGCTCGACGATGGACTGATCGACCCGCGTAGCAGTCGAGAAGTTCTCGCTCTCGCCCTTCAGACCTGCCGGGATGCGCAGCACCGACGCGTTCAGATCAATGCCTTTGGCGTCGGACGCATGTAGTCCTGTCCCAGGGTCAGCCGCCCACTAAAGCAACCGGAATCGCAACAGGAAAGACAGTCATGCTACCCAAGGTGGAAAACCTCGTTCTTGAGGACAGTGCATCTGCGAGTGAACGGGATGCAAGCGGGGAAAACCTGACCATCTGGTTCAATCGGCCGGAATCCCGCAACGCGCTTTCTAGCGAGATGGCCGACGAGTTGGCGGCGGTCTTCGAGGCACTGCCCGACACGCGGTATCGCACGGTAGTACTGCGCGGCCGCGGCGAGAGTTTCTGTTCCGGCGGTGATCTGAAAATGTTTCGCAATGTGTTTCAGGCCGGCATGCCGAGAGAAGAGATCGTGGCGTTTAATGCCGACTTTGGCCGCACGCTGACTGCGATACGAGCATTGCCGCAGCTGTTTGTGGTGGCGATCGAAGGGTCGGCCATGGCTGGCGGGCTCGGTATCTCCTGCCTGGCAGATGTAGTTGTTTGTACCGCTGATGCACGATTCTCGTTAACGGAAGTGACGCTTGGTATTCCACCGGCACAGATTACCCCAGTGGTAATGCAGCGCATCGGCGCCTCAGAGGCTCGCCGGCTGCTACTCACCGCGCAGAAATTCGACGGGCTCGAAGCAAAACGCCTTGGACTCGCTCATTTTGTTGAGCCGGACGTCGACGCACTGAATGCCCGGGTTGATGCGATTCTGAGTGACGCCTCCCGTTGCGCCCCGGGAGCGGTAGCTCTCACAAAGCAAATCATCGGTGCTGTTCCGGAGCTTGGTGAGCAGGCGTTGGTCCAGTTTGCAGCCGAGCGCTTTGCCGATGCCATGCTCGGTGATGAGGCGCGTGAGGGTATGCGTGCGTTCGGCGAGAAGCGCGCGCCAGACTGGCGGTCCTTAAACCAATCAACTGAACCCGGAGAGCAAGCCTTGGCCGCTGCAAAAGAGGTGGAATCCTGATGGCAGATCGCTTCAACAGCGTTCTGGTTGCCAATCGTGGCGAGATCGCAGTGCGCGTGATTCGAAGTGCCCGCGACTCAGGCTACCGGACGATTGCGGTGTATTCCGAAGCCGACAGTGACGCTCCTCATGTGCATCTGGCCGATGAGGCGGTATGCGTTGGGGCCGCACCGGTCGGTGATTCTTATCTGAACGCCGATCACATCCTCGAAGCTGCACGTGCAACGCAGGCCCAGGCCATACATCCCGGGTATGGGTTTCTCTCAGAAAATGCCGATTTTGCTCAACGTTGTATCGACTGCGGCATTGTCTTTATTGGCCCGTCTCCTCGAGCTATCGAGCTGATGGGCAACAAGGCGGCGGCCAAGCGCCATATGATCGAGGCGGGCGTGCCCTGCATACCGGGTTATCAGTCCAGCGCGCAAGAGGATGAGAAACTGCTTGAAGCCGCGGCCGCAATCGGGGCGCCGATCATGGTCAAGGCGGCGGCAGGAGGGGGTGGTCGAGGTATGCGCCTGGTGCAGGAGATGGCCGAGTTACCTGCTGCCCTGGCGGCGGCTCGATCCGAGGCGCTCAATGCCTTCGGCAGCGACGAACTCATTCTGGAGAAGGCGGTGCTGCGGCCGCGCCACGTCGAAATCCAGGTTTTCGGCGATGATCATGGCTCGGTGATTCATCTCGGTGAGCGCGACTGCAGCGTACAGCGCCGTCATCAGAAGGTTGTCGAGGAGTCTCCATGTCCGGTGATGACCGATGAGCTGCGAGATGCGATGGGCAGCGCCGCTGTTGCTGCGGCGAAGAGCATCGACTACGTCGGGGCGGGTACCGTCGAGTTCCTGCTCGCCGAAAGCGGTGATTTTTTCTTTCTGGAGATGAACACACGGCTACAGGTCGAACATCCTGTGACAGAGCTCGTCACCGGCTTGGATCTTGTCGATCTGCAGCTGCGAGTTGCCCAGGGCGAGCCCCTACCGCTTGAGCAACATGACGTTGCAATAAGCGGGCATGCAATCGAGGTCCGACTGTACGCGGAGGATACGATTAACGACTTTCTCCCCGCGAGCGGCACGGCGCAGCTGTGGGTCCCGCCAACGGACAACCGTGGTATTCGGGTAGATCACGGACTCGCTTCCGGATTAGTCGTGTCGCCGTTCTATGACCCGATGATCGCGAAGATCATCGCCTACGACGACACCCGTTCCGGTGCCATCCGCCGTCTGCGGCGTTCGCTTTGCGATACGCTGCTCTTTGGCATGGAGACGAATCGTGAGTTTCTGATCGATGTGCTGGACCGGGAGAGTTTCGCCGATGGTACTGCCACAACAGCATTTATTGCGGAGGAGTTTCCCGATGGTGTAGTGGCACGGTCGCTATCGCGGGACGCTATTGCATCCGCGGGGCTGATTCAGTTCCTGGAGCAGCAGACCCGCACCGAGGACCTGCGCCCTGCCGATGCAACGAGCGCTGCAGTGAGCTTTAAGGCCGCGAGTCTGCCCGCGCGATTTGTCTATGCATCACCTGATATCACCCAAGCAGGCGCTTCGGGCTCCTCCGATCAGGAAGACAGCACCGCTGCAGGCAATAACACTGAAGTCCTCGTCAGCGCTGTAGACGCCGATGCCTATCTCGTCATGATCCTTGATGAAGAGTATGAGGTTCGCATCATCGATGTGCCGAGTGAAGGCCGAATACGCCTAGCCTGGAACAACCATATGCGCACCGTCGCGTACTGTCTGTCCGATCATGCGTCGATCGAGCTGCAAATCGATGGTCGTCAATATCGGCTTCGTAATGAGCTGGCGACATCAGCGGCCGAGCAGGAGACCGGGGGCAGTGGAGCCGTCCTGGCGCCGATGCACGGTAGCGTCCTTGCACTCAGGGTCCAGCACGGTGCAATAGTTGAAGTGGGAGATGAGCTGGCCGTCATCGAAGCCATGAAGATGGAACACACACTGGCGGCCGAAATCGCAGGAGTCGTGTCGTCGATCGAGGTCGTTGAGGGGCAGCAGGTGGCAGCAAACGAGCTGCTGCTGGTCGTGGAGCCATCGATAGATGATGGGTAAAAGAACACGATGGAGCCTGTCTCTCAGCTAAGCAGGCTACGAACATCCGGCTAATTGACCCTGACTTACCTGACTGGGGAGCTTATGGAGGGCACAACCTCGACGCCACATAGGGTCCCCCCATTTAACCTTACAAGGCTCACCCCATCGGGTTATCAATTGACGGCGTGAGGCCCGTAAAGAGCTGCGCCCCGTCTTCCGTTATGTACACGCAGTCCTCATGCCGGACGCCGAATTTACCGGGCAGATAGATTCCCGGTTCGTTGGAGAGACACATGCCGGGTGCAAGGGTCATTGTCTCGTTACCGACGAAATTGATCGGCTCGTGGACCTCCATGCCTATACCGTGGCCCAGGCGATGAGAAAGTCCCGGCAGCTGAAACCCCGGACCAAAGCCTTTGGATTCGTAGTGCTTGCGGACAGCGGCATCAACTTTTCCGGCAGCGATTCCCACCTTCGCTGTTTCAAGCGCGATTTCCTGGCCTTCTCTTACCGTATTCCAGACTCGTAGCTGCTCTGCGTCAGGCTCCCCATGCACCCAGGTCCGCGATATATCGGACTTGTAGCCATGAACGTTGCACCCGCAGTCCATTAAGATGACCTGGCCGTCCCTCACTTCGAAGACCTTCTTCGAGCCGTGCGGGTAGGCGCTTGCCTCTCCGACAAGCGCAGACGCAAATGTGGGCTCAACTCCGAGCTTGCGCGTGGCCTCGCGCATCATGGTGGAGATGTCTGCACCGACCATGCCGGCTTCCACTCGGGGGTAGATGTCTCGATAGGCCGCCATCGTGATGTTGTTCGCAGCCTGCAGAAGCTCTATTTCGTGCTCCGACTTGATCATTCGGCAGCCATAAACAACACCATCGGCTGACGTTGTCTCGCGCTTGCTCATATCTCTTTTGAGGCCGTCGACGACAAAGTAGCGAACGCTTGCTTCGAGCCCCAGTGGGCCGGACGAACCGCGATCCTCAAGTACGCCCCGCACCAGCGCGAACGGAGATTCGTCTTCATTCCAGACGCGGACTTCTGCATCGAGCTCCATCTGTTCACGAATCGAGGGCTCTTCAAAAGCCGGTGCTACGATCGCCATATCGCCCTTGGCGGGGATGATCACCGCGACAAGCCGTTCGGACCGCCACCAGCTCAGGCCCGCGAAGTAGAGCATTGATGCGCCTGGCTCAAGCAAGATGCCCGCCAGCCCCTGCCGAGCCATAAGCTCCTGAGCTTTGGCGATACGCCCGCGTCGCTCCTCGGCGGATATGGGGCTTGGGAGCGCGGGTGGAGGCGTCGTGGCAGCGCGCGCTTGTGAGGCGCCGGTACCCAGAACACCCCCAGCCCCTGCGCTGGCGACAGCCGTTCCTACGGCAGCGGTTTTGAGAAAGTCGCGCTTGCTGATCATAAAAAGTTCTCCCTGTATGGCGGCGAAGACTACCGTATTCGGCCGTGGTCGATCACCTCGTGCACTCGTGCTTTATGAACGTCGCATAGGCCTACCTTCAAGGGTGCATCCCGACGGCCTTGTGCTATGGCCTGATGATCAATTCAGAGCACATGCATTACGTAAATCCAAATCTCGAAGTCTCCACTCAATCGGAGAGCTAACTCCAGTAGACTGTGGCCCTTTGATTATCGTTGACTGCTAGGGGTGAAGGCCTTGTCCGTCGCCACCACAGAACTATAAGTTCGCATACCGACACCAACACAACCACCGCCGCAGGAACCATCTCGATGAAAAAGTTCACCACAATCAGCGTGCTTCTTGGAACGCTGGTCGCTCCGGCAATGACCTTTGCTGCCGACGACGAGGCCAACCCACTGGCCGCAATCCCTTTACGTCATATTGGACCCGCCATAACGTCAGGCCGTATCGCGGATTTTGCGTTTCACCCGCAGCACAAGCATGAGTTCTTCGCGGCGACGGCGTCGGGAAACCTCTTCAAGACCAGCGATAACGCCATCACCTGGCAGGCGCTGTTTGAGAATGAGATCTCATACTCAATCGGTGTCATCGAGCTGGCGCCATCGGATTCCAAGATCGTCTGGGTCGGCAGTGGTGAGAACAACGCTCAGCGCAGCGTTGCCTATGGCGATGGCGTCTACAAGTCAATCGATGGTGGCAAGACCTGGTCCAATATGGGGCTCAAGGACTCGGGCCATATCTCGCAGATCTGGATTCATCCTGACGATGCCAACCATGTGCTGGTCGCGGCTCAGGGGCCGTTGTGGAACGAAGGCGGCGACCGCGGCCTTTACCGAACGCGGGACGGCGGCACAACCTGGGAGAAGATCCTTGAAGTTGACGAACACACGGGCGTGAACGAGTTTGTTGTAGACCCGCGAAACTTCAACAACATCGTCGCCAGCACCTATCAGCGCCGTCGTCACGTCTGGGTGTTGATCAACGGCGGGCCGGGCAGCGGCATACACAAGACAACGGATGGAGGGGCCTCCTGGTCAGAGGTGAGTAGCGGCCTGCCAGCGAACGACATGGGCCGCATCGGTCTTGCCGGTGCCCCGTCGGCACCCGACATGATTTACGCCATCATCGAAGGCAACGACGAAGAAAAAGGCGTGTATCGATCAACCGACTTTGGCAGCAGCTGGGAGAAGCGCTCGGGTCATATGACTACGAGTGCTCAGTACTACAACGAGATCGTGGTCGATCCCGGCGAGCCCAATCGCATCTACTCGCTGGATACTTTTACGCAGAAATCGGAAGACGGCGGTAAGACCTTTGCAAAGCTGGGGAATGATTCTCGCCACGTCGATGATCACGCTCTCTGGATTGACCCCGACAACACAAAACATCTGTACATCGGGGGCGATGGTGGCATCTATGAATCCTGGGATCGAGGCAGCACCTGGCGCCATGTTCGCAACCTGTCGATCACCCAGTTCTACCGGATACAGCCCGATAACGCGGAGCCGTTCTACAACGTCTGTGGTGGAACCCAGGACAACAACTCGCTGTGTGCGCCCTCGCGCACCACTTACGAACACGGGATTGCCAACGCCGACTGGAGATTGATCCTGGGTGGTGATGGGTACAAACCCCAATTCGACCCGCTCGATCCGAACATCATCTATACGCAATGGCAGTACGGCAATCTGTATCGCTATGACCGACGCACGCAGGAGCGTGTGTCGATAACGCCCCATCCAGAGTCCGGTGAGCCAGCTTACAAGTGGAACTGGAGCACACCGGTATTAGTCAGCCCCCACAATCGGGAACGAATTTACTATGCCGCTGAATACCTGTTTCGCTCCGATGATCGGGGTGATAGCTGGAGAAAGGTCAGCGGTGATCTGACGCGGGGGGTCGACCGCAACAAGCTGGAGGTCATGGGGCGTGTATGGAGCGTCGATGCCGTTGCGAAAAACGACTCCACATCGCGCTATGGATCGGCGATCGGTTTGTCCGAAAGCCCGTTGGTTGAGGGCCTTATTTATATCGGCTCTGATGATGGTGTGATCAGCGTGACGGAAGATGGCGGCGAAAACTGGCGCCGTGTCACCACTTTCCCCGATGTGCCAGATATGTCACTTGTGGAAGATGTCATCGCCTCGGTCCATGATCCGGACGTTGCTTACGCAGTGTTCGATAACCACAAGCGCGGTGACTTCAAACCTTACGTCTTACGCACCGAGGACCGTGGCCGCAGCTGGACATCGATGTCGGGGGACCTACCCGAGCGGGGCTCGGCACATACTATCGCTGAGGACCACGAAAACCCGGGTTTGCTGTTTGTCGGTACCGAGTTCGGCCTGTTTTTCACTCAGAATACCGGTGAGCAATGGCATGCGCTGAAGTCTAACTTCCCGACGATTGCCGTGCGTGATCTCGAGATTCAGCGGCGTGAGAGCGACCTCGTCGTTGGCACTTTCGGTCGTGGCATCTACATCCTTGATGACTACTCGGCGCTGCGCACGCCTGTCGATGACATCCAGGCTCAGCACCTGTTTCCGGCTCGAGATACGTGGCTTTATCTTGAGGGTGATCTTTGGGGGAGCGGTAAAAAAGGTTCCCAGGGAGATGCGTTCTACGCTGCGCCAAATCCTGCCTATGGCGCAGTGTTTACCTATCACCTGGAGGAGTCCGTGGAGTCTCGCTTCAAGGCTCGTCGAAAGGCGGAGATCGAAATCGAAAAGGAAGGAGGCGACACACCCTATCCGAGTTGGGAGGAGCTGCGTGCTGAAGACCTGGAGGTCGCCCCGACTTTATACCTGATGATTCGAGATGCCGAAGGATCTCTCGTACGCCAGGTAGTGGCGAATAGCAAAGCGGGCATGCACCGCAGTCCCTGGGATCTGCGTTTGCCGGCGCCCGGACCGGTCGAGCTTGAAGCGGTCGACCGTCCCAGCTGGGCGGAACCACCTAAAGGGCCGCTCGCTTTGCCCGGCACCTACTCGGCCCGGCTTGCGGTTTTACGCGATGGAGTGCTCACGGAAGTCGGCCCAACGGAAAGCTTCGAGCTGAAGGCGCTTGAGAGCAGCCCGGAGATCACCGATGACCGACGCGCACTACAGGCTTTCCAGGTGAAGGCCGCAAGCTTGCAGCGTGCCGTCGCCGGAGCAGTCTCTTTAACCCGCGAACTCGACCGGCGTGTTGAGTTTCTCCGCGAAGCGATCGTTGTCACGCCGGCAGCAGGCGACGAAGAACGCGCCCAGCTGCAATCTGCTTATATGGACCTCGCCGAGGTCAAGATTGCTCTCAGCGGTGATAAGACCGTCAGTGGCAGGAATGAATCTGCCCCGGTATCGATCTCATCCAGGATCAGCGGGGTCTACTACGCGGTGTCCGGCATCCAATCGTCCATCGGCTCCATGCTTCGGGACAGCTATTCCATCGCTGCGACCGAGTTTTCGTCGACACTACCAAAGCTTCAGCAGATTGTCGGAGATTTGAGTGAGCTGGAAGCAGGACTGGAACTTAAAGGAGCACCGTGGACTCCTGGGCGTGTTCCGCAGTGGGAAGACAACTGAAGCTGCCGAGTTACCGCGAAGCGGGGCAGCTTGAGAGTAGGCGACCTGTTAATCCGAGAATTGCGCCAGCGACCAGAGGTTTCAGGTCGAGACTGTCGGCTCTGATCGTTCTAGTGGGTAGAGATGCTGCCACGGCGCAATTTTCGGGCTAGTGCAACCCGTCAGGTGTCTTCTGCGATCCGACTGACCATACGCCTGCAAACGACCGCCAGGTCGCCGGGTCGCAGGCGTTGAGAAGTCGCAGTAGCAGATCTTTGGCGTCTTCGAGGTTCGCCTTCGCAGTGTCAGAAAGAACCGCATTCCGCTCGAAGTTCGCTCCATGGAGTGTCAGCTGAAAGCAGCGGGGCGGTGCCGCTTCCCGGCCTAGCGTTTTCAGCACATGCAAAAGGTCCGGGGGAGTAATCGGTGCGTTCGCAGCCATCAGCGCATGAAGGCCTTCGATGGGTACTTCTTTAAGCTCGACTCTTCCGGCAAGCGCTTTTGCCTCTTGTTCGATCATTGGAGGCGCTACTTTGGAATCGGCCAGTTCGAAATCAACTGGATCGGAGCAAACGGGGCTAAGCTCGAAGCCGCCGGTGCTGCTGTCCCCCAAAACACCGGGCGAGTGCGTTTTCGACGGTATCGAAGCGCAGGAATCAGGGTCGCCGTCGCCCTGCGATACGGCCCCGATAAACAGGACAAGATCCTTTCCGCGAAGCTCTAGGGTGTGCTCTATGCGAAGTTCACTGTCTGCGATCAGCGTTGCCTGGCTCGCAATCGTCTCGTCGTGATGGCTGATGCTCTGCAGGAGAGCGATTGCCATGGCATCGTCGCCATAGCGATGGCTACCCGTCGCCAGCACCAGCACTTTTTGCTGTCTTGGTGACCGTCGTGGCGTCATTCGTCCCCCGATACGCCAAACTGTTACCGCTCTAGATACTTGCGAAAGCCCCTGCGAAAGCCGCCTGCTTCGGCTGTCGGTGTCTAGCGACCGACTTTTACGTTGGGCCAAAGCCTGACGGATACCTAGTCAGGTGTATCTAGTGCGCATGTAGTGAGGGCTCGAGCCCTCGTTTCTTTCTCGCTCTTTTCTCGTTTCTTTTTCGGTTCATCACAAACCGGAGTCGCCAAACTCTGCCACAAAATCGAGGTTTGCTTGTCGTGGTTTGCGTTGACGGGGCTATTGCTTGGAGCGCTCGGACACCCGCTCTAAGAGGCTGATTTATCCGTCGTGAGCGTCAGCAATAAGCTTAGTTGATAACCCCGAAAGCGCATAAAAAAACTTCTGCGAATCGCGAAATGACGATACTAAGTGCAAAAACCGGAATACTTGACTAAAATGCTAGGGTTTTCGGTGCCCGCCATCAGAGCTTTCAATACTCACAAACATGCACAACAAAGAGCATCGACCCAATTGTAGGCACGCGCTACCACGAGGGAGGTACGAGCAATGCGCCTGACAACTAAAGGCCGCTACGCGGTCACGGCGATGCTTGATTTGGCATTGAACGAAGCTAGAGGCCCCATTCGTCTGGCTGCGATTTCAGAGCGCCAGGGCATATCGCTGTCTTATCTGGAGCAGTTGTTCTCTCACCTACGCCGATGTGAACTCGTGCGCAGCGTGAGAGGTCCGGGAGGCGGTTATCGGCTCCAGCGAGAGGCGGGGATGATCAGCGTCGCTGAAGTGATCTCTGCGGTAAATGAAGATACCGACGCCACTCGCTGCGGCGGGCGCGGCGATTGCCAGGATGGTGGTACTTGCCTCACTCATTATCTGTGGAAGGACCTCTCCGATCGGATCCACGAGTTTCTATCTGAGATCACCCTGGGCGATCTTGTAGCTCGGCGTGAGATTCAGGACATCTCCGAAAAGCAGTTACTTCGGAATCAGGTGTTGGATACGCGCGAAGAAGATCTCGCACACATACTTGTGCGTAGTCTGTAGGCCTTACTTAGGTCGCTAGCAACCTCTCTATGGACCTTTTTAGCGTGCAGATCGTGGCTCTGGCAAGTAAGCAACCGCGAACGCATGCAAAAACTCGGCAACTGGATGCTAAGAACCCATGTCGCAAGAACTAATCGATGATCGTATCGACCAGGAGTACTCGGCCGGTTTCATAACCGATATTGAGTCCGACACCTTGCCCCCAGGCATTGACGAGGACACCATTCGTTTTATCTCGCGAAAGAAAAACGAACCGGACTGGTTGCTTGATTGGCGGCTGAAAGCCTATCGCGAGTGGACCGACATGGAGGAGCCGGAGTGGGCGCACGTCCACTATCCGAAAATAGATTTCGATGAGGTTTCTTACTATTCGCAACCAAAGAATATGGCCGACGGCCCCAAGAGCCTTGATGAGGTCGATCCGCAATTGCTGGAGACCTACGAGAAACTGGGGATCCCCTTGCACGAGCAGGAGATTCTGGCCGGAGTAGCCGTGGATGCCGTGTTCGACTCGGTTTCGGTTGCTACCACTTTTCGCAGCAAGCTTGCGGAGGCAGGTGTCATCTTCTGCTCCCTGTCAGACGCGGTTCAGGACTATCCGGAGCTGGTTAAACGCTATCTTGGCACTGTGGTGCCACGTCGCGATAACTTTTACGCCGCCCTTAACAGCGCGGTCTTCAGCGATGGCTCCTTCGTCTACATTCCCAAGGGCGTGCGGTGCCCTATGGAGCTATCGACCTACTTCCGCATCAACGAAGCCAAAACTGGGCAATTCGAACGAACCCTGATCATCGCGGATGAGGGCAGCCACGTAAGCTATCTGGAAGGTTGCACGGCACCCATGCGCGACGAGAATCAGCTGCATGCGGCCGTGGTAGAGCTTGTCGCTTTGGACGATGCTGAGATCAAGTACTCTACGGTCCAGAACTGGTACCCCGGTGACGCGGAAGGTAAGGGCGGTATCTACAACTTTGTGACCAAGCGCGGGATCGCCCACACCAATAGCAAGATCTCCTGGACCCAGGTCGAGACTGGGTCAGCAGTCACATGGAAGTACCCCAGTGTAGTGCTTCGCGGCGACAACAGCGTAGGTGAGTTCTACTCCGTCGCCCTGACCAACAATATGCAGCAAGCCGATACCGGCACCAAAATGATTCATATGGGTAAGAACACCCGATCCACGATTATCTCCAAGGGGATTTCGGCAGGTAAAAGTTCGAACGCCTACCGGGGGTTGGTGCGTATGGGACCGGGCGCCGATGGTGCGCGGAACTACACCCAGTGTGACTCCCTGCTGATCGGTGATCGCTGCGCTGCGCACACCTTTCCGTACATCGAGAGTCGGCACCCAGCGGCGGTCATCGAGCACGAGGCGACCACCTCAAAAGTGTCCGAGGATCAGATGTACTTATGTCAGCAGCGCGGTCTCGATGAGGAGAAAGCGGTGTCGATGATCGTCAATGGCTTCTGCAAAGAAGTCTTTAAGGAACTTCCGATGGAGTTTGCCGTCGAGGCTGGAAAGCTCTTGGAAGTCAGCCTGGAAGGCTCAGTCGGTTAACACGCGCTTCTCGGCGCTTTACGCTTTAGGGGCATCAAGCAATGCTAGTTGTAAAAGATCTACGCGCTGAAGTAGAGGGTAAAGAGATCCTGAAGGGTCTGAACCTGGAAGTTGGTGCAGGTGAGGTGCACGCCATCATGGGCCCCAACGGCTCCGGCAAGAGCACTTTAGGCCACATCCTCGCCGGGCACCCGGCTTACGAAGTGACCGGTGGTGAGGTGAGTTTCGACGGCGAAGACCTTTTTGAGATGGAAACCGAAGAGCGCGCTCGGGCGGGGATCTTTCTGGCCTTTCAGTACCCGGTAGAGATCCCTGGCGTCAGCAATATGGAGTTCATGAAGGCGGCGGTCGATGCGGTCCGCGAGGAGCGCGGGGAAGAACCCCTGGATTCCATCTCGTTTATGAAGCGCGCGAAAGCCGCGTGTCAGCAAGCGAGCCTCCCGGTTGAATTTTTAAAGCGCGGTGTGAACGAGGGCTTCTCGGGCGGCGAGAAAAAGCGCAACGAACTCATCCAGATGCTGCTGCTTGAGCCTAAGCTTTGCCTACTCGACGAGACCGACAGCGGGCTCGATATTGACGCTCTCCAGGTTGTCGCCGATGGCGTGAATTCCATGCGCGGTGGAGATCGATCGTTTGTGCTGGTTACTCACTATCAGCGCTTATTGAATTACATCAAGCCAGATCATGTGCACGTTCTGGCTGGCGGTCGAATCGTGCGCTCTGGCGGCCAGGATCTTGCTCTGCGACTGGAAGACGAAGGCTACGCCTGGCTCGAAGCCGAGGTAGCGTGATGGGCAGTTTTCTGCAGCAACCGATTGCGGACGTCGCTCAGCGAGTGCCGCCATGGATGCAGAGCCTGCAAGCGGCAGGGTTAGCCCATTGGCAGCAATCGAGTTGGCCAACACGGCGTACAGAAGCCTGGAAGTACACCAGTCTCAAACCGCTTCGTGACGACTACACATTCATAACACCCGATCAATCAACCTATCAGCCAGAAGCGCCGCTAAAACCGCTGTCTGGTGATTGTCAGCTGGTGTTTGTTGATGGGGTGTATCGGGCGGATCTTTCCAGTGCTGTTTCGCAAGACGGCGTCGCCGTTTGTCGTTTTGATGAAGCCAACGCCGAACAGCAAGAAGTCATCAGACAACGCCTGAACAGCAGCCTCTCTCAGGAACAACACATGTTCGCGGCGCTCAATACCGCGACGCTTCACGACGGCGTGCTGCTCGAAATAGCCGCCAATTACTCCGGCGACGCGGTGGTCGAGGTCCTTTCAATCTCCGGCGCTCACGATTCGCCGGTCGCCAGCAATCAGCGACTACTCGTCGTCGCGAATCCTGGTTCGACCGCGACGGTTGTTGAGCGATTCGTTTCTCTCGATGGCGGCTGCGCCAGTTTTTCGACCGGCGTCACCGAACTGTTTGTGGGCGCAAATGCCTGCGTTAAACATTATCGACTGCACGAAGAGCGGGACGCGGCGGTGCACATCGGGGGTGTATACACACGCCTCGATCGTGATGCTCGCCTTCAGAGTTTTCATCTGGCGCTGGGGAGTGAGCTCAAGCGTCTTGATCTTCTGGTGCATCACGATGCGCCAGGCGCTCACGCCGGAATCAATGGCGTTTACCTACCCAGGGGTCGCGAGCTGATCGATTATCACACCACGATCGAACACGCCGTTCCCCACTGCACCACCGATGAGGTGTTTCGCGGGATTATCGGCGACAGCGCGACGGCGGTCTTCAATGGCCGCATCCACATTCACCAGGACGCTCAAAAGACGCTCGCCGAGCTGTCGAATCGAAACCTGCTCACGAGTGCGCGCGCTCAGATCAACACCAAACCTGAGCTTGAAATCTACGCCGATGACGTACGCTGCGCTCATGGCGCCACGGTTGCTCAGCTCGATAAAGCCGCACTCCACTACCTGCGCGCCAGGGGAGTCGAGAAGCACGATGCCGAGATGATGCTCAGCTTCGGGTTTATTAATGAGCTTATCGACGCGATCGAAATTGACGCGATCGGCACTCATCTGCGCGACCTTGTTGCCACGTCTTACTTCAAACCTTCGCGCCAGGGCGACGCGGGGTGAATCTTCAGGAGCATGCCCTGGCGGGCCACGCCGCGGCGTCGGGGTTTGATGCTGAGCTAGTCCGGGCCGATTTTCCGATCCTGGCGCAGGAGGTGCACGGCCACCCGCTTGTTTACCTCGATAATGCCGCGACGACCCAAAAGCCGAATGCCGTCATCGACGCGATTGCTGATTACTACCGAAACGACAACGCCAATGTTCACCGCGGTGCACACGCGCTGGCCGACCGCGCCACGCGTTCGTTTGAGCGCGCCAGGGAACGTGTAGGGGATTTTCTGAACAGCCCAGATAGCCGTCAGGTTATCTGGACGCGCGGTACCACCGAGGCTATCAACCTTGTGGCCTATAGTTGGGGCCTGGAAAATCTTCGCGCGGGTGACCGGGTTCTGGTTTCCTATCTTGAGCACCACAGCGCGATTGTTCCGTGGCAGTTGGCGGCAGCGCGCGTGGGCGCCGAGGTAGTGCCGATCCCGGTGACTGACGAAGCCGATATTGACTTGGTCGCGCTCAATGCATTGCTGGATGAACGCGTAAAGCTCATCGCGGTTAATCACGTTTCTAACGCGCTGGGGACGATTAACCCCGTTTCCGAGATCTGCCAGAAGGCTCGGACAGTCGGGGCTAAAGTACTGGTTGACGGTGCGCAGGCCGTCGGACACTGGAACGTGGACGTGCAAGCGCTGGGTTGCGATTTCTATACCTTCTCTGGGCATAAACTGTTTGGACCCACGGGAATTGGCGTGCTCTGGGGTAAGGAAGCGCTGCTCGAGGCCATGCCACCGTTCCTCGGTGGCGGCGAGATGATCGAAACGGTGAGTTTCGATGGCACCACCTTCAACGGACTGCCCTTTAAATTTGAAGCGGGAACCCCAAACATTGCGGGAGCGATCGGGCTCGCAGCCGCAATTGACTACTTAGATACGCTGAATCGCGATGAGGCGGCGATACACGAGACGGATTTACTCGCGAGCCTCGAGGCAGCAGCGCTTGAGATTCCAGGCCTCACACGGGTTGGTAATCCCCGCAAGACCGCCAGTATCTTCAGCTTTGTGCTATCCGGGTCGCACCCGTCAGACCTAGGGATGCTACTCGATGAACAGGGGATTGCTGTTCGCACCGGCCATCACTGCGCGCAGCCTTTGATGGCGCGCTTTGAGGTTCCGGGTACCGTTCGGGCGTCGCTCGCGATGTACAACACGCAAGCCGATGTTGATCGTTTTATCGAAGGATTGAGAAAAGTGCGCGCCTTGTTCGGTTGAATAGCGGTCTTCACGAGCGAACAGCTCAATCGAACACACGATTTTTGTAACACCACTAGAAGCAACATCATTGATACGACTGAGCAGCTGAACCAGCGTGGAAATTTCGAGCTCAGTCGGTTAAGCAAGACAGATTGCGAAGTAGCTACGATAGGCTGGGGGAGTCGGGATGACGGTCGAAACCTTTGAAATAGATGTACCGGTCCGCGTGACCGACGCCGCCGCAGAGCATTTTCGAAAGAGTCTTGGTGCCGAAAAGAGTGCAGTCCGTATCAGTGTCGCTGAGAGCGGATGCACTGGTTTTAAGTACGTGCTGGACCAAGTCTCGGACGGCGAGCAAGGAGATAGCTGTCTGGCCCTTCCCAACGGAGTCCAGGTATTCATCGATTCAGAGGCGCTTAGTGTACTGCGCGGAACCGAAATCGATCTGCAGCGGGAGGGTATCAATAAGGTCCTCAAGTTCAACAACCCAAACGTGGTTGATGAATGCGGCTGTGGCGAGAGTTTTAGCGTCGACCAATGACCAGAGAGCGAACACTTCTGACGACCCGCCGCGAAGTAACGGGTCGCCTCGTACCAGTGGGAGATCCTGTCAGCGTGCCTGCCGATACTTTCGTGACACTGACCCAGTCCCTGGGCGGCAACTACACGGTCGTCCACAACGGAAACATGGTGCGCATCGACGGTACCGATGCCGATGCGCTGGGACTCGAACCACTTCAGCTTCATTTTGAGCCACCGGCCGACGGAAAGATCAGCGAGGATCAACTCTGGGAAGCGCTTGCGACAGTTTTTGATCCCGAGATTCCCGTCGATCTAGTAAACCTCGGTCTCATCTACAAGGTTGAGGTCGATCGGGAGACGTCGCAGGTTAGGGTTGATATGACGCTCACGGCACCCGGCTGCGGCATGGGTCCAGTTCTGATCGGTGACGTCGAGCATCGTCTTGGATTAGTGCCGTTTGTGAAGAACGTGACCGTCGAGCTTGTGTTCGACCCGCCCTGGAGTCGCGAGATGATGTCTGAGGTCGCGCAACTCGAAACGGGTATGTTCTTCTAGCACGACCCCAGGCCCAGCACCCGTGAGCAACCTCCTGTGACCAGCAGCAACCCCTTCGGCACAACGATTACCTCGGACGATATTCTGGAAGGACTTAGCTTTTTCGATAGCTGGGAAGATCGCTACCGCTACATTATTGAGCTTGGCCATGAGCTGCCGCCACTGGAAGCCGAGCTGCGCACGGACAACCGGCTCGTACGGGGCTGTCAGAGCCAGGTGTGGATGGATGTTGGCGAGAAAGAGGGCCGCGTTCAGCTCGCCGTCGACAGTGATGCCTTTATCGTGAAGGGATTGCTGGCGGTGGTGCTTGCCGCTTACAACGATAAAACGCCAGCCGATATCAAGACGTTCGACGTCGATGCCTACTTCGAGGAACTTGGCTTACTCAAGCATCTGTCACCGACACGGGGCAATGGTTTGCGCGCGATGGTCGCGCGGATCCAGGAGTTTGCAAAAGCCGCGACTGGGTAGAACTCGCCGCAGCTTGCCCTGCAGTTGGTAGGTGCAAGTGTATCGACGTCCAATTTCTCAGTGTTATCTTTTTATCGTTTTTCTCTCGCGCCTCATCACCGCTCTCGCTTTGACGAGCTCGTCTAATAGGCAACAAAAAAGGCCGCAAAGCGCGGCCTTTCTGGTTCGCCCATTTGGACTCGGTCGTTACCAGGGTTTTCCCGAGCGTTAAGCCGCTTCTTGCTCCAGAAGCGTGCTGCCCTTACCGCTGTCGATGGCGATCTTTCGTGGCTTCATGGCCTCTGGAACCTCGCGCTCGAGGGCTACGTGGAGTAGACCATTTTCGAGCTTGGCGTCTACGACCTTGACGTGCTCGGCCAGTTGGAACTTGCGCTCAAAGTTGCGAGCTGCGATCCCTTGGTACAGGTAGTTCCGACCGGATTCCTCGGTGTCGTGCTTACCGCTGATCACGAGCGTGTTTTGCTCGCTGGTGATGTCCAGCTCAGCTTCGGTGAATCCCGCGACCGCCATGGTGATGCGGTACTGGTTCTCGTCCACCTGTTCGATATTGTAAGGCGGGTAGCTAGGCTTGGCGTCGCGAGCAACCGAATCCAGCAGATTCGCCATGCGATCAAAACCAATAGCTGAGTGATAGAGCGGTGAAAAATCAAAGGTATTACGCATTACATATTCTCCATAAGAAGCAATATTAGTTTGCAGGCCTCATCGAGCGCCTACGCTACGGATATGGGGGCTTGTCCACCGGTTTCAAGTGCGATGGCGCACTAAGGCCGAGCTTGGCCGCTAAGCAAGCCGCGGTTGGACACGGCGAAGAAAAGCAAACTATCTACCGCAAGCCTCCTCAGGTCCGCCACGAGATGCGGTAAGTAAGAGCAGGAATCGACAGCATCGGAAGCGTTGCTCAGGCTGGGTGCGGTGTGAGGTCAGAGCGAGACTGAAATTAGATATATGTATGAATATACAGTAGTCTTTCTGAGGCTACCGTTGACGGCCTTCAGGCCTAACACCATTCAAGTGGCTGGTTATAAAGAATCTCAGCGGAGCCATCGAAGCGCAGACATCCGCAATTGTTCTCAGTCGTTCCTGTTTCGGGCCCCAGATTTAGAGTTTGGGATGCTCCTGGGATAGTCCTGGGATAGTCCTGGGATGCTCTTGGACAGGCGATAAGCGACAGGCTTGGATGCACCCAGTGGTTGATCTTTGCAAGCGAAGGAGTTCAGGAGTTCTAATGACATTGAGTGTTTCGCATGGAACTCAGACACCGGGTCCAAACCAGTCTGAGGGCTCCTCATATGACGAGTTTCAAGGTGATGGCCCGCATGTCGCAGCAACCAAAATCTCCCTAAATGAAGAGCAAATGTCGGCGGCAACCTTTGGTTCCCGACCAGACCTCCACCGACCCTTCGTTTCCTCACCCCTTCTCGTGATCGCCGGAGCTGGCACAGGCAAAACTCAAACCTTATCTCACAGAGCGGCGCATCTTATCGTCAATGGCGTTGACCCGAATCGAATCCTACTGCTGACTTTCTCGCGTCGCGCGGCCGTTGAGATGACACGGCGAGCGGAGACTATCGTGCGTGAGCAACTCGCGAGCACAGCCCGTTCGAGCCGGCTATCACTGGACTGGTCCGGTACGTTTCACTCCATGGGTAATCGGGTGCTGCGGGACTTTCATGCGAACATCGGCCTGTCACAGCAGTTTTCAATCCTTGATCGCGGTGACGCGGCCGATCTCATGGACGTCTGCCGGCATGAACTCAAACTCTCGGCGGCTGCGAAACGGTTCCCCCGCAAAGAGACCTGCCTCGCGATCTACAGCCGGGTCGTCAATACGCAGATGGATCTGACTGCGGTGCTCCAGGCCGTGTTCCCCTGGTGTGCTGACTGGGAGGATGAACTCAAAAGTCTGTTTCGAGCTTTCGTAAAGGCCAAGCAGCGAACCGAATCGCTGGATTACGATGACTTGCTTCTGTATTGGCATCATTTAATGGCTGAGCCGGAGCTCGCGCGTGCCGTAGGTGGGCGCTTCGATCACGTTTTGGTAGATGAATATCAGGATACCAACGTGCTCCAGGCTTCGATTATCAAGGCCATGAAGCCAGATGGCAGCGGTGTCACTGTCGTTGGCGATGACGCCCAGTCGATCTACTCCTTCCGCGCAGCGAATATCGAAAATATCCTTGGCTTTCCCGCTCAATACACTCCGGCTGCGCAGGTGATCAAGCTGGTGCAGAACTACCGGTCCAGTCAACTGATACTCGATGCCGCCAATGCACTCATGAAAGAGAGCCAGCGGACCTACCAGAAAGAGCTCCGGTCGGACCGGTCAACTGGGCCGAAGCCTCAGTTTGTGACTCTGGAAGACGACCATGCGCAGGCGGGCTACGTTGTTGAGCGAGTGCTCGCTAACCGCGAGTCGGGTCAGTTGCTTCGCAATCAAGCGGTGCTGTTTCGCGCCAGTGATCACGCCGATGCACTGGAGGTCGAGTTGATCCGGCGCGATATTCCCTATCGCAAATACGGGGGCCTTAAGTTCCTGGAAGCGGCCCATGTAAAAGATCTGCTAGCCGTGCTGAGGTGGGCCGATAATCCCAGGAATCAGGTAGCGGCGTTTCGGGTATGTCAGCTAATTGAGGGCATCGGTCCCAAAGTTGCCGAGGCGGCTTTTTCTCATCTTGAGTCCAGGAACTGGGATCTGAGACAGCTGGCGCAGTTTGCACCCAAAAACCGCGGCCTGGACAAACAGAACTGGTTACACCTGAGTAAACTACTGGAAGCACTCATCGACGACGATACCGACTGGCAAGGGCAGGTGGCGACGGTGAGCGAGTGGTATGCACCGATACTTGAGCGGCGCCACGAAGGAGTAGCGGCTCGCCTCAGCGACCTGGAGCAACTCGCCGCGATCAGTGGTCGTTTTTCGACCCGCGAGCAGTTTTTAAGCGAGCTGACGTTGGATCCCCCCCAAATGAGTTCGGACCAGTCTGGAGACAGTAAGCTTGATGAGGACTACCTTAACCTCTCCACGATTCACTCTGCGAAGGGTCAGGAGTGGGAGAGCGTGTTTGTCCTGAATGTTGCTGACGGAAATCTGCCATCCGAATTTGCCACCGGCGACCCGGCAAAAACCGAAGAAGAAAGACGACTGACTTACGTCGCCATGACCCGCGCAAAGACGCAACTCCACATGCTCGCGCCCCTAAAGTTCTACACCCCGGAGCAGCCAAAGTATGGAGGGCGGCACGTCTATGGCACGCGATCTCGATTTTTCACCGATGCCATGATGCCGCTTTACGAGGAATCTGTTTGGCCTCCGGCTTTTGACCCGGTAGGCGTTGGTCTGGCAGCCCCGAAAGCAAGAGTCGATATTGCCGAGAAATTGCTATCGGGGTGGGACTGAAAGGACTCAGTCTCGAGCGTCTCCACGCAGCGCCAGCTACGTTGGCCTCTCGATCACTGCCAGATGCAAAAAGCGTCCTTCTATCCTTCTTCCGATGCCGTGTGGGAAAACGTAAGAAGGCAAATGGCCAGTAGGACCGTTGCCAATACACCGGAAGCGCCCGCAAGCGGGAGCTCACCAAACACATCGCGGCCCACGGCCATGGAGGCCGTGTTACTCAATAGTGCGACGCCGCCCACCAGAGCGCCCGCTCCCCCCAATAGCTTGCCTCCGGCATTTAGCGCAGCTAACCCGAACACCATCAATGCGAGGGCCAACAGCACTTTGGCCGCGTTGTAGACCATAAACGAGAAGGCGACGACAGAGCGCGCTGCCGGATTCAGTCCTTCAACTTCGCCAGCCGCTTCAAAAAACGGTCCAAACATCGTGAGGCCGACACCCACCTGAATCACATTAAGCACCGCCGCAGCGGTAATGGCAGACCAGGCAAGCTGCTGGCTTTGCGCCTGAACCAAAGCCGACCCGGCGAAGGCCGCCGTCAGCACAAACAGAAAACCCTCACTGCCCCACAGAAGCTGCCTCGGGACGTCCATCTCGGCAACATAAAGCGCCGTATAGATGGCCTGTGTGATCGCCGCCAAAAGAAGCAGGAGCCCCGTTATCTGGGCGGTGCGCTTGAATGTGAATTCCATTATTTAAATCGCTCGTCTCTAAGTATTGTGCCGCTGTGTCTATGACCGTTGCTTGGGCTGTCGATTTTGCGGCAGAAGGGTTGGTTTACAGGATTAAACTACACGCTATCGCAGGTAGGTACAGTTTAGACTTCGAAATACCCCCGTCATCGCTGAGAGGCGTTTGATCGATGCCTAGATTTGTCTGCCTTGCTCTGATCGTCTGTCTGCCTCTGAGTTCCGTTGCCCACAGCAAACCAGCTGAGCTCGCCGTTCGGGGCACAGCGCTCGATGAGGCGATGCACGCAGGGACGTTCAGGCAGGTTACCAGTGTTCTCGTCTCCAGCGGTGGTGAGTTGGTCTACGAACAGTATTGGGGCGAGGGTGGACCTGATGTGCTCAACAATACGCGCTCTGCGACCAAATCTCTGACAGCAATGGCCGTTGGTGCGGCGATTATGGACGGGCATATCACCGGTGTCGGCACACCAGCCTTGTCGTTCTTCCGGGACGAACAACCATTTCGCCACCCATCGCCGCAAAAATCCGCAATCACAATCGAAGACTTACTCACCATGTCTTCAGCCTTTGATTGCAACGACAACGATTCGGATTCCCCGGGTAATGAGAACAATATGCACGAAACGCGTCGGTGGACGCGCTTCGTTGTAGATCTGCCGACCAAAAGCGACTACCAGCGAAACTCTGCGGGACGTGGCCCCTTCAGCTATTGCACAGCCGGGTCTTTTCTTCTGGG
This sequence comes from Pseudomonadota bacterium, assembly GCA_039111155.1. Taxonomy (GTDB): domain Bacteria; phylum Pseudomonadota; class Gammaproteobacteria; order Pseudomonadales; family Halieaceae; genus Congregibacter. The sequence continues at coordinate 3,208 of JBCCPL010000043.1, read as the reverse complement.
TCAGATAGTCGAGCGCGCGGTGGGCCAGCCCGTGGATCAGTACATCGAGAGCCGACTCCTGAAACCGCTGGGTATCGATCGCGTGGCGTGGTACCGATCTCGTTCGGGTGAGGTTCAGACCGGCGGTGGAGCTGAATTCACATCGCGATCGCTACTTCGACTTGCCGAACTAGTCCGCCAAGGTGGTCAGTTCGACGGCGCAAGACTCCTGCGGGAGGATTACACAACAGTCATGCTGAGCGCCCAGCTTCCGGCAAACGATGTTCAGGACTACGGGTACCAATGGTGGCGCCGTGACTTTGCCTGTGACTCTGGTTCCGTGAGCGGTTGGTATATGGCAGGCAATGGCGGAAACAAGGTCGTGATTTTTGACGAGCTGGATATGACCGTTGTTGTGACCGCAACGTTGTATGGGACTCGTGGTATGCATCAGCAGACCACCGATATCGTCGAAGACTATGTGCTCCCGGGGGTGGAACAGTGCCAAGCCGAATCAGTAATCTAATCTGGGCAAGAGCCCGAACGGCTGTGGCCTTATTTCGAAACGACCAGAGGTGATGCAGACCAGACGATGAGCAGTACGAAGTAAACCAGTTCGGATATCAATCCAAAGAGGTTTGCCGCCAGCATACCTGCAACCATCAACACATGAGCGAGAATCGCCCAAACGATACTGCCAACCAGTAATGGCTTTAATTCCGGCTGCGTCTTTACGATGCTCACGAAAAAGGCAATGGAAATGGGCAAAAACAACATGATTGAACTCAGAAGGCCAGGGTTGTAGCTCAATGTGGCCACTCCCGCGATGATGTGAGTCAGCCCATTAACCAAAGTAATTGCCGCGAGAGCCAGTAGGGGGAACAGCCGTTGCCTCGCGCGAAGCAGCGCAATCACGCCGACCAGCCATACCAGTGACGTATTGATCACAAAGATCGCTTCTCTGGTGAGGGGAGCCACACTGGGGTCATCGTCTGCAAATAGTGCTCGGACAAGGCTGTTCACATAGCCGTAAAAAGCGTAGCGATTCCCCAATGCATCCACCCAGTGCTCTTCAAACTGATGAACGATATATACAGTCAGTAAAGCGACTGCCATAAACAACCGGTTCGAAGTACCCGAGCTCCCCTGTTCCATCGTGAAATACGTGATAAGGAGAAACGGTGCCGCAAACGTGCCAACCTTCATCCAATGCGCAAGCAGGAAATCGTGCTGACCCAACGGAACCCAAAGCATTACGAACAGCAACGCGACTGTCAGGGTTGCGAGATAGTCGTTTTTGCCAGTTCTCATTAACATCCAATGATCTTTATCACGCTCTCTGCCGAAAGTGCGTGAGCATAGTGTGATTGCTCGGTATGGAGGAATGTCATCTTGCCTGTTTTCGACATCGACAGTGACCCGACCGTTGTTCGTAATGATCCCACGTTTGGCAGCTACAAAGCCTGGGACTTAGGTGGGGTCGCCGGACTCACTCAGTTCGGGGCCTACGTCGAGCAGCTACAACCCGGCGCGGTTACGTCGCTTTTCCATTGGCATGCCGAGGAGGATGAATTCTTACTCATGCTCTCAGGTGAGATGGTGCTGTACGAAGGGGAGAATGTCACCATGATTGGCCCCGGCCAGGGCGCTGCTTTTTTGGCGGGGGACGACACCGGTCACTATCTGCGAAACGAAAGCCAAGAACTCGCCACCTATCTGGTCGTTGGCACGCGGTCAGAAAAAGAAGTGGTGACCTACCCAAGACACAACCGCATCCTCCGCAGAGACGGAGACGACAGGAAGCTCACCGATCTGGCCGGCGAGCCCGCCGAGCTGTCTCCGTATGAACTCGTGGCGAGTGGCGTCGCGTCTATCTCGGGTGAGACATAAAACCCGCAGCTTAGAGAACAACCCTACTCGCGCTCATGACTGAGGCGCGTCCAGACCTGGCCACAGCCGTGCGGTAGATCATGCGCTCAGCCTCCAGATACCTGTATCGGCAGTGCGCCTGGCGTACTCGCTGAAATCTCGGGGTTCCCGTCCCAGGGCGCGTTGAACACCGTCGCATACGTGACTGTTGCGGCCATCGAGAACCGTCGAGAAGAGGTAGTCCAGCATCCAGACAACGTCGCGTGGTGCTCCTGATTTCTTCACCTCTTCAATAAAGCTCTCGTGCGGAACGTCCAGGTAGACAATCTCGCGGCCAGTGGCGTTGGATAGGTCCGCCGCAACATCAGCAAGACTCATTGGTCGCGGCCCTGTGAGTTCGTAAACCTGCCCGATGTGGTGATCCTCGATGAGAGCGGCGGTAGCGACATCCGCGATGTCGTCTACATCCACAAACGGCTCTACCTGCTCTCCCGCGGGTAGCGTGATCGCGCCGCTCATCACCATGTCGATGAAAGCGCCTTCAGAGAAGTTCTGGTTGAACCAGCTGGCGCGGACGATTGTCCATTCGAGGTCGGAGCCTTGAACGACACGCTCGCAGGCCTGCGCCTCCTCTTCGCCGCGACCGGACAGGAGTACGAGGCGCCGCACACCACGACGTTTGGCAAGATCGACAAAGCCGCGTATGGCATCAACGGCTCCGGGCATTGCCAGGTCTGGTGCGTAGGTAAGGTAGACCGCCGTGACGTCCCGGAGGCAGTCCTCCCAGCTGCTTTCGTTATCCCAGTCAAAAGATGGAGTAGCCGATCTGGATCCCACGCGAACGTCGTGACCGCCAGCTCGAAGTCGGTCAACGATGCGTCGACCGGTTTTTCCTGTTCCTCCCAGAACCAGGGTGAGGTTTTTCTGATGGGTTTGCTCTTGCATGACTTGCTCCTGTCTGCTGTGAGTGCAAGTCAAAATTTACGAAAAGCGCATGACCAGCTCTTGCCAGGACGCGCCAGAGTTTTACCCCCTAACGACAAAAAACTGCTTTCAGCTCTGTCTCGCGCTCAGTCGGTAGGAGCGGGGTGTCTGACCGGCCCATCGCTTAAACGCTCGTGTAAAACTGCTTTGCTCGGCAAAACCGGTCAGAAAGGCAATTTCCGAAAGACCGTAGTTTGTCTCGCGCAGCAAGCGACGGGCGAGGTCCTGCCGCGCAGCATCGACAACGTTTTGAAAGGAGTGACCCTGGTTCGCCAGGCGTCGCTGTAGCGTGCGGGCACTCATCCCAAACTCGGCCGCAACGGAAGAGACACTCGGAACACCTTCGCTGAGCATGTGCGCAAGAACGCGCCTTATT
>JBCCPL010000042.1:0-39269 GCA_039111155.1 Pseudomonadota bacterium | reverse complement strand
GTCCTGGGAGAAGATCTCGCGTTCCGGCGGATTCGCTTTGCAGATGAACTGATCAAGGAGAACGACAGCCTCACCGATGAAGACCCTCTGGCACGTCTCGATGCGGATTTTGCCTTGATGGCACCTGCGTTGAGCGAGCTTTTTGAGCGCATTGTCGGGCTGTTCGGTGGTGTGGAGACCGACTAAGCATCGTGGAGCGTGGCGACACCGACAATTTCGCGCAGGTGTTCCTGGGGCAGGTTCCACTCATCGATACTCGGGCGCCGGTCGAGTTTGCCCGGGGCACAGTGCCAGGAGCCGTAAATCTTCCATTGATGCTCGATGATGAGCGCGCGGCGGTGGGCAAGTGCTACAAGCACGAGGGCCAGGAGGCGGCGATACGACTGGGACATCGCCTGATCAGCGGCGCTCGCCGTGAGGAGCGCCTGGCGGCCTGGCGGGACTTTGCACAGCGCCACCCGGACGGCTATTTATTCTGCTTTCGAGGAGGTATGCGTTCTGAAATCGCACAGCAGTGGCTGCGCGAGGCAGGCTGCCCCTACCCTCGCGTGACTGGCGGATACAAAGCGATGCGCCAGTTTCTCCTGGCAACTCTCAGCGACTGCATTGCCCGTGCGGAATTCTGGCTAGTGGCGGGCGCTACCGGGTCAGGTAAAACACGGCTGATCCAGCAGCTTAGTCGAGCCGTCGATCTGGAAGAGCTGGCCAGGCATCGCGGTAGCGCCTTCGGCCGCTTGCTGGAGCCCCAACCTGCCCAGATCGATTTCGAGAATCAGATCGCCGTCGCTCTTCTGCGGCTGGCGCAATCCCCCGGCCCCATCATTCTTGAGGACGAAGGCCGCCTGATCGGGCGTTTGAGCTTACCGGAAGAGCTCAGGGTGACGATGCAAAGCGCGCCTTTGCTGCTGCTCGACTACCCGCTGGATGAACGCGTGGAGGTAGTTTTGCAGGACTACATCCACGATCTGGGTACACGCTTCCTTCGGGCTCACGGCGCTGAAGGCGCAAGACTTCACCAGGATCGGTTGCGCGGTGATTTGCTCCGTACGCAGAAGCGATTGGGGCGTGAGCGCTGTCAGCTGATCGTGGCGCAGCTTGATGAGGCGTTTGCAGCGCAGGAGAGCGGTGAAGGCGTGGAGGCACACCGAGCCTGGATCCGCGAGCTCCTAGCCGGGTACTACGATCCTATGTATCGCTATCAGTTGAGTCAAAGAACTGGCGAGCGTTTGGCGCAGGGAACTCGAGAAGAGATCATGCGATTCATTCACGAGCACGTCGCTGAAGGCTGATTCCCGAGCTTGCTGGATGAGCCGAGCGATATAAACGAGAACCACAGTGCATGCTGACGCAGACTCTCCAACGTGACCTTCTTCTGGTGGGCGGCGGCCATGCTCACGTCATAGCGCTGCGTCAATTGGCCATGCGTCCGGTACCCGGATTGCGCGTCACGCTGATTTCTCCGGATTCCCAAACGCCCTACTCGGGTATGTTGCCCGGGTTATTGGCCGGCCACTATACCTTTGATGAAGCGCATATAGATCTGGATCGGCTATGTGTCTGGGCCGGCGCGCGCTTCTTCCGAGATCAGGTGACCGGTTTCGATCCCGAGGAGCGGGTTCTGCATTGTCGTGACCGGGGCATACAACCCTACGACATAGTGTCCTTCGATATTGGTTCACAGCCGGAAATGGATTCGGTTCCCGGTGCACGGGAATACGCGGTTCCGGTTAAACCCGTGTCCTCCTTGTGGCGACGCTGGGCCCAATGGCTTGCTCAGGCGCCGACCGGGGGGACGAAGCTGCTGATCGTTGGTGGCGGCGCCGGAAGTGTGGAGATAGCCCTGGCGATTGCTCACCACTTCCGCGACCAGGCTTTGCGTATAAGTCTGCTCACGGGCGCCCACTCGGTGTTGCCCGGTTACAGCGCGTCCGTGCAGCGTCGGGTCGGCGCTGAACTTGAACGTCAGGGCATCGAGCTCCAGTGCGGGCAGCGCGTCACCGAGGTGTTTGAAGACCGGCTGGCCACGGCAACGGGCGAGACGTTCGACTATGATTCACTGCTGTGGTGTACGGGTGCCGCAGCGGCGCCCTGGCTGAAGAGCAGCGGTGCGCCGGTCGATGAACGTGGCTTTCTGACGATCCGGGATACCCTTCAGAGCACTGGCTACGACAACGTATTTGCCGCCGGCGATACAGCCGTACAAGTTAATCACCCCAGACTTAAAGCTGGGGTCTACGCTGTGCGTCAGGGCCCCGTGCTTGCGTCTAACCTGGCGGCTTTCGCAGGCGGGCGATCGCTTCTCTCACATGAACCACAAAAACGCTTTCTGTCTTTGCTGTCACTAGGTGAACAACGGGCAATTGCCGAACGTAACGGCGTGAGTCTGGAAGGGAGATGGGCCTGGCGCTGGAAGGATCGCATCGATCACCGCTTTATGCGGCAGTTCAGCGAGCTGCCAACCATGAAGGCGACTGCGCCTTCTGCTGAATCTGATTTTACAACCCAGCCGCCATGCGGAGGCTGCGGTGCGAAAGTGGCAGCCGACGTGCTCGGCTCGGTGCTCACGCGTCTGCGTGCCCAGTGGCCGGAGAATCTCGCTGACCCGGAAGTTATGGCCGACTCAGCGCTAATCCAGGGTACGGGTGCGATGGTGCAGAGCGTGGATGCCCTGCGTCCCATGATCGACGATCCCTGGTTGATGGGTCGCATCGCCGCCCAGCACGCTCTGTCGGACATTTTTGCCGCGGGGGCACAGCCAATTCATGCGCTTGCCTTGATTACCCTGCCCTTTTCGAATGCCGCAGTGCTGGAGCGGGATCTGGATTCTGTCCTGCGCGGCGCTCTCAGCGCGTTTGCCGAATGCGGATGCGAGCTGCTAGGCGGACACAGTATGCAGGGGCCGGAGATGCAAATCGCGTTTTCGGTTGCCGGTTCGCTTCCTCAATCGTCGGGGCAAACTTTCCAGTCGCGAAATCATGACTCTCCTGGCGGCGCGGGCGTTGACTCTTCTGATTCAGTGAGGACAGGAAACGAAGCAACCCAAGACGCGTCCTCTCCCGACCTATTCATTCCGGGTAACAAGCTGGTGCTGACCAGGCCATTGGGTACCGGAGTATTGTTTGCTGCACGTATGCAGCGATTCGCGAGGCCCGCAGATATCGACAATGCTCTTATGCATATTCAGAACAGCAACCTACTTGCCAGCCGTGTCGCGCTCAAGGTCGGCGCACTCATCATGACCGACATCACCGGCTTTGGTCTCGCAGGCCATTTGTTCCGCTCTTTACAGGCTGTTTCCATGTCGAAGACAAGTTTGACGAAGGGACGCAGGCTGATCGCTAACTTGCAGGTGGATCAGGTGCCTGTATTGGATGGTGCTCTGGAGGCCATCGCAGCTGGAGTACGCAGTACTAACCATGCTGCGAATCGGGCTTCCTTTTCTCGTCACATCTCAGGCTTGGACCACGCTGGTGGGCGGGCGGAGATTTTGTTCGATCCCCAGACTGGCGGTGGGCTGCTAGTCAGTGTGCCGGAATCAGCGCTTGAGGCTTTCACCGCAGGCTGCGCCGAGGACGGTATCAAGACTTATTGCATTGGCTACATCAGCAGCAAGGATCACCGGGATGAGGGTGTTGAGTTGCGACTCGAGTGAGCGCTGACGTCATACGTCGGCCGGTAGCCGCAGACTGCGCCGTTCCGCTCAGCTCACCAGAAAATCCCGGATTCGATCCTTGTAGCTGCGACTCACCTTCAGGCGAGCGCCACTGTCCAGGTTGAGGAGATATTCACCGTTACTCAGTGTCTGCGCTCCAGTGATGCAGCGGTTGTTAACAATCGTTGAGCGGTGCACTCGCAAAAATACTACCGGATTAAGCATCCCTTCCAACTGCTTCATTGTGATTCGCATGATGTGGGTTTTGCCCGCAGCGTGGATGCACATGTAATCCCCGGCGGCGTCGATCCACTGGATATCGGCAACACGAATGAATTGAATATCGCTGCCATCTTTCACCGTGATCTTCTCGGGCCAATCGTCTGCGCTCGGGGTTTTCTCTGCCATCGCCTCTACGGCCGCAGCCGACTCACCCGTCATGCTCATGACCAGCTTCAGCAGCTTTTCCTTCCCCTCATTGAGTTCGGTTTGACCACGAAGTTCGACAGCGCGTTGCACAGCCTCCTGCAAGCGCTCTTCTTCTACCGGTTTGAGCACGTAATCCACAGCGTGCACCTTGAATGCATCCACCGCATATTCGTTGTAGGCCGTAATGAACACGACCATCGGAATCTCGTCGCCCTGAAGCTTCTCGACAACTTCGAAACCGTCCATACCCGGCATCTGGATATCCAGAAACATGAGGTCGGGACTGTGCTCGGCTACAGCGACCAGCGCCTCTTGCCCATTGGCGCACTCGGCAACCACCTCGACATCAGCCATGTCTCGCAGTCTTACGGACAAGCCCCGGCGGGCGAGCTGCTCATCGTCGACGATGATTGCTCGAAGAGGATTCATGCGGCCTCCTTCTCGGCGTAGCTGACGGGAATTCGAATGGTAATCGTAAGCCCATGCGGCTCTGTGGTACTCAGACGAAAAGTCTGGTTGTTCTCAAACACTTGTGACAGTCGCTCCCTCGTGTTGGCAAGTCCTACGCCGCTTCCCTTCGGCATTCGACCCTGGCGAAGGTCGAGTCCCGGGCCGTTGTCGGCAACGATAAGTTGCAGGCGACCTCGCTCGATGCTCGCTGAGACTGCAATGGAACCGCCGTTGATTGACTGCGACACCGCATACTTGATGGAGTTCTCGACCAGCGGCTGAAGTAGAAGCGAGGGCATCAGGGCTTTCTCGGCGTCGGACGCAATCGAGAAGTGTAAGGTTAGGCGCTCGGCAAAGCGTACTTTTTCGATGTCGAGATACAGCTTCAGCGATTCGATTTCTTCGGCAACGGTGACCTGTTGCATCGGGTCATTGTCGAGCGAGTAGCGTAAAAATCGAGATAGCTTCATTACCATGCTGTTGGCGAGCTGCTTGTTTTCGTCGAGGATCAGCGTAGAGATAGCATTCAGGGTATTGAACAGAAAGTGGGGGTTCAGCTGATAGCGCAGCATCTTGAGCTGAGCCTCCTGGGCCATAGAAATTGCCTTCAGGTAGCGCTGTTTTTCTTCCTGGCTGAGCAGGTAGTACTTGATCGTGAAGTAGATCGCGGTCCAGACAAGCATGACCGAGACAGCTTCGAGCGAGTTATCAAAGTAAGACGCCAGCTGGGCTCCCGCATCGTACTGGTCATGTTTTTTGCGCTCCCCCGGGAACAGATTGAAGAAAATCGTCGAGCGGCAGAGCATCCACAGCACGCCGCCACAGTACGAGGCACCTAAGGCGGCAAAGGCGCGTACTCCGATACCCCGTTCCCACGTGAGTTTGTACACCCAGCGCATTCCCAGTGTGATGAGCATACCGATCAGCGCGATCAGGGGGACATAAACAAAATAGTTCTCTGGCGGCTCTCCCCACACCAGAATGCCGAGATAGAAGGTAGCGCCCCAGCTTGCCCAACCCCCGAATTGGAGCAACCAGAAAAGTCGGCGCTTATCGTCAATTACGTGCTCAAAAGGCATTTCTTCATTATAAGTAGCCCGCTTAGACGTCGGGGGGTGGTTTTGCGCAATTTATCGCATGAATTCGTCCGCTGGACGTAAGAAGCAAGAAAAATCACTGAATTTTCAAAGAGTAATAGCTGCCTACGGCGATTTAGGAAAGGCCAGTGTTTCTGCAACTCGTGGCTTATATACTTCGCCGACTCATCGCTAGGGGAAGCACAACCATGATGGCACTACGTACAGGACCTATGCACGAAACCGGAGCACTTCACCAGCTGCGCTACGGGTTGATATCGCGGCGCGCGGTGGTTACCAGTGCGGTCCTGCTACTGATCACGGCCTGTGCTGATTCAGAACCACCGCCCCCGGCACCCGACTCAAGACCGGTAAAACTGTTTGTTGTAGATGAGGGACTGGGGCAGGAGATCCGCCAGTTTCCCGCAACCATTGAGGCGGCTAAACAGGCTGAGCTTGCGTTTCGCGTGAGCGGCCAGCTTGCCGATCTCCCGATCCGAGAAGGTGATGTCGTGGAAGACGGTCAGGTTGTCGCCAGCCTCGATGCAACTGACTTTGAGCTGTCCGTGGAGGATCGTCAGGCGGCGTTCGACAATGCCCAGAGCAACTTTTCGCGTGCGGAGGAACTGGTGCGGACCGGCGCCATATCCAGATCCGACTACGATCGAATGGAGGCCGAGTTTCGCTCATCCAGAGCTGCTCTTTCCCAGGCCAAAGCGAATCTTGGCTATGCGACCTTACGCGCTCCTTTTACTGGGCGTATCGCTCGTCGCTATGTTGATAATTTTGAAGAGATACGTGCAAAGCAGGCAATCGTCTACTTGCACGATGTTGACATGCTCGACGTGATTATTGCGTTGCCTGAATCAGTTGTGCGCAGCGTCAGCGCAGCCGACGCCCCTATCGATAACACCACTGATCTCAATCAAGAAGCCAACGCCGATGTTCGCGCCATGGCTTCGTTTGAGGACTACAGTTCCACCAGCTTCGCGCTGGAAGTAAAAGAAATCGGTACCCGGGCTGACCCGGATACCCAGACGTTTCCCGTTACGTTCAGCATGCCTCAACCAGACGAGTTCTCGGTACTTCCCGGTATGACCGCTCAGGTTGAGCTTGACTTCACCGGACTCATTGTCAAAGACCGCATCACCTGGATTCCGGCGCGGGCGGTGCAGGGTGACGCCGATCTTCAGCCCCGGGTATTTGTGCTCGATGCCCAGCAGATGGTGGTGCGCTCGCGGCCGGTAACCACCGGGCGCATGTCAGGAGACCGGATAGAGATCCTCGATGGGCTTCAGGGCGGTGAGGAGATTGTGGAGGCAGGTTCTGCCTATCTGGCCGACGGGATGCGGGTGACGCGTATGCGCACGGGTGAACAGGCGATTCCTCGAGAAAGCGACGAGCTGGGAAGCGCCGACGCATGAATATCGGTGAGTACTCCGTCCGAACACCCGTTGTGTCCTGGTTGCTGGTATTGGTCTTTCTCGCCGGGGGCAGCTACGGATTTCAGAACATCGGACGACTCGAAGATCCGGCATTCACCATAAAGATGGCGAACATCCTCACGCCGTATCCGGGCGCTTCCGCGCAGGAAGTGTACGAGGAGGTCACCTATCACATCGAGGATGCCGTGCAGCGCATGCCGCAGCTGAAAGAAATCAGCATGTCTGTTTCACGCCCCGGACTGTCGGACATCCGCATAGAGTTTAAAGACCAGTACGGCGCTGACGAGCTACCCAATGTGTTCGATGAGCTGCGTCGTAAGATTGCTGATATCCAGGGGCAGCTTCCGCCGGGAGCCAACCCCATCGTGATTGATGATTTCGGTGACGTCTACGGCGTTTACATGATGCTGACCGGAGAGGGCTATAGCTGGCGTGACCTCTACGACGTCGCCGATGATATCAAGCGAGAACTGGTTCTTATCGACGGCGTTCGCAAGGTCCAGATTGACGGTGAGCAGAAAGAGGTCGTTTATCTCGATATCTCCAGATCTCGTTTGGCCGAGCTCGGCATTGATCCCAATACAATAGCGGGCGTTATCGGCTCCCAGAATTCTCTGGTCGATGCAGGCAACATCAGCGTGGGCGACGACTATCTGCGCATAAGCCCCACCGGTGAGTTCAGGTCCGTGCAGGAAATCGGTGAGGTGCTTATTTCATCGACAAATCGTCAGCTGGTGCGTCTGGGTGATATCGCGAAGATCACGCGCGCTTACGAAGAAGTACCGCTTAAGTACTACTATCACAATGGGCAGCCAGCCCTGAGCCTCGGTATCAGCATGGCCGAGGGCAACAATGTGGTCGCGGTCGGTGAACGGATTAATCGACGGCTGGCCGAGCTGCAAACAATCGTTCCCGTCGGAATGACTCTTACCCCGGTCTACGACCAGCCTGCGGAAGTCGATAAGTCAGTTAAGGGCTTCGTAACCAGCGTTGCGCAGGCTGTGGGTATTGTCATCGTTGTCCTGCTGGCGTTCATGGGACTGCGTACCGGCATCATTATCGGCTCCGTTCTGCTGATAACAGTCGCTGGAACTTTGCTGATCATGTATCTCTACGGAATCGAGCTGCAGAGAATTTCTCTCGGCGCTCTGGTCATTGCTCTGGGAATGCTCGTTGACAATGCGATCGTGGTGGCCGAGGGCATGCAGATCCGCATGCAAGCGGGAACCTCCGCGATCGCTGCCGCAAAGGAGGTCACGGCAAAGACCTCCTGGGGTCTCCTGGGTGGAACCGCGATTGGTATCCTGGCGTTTTCGGCGATTGGCTTATCGCCCGATAACACGGGTGAGTTCGCCGGCTCTTTGTTTTACGTCATTCTGATCTCGCTATCGCTCAGCTGGATCACGGCCATGAGTACGACTCCATTGCTGTGTTCAATGCTGATGAAGCAGGCGGATGGTGAAGCACACACGGACCCCTATGGCGGTAGGTTCTTTCGAGGTTATCGAAGTCTCGTCGCTGCCGCCGTTGACTATCGAAAGTTAACATTGCTCGTTACGGTAGCGTTGTTTGCATTGAGCTTTTACGGTTTCGGGCACGTCAAGGACGGTTTCTTCCCTGCCTCGAACACGCCCCTGTTGCTTGTCGACATCTACGAGCCGGAGGGGGCGGATATCCGCAAGACTCGCGCGGATTCCCTGGCAATTAGCGAGGCCCTGCGCGAACGCGAAGGTGTGCTCTCCACCAGTACGGTGATTGGCGGGGCCCATCAGCGTTTCACATTGGTGTACGACAGCAAAGAAACTTCGGCGGCGTACAGCCAGATTATCGCGCAGGTTGAAGACTCATCGCTGCTCGCAACACTGAAAGCTGATTTGGCAGCTCAGCTCTACAACTTTGCTCCGAATCTGGACCCGATCATCAAGACTATGCGGATCGGTCCGGGGCGTGATTCAAAAATCGAAGCGAGGTTCTCAGGTCCGGATCCGAGCGTATTGCGGCGCTTGGCAGAGCAGGCGCAAGGGATTATGCACTCCGATCCGGAAGCCATTGATATTCGCAATGACTGGCGTTCACCAGTCAAAGCGGTTGCGCCGGTCTTTAATGAGCAGGTGGGACGGCAGCTCGGAATAACGCGTGAGGATTTGGCGGACGCGATGAAGTACGCCTATGACGGTCTGGCCGCCGGGTCTTACCGCGACGGCAACCGCACGCTGGCGGTCCGAATGCGTGCAGCGGATCAGGAGCGCAAAGACATAGATTCACTGCGCGACGTACAGATATGGAGTGCCGTACTTGGGCAGACCGTGCCTGCCTCTGCGGTGATCAGCGGCTACGAAACCGAGTTTGAAAACGCCCTGCTGCGAAGCCGCGACCGGATGCAGACCATCATTGCTTCGTGCAATCCAACGGGAGAGCTGGCAACGCCCCTGTTCAATCGGCTGCGCGCTCTGATTGAAGAGATTGAGCTGCCTCCGGGCTACACGCTGGAGTGGGGGGGCGAGTATGAAGACAACGCCGATGCACAAACTGGCCTTGCGAGCTCGCTGCCGGTCGGCGTTCTGGCGATGATTCTTACGAGTATTTTGCTGTTCGGTCGACTCCGCCAGCCACTGATTATCTGGCTGACTGTGCCCCTTGCTCTGGTCGGTGTAACGGCCGGGTTACTGGCAACCGATGGCGCATTCGACTTTATGTCGCTCCTGGGAGCGCTATCGCTGATCGGGTTGCTCATTAAGAATGCTATCGTGCTGATCGAAGAAATTGATCAGCAGATCGACGAGGGCAAAAACGACTACGACGCGATTCTTGATTCCGGAGTCTCCAGGCTTCGGCCGGTGATACTGGCCGCGGCAACCACGATCCTGGGATTGATCCCGCTGCTGAGCGATGTGTTTTTCGTCAACATGTCGGTCACGATCATGGCGGGACTTGGCTTCGCATCAGTCCTGACGCTCGTCGTGGTGCCCACGCTGTATGCGCTTTTCTATCGAGTAGAAAAACCCTGAGTCCAGCACCCCATTTCACCGCTTGGCGGCTCACGCTTTGCCGGTGGTGGCCTCACGGTGATTGAGTGGGGCCTGAGCGAAGCGGAGCAACCAGCGGTGAGCTTAAGATGCTACTTTGGTGTCGACCCGGGCGGAAACTGAGAGAGTATTTCAGCTACGGCTGCATTGACCGCAGCCTCCGGGTTCTCACGCATCTCATCGGTGATCTTCGACGTTGCGACTCCATGCCAGGCGGGTTTGTGACCGTCCACGTCATAGATATCGATCGCGAGCGTACCCTCCGTATACTGCCGCACATCTACATCCGTGCCGGCTCCCATATAGTAGGCGCCACCCCATCGCCAGGCACCAAAAGCGGGTCGGTAAGGTTCGGGGTAGCTGGTTACCTTCAGTTGCTCCCGTGATCCGACGGTGAACGCCACAGTAAAGTCGGCCGCTTCCGGATTGCCGTACTTACTGAATCCCTTGGACGTAAGTAGCTCTTCCGTAGCGCTCTTGAGCCTACCCTCCAGCAGCGGAGAAACAGACGGCGTGCCTTGTTCAAGCATTAACGGTGAATCGCTGATAAACGCGAATGTCGAGAAGGTCGAAAAATCAACGGACCGGTCGAAGTCCGTACGTACCGGGCTGCTGCTGCAGGCACTCAGGATAAGCGCAAGCCCTACGACGAATACGGGCGCCGAGCGGCGCGCTAAATTTATAGTTCTTTTCATCTTTCCCCCTTGTGGACTCATACAAGTCACGGAATGTAGTAACCCCGCAAGATTCGGTACGCTTGCAGAACTTGCTCCATCATAGCTTCTGACTGCTTGCCTTCCAAAGGGTCGTAATTCATGCGCAATACGATTTTATGCTTTCTGTTTATCGCTCTTATGGTGCCGGTTCTGGCCCAGGAAGACCCGGATTCAGCGCCTGGGGACGATGCTTCGACCACCATGCGCGAGATGCTTGAGCAAGAGCAGAAGGCTGATGAGGTTGTTCGGGAAACGCGTACTGAGCTGGCCGATGAGGGATCCGTAGCGCGTACACCGCTGCAACTGGCAGTCCTTTTGCTGGATGCGGCCGAAAGAAAGGACCTTGATCGCGCCGCTGAGTTTCTGGACCTGCGCTATCTGTCGGATGAGGCCGCACAGTGGGACAAGCGCAATCTATATGGTGCTCTGCGTATTGTCTGGGAACAGCAGAACCTCGTTGACGTTACGGACCTAAGCGACCGGCCCGAGGGCGACCTGGATGACAACCTGCCTGCTTATCGGGATTTACTCGGTCGTGTCATTAAAGACGATGGAGAAGAGGTTCCGATTTACCTGCAGCGGATTCCTGACGGATCCGGGGGCAAGATCTGGAAGATATCTAACGCCAGTGTCGCGCGGATTCCGGAGCTGTGGGCTGATCTGGGCTATGGCCCGATAGCGGTTTGGCTACAGAGGCACCTACCCAGCGGGAAATACGCAGGTTTGTATGCCTGGCAGCTGATCGCCGGCACGCTGTTCTTGATTCTCTCCTGGTTTGCATCGCGATTGATCGCGTTTGTATGCCTACGTCTGCTTCTTTCAATTCCGAATAGCTTAAGCCAGGAGTGGCCGGGCTTCTGCCGGGGGCCTTTGCGCTGGTTTTTGTTTCTGGTGATTTTCCGGGCCCTGATGGATCAGCTGGCACTCACCCTAGCGGCACGTGTGTACCTGAACTCTTCGGGTGTCGACTACGTCGCTTTTTCAATTTTGCTCCTCGGCGTGATATCGCTGATTCGCGACTACAACATCCGGCGGCTGGAGAGAGCTGATAATCGCCAATATGTTGCTCTGCTGAAACCCTTTACAACCATCGTGAAGTTTTTCGTACTGCTTGCCGTCGCACTGGTGTGGGCCGATCGCGCCGGATACAACATGAGTACGATCATCGCCGGTCTAGGTGTCGGCTCGCTGGCCGTTGCCCTGGCTGCGCAGAAAACGCTGGAAAATGTCATTGGCGCAGTAACTCTCTATACAGCGCGACCGGTAAATCCCGGCGACCTTTGTCGCTTCGGTGATGTGGTCGGAGTAGTAGAGGAGATCGGGCTGCGCTCTACGCTGATTCGCACACTGAATCGAACCATGCTCGCGGTTCCCAACTCCGTGTTCGCCTCAGTAGAGGTCGAGAACTTCAGTTATCGGGATCGAATTCGCTACTTTCGAAACATCGAGCTGCAGATGACCAGCGCGGATCAACTTCGAGTGATTCTGGGTCGCCTGCGGGAGCTGTTTTTGACACACGAAGATGTTTTGCAGGAATCGGTTAGCATACGCCTCGAAAAAATTGCCGCAGCCACGGCTGTGATTCGGATTGACGCTTCGATCAGCACCGTAGACTTTCAGCGCTATCTGGCGGTCGCGGAGGACCTGAACCTTCGGATGATCGATCACGTGCATAAGGCGGGGGCTGTATTCAGTGGTCCGGGACAAGTGCTGCAGGTCCGCGAGTTTCAGCAGGCCTCAGATGAGATGCGACAGGAAACAAGCGCGCAACTCGAACAATGGAAAGACTCAGGGGAAACGCCGTTTCCGGATTTCTCAGAACGCAGGAAGTCCGAAATTCAGGGGCGTATCTCGCTTAAGTCCTGAACCGAAACCAAGGCACCTTGGACTTGTTCAGAGGCTCCCAAGTCTCATTCGGCCGCCACAAAAGCCTCTAGCGCGCCACGATCCATTCGATAGCCGACCCACTCATCAAGCGGGGCGGCACCGCAGGCCTCATAGAACTCGATCGACGGGGTGTTCCAGCGCAGAACGTTCCACTCGTACCTGCCGCAGTCGTTCTCCAGCGCAATGCGGCCCACGGCTTTTAACAGCGCTTTACCGGCACCCAGGCCGCGCTCCGTCGGATCTACATACAGATCCTCGAGGAATACACCGTGCTGTCCTAGCCAGGTAGAGAAGTTAAAGAAATAAATCGCAAACCCAACCGGGATTTTCTCCGTCACTCCCCGTCCGGTTTGTTCGCAGCGCTCGCAGAGAAGGGCAAAAACTTTGGGTTGGGGTCCGAACAGCGCCGTGCGGAGCTGCTCGGGTGAGGCAACCACTGCATCTGGTTCCCGCTCGTAGATGGCAAGATCAGTGATGAATCTGAGAATCGTTGGTATGTCATCCACTTCGGCTTCGCGGATGGTGAGATCGGTCAATGTCTTAGTCTCCATTTCTCACCGACATTTGCATCATCGCCGAGAGATTGTGCGCTGGAGGGGATTTTCCTACTAAGGGCATAGCCATAGCTATGGCCGCAGCAGTAATGTTCGCTCCAGCGTGCAAGATCTGGCGAGAAACTGAATAGGCATTACGCGCCGCAATAGCTAGCTTTTTTCAGGGTTATGCTGCCGTATCGGTGAGCTATGGCGGCTAATCCTCCAGGTGGTCCCAGTGGCGCGTCATTTCAAGGTACAGGAATGACGCGGTCCAGGTGATCAGCACGAAGCCGGCCAGGGACTCCAGACCAACCAGAAACCGAATGTTCCCCTCAGGGGTAATGTCGCCTATTCCCAACGTGGTGAACGCCGTAAACGAGAAGTACACGCTGGATAAAAGCTCGCCGTCGAATTCACCTACCAGCTGTCCCCAACCAGTGCCCCTCTTGTCCATCAGATAATAGGCAATCCCAAACACCCAGATTTCCAACAGGTGAGCGGAGATAGCGGCAAAGATGCCCAGCAGTATGCGGCCGCGATGGCGCATCGGCAGCGCGGGCATCCAGCGTGAGGCCTGATAGAGAAATTCGTAATGAATCAGGATAACCAGCACCAGGATGGCGCCATTTACCATCATGATCTTCAGCATTCGAGTCGACTCAAGCGTTCTCGTTGTAGCTTACCGTTTTTGCAGCCCCCGACACATCGGACAATCTTGTGTCCAGGCAAAAGTAAAACGCGCTGAATCCAGCCTGGCCCAGATTCGTACCTATCGTTTTGATTGGTACCTTCTATGACGCTACTACCGGTTGCTGCACTTCTTCTTTCGGCCCTGTTGTTCGGGGGCACGGTGCTTTATTCCTTTGGGTTTGCCGCTTTTCTGTTTATGAATCTACCAGCCGAGCAAGCCGGTCCACTGATTCGTAAAGCTTTCCCGCACTTTTATCTCTGGGTCATGGGCACCGCTGCGCTGGCCGCCGTACCCCACTTTTGGATCGATCCGGTTTCTGCCGGTCTGCTGCTCGGCGTTGCTCTCACAACGCTTCCTACGCGCCAGATCCTCATGCCAGCGATTAATGCAGCCACTGATTCGGGCTCCAAAGTGCGCTTTAAGCGACTCCACACACTCTCGGTGCTTGTCACCCTCGCACACATCGTGATCGTAGCCTACGTGTTACTGAGACTGCTGGCGTGACTCGCAGGGGCGATCGTCCTGAGACCCGGACGAAGCGACCAGAACCGGCGCCCGATTCGCAAGACTGGATCATTTGGGCAGCCTGGGCGGATCGTGTGAGCTTTGATGAGATTCGTGAGAGAACGGGACTGAAGGAGTCCGAGGTCATCCGGCTCATGCGCAGAGAGCTGAAACCTTCGAGCTTCCGGCTATGGCGAAAGCGAGTATCGGGGCGCGGCACCAAGCATCGCCAGCGTTTCAAGCAGGAGCGCGATTCCCTTCGCTGAAGCGTGTGGCAAAAGTCTAGGGCGCCTCTGAACAATTCCAGCCAGCGGTAGCAAGCCCTGGCTGAATCGAAGATTCGCTCCGGAACCCGTAGAATCTAGTAGCTTCTACCTTCTTCCTGACTTCCCCGACTGGGTTGCCTATGACTCGTGCTCCGACATCGCAGACCTGCAAATCTACTGACTCGCATGCCAGACGAAGCTGCGTTCGTCTGGCGTTAGCCGGCCGTTTCTTGAGTTGGTTAGTGCTTGCGGCGCTACCAGTCTCTGCTAATTACGCTGCGAGCGTCGCACAGGACGGGGAAAGCGCGGATCGCACGAACACAAGTGACGATCACTACCACGCGACGATCCACCGAGGTCCCTATGGTGTAGCACATATCGAGGCACAGGATTTCGGCTCTCTGGGTTTTGGAGAAGGGTTTGCGGCCGCCGAAGATCATCTGTGCAACATCGCTTATGAGTTGCTTGTTGCCCGGGGCGAGAAAGCCAGGTACCTCGGGCCTGGACCAGAACAAGCCAATCTCATGTCCGATGTGGTTGTGCGCGGCCTGGGTATAGATGCTCAGGCGAAGTCTGGTTTCGCCGCGCAGACGGCCGAAAACCAACGATGGATCGATGGCTACGTTGCGGGTTACAACCGTTATCTCCGCGATGAGTTCAGTGCTGATACTGGCGCCTGGTGCACGGGCGCGCTCTGGGTGGACACCGCCACCGTTCACAATTTTATGGAGCGCATGGTGTTGATCGCGCAGACGCTCCCACGGATGAGCGCTGCCCTCGCAAGTACTCGGCCTCCTGAGCAGCAGACCGCAGAGCGGGGCCCGGCCAGTCGAGCAGACGTTTCTCAGTCGTCCATGGTCCCAGGCGCGACCACGGAACACGCGTCTTTGTCCGGCTTTATCGCTGCGACGCAGGCGCAGCTTCAGGAATCAATCGCCGCAGCCAGCCTGTCAGGCTTTGGCTCGAATGGTTGGGCTATTGGTAGGGAGCGCAGTGAGAACGAGCGGGGCCTGCTGCTCGCCAACCCTCACTATCCCTGGTACGGCGGGAATCGTTTCTGGGAAAAGCATCTGACGATTCCCGGTCGACTGAACGTGTACGGAGTGTCACTGCTCGGTATCCCCGGGGTCGCCATCGGGTTTAACGAAGCTATTGGCTGGACCCATACGGTGTCCGCCAGCCAGCGAGTCGTGCTGTACCGCTTAACCCTGAACCCGGAAAACAATCGGCAGTATCGCTTCGAAGATGGTTGGCGGGACCTGCAAGAGCGCGAAGTCGAAGTAGAGGTCCTTGCGGAAGACGGAACACTGGATACGCAGCGCCACTCCTTGTTTTTCAGCCACCATGGCCCGCTGCTCACCCTACCTAACATGGCCTGGGATGAACGTTTTGCCTACGCAGCTCGAGATGCGAACAACGGAAACGCCGAAGTCTTCGCTCAGTGGAGGGCGATGGGCGAGGCGGATGATATGGAACAGCTCATTGCTGCGCACCGCCGCTATAACGCGTTGCCGTGGGTGAATACGATGGCTACCAGCGCGGACGGCCGAGCCGTTTATCTGGACAACTCTACGGTCGGATATCTGAGCAAGGCGGCTGAGATAAGCTGGCAGGGCTCCCTAAGCAAGGATCCGCTGGCAGCGGGGCTGTACCAGCAGCGCGGGATGGTTCTACTTGATGGAAGTCGCCAGCAGAACGAGTGGCTGGATGATCCGTCCGCGCCCCTACGCGGTACGGTGCCTTTTGAGAGAAGGCCAATGCTCGAACGAAGCGACTACATCTTCAATAGCAACGACAGCTACTGGCTTACAAATCCGGCGTCGCCGCTTGAAGGGTTCTCCGTACTATACGGTGAGACTCGCACGGCACGCTCGCTGCGCACTCGCATGAACGCCCGGCTGCTTGAAAACCGCTACGGCGATGCGGGCACCGATGGTCGATTCTCTCGTAAAGAGATACAGGAGGCGCTCTTTGCCAATCGGGGACTGGGTGCCGAGCTTCTACTCCCGGGTCTGATAAAGGCCTGCACCGCGAGCACGCAGATTGAGCCGCAGGCATGCGAGGTTCTCGCGGCTTACGATGGAACACTCAATCTCGATAGCGCCGGGGCCGTTTTGTTTCGCGAGTGGATAACCCGTTTCGATATGGACGATACGCGCGAAGCCGGAGCGCTGTTCGCGACCTCGTTCGATCCCGCCAAACCCGTCGAGACGCCGAAAGACCCCGCCGAGGCAGAGGCGGCCATCGCCGAGTTGGCCACCGCGGTTAAAGTTATGCGCAGCGCAGGGCTCCCGCTATCTGCAACACTACGCGATACGCAGTTTGCATGGCGGGCGGGAGAGTCGATAGCGATTCACGGTGGTAACAGTTTCGAGGGAGTTGCCAATCTTCAGTTAGCTGGTAACCCCGTCGCATCGCCTATCTCCGGTGTCAAACCCGAAGACGTGGAAGACAGCCGCTACCTCACCAGCGACGGGTATCCGATTGTTCACGGAAGCAGCTTTATTATGACTCTGGGATTCAATGCCGAAGGACCGGAAGCCGAGGCCATGCTGAGCTACAGCCAATCGGGTGTGCCCGGTGCCGCCCACTTTAGAGATCAGACCCAGCTGTACGCGCAGAAGGAATGGCGCAGCATCGCATACCACGCTGCTGATGTGCGTGAGCAGGCGGTCTCCAGCAGAACAATCACCGGTCCGCGGGAGTAACGATCACGCGGTCAGATACAGCACGCCAATCGCATACCCGGCAATCAATAGCGACAGCCCTTCGAACCATCGCGGCTTGAGTACGACGCCCAGCAGAAGGAGTCCTCCCAGGCCGGCAAGTAACGCCGATGGCATGGCTTGGTTGTCGAGTAGACGAATATTGTAATAAGGGCCCACTGCAAAATAGCCGAGAAGAGACGCAGCGGAGACGCGCCCCAGCGACTGGCTGTGCGCCAGGAAATCGAGTTCCGAGTCATCACTGACATCGTAGTCCTCAACTGGTAGCGC
This sequence comes from Pseudomonadota bacterium, assembly GCA_039111155.1. Lineage (GTDB taxonomy): Bacteria > Pseudomonadota > Gammaproteobacteria > Pseudomonadales > Halieaceae > Congregibacter. The sequence goes on along the minus strand of JBCCPL010000042.1, from coordinate 21,595 downwards.
AAGTTCCGCCGCGCCGTAGATGAAGATGGTTCCGGCCACCAGCAACAGGAAATCCACAATCGACCAGTCGGGAAAATCGCGCAGCTCCCATCCCACCCACCACATCTGAAGGATGAATACTAAGATGGAGGCCGCCCAGAGTGCGGTTGCCCAGTGAAACCGCAGGCGTTTATACGCCCGTAGCAGTCCACCAACCTGGCTCAACAATCGAGTAATTGCCAATCCCAGGATGATGGATATAGCCACGAAAACGTATTCGTGTTGGGTCAGCGGGCCGGCTCCGCAGTATTGGGTTTTCGCCCCGAATACAGTGCTTTCCTGGCGCCTCCATCAGGAACGTGGTAGTAGCGAGATGAGGATTTTTTACCCACGTAGATTCTTGGCTTTTCTACTTGCGAAACAAGCGGACCATGTAGGCGCCGCATTCATATAACGAGCGTTAGCGACCGGGACACTACCCGGATCTCAGGCCAGTTCTTTTTCTAATAACGCCAGCAGTCGACCCCAGGCTCGCTCGGCTTGGACTTCATTATAGACGTCGCCGTCCGGCGGACACCATCCGTGCATAGCCCCGTCGTAAACCTCGATCTCGGCGTTCAAGCCCGCCGCGGAAAAAGCCTGGCGAAGTCGGGGTTGTTCCTCGGGATGCCGTTCGTGATCATTCTCTGCGATTGCGACCAAAAATCCGGCCTTTATCCTAGGCACCAGTAGGTGCGGACTGTCGGGATTGTCAGTCGCAAGACCACCGCCATGAAATGACGCCCCAGCGCCGATACGCTCGGGTATGGCGGCTGCAAGGCGAAATGTATAAGAACCCGTCATGCAATAACCCGTAGTTCCCATCTTCCTGGAGCTGTCGACGACTTCCTGGGCATCGAGGAACTTTACAAAGGCCTTGCCATCCGAGACACAAGTCTCTCGCGATAGGCTCCTGGCGTGAGGCATAAGTAGCTCCCGAATAGCCGGGTCGCGAAACGAGCCGCCATCCGGGAGGATGGCGCCCTTGTGGGTCCGATAATAGGGATTAACGACCAGTACGGAGTAGCCCGACTCTGCCAGCCGTTTGCCCATGTCGCGGAAGGCATTGCGTATGCTTTTGATATCCGGCCACACGATGACGGCCGGGTGCTTTCCGGAGCTCGGATGTACGAAATAGGCGTCCGCCATACCATCTGGCGTCTCCACCTCAACATCTTGCTCATGCACATCCACAGCGCCTGCCCGTTTTGGCAGCAGCATCGTTGCCGCAGCTGCAAACGCACCTTGATTGAAGCTGCGCCGCGTTATGGTTTGACGGCGAAGGAACTCTTCTTCGTCTTTGTTGGTGAACTCGTCGCACATGAGGATATCTTCCCGTTGGTTTTGCCAACTATAGCTCAGCTGCGAAGCTTGGCTACGGAACTGGTTACACGACCAAAGAAAACCATGAGAAAAGTTCTGGCCACTGTGCTTAGACCCTCCAACTTGGCTGGACGCAAATCCATGTTCAAATTCTGGCTGGTCCTCCGGGTTAGGCTTGTCTGAAGCAACTAGAGGAGTTAACACCCCCTTATGGCTAAAGCAGTGAGTGCCGGAATTCTGCTGTACAAGTACGACGTGTGCCGTACCCTAAACTTCTTCCTGGCACATCCAGGAGGGCCCTATTGGGCAAAAAGAGATGATTTCTCCTGGTCTATTCCTAAAGGCCTTGTCGAAGACCGCGACGAAAATCTGGAAGCTGAGTTAAGTGACTGGGCGAGCAGCCGAATTTGTTTCAGTTAGAAGCTGAAGTTCTGAGTTGCTGCCAAGGCGCGCCTGTATTGGATCTGGGCATGGAGAGGGAGAAAAGATGGTGCCCAGGGGCGGAATCGAACCACCGACACGAGGATTTTCAGTCCACTGCTCTACCAACTGAGCTACCTGGGCATTTCCGTGGGTCTTTCTCTAGCGATTTCTGACGAAGTTTCAGTAGAGCCAGCTGCAGACGAACCCGCGAAGGCGGCGTATTAAACCTACAGCCTAGATTTCAGTCAAGCGCGACTGATCGTAATTGGTCTGGCAGGTGCAGCCCGCACGAGTGCTTGTGCGCCGACGGCGGTCTCAGTCATTCTTGTATTTAATTGCCCTGGGAGTGCTTTAGGTCGCCCTCGGTGTAGGATCGAAATCTATGTATGCCTCGCGGCTGACCCGGATGGAGCGCGCCAGACCTTTGAGCGACAGTTTTGCGTCCAGTCTGTATGGTAATCCGCCACTTGGAGGGTCGCGCATAAGATCCCGAAGAAACGCCAGAGAATTGAGCACACCGGCAGCGACTTCGAGATCCGCCGTTATCTCGCTGTAGGGCGCCAGTTCCAGGGTCTGATTGCTGACACCGGAAAACAGCTTGCGCTCACGGACGCTGATGTCGTACGCCATCCCACTAATCGTCAGCGCCAGGTCGTTGGGGTTAACGATTCTCAGGCGTACACGAAACCGCGCCTCCATCGGAGCACCGGTCAGCGGGGTGATGCTGAGCAGTTCCACCGTCGGCCGGTCAAAGTCAGCGACGGAGAACGGCGAGCATCCGCCTGCAAAAACGCTGTTAAGAATAACGACTGCCGCTGCAATGAGTGATCTCAGTAGAGACCGGACAGGCCGCCTGTCCGCCGGGATGTCAAACCTCTCAATGCTCTCGAATCTACCCATGAATGATGGCTCCAGGACTCGCGTTACCATTATGACTGTGTTTCGACAACGCTGATGCCACAAAAGGTTGCTCGCTTTGTCGTGCCAACTCAAATAACGCGGTCGGGCAACAGGACGTTGTAGGCCTGAAAAGAACTCCAGTTCGGCCCTCGGTTAGCGTCCGAGGACGGGTAACACCGCGTATGTTCGTGACCGAGATGGGTATGCATAAGGACTACATATGAGCCTCAAGGATCGAAGAATTTTTATTACCGGCGCCAGTCGCGGAATTGGACTTGCGATAGCAAAGCGAGCGGCAGCAGATGGGGCGAAGGTTGCCATCGCCGCGAAGACCACCGAGCCCCACCCCAAACTTCCGGGAACTATATATACCGCTGCCGAGGAGATCGAAGAAGCCGGCGGTAGTGCTCTACCGCTAGTGTGTGATATTCGGTTTGAAGATCAGGTAGCGAAAGCCGTTGACGAGGCCGCTGGCAAGTTTGGTGGCCTTGATATTTGCATCAACAATGCCAGCGCAATCAGCCTGACACCCACTCTTGGGACGGAGCTTAAACGCTACGACCTCATGAACGAAATCAACACGCGGGGAACGTTTTTGGTCTCCAAGACCTGCATTCCATATCTCAAAGAAGGTACAAATCCGCATATTCTCAACCTCGCGCCACCCCTGGACATGGATCCGAAGTGGTTTGCGCCGCATGTGGCCTACACGATTGCGAAGATGGGTATGAGCCTGTGTACGCTAGGGATGAGCAGCGAGCTCGCCGGCGATGGGATTGCCGTGAATTCGCTCTGGCCACTGACCGCAATTGATACCGCAGCGGTTCGCAATGTGCTAGGTGGAGACGCACTCAGTCGTGGCAGTCGCACGGTGGAAATCATGGCGGATGCGGCCTATGAAGTGCTGACGCGGCTAGCCGCTGAGTGCACTGGGAACTTCTTCATCGATGAGGCGCTGCTACGCGACGCCGGCGTGTCCGAGTTCGAAAAGTACTCGGTTGAGCCAGGGCATGGTTTGTATCGGGACTTTTTCGTTCCCGATCAGATTGCCGAGTCACTGCCGACTAAAACCCTCACAGGCTTGGGCTAGCTTAGCTTTAGAAGCTCCAGGCTTAGGACTCGGGCGGAACGTAGCCTTCCGCCTGATCGAAGTCCTGGCCCGCCAGAAACTTGTCCATCTCTTCCTGAAGGTACTTGCGCGTTGTAGGCTCCATCAAACTGAGATGTTTCTCGTTGATCAGCATGGTCTGGTGACTCTGCCACTCCTCCCAGGCGCGCTTGGAGACGTTTTCAAATATGTCCTGACCCTTAGGGCCCGGATAGGGTGGCTGTTCTAACCCGGGCAGGTCCTGCTGGTACTTTCTGCAAAAAACGGTTCTGCTCATCAGGGTTCAACTCCCTTTGCGGTAGCGCTGGCTGGAACTTTGGTTTCTGGAAAAAGACATGAGATCAGGCTGCGAGCACGCGTGCCGCCTCCTCCCAGATTTTTTTGACCGGTGCGGCAATCCCAACTTTTGGCGGAGTGTGGGCCGGCCAAGCTTTCAGATCGTCTCGTTCCCGGACCGCTCCGGGTGCGCGCGCCAGGTTGAGCAGCAACGGTTCAATATCTAGATGGTAGTGACTGAAAGTGTGGCGAATGGGTTGCAGGGCCAGGCTAGCAGCAACCGGGGCGCCAAGTTGTTCCTCGCAGTAGTGCTCGGCCTGCGCCTTGCTCGCGACTTCGGGAAAGCACCACAAACCGCCCCAGATTCCCTGATTCGGGCGGCGTTCAAACCAAAGCTGTTTTTCCGGGCTACAGGCGATTGCAAAAACGGTATGACGGGTCGGTTTCACCTTTTTGGGTTTTCGTCCCGGAAACTGGTCCTGATGACCCAGGCGGCGAGCTTCACAACCCGCCGCCTGGGGGCACACGATGCATGCCGGCTTAGTTCGCGTGCACAGGGTCGCCCCCAAATCCATAATCGCCTGCGTGTAGCTGGCGACTCGTTCTTGGGGCGTATGTGACTCGGCCAGCTCCCACAACTTAGCTGCAATCCGGGTCTGCCCGGGCCAGCCCTCGACAGCATGGTAGCGAGCCAATACGCGTTTGACGTTCCCATCCAGTATGGGCGCTCGCCCCCCGAGCGCACTGGAGAGAATCGCGCCGGCAGTCGAACGTCCTACTCCCGGTAGTGCCTGTAATGCATCAACGTCAGCCGGAAACTCGCCGTTATACTGCTCCACTACCTGGATGGCTGCCTTGTGGAGGTTTCTCGCACGAGCGTAGTAGCCAAGACCGCTCCAGTGGTGCAGAACGTCATCTATATCGGCTGTAGCCAGGCTTTGTATATCGGGGAATGCGCTTGTGAACCGCTGGTAGTAGGGAATCACCGTGGCCACCTGGGTCTGCTGTAGCATGATCTCAGAGAGCCAGGTGTGATATGCGCTGCCATCCTGCTGCCAGGGGAGATTATGGCGCCCGTGATCGTCGAACCAATCGAGCAGCTGTGCGGCGAAAGCATCCATCGAGATGCGATGCTAATCGTTGGGCCCAGGATTGCCAATGAAGTGAGCGCCCACGTCACTTATACTTCGCCGCCCGACCGAGCGGATAACCGCCCAGATTACTAAGATGAAAGACCGAGAAGCATGAGTGACCGAAAAGCTGAAATCAGTCGCGATACCCTCGAGACGCAGATCGTGGTCGCCGTCAATTTGGACGGAACCGGTAAGGTGGATATGCAGACGGGGCTTCCGTTCCTTGAGCATATGCTCGATCAGGTTGCTCGTCATGGTTTGCTGGATCTGACGATACGCGCCCAGGGTGACCTGGAAATCGATGCTCATCATACGGTTGAGGATCTCGGCATAACACTCGGGCAGGCAGTCGCGGCTGCCGTCGGCGACAAAACCGGAATCACGCGGTACGGCCACGCCTATGTACCCCTTGACGAAGCCCTGTCGCGTGTCGTGATCGATTTTTCCGGGCGGCCCGGGCTTGAATATCACGTGGATTTCACGCGCGCGCTGATAGGTAACTTCGATGTTGACTTGTTCAGTGAGTTTTTTCAGGGCTTCGTTAATCATGCACAAGTGACTCTGCACATCGACAATTTGCGCGGCAAAAACAGCCACCATCAGATTGAAACCGTGTTTAAGGCCTTCGGTCGTGCGCTGCGCATGGCATTGACGCCCGACCCGGCCATGGCGGGCAGGACGCCTTCGACGAAAGGCGTTCTTTAACCCTTGCTTGAGTAAGAACCTTTGAGTAACTACTTTTGAGCAGCCACGTCGCCGTCATCGACTACGGGATGGGCAACCTCCATTCCGTCGAAAGTGCGCTACTCCATGCAGGGGCTGATCGGGTCGTGGTTACGCGCGATGCTGCGGCCATTGACGCTGCAGATCGTGTGGTGTTTCCGGGTGTGGGCGCCATTCGCGATTGCATTGCCGAAATAAAACGCCAGCGCTGCGACGAGCTCTTGATGACGGCTTTTCGCGAGCAGAGTAAACCGGTTTTGGCGATCTGCGTGGGCATGCAGGCGTTGCTCGATGATTCCGAAGAGAACGACGGCACAGCGTGCCTTGGGTTGCTCCAGGGGTCGGTCCGGCACTTCGGTGCGCCCCTCGTCGACGAGGCGGGTAGGCGTCTAAAGGTGCCGCATATGGGATGGAATCGCGTCGATCAGGTGGGCGGTCACCCGCTATGGAAAGGTATCGACGATGGATCCCGTTTCTACTTTGTGCACAGCTATTACGTGCACGCCGAAGACAGATCGTTGGTGGCTGGTAGTGTGACTTACGGGAAGCAAGCTGATGCTGCACTGGCAGTCGATAATCTGTTTGCCGTGCAGTTCCATCCGGAGAAAAGTCATCGTGCCGGTTTGCAATTGCTCAGCAACTTTTTAGGCTGGGACGGCGTATGCTGATTATTCCTGCTATCGATCTGAAGGACGGCCAGTGCGTGCGTTTGCGCCAGGGCGTGATGGACGACAGTACCGTGTTCTCAGACGACCCTGTCGCCATGGCTCGCCGCTGGGTCGACGAAGGTTGTCGCCGACTGCATCTAGTCGATCTCAACGGTGCCTTCGCCGGCCAGCCCGTAAATGGGGATGCGGTGAAAGCAATCGCTGCGGAGTTTCCTGACTTACCAATCCAGATCGGAGGCGGTATTCGCAGCTTCGAGACGATAGAGTCTTATCTGTCGGCCGGGGTCAGCTACGTGATTATCGGCACGCAAGCGGTAAAAGAGCCCGAGTTCGTCCGAGATGCCTGCCAACAGTTCGTAGGGAAGATCATCGTCGGGCTGGACGCACGGGATGGACGAGTCGCCACCGAAGGCTGGGCCGAGGTCTCGTCGCTGCAGGCAGTCGATTTAGCGCGCAACTTTGCCAAGGCCGGTGTGCGGGCGATCGTCTACACCGATATCGCCCGCGATGGAATGATGCAGGGAGTCAACATCGACGCTACCGTCACTATCGCGCAGAGTTCCGGGATACCGGTCATTGCCTCCGGCGGTGTCAGCACAATGAACGATGTCCGTGCGTTGGCCAAGGTAGAGTCTGCCGGGGTTATAGGAGCCATAACCGGACGGGCAATCTACGAGGGCGCGCTCGACCTTGCCGCGGCTCAGCGGTACTGCGATGAGCACACACGCGAGTCACTCACGCGTACGCTCTCATCAGACAGAGCGCCCTAAATGGGACTGGCCCGGCGAATCATTCCCTGCCTTGATGTGGACAACGGCCGTGTCGTCAAAGGCGTGAATTTTGTCGACATCCGCGACGCTGGGGATCCCGTTGAGATTGCGGCTCGCTACAACCAGGAAGGCGCCGATGAGATTACCTTGCTCGACATCACCGCGAGCCATGAAGCTCGCGACACGACGGTGCATACCGTCGAAGCCATTGCCAGGGAGGTGTTCATTCCCCTCACAGTCGGCGGCGGTATTCGCAGCGTCGAAGACATTCGCACAATGCTGAATGCTGGTGCCGACAAGGTCAGTATTAACACCGCCGCAATTCGTGAGCCCGAGCTGGTCCGTCGTGCCTCGCAGCGGTTCGGCGCGCAGTGCATTGTCGTCGCTATCGATGCCAAGCGGGTTGATGAGTCGACCAACGACGAAGTCGGCGGACAGGAATCCGCACGTTATGAAATTTTCACGCACGGCGGTCGGCGGCCGACGGGCATCGATGCCGTGCAATGGGCTGAGCGCATGGCTGAGCTCGGTGCGGGCGAAATACTCCTTACCAGTATGGACCGCGACGGAACGCGGGACGGCTTCGAGCTGGGTGTCACCAGGGCAATCACTGACGCGGTTGATATACCTGTGATTGCATCCGGGGGGGTCGGCAGTCTTCAGCACCTCGTTGAAGGCATCACGCTAGGTGGCGCCGACGCGGTGCTAGCGGCGAGTATTTTTCACTTCGGCGAGTATACGGTTGCGGATGCCAAGGCCTACATGGCAAAAGCTGGCATCGAAGTACGCGAGAATGATTGACCTATTGAACGGGCAGCAGAGGGCGTGACGGAAATGGAGCCCTTTGACCGGGCCGCGTTACTGATCATCGATATGCAGCGTGGTATGGCATCGGAACGAGCCGGACCGCGCAACAATCCGCAGGCGGAACAAAACATCAGCCAGCTCTTGAGCCTGTGGCGGCGCCGACACTTAGGCCTGGTGCATATCCGCCACATATCGCGAGATCCCGAGTCGCTGTTCTGGCCGGGGCAGCAGGGCGTGGAATTTCAGGACAATTTTGCACCACTACCTGAGGAGCATGTGGTGGAAAAAAATGTTCCCGATGCGTTGATCAATACCGGACTTGAGCGCTGGCTGCGTGTTCGGGGACTTAGCCAGCTAGTCATAGCGGGCGTAAGTACCAACAACTCAGTTGAAGCTACAGCCCGAACAGCCGGCAATCTGGGCTTTGAAGTCTACGTGGTGGAGGACGCCACGTTTACCTTCGACATGTGGGATTATCGGGGTAAGCATCGCGCTGCGGCTGATCTCCATTCGTTCTCGCTCGCCAATCTGAGCGGCGAGTATGCCCAGATAGTCGCGACCAGCGATTTGTCGACGTCACTGATGAAGGAAGGAATCCAATGCTGAGCTCAGAGTTTTTTTTAACCTCTCTCGTCGTCGTACTCATACCTGGAACGGGCGTGTTGTACACGGTCGCTACTGGCCTGTTCCTGGGGAAGCGCGCAAGCCTGTTTGCCGCGATTGGATGCACTCTGGGGATTGTGCCGTCTCTGCTTGCCAGCGTTACGGGCCTTGCGCTGCTTATACACACGAGTGCCCTGGCTTTTCAGGTCGTAAAGTACGCAGGCGTCGCTTATCTCCTGTATCTCGCCTGGAGCATGCTTTCCGAAGGCGGGCCGCTGGCGCTGGAAGAAGAAGGTGAGCGAAGGTCTTCGCTATCGGTACTGATCAAGGGCTTCCTGATTAACATACTGAATCCCAAGCTGACCGTGTTCTTTCTTGCTTTCTTACCCCAGTTTGTACCTGCGGGTGCTGCGGCGCCGGCGCAGTTGATGGCCGTGCTGGGCGCCATTTTTATGTTCATGACTTTGGTGGTTTTTCTTATCTATGGGCTGCTGGCAACATGGGTGCGCGTTTACGTGCTCGAATCCGAGCGAGCTACCAAACTGTTTCAACGGTTTGTGGCCGGCAGCTTCGCGGCACTGGGATTGAAACTCGCTTTCACGTCTCGGGATTAGCCCGACCGGAATGGAGTCTTGAGAGGATCAGTGCGCGACCGAAAGCAGGCTAGTCGCTAAGTGCCGCTACGATTGCAGCAACCGTTTCATCTACCGATTCTGGTGCAAGAATGTCGCCACTCAGCACGTGAGGACTGAGGCTTTTCGGCTCATCTACACGTCGGACTGATTTCCTGTCGGCCTGCAAAGCATCGAAGCTCTCTAGTAGCTTATCCACCGACACGACATCGTCCTTGGGTGAGTAAATAAGAAGCGCGCGCTCCGTTTGAATATTCGGTAGCTCAGTGATGGCGAGCTCAACCAGCCGCATCATTTCCACGATCGCAGAAGTCGGGTAGCGAGTGGTCCAGAATGTCTCCTGTTCTTCATTCGCAGCGGTCCAAGATCGGTACTCACCCGCAAAAGCTCGGGTTAGCTGGGGTCCGTAGGGCCCCGTGGCGATCCCCGCGCCTTCTGCAGCCGGCCCAAAATTAGGTGAGATAAACACCAGGCCGGTTACCAATGCAAAATCCGGATGAGATGCGAGGGCTGCCGCGAGTGTTGCACCGGTAGACGTACCCATGATGATGAGCTCATCGCCAAGAGCACGACCAATCGCGAGGGCTTCGACACCGTCCTCCAGCCAGTCCTCTCCGCTCGCGTCCATCGGGCCGTTATTCAACCTTCCGTGGGTCGCAAGTCGCGTGTCAAAAAGATTCGCACCCAACGCCTCGGCAACCCGTTCGGGCACAGGAGCGAGTTCCTGACGCGTTGCCGAGAATCCATGCAGATTTACGAGAACTCTTTTTGTCCGCTCCCCGGGCGCACCTGCCCAAACGATGCGCTTTTCGACTCCGGGTGTGAGTGGGTGAGAGCTGGCGGCCTGTGCTTCCGTGCGCGCCAGATACTGATCAAGGTTCTCCGTGAGGGGTATAGCCTGCTTCGGTGCCGTGAGAGGTGGAGGTTTCGTGATCCACCCCCCTACAAACAGCGCGACCAGACACGCGCCGAGAGCTATCGCTAGAGTCCCCAGCAATCGCTTCATGCCTAGTAGATCGATCTAGCAGGTGTCTTGCTCAGTTACCTGCCTGTGGATCGCTGGCTTTGGCGGTTTGCTGGCCTGCCGGGAGTGCCGGCTTCTGCGGCGAAAACACATTGATGCCCTTCAGCAAAGTGAGCGCCTCGTGAAGCTGGTTGTCACGCTTGAGAAGACCATCGCTGGCCTCGCTGTCTCCCGCAGAGTGCTGCGCGGAGTTTTCCAGATGCCCCGCCAGATCGCGTTCGCTTATGCGACGGGACTCATCGAAAGTTTCGACTTTAGCGCGACTAACGAACACATCTGGCTCAATCCCTTCGGCCTGGATCGAGCGCCCGCTTGGGGTAAAGTAGCGCGCAGTTGTAAGTTTTACGGCGCGTGATTCGGAGATAGGAAGAACAGTTTGAACAGAGCCCTTACCGAAACTCTGGGTTCCCATCACCACGGCGCGCGAATGGTCCTGAAGCGCTCCCGCAACGATTTCAGAGGCGCTTGCAGAGCCACCGTTGATCAGCACAACGATCGGTGCCCCGTTCAGCATATCGCCGCCTCGCGCATCGTAGTTGCGTGCGGCATTAGCCATGCGCCCCTCGGTATAGACCACCGTGCCGCCGTCCAAAAAGGTCTCGGTTACGCCCACGCTTGCACCCAGTACGCCACCTGGATTATTCCGCAGGTCCAGGACAAGGCCTTTGACGGCCTGCTCCGTCTGCAGTCGCTCGACGGCAGCCTTAACATCGTCTCCGGTTCGCTTCTGGAACTGAGCTATGCGGAGATATGCATAACCGGGCTCCAGCCAGCGCTCGCGAACGCTCGCGACGCGAATTGTGTCTCTCTTTAAGGTCAGATCAAAAGGTTCCTGCGCACCTGGGCGGCCTATCGTAATTACTATCTCGCTGCCTTTTGGACCGCGCATTTTCTCGACCGCTTCGTTAAGACCGAGTCCTTTTATAGGTGCATTGTCGAGTTTCAGAATGACATCACCGGATTGGACTCCTGCCTCGGCAGCGGGAGATCCGTCGATCGGTGAGATCACGGTGATAAAGCCGTTCTCCATTCCAACTTCCAATCCGAGGCCCGAAAATTCGCCGTTGGTGGAGGTCTGTAGGTCCTGATAAGCATCGCGGCTCAAATAGTTTGAGTGGGGATCCAACCCCTGAAGCATGCCTCGGATCGCGAACTCCAGCAGCTCGCTGTCTTCGATTTCTTCCACGTAGGTCAGGCGTATCTGATTGAAAACGTCGGCAAAAGTCCGCAGTTCGTCCAGCGGAAGCTCGCCCGGTGTGCCCCCATGACCTGCCGGATGCTGCCCGTAAGCACCCGTGGCGAACAAAACCGCAGAAATCCCAATACCCAAGAGAGACTTGCGAAAGCCGGAACGGTCAGCCGCGTAGCGATTTCCGAACCTTTTCCCTGCACCGATCCTTTCCCGGGTATTGCTGGTAAAACTCGATCGTCGATCAGGCGATCGCACAATTGGTTTCCCGTAACCGGGCGCAGATAAGCGGACAAGCTGCCTGGACAATCGATTCATAGTCAGATTCTGCTCTAAACGGTTTGTAAGTGTAGCGTATTGGTCGACCCGCGCCCTGCTGGCTGGCGGAAGGAGCACGGTCCTTATGGCTTTACGGGTCGCGCGCCACCCACGCCAGTGGATCCGTGGGTTCGCCGTCCTTGCGAATTTCAAAATAGAGGCTTGCCTGATCCTGTCCACCGCTGCTTCCTACAGTTGCGATAGCAGACCCTACCTCCACCCAGTCTCCGACTTCTCGGAGCAGGCTGTCGTTATGGGCGTAGAGGCTCATAAAACCCTCACCGTGGTCCAGCACCAGCAGTAATCCCGAGCCTCGTAACCAGTCCGCAAACACGACGCGTCCATGATGTACAGCAGATACGGTACTGCCGGCTTCCGCCTGAAGCGATACGCCCTGCCATCGCATCTTTCCTTGATTACGTGGATTGCCGAACCGATGGACCAGTCGTCCCTCCACGGGCCAGGGCATCGCGCCTTTAGCCGCTTCGAAGGATTGGACATCGGCTTGCGTTATTAGTTGCGCTGCGGCTTCGACTATCTCGTTCAAAAGATTCTGGAGTTCTAACTCATCGCGTTGGCGAGCCGCCAAGACTTGCTCGTCGGTCTTTAAGTCCTGCTCGATTTTGAGGATGACTTCACGACGTGTGTTATTGGCAAGTTCAATGGCCTGCGTTTGTTGCGTCAGGCGATCCAGATAGGTTGTCAGCTCAACTTGCTGACGCGACTGCTCTGTCTCCGACTCCTGCAGTTGTCTCGTGGTCGTTGCATAGTCTTGAAGGACTTGGCTGCGAGCCTCGAGGATGTACCTGTGGTAAGCGAGCAGCCGTGCCAGGTCCTGCGGATCATCCTGGCTGAGTAGCAGGCGGACTTCACTAGATTTGCCGCTGGCCCAGAGTGAGCGAACTTCTTTCGCTACGGCTTCTTGTTGATTTGTGGCAGCGGTGCGCAGTTTGGCAAGCTCGCTCGCCAGTCCCTTGAGCTCGCCCTGTATCCGTACGATTTCCCTATCCGTTGTGAGCAAGTTCTTTTTCAGCTTAGCCAGCTGAAGCTCACTCTCACGTAGCTCACTTTGCAGTCCTCCGCGGCGTTGCCGACTGAGCTTGAGGTCTTGGCTGATTTCGGAGATTTCAGCTCGCAATGCATCGAGCTGCTGGCGGGTCTGCTCTTCCGATCCTTCCTGGCCCGACGCCAGCACGGAGCTCAGCGCCGCGATCATCGCGAGAAGCCAGGCTCTCACGTCTTAGGAGTTTTGCAGACTTTCAGCCGCGGCCCTGTTGCCATGGTCGGAAGGAGCTATATCGCTGGCCGAGGCGAATTCTGTTGCGATCAGGCTCCGCCCGTTCATCTCGGAGGGTTGCTCAAGTTCAAGCAGCGCGAGCAGCGTAGGTGCGATATCGGCAAGGCCACCTCCGTCGCGTAGTTCGAGCTGGCGATCTCCGAGGTAAACCAGCGGGACCGGATTCGTGGTGTGCTGTGTATGAGCCTGACCGGTATCGTAATCAAGCATCTGTTCGCAGTTGCCGTGATCGGCGGTGATCAACACCTGGGCGCCGCTCTCCCCAATTGCAGCGACAACTCTGGCAAGGCAGGAATCTACGGTCTCGGCTGCCTCCACGGCTGCGTGCAGGCTGCCGGTATGCCCCACCATGTCGCAGTTCGCATAGTTGCATATGATGAGGTCCTGCTTGCCAGATTTGATGGCCTTAATCAGTTCGTCGGTGACCTCCACAGCACTCATCGAAGGTTTAAGGTCATAGGTCGCTACGTCCGGAGAGGGGACCAGAACGCGCGTTTCACCGACGAACTCATCCTCGCGGCCTCCGCTGAAGAAGAACGTTACATGCGCGTACTTCTCTGTTTCGGCAAGCCGAAACTGCGTGCAACCCTGTTTCGACACCCAATCCCCTAGAACATTGGCAAGCTCGATGGGTGGGAACGCGCAGGCGGCATTGAGGCCTGGTGCGTACTCGGTGGTCATCGCAAATCCGGCAAGTTCCGGTTTACTTCGACGTTCAAATCCATCGAACTGGTTCTCAAGAAAGGCATGCGATAGCTGGCGTGCGCGATCAGCTCGAAAGTTCATAAATAACACCGCGTCGCCAGTCTCGATCAGGGAGGCGTCTCCGACGCGCGTAGCTCGTACGAACTCATCGTTTTCGCCGCGATCGTAGGCTAGCTGCAATGCTTCCTGGGCGCTTTGGGCTGTGAACTCGCTAAGTCCGAGTGTCAGTAAGTCGTATGCTTCCTGCACTCGCTCCCAACGATGATCACGATCCATGGCGTAGTACCGACCCACAACTGAAGCTATGCGACCAACACCGAGCTCATCCAGCCAATCCTGCACTCTGCTCAGGGATTCTCCAGCGCTCTGGGGCGGGGTATCGCGCCCATCCAGAAAACAATGCAGGTACAGCCTGTTTGCCCCCCGGTCGGCCGCAAGCTTCAATGCGGCCATAAGATGTCGCTCGTGGCTATGGACTCCTCCTTGAGAAAGCAGGCCAAGGACATGCACCGCGTTGCCATTATTGACGGCGCAATCAACAGCTTCGGTGTAGGCGGGATTGGAGTAGAAACTGCCATCATCGATGGCCTGATCGATCCGGGTAATACTCTGGAACAGAACCCTGCCGGCACCCAGACACATGTGGCCTACTTCCGAGTTGCCAAACTGACCTGGAGGCAAGCCTACCGCCAAACCGGAGCAGTCCAACAATGTCCTGGGACCTTTAGCCCAGAGTTGGTCCCAGGTAGGCGTGTCCGCCAGCGCTATTGCATTGTCGCGCTGCTCTTCCCGCTGACCCCAGCCATCGAGAATGATGAGCGCTGTCGTGGTTCTGTCGTTCGAGCTTGATCCTAGTTGTCCATTAGCGGACATACAGTTGCTCCATTGCTTCCTATTGCGCCTGCCTCGTTTACGATAGATTTACAACGGAAGAGGCGCACAGTGACTGAGCCGACGCTCTGCCTGTCCGCTCCCTTACCTGGTGATTTTACGCATTGAACCCGGTGCCCGCAGCAGTAGCAGCACCAACTTTGCCTGAGGAATGCCAAATAGACCTCGGATTGCCGCCTGGCTCTGAATTGCAGGGTAGAGGCTTGACAGTGCAGCCGGTATACTCCGCGCCCGCTTTGTGACCTTCAAGGGTCGCCGGCGAGAACCACCTGGTCTCGCCAACCGCTAATGGCCCCAATACGTGGTAAGCAGCGACACCGTTATTTATGGAACTTTTTTTCGAATTTGCCTCGCAGCAATGGATCATCTTCGCGGCCCTGGCGGTCGCCGTTGGCATGCTCGTGTTTCACGAAAGTCAGAAAGCTGGTCCCACCGTCAGTCCGCAGCAGGCAATCAACCTGATTAATGCGGAGGACGGGGTCTTTGTCGACCTGCGCGATGCGTCCGATTTCAAACAAGGGCACATCGTCGACGCCGTAAACATCCCGTTTTCGAAGATAACGGATGGTGAAAGCCAGCTGAACACCTACCGGCAAAAGCCGGTGGTCCTAGTTTGCAAAATGGGACAGCATTCCGGTGCTGCCGGCAAACAGCTCCGATCCGCCGGCTTTGAGAAGGTCTACAAAATGGCGGGAGGGATGCTTGAGTGGACAAACATGCAGTTACCTACCGTCCGGAGTTGATTCCTATGGCCGACGTCACCATGTATACCACCCGGTTCTGTCCATATTGCGTAGCGGCCCGGCGTTTGCTCAAAGCGAAAGGCGCAGAGTACACGGAGATCGGCGTCGATGGCGATCACGAGCTACGTCAGCAAATGCAGGAAAAAGCTGGCCAACGCACGGTTCCGCAGATCTGGATCGGACAGCGGCACGTGGGCGGATTCACTGATCTCGCGAGTCTTGCGGCTGACGGAGAGCTAGATCAGCTCCTGGCATCGTAGCGGCTGCTCTGTTTTGGGCTGCAGTCAGGCGTCTGGCGAGAAGCAATTTGGCGAGTGCAATGCTTTAAGACACGAGAAAAGACACGGGAAAAGCCAAAACAAGCCAAAAAAGCCAAAAGAAAGCCACGAAAAATTTTCACTCAAATTAAACCTTAGGAGTATCAGCACATGGCCGATGAACCAGTAGCACCGGGTGGGGCCGCCCAGGAAGGAGTCCAGCAACAGTTTGTGTTGCAGCGAATCTATACGAAGGACGTGTCTTTCGAGTCACCCGCCTCGCCAAACGTATTTAAAAAACAGTGGCAGCCGAAGGTAAATGTGGATCTGAATACCCGCAGCTCGGCGATCGACGAGCAAGGGAACTATGAGGCCGTCCTGAAGATCACCATTACCGCAACGCAAGACGATGAGACCGCTTTCTTAATCGAAGTCGAGCAGGCGGGGATCTTCTTCATCACCGGGTTCACCGAGGAGCAAATGCGCCGGGTGCTCGGAACTGCAGCTCCCAACATTCTCTTCCCTTACGCACGCGAGAACATTGATGCGCTAGCAATCAAAGGCGGGTTCCCCGCTGTAATGCTGGCTCCTGTGAACTTCGATGCGCTCTTCGAGCAGGCGTTGGCGCAGCAAGCCCAGCAGGCCGCTGAGTCAGCAGAGCCGCAAACACATTGATTGGCTGCAATAGCCGGGATGACTGAAAGTCGTCTCGGCTAGTCCCTCTCCGTCCCTCCAGGCGGTTGTTTTTGGCCGATCACTGCGTTGACGCTTCGCTATTCAAGGCTTCGTTCTTGTTTTAACCGGAAATTCTTTCTCCGACCCTATATTCACTATTGATTTGTTAGGCCACGGCTGGTCTGATACGCGCGTGCACAGGCGACGGCAACTGACGTGGTGAATAACTCAGGGATCGCAAATAAGCATCTCGGAGTTGTCGACCCCGCTGATCTTGACCCTGAGCATGTACTCGACACTCCCGCTATTGATGCGATCCTCAAGATTCAGCCTTCCGGTAGCAACGCTCTAATCACTCAAGTTGTGGTTACCTTCGGGGATTCCACGCAGGATCTGATCGCTCAGTTGCGTCAGCTGCAAGAGCCGCACGACATTATTCTCAAAACACCGCCGCTGGCCCACAAGCTCAAGGGCAGCGCGATGGTGACGGGTGCTAAGCAACTCATTCGAATTGCAGCCGAAATCGAAACCGCCACGCGCAACGCGACGGACGAAGTGTCGCAGGACTACATCACTGCACAGTGCGACGAATGCGAGCTTGAACTTCGGCACTACCTGACGTTGATGGAATCTCGGTATCTCTAGACTGAACTGTCTTCGCCGCGCGTGTTCCTTTTTTCGAACCAATCCGGGTCAGCAGGCAGAGTGGGCGGCACAACCAGTCCTCACCCTGCTCATCAGCAAACGGGTTGAGCACTAACAGGATGAGCTCGTTTGCAACTGCCGTATTCTCTTCACGCTTATCTACCCTCTGTACCTTTGGATTGGGTGGCGCTGCAATCATCGTTGGGCACATATTCCTAAGGAGCACCTCTACAAATGATTCAAGGATGTATCGAAGTTGCTTTCCCTAGAGGCATACGTCGAGGAAGCCAGCTTCTAGCCATTATCTGTCTCTCGGCGGTGTGTGCAGGGCTCGGCCCGTTTTCGCGTGTTGCGCTCGCTCAGACCGGGGTGGATCCAGGTGAAGCTGAGTGCTTCGCTCAGAATCTATATTTTGAGGCAAGATCAGAGGGTCGAGAGGGAATGATCGCGGTGGGCTGGGTTGTGCTCAACCGAGTGGAAAGCACGCTTTATCCAAACTCTATATGCGCGGTGATACACGACGGTGGTGAGAGGCCACCCTGTGAATTCAACTGGTGGTGCGACGGGCGCAGTGATCGGCCAACTGAACCCGGTGTCTGGAGGCTGGCTCAAATCATTGCTGAGCAAATGCTAACCGCTCCTCCCGCCGACCCTACGATTGGAGCACTTTGGTTCCACAACGACTCTATACCAGCCCCACAGTGGCTGCGAGCGAGAGACCAGACGTTACACTTGGGCGCACACTATTTTTACAAGTAGGCACTCAAGTTCTAGCCATCTGCTTATCCCGCTCTAGCCACGATCTGCAGCCTGCAGGCACCCCGGACTTGTTCAGAGGCCCCCTAGAATCTTCGAACCAGCGTGCCCACAATTGTGCGGCGCTCTGCCGCGAAGCAGTCGCCGCGCGACAAACAAGTTGAATAGTATTCCTCGTCAGTGAGATTTCGCAGATTTAGGTTGAATTCAAAGTCACCCACCTGATAACCGATCAAGGCGTCGAAGACAGTGTAGCCATCGGTGACGACGCGGTTTGGTGTAGGCGCGAACTGATTCTGGAACAGGAACGCCGTTCCGTTGCTTTCGTTTTCGCTGGCATAGCGAACCCCCAACCCTACGCGTAGACCCGCTAAAGAGAGGGTACTGGGCTCCCAACTTGCCCAAAGCGACGCGGTAGTCTCCGGAAGACTGGGTCGCGTCGTGCCCACACCGTTCTCATCCACGTCAATCGCATCCAACTTGCGATAGTCGAAATCGAGCGATAGGTCCTGCCAGTGGAACAGCGCTTCGATTTCGAAGCCGTCAGTCTCGACGCTTAGCCCAGGCTGCGTGGCTCCGCCAGGAACGAAGTCGACCAGGTTGTCCTCCTCTAATTCGAACACGGCTACTGTGATATAGCTCTCGCCACCCAGGGGTTGATACTTGATACCGAGCTCTACCTGTTCGCCTTCGCGGGGCTGCAATGAAGTACCCGTGACTACGTCAGTACCGACCGTAGCTCTGAATGATTCCGCGTAGCTCACATAGGGATTGATGCCAATAGCGGATTTGTAGAGCGCCCCAAAGGTAAACGGAGTCTCATCATCATCCTGGCTACTGAGGGCGTCTTCAGACTCCACCGAAGACAGGCGAAGACCAGCGCTTACGATTAAATCACCGAAGTACATGGTGTCTGTCAGGTACACATCGGTGGCGACGGTCTCATCGTCCGTCCGCCCGCGAATCTCCTCAAACTCGGCCGTAGTCGGAACTTCGGAGCCGTCATAGTTGGGGTCGAACACGTTAAAAGTTGTCGGTCGCGCGTAGAAAAACGCCGAATTATCGAATGTCTCGACGTCTTGATAGTTAACGCCCGCAAGAAGCTCATGGCTCACGAAGCCGGTTTCAAATCGCCCTCGCAGGCGAAAATCAAAAGCGTATTGCGTCGACCCTGCACGACTACTGGACCAGGATCGACCCACCGCCGTGCCATCAGGAAGTAGTCGGGGATTACCATCGCCCAGGAACGAAACCCATGTCTGGTCATAGTCGGCTTCGTTATCCCGATAACGGGCCGTGCCATCCATGGACCAGCGATCACTTAGATCGTAACGGCCAAACAAGCTCACGGTTATCGCTTCGGTATCGTATTGATTGAAGTTCGGGTCTCCTACGAATACACCAATGTCGGCTTCGATACCCGACGTCGCGGCGCACACATTGGGTTCACTTATTGTCACGTCGTTAGTGCCGCAGGCGCTGGAGGCGAGGGGCAGAAACTGCGATGAGGTGTCACTGGATCTGTCCGTGTAATTAAGCAGCAGAGTTAGCGAGCCTTGATCTGTGCTGTATGTGAGGGACGGCGCTACTACGAGCGCGTCGTCATTGACAAAATCCACCTGAGTGTCGGCATCTCGATAGATACCGACAAATCGTCCGGTCCAGGTCTCATCGCCGCTCAGGTCATGTCCGCTATCCAGTGACAGTTGGTAGCGATCAAAGTTACCGGCGGTCAGGACAACTTCACCTCCAAGCTTTTCCGGAGACGCGATCTTCGAGACCGTGCTGACGATGCCGCCCGGAGCAGCCTGACCGTAGAGCACGGACGCCGGCCCCTTAAGCACTTCAATCTGTTCGAGTGTGTACACATCGGCGCGCGCGTTATTGTAGAAGCCGAATAAGACCTGAAGGTTGTCCTGATATTCCGGTGCATCCAGTCCGCGTATGCTGGTGAAGTCACCCCGAGTGGCCAGTCCGAAGGCATTACCGGTCACGCCAGCCGTATAGTCGAGCGTATTGCTCAGAGTGAGAGCCCCGCGATCTCTGAATTGCTGCTCTGTGATCACGGTTACCGATCTTGGGACCTCAAAAACCGAAATGTCAGATTTTGTCGCGCCGAATCGTGAAGGTCGCCCGATCACGAGCACTTCCTCGACCTGTCGGTCATCGCTCGCGCTTGCAGTCGCTACGGTCGATTCATCTTTCGGTGGGTTTTGCCCTGATGCGGTAACCGACAGGGTATACAGCGCTGCGTTTAGCACGCCGTATAAAAGCTTTTGCATTAAGTCGACTCCAATGTCACAGACGGGGACTTGCCCCTATTCGTTGAATGCGGGGTGTGGGTGCGAGCGCACTGCATTCGTATCAATCCACCAAGCACAAAACGCCACCACGGCGTGTTCTCACCCTATCGGCCGCAATAGAGAACGACGCGGAGTATAAGTGAGAATAAAACTCATTAGCGCGTGATTTTTTACCAAACAGCTGGGCTTGCTTTTCTTTGCCAATAGGCCGGCTCTTAGTGGATTGATCGATGGGTTACGCTCTTTCGATTGAACCTTGCCGGGCATTTGTATTTCCGCTTGGCTATTCAATTCCTACTATTCAGTGACAAATTCCTACCAATACCTGACTTAAGCTTTGGGGCCGGGAGGAAAGGTGATGACTCACAAGCTCGCCCTCTTATGTTGTGCCTTGCTTCTGGTAGCTGCCCCGTCGTCATACAGCGACGCGGTTGACACATCGCACGACGTCGTGATCGTTGGAGCGGGAAGTGCTGGGCTCTACGCCGCGCGAACACTCATCGACTTAGGCTATGAGGTTCTTATCATCGAGGCCGCGGATCGGATAGGTGGTCGTGTTCGCAGTGTCTCTCTCGGTGAAACCCGAATTGAAATGGGCGCCGAAGAGCACTATCTGGCGACGGGTGCTAATCCTGTTTGGCCCGCCATGACAGAGCGATTTGGTTCAGCAATTTATGGGGAGGGTTATCAGGGGCTCGAAGCCTACGTACTCGATGGAGGAGAGAACACCTGCTGGGCCGGTACTGATGATGCGCCTAGTGAGTGTGAGGCCGATCAAGACCTGGATTCGTTCTTCGGTGTGTGGGATTGGTTCTGGCGAACGGATTTGCATGAAGACCCGACGCATTCACTGGCCGACGACGTGCAACAGGCATTTGGTTCGGCTCCTGGGAGTCGGGGCTACCACCTGTTCGAGAATGGGTTGGCCGGCGCTGTGTTTGCAACATCGCTGTACCGTGTAGGGGCGCGGAGTCTGGCCCGGCAGGCGGACGAATGGGATCTATCATCCGAGGTGCGTGTACTGCGCGACAAGGATATGGGCTATTCAGACGCGCTTGAGGCTCTGTGGTGGGATGATGTCTTAGCTGGCAGCGATCTACTGCTCGATCGACCGGTTACGCATATCGATACCAGCGGTGAGCATGTGCTTGTCACAGATAACACAGGAGCAGTCCACGCGGCGCGCCAGGCAATTGTTACCGTCTCTATCGGAGTTCTTCAGGCAGAAGTGATTGACTTCAAGCCGGACCTCCCGGAGCGCACCGTTGCCGCTTATAACGGCATAGGTATAGATCAGGGAATGAAGGTGGCGCTGCGGTTTAAAGCTCCCTGGTGGGAGACTCAGGGCGAACCCCTGGCCACGCTGGTAACCGAAGGCAAAGCCGCATTCTGCTGGGTTCCTTCAGAT
>JBCCPL010000041.1:0-39843 GCA_039111155.1 Pseudomonadota bacterium | reverse complement strand
GCTCGGCGTCGGACCGAATGCCCCACTTAACTCCGTTGTGCTCGGCGTCGGATCGAATGCCCCACTTAAAGCCGTTTTGCTCGGCGTCGGATCGAATGCCCCACTTGAAACCGTTTTGCCCGGCGTCGGATCGAATGCCCCACTTGAAGCCGTTTTGTTCGGCGTCGGATCGGATTCCCCACTTAAAGCCATTCTGCTGGGCATCAGACCGGATGCCCCACTCAGCGCGGGATTCTACCGCTGCGACCATCTCCTGGGCGCTGGCGCTGTACACGCTCTCGATTCCTGCGCCCTCAAGCGCCCACTTAACCCCGCCACGATCTTCAGACTTGGCGATACTTACCTGAGACTCCTGCTCCCAACGCAGCATTGGCTGCGCCTTGTGGGCGATTTTGGATGCTACAACAGACTGCACAGACATACCGTCACGAACCTGAACGCGGTCGCCGGCTTGAGCTTGAGATACTGCGGTGAGTGCTGCGCTTACTACTACTGCCAATTTTGCGATTTGAGTGTTCATAACGTTACGCCTGCCTTCGTAAAGTTGAGAATCAATTGGATACTAAGAAAACCACCGCCAGTGTAAAAAATTGCGACACAGTTGGCGATTTCTGAAATAACTTAATGACGGTACGTTAAGGGTGTGCTAGCGGATGCTGTAGGGCTGACTGAGCCCCATTTGGGTCACAGGGTGTGAACCGTGCACGGAGGGGATCCGAGCTGCAAAACGAAGAATACACGCGTTTCGTGACGTGTATCTCAGTTGTTACTACCTATTTTAGGGTACTAGTGATTTGAGTCGCTTTCTCTCGTCCAGATAGATTTTGTACCAGTTGACGGGCTTTTCACTGGGTTTTTCGGTCAATCGTTGCAAATGCGCCTCTACCCCCCAGCGCCTCGTATCCGACATACCCTTTTCGCTGTCGCGGTCACTGATGATCAGGTTTTGTCCAGGTAGTGACGGGGGTTGGTCATTCTCAAACAGTGCAGGGCCGACAAAGTGGTCTATCCCCATTAAGTCTTTCTCTAAATCGAGGGCCCCATTGCTGCATTGCCTTTTCCCCAGCGTGATGGCGCGCTGCACGCTGATCAGCCCTTCACCCTGCATGAAAGGCGAATAGGCGTAGCGCCCATCTACCTCAATCGCGGGTTCGGCCGTACTGGTGAACATGCACTTGAGCTCATCATTGCTAAGACCTGGTTCGAGCTGCAGAACGAGCGCTGCCAGGCCGGCCACCAGCGCGGAGGCTTGCGACGTACCCGTCATCACGAACTCGCCTGTATCGAGCAAATATTCGGGGAATTGCCGCGCAAGCATGGAGTTGGGCGGTACGATGCCCGCAATGTGGCCTCCCAGTGCCACGATTTCGGGTTTGATATGACCCAAAGGGGTAGGTCCTCGGGACGAAAAGTCCGGAATGTAGTCGTCGTTGCGCTCGGTTTCGGTCCAGGAGTCGGTGATGGCTCCTACAGTTAACAAATAGGGGAGGTTACCGGGCGACCCGATGGTCATAGGTTCGGGGCCTTCGTTGCCGGCTGCTGCGGTTATAAAAATTCCGGCCTGCCACGCGCGCATCAGTGCCTGATTGACGGGGTCGGCCCAGTAGGGCCAACGGGGCCGTGATGCAAACGATAGGTTGAGCACGCGAATAGAGAACCGTTCGCGGTTCTCAACCACCCACTGGATACCGCGGACCAGATCCAAAAAGCCGGCCTGACCGGTCTCGCCAATGGCCTTTACCGGGACCACTCCCGCGTCCGGTGCAATGCCGCGGTAACTGGGTTGGGGCGCACTCGGTCGATTCGTGACGCTGCTGCGCGCCAAAACGCTGACCATGTGCGTTCCATGGCCGCTGTCGTCGTCGACCGGGGCTCCTTCTATGTCCCGAATGGCGTCGTAGCGGGCGATGACCCGTGGTTGGCCCTGGGTGTTTTGCGTGATTTCGTCCGGCTCTTCCCACAGGCCGGAGTCGAGCACTGCTACGTTGATTCCCTTACCGGTCACGCCGTTCGCGTGGAGCAGGGCGGCGCCGCTGACGGCCGCGAAGTAGGAGTCTTTGTCGGGTTCGGGGTAGCTGGGTATGAGTTCGGTCTCGCAGACGTCGCTCGTAGCAGCGGTTAAGGACAGCTCATTCTGCGTTAGGTGTGCGTCGGTGGGGGCGGCTGCAAACGAGAACGAAACCGCTACCGACTCATCTCGGCCAAGCCGGAGGGGTTTGGCGGGATCAGTCCAGCGTTGTCCGGATTCGCCCTCGACGGTGATCATAGGCAAAGATCTGTCTGCGGCGATTACCGCCTGCAGTGCGCCAAGACTGGCGGGCCACTCAATTTTGATTGTATTCACGACAAGTGGCTTTGCGCCCTTGTTGTAGAGCGTCCACTCGGCCGCGGCGCCCTGCCAGTCGAGTTGAATACCACTGCGCAGCGTGCAGTCGCCTTCTATTCGAATCTCGGGCTCCGGCTCCCAGTCTAGATCATCGATGACCCGCTCCACGTTGGGAACGCCGGCAACCACTCGATCCAGCTGTTCTCGCGTAAGTCGTACCCCAACGCCCGAAATGATCGGCAGATTGTGAGTGATCGTGCCACCGGCAGTGGTGATTGCGTCCCGCACGGCCTGAAGGTCCGGGCTTTGTATCATCGCCACCAGGGGCTTAGCTGGTTCGTTCGATGCTGCGGTTCTGGGATCCAGTTCGTTGGCCGAATCAGGCTCGGCGGCAACAAGGGAGGTAGGTGAGGAGAGAATAAGCAGGGCGCCGACCAACGGACGCAACCTGCGGTGGGTCATTGCTGGGCGTGAAAGCGTTCTTTGGCCTGGCTGATTGATCCGTGATAGTCCTTTTTTATCGCGTCGGGGATTTCGTGAGCAAACAGCGGCTTCGCGAAGAAGAATCCCTGCAGCAGGTTGCATCCTCGCGACGCTAGATACCCAAGCTGCTCCTCAGTTTCAATACCTTCGGCAATAGATCGCACGTTTAGTGCGTTAGATAGGGCGATGATGGCATCGACGATGGCGGCCCCGTCGACGTTCATCATATCGGCGATGAAGCTCTGGTCGATTTTGAGCGTATTGATCGGAAAACGCCGCAGATAGCTGAGCGATGAATAGCCTGTACCGAAATCGTCCACCGCCAGATCAAGCCCCAGAGACTTGAGCTGACCGAGCTTTGAAATATTGCTCTCACCGTCCGTCATGATGGCGCTTTCGGTGAGTTCCAGTTCGAGTCGCTCGGCATCCATACCCGAGCTTTCTAAAAACTCACGGAAGAAGTTGAGTAAATCCGGCTGACGGAACTGAAGCGGCGAAATGTTCACGCTTACCCGCAATGGTTCCAGTCCCTGTGCATCCCACTCGGCGCATTGCCGGGCGACCTCGCGGAGCACCCAGCCACCCAGGTCGATGATTTGTCCCGTACGCTCGGCAACCGGGATAAAGTCCATGGGCGACACCAGACCGCGTTCGGGGTGGCGCCAACGTACCAGGGCCTCTACGCTCACCACGGAGCCGGTTGCAGTGTCGATCTGTGGCTGATAACGCAGTTCGAGCTGGTCCTGTACCAGAGCAGCTCGCAGGTCTTCCTCGAGCTTGAGCTGTTCAAGCGACCGAGCGTTCATCTCTTCGTTATAGAACCGAAAGCAGGACCGGCCATCGGCCTTGGCGGCGTACATGGCTGTGTCGGCATTTCGTATCAGTGCATCGGCGTCGCGCCCGTCCTGCGGGTACATGGCAATGCCGATGCTGGGAGTGACGACTGGGTTGTGCCCCTGGAGCGAAATTGGCTGCGACAGCGTTCTGATTATGCGCTTGGCTACGCTCTCTACATCCGACGCACTTTGCACATCGGCGACCACAACGGTGAACTCATCGCCGCCGAGGCGGGCGATCTCGGTGTCGCGTGCTTCCAGCTCGTCGATGTTCTCTTCGGTGAAGTAGCTGATCGCGTCCTCAGCCCTAAGCTCGTTGATCAGGCGCCGTGAGATCTCAACCAGCAGCCGATCACCGCGCCCATGTCCGATCGAATCATTGATGCGTTTGAAATTATCGAGGTCGATAAATAACAGTGCCGCCTGGTTCTCATGGCGCTCGCTGCGTTTCAGTATTCGGCCCAGCTGCTCGTTAAAGCTTCGCCTGTTCGGCAAGCTGGTGAGCGGGTCAAAGTACGCGAGATAGCGCAGACGGTCTTCCTGGCGCTTCAGGGCATTGAATGCGTTACTCGCCCGTAGCATGTACTGCACGTCTCGGCTGAGCAGGGACCAGTTGACAGGCTTGGTTTTGTATTGGGTAGCACCGGCTTCGAACCCCTCATCGATCGACTCGCGATCGTCGGATCCAGTAACAATCATGATCGGCAGGCTTTCGCCATCAGGAGACTTGCGCAGCTCGCGGCACACTTCCAGACCGGTCATGCCCGGCATTTCGACGTCCAAGAAGATCAGGTCGGGCTGCTCGGCTGCGTATACTTCGAGCGCTTCGTTACCGTCTGCGGCCTCAACGACAAGCATGCCCTCAGCTTCCAGACACTGGCGCGTCAGAAGGCGGACGTTCATGTCGTCGTCGGCGACCAGTATTTTGGCCTGCTGACGGGGGTGAGTGACGTCTTCGGTCATCTATTCAGAATGTGCAGAGCGAGCAATATAGGCTACCACTGGACCGCGTTTGCTGCCCAGCATCAATCAATAGCGGCAGCAGGCTGGCTGGCTTGAACTACGGTTCTGTTACAATCCGCCGTCCGTTTGGACACTGAGGTCGTTTATGACGATCGCTGTAGACCGCCTTGAGGCGATCCGAGAGCAGGTGCAAATCCATCTCGCCAACGCAGATGACAAGCAGCTATCGCCTGAGCGCAAAGCTGAGCTCTTGGACCAGATCAAGGCTAATCTCAAAAGCCATAATGCGGTTATCGTTGCGCATTATTACACTGACCCAGAGATTCAGGCGCTGGCGGAAGAGACCGGTGGCTGCGTGTCTGACTCGCTCGAGATGGCGCGTTTCGGCAATGAGCACCCTGCCGACACGCTGATCGTGGCGGGCGTAAAGTTCATGGGGGAGACTGCCAAGATCCTCACCCCCGAGAAACGAGTGCTTATGCCTACGCTCGAAGCGACCTGCTCTCTTGATTTGGGTTGCCCGGCGGATGAGTTTTCGGCGTTCTGTGATATGCATCCGGACCGCCAGGTAGTGGTGTATGCCAATACATCAGCCGCGGTAAAGGCGCGGGCGGATTGGGTCGTCACGTCCAGCATCGCCCTGAAGGTGGCTGAGTACCTCACGGACATCGGCGAGAAGATCCTCTGGGCGCCAGATCGCCACCTGGGCGATTACGTCCGGCGCGAGTCGGGTGCCGATATGATTATGTGGAACGGGGCCTGCATTGTGCACGAAGAGTTCAAAGCTCGTGGATTGCAGGATCTCAAGCGAGCGTATCCCGATGCGGCGATTCTGGTGCATCCCGAATCTCCTGCGAGCGTGGTCGAAATGGCCGATGTTGTGGGGTCGACATCCCAGATCATTGCGGCAGCAAAAGAGCTCCCCAACGAGCGATTTATCGTGGCGACCGATCAGGGAATCTTCTACAAGCTGCAGCAGCAGGCGCCCGATAAGCAGTTCATCATTGCGCCTACTGCCGGGAATGGTGCGACGTGTCGCAGCTGCGCAAACTGCCCCTGGATGGCCATGAACGAGCTCGAGAACCTGGCAGCCGTGTTCGAGCAGGACAACAATGAGATATTTGTCGATCCGGAGTTGGCCGAGCGTGCCATGCGCCCCCTGCGGCGAATGCTGGACTTCAACACGCAGCGCAAGGCGGCTTGATCGACCCCCGCCCGGATTCAAACATCCATACCGAGGTAGATACTCGTCGACATTGAGCTAGATTGAGGCCTCGGCTGCGGTGCACAAGCGCATGTGGCCGGGCCCTTCCAAGCACCAGCTCGGGTGCGAACCTATGAGTCCAATATCTCGCGCATCTGCGAGATATCCTGCAATCGCTGATTGACCTTGGCGCTCGTCGTGTAGTCGTTGTTGACCAGCTCCAGCGCATAGCGCAGTTGCTTTTCGGCCTGATCGAGTATGCCGTTTAGAATAAAGTACTCGGCTCTGGCCTGATGCAGGCCGACGATGTTCCCTGAAAGCCCCTGTGCCTCCGCCAGCAGATACCAGACGTACGGATCGTTGGGCCGCTTTCGCGAGTGTTTGATGAGTACTTCTTCCGCGATGTGCGATTGCTGGCTCTGCATTAATGCCTCGGCGTAGGTCACGGTCAGCGCGTGGTTACTGGGCCTCAGTTCTAGAGCGGCTTCCAGCTTCTTCCCGGCGAGCTCGGCGTCCCCATTCGCAACTTTGATCTTTGCATCGGCGATGATGTATTCGACGCGATCCGGCTGTTTTGCCCATAGGGAGTCGAGTTCCAGTGCCGCCTCGTCGGTACGACCCGCGTCGGTTAGGGCGAGTACAAGCCCGTAGCGGGCTGCGGTTGTCGAGGTGGGGCTTCCTTTCAGCTCATTGCGAAAGCTCTCAATGGCCGCCACGGGTGAGCCGGCAAGGGCATTCTTTACCCGAGAACGCATCAGCTGGTAGTCCAGTTTTGCTGGCCGTATCTTCTTCGGGTACTGGCGCGCCCTGTTGCGGGTGTCAGCGATCCGGTTTTCCGACAACGGGTGGGTGCGCAGGAATTCCGGAACCCGATTACCTGTCGCAAAGCGCGAGGCCTGGAGCATGCGCTCAAACATTTTCGCCGCCGCGTGCGGATCCCGCCCTGAGGCCACCATGGTCTTCATGGCGACCCGGTCGGCCTCGGCCTCGGCACCGCGCGAGTAGCGTAGCGCGGAGTCCTGGGCGGCTGCCTGCGCCGCTGTGAGTGCCGCCATACCCGCATTACTTCCTGCTGCCGCAACCAGCGCAAGCCCAGCGAGCATTGCCGCGAGCGTCAGCTTCTGCCGGGACTGGGCGAATTCCAACCGGCGTGAAAAATGCCGCTGGCTGAGGTGCGCTATCTCGTGCGCAATGACCGTCGCGAGTTCATCTTCGGTCTGGGCGTGCACAAGCAGCCCGGTGTGGATTCCAATCACCCCGCCGGGGACGGCGAAGGCATTGATGGTCGGATTATCGACGACGACCAAATCTAGCCGTCGGTCCTGCAACTCACTGTGAGTTACGAGGTCAAAGATGAGGCCTTCGAGGTAGTCAAACAGCAGCGGATCGTCAGAGGTGTCGGCCTGGCTTCGAAACACTCGCAGCCAGGCGCGACCAAGCTGATATTCGTACTCAGACGAAAAAAGAGAGGTGGAGGCATCACCCAGATTGGGGATCTTGAGCTTGCTGGTTTCCTGAGCGAAGGCTGGATGAGTCTGAGTTACCACCAGAGCGACCGAAAGCATCAGACATTGCATCTGTCTCACAACGACTCCAGGCGCACCGGCGCCTGTCGAGCGACCACGATAAATGGTTCGTCTGACGCGACGAACCATTGCGCGGAGATTGTTGGCGTTCGTGAGCATGCTTTATTCTACGCATCTGAGCGGTCTGGGGGCTCAAGGTTGGCGGCGCTCAGTCTCGCTGGCGCCGTCTTTTAAGACGCAGACAACCCTTGGGAGTTCGATCCATCCGCAGTAAAAAACTGCGTCAGTGCGAGCCAGCGCCCCAAAGGGCTAGGGGCATGAGACCAAAAAATCTCACAGCCAGAGTGCCTCACAGTCTGGGTGCAAAATGCTCACCGCGAGCCCGTAAAGTCATTGCCTAGCGATCAATGGCTTGTATGAATTCACAACGGCATTGGACAGTAAGCGTACTGATGCCCGACCATGGGGACCAGAGCGCGGATTTACTTCGCCTGTTAAGACATGACGGATGAAACTAGGTTGCACTCCGCTGTTGGCTCAGATGAGAGAACCGAGATCATTGACGCGCGCGGTCAGCGATGTCCCATGCCGCTGCTCAGGACGAAGCGGGCTCTGGCCGGCTTAACCGACGGCGGCGTGATTGAGGTTCTGAGTACGGATTCGGCGTCGGTAAGCGATATTCGGCGCTTTACCGAAAAACAGGGCTGTACTGTGTATGAGTCCACACTCGACGCAGACGTCACGCGTATAAAGATTCTGAAAGGACGGGCCGACAACCAATTGGACAGCCCGCAAAACAAGCCGTGAGACACATTGAGATCGCTATGCTTAACGTAACGCCAGGCTGATTCGGACCTCTATGCTTGAAATTCTCAACAAGTGGTACGAGCGGTATCTCTCTGAAGAAGAGTCGGTTCTTCTACTGATTCTGGTGCTGTTGTCGCTCGCGCTGCTCGCGACGATTGGCGATATTCTTGCTCCTATCCTCGCCGCTATCGTGCTCGCCTATCTGGTTCAAGGGGTGGTTAATCTCCTCTGCCGCCTCGGACTGCCACCCTGGCTTGGCTTCACCGTCGCCTTCGTGCTGTTTGTCGGGTCGTTCTTTGCTGTGTTGTTGGGGTTGCTACCGTTGGTCTGGCGCCAGTCGATTGGCCTGGTGACAGAAGTGCCGCGCATGCTGGATCAGGGGCAACACTGGCTATCGGACCTTCCAGTGCAATATCCGAACGTGTTCAGCGAAGCTCAAATCAACGAGCTACTTGCAAGAGTGCGGGCCGAGTTTGGGGTTCTAACCCAGGCTCTGGTGACGAAGACGTTGGCCGGAATCACTGGTTTTGTCACGGTGCTGGTGTATCTCGTGCTGGTGCCGATCATCGTGTACTTTCTGGTCAAAGACCGGGTGCAGATTACCTCCTGGCTGCTCGCATTTTTGCCTGATAAACGCCCCCTCCTCAGAAAGATCTGGGCCGAGATGAACGTGCAGTTTTCGAACTACGCGCGCGGCAAAATGGCCGAGATCATCATCGTCGGCGCGGTCAGCTATGTAAGTTTTGTATTTTTTGGGCTGCGCTACGCGGCGCTTCTGGGTCTGCTAGTGGGGTTATCGGTGATTATTCCCTACATCGGCGCATTCATAGTCACGGTGCCGGTTGCGTCCGTGGCTCTCTTCCAATTTGGCGTCGGATCGGAATTCTATTGGATCCTCGGGGTCTATGTAGTTATTCAAGTTCTGGACGGAAACGTATTAGTGCCTCTTCTCTTCTCAGAAGCCGTTAATCTGCACCCGGTGGCGATCATCGTGGCTGTGCTATTTTTTGGCGGTATCTGGGGCCTTTGGGGAGTGTTCTTCGCGATCCCTCTGGCAACCCTCACCAAAGCTGTCATCTACGCCTGGCCCAGGCGCGAGCAAGTCGCAACCATTCCAGCTACGGAGTAACAGATATGCCTAACCGTGACACCGTGATCCACGCGGTGCGCCGTCGTGTAGTGTCTTCAAAAACCACACGTGATGCCGCACGCTCGCGCGGAAGTCAGATCGGGGCAGTGATGCTGTTCGCGGTCATGAGTGCTCTGCTCATTGCATGTTCAAGTAGCGTACCAACTGATTCTGAGCTCACGGTCACGCAGAGCCCCAACGATGATTTTGCCTATCGCTACCTGGTGCTGGATAACGGTCTGCGAACGCTCCTCATCTCAAACCCCGATTCTCCTAAGGCCGCGGCCGCACTCGACGTAGAAATCGGCAGTGGTGACAATCCCCGCAGCCGGCCGGGGCTTGCCCACTTTCTTGAACACATGCTGTTTTTGGGCACCGAAAAATACCCGGACCCAGCCGCCTACGAGCAATACATTACGGAACACGGCGGTTCACGAAACGCCTATACGAGCTTCGAGCACACCAATTACTTCTTCGATATCGACCCGGACTTTCTGGATGAAGGGCTGGATCGCTTCGCCCAATTTTTTATTGCGCCGACGCTCGATTCCAAATACGTAGAGCGTGAGCGCAACGCGGTGCAGGCGGAGTATCAGATGGGCATTAAGAGCGACGGTCGTCGCGGCCTGGATGTGCTGCAGGAAAGCATGAACTCTGCTCACCCCTTCAGCCAGTTTTCGGTCGGTAGCCTTGAGACTCTCGCGGATCGACCCGACGCGACCGTGCGCGACGATTTGCTCGCTTTTTACAACCAGTATTACTCCGCCAACCTGATGCGGCTTGCGGTGCTTGGAACCGAATCGCTGGATGAGTTGGAAGCCAAAGTCCGCACGATATTCAGCGCAGTACCGAATCGCTCGGCTAAGCAACCAGTTATTGATCAGCCGATGTTTATTGATGCTCAGCTACCGATGCTGCTGAAGATTCGGCCCGAGGGTACACGGCGCCAGCTCGAGATTAACTTCGAAATCCCGGAGTTCCGCGATCAGTACGATGCCAAGCCTATGGCTTATGTCTCGAATCTGGTGGGGCACGAAGGTGAGGGAAGCCTGCTGTCCGCGCTAAAGGCAGCCGGGTTAGCCGACGGCTTGTCGTCTGGCACAGGACTTGAGTGGCGCGGCGGTGCACTTTTTTCTATCACGGTTTCGCTTACCGAGCAGGGCGTGGGTCGGTATGAGGAAGTGCTCCAGCACGTATTTGCATATTTGGAAATGCTGCGTAGCCAGAACCCAGAGCGCCGAATCTTTGATGAGCAGGCCGCTCTTGCGCAA
This sequence comes from Pseudomonadota bacterium, assembly GCA_039111155.1. Classification (GTDB taxonomy): domain Bacteria; phylum Pseudomonadota; class Gammaproteobacteria; order Pseudomonadales; family Halieaceae; genus Congregibacter. The sequence goes on along the minus strand of JBCCPL010000041.1, from coordinate 29,298 downwards.
CTGGCCTTCCGCTTTCGGGAGCCCACCGCACCCATCAGGTATGTGAGCAGTGTGGCGAGTTCGATGCACTATTTTTCGCCGCAAGACACGCTGAGCGGTGGCTACACGTTGTCTCGCTTTGCGCCGGACGAGATCGAGCGGTCGCTTGAGAATATGCGACCAGAGACAGCCCAGGTGGTTCTCACTGCACCCGAAGTTGAAACCGATCAGGTATCAAAATACTACGAAGTCCCGTACGCACTGGCCGGTCCCGAGGTGGTGTTACTGTCGCGCTGGACCAGCGACGACGTCACCGCGATGAGCCTGCCGGAGCCGAATCCTTTCATTGCGGAGTCGGTTGAGCTGCTCCCTATTGCTGAGGGTAAGCCTGAGGTTCCGACCACGGTTCTCGACAATCCTCGCAAGCGCATCTGGTACAAGCAAGCCGCGGACTTCCGCGTACCCAAGGGTTTTATGTACGTCAGCTTCCGGTCTCCAATGGTGGGTCAGACTCCCGAGCAGAAGGCGGCGGCGTTGCTCTACACGCGTGTCGTCAAAGATGCGCTAAATGAGTACACCTACCCCGCGTACCTGGCTGGTTTGGGCTTTGATTTTTATCGCCACGCCCAGGGCATCAGCATGCGCCTGAGCGGATACAACGATAAGCAGCTGTTCATGCTGGACAAGCTTCTGTCCGACATAGCCGATCAGGAGTTTGATCCGGAGCGGGTAGAACGCATCAGACGCGAGATGATCCTGAGCTATGAAAACACCGTGGCGCGGCGCCCGTCGTCGCAGCTCGTGGATGACGTTCGCCAGGCGCTCAGCAGTGGTGAGTTCGACGAGCAGTCGATGATCGACGCACTCACGAGCATGTCAGTCGATTCACTGCAGGAGTACCGGGAGCAGTTTTGGGCCTCGGCGCGCGCCGAAGCGTTGGTCTATGGCAACCACAGTGAAGCGTCGGCCCGGACCCTCGGCGACGCTCTGGATCTGGTGCTCGGCGCTGGGCCTGGCCAGGTCGCCCAGGCGCCGACAGTGACAAATCTGGAAGTTGCGTCACCGCTGCAGTTGGAGTCAAACATTGCCCACAATGACTCTGTCGTGATCTGGTACCTTCAGGGTGCTGGCAGGGAACTGGATCAACGCGCCCAGGTGTCTCTGACTGCGCAAATTGTGCAATCCGGATTCTTCCAGCAGCTGCGCACGGAACAGCAGCTTGGCTACATCGTGTCGAGCTTTCCATGGTCACGCTATGACCTTCCGGGTCTTGCGTTTGTCGTGCAGTCTCCGAATCACAGTGCTTCGCACGTGGCGAACGCCATGGATACGTTCCTGGTGGATACGCTCGAGCAGATCAGCGAGGAGCAATTCCTCCGCAACAAGCGTGCGCTCATCAAAGACCTGCTCAAACCCGATGAGAATTTGAGTGAGCGTGCCCAGTTCTACTGGCAGGCAATTGCCTTCCGAAAGTGGGATTTCGATGAGCCGCAGCGTCTAGCCGAAGCGGTCGAAGGCATCGATTACGCAAGTTGGCGGGAAAGCTATCGTTCGTTGTTTGTCGATGACCGTCGCTCACTCATTGCATTCAGCCCTGGAGCCCAGGGTGAGGGGCCTGATTCCAGCGATGGCCGGCGTTTTTCCGAGCCAGCGGAGCTCAGATCAGCCAGTGATTTGCTCGCCGTAGATCTGGCTCCACTATAAACCGGCGCTCGTCTCCGATAGCGACGCTTCACGGCATCGAGGGAGCTTTTACGCAACGTGCAAAAGCTCCCTGGTGGTCACGAGCGACCTGATGGATCGGCTCAGGCCGAATTAAGTTCGGCCTGGGGCCCCAGTCTTAGCACCCCCTATTCAAGCCTGTTTTTTTGCGCTGAAGGCCCGGAGAACTGTCAGGTTCGGGCGTGTATAAGCATCCCGCGTCTGGCGACGTAGTAATTGCCAGAACCCATCAAAATTCTCAGCTTTTGATACTTGAGGACCGACGGTTCTCCGTTTACCCTGCGCATTCAGCGACTTGCAATACAGTTCTAAAATAGAACTTTAATCATTCTGCAGTCCCTGTGAGGCCCGACGAGTGCTTTGAAGCCCGTTGCGGCACAGATAAGGCGAAGATAAAAAGAGCCGGGGGAGAACGGTATGGCCATTCAGGAAGACGCTGATCCGAGAGAAACCAAAGAATGGCTGGATGCTTTCGATGACGTAATTCGCCATTCCGGAGGGAACCGCGCGACCTATCTAATGCGCCAGGTCTCCGAGCACGCGGTACATAAAGGCATAGGCCTTCCGAGTGCGATCACCACACCGTTTAAGAACACCATCAGCCCCGCCGATGAAAAGCCTATGCCAGGCGATTTGTTCATGGAGCGAAGAATCCGCTCTCTCGTGCGCTGGAACGCCTTGGCAATGGTGATGCGGGCCAACGATAACGACGACGGGCTCGGTGGACACATCAGCAGCTTCTCGTCTTCGGCGACCCTGTACGACGTCGGCTGCAACTACTTTTTTCGTGGAACGGACTCGGGGCACCCTGGGGATCTAGTGTTCTACCAGGGACACAGCGCGCCGGGTATGTATGCGCGATCGTATTTGGAGGGCCGCCTGGACGAGTCGCAGCTCGATAACTTCCGCCGGGAGGTCGGCGGCAACGGGCTGTCTTCCTACCCGCACCCGTGGCTCATGCCCAACTATTGGCAGTTCCCTACCGTGTCGATGGGTCTGGGGCCCATCCAGGCGATTTACCAGGCTCGGGTCATGAAGTACCAATCAGATCGTGGTCTTGTGGATCAGAAAGATCGCAACGTCTGGTGTTTTATGGGCGATGGAGAGTGTGACGAGCCCGAGTCATTGGGAGCCATATCTCTCGCTGGTCGGGAGAAATTGGGCAACCTGATTTTTGTCGTCAACTGCAATCTTCAGCGTTTGGATGGCCCGGTACGAGGCAACGGCAAGATCATTCAAGAGCTCGAAGGCGTCTTCCGTGGGGCTGGATGGGACGTCGTCAAGGTGATCTGGGGCCGCCGATGGGATCCGCTGCTCGAGCGTGATCATAGCGGTTTGCTGCAGCGCCGCATGGACGAAGTCTGTGATGGCGAATTGCAGAACTACAAGTTCAATGGCGGCGCATACACACGTCAGCATTTCTTCGGCAAATATCCGGAGACCCTAGAACTCGTCAAAGACCTCTCCGACGACGACATCATGTATCTCAATCGTGGTGGCCACGATCCTTACAAGGTCTACGCCGCCTACGCGCGCGCGGCAGGGCAGTTCGAAAAGCCAACAGTAATCCTGGCGATGACCGTGAAAGGGTATGGCACCGGTGAGGCCGGCGAAGCCGCGAACGAAACGCACTCGCTCAAAAAGCTGAACATCGATGCGCTGCGCGCATTTCGCGACCGCTTCGCGATACCCATTGATGACAAAGACCTTGATTCGGTTCCCTACTACAAACCGGACGAGAACAGTCCGGAGATGCGCTACATGCGCGAGCGCCGCCAGGAATTGGGTGGATACATCCCGGTACGGCGAAGTGAGGCCCAGGTTCTACCTGTACCGGGGCTCGAGGCGTTTTCGTCTCAGCTCAAAGGCTCGGGAGAGCGCAGCATATCAACCACCATGGCCTTCGTTCGCATTTTGTCAACGCTCGCCAAGGACAAAGCGCTAGGGCATCGAGTCGTGCCGATCGTGCCCGACGAGGCGCGCACGTTCGGTATGGAGGGTATGTTCCGTCAGCTCGGTATTTACTCATCGGTGGGTCAGCGCTACACACCCCACGATTCCGATCAGATCATGTATTACAAAGAGGACATCAAGGGGCAGATTCTCGAGGAGGGGATCAACGAAGCCGGCGCAATGTCCGCCTGGATGGCGGCCGCGACGTCCTACAGTACCAGTGATTATCCAATGGTGCCGTTCTACATCTTCTATTCCATGTTTGGTTTTCAACGGATCGGTGATCTTGCCTGGGCGTCGGGTGACAGCCAGGCCCGCGGATTTCTGATTGGCGCAACCTCCGGGCGAACGACGCTGAACGGTGAAGGTTTGCAGCACCAGGATGGCCACAGCCACATTCTGGCGGGCACGATTCCCAATTGCATTAGCTACGATCCGACCTACGCGTTCGAACTGGCCGTGATCATCCAGGACGGAATGCGCCGCATGTATGCCGAGCGCGAGAACCATTTCTACTACATCACCACGATGAACGAAAACTACCCGCAGCCTGAGATGCCAGAGGGTGCTGAGGCCGGGATCGTCGAAGGTATGTATCGGCTTCACGACGCGAAAGGACCGAAGCCGGTGCTGCGGCTGTGCGGAGCGGGGAGCATCTTACGAGAGGTCGAAGCCGCGGCCAGCACGTTACGCGAGGAATTCGATGTTGATTGCGAGGTCTGGAGTCTTACCAGCATCAACGAGCTGCAACGCGACGGAAAGCGGGTGGAGCGATGGAATCTGCTCAACCCCGAGAAGCCACAGCGCAGTGCCTATTTCACCGAGCAGCTAGCCGGTAATGACGCCCCGATCATCGTAGCTACCGACTACATGAAAAACTTTGCGGAACCGCTGCGCGCCTTTGCACCCAGCCGGTTCTACACGCTGGGCACCGACGGCTACGGGCGCAGCGATACGCGCGCCCAACTGCGTCGATTCTTCGAGGTCAGTCGTGAATACATTGTGTTGGCTGGCCTCAAGGCGCTCGTCGACGCCGGCGACTTTGACGCGAGCGACATGGCGGCCGCGCGCGCTAAGCTTTCGATCGACGCCAATAAGCCCGATCCCGCAGACATTTAATAAAAAGAGCGATAGCAGGATGCACCAAGCCCCGAGGAACGCGTCGTGACCAAGCACACTATTACTGTTCCGGATATTGGTGGCTCCGATGCCGCTGAAGTTGTAGAGATTCTGGTCGCTGTCGGAGACGAAGTGTCGATCGATCAGGGATTGCTGGTGCTCGAGTCCGATAAAGCATCGATGGAGATTCCTGCCGACGCGGCGGGAGCCCTGGTCGAACTGCTGGTGAAGGAAGGCGATCAGCTAGCGGAAGGCGCTCCCGTGGCGGTGCTCGCGTTGACTGATGCATCAGCGGTACCAGATGTTGCCGAGTCATCCGATGAAGATGCGACCTCAAAGAGTGACGATCCGGCGAGTGCGCCGGGAGAGACCGGGTCCCTAGACGGTCAATCCGCGCAGACCGCGGGTGCGACTCTGCTTACCGTAAACGTGCCGGCGATTGGCACGGATGAAGCCGTAGACCTGATTGAGCTTGAGATAGAGCCCGGTCAGGTCGTGTCCGAGGGCGATACGCTCGTGGTGCTGGAGTCCGACAAGGCCTCTATGGACGTGCCGGCTCCCGAGAGTGGCACGGTGCGTGAACTGTTGGTTTCGGCCGGGGCGCAAGTCAAAGAAGGCGACCCTTTGCTGGTGCTCGAGGTGGCGGGAACGATCGCCGCTCCCACGCAGAAACCCGCCGAATCAAGCCCCTCGCCTCAAACACAATCGGGTGCTGTAGCACCTGCTGCAATACCAGCGGCTCCGACTCCTGCGGCCGCTGCACCAGCGAAAGCGTCGTCCTCTGAGCGCGCCGGCTCGACCGGTGGATCGACGGTCGATTCGAGCGGCGATGGGTATGCGGGCCCTGCGGTGCGAAAACTGGCCCGCGAGTTTGGCGTCCCTCTCGCTGCAGTCCGGGGCACGGGTCCGCGTGGGCGGATACTCAAAGAAGATCTCCACAGTTTCGTACAGCAGGCGCTTGAGGCCCCCAGCGGCTCTTCCGCGTCTTTGGCGATCGCCGAAATACCGGACATCGACTATTCCAAATTCGGTGCGGTGGAGGTCGTCGAGCGAAGCCGCCTGGACAAGTTGACTGCCGAAAACATGCAGCGTAGTTGGCTGAGTGTTCCGCATGTGACGCAGTTTGATGACGCCGACATTACGGATATGGAGGCGTTCAGGCGATCACTGAAGGGCGAAGCCGACGCGAGAGGGTCAAAGCTGACTCCCTTGCCGTTTTTGCTGAAGGCCGTTGCGGTAGCACTCAAAGCCAACCCCAAAATCAATTCGTCGCTCTCTGACGGGGGGAGCACGCTGACGTTCAAGCAGTATGTGCACGTGGGTATGGCGGTAGATACACCGGCCGGGCTGGTGGTACCCGTAGTGAGAGACGTCGATCAAAAGTCCGTTTGGGAATTGGCGGATGAGGTTATGGAGCTGGCTGGCAAGGCCCGCGACCGCAAACTGAAACCTGTCGAGATGCAGGGTGCAGGCTTTACGATCTCAAGTCTGGGCGCGATAGGCGGCCGTGGCTTTACGCCCATCGTGAACACGCCAGAGGTCGCCATACTGGGTGTGGGGCGCGCTGATACGCAGCCCGTTTGGAACGGCGAGTCCTTCGCGCCGCGCAAACTACTGCCGCTTTCCCTGTCTTACGATCACCGAGTCGTAAACGGTGGTGATGCGGGGCGTTTCCTAACGGCTTTGTGCGACATATTGAAGGACATGCGTCGAGCCATACTCTAAGCTGGGCGCCCGTATAGCGGGCACACGGGAGTGCACACGGAGTGGTGGTTGAGGCCGACAGTGGAGCTAATCAGCTTCTCCAATCAGACTGGCGACAAAGATTTCTGAAACAACACGTTCTGCCCGATCAGTATCTGGCGACGGCGGCGCAGTTCTTCGACCCATTAGCCAATACCCTTGGCCACCGTGCCCGAGAGACGAATGGCACGCTGTACGTTGCAATCAATGGCTGCCAGGGATCGGGCAAAAGCACGCTGGCTGCGTACCTCGTTGCGTGGCTACGGCATGAGCATGAGCTGGCAGCCCTTGCACTTTCGCTCGATGATTTTTATCTCACCCGGTCGGAACGCGAGCTTCTCGCGCAGCGGCATCACCCCTTGTTTGCCACCCGCGGTGTGCCGGGCACTCACGATGTTGATCTGCTGATCCAAACACTGCGATCGCTTTCACAGGATACAACACTCGAGGTACCGCGCTTCAACAAAGCGGATGATGATCGTGCACCCGAAAGTGACTGGGAGCGTGTCGCTGGACCGCTGGATGTTGTCATTCTGGAGGGATGGTGTCTCGGCGCTCGCGGTGACACCGACTCCGAGCTTCGTGAGCCGATAAACGATCTTGAGCGGCTTGAGGATGCAGGCGGAGATTGGCGGCGGTTCTCTGATACCGCGCTGCGTACGGACTACGTGAAGCTGTACTCGCTGTTCCATTTTTGGATCATGCTGAAGGCACCGGGCTTTGGGGAAGTGCTGCGCTGGCGGACAGAACAGGAAGACAAGCTGCGGGCGGCTGTGGGGAATTCTGGATCAGCGATCATGAACGATAGAGAGTTGCGGCGTTTTATCGCCCATTACGAACGCCACACCCGGCAATGTCTGCGCGACTTGCCAGCCGCGGTTGATGTGCTGTTGACGTTGGATCCGGATCGGCGAATCGTTGATTGTCGACGGCGTCCGGGCCCAGCGGGTGCCTGATCGGTATGCTGCGTGTCTTTCTGGTCGCTACGGATCTCGATGGGTCACTTCTGTCTCATGAAGACTACCGCTACGATGAGGCCAAACCGGTTATCGAGCTCCTGGAGCAGCTGCGGATACCCCTTGTCTTTGTATCAAGCAAGACCAGGCCGGAGATCCTTGAGTTGCGAGCAGAGACGGGGAATAGTCATCCCTTCATCGTCGAGAATGGATCTGCGGTTTATCTGCCCAAAGGCTACTTTGATTTCGAACCAGAGGGCTGCAAACCGGTTGGCGACTTTCTGAGGCGCACCTTTTCGCCCCCACGTGATCATTGGGCACCTGTTCTGCACCGGTTGCGTGAGCAGATGCCGGGCGAATTTCGAGATTTTTCAAATGCAGGAGTAGCCGGCATAGCCGAAATGACCGGTCTTGAACCGAAGCAGGCAGCGATGGCCAATGAGCGGGAGTTCAGCGAGCCGGTTAAGTGGCTGGGGAGTGATTCCAACCTCGAAGGCTTTGTGGCCACGGTTCGCGCAGAAGGCGGATGTGTGTATCGTGGAGGCCGTTTTTTTACGATTGCCGGAGAAACCAGTAAAGGAACCGCTTACCGCTGGTTGCGAAAACAGTACGAGATCGCCAACGACGGCGCCCCGGTGTTTGATCTTTGTGTGGGTGACGGGGCAAATGATGTTCCCATGCTGGAGGTGTCGAAAGACGCCTTGCTCATTCCTAACGAGGGGCGTCCGTTGCCGCAACTTGAACGGACCGAAGCTGTCTGGGTTGGCGAGGGCATCGGACCGGCTGCATGGGCTAGCGGCGTCTCGGAGTGGCTTCATCGGCTGTACCAACACAGCTGAGTGTTACGTATACACAATGAACTTACCTGAAACTCAGAAGTAGCAGAGGATTATCGCTTGGCGGATTTCTACCAGAACGGGATCGTAACCACGCTGCATAACCTCTCGCATCGCCCTGTTGAGGAGCTTGAGGCCGAGTTGCTGAGGTTCTCTACGGTTCGTCCGATGGGGCTGCTGCTTCCCTCGCTCTACTCAGAACTTGAAGGCCCGGCGCTTGGTGCGATCGTCGAGGATTTGGTGCAGGTCCCCTATCTTGAGCAGGTGGTGATCGGTCTCGATCAGGCGACTAAAGAGGAGTATGGCAAGGCGCTGAAATTCTTCGAGCGACTACCCCAGTCGCACCGGGTCCTGTGGAATGATGGGCCGCGACTGCTTGAGCTCGATGCAGAACTTCAGGCGCTGGATTTGGCCCCAAAAGAGCTGGGTAAGGGGCGAAATGTCTGGTACTGCATGGGCTACATACTCGCGGCCAACAGGGTCGAGTCCATTGCGCTGCATGACTGCGATATTTTGACCTATGATCGCTCTCTGCTGGCGCGGTTGATTTATCCGGTGGCCAACCCCAACTTCAATTACGAGTTCTGTAAGGGGTACTACGCCCGGGTCGCGAACGGCAAAATCAATGGTCGGGTGTGCCGATTGTTGGTCACGCCTCTGTTGCGCGCCCTTAAACTCACCTGCGGTCATTCCGACTACATTGATTACATGGACAGCTTTCGCTACCCGTTGGCTGGCGAGTTCTCCTTTCGCCGAGACGTGCTGAATGACCTGCGAATCCCCAGCGACTGGGGACTTGAGATCGGCGTGCTGTCTGAAATGCATCGCAACTACGCCAATAACCGTCTGTGCCAGGTCGACATTGCAGATACGTACGACCACAAACATCAAAACCTCTCGGCTGATGACGCCACTGCGGGCCTGTCACGGATGTCTATTGATATCTGCAAGGCGCTTTTTCGGAAGCTGGCGACCCGCGGAGTGGTGATCAGCGCAGAGAGCTTCCGATCGTTGAAGGCGAGCTACTATCGCATTGCGCTCGACTTTGTTGAGACCTATCACAACGACGCTCGTATGAATGGACTTGCCTATGATCTACACGCTGAGGAGCATGCGGTGGAATTGTTCGCCGAGAACATCATGCTGGCAGGCGAGGCATTTCTTGAGCGACCTATGGAGAGGCCGTTTATCCCGAGCTGGTCCCGGGTTACGAGCGCCATACCAAACTTTTTAGAACGGCTGAAAGCGGCAGTGGAAGAGGATCACCGCGAGTATGGCCCGGCTTGAGTATCAGGTAGACCGATTCGTTGAATAACGCACAGGGAGCGCTGGAACCAGTACTTGAAGCCCGCGTCCTGCAGCACCTGCAGGTTATCTACGCTCAACTGCTGGATTCGAACCAGTTGCAGGGGCTCGCGCAAAACCTGCTCGAAGCCATGCGCTTAACGACGGCTCCAGCACCAAGCGCTGGATCGAACGCAGGGCCGGCCGCGCGCCACAACCATTGGGATCAGCGCGATGTGTTGATGATCTGTTACGGCGACAGCGTGGTGACTCCTGGCGAAGCGCCCCTGCGCACACTGAAAGGATGGCTTGATCAGCATTCGGACGGCGCCATCACCGGTGTACACATTCTGCCTTTCTACCCCTGGAGTGCCGACGATGGTTTCGCGGTGATTGACTATCTTCGCGTAAATGACTCGTTGGGAGACTGGCCAGATGTGTTAGCCATTGGTGCAAAGTACGATCTGATGGCCGACCTCGTGATTAATCACTGCTCCGGTTCCAGTGAATGGTTCGAGAATTTTCTGACGGGCGATGAACCGGGTCGGGACTATTTCGTTACAGCAGACCCCACCGACGACCTGTCGTTGGTGGTCCGTCCGCGAACAAGCCCGCTACTGCGGGAAGTGCAAACGGAGCGTGGAACGCAACACGTCTGGTGCACATTCAGCCACGATCAGCTTGATCTTAATTTCAAAAATCCTGATGTGCTGCTGCGCATGGTCGAAGTGGTGCGCCACTATCTCGACAACGGGGTGCGAATTTTTCGACTGGATGCGGTGGCGTTTCTTTGGAAGGAGCTCGGAACCAACTGTCTGAATCTGCAGCAGACCCACGAAATCGTCCGCCTCATCCGGACCTTGGTTGAGTATGCTCAGCCGCGAGCGCTGCTGATAACCGAAACAAACATTCCCAATCAGGAAAACCTGTCGTATTTCGGTAATGGCAACGAGGCACACTGCGTTTATAACTTCTCATTACCACCTCTACTGTTGAATACATTAGTCACGGGCGATTGCAGCTATCTGAAGCAGTGGATGATGAGCATGCCGCCACCGCAGAATGGCACTGCTTACTTCAACTTTATCGCGTCCCACGACGGAATAGGCCTGCGTCCCGCGGAGGGTCTTCTCTCGGATGATGAACTGAACACCCTGATCCGAACCATGCAATCCTTTGGTGGACACGTGTCGTTTCGGGCACTTGATGACGGTCGGGAAAAACCCTACGAGATCAACATCACGTTATTCGATGCGCTCCAGGGAACACACGACGGGCCGGATGAATATCATCTGGATCGTTTCTTGTGTGCCCATGCCATCATGCTTGGTCTGGAGGGTATTCCAGGAATTTATATCCATAGCCTGCTCGGCACACCCAACGATCATGAGCGAGTTGAACGTACGGGCCACAATCGGGCGATAAACCGCCACCAGTGGGACCTTGGCAAACTGGAGCGTGCCCTCACCGACCCCGACTCTGCGCATCATCAAGTGTTCTATCGAATGCTCGAATTGTTACGAATCCGCCAGCGCCAGGCTGCCTTTCACCCTAACGCGACTCAGTTTACTTTGCACCTGGGTAATACACTTTTCGGCTTTTGGCGCCAAAGTACAGATCGGCGCCAGAGTATTTTTTGTGTAAGCAACGTGAGTAATCAGGTGCAGCGGCTCAACCTGAACGACATCAATCTGATCGCAGCTCAGGAGTGGGTAGACCTCATCAGCGGAGATCCCTGTGATCAGCCGACGATAGATTTGCAACCCTATCGCAGCGTCTGGATCAGCAATATGCTTGAACACCTGGGCTGACGACTTCGCGCACTGGCTAAGGGCGTGGAATGCGCAAAATGCTCAAGATGCTAGTTGAGAAAGTAAAACATAATAGACAAGGCGTATCTGTCACACGTAGACGAACACGTGGATGCGTCCTGAACTCCTTGAGATGAACTACGAGTAAGTTACCTATGGTCATCAAGCCGCGCGTTCGCGCTTTCTTTTGTACCACCAGTCACCCGGTTGGCTGCGCAGAAAATGTGAGAAGACAGATCCAGCATGTTCATAGCCAGGGGCCGATAGAGAATGGCCCAAAGCGTGTGCTAGTAATCGGTTCGTCCACGGGCTACGGGCTCGCATCGCGCATCGTCTCAGCCTTTGCCTGTGGCGCATCGACTCTCGGCGTGTTTTTTGAAAAGCCAGGTACGGGGCGAAAGACCGGCTCTCCAGGTTGGTATAACTCCGCCGCATTCCACGATGCAGCATCCGATGCGGGGCTGTATGCAAAGAGCATCAACGGAGATGCCTTCAGCGATGAGATCAAGCAACAGGTTATTGATGAGATCAAAGCCGAGATGGGCCAGGTCGATCTTGTCGTGTACAGCCTCGCCGCGCCTCGCCGGGTGCATCCCAAAACGGGCGAGGTGTTCAATTCAACGCTGAAGCCTATCGGTAAGGCGACAACGCAAAAGGGCATTAACACCGATAAGGGCGAGATTCAGGATTTTAATCTCGAGCCCGCGACGGAGGAGGAGATTGCAAGCACCGTCGCCGTGATGGGGGGCGAGGACTGGCAGTTCTGGATCGAAGCTCTGGATGAAGCCGGAGTGCTCGCCGACGGAGTAAAGACCACTGCGTTTACCTATATCGGAGAGAAGGCAACCTGGGATATCTACTGGCATGGCACGATCGGGGCGGCCAAGCAGGACCTCGATAAACGGGTTCTTACCATTAGAGATCGGCTGGCCAGCAAAGGAGGAGATGCACGGGTCTCGGTACTCAAGGCCGTGGTCACCCAGGCGAGCGCCGCCATACCCGCCATGCCTATCTACCTGGCGATTCTGTTCAAAGTGATGAAGGAGCAGGGGACGCACGAAGGATGTATCGAGCAGATAGATACCTTGTTTCGTACCGCCCTGGCTGGTACCACGGGTGAGCTCGACAGCGACGGACGATACCGTGTCGATGGTAAGGAGCTTGCAATCGAAACCCAGGACGCCGTGGCGGAGCTGTGGACTCAGATCAGCACGGACAACCTGGATGAGCTTTCGGATTTTGCCGGCTACCGCCGCGAGTTTCTTCAGTTATTTGGTTTTGACGTTGAGGGAGTAGATTACGACGCCGACGTCAATCCTGATGTAGCTATTCCCAACGTCATCAATGGGTGAACCGCTGGTTGTTTCGCGAGGCAGTGTATCTGTACGCTGCTTGACGGCTCCGAATCCAGGGCCCATGACAGCCCAGGGTACTAACACCTACCTGCTGGGTGAGAAGCAGCATTTGGTGATAGATCCGGGTCCCGTCAGCCACTCGCACATCGACGCTATTCTCGCTGCGACCAATGGTGAGATCTCTCACATTATCTGCACGCACACGCACCCGGATCACTCACCGGCCAGCAAACCCCTTGCGGAGATAACCGGGGCAAGCGTGCTCGGCGCCCGACCGGAGTCCCTGCAGCACCAGGACGAAACGTTTGAGCCAGACGAGGAGTTGGCGCACGGCGTGTATGTCGGCAATTCCGAAGTTCAATTGCTGGCGCTTCACACACCGGGCCATGTGGGAAATCACTTCTGCTTTTTGTTGGAGCCCGAAGGGCTGCTGTTCTCCGGCGATCACGTGATGAGTGGTAGTACCGTGGTGATCGTGCCTCCGGAGGGGAGCATGCGTGACTATTTGGCGTCACTTCGCCTGCTTAAGGCCCATGAAATAAGCCGCATAGCTCCAGCCCATGGCGAATTGATCGACGACCCCATGACTGAGATTCAGCGCGTAATAAATCATCGTCTGGCGCGCGAACAGAAAGTAGTCGATGCGCTCACGGGCACATATCAGACTCTCGACGAATTAGTGAAAGTGGTTTACTCAGACGTACCTGACACAATGCATGAGTGGGCGAAGCTCTCGCTTGAAGCCCATCTTCTCAAGCTCAGGGACGACGAAAGAGCTGAGAAAGCTGTAAAGACTGAGAAGGCTGATAAAAAAGACCGGGCGGCAGGTCGGGGTGCCGGGAGTTGGCGTTTGGCCGGCAAGTTGGCGCCATAAGCGCGCGGATCACAGGGCAAAGGGCGTAGCCCTAACCCGCCAGCACCGGAACCAAAGCCGACCTTATTGCACTGCGGCTCTACTGCGCCACTGCCGAAACCTAAGCCTACGAATACAGAAAACACACATATCACTCGCATAACACTCACATAACCCCACATAACACAGAGAACGAAAGGAGCGACCTATGAATGGCCTGATGATGGATGTATCGCTAACCATCAACTCCATCATGAAACACGCAGAATTGGTGCATGGCGGGCAGGAAATCGTCTCTGTGACGAAAGACAACCCGCGGCACCGATATACCTATCGAGACGCTTTCGCGCGCACACGCCAACTAGCCGATTCTATCGGTGCGTGGAGTCTCCCCAAGGGCACCCGGCTGGCGACACTTGCCTGGAACGATTATCGGCACTTCGAAACCTACTACGCGGCCGCCTGTTCCGGCTATGTATGCCACACCATCAATCCGCGACTGTTTCCTGAGCAGATTATCTACATCATTAATCACGCGGAGGATAAAGCCGTTTTCGTCGATCCGGATTTTATGCCGCTGATCGAAGGGGTCGCGGCGCAGTGTCCCGGCGTAGAGCATTGGATCGTGTTGTGCCCGGATGCAGCCATGCCCGATACCACTCTCGATAATGTTCTCTGTTTTGAGGAGTTTCTCGCGAGCGGGTCCTCTGAGTTTGAGTGGCCATCGGTCGACGAGAACGACGCCTGTGCTTTGTGTTACACCTCGGGCACTACCGGGAATCCCAAAGGTGTTTTGTACTCGCATCGCTCCACGATGCTCCACGCGTACGCGAGCCTGATTCCCGATGCGATGGGGCTTTCGAATCGCGATTCGGTGTTACCGATCGTGCCCATGTTCCACGTCAATGCGTGGGGTACGCCCTACGCTTGTCCCATGGTGGGGGCCAAGCTTGTGTTTCCCGGCAATAAAATGGGGGATGGCCCGACGCTTTCTGCGTTGATCAATGAGGAGAAGGTCACGATGTCCGCCGGTGTGCCGACCGTCTGGCTCGGACTGCTAGCCCATCTTAAGCAGTCGGGAGAGACTATCGAGTCGCTGACCCGCGTGGTTGTCGGTGGGGCTGCCTGCCCGCTGTCAGTGATGGAAGACTTCGATAAGTACGGGGTAGAGACGCGCGTGGGCTGGGGTATGACCGAGATGAGTCCGCTCGGTTCGGTCAACGAAAGCACGCCCGCGCGGGAATCCTATGGAGAAGAGGCCTTTGCCAAGCAGCGCCTCAAAGCGGGGCGACCTATTTTTGGCGTCGAGATGAAGATCGTTGATGACGCTGGCAAAGAGCTGCCTTGGGATGGGGTGGCTTTTGGCTCGCTGAAAGTGCGCGGGCCGTGGATATGCTCGGACTACTTCAAGTTAGATTCTGAGTCGAGTGCGCACGCCGAAGCCGGCTGGTTCGAGACCGGTGACGTGGCGACCATAGATCCCGACGGCTATATGGCGATCACGGACCGCACCAAAGACGTCATCAAGTCCGGCGGGGAATGGATATCGTCGATTGATGTGGAGAATGCGGCAACTGATCATCCCAAGGTCGCGGAAGCAGCGGTGATCGGTCGTTTTCATCCCAAGTGGTCGGAACGACCGCTACTCGTGGTGGTCAAAGCACCGGGCTCGGAGGATCTCACCCAGGAAGAGATGCTCGCCTGGTTTGATGGCAAGATTGCAAAATGGTGGGTGCCCGACGCGGTGGAGTTTGTCGATGAATTGCCTCATGGCGCTACCGGCAAGATTCACAAGGTTGGGCTTCGCGAACAGTTCAAGGATTACGCATTTCCAGGCTGAAGCTAGCTAATGCCGGCTGGAGGTTGACTCGTGTTCCCCACGAACATGTTCGCCGGCTGCGTCACGACGATCCGGCGAGCCGTGTCGAACGGCAGTGAATGAAATCGCCCGCGACACGTTATCATTGAGTTTTGGCGGCGCCAGCGGTGCGTCGGGCTTAGAGCTGAATATAAGCTGCTGTAAATAGGTTGCTGAGGTTTTAGGCCGCGGCACTTAAGCTGCGGAGGGATCGGTCCATAGCCTCGCTCGTTTTTTGCGGCATACGCACTTTTTGGGCGTTATGCACCTCAAACGACCGCGATCCTGACCAACTCCGATTGCAGCCCGCCTCGCAGCGATGTTCTAAGTCAGACTCCCTGCGGGTGTCGTTTCACTGTAGCGGGAGCTCCAGGTCGTGGTGCCGTAGGCGGTCAGCGACTAGGAAGTCCCGCGTTGCGAGGCCCGAATGTCTCAAGAAAACCATCACAAACTTGGTGAAATGCTGGTCGCTGCTGGCAAGCTCAGCGCGCGTGATATAGAGCGGGCGCTGCTCGCTCAAACAGAGATGGGTGATCTGCTGGGTCGAGTTCTCATCAAGCTGGGGTTGGTTGCGGAGTTAGATGTTGCCCAGGCACTGAGCGAACAGTTGGGTATTCCACTGCTGGTTTCGACTGATATCCCCGAGACGATTGAAGTCCCCGACGGCCTCTCGCGCGAATTCCTTGTGAGCAACACGGTGGTACCGATTAGTTGCGATGAGTCTCAGGCCGTGTTTGCGGCTTCTGTGCCTCAGGATGCCTACATTCAGAAGGCCCTGACTCTGGCCCTTGAACGGGACGTAAAGCTGCAACTTGGTACGGATGCAGACATCGCCAAGGCGCTTGAGCAAATGCTGGCAAGCGTCGAGACCGAAGGCGAGGACGACAGCGATCTCGATCAGTACTCCGGGCAAACCGACGAGGAGTTCATCGAACATCTCCGCGATCTCGCGAGCGAAGCACCGGTTATTCGTCTGGTAAACCAGATCATTCATCGCGCTTTGGATATCTCGGCTTCCGATATCCATATCGAGCCTTTCGAGGATGGTCTGCATCTGCGCTATCGCGTTGATGGGGTGCTTCAAGACGCCGCCGATCCACCGCCAAGCAGTCTCGCGTCAGCGATCGCGTCCCGCGTCAAACTGCTCGCTCAGATGAACATTGCCGAGCGCCGCCTTCCGCAGGATGGGCGGATCATGACGCGCGTGAAAGGACATGAACTGGACCTAAGGGTATCGACAATCCCAACGGTTCACGGCGAGAGCATCGTGCTGCGTGTGCTGGATCGCGAGAGCATTCGACTCTCGTTACCCGATATGGGTTTCAGTGACGATACTCTGTTGAAATACCAGCAGCTGCTCGCACGCCCCCACGGTGTATTGCTCGTGACCGGACCCACGGGCTCCGGCAAAACCACCACCCTGTACGCGTCCCTCGCATCGATGGACGCCAGCGACCGCAAGATTATCACGGTGGAAGACCCGGTCGAGTATCAGCTTCCCGGTGTCAATCAGAGCCAGGTCAACTCGCAGATCGAATTCAGCTTCGCGCGAGCTCTCAGGGCTATTTTGCGCCAGGACCCGGACATCATCATGATCGGTGAGATGCGCGATGGTGAGACGGCGCAGATTGGTGTGCAGTCCGCGCTCACCGGTCACCTAGTATTGTCTACGCTGCATACCAATACAGCAGCCGGTGCAATCACCCGCCTGGAAGACATGGGTATCGAACGTTATCTGGTGACATCATCGGTCAATGGAGTTCTCGCGCAGCGCCTGTTGCGAACTCTATGCTCGGATTGCAAGCAACCCAGCGAACTCTCAGACACCGAGCAGGCGCAGTTTGGGATCAAGCGGTTTTTCCCGCCGGGTGAGCGGCGCGTGTTCGAGGCGGGCGGCTGCGCACGTTGCATGAGTACGGGGTATCTCGGTCGGACGGCGATTCACGAGCTGTTCCTGCTGGATGACGGTATTCGAGGCGTTATTCAATCAGGAGCCGATGCCGCTGAGCTCCATACTGCGGCGCGCGCCCAGGGCATGATCACGCTCTACGAAGATGGATTACGTAAGGTGGTAGCCGGCGAGACTTCGATGCAGGAAGTGTTGCGCGTCACCCAGGACCAGAGCCTGGAGGCAGAAGCCGAGATCCCGGAAGGTGGAGCTGCAGTCAGTCAGCTCCAGCCTCGACCGGGCTAGAGTGTTTACTTAGCTCGTGGCCACTTTCTACTACAGAGCCGTTGGACGCGACGGCAGGACTGTGGATGGCACGTTGGAGGCTGCAGGCATGGAGCTTGCATCCCGACAGCTGCGGGCCCGCGGACTCACGCTGCTTTCACTCAAATCCGAAGCCGAAGGCGCGGCGCTCGCCCGCAGCCGAGGGCGAGCCCCGAACCGCGCGGACGTCCTGTCGATGACCTCGGAGCTCGCCGTGCTACTGCGCGCAGGTCTTCCGCTGGATCGCTCCCTCAAGATTCTGATCGATATGTCCTCGGTGCCGTCCATGGGGGCGCTTCTGGGCGACGTTCTAAAAGCGGTGAAAGACGGTAAAGCGTTCAGCGCTGCACTTGAGCCCTACGCCGATCTGTTCGGCAGGTTTTATCTGAGCATAGTGCGCTCGGGTGAGGCCAGCGGTGAGATGGCGGTCGTGCTCAATCGCCTGGTTGAACATCTGGAAGAAGCAAAGGCCAATCGCGACACGGTCGTGTCGGCTCTTGTGTATCCAATCATCCTGCTGGTCGTCGCAACACTATCGGTTTTTTTGATGCTCGGGTTGGTCGTACCCCAGTTTCAGGAGCTCTTCGACGACATGGGGGACGGGCTGCCGCTGTTGACTGTGATCATTATCGGCGCTGCCGATTTCGTCAAAGCCTGGTTCTGGTTGCTCGCACTGATGATCGCTGGCGGGATTTTCTGGTTTCGACGCTGGGCCAGCACTAAAGCCGGGCAACGGCGCTGGCACCGGCGGCTGTTGAGTCTTCCCATCGCGGGAGAACTCTTCTTCGAGTTTGATATGGCTCGCTTTGCGCGCACACTGGGTACGTTGCTTGGCAATGGCGTACCTTTGCTTCGCGCGATCGACATCGCGCTGGAGACTGTCGGGAACGTGGTGCTGCGCGATGCGCTCGCCACCCTTGCGCCCACGGTGAAAGCGGGTCAGCGCATGTCGCTGGCACTCGCCGAGACACGCATGTTCACGCCGCTGGTCATCCAGATGACCCGGGTGGGCGAAGAGTCCGGGGCGCTTGATGAGATGATGCTGGAGCTCGCCAAGGTTTTCGATGACAGTGTCAGTAACGGTGTAAAACGGGCTCTGACCCTGCTGGAGCCGGCACTCATACTTGGCATGGGGCTAGTTATTGGTTTCATAATCGTCGCCATCATTATGGGCATCATGTCGGTAAACACTCTCGCACTTTAAATTTGGATGGAGTCTTTATGAACAGACAGTCAAAACGACGAGGCGCCGGGTTTACGCTCGTCGAAATACTGGTAGTGCTCGCAATCCTTGGCTTGCTGATGGGGCTGGTAGGTCCACAGGTACTCAAAGCCTTTGACGATGCAAAAACCAACACGGCCCTGATTCAGATTCGAGATCTGGAGCAGGCGCTGGAGATGTACAAGCTGGATGTCGGGCGTTTCCCGAACAACGAGCAGGGTCTTATCGCTCTGGTCAGCAACCCAGGGGATGTCTCGGGCTGGAATGGCCCCTACCTCAAGAAGGGCAAAGTCCCCAAAGATCCCTGGGATCGTGACTATCTCTACAAATACCCCGGAGATCAGGGTGAGCTCGACGTTTACACGCTGGGTCAAAACGGCCAGCTGGGCGGAGAAGGCGAAGACTCGGACGTGGGCAACTGGCAGTAGCTGGCCGTCGCGGCGTCGAATGCTCGTGAGACTCGTCGCGTTCCAAGTTAGTTTCTACGTTAGTGGGCGATGGACCAGTCGATGATGCTCAGCCTCAGTAATCGCAGTGCGTGTTCGCGTGACGGCCCTGCGCAGAACTGCGGCCGTGGCTTCAGCCTGGTCGAGTTACTTGTGGCAATGGCCATCGCCGGTTTGATGTTGGCCGCGGCGGTCCCGTCTTCGGTGCGGTTTTATGAAGGCATGCAGGCCAGGCAGGCAGTTCGCACCTCTTTGCAGTTACTGACGGCAACGCGAGAGCGGGCTGTGGCGAGCGGAAACTATCTTGATGTGTCTATCCGCCCGCGCGAAAACCGCATCTGGAACGACCGTCGTGCCGAGGTGTTGCCATCAGCCCTCACGATCACCGTACACGGAGCCGCGGAGCTCAACTACGACGATACCGGCGTGATTCGTTTTTACCCGGATGGCAGTTCCAGCGGTGGGGGAGTCGATGTTTTACGTTCGAATGGCGCCGGCACCCGATTAACGGTGGATTGGCTGCTTGGTCGGGTCACGCAGCAGAAGATTGATTCGAGTGCGTGAGCCGCGTTCAGGCAGGCGAAGGCATCAGGGTTTTTCGCTGCTCGAACTACTCGTGGCGATCACCATACTGGGATTGGCGCTCGGTGCTCTTTACCAGGCCGTGGCGGGCGCGACGCGCAACATCCGCGCCGATGAACGCTATGCGTATGCCGTCGAGCTTGCGCGCAGCCTGGTTGCAGATAACAGCATCGTGCCCCTCAGTGGCGTGTCCAAGGCGGGAGAGACGGCGGGCGGATTTTCGTGGAGCGTAGACTCAGTCCCCTTACCTGCGCAGTCAGACTCGGGCCTCATCCCCGGCCAATTGCAGACTCTCACCGTCACGGTGTCCTGGCTTGATGGACGGGGGTCGCGTGGTGTGACTCTCGACTCAGTCGTAGCTGGTGCTCAACTCAGATGAGGTATTCCCAGGATCGTGGTTTCACGCTTGTCGAAGTCCTGGTGGGCACTTCTGTGCTGACGCTGGTTCTGCTTGCCACGGTGACTGGATTGCGCACGCTCGCCAGCTCTCAGGTGGCGCTGGATCGAGTAGCCGAGCGCAACGATGAGCTTCGCAGTGTCAGCTCTTTTTTACGAGATGCGCTCGAGTCGGTAACTCTCGGGCGTGGAAACGGCGGGCTCTCTTTGGGCGGTCTTGCGTCTGGACCTACGTTTTTCGAAGTTGGCGGTGACTACCTCCTATGGGGTGCACGCGTGCGTATCGGTGAGGGAACCGGTGGCGACTATGTGCTTCGTGTTGCCCAGGAAGACGAACAATTAGTGCTCCGATGGCAGCGTCAGCCGCCCAACGAAATACTCAACCCCTGGAATAACACACAGGCGCGTTCGTTAGTGGACAACCTTGAGGAGTTTTCCGTGAATTATCGACGAGAACCTGACGGACCGTGGAAGGAGGAGTGGGATCGGCTTGATACGCCGGGGTGGGTACGCCTGCGCGTAAAACAAGCGGGCCGCTTCTGGCCCGACCTGATCGTAAGGCTGGCCGGGTAATCCCGGGACAAGCTTCGGGTCGTCCCCAAGCCGTTCTGGTATGGCTCACTGGTTGAGTACACCATGACCACGCTACTTAACAGTGGATCGGCGCCCAAAGGCAGCCAGACCGGTGTAGCGCTTGCGCTTGTTGTTTGGTTTATCGCGGGCATGTCTATCTTGGTGGCGGGCGTAGTGGCCGCCGTTCGCACCGATACCCGTTTTGCCACCCTGCACCGCGAACGGGCGCAGATCAGTACGGCGGGCGATGGCGCGATCAATCTCTTTCTTGCCGAGCTCTTAAGCGTACGAGGGGCATCCGTTAATTCCCAGGGGGGCGCGGGCCCGACAAATCTATCACCGCGAAACTACCGGATTGGTCCAACGCTTTTTCGCGTGCTGGCGGTACCGGCTGCACTCCATATTAATCCCCAGAACGCACAGCCCCAGGAGTTGGCCCAGCTGTTTGTAGCATCTGGCGCCGTCCCAACCGATCAGGTGCAAGCGGTGACCGGCGCTGTAGTACAATGGCGCGCCGACCCCAGAGCAGGCGTGCGACGATCCGGTTCGCGCATGTCGGCATTGGAAGACCTGCTAGAAGTTCCCGGTGTAAACCGGGTGATACTCGACGGTATCGCCGATTTCGCTTACGTGCCTGCGGTAACCGGGCGACGCGCTCGGCCGCAAATCCGCACGTCCGAGATGCTGGCGCTTTTGCGACTGGCCGCACCCGGCACGCGAGCTGCACAGGGTGAGCCGCAAATTGAATTGCCAGCGGGCCTTGCGGCGCGTGTTTCCTTATTCAGAGGGGAACTTCGCGTAGATGCCATGGCCAACATAGATGGACGCTACTGGCTTCGGAGAAAATGGGTGAGTTTTCAGGGTAGCCAGGCGGGATTGCCGTGGCGCGTGGAACAGGCGGAACCTGCCAGGGTGATTTCGACTGGCGCGAGGTTTTGACACTATCGTGCAGTATTTGGAGTTGATCAACTTGGCGAAAAACGCGCAGACTGCTGCTGACGTCCTGGTCGATGGGTGGGGCTGTTGTGGCTGAAGGACTCAATCAGTGGGAGCTGTTTGGTGTTGATACGCGGTCTCTTGGCCAGTATTGG
Organism: Pseudomonadota bacterium; assembly: GCA_039111155.1. Lineage (GTDB taxonomy): Bacteria > Pseudomonadota > Gammaproteobacteria > Pseudomonadales > Halieaceae > Congregibacter. Next base: position 7,307 of record JBCCPL010000041.1, on the reverse strand, counting down.
GTTCAGGCGTGGCGAGAGTTCTTGTTTGTGTCTAACTCACCCATCCGCCGCAACCTCGATGAAGTCGTGGAATTGTTCGACGGCGACCAGCGTATCTACGTTCGTAATGGCGAACATGTAGAACCTCCCTCCACCATCGGGCCGTGTCGGGCCTTTTTGGTTCCAGAGCATGTTGTGCTCACTCGCGAGCTGAATGTCCCTGTCAGCGCCCTCGGAGAGTTGCAGTCCGTGATAGACATAGAGCTATCAGCCCTCAGCCCTTTCTCTCGCGATGATACCGTCAGCGGGTGGTGCGAGATCAGACGGGCTGATGGTATAGCGACGTTTGCATTGGCCGTGTGCTCCAAGATTGCCTTACACCGCTGGTTCCAGCAGCTGGATTCAGTCAGCGAGGAAGAAAAGGCCAATGCGGAATTCTGGGTACGTGCGGGAACCACGTATGTAGAGATTTCCCGGTCAGCTCAGTCTCCTCGCGACACCATTTATCGACGTCGCCTGACACGCGTAGGGCTGCTGGCGGCGGCGGTATTGCTCGGGCTGTTAATCGTGACCGGGTTATACGCTTTCCAGCAGAAGGTCTCGCTAACCAAAGTTCAGGAAGTCGCAGCTGTCTACAACCGCGATTCCGAGAGTGCCGTTCGCGCCCGGGAAGAATTACTCGCTGCAAACGAGCAGCTCGAACAGGCGCACGAAGTTCAGTTCGAGTACCCAAATCCCCACCTGGAGATCGCCCGCCTGACTCGATTGCTGAAGGACGATACGTTCATCACGCATTTCTCCATGCGCGGTAGTGAGCTACGACTTCGCGGCCGCTCCGCCGACGCCGCTCTCGTTATGCAGAGTCTGGCTCAGGATGAGGCCTACGAAGCCGTTGAGGCAGTGGGGCCAATAACCTCAGTCGGCAACACGGGTCTTGAGCAGTTCAATCTCAAGATCACTGTTGACCTCAAGTTGGATGCGAGCTCGTGAACTGGGTGCGGGAGCATACGCGCAGCGCGGTGCTGGTGGGACTCACCCTGCTGTTGCCCCTGGTCCTTTATCTACAAGTACTGATGAATCTGCTGGGCCTTGCGTTCGACTATTCTCGCGAGCGCGATCGTCTTGAACCGCGCCTGGCTCGCTTAAGCGGACTCCAGGAGAGCGGAGAGTTGTTGGAGGAGCGACGCAGCGCAGCGACGGCGTCACTCGCTACTGCGATTTACCCTTCGAGCAACGATGAGTCAGCGTTGGCGGCAGAGCTGCAGTCGTCCGTGCGGCAGGTACTGATCGACTCAGGTTTAAGCGTCACTAATTCGCAGGTCTTACCGATCAGAGACGATGAGGCCTTCAAAAAGGTCAAGATAAAGCTAACCGCGGGCGGCACCCTGGCTGCGTTGGACACCGCGCTGGTTGGCCTCACCGCTCATTCGCCAACAATATCCATTGAATCGCTGGACACGTTTCCTGCCCGAGTCAGTCGGCGTCGGGCGCGCACCGGTTCCCGACAGGAACAGGCACTCACCGTGGTTATGCAGGTCATGGCCCTGCAGTCTAAGTCGTAGCGCGATGCATCGGGTGACGTAGACGATGGCGAAAACAACTGACATTTTTGGACGCTACAGAAACATCGCTGCGCCATTGCAGACTGAGCGCCGTGTGGAGCTGTTACTTGTCCTTGTGCTTGCCCTGATCCTTTTGCAATGCCTGCGAGTAGGTTGGGCTCTGATTCAAGGGCCCCAGATCGAGGCGAAGGCACTCGCCGCCGATGCGCTAGCTGTTCGGCGCATCCTCGAGAGCCGCTCGATTTCCGGTGCTGATAGTCAGCAGATACAGGGTCGGCCTTTGTTCTGGGCCTCTCGCAGGCCGCTTGAGCCGGTGCCAGAGGTAGTCGAAGAGTCTCAGGCCGAGGCCGGCAAGGCAGCTCCCAGGATCGAAGGTCTCACCGTTACAGGGGCGATAGGCGATGGTGACAATGGGATTGCGATCGTTGAATACAAAGGGGAGCTCCTTCGCGTGCCGGTAGGCAGTGACCTCGAAGGCTGGACACTTTTGCCTATTGATGGAGCGCGCGTGATTTTTGCCAGCGCTGCGCAGCGAGATGAGCGACGGCTGACTCCCAGACCAGTAGAGCCGCGCGCACAGCGTGCATCAACTAATGCATCCCTGGCACCGAATTCACCTGGTGATGATTCCGGCCGGGGTTTAAGTGAAGAAGCCATTCAAGAACTGCTACAAACGGCTCGGCAAGGCAAAGCTCGGGCAGCCGCTAACCGGCGCGGGGGCGGTAAGCTCAGTACCGGTGGGCCCGAGCCCAAGCTGACCCTCGGCGGGCCGGGACGTTGATGGGGCGCCAGGAAGATGGTTCGGCTGTACCCGGGTCTATAGCCCGCGGAAGCCGGCGGTTCGATAACAAAAATTGAGATCATGATGACCATTAGGAAAGCACCGCCCCTGGCCAGGAATGGGGTCCAGCGAATGCACCGGGATCGCCACGAGCTTGGATCGTCGCGCATCCTTCTGGTGCTGGCGGTGACGCTCGCCCTGGTCGGCTGCGCGGCGCAAGATTTCAAGCAGCTCGGGAAGGCCGAAACGGTTCTCCTGAAGGATCGTGAAGATCCAGCGACGAAGCGCCCGGCACCTGTTGTCGATGACGACTCTGAAGTTAGCGAAGCCCCATTGGCGACCTCGGCGGCCGAACTCGCTGAGCGCAATTCAGATCGCGCTCAGGCAACGCTCTACCGCGGAAATGATCGATCGGTGCGTCTGCCCGAACCGCAAGAGACCGTTAAGTTCCTGGGCGAGGCCGTGAGCCTTAACTTTGAGCAGGCACCGCTTGATGAGGTCGTACACGCGGTGATGGGAGATATTCTCGCGCTGGATTACATCGTGGACCGCCCGCTGCAGGGCAGGGTAACGCTGCGCACCCGAACACCGATACCTCGCGATGAATTGCTTGTCGTGCTCGAGTCACTGCTCAAAGCTCACGACGCGCTCATGATTCGCGGTGATGACGGGCGCTATCTGGTCACCGGATCGCAGCAGGCAATGAGCATTCGACCCATGGTTGGGCAGCAAAACGACACTGCGGCAGGCTTCTCGACGATGATCATACCGCTGCAGTACATCAGCGCGTCAGCGATGGCCAAAATTCTGGAACCTCTGGCAGACAAAACCGCCTTCGTGCGGATAGATAATGCGCGAAGTCTGCTTATGCTTGCAGGAACTCGGGCCCAGCTGAGTGGATGGCTACAGATTATCACTACGTTTGATGTGGATATGCTGTCCGGGATGTCTGTGGGTATCTTCCCGCTGGAGAACAGCACGGTGGAAGAGACCATCACCGAGATTCAGACGCTGCTGTCATCTGTAGGCGGCGATGCTGGCGACCTCACCGGCGTTGTCCGCGTGTTGCCGATGGAGCGTTTGAACAGCATTCTGGTAGTCACACCTCGTTCTCGCTACCTGGACACCATCGGAGAGTGGGTAGAGCGGCTCGATCGCAATCCGGACGCTCGTTTTGAAAAACGTCTGTACGTATACCCGGTGCAGAACACGACTGCTGCACGGCTTGCCCAGCTTCTCAACAGCATATACGCCGGCGGCAGTGCGGCTGGCGGCGGATCAAGAGGCACTGCTCAGACGGGCGGCGGCGTGCTGGATCAATCCGGGGTGGCCCCGGGGTTATCGCCGGAGAGCATTGGCGGCACAGGGGGCAACCTCAGCAGTCAGCGCGGCTCATCTTCGTTCAGTAATAATCGTTCCGGCTCCGCAGTCGGTTCTGGGGCCGGAGGCGCGTCGGGAAGTTTCGGCACAGGGAACCTGCAAAGTGGTACGGCAGAGACCGTCACAGCGGTCGCGATAGGGGCGAGCGGTAGCGCTGATGGTAGCAACAGGTTTGTTGACGTCCGCGTCGTGGCCGATGATGAGAACAACGCACTCATGATCTACGCAGACGGCCGCCAGTACGACATCATAAAATCGGCCCTTGCTCAGCTTGACGTCGTAGCAACTCAGATCCTGATAGAAGCCAGCATAATCGAAGTACAGCTAACCGACGAATTAAGGTATGGACTCGAATGGAGCTTTAAAAACGGATTTGGTGGAGGAGATCAGGGTGTGGGCCGCCTGCTCTTTGGCGATGATGGCATTAGTGCGGGAACTGGGTTTTCTTACTCGTTTACACCTGGAGGCTCGACGGAAATAACAGCGGTGCTCAACGCTTTGAGTAACGAATCGCTCATAAATGTAATCTCATCGCCTTCAGTCATGGTTCTGGATAATCAAATTGCTAGTATCTCCATCGGCGACAGAATCCCCGTGAGGCAAGGCATACAGAACAATACCGTGGGCTTAGCACCTGTGGAGACGTTCGAGTACGTGGACACCGGGGTGCAGCTTTCCGTCCGGCCATCGGTAAATGCTGGCAGCCTAGTCACTATGGACATCCAGCAATCCGTTATCGATGTCAACACTGCGGCGGCGGACACGGCTGGCGGCAACCCGGTTTTTTTAGATCGGTCGATAAACAGTCGCGTGTCGGTGCGTTCGGGGGAATCAGTGGTGCTGGGAGGTCTGATACGAGAGAACGCAAGCCTCAGTGATGCTGGTGTTCCTCTGCTTCACAAGATACCTGTTGTGGGGGCCCTTTTCGGCAACACAAATACCGAAAACCGGCGCACCGAGCTGCTCGTGATAATAACTCCGAGGGCGCTGGCCAACGAGGCACAGCTGCGTTCTGTCAGCGATGAAATGCGAGAGCAGGTCAGATTTTTGGAGTTAATCGAAAATCCGCCGCGAACGGGCGCCAAAACCTACCCATAAATGCTGGTACTTTTTCGGTATTGCAGCGGTAAAAAAGCGTTAATCGAGAGGGAATAAACACGAAGCTGAGTCGCCCTGCGTGCAGTCTCCTGGCGCCTAAACTTCAGATTTCTATGAGGAAAGTGATGTAACTCCTTGATATCGGACTCCAAAGATTAAGTGAGTCGCAAAGTAATCGGAGGAGCACAAGCCCGGTAAAGCGATGGATTTTCGTTCCGATCCGTCTGTATGTACATCACCCCAGTGACCGGGCGATACAAGAATGCAGACTTAATTCACTTTAAATTCAAAAACTTACGTGAAAAATGGCTCAAGTTAAAATTCTATTGCTCTCTATCGGTATTGCTGTGCTCGCTGCATGCGGAAGCAACCCCGCTAATAATTCGGCGCAACGTGTCGCTCTAGAGGAGCGAGCGGCGGCGCGATGGACAGCGCTTTCGAAACGAGATTGGAATACGGCGTATTCATATACGTCACCTGCATATCGGTCAGTTATTTCGCAAAATCTGTACCGACAGAAATTCTCGTACCAAGTGGAGTGGGAGTTGACTTCCGTCGAATTCCTTAACTATGATCGCGCCGCAGCTGTAGCGAGTGTGAGAGTCCGGGTCATGTCCAGGGCTGTCAAACAAACTAATGCAGCGTCAGCGGCACTTGGTTCTGTACCCACGGGGTACGTCGAGCAATGGGTATTGCGAGACGGCCAGTGGTGGTACAGCTCGACTTTGTGAAAATTGCGAAACTGGCGTTGCTGCGGTTGACAGCTGGCTACTGCTGGCAAAAATAGCGCTAGCACGAACTAAGTGTGATTACAGACATTAGGAGTCTCCTATCATGAAACAAGCTTTCAAGCCTCTTGGCATAGCCGCAGCGGTGACCGCCGCTTCGGTATCCTATGTCAACGTTGCGAATGCTCAGCCATCTGTGGCTAACAATGCACTCGGCGATCTCGCACTTGTGCCCTACTACACCGTTAACGGTGAGTGGATTACGGGTATTCATATCGTCAACACCAGCGACTCTACTCAAGTCGTTAAATTCCGATTCCGTCGCGCGGTTGACTCGCTCGACGCACTCGACTTCAACATCGTGATGTCGCCCTTTGACGTTTACGCCGGCTTCCTGTCGATCGAAGACGATGGTGACATCATTTGGGCCGCTGATGACACCACTTGCACCGTGCCTGTCACTACTGACGGTGTCTTGCAGATGCCCGACATCTACCGTCCAGGAGCTGAGACCGGTTACGTCGAGATCATCGCAATGGCAGCCGCCGAAAATGAAATGGAGGCGATTGCTGTCGGTGCGAAGCACAGCGGTACAGCTGCCGATCCTGCTCTGACTCCAGCTGACTGTGACGGAGTTCGATCTAACTTCTTCGCCGATGGAAGCCTGTCACCACTGACTGTGGGCCAAGTAGACTTTGACACAACAGTGGGCTTGGATCTTGACGGGGATGAAGTCGAGAACGAGTATGTCGACTCTGACAATCCGCTCAAGGTGTCTTACTTCATCCGCGACAACGCCACCGGTGTTGAGTTCGGTGACAACGCAGTTCACATTCAAGACTTCCTCGAGAATCCGGCAATGACTAACCAGGAGTTTGGTTACCTGTCTGGAGACCTGCGTGGATTCGATTTCCCCGATCTGGATGGCGGTTCGCCTGAAGCATCGACACTGGAGCGCGGGCGCTTTAATCTGCTGCGTGATGCTGAGGTGCTGGGCGTGGGTTCCTTGATCAATGAGTGGTCTGCAAACCCTGCAAACGGCGTTGGTCTTGACTGGGTTGTAACGATGCCAGGTCAGTACGTGATGTTTGACGTGATCCAGTACCTGGAGTCGCTCATCGATGATGACGAAGAATGCGATCGACTGGCTGAGGGTGACGACTGTGACTACCGAGATATCCCGGTAGAGGCGGCAGTTGATCCCTACAACCGTGAAGAGACAGAGCCAACTGATCCTGCGGGGCGACTGGTTGTTTCTCCGCAACTGCCCGGCGTTCGTGTAGTCACTGAGTTGCCAAACGAGACGAACGTAATCACCTTCGCCGGCAACTCAGTTCTTGGTGTTAGCGATGTGAACATCGACGCCGAACTGGGCCAGCCATTCGGATGGTTGTCTTTGGCGGTAAGTTCAGCTGACGAGAACGTACGCATCTGTGATTGGACCCGTGATGCAACCACGTTGGCACCGGAGCTAGATTGTGTAACGTCTGCGACAGGCGCCGTTCCGATGATCGGCTTTGCAGCGTGGCAGCGTTCTGTAGCGGCCAACCCTGACGCTAGTTACGGTCGAATCGTTGCTCACAGCTTCACCAGCTAAGACGTAGCGGTCTATATAGGCGGCACCTTAACGGGTGCCGCTTTTTTTTTGGTGCGCCAGGCATGGCGCGTAGCGCCGTGACAGGCGCTGTTTCGGTTCAGGTGGTGCTGGCCGGAAGACTTGGCGGTGCAAGTCCGCTATCGGCCCGGCAAGGGGAACGATTAGCTGAAGGCAAGGGTGTC
>JBCCPL010000040.1:0-40704 GCA_039111155.1 Pseudomonadota bacterium | reverse complement strand
TGCTCCAGCCTATGGTTCGTATACGTCAAATCTACTCGGTTCGAGCATAAAACGCTGAATCGGACTCAGTTTCGTCCGATATGGCGGGTGCAATTCATCGCTTGCTGAGCGACTCATCGCCTGGCTGAGTTCTATCTCCGATTGATGCCATCGCCCAGCCGGCTCAGTGATTACCGCGAAACAGACATGCAGGCGCAAGATACGAAAAAGAAAGACTGAACAGCTCACTCAGTGGCCTGTTCTGGCAGTAACAGCCAATCGCACGAAGTGAACCCTGGTGAGCAACGATGACGGCACTAGCTAGGTCCCTGTAGTTCTCATCAATATACTCGGAAACACGACTAAAAAGCTGTTGGCCGCTCTCGCCCCCGGGGGGTGATGTCGACATCCAATCGGAGCCCCAGGAAGCGAGCGCATCGGGGTCGTTTTCGTAGATCGCATCCCAACTCTGCCCTTCCCAGTCTCCCATGTGGAGCTCTCGCAGTCGTGAGTCGTCGCGAACGGCACTCGCAGTTGGGAAAACAAGCTCGACGGTTTCGCGGGCACGCAGCAGATCGCTGCAAAAAATCACGTCTGGTGTGGTGAACCAGGCACTGCGCAGCGCGCGAGCCTGCGCCCGCCCCCTTGGCGATAACGGCACATCGAGCTGACCGTAGCAGACACCGCTCGCCACCTCTGGCTCCGCATGCCGAAGCAGTAACGGACTACGGCGTTGTACCCGTGGATTTCGCGCGCGCTCAGCCACCGGCCAGGGCCACCAGAGCAAGATAGACGCTCAGCTCAACAATCTGATTCGTGGCCCCGAGGGTATCGCCGGTGATCCCGCCCAGCTGACGTTTAAATAAACCACCGCACGCGAAAACGACGGCGATCACACACCCGCAAACAACGAGCGCGCCCTGGGGTACAAGCAGCAAAACCAGGGCCAAACTAGACAGCGAACTGGTCACAAATCGCGAGCGCGGCACTCGATCGACAAGCGAAGCGCCCGATCCGTCCGGGCCGGAGACATAGGGCAACTTATTCACCAGCGGCAGAATCGACCAGCGACCCAGAGTATGACCGAGAACCAACGCAGCGAATGCGTCGCTTGAGGCAAACTCAGCCAGCAAGATCACCTTCAGCATCAGGGTCAGAAGTAATGCGCAGGCCCCGTAGGTGCCAATACGACTGTCCTTCATGATGGCGAGCTTGCGTTCAACGGACCAACCTCCGCCCAGCCCATCCGCCGTATCGGCGAGGCCATCCTCGTGGAACGCTCCGGTGACGACAATGCCAAGTGCAAGCGCCAGTATCGCTCCCACGAAGGGTGTCCACAGCAGACTACCCACAGTGAACCCGAAGGACGCGAGCAGACCCACCAGCACACCCACAAGCGGAAAGTACGCCGCCGCCAGCGGCAGATCTTCGGCAGGAAAACTCTTAAGGCGCACCGGGATTCGCGTCAGAAACACGATGGCGCAGCCGATCAGATGAAGCTCTCGAGAAACTGATGACACAGTGAGGGCGTTAGTGCGTCGACTATCGCAACGTCTCAGGTCGCCGCTTTGGCGGCCATGAGGAGAGCAGTAACCAAGCGACCCTGCCCCCTCGCGACGACGTTAACCGGTGTGCGCCGCACCTCATTCCCCGGATCACAGATTCACCCAGCTGTTCAACGAGCGAAGTCGAAAGTCCGTTCCCTGATACCGAAGGATCACCGAGTCGGGAAGGATCTCGCGCACCTCGACGCTTTTTGTTCGGCCGCCCACGCGCAATGTGGCGCCATTGATCACGACCGTCGAAGCTCGCTCCGAGTCGTACATGTGCTGGCGATACAGCAGTGTCGGCACGGAGTCACGAAACTGCTTTGACAGATCCGCGAGCATCGGAGCTGGGTGCGGTTGCAATGTTTGGGCTGCTTCCGCAGCGTTGAGCGCCTGCAGCGCTTCCGCCAGATTGATCGATTCGTCTTGCCGAATCGGTGCTGTAGACGGCGGTTCATCGGCTTTTTGTACGCGGCCACCTCGCGCCGGTTGCACTCGAGGTTCATTGGCGATGGGCGAACCAGAGCCGCTGACGTCACTAGAGCCTGTGGCCCTCTGAACTTGGCTTTGCTGCGCATTGCTTTGGGCATAGAGCTCGCGAATACGAGCGTCACTCGGCTCGGATTCAGCACGATCATCGGTCTTGGTTCCAGTCTCTGGGTTGGCCTTGATGGTATCCGCCACCTCCTTCAACCGTTCTTCCAGAGACCCAAGCGACGCGCGCGCCTGCGATCTAACGGATTGCCTGGCCAAGGTCGCCGAATCGGTAGTCGCGGGCGAGCTCGTTGCTCCGACATCGACTGCTGCCCCAGATTCGCCCCGACGTTGCGTGCTTACGTCATCGGCTGACCGAGCCGCGATCGAAGACTGTTCTTGACGCACAGGGTCTGCAGGAGCGTTTGCCGCAGGTAGCTCGGACCCGGGAGTCACTCGCACATCGTCGCTCTTGAAGCGGGTTCCAACTAAAAAAGCGAGTACGGCAAGAATACAGGCCAGCAGCAGTGTGACCGGCAGCATCCAGCTGCGGCCTGATACTGCGACGACGTTGTCGGGGGTCAGCAGCACATCCAGAGAAGGCGATTCCTGGCGTTTGTCACGCTCAGCGCGATTCAGTGCATCAAGAATCAGTGACATCAGGATTCCCTCATCGCTGACACGCTGGCAACTTGCTGTCTTGCTCGTTCGAGATTCACATCAGCACCGATCGCCATGATGAGTTTTTGCAGGGTTTTTTCACCGAATACTCCGTCAGCATCCAGGCCATTCGCCTGCTGAAACATCGCCACGCGGGTCTCCAGTGCTGACCCGAAGCTGTCACCTGCAAGAGGTGCCTCCTCTCCGTCGAGGTCAGCAAAATAGCGGGCGACCAGAGCCACATCCCGCCCCTGATCTCCGCGCTTGAGTGTTCTTCGTATCTCACTCGGCGCTCGGCGTAACATTCGAACCTCACCAGTCCAAACGGCCGCCACCTGCTCTGCGGGCACTCGCAGCAACGAGCCAGGCCCGGCCAGGAGCAGATCCTGCCCTGCAAGCCCCAAAAACACCGCGCCGTACTCCAATAGATCAATGCCAAGAAGTATCAGCACCGCGGGCCGATCGTCCGCCATCAGCTCGTTCCAGCTACGCCGAGTGGCACGCAGGCAGGTAAGCTCGCGGGGAAGCGCTGCCGCGCAGATATCAGTCGAAACCGCGATTCCGTCCTCTCCGTAGAGCGACAACAAACGCTGCGCTGCTTCTGCACCAGTCATTCTCCAGGCATTTTGCTGATCGAAATCGTCCGGCTCGATCCGAGCGGAGATTTGCGGGCCGCTTTGTTCCTGGGATTTATCCCGAGTTGGCATTGGGGATCGCACAGGCGTTTGCCCAGGAGACTGCGAGTCGGATTGCGCAGGATCTCGAGTCCGCGCGAACCCTGGTTCATCGTTCGACGTTGCATCGCCAGCGGGCGTAGCTTGCTCGACTTGCGCACGATCCACCTCGGCGATTCGAGCGCTGGAAGGCGGCGTACTGCGGCCTGTTCCAGACTCACTCGAAGCCCAGAACCACGCCAGGAGCAGAGCGCCAAACAATACGCCGACTACGGCCAGTGCTCGTGCATCCATTAAATACCAACCGGGACCGACGGGTCGAAGTTCTCCCTGTCCCGTCACTTCGGCCACAGCGCGCGTGACCAGACGCTGGTTGGGCTGCTCGACACCCTGACCATAGGCCCCGAGTAGACTGCGATCGCAGATCAGGTTGATCAGACGCGGCACCCCCTGACTGCGCCGGTGGATAGTGCGTACCAGCGAATCGGAGAACAGGCGCTGCCCAGGTGCCAGCCCGGCCACGTGCAATCGGTGTTTTATGTAGGCGCCAGTCTCTTTTGCATCGAGCGGGAGCAACTCGTAGCGGGCCGTGATTCGCTGATTGAGCTGGCGAAGTTCGGGCCGCCGGAGCTTGTCCCCAAGTTCGGGCTGTCCGATCAGGATGATGTGCAGCAGTTTTTTGTCTTCCGTCTCGAGATTGGTCAGCAGGCGAATCTGCTCGAGCACGTCGAAGTTCAGGTGTTGCGCCTCATCAATCATCAGTACCGTCTTGCGCCCATTGCGATGATTGCGAAGCAGGAACTCATGCAGTGCATCGGTGAGGGTTTTCAGGCTGCGTCGATCTGCGCCCGCCAAATCGAGCCCAAGATCTTCGCAGACGCTCGCCAGCAGATCCTGCGAGTCGAGCGCAGGATTGAGAATCAGCGCGACATCGGCGCTTTCGGGCAGCTGCTGCAACAGGCAGCGATTGATGGTGGTCTTGCCCGTTCCGACCTCGCCGGTCAGAAGAATGAAGCCACCCCCAGCCTCAATCCCATACAGCAAATGCGCCAGAGCATCTCGATGTCGAGGGCTCATGTACAGGTAGCGAGGATTCACCGCTATCGAAAATGGTGCCTCGGCCAGGCCGAAGTACTGGTGGTACATGCGACGTTACTTATCGAATATAGAGTGCAGGCGAATAGGGTTCAGACACTGGTTTGAACGGCATAGTTCAGCCGCGCTCGTCCCGCTCGCCAGGTCGATATTATGCAGCAAGCACAGGTGCTTGGGCTAAACCCAGCGATAACACTTAGCCGGACTCGGAGGTAGCTGACGGACCGTAATAGCATGTAGCAAACCGCACGATACGATACTCGTCGTAATCGGTGGGAATTCAGTGATTCAAAGCTCTGGGCGTGGTAATTGATCAATCAGGCCGGCGATGCAGCACCCGCGCGACCGCTCTGTTTGTTTTCAGCACCCGTCTTGCTGTTTTCGAGTTTGCCACTGCGCTCGCGCAGCAATTGCAGCGCCATCTCACACCAGTTGAGGTGCACTTCGGAGCTCATGATGCCCGCCATGAGTGACAGGTAGACGCCCTGGCGCCGGAGACTCAGCTTTTCTGGCTGACTGTAGCGACGCTCGCGAATCTTCTCATACAGTGCGAGGCGGCCGCGCATGCATTCTACTCTGAGATCTAGACTGTGCTGGATATGGTTTAGATTCTCGTTGTGCAGGTTGTAGAGCTTGATGAAGAATTCATCTCGGACCTCAAGAACGCGCAGCTTGTCGGCGCCCATCACCCAGTCATCCAGGGCGGCCTTACCACTCTCGGTGAGCGAGTACACGATGCGATCCGGGCGGCCCTCCTGGGCGACCGCATGGGACGCAACAAAACGCTGCTCACTCAGCTTTTTAAGTTCGCGATAAATCTGCTGGTGAGAGGCCTGCCAGAAAAAACCCAGGGAGTGATCGAAGTTGCGCGCAAGGTCGTACCCCGAATGCTCCTCATCGAGTAGGGCTGTGAGTATCGCGTAGCGAAGTGCCATAGCTAAATTCTTCGTCTTTGTCCGTGGTTGTCCGTGTGGTCGCTTATCACGCATCAAGCGGTGCGCGGGTAAGATTCTGCCCTCCATGGAGGCAATATGCAAAATGTTGCATATCGATTCGCAATTTCGTAGTCTGCGCCCCGCCAATTGAACGAACCAAAGGACTGAACGATGGCTTTGCCCGACTCCCTGAAATCGAAGCTCCGCATTCCAGCGGTCGCTGCCCCCCTATTTATTATTTCTAACCCTGATCTTGTCATTGCACAGTGCAAGGCTGGGGTTGTCGGATCTTTTCCGTCGCTCAACGCAAGACCCATTGAAGAGCTGGAAAACTGGCTGCAGCGCATCAACTCCGAGCTCAAGGAATATGACGAAGCCAACCCGGAAAATCCGTCGGCGCCCTACGCGGTAAACCTGATCGTGCACAACTCCAACAACCGCTTGCAGGAAGATTTGGAGCTGTGTGTTAAGTACAAGCCGCCAATCGTGATTACGTCACTCGGCGCTAAGGAGTTCGTGAATGAGGCCATTCATTCCTACGGCGGGATTGTTCTGCACGACATCATCAACAACCGCTTCGCCAAGAAAGCGATCGAAAAAGGTGCCGATGGTGTCATCGCCGTTGCGGCCGGCGCAGGGGGTCACGCAGGTACCACATCTCCTTTTGCCTTGGTTCAGGAGATTCGGGAGTGGTTCGATGGACCGCTGCTGCTGAGTGGATCAATTGCCAGCGGTGATGCCGTTCTGGGTGCGGTGGCCATGGGCGCCGACCTTGGCTATATCGGATCTGCGTTCATCGCGACCGAAGAGGCGAACGCGGACGAAGCCTATAAGCAGGCCATCGTCGACTACGATTCGTCAGAGATCGTGTACAGCAATCTCTTCACCGGAGTGCACGGAAACTACCTGGCCCCCTCAATCCGTGAGGCCGGCATGGATCCGAACAACCTTCCCGAGAGCGACCCTTCGAAAATGGACTTTGGATCCGGCGGAAACACCGATGCGAAGGCGTGGAAGAACATCTGGGGTTGCGGTCAGGGTATCGGCGCGGTCAAGACGATCGGAACCACGGCCGAATTCGTGGCGCAGCTAGAGTCCGAGTACCTCGCCGCCAAAGCTCGCCTGAGTCAGGCCGCCTGATTCGAACACTCACAATCCCGACGCCAGGATGGACCGGCCCGTCAACGTTTGGGCCCGCCATCCTGGTTGCGTGAATCCGTTCGACAGAGTAAGGCGACAAAAAAGACCCGCCCTGCCCTCTTCTCTCTACTTTTTTTTGCTTTGAACCTTTTGCTTCGCCCGCTGCCGAAGTAGCAGGAAATCAACTAGCGCCAAGCGCACGTATTTACGGCAGGCAAAAGATAGCCTGCACGGCATAGACGGAAAGACAAAAGAGGATCAGGGATGAATTCTGTAACGTTGCCCACCAATTTTACAAGAGCATTTACCCGCATCTGCAGTGCAACCGTGATCGCTGCAGGCATGACGCTTGCCGCGAGTTCATCGGTCGCTGTAGAGAAAACCACCATCCTCGCCGGCGGTTGCTTCTGGTGTGTAGAGGCCGATCTACAAAAACTCGATGGTGTTAAGGATGCGGTGTCTGGCTTCAGCGGCGGGGAACTGCAGAACCCGACCTACCGCGGTAACCACGAAGGGCACTACGAGGTCGTTGAAGTGACCTACGACAACGCGGTCATTACCTACGAACAACTGCTGCGCTACTTTCTGCGGCACATCGATCCGCTGGATGCCGGCGGCCAGTTCTGCGACCGAGGATTCAGCTACAAAACTGCCGTATTCGTCGCCAATGACGAAGAGCGAGAAATCGCGGAGCGGGCGCTCAGCGAAGTCAATTCTTTATTCCCGGCCGTCAACGTTGCCACCGTCGTTCTCGACAGCGGACAGTTCTGGCCAGTCGAGGAGTATCACCAGGAATTCGCTACCAAGAATCCGCTGCGCTACAAGTACTACCGCTGGAACTGCGGACGCGACCAGCGGGTCAATTCGCTCTGGGAAGATAAAACCTGGGGCGTTCTATCGGAGATGAATCACTAGGTCGGATTAGCGATCGTATAGCGCGCCAGAGAATTGCTCTGGCGCGACCCCTCCTCACTGGGCTGCGCCATCGCTGTCCACTGCATTGTTACTATGGCATGGTTTCCACGACCCTTAGTCGCGAGCGCCCCATGAAACGGCTCTTGAACCTTTGCATCCTGTCGTTAGCCCTTTCACAAAACTGGGCGGTAGCCGATGAGTTTAATAATGACTATCGCCCTGAGTTTTCGAACACGATATCGGCCGGCGATCTTAAGAAATCGAAAGGCGTGCTGATCGTCGATGTCCGGCTCAAGGAGGACCTCGTAAGCGACCCGGAACTCATCCCCGGCGCCATGTATGGCGACCCGGAAACACTCGATCAGTGGTCCAGAAACATCAGCAAAGATCGACCAATCGTCGTCTACTGGGTCGCTGGCAAATGGGTTAGTCAGAAAGCCGCCACTCTGTTGTCGGAGAAGGGCTTCGAAGTAAGGAGCCTGGACGGCGGTCTGAACGCGTGGCGCGAGCAGGACAACTGAGTCGATTTGAGTTCGGTCTTCCGTTAAACAGGCGGATCACCTCAAAAGCGGACCTTCAAGACGCAGGAAAAATCCAGCATTCTTCTTCCGCATTCGGCCACAACCAGACGGTTCAATTTTTGTGGGCGGTGTTTAAGATGCGGTTCCGGATTCGGGTAGAACTCCTCGTAAGCGGACGTTTGTCCGATCGACTTTTGACACTTCGCCTATGGGGTCGTGTACTTCAGGACGTTGAAGCGCTGCTCTAGCCGCTACGCGAGCCTATATCTTTTTACAGAAGACGCCTTTCGTAAAAAGTCTTTCAAATCATCAAGTCGAGGCATGCTTCGGCCCCTAGTCGTTCATAGATCCGGCGCGAGATAGCAAAGGAAAAGTGCTTCGCTGCGCCGAGGATGAATCCCATTTAACCGCGAAGCACTACTCAGCCCAGCGACCCTGTACACTTCAATTGTGCATCAAATTGCGTATGCGGAACGGGCACTTCTAATTTCCTTCGTACATTCCCGTTTGAATCGCATGGTCCAGCAGGACCAAAAGTTGTCGCTGAAGTTCGGGGTCGGTGGCCGGAACAGGGACTTTTTGTTCTTTGACGTTAGAAACGAAGATTCCGGAGCGACCGCCGAACGCTGAAGGGTCCGCGCTTTGCACGATCTTCGCGGCCTGCTTGTCGGCACTCCCGAACAGTAGTGGGGCAAGCCAACGCAGGAGTGTCGGCATCGAGGTGTTTTTCGTGGTCATCGCCGTCTTGGTCGCGCCAGGGTCAACGGCGCGGATCAGGATGTTATCAAGCTGTAGATCTCGCGCGACCGCCGCCGTAAAGGCAGTCAGCGCTAGTTTCACTTGGCCATACGTGCCCATAAGGCCCGTGACTGCTTTTGGGTTGGCCAGATGAGTCACATCCAATGTCTTTTGACGTGTCACGGAACTGGAGGCGAAGTTGACGATCACTGCGGGCACGTCGCTGGATGGGCGCGCCATCTTTTCTCTGAGTCCGCGCATGAGTTGGTAAGGTGCCAGCGTGTTGATGGCGAAATTGGACTCAAATCCTTGCGCACTCAAAACTTTCGAAGAATTAAGCGTGCCCGCCACGTTATACAGCGCATCGATCCGACCCGGTAGGGCGTTAATCGCGCGGATGGCCTCGAGAATGTCGCGCGTGTCCATGAAATCCGCGGTCACGAGCTCTATCGACCGATTCCGACCTTCGGCGAGCAACTGATCGCGCTGCAACGCCGCCTCGTGTGACGAGCGATTGACCAGTATGAGGTCCCTTTCTTGTCTGACCAAGATGGTTGCGATCTCGCGACCGATGCCCCCCGTGGAACCTGTGACCACAGTCCACTGATTCTCACCTTCGCTCACAGCGACTTCCCCATTCGATGTTGCCGACCGGAGAGCGCTTGTCGGGCATAAGTCCTCAGCATGCGCGACCTCTTGTTTAGCTCACTGAACATCGGAGTCTCATCGTCCATGGCAGTTCGATAATCCCCTATCGTTCATTGACTGTGGTCTCATCAGTCTGCCAGTTCAACGCCGCAGCGAATTGATCGCTGACTCACGACGACTCGAGGCGGACCTGACGATCCTCCGAAATTCGGACCTTGCTCGTGATGACAGCACCTTGTCTGCATCGTCTTCTACGACATCCATCAGGTCGTCGAGCGCGTCATTCAGGTCGCGTGCGTCTTTTCGGCTCAGTCGAAAATTGGGTGGTACATCGTAGTCAGGATCGATTCCGAAACCCTTCAGCAGCGACCGTTGCCTTGCGAGATTCTCCTCAACAATTCCTTCCAGCTTGAGGGCCTCATCCCGCTCGATCGTGACCTGCGACCTTAGCCGGTACAGCACATCAGACGTAGTGGGAAGAAACGAGGAGTAATGCGGCGGTGCAGGGCGAGGCCGCGGTTCCCGAGGCCTCGGTCCCGGCGCACCTGGCGGCGGTGGAGGAGGTGCGGCCTGTGAAAAACCGACCGACCACGTGGCTCCCAGAGCCAGTGTTGCGGCCAGCCGTCCAATCAGCACTCGTCGAGTTTGCTCGTTTCTATCCATTCGCTCCTCCACGTGTTTGCCTAGATCCAACCTGAGCGTCTGGGCCCGACATCCGGGGTTAACCCACAACGATGCGCGAGAAAACGTATCCCAATGCGCTCTCTAGAAGTCGTAGCGCCCAACAAATTCAATCCGAACGCCATCGCCCGTAGAATTGTCGACCGTCTCTAGCGAGTTGTAGATGCCTTCCAGTCCGAAGGTGACGTTCTCATTAGCGGTGTAGAAGAGATTCGCACTGAAACGCTCACCGCTGGCGTACGAAAGCGGGAGTGCACCGTCGGGCGTATCAAGATCAAAAACGCTCGCCGTAACGGTAGAACGCCATCGTTCAGTCCAAAAATGCTGGTAACCCAAGAATGCGCCAAAGATGCCGGTGGCTTCTACCTCGCCACTATCGGCGATATTCCCGTCCAACTCACCGACAAACGAGGAAAAATAGTGCACGAATCCCTCTCCAAACTGGGTTGCGAAAGAGAGGTTGTTTCGATCGGATCCCGTGAACGGCGTGTTGACTCGACCAGAAACATGCACGCCACCGGTGTAATCCGAATCCTCATCGGACTTTAACTGAAGTCCGAGCGCCGCAATCCGGATGTAACCCCAGTCGCGTTGGATTTTAGAGAAGGCGACGACATTAGGTATCTGCTCCGATGCGATCAAATCGGTCCTCCCACCCAAGTCAGCTGCTGGATTTTCGAGGCCTAGGCCCCAATTGGATTGCCCTTGTTCGCCACGGACGTAGTAGATGCCCGGATTTCTAAGCACTGGCGCAGCTAGCGGTCCGCCTGGGTCTGCTGTTTCAGGAAAGGAAAACACATCCACGAACCCGGACCAGAACTGGCCGATCTTCCAAGGCCCCCATTCAGCAGCGGCGTGTCGCAAGCGCAGATCGAAGTCGTTAGTAAACTCGTCCCCGTCGCCGAAGAAATCAAACTCGACAAACGTTCGAAACTCGCCGTACTCAGTCGGTGCCCGGTAGTCGAAGTTAACCCGACTGTGGCGTACATGGATAGCGGACTGCTGTTCCCCATCGTCAACGCTGCCGTCCAGCGGAATCGTGGGTGGCGTGCCAATCTGCTGAAAGCCGAGATTGTCCGTATCGAAATTGGCATTGACTTGCACCGCGCCGCCTATGCGAAATGCACCGTTTGTCCTTGGAATGCCAATGGAACGATCAAACTGACCCGCCGTAACGAAAGCGTCATCGGGAAAGCGACCCAACGGTTGGCGCGTAGCAATAGGGTCAGTGGCGTCCGAGTCATCGGCCTGATTAGTCTTCGTCGCCTCATTTGAGGCGACGGCCTTATCCGAGGGGACTGCAATGAATTCGTCCGCGAGTGTTGTGTCACTGTCCGATTGCGGGTCTGAGCGCTGCGCCTCAATGAGTTCGTTGACGAGCTCTCTCAGCGCTTTGACTTCTGCTCGGAGCGCAGCGATCTCCTCGTCCTGAGTCTTTGCCGTCGCCGCCGGCGCGCTCATGGTCGCGAGGGCGACCGTAATCCACAGCCCTACCGGCAAATGGACTGTAAGCATGTTTTGCCTCCTCTACTGTTCTTATCTCGTCGTTTTGCTTTGGCAGGAAGCGCGGACTTGTTACGAGCTAATCACGCCTTTGTCGGTTAGAGAAGATGAAAATACGCGCAAGGGTTGCGCGTTCAGCAAAGCAGTGACTGGATGCTTGACTCGAAGAATTAACCTCGATGATGCGGGCGACGGTGAATAAACGCCTGGCTCGACTCCCAATCGCCTGGAGAGTGAGTGTTGGATGTCCAGTCCGTTCACGCGTTTCGGTGACTAGATCAACGAGTGCTAAGAGATAACGTGTCCTAAAACACGCGCCGGGAAGCGCTCACGAGGCTAGGGCGGCCAAGACCTCGCTGAGTGCGCTGATGTCATCGGGTTTCGTCAATTCACGCCGTTGATTGTCGAACGCCTCAGACCACTGTCCTACACCGTGCGATCCCTTAACCTCGCCACCGAAGTGGCTTGCCAGTAGGGCGTACTGCAAAACGCCAGCACCAGCGCGTGGGCCGGGCGTCGCCGCCAGTACCACCAACGGCTTTCCCTGCCAGACTTTGGCGTCGATTCGGCTCATCCAATCGAATAAATTCTTCCACGCCGCCGTGATTGTCCCATTGTGTTCGGCGAACGACGCGAGCACGGCATCACTGGATCCGATTTTGGCAAAGAAGTCCCGCGCCGGCGTTGGTATGCCATCGGCTGTTTCCCGATCGATACTGTAAATGGGCATCTCGAAGTCATTTAGATCCAAGAGCGTCACCCGAAGGTCGGCTATAAACTCGTCCACCAGCCGCTGGAGCGCATGATCAACCAACGCGCGATTGATCGACTGGCGGCTGTTTGAAGCGGCAAAAGCCAATAGGTTCATCGGTTCCATCCATTTGTAACAGTCTTGATGACCAAAGCCTCATCGTTAGGGACGTTGTATTCGCAGGCGCAGGCTAGCGACTCGCGTCCCAATTCACCCGAATATGATTCGCGCAGCCGGGGACCATCGTTCGTCCGCGTGACTCAGCGGCCCGTGCTGATTGAGTGCGCGTGCAAACTAGCCGACGGCCTTCGAACGAGAAGCCATCGTGGGGACGATACCCCAGAGAATCAGCGCACTGTAGTAGATAAAGACAGGTACTAGGCCGTGGACCACGGAAGCGAACAAACCGCCAAACAGGATGATGTGGGCCAGCAAGCCCCACAGCATGGCGCCGAGTAGCAGTTTGGTATTGGCGGCCTCAGCGCGAAACGTCCCGATGAAGAAGGTGAGGCTTAGCGGCAAGAACAGAGCCAAAGACGTCGCAAGACCCGCGTTGTAACTGGTGGTCGCAACCGCATTCGCAATGTGTGCGATCGCATTGACGAACATGATGCCGGCCATTGCCAAACTGGGAAAAATCTTTTTTGGGCCGGTGAATATGGCAAGAAAACCGGCGGTCCAGACCATGCCGGCGTTGACGTAGAAAATACCACTGCGATCCAGAATCCCGTATTTCTCATCGCCGAACAAGCTGGCGATTAGACCATTCAGGTAGTCATACAGCGGGTATTCGCGGCCCAGGAGATCGATCCAGTGTTCTTCGACTTGATGGACCAGATACGCGGCGGTCAGCAGGCAAGCCATCAATCCAACGTCGATGGGCCATGGTGGCGACGTTTCGTTTCGTGCTTTTAACCCGAAAAACACCACAATCGGTGCGACGAACGCCCCGATCTTCATCCAATGATCAACCATAAAGGCGTGTTGCCCCAGCGGCAGCCAAGCGAGCGCGAAAAAGCCTATCAGACTCAATGCAGCGAGTAGTTGATTTTTGGTAGCGGTCATTCGGAGTCTTTCTAGCGTTCCTGTTCGTCGTTTTCCATCGTTTGGATCAACAACCGCACAAAGTCTGAAACCTTCGATGTCTTCCTGAGGTCTCGGTGCGAAATCACCCACAGCGGAATGAGCCTGTCTTCGTTCAATGGATCCAGATCGACTAACTGGTCATACTGACCACCGATGTGTCGCGGTAAGTACCCAACACCCACACCGGCAAGTACGGCGGGCAGCACAGCTGCCGGTGTATCCACGATCAAAGCAGCCTTCTCTGCGGACGTGTGGGATTGAATCGATTTCGCGAACGGCAATCTATCGTAGCCGCTTAGCCAAATTGAAGGGAGGTCTCTCCAGCCCTCTAAGTCGGAAGAGGACTCAAAAGCGCGAAGCGACACCTTATCGATGTACGGGCTGAATCTCGCGGGTTCGACTTGCCTAATAACGTAATCTGAAGCGGTTGGTTTAGGGCCTGCTCGAACAGCGACATGTGCCTCACCGTACTCGAGACGCAGGTTGTCTTCTTGGCAAAAAAACTTCACAACCACTTCAGGATAGATTTCAGAATACGCTTTGACGGCCGGCACGACCAAAGGCATCACGCCCCAGACGGAGGTGACGATCAATTCGCCTACTTGACCAACCTGGGCGTTGCGCATCCTCCCCTTCAAGGCGTTGAACAAGTGTTGAACGTCTTGAGTGACCGCGAGCATTTCCATGCCGGCTTCTGTCAATTCGACGCCACGAGGGTGTCGCACAAACAGGCTTGTGCTCAAGGTATTTTCAACGACGTCAATGTGGCGTGAGACCGTCGCTCGATGGACATCAAGTGCCGACGCTGCAGCACTGATAGATCCCAGTTTGGCGACTATCATCGCCGTCTTGAATTCCGACCAATCGTTCATCGTTAGAACGTAGACCAAAGAACGGTAACGTGTCGAGACTTGTACAATTTGCGCACAACCGCTGGCATCCGGAACGGGTTGCCAATCGCCACGGTCAGCGTATTTTACTTTGATAACAAAGATCTCTCCTTTGTCCGCCTGTGGTGTCGAAGGGGTTGGGAGCAACAGTGGGTTCAGCACTGTTAACGCTTGAGTCCGATGCAGCGCCGACCCAGAGTTCATGACTCGCTGAGTTGCGGGCTGCACGACGGGTGGGTGACAGCCTTTCGTGCGCATACAGAATTAACAAGGACAACGCCATGAACCTATCCTCCCTCGGCTCCCTGTCTGCATTGATGGTGTGGAGCCTTGTTTTCCCGATTGATGCGATCGCACAGTCGGAAGACGATCCCTTTGCTCGGCCAAGCAAATCCCAGGATCAGCAAGTGGACAGACGAAATGTCATCCCAGCGGATTTCGAAACGCACATTATTTTGGGCGACGAATCGGATCGCCCAATCGCGGACAAGATACTCAAACTCTACGAGGTTTTTGCCACCAATCCCTCCGGGGAAACCATGGAAGAGTTTATGTCCAACACATACATCCAACACAGCACCAATGTACCCAATGGACGTAACCCCATCGCGATGCTGTTCGCCTCATCGGTGGCTCAGTACGACGTCAAGATTGATGTCCACAAAGTGATCGTTGTCGGCAACTGGGCGATGGCTCATGTCAACTTTCGTAACGTCGACAATGCGGAACCGGATGATCTCGGTACGGCCGCGGTTGACATGTACTACTTCGGTGCGGATGGCAGGATCGAAGAACACTGGGACGTCTTACAGCAGGTGCCGACCTACTCCGCGAATGAGAATGGCATGTTCATCAAAATCTTCGAAGGGGAGAAGTAGACATGAGAACGACCTCGTTACTCTCGGCCCTTTGCCTTCTCGTCCAGCCGTTTGTCGCGCTCGCCGACGCCCCAAGACCACCCGAGGCGGACGTGCGGCTCACCTACTACGACCGGCAGAAGATCGACATCAGCAATCTGAGAGACTTTTATGAAAATCTGTTGATTGCCGATGCCATGATCCACAGCGACGCAATGTTCGATGCCGAAACGAAGTGGAAACTGACGCTCTATCAAATGATCAAGGCGTGCAGCGGTCATCACCAGGCGCGCAGCGCATATCAACTATCGTTACTGGGTACGCCGGTCGACGACATCGTTGCGTTATGGTCCAGAGACTACGTGACCTCGATAAAGGATGATCGAACGCGCGCCGCGTTTGAGTACCTTGATGTCGCAGCAACACTGCCAACACGCGTCACGGCAGATACCCATGCGGCACTGCGGGCAAACTTTGCCGACCGTCAGATCGTCGAGCTCTTCGAATTGACCGGCATCAATGCGGCGATGGCGACACACGATCAGATACTGCCCATTGCAACCGACCAAGAGACGCTGGATTGGGCGACAAAGAACCTTAAGGACGTCGGCTGGGCCACAGGGCACAACGCGAGTGCGAAGGATGAACAGCGCCAGAACCCTTATGTGGGTGACGTGCTGGACGCTCTACATGACGAGTTTATCGCCGACTGGGACGCCGGCGACCTGACCGCGAGAGCGCCTCGGCTTCGCACGGATTTTCTCAATCAGATCACGGGGTATGGCGTCTCGACTCTGACGTTTGATGGCGATCAGGACGGCATCGAAGAGCCGTTCGATTACTACCCCGCCGAGTACCTTCGTTGGGAGGATCCCAAGGCAAATGCCTCGAATCAGCCTCCAGCGGATGCACCGCCATTCAACGTCGCGGCCTACGACTATTCCTACTTCACGCCGGCGGCTGTACACAAAACGGCGTCTCCCTACAGCGAACGACACAAGCTTGATAACTCCTGGAGCCGAAAGAGTAGCCTTGGCACGCTCGGCATGGACGCGTACACATTGCAGCGAGATCGGGCGGTAACTCTGCTACGCAAATGGGAACTCTTTTTCGTCTATCAACTGGCCAGTGGGTGCGTTCATTGCCAGGCACACGGCGCCTTCGGAACGTTCCAAGAGATGGAGGACGAGTTCCTCTACGACAAGATCCCCACGGAAGACATGCCCGCTGTTGTCGGCAAGATACGCGCATTGATGGACTTTGAGCGCGCGGATCACCTGACCGAGGCGGACAAGGCTGCGTTCCGTTTGGCGCGCGATGCAGGCACGCTGCCTGGCAGGACGACCGCAGCACATATCGAAGAGTTAAGGCGCCACTACACGGATCGGGAAATTCAAGAGATTATCTCGACGCTGGTGTTGACGCCCTGGTTGTCGACGGTGATGCAATCTCAAGGGACCGTAACCGATCAAAACAGCATGTCCTGGACCATCAAGAATCTCGGTCCTGCCGGTTGGAACCCTGGCGTGCATATCGGCCTGCCGAACGAACAACGTCCCTACCACATGAGTCAGTACTACGGCGTTGTCTTTGCGGATATGGCCTCCGGCACTGTGACGGACGCGATCAGTGAGTGGCTCGATATCGACGTTCCGCTGGGCGTGGATTCCGACGGCGACGGCGTCGAAGATGGGTTTGACGGGTTCCCAAAGGACGCAAACCGCTGGGCCGATACAGACGGGGATGGTATCGAGGATTCCCGCGACAATGATATCGACGGTGACGGCATCTCGAACGCCCAGGAGGTTAGGGCAGGCACGTTCCCTTACAAAGCGGACTCCGACGGTGACGGCATCAACGATCCGCGTGAAGCCGAAGCGGGTACCAACCCGCTGGACCCGCGCAGCCTCTAGCGGTAGGTGGATCATGACGAAACGGACCGCATCGCACACGCAGAATCCCGATTCACAGATAAGCCGTTCGCCGTGGCGCGGCGGGTTGGCGTTATTGCTCCTGGTCTCCTGCCTATCACCGCCAGTCGGCGCGGACGATGAGCCGGAATCCGCGTGGTCGGAATTCTCCTACGAACCTTACCCTTATCCGGTTTTTGTCGATGATGTTGAGCGTTATCCGGCGGCCCGGCCGCCTGACGGTACAGTGAACAGGCACGGCGAGCTCGAATACATCGGCGACGGCGTGTTTGGCACCCACTGGTTCGTCACCGCCGACGACGCGACCTGGCATTTCGTAACCGCAGGCAACCCGTCTGACGCGGTTGTTTTGATGATTCACGGCCATCCCGATACGTGGTACGCGTTCAGCAAAGCCATGTCGCGTTTGGCCGATCGCTATTACGTCATTGCCGTCGATACGTTGGGATATGGGCAGTCCGACAAAAGCCTCGAGCTTGATCTGAGTTATGCCGGTGTTTCATCCAGCCTCATCGCACTACTCGACAAAATCGGTGTTCAAAACTTCAATCTGATTACGCATGACCGAGGGAGCGTCGTCAGCGACCATCTGATTGCAACAACCGGTATGAACAAACGCATCAGCGCATTTCTCCGTATGCAGCAATCCTTCGATCAACCACACGGCCTGCCGCGACCAGCACATGCCGCCATGGCGACCG
This sequence comes from Pseudomonadota bacterium, assembly GCA_039111155.1. Classification (GTDB taxonomy): domain Bacteria; phylum Pseudomonadota; class Gammaproteobacteria; order Pseudomonadales; family Halieaceae; genus Congregibacter. Next base: position 22,978 of record JBCCPL010000040.1, on the reverse strand, counting down.
CGGAGTGGCAAGGTGGCAATGTCGTTCGCGGCATTTACGACAGCCCCTATGTGTCCGTTCAGGTTACCGAGTCTGAACTCGCGCGCCTTGAATGGGAGTTTCGATTTGAGGGCACACCGGCGGCAGCTGCGAAAACGTTTCAGGGCACCAGTTTCGACATTGAACGCGACTTTCGAATGAGAAACACCCTTCCGAACATGACCATGCCCGTCGTCATTCTCCAGGGGATACGCGATCCGGGTCAGCACGCCGAGGAGTACTACCGGTCAGCAGACCTCATACCCAACGGCCGCGTTGTGTTGGTGGATGTCAACCACTTTATTCACACCGAGGATCCGGACCTCGTCGCACGCGTTGCCCATCGGCTCTTTGAAAAGAAGAATGCAGACAGGCTCCCCAAGGTGTCATCGGAGCCGGTTAAGTTTCTCTATCCCGAAAAGGAGTAGCTGTATTGAGGATTCGCGGATTCGTCCAGTTACCCATTAACAAGAGCAGACTTTTGTTTTTGCCACGAGTGGGGGTCACGGTAGCCAGCGTATGGGAAGACGTTAGATGACACTGTCCATGCGCAAGGTGTCGACTTGGATTGTACTGCTGTTGCTCGCGTTGCCGACAGGTGGCGCCGGCGTCGCCAAGTTGATGGGAACGCCCGAGTTACACGCGAGCTTCGCCGCCATGAGCCTGCCAAACTGGTTTGGGTACTTTATCGGGGCAGCGGAGGTCGCGGGATGCATCGGCTTACTGCTTCCTCCGCTGTCGGTGTTGGCGGCCACGTATCTGTTGCCAATCATGGCTGGAGCGGTTTACTACCATGCAGTGGTTGATGGTTCTTCTCCCTTGTTAGCGCTTTTGCTGCTCGTGCTGTGCATTGCGGTAATTGTCCTTCGGCGTGAGCAATCGATTTGGTTTCCCTTTAAAAAAGATTGAAGCAGGCGGCCTGTCGCAATGAACAACAACCGTAAACGAGCCTCGCTATGAAGCCCAGCATCCGGGTTCTTCAATGCGTCGTTGTCGTCCTCGGTTTGCTTTGCTGCTCATTGTCCCGCGCGCAGAATACTTCCGAAACAAGCTTGGGCCAGTTGGCCCAGTCGGCGTCGGATCCCACGTCCGTTATTACACTGCTGTCTTTGCAAAACCAGACGACCTACTTCGAGGGCGATCCCGTGGACAGCCGACCTCAAAACTCAACTTCGTTCCAGCCAGTTTTCGCTGTGCCTATCCGCGACGGCTATTGGAACGTTATCGCGAGTGCTCAGCGGCACCCGACGATACAACGGTCAGACCGGACCGTGTGATCTCCGCTGTACCACTTTCGATAGCGCCTCTCGATCGAGGTGACGCTTGCAGAGATTAAGAACACTGGCCGACGGACTTGGGAAACACGCCCTGATTGCTACACGTTGTCACGCCGTAACGCTTTTGGTTGCCGTGCTGTCGGCTGGCCTTTGGTCGCCATCGATCCGTGGATCCTCGATCGAGAGCACTGATTCATGACCGGAATGCGTATCGATGTTTTTCTCGACTTAACGTCAAGGATTGCCCACGAAGCTCGTCAGATAATTTACCGGAGCATCGAAAAGGTCGGCGATCCAGTAGAGGTCCGCTATCGATTCGTCGTGAGTGATCACGCATCAGAAATAGCTGCTCGTGCTGCTTATGCCGCTGAGCAACTGGATCTCACCGAAGCGATGATCGATGCCCTGGCGAACTATGAGGGCCAATACAACGAAGCATCGATGTTGGGCCTCCTGGACGAACTCAGTGGGGATCGCGGTGTTTCCGGTCAGATCTTGCAAGCGCAGGAGTTTTTATCGCGCCTCGAGGAAGATCGTCACTTGGCTTCCGCAGCCAACCTCGCTGTCATGCCAGGCCTCACCATCGACGACATGCCTTACAACGGTGCGTGGGATGAAGACGCTTTGTTCGAGGCAATGCTCGAGCGAAGTGGTCGCCGTGTTGAACACATGATCGATGGTTTCTTCCGATGGGGGGCTGCGGCAGCATTTGCGTTGCTGCTCGCCACTGCCGTTGCTCTTCTTGTCGCTAATCTTGGCGGCTATCAATGGTACGAGGCACTTCGCCACCTAGAATTTGGGCTGACCTTGGACAGCCACGGATTTCGATTGTCTGCTGAGGCGTGGATCAATGATGGTCTAATGAGTCTGTTTTTCCTTCTCATTGGCATCGAAATAAAGAGAGAGATTTTGTTTGGGGAACTGTCTGATGTTAAGCGAGCAGCCCTTCCTGTGATAGGCGCTTTCGGTGGCATGGTAATCCCGGCTGCCATTTATGCGTTAGTCAACTGGAATACACCCACGTCCAACGCTTGGGGCGTTCCGATGGCGACAGATATCGCATTCACACTCGGGTTACTGACCCTTTTGGCAAGCCGCGTGCCATTTTCTCTAAAAGTGTTCGTTTCCGCATTGGCGGTGGCGGACGATCTGGGTGCTATCGTCGTCATTGCCATTTTTTACGGTCATGGGTTCGATGGAAGCGCGTTTGTGGTGGCTACCCTCATTGTTGCGATCATGGGTATCCTCAACCGAGGACGTGTCTACGCGACATCAGTTTATCTGTTTCTTGGTGCCGGACTGTGGTTTTTCATTCACGAGGCGGGTCTACACGCAACCTTGGCTGGGGTGATCACCGCCATCATGTTGCCCTCCCGTCCCAGCGGAAATTTGGTTGGCGCTGCTGAACAAGCGCGCGTACTCTTCGACCAGGAAATCGCGCACGCCCGCGGTAATCCAGGTTCTCAGGGTATGCGCGCCGAGGCGCTGCATAATTTGCAAGGCTCGATCGATAGATTAAGGGAACCAAGCTATCACTTAGAATACGCACTGGAACGCTGGGTGAATTTTCTGATCCTGCCTCTCTTCGCGTTTTACAATACCGGGATCTCTTTTGCCGATGGATTGAGTTTGGATACGACGCACAGCATCGGAATAGTTTTGGGCCTTTGTGTCGGCAAACCGTTAGGCATAGTAGGGGCGTGCTGGATCGCAACAAAACTCAAGATCGCGCAGATATCAGAAGACATTCAGTGGCGTCACCTTATTGGGGCCGGCGCCTTGGCGGGCGTTGGGTTTACGATGTCTATCGTCGTCGCGAGCAGTGCTTTTGCGGAGGAGTACATCACTGGCGCCAAGCTCAGCATTCTAATCGCGTCGGTGGTATCAGCCAGTTTGGGGATGATAGTCTTGGCTTGGCCGAGTAAGATTCGACAGCCGAATCGCGATTAGCTCATCGGCGTCGCTGGCGAGATCATCCACGCCATGCTCTGTGGTGCGGGCCAGACCACACGGCGTAAGCGGAATCATACACTCAGCGATTTTTTTGTGACGAAGCTACCTATGTAGTTGCCCAAGAAGCGTATAACAGCTCCCGCCTGCGGTCGAATCTTCACCGCCTCGATGCTCTTTTTCGCGCTGTGAGGGTGAACGTAAAACCTCCTGATCGCGAACGTAGGTGTCATCGACGTTGATCGGAGGATGCTAGTTGGGCAAAAGGATGTGTTGATCGCAGATGGAGTGGGACAAAAGCGCTAGGCCATAATCCATATCGCTCCCCGCAATCATCAGAGAACGACTTCTTCAAATTAATCAGCTATTGCGGGATAGTCCAAAACACCTTGTTGAATGATCAAAAACGCGATGTTCCAAAGCCCATTCTGTATTCTGTGAACGTTTCATGGCTTAGGGAGAGACTTTTTCACTCGTCATCTGCATGGCCGCCGTACAACTTCATAGAGAAAAGAAGCGCGGCGAAGAAGAGCGCGCTGACAACCACGAACAGGAACAAGTTGGCTTCGATACCCATAATCTGCTGCTCGACTCCATTGGTATCGACAAGTCCCCTGCCGTAGGCAGATTGAAAAATCGTTGCGACCCAGAAGCCACCGGCAAACATCAGCCCAAAAACTATTGGTAAGACAATGTGGTCTCGCATCCAGGTCAGGAACAGAGCTGTCAGCGCAATACCCGCCGCAAATGAACGAAACCAAGCTCCATGGATGCGCGCGTGTTTGCTCCACAATGGGTTGAGCAAGTGCGTTTCGTTCATGTCAACAATAGCGGGGACAAGGCCGTAAAAAATTGTCAATAGACTAACGACCACCTTCAATATGAGTTTTTTGGGTTTTGAGTTCACAGATTGCTTGCCTCACGCACGATAACTTTAAAATATCCTCCACTTATCGAAACGCGAATCAATACAGCCTCGAAAAGATACCATTCGTTAAGGTCGTGGTATAGTGCACCGCTACGCAACACTATCCCCTCATATCCGGTGCGGAATCAAAAAAGCACGCTGTCCGAGCGGTATCCACAACTCAGCAAAAAACGCCAGCAGATAGCTGGGCAGCATGGGCAGTCGGTCAATGCAGTTTGCTTCTGCCAAGGTGTTTACGAACTCAAGTTCTCCGCGCAGCGCAGCGTCCGCGGCACGAACGAAATCGGCGTTGTCGGGAAACGCTAGGGCCTCGATGCGATAAGGCAGCGCGGCGGGAAGGTCGCCGCCGCCCAGACGCTTCTCGAGGTTACAGGCATACAAGAAACTCGGAAACTTGACGCTTAAGTGGTCAATTTGAACGTGATTGGCGAAGTTCGGCGTTTCGATGCGAACCCCTTCCAGACCCATCCGCTCACTCAGGCTGGAAGTCTCGCCGTCGTAGCGCACGGTCGCAATCTCGGGCCGCACGGCGGACAAACGGCATCAACGTTGCGGCCGACCTGCCAATGCAGCGCGACAACCCCGCCGACGTAAGCCAAGCCGAACAGCAATCCCAATACAAGCAGCGTGCGCATCGCGGGCATCCTTCCGCGAGATGTCTTGAGGCTTTTTTACTGAAGGGACGTCGACCAAGATGGTTCGATCCTTAAAATATGGCTGACGCTAATCGAATTCGAAAGCACCTTTACTTGCCACATTCGGCTGTCGTGGTCCTCGGCATTGTTGCTGTGTCGACCGTTCACGCCAGTGACGACGTTGAGGAGTGCCTTCTCCGAGCGTTAAATGAGTCAAGCAGTCAATCATCGATACTGTCTTCGGCGTTGACGGTTGATATCGCGGCCAATCCGAAGAAAAGTGTCATCGGATGCACAAGATGGCTAAGCCAGACCATCCTGTCAGATTCGCGCATACTATCTGAGCATAGATTCACAAGACTCCACCCTAGGGTTCAAAACTGGCTCGGGAATGTGGGCGCGATCGATCGCTAACCGCTTGACTCTCATTTTACGCAGGTTTGGTGTTGCGGGCGAAGACTCTGACGTGGCTGACTGGTGGAGCTGCTTGTCTTCCACAAGACATTTAACAAACCGCGCATAGTGTAAAAAGTCGCCCGAGGTCGGGTGCGAATGTCCGCTTTAGAGTTGAGCTGAACGTAACCGGCACTTCAATGAGTCCACGCGACGGGCGGCGCCGAACGTCTCTTGTGGGTCGAAGGACTAAACCGCTAGCGCGGTAGGGGGCGCTCCGATCCAGACCCGGTGATATTCGGCAGCCTCGCTGCCATTTCCTACCTTGAGTTTGAGGCAATCCGCCTCGCTCACTGTAGGAGTATCGCCATGACCCGTAACCAACAATCCGTTAGTCCACTGCGCCAGCGCATGATCGACGACATGTGCCTACGCAAGCTCCATCCCAACACCCAGATCGGCTACCTGCGCGCCGTCGAGAAGCTCACCCGCTTTCTCGGCCAGTCGCCCGATACCGCCTCTGCCGAAGACCTGCGGCGCTTCCAGTTGCAACTGGTCGAAGACGGCACCTCCAGCGTGACGATCAACGCCACCATCACCGGCCTGCGATTCTTCTTTGCGGTAACGCTCGACCGTGCCGATGCCATGAAGAAGATGAGCCACGTGTACCAACCTCGCAAGATCCCCGAGATCCTGAACGTCGATGAAGTTACCCGCCTGCTGCAGCACGCGGGCTGCCTCAAATACCGCGCCGCCCTGGGGGTGGCCTACGGCGCCGGCCTGCGGGCCAGTGAGGTCTGCCACCTCACGATCCCGGATATCGACAGCGAGCGGATGGTACTGCGTGTCCAGCAGGGCAAGGGCCAACGAGATCGCTATGCGATGCTCTCACCCATGCTACTGGACCTGTTGCGTGCCTGGTGGCGTGAAGGACATACCAAGCGGCAGCTTCTCACTGGCGGCTGGCTGTTTCCCGGGCAGAACCCGGTGAATCCGCTGACTACGCGCTCCCTCAACCGCATCTTCCATCAGGCCCTTGATGCGGCGGGTATCAAAAAGCGCGTATCACTGCACTCGCTGCGCCACGCCTTTGCCACCCATTTGCTGGAGCAGCACGAAGATATCCGTGTGATCCAGGTGCTCCTCGGGCACAAGAAGATCGAGAACACCGCCCGCTACACCCAGGTCGCCACCGAGTTGCTCAACGAGGTGAAGGGCCCGCTGGAGTATCTGCCGCTCAAAACGCTCGGTTAGCGGTAGCCGGCTAGCCGTTTCCCGGTGGCCCGATGCGCCCTGGAGGTCGCGGACATCTTCCGCGACCATGGACCCGCGTGGCGCCAAAGTCAGGCCGGGCATCTGAGCCTTGGCCAGCTCAAGGTGATGTCGGCCATTGAGCGTTGTCGCAGTGCATCGCTCGGCGGTCATCGTCTGGGTTGTGAGCACTGCGGCATCACGCAGATTGCGTACAACTCCTGCCGCAACCGGCACTGTCCAAAGTGCCAGTCCACGGCAGCGCTGCGGTGGCTCAAGGATCGTCAGGCCGAGTTGCTGCCCGTCGACTACTACCACGTGGTCTTCACCCTGCCGGCACCGATCGGCGACATCGCCTATCAGAACAAAGCCGTGATCTATGCGATCTTGTTCAAGGCTGCGGCCGAGACCCTGCTTACTATCGCCGCCGACCCCAAGCATCTCGGCGCACGCATCGGCGTAACCGCTGTATTACACACTTGGGGATCGGCCATGACCCATCATCCGCATATTCACTGCATTGTGCCCGGTGGCGGTATCTCTATGGAGGGTGAGCGCTGGGTCGCGTGTCGCCCTGGCTTCTTCCTCCCGGTGCGCGTCCTCTCGCGATTGTTCCGGCGGTTGTTCCTCGAACAGCTCATGGTCGCCCATCGCACCGGGAAGCTGGTCTTCTTCGGGTGGCATCAAGACCTCACTAAGGCAGACATCTTCGACGAGTTCCTCAAACCTCTCCGCCACATCGACTGGGTTGTCTACGCCAAGCGCCCCTTCGCGGGACCTCAGGCCGTACTGAACTACCTATCCCGATATACCCACCGCGTGGCCATCGCCAACAGTCGTCTCATCGCCTGCGATGAGCAGGGCGTCACCTTCAAGTGGAAGGACTATCGAGCCAAAGGCTGAACCCGCCATAAAACCATGACGCTGAAGACCGGCGAGTTTATCCGGCGCTTCCTCCTGCATGTCTTGCCCAGCGGCTTCCACCGCATACGCCACTACGGGTTCTTCGCCAATCGTGGGCGTACCCAGCATCTGGGCCGACTTCGGAAAATGATGATATCGCCTGCGAACGACGATGAGGCTGCCGAGGAAGAACCTACTCAGACGGTGGTCTATGTGTGCCGGGCCTGTGGGGAGACCATGGCCATTATTGAGACCATCGCACCGGAACCGGTGGCTCGGGCGCCTCCGAGGCTATCGGCATGAACACTTGTACATGGCTAGCTGAGTCCTACCGACACCCACGGAACGATGGGTGGACAGAGCGCTGCGGCCTTAACGGAGCTATCGCGGCTTGCCGTTGTTATCGAACACTCAACACCTGCTCGAATCACAAAATCCCAGCGATCGTCCGGAGAACAACAACCGATAAAAAACACGTCTCGGCCGTTGTGCGACGCTCCAGGGCCGAGGCCATCCTTACTATCCCCATAGCTCAGCGCATCGATCCCGCGGTTTCCTCCCTCGAGGCTTAGAAGACACCTGCTCTGTTAATCATCAGCCAAGATACGACGCCATCACTGACGAGCAGGCGTCTTCAAACCCTTAACGATAGGGCGCGCGCAGCACACCGCCCAGGAGAGTCTGCTTTCGAGGCGACGGAGTTCTCCGAAGTAAGTTTTGGACGGTAACGACTTCCACACGCGGCGAGTACCGGCCAATTGCTTGTGGAGAATTTAAAGTAGATTCTGAGGATTGGCACTAAAGTTCGTCGGGTGCCACCGGCGCTGAGCCGGCCGGCAGCGGATTGATTCAGCCGTTGTCCTCGCTATCGCGGTGCCGCTGCAGGAATCGCGAAAACGTCGCGAGACTGGATACAAAGCTTGCTATACAGCCCGCCATAAGCACCAGGCCGACTCTTCCGAAGCCAGCATCGCGCGCTATTATCGCCGCTACGGCAAACGCCATCATGAAGATAACGCTCACGCTGATGCGGCGTAGTTCATGATGATCGTCATTCATTCCTAAGTACTATAAGGCACTCGAGCCGCGGTCAAGCGGGTCTAACGCTATGGTCCGCTTAAGCGGAGCAAGACGAGATAGCGCGAATTCTGCGGCGGCCCCCCGGGGATGTCTGTTTCCGAGGAGCGGTGGTTCAACGCTTGGACTGTTATCGGCGCAAGTCGGCTACGGGCAGATTCACGTTGGCCGATTCGAGACTTGCAAAGACCCGGAATACGTCAGGGAACAGGCTTCCGAGCACCACACCGAAGGTGATGCACAGCCCAACCCAGAGACTCAGGAAGCGCTCAAAGATACCAATGACAGGGTTCCTCCAGCGCAATCGACTCCAGCAGGCCACTCAGTGCGTCGGCCGACGAGTGCTCAGTTTTATGGCTCAGTATTCGAGCGAGTCGACGTTCGATGGTTTTGATAACCGCATCGAACGCGTCCTCGCGCGCGCTGTCATCGCCCTCGATTCGCGACGGATCAGGCAGGCCCCAATGCACTTTCGCAGACTGGCCTAGCCACAGCGGACACTGCTCGCCGGCGGCGCTGTCGCAGACGGTCACGACCGCGTCTGGTGCCAGATTCGCGTACACATCCCAGGACTCACTTCGTAACCCGGATGTGTCAATACCGTGGCGCTGTAGGTGCCGGAGTGTATCCGGATGCACGAGCCCACTGGGCTGGCTGCCCGCACTGTAGGCGTCGATACGATTACCGCCTAGGTGCCTTGCTAACGCCTCGCAGAGAATACTGCGGCACCGATTGTGCGTGCAGATAAACAGAAGCTTAAGCATCCTTATATCCTCGAAGTATCCTCGAAAACGGCGCCGGGGCTTTGATCAACAAGCTATGCGCTCTGGTCGATCAACCACCTCTGCCGGTCGATCTCGCATGGCGTTCAGCGTCGTCTCTTCTGCATTTGCGGCCAGATCAAGCGCGGGCATTGTCCATTCAGGCAGGTCCGAAGGCAAAGTCTGCGAGGTGCAGGCCACGCGTCTCTCGACATGTCTCTGCTTGCGGCTTAGCTCGATGGGTGCCTGACCGAGGCACCGTTAGGCGCTTGTGTCTGCTCCGGAAAGGCCCGCTGTTCGATTCCCTTTTAAGTCTTCGATTCTTAAATCTGCCACAAATCTGCAAATACCCTGACACTTCCTTCGCTTAGCGTGTGGATGGCGGTGTAGCAAAGGCCTTCGTGTCAGTTGGTACGTCGGCGCTTTGCTACAAACCCGCGAGTCATCCGAACCCAATAGCCGCTCGGAAGAGCGAGAAGGAGGTTTTAATGTCCCGACACATGCTTCGTATGGCCGCCCTAGCGATCATGCTCCCGGCGGCCGCCAAAGCCCAATTCCGCGTCTTACCCTACCAACAGCAGCCCGCAGAAGTCGGCATGTTGTTTACCTGGTTCACTGAAAACGAGGTTCAAGGTTTCTTAACCGTGTCCGGTGGGGATCTCGATAGCCCACTGACATTTACGTCCGGCCCCGAGCTCAAGGAACTGCTTGCCTATCGCGAGCCTGGATTGGCTGATGCAATCGATAAAGGCTACCCCATCCTTGGTGATGCCAACTACAAACATTCGGTGCAGGTAACCGGCCTTACCGCGGGAACCACCTACAACTACGAAGTGATCCAGGGCTTAGAAACTTTCAGCGCCACATTCAACACAGCGCCCTCCATATCCGATTGGCAGGACATCCGAGCCGCCATTTTGTCGGACTCAGAAACAGAGCCCCGCGGTGCGACCCAGATTCGCGACTGGACCGCAGGCCCTCAGGCACCCGGCAGCCTCGGGCGCCCCGCCGACTGGCCCGTAGATGGCTCCGGTCGCCAACTCTATATGCTCAACCAGACCGATGGTTATGCGCAGAACCTGCGAATAATCGACGAGCGTAACCCGGATTTGGTCATCATGCCCGGCGATCTGGTGCAGGGCGGCGGCTATCAGTTTGGCTGGGACGAATTTTTCCGTCACAACGCAGGTGCCTTCGACGACGTCCTCACCAAGCGGCCTATCTTGCCTGCCTTAGGCAACTGGGAGAATTTTGCCGCTATCAACGGTGGATACGGTATCTCTGGCGACTTCAATGCGGTCGGTTTTAGCCGCAGCAAGTACAAGGCGTACTTTGACATGCCCAGTAACGGTACGCCCTCGCACCAGGACAACTACTACCTGACTGACTACGGCCCGCTATGCATCCTGACGCTGGACTCATCCAACGGGGAATCACCTGAAGTCGTAGCTGCAGATCGAGGTAATCCCGCGACCCCGGACACCGACACGCAGATCAACTACACAGCCGCGGAGTACCGAGCCAACAACACTGCAGCTCAATTCACTGACGGCACCGATGTCTCGGACTTTAATCCGGGTTCAACTCAATACAACTGGGTTCTGGAACAGCTTGAGGAGTGTCGCGCGCAGGATAAGATCATTCTGGCTCAGTGGCACAATGTGGCTTACTCCTCTGGTACTCACGGCATCCCCAACGCCGGTCTGCCGCCGTCCTTTGACTCCAACGCCTCTGGCCAGGCCGGCACACCCATGCGCCAGTACCACCCGATATTCGCGCAGTACGGCGTCGCTGCGGTCTTCTCCGGCCACAGCGAGATCGCTGAGCGCTCGTACGTGCAGGAAGGTGAGGATGAGATTGGCATCAACTACTACGATGTGGGTGTCGGCGGCGATGGCATGCGCGGCACCCGCACCGACACCGATCTCTCGGTGCAGAATCCGTTCTCAGAGTGGACAGCGCATCTCGATGTTCCCGAACTGTGGGAAGAAGTGACGGATACCGATGGCAAGAGCTACACCATGCTTACTGAGGGTGGCAAGCACTATGGCCATCTGGAAATGAATCTGTCTCAGTGCTCCGGCTCGCCAGTAATGACTCTTGCCATGGTCTACAGCTTTCCGCGGTTGGATGCGGAACTGACGCTAATTGGCAATACCGAACGTCGTGTTTACGACGACGTGCAGCAGATCGTTTTCAATGAATCGGGCGAGCCGGAGTCGCAAACCCAGGTAAGTTTGATTACCGGAACCGTCGGGCGCGACAGCCTCACCGGAACCTCGGGCCCCGACATGCTACTCGGGCTTAAGGGTCGAGATGTTCTGACAGGAAGCGCTGGAATGGACACCTTCGTTTACAACGAGATAACGGAAGCCGGAGACATAATCACTGATTTTTCCGTGGGCGAAGATCGCATCGATCTTGTTGGTTTGCTGTCGGGTTTGGGCGCGTCCTCTGCTGATCCTATCGCAGACGGTCTCATCTCTTTCCGCGGCCGTGGCCCAGACAGTTTTGTCCTGGTCGACGTGGACGGCTCGGGCCCTCGTCGCCCTCGAACTCTGATACAGGTCAAGAACGTTACTACCGACGAACTCGACAGCACATGTAATTTCCTTTTCTAGGCATTTGCGCCCTTGAAGCTCTCGCGATGGCCGGGAGCTTCATCAGGCAATGCGTTCACTGCGAATTTAAATGGAACCATCCGATACAGCTTTCTGGAGAGTGACGATGAAACAGTTGATTTTTGCGCTAATTGGATTTTCTGTAATGTCTGTGACGCCAGCCTTGGCGACACCCATCGCTATTAACTTCGACGTGGACATTACGTCAGGGCCCCTTGTAGATGAAACCTTCGATGGTCATTTCAGCTATGACGCGACAGACGTAGTTGGTGTCGATGAGGAGTTCATTGATTTATTGTACTTGTCATTTACGTTCCAGGGCATTGATTTCGACCTGGCAGATGCAGTTGGCGAGGCTGTGTTTTTCGATGGCGAGTTCCTTGGCCTGTCTTACGCCGTGGACTTTCCTTCCCCAGTGATATTCAGCTTCACACCGGGCTTTTTCTCCGTAGGCGAAGCTTTCTTTTCTTATGAGGATGTTGCCGGTGACGGGTTCGGCGATGTTTCATTCACTGCCAAGGTGCCCGAACCTGGATCACTGCTACTCCTGCTTTCTGGGGTACTAGCCGTTTCTCGACTTCGGGTGACGTCCTAGCATGCTAGGGCTTGTAACGGCAGGTCCATTTGGGCCTGCGCCCATGGATCTCAGTCAACGCATCTCTTAGGCCCGGTCTAAGAACGCCGAGTCCGCAAGTAAACAATACTCCGGCGCCTCGGCAAGTTGTTCGAAGTTCGTTGACAGTTAACTCAGTAGGCGCTCAGGAAAATTTCTCTTGGAGTCTCGCCTAGTGCTCTGGTGCGTTACTCGCTGCTACCGTCCGCTTATCCAGATGTAGACGAACCACCGGTCGCAGACCATGACAGATCGTCTTCTGCGTCGGTTGATTTGCATCCGGTCGGTGAGGAGTCGACACCCGCTATGTTTTCTGGCCCGCTTCCGGCTGGATGATGTCTGCCATGGATACCAGACTCCAGGAGAGGTTTTGATTTCGGTAGAGCCGCTTTTGTTGACCTGGATAGTCGACCACATCATGCGGAAGCCGCTGGCCGACCACAATACAGCGTAAAGATTGATCTCCAGTATTGGTCAGTTTGTGCGGCTCCCCGCCAGCCGGATAGGCGATAAAGTCACCTGATGCGACAGCGACCGTGCTTTCGCCAATGGTGGCCGTGGCTTCGCCGTCTAAAATGTAAACGCACTCTTCCTCATGGTGATGAAAGTGAAGTTCGGTACTGTCTTTGCCAGGCTCGACCTCTACGATATGGAAGCCGATGTTTTGCAGGCCAGATGCGTCTCCCAGCGATTTGTTTATGCGTTGGGCGCCTCGATTGAGGAAGTGTGTTTTCCGCAGCCCTTCCATCTCATCAATAGAGCTCTTCTTTAAAACTTGATCGGGCATAAGCGCCTCAAACCTTACGGGAAGGTGCTGAGTGTACATTTCAGGCCTTCTGGCGCTCCACCCGGGCGCTGCTCGGTTACATCTCATGGATCAAGAAATGACCTAGCAGGGGATAGCGAGCGGATTTAACGTACTCACAAAGGAGTCCGCCGTTATCCAAACAGCCGTCCCGTCCATCGCCACGAGGCATCCTCGGAGATGTCGCTGCTTTACAGGTGCTTGTCAGCGCAGCACAAGATCCGCGCTATGAGCCAAGATTAGCCGGATTAGATGCGTTGCAGTTTTCCCTTCTTGGATCTATTCTGACCAGATATTTAGTCACATTTGAAACGAAACATGGATGCGAAATCAGTCGGCTTGGCAGACGCCAAAGCCCAACTCAGTGAACTAGCAGATCGCGCTTCGCGTGGTGAGACGGTGGTTATCACTAAGCACGGTAAACCGATAGCGAAATTGGTTCAGTCCTCTTCGACTCGTAAACCGGTGTCATTGGACCGCCTGCGCGATTTGACGGAGAGCATGCCGGTTCAGTCACAGGCAGCTGGTGAGTTCATGAGAGAGCAACGTAACACATCGCGCTACTGATGCTTTATATCGATACAAGTGTGCTCGTTGCAGCCATGACCCGAGAAAAGCGAACATCGTTTATCCAGGAGTGGCTTGCGAAGAAGCCAGAGGGCCAACTCTCCATCAGTGACTGGGTGATTACCGAGTTCTCAGCAGCTCTCTCTATAAAGCTTCGCACCCGTCAAATCGATACGACGCATCGAGCCAACGCGCTATCAGTGTTTGCTTCACTTGTCGATGAGAGCTTTTCTCGCATAGAGATCGGACCGCAGGAGTTTATTGCTGCCGCCAGATACGCGGATCAGTTTAAAACTGGGCTACGAGCGGGTGACGCTCTGCACCTGGCAGCATGCGCCAGTGTGGGTTCACGACTCGTCACGCTTGATAAAACGCTTTCGAAGGCAGCAACAGCACTGGGTATAGCAACCGACCGACTCTGAGCTTTTGTTCTTCAACCTCTGCTCGCCAAATCGGTTGTAGTGTCGACTGGCGCAGGATGCTCCAACGATGACAAGCCAACTTGAGTGTGTACAGCACCCCATGAGCACCGGCCACGGACGCAGCAAGCCCCGCTTCTCCGAAGTGACTTGCACTACTAATCGAAGGCCCGATGAAGAGCCAAGGTCTTCATGTATATAGATGTCAACGGAGCCCGCCTATTTTTTGATGTCGATGGTGAGGGGCTGACGCCCGACGGACCGGACATGCGGGAGAAACCGACGGTGGTCATGGTCCACGGCGGACCAGGTGGGGATCATTCGGTATCGAAGCCCTACTTTCGCCAACTCACCGATATTGCTCAGGTGGTCTACTACGATCATCGTGGTAACGGCCGAAGTTCCGGCGACGACCCCACTGACTGGAACTTAAGGCAATGGGGCGATGATTTGCGCGGGCTTTGCGACGCCCTGGGAATAGTGCGCCCAATTGTCGTTGGAACGTCCTTTGGCGGCTTCGTAGCTTTGTCGTACGCCACGCGATACCCCGACCACGCAGCAGCGCTCGTGTTGATCTCGACAGCGGCTAAGGTGGATTTTGCGGAAGTCTACGAGGCTTTCGAGCGGTTAGGTGGCTCAAATGTCGCAGGAATCGCAAGGAACTACTGGGAAAACCCTACTGACGAAGGCAGGGCACTTTATCGAGATGTTTGTGTCCCGCTCTACCAGCGGAGCAAATCTAGCTCGTCAGACTGGTTATCCCGCGTTCTCTGGCGCAATGAAACGGCACTGCACTTTAACGGGCCCAATTCCGAACACGGGAACATGGACTTTCGAGACGCGTTGCAACGGATTACTTGCCCAGTTCTATTAATGGTTGGAGACGAGGACCCGATCACACCCCCGGTCTTTTCAGATGTGATCGCCGAAAACCTCAGCAATAGCAAACTGACGTATCACCGGTTTTCGGAATGTGGGCACGGCGTAGTTGCGGACAAACCGAACGAAGCCTTGCACGCAATCCGAGGTTTCATTGTGGGCCTTTAACTCGCACCCCGCATCGCATATGGGCCACATGAGCGGGCGGCACGAGCGGCCGACCTCCAGGAACCTAGAGCACGATCACCCCTGCCCACCGACTCAACAGTGGAGTTGTGCATGAAAAGAGCACAGCATTCTCATGAATAACTCAAAAATTCTGACATTAAGATGGAAGATAAAAGCTGTGCCGTGAACGAAACACCGCCTGGACTGCGCTCTCGAGCTTGTCAGTAATCACAATCTGTGAACTACTGAAACGTCCATCGTTCGAACAGGAAGCAGAATGATTGATCCCGCCACGTTACTCACCTACTCCCTGATCGTCGTTGGCTTCGTTTTTATCCCGGGCCCTGCGACGCTTCTGACCATTGCCCGGGCGAACACGTCCGGAACGAAGGTTGGCATCGCCACCGGCGCCGGCATCACGGTAGGCGATTTGCTGCATACGATGATGGCGGTTGTCGGCATTTCAGCGATCATCGCAACGTCGGCGGTGCTTTTTTCAATCGTGAAGTATATTGGTGCTGCCTATTTGGTTTTTCTTGGCATAAAGGCGATTTTCGAAAGAGCGCCCGACGAACAGGGGTCTCGCCTATTGCGGATCACCGCGCTTCAGGCATTCCGACAAGCGGTTCTAGCCGAAGTGTTAAACCCCAAGACTGCGCTGTTCTTTCTTGCGTTTCTTCCGCAGTTTGTCGTTACTGAAAATGGCTTTTTACTGCTCCAGCTCACTGTTTTGGGCATGGTATTCGCACTGATTGGATTCTTCAGCACGATCGTTTACTCAGTTTCTGCAGGTAGCGTCGGTCACTCTCTACGCCGCAACCCCGCCGTCCTGAAGTGGCAGGGAAAAGTAGTGGGCAGCATTTACTGCGCCTTGGGCGTTCGCCTTGCGATGCAAGAGCGATGAACAAACCTTGTAGAAAATCACTGCTAATCCACTCATGTCTTTTGCTCGCGCCAACAAAGTTGACAATGATTCTCTCCAGAATGCCAATACATCACGGTGAATAAAGCCCCAGAAGACGATACCGATACCGCCACTACGTTGGTTACCGACCAATGCCCGAGCTGCGATGCGGTACGCGAAGGGCTGTATTGCTCGGTCTGTGGTGAACGTCGAATACGCGCAGATGACCGTCGTCTGCGCGCTCTGTACTCAACAGTGTCTTCCACGATTCTCGATGCGGACGGTCGCCTGCCGCGTAGCCTGGTTGCCCTCGTATTCAGGCCGGGGAGGCTGACGTTCGACTGGATGCGTGGGCGCCGTCGCCCGTGGCTGGGCCCCGTACCGCTCTACCTGTTGATTAACCTGCTGATATTCCTGGCACCACCGCTCAGCGACTTCAACCTCAGCCTGCGCGAGCAAACGGTGTATCAACTCTGGAGCGAAACCGCGGCGCGGCTGGTAGAAGCACGAATAGCATCTCGCAATTCCACCTTTGCAATGGAGGCGAAGCGCTACGGCGACGTGTCGAGTGAGGTGGGCAAACTGCTGCTAATTTGGCACGTTCCCTTTCTCGCGCTGGCTACCGCTCTGGTGTGTCGCGCGCAACGCCATTACGCCGCAGACCACCTTGTGTGGTCCCTCCACCAGTTCAGCGTGTTCCTCATCCTGATTTTTACTGCTGCTTGGACGGTCGGCCCGCTGCTTCAGAGCTTTGTACCTAGCGCGGTGGCCGCCAATGTTCTGTCCTTCACCTGGCGGGGCCTGCTGCTCGTTTTTCTGGCTCACAGCGTCCTGGCCGCCCACAAAGCCTTTTCACCGTCGCGCTGGCGACTGGTAGCCTTGGTACCGTGCCTGCTTATCGCATTGCTACTCGGGCCCGCCAGTTATCGACTAGTTCAATTCCTCATCGCCTTTGCCCTGTCTTGAACAGCGTGTGTCCAATCGACGGAACAACACGAACAAGGCGATAGGTTTCCCAATAACCCCGAGTTTCGACGGCCCATAGTCTCCTTCCTCAGCTCAGGTGAATATCGGCTTTAACTGAATACGGATCTATTCTGGGGCCGCAGCAGAGTGATTATCCGGCGATGACATGCGCGACAGCGTATCCGGCTAAGTACAACGTTACGAGGGCAGTGACTTATCCCGACAATTGCCGCGGCATCTACCCGACTGGTATCTGCGGCCCTGTATAGGGCTTGCAGAGTCCAGTCTGGGCTGATTTTCGTTCTTTTTTCGTTGTTTATTCGTTTCCTAGATGCTTTTTACAAGTAGCGTCCTGAGGAGCAATCCCTTTCTGGGAGGGCGACTCTAACAGGAGACGTGACATGGCGTTACACAACGCATACAGAAAGGAGACGACTGGCCGTCTCGTCGTAAGCATCATCGCCACCGCGTTGGCCGTCTGGGTATCACCTGGCTTTGGCGACGATGCAATCGGATCATCGCAGCAGGAGCTTCGAGGGGCACGGATTATCAACGGCTTTCGCGGGGTTGTTGATCTCAGTTTTTCTACCCAAGTGATTTTCCCGTCTTCCGGAGGGTGCACCGGCATTATTGTTGGGCAGGGTATCGTGCTGACGGCGGGCCACTGCGTGTTGCGAAACGACACCATGCCCCGAGCAGGCAGCGGCAATGCCGTAATCCACTACTACGATCCCGCTACTGGTAGAACTCAGGTTCACAACGGGCCCGTGGACTATGCCGTTCACCAGGAATACCGGAGGGACGATCGACCCTCGGAGCGGCGAAAACACGATCTCGCGGTAATCAAGATGGTCGGAGCAAACGTATTTTTCGCCGTAAACGACATGCTGATGCTCTATAACGATTCCCCGGATCGGCTTGTGGACCGATGGCTGGACGTCTTTGGCGCCGGGGTCTTCGACTATGCCGGCAACCAGGACAACAACCTACGCACCGAACGCTTCGAGGTGGTCGAGGCGAACGAGTCGGTGATTCGCATCGACAATCGCACCAACACAACCACCTGCATAGGGGATTCGGGAGGGCCGATTATGGAACTGGTGCCCCAAAACCTTGTGCTCTTACCTGCGGTTGCCGGACTGCTGTCCCAGTCCGAGGTAGATCGCGATAACGAAGGTCCAAACTGCGCAAACAACGACAACGGCAGTGATGACTCGTTCTTTACGTCCGTGTCCTTCAGTAACGTGAGTGCTTTGATGACCGAAATGGACGTCAACTGCACGGCGATCCAGGTTGATGCTTGGCTGTCGTGGCCCACAACACAGCTGCGTCGCTGTTATCCCGTGCAAGCTTTTGAACCGGTGCCAGTACCAGGTGGAATCCGTAATGAGCCCATGCGCAATTGATGGCCCCATTCTGTCATCGCCTTAGCCTCGTCTTGATTAGTGCTAGACCAATCAAATTGACGACAAAAAAGTCTACTGTTGACCGAATCTCGCTGCGATGGGGCGATTTTTGTTTTTAATCATGGCTAGTACACAAAACGAGAGAAACGCTATCACCTCGGCCATGGAGAACCCCGGATTTGGTGCGTCACCTTTGTTTCTAGATTTAATCCCACTCAATCAGTGGTCTTCGACTAAACGAGTGACCGAGCACAATAAGCGATACCCATGCTCCAAATAGAACCGCGTGGACTCATATTTCGCTGTTATAGTCGTAGTGAAGTCTTAGCCGGGCAAAACATGACCGGGAATCTATTGGGTGAACTACACCGTCGGCGTGTCTTACGAACGGTGAGCATATACGTGGTGGGTGCTTGGTTGATGATGCAGGCGGCCGATGTTTTCTTTCCCGCCTGGGGTCTTCCGGACTCATCGATTAACGTTTTGCTGATCACGGCGGTACTCGGATTCCCTGTCGTTCTCATATTCGGGTGGTTCTACGACATCACGGAGCATGGAATCGTGCGTACCATGCCCGCAAGCGCCGAGCAGCAGGCTATGCCGCTGGGGCTGCGGGGTTGGGATTATGCGCTTCTACTCGTCTTACTAAGCGTTGTGTCAATCATTACCTACGACGCCGTGCAAAAATTGCTGCGTACGGCAGCTAACAACTCATTGGAAGCTGATTTCAGGCCCAGCGAACTCGCTCAATCAAAAACTGTTATCGCCGTTCTACCATTTGCAAACTCCACGGCTGACCCGGCTAACGAGCCCTTTTGTGACGGGATCTCGGAGGAAATCCTGCACAAACTTGCGCGGATAAACGGACTGCAGGTTATAGGACGAACATCTTCGTTTCAGTTTAAAAACAGCGGGTACACCGTAGCGCGAATTGCTAGGCTCCTCGGTGCCCGCTATCTACTGCAGGGTAGTGTTCGCCGCTCGGGCAAGGCACTGCGCATCATCGCCTCTCTAGTCGATCAGAATGGGGTGCAGCAATGGAGCCAAGCCTTTAACCGACAAGCGGGTGCTGTGTTTGAGATTCAATCGGAAATAGCCGAAGTCGTAAGTGCCACCATTACACCCTCCGTCAGTATCGCGGCGCGAGAAGAGTACCGCCCAGACCCTTATGTCTACCAGTCCTACCTAGAAGGTCGGGAACTGGTCAGAAAACGAGATCAGTCGGCTTCAAAATTACTTCAACGAGCAGTTGCGCTAGACCCGGATTTTGCGGCTGCGCACGCGGAACTAGCTATTTCTTTGATGGTTGGACTCGGGAATTCACGTGACTACGAAGCCGCCAAGAACGCCTTTGAAGCGGCGCTGGCGATTAACCCCGCGTTGCCGAGGGCGCTCGCTGCGAGGGCACTTTATTTGCAGGAGGGCGTTGCTCCGGCTCAATGGGAGAAGTCTGAGGAGTATTTAAATGCGGCGCTGACTGCCGAACCTGCCATGGTTGATGCGATGAACTGGCTGTCTAGCGCTCTGGGCGCGCAAGGTAAATACGAACAGCAGCTACAGGTGCTAGAAAAGGCGAAGCAGATCGATCCTCTGCATGGTGTGCTTACAGTCAATCTGGCCAGCATATACACGACAAGGGGTCGCTTCGACGACGCAGAAAATCTGCTGCGAAAGCTACTGGAGCTGCCGGACCCGCCAGCGACGGTTTATTACTCGCTTCGGGAGTTCTATCTGAATACCGGCAAAATAGCCGATATGATTGCAATCTCAAAAGTTCAGGCTAATAAGGTAGAAGTTCCTTACTACGGGCTGGCTCTAGGATACGCACTGCTCAATATGTGGGATCCAGCCGAATATTGGATAAACAGGTCACGACAAGACTATCCTGACTTTCAGTATATTGGATTCGGCATTTATTCATCCATGATCGACTACTGGCAAGGAAATCTAGACCAGTCTTTGCGCGAACTAGAGTCTGCGATTTCAGCAAATTCTTTAAGGGCAGACAAGTTACAACCAACTACTGACTATATTCTTGGAATCAGGCAAGCGCTAACCGGTCGATTTTCTGAAGCAGCGGTCAGATTAGAAAAAGCAATAGCAGTCGACCCACAACTGCAGCGCTATCTGGCCAAAGACGCTGGCCTTACTCTGGCCTGGGCTTACCGCGAATTGGATCAGCCAGAACAGGTTGAACGAATACTCAGGCCCTTGATTGAAGACTATAGCAATAGAGAAAAAAGAGGCGTGCTAAACGTCAGTCAGGAGCTCTACCACTATGCACTGATCGCGTTGCTTCAGGGCGACAACGCACAGGCGCTTTCGCGTTTTCGCAAGGCTTTTAATAATGGATGGCGTCAATTGATTTTTTTGCAGCACGATGCTCGCTGGAATGCGTTGCGCGACAATCCTCAGTTCCGCGTCCTGTTGGAAGCCGTTAAAGAAGACCTCGAAGAGCAACGCGCCAAGGTGGAAAGGGCCGACGATCAGTTTGACTTCATCGATGCCTTTGAGAGAGAACGTAAGTAGCAAGTAGCCTTGCTTAGAGGCCTGCTACACCGAACTAAAAGAACTGGCGTGGAGAACTGAACCATGCATGTTTGTCTGCACGGTAGAGCAAACAACTCGTGCGTTCCCTGTTTGGTCACGACTGGCTGGATCTGTACTAGGCTAGAGGACGCAGCGAGGCGAATCAGTATCGGCGTGTACCTTTCGCTGCTGATGATTACGACGGGATTACCGATTCCTGCGTCTGCACAGAGTTCTAACGAGCCGCTGATTCTCGAAGAAGTCGTTGTGACGGGCAGTCGCATTAAACGTCGAGACTTCACTTCCCCAACCCCTATTCAAACCGTAGACCGCCGCGAAATTGAGGCTGCGGGCCGGCTCACCCTCGATGAGGTAATGATACGACTGCCCCAGCTAGCACCCGATTTTGGGCGTACATCAAACAATCCAGGCGATGGCACTGCAAGGGTCAATCTGCGGGGGTTAGGGGCCAGCCGCACACTGGCGCTCCTCAATGGCCGTCGGCTCGCGCCCTCAGGAGTCGGTAACTCTTTCGACGTGAACAACCTACCGAGAACGCTGATCGATCGAGTGGAAGTGATCACCGGTGGTGCTGCGGCGGTCTACGGATCGGATGCAGTCGCGGGCGTAGTTAATTTCATCACCCGCACAGATGTGGACGGCCTAGGCCTTGATGTGGACTTCGGTGTTACAGCGGATGGAGACGCGCAGTCTCGGGACATCAATATTACCTACGGGTCTGAAGTTTTTGACGACCGTGGACGAATCACCGGCTACGTGGGTGTTCTGGAGCGCGATTCTCTGCTTGCGGGGGAACGGGAATTCACCCGGCTTGCCCTCGTAGACGGCGACTTTACGGGGAGTCTTCAGCCAGGCGGGTCGTTTCGCGTACCAGAACTGTTGATTTTTCAACCAGTCGATTTAGGCATGGACGTTGGATTCCCTGTTTTTGATCCGGCCGGAAACCCTCGCGTCTTTAATAATCCAGAAGACCAATTTAATTTTGCTCCGCTCAACTATTTACAGGTTCCATTGACACGATTTAACGCTGGCTTTTTTTCTGAAGTAACACTTACGAGCGCGGCTGAGCTGTATTCCGAAATAAGCTTCACCCGTAACGAGTCAAGATCGCGTTTAGCGTCTGTAAGCGCAGGTGGCGCCCTCACCGTCAACCTCGACAACCCTTTGCTGACCGCTAGCACGTCTCAGTTGCTGGCAGACAACTTTTCATCGGACGGCGTCACGGCCACGTTTCCTTACGGCCGCCGATTGAGTGAGGTAGGACCGCGTATCACTGAAAACGAACGCGACTATTTGAGGGTTGTCGTTGGAGTCCGTGGGCAACTCAGCGACCACTGGGATTACGACGGGTGGTTGAGCTATACCGACAATTCTGAAAGTACGTTGTTTTTGAATGACGCATCAGAGTCCCGCTTTGCGCAAGGCGTGTTGGTAAGTCCCGCCACTGGTGAGTGTGTCGATCCACAAGGCGGATGCGTACCGGTGAATCCATTCGGACCTGGAAACATATCGGTGGACGCCGCAGATTTTCTTCGAATCGATAATGTCGAGAATCGAACCGAACGCTCCCAGACTAACCTAGCTTTCTTCGTGACAGGACCCTTGTTTAAAGGTTGGGCCGGGGCCATAGATCTGGCTGCGGGTGCTTCTTGGCGCCAGGATAAGGCCGATTTTCGCGCGGATGAGGTCCTATTCGCCGGCGACACACTCGGTTTTCGCGGTGAAGCGGCGGTCCGCGGTACCGACGAGGTTTTTGAAACATTTGCCGAACTAAAGATTCCACTCCTTAGCGAGTTAAGCGGCGCGCGCGACCTTGGAATCGAGGCTGGCCTTCGGTACTCGGACTATAAGTTCTCAGAAGGTCAGTGGACCTATAAGCTGGGTGGC
>JBCCPL010000039.1:0-42226 GCA_039111155.1 Pseudomonadota bacterium | reverse complement strand
TTCCGGGTGGGGACCAGCCTTGCCCGGGTGGGACTTGCACCCACGGGAAACCACTGCACAGTTTCCATCGTTATGACATCCTTGTCGGTACAACTTCCCCTGCACCTGAGCTTTGCTCGGCGCACTCAGAGGCTCCCTAGCTGAATTGCCAGATACGTTTATGGTGTTCACAACGCCCTCTCCTTTTGCTTTGTCATCGTCTGCTTTGCCATCGTCGCCTTATGCCTCATGGAGATAACGTCTGGTGTGGATCCTGGTCAATGCCGGGAAAGGGCATAAGCTATCGCTGCCCACTGATTCCTTCAACGCCAGAGATTGTTAATCGCACGCTTTTTGTGCCGGGGTGTCGTCGTCTTACGGCCGGATTTGACCTCGTCTACCATCAATCGTATAGGTTCGTTGTCCTTCGTGAGACTACGAAGGACTTAACAACACTTTGATGGCTGCGTAGATTTGCTACGCTAAGCGCGGAGTTAACAAATGATCCGGGGAAGTCCATGAAGCGAAGCATACCGCTTATCTGCACGCTTATTGTCGGCGCTCTTACGGTCCAGCTCGTTTTCGGTGCCATTGGTGTCGCTGCGGGGGAGTCCGTGCAATACACCCTGGGGGATGAGAATTTTGAAGGATATTTTTCGCCTGCGGAAAACTCAAAGGGACTTGTACTGATCGTCCACGACTGGGATGGACTCACCGAATACGAAGAGCGTCGAGCCAATATGCTCGCCAGAATGGGTTACGACGCTTTCGCGGCAGATCTGTTCGGCGCGGGGGTCAGGCCAACTACGGTCACAGACAAGCGGCAACATACGGGTGAGCTGTACAAGGACCGCGAGCGTATGCGCGCGCTACTCAAAGCAGCACTTGCGTCGGCCTACGCGGAAGGCGCCAACAAGCGCGGCACTGTGGCGATGGGCTACTGCTTTGGCGGCGCTGCGGTGCTCGAGTTGGCGCGATCTGGAGCAGAGCTCAATGGCTTCGCCACATTTCACGGAGGGTTGAGTACTCCGGAGGGGCAAAACTACGAAAGCACGAAAGGTAAAGTCCTGGTATTTCACGGTAGCGCCGACACAGCGATCACCATGCAGGATTTTGCGACGCTCGCTGATGAACTCGAAACCGCGGGTGTTAGACACGAGATGACCACCTACAGTGGAGCACCCCACGCGTTCACCGTCTTTGGCAGCGGTCGCTATCAGCGCCAGGCCGATCAGCAGTCTTGGGCGGCTTTTACCGAATATCTCAAAACGGAGTTCGGCAGCAAGTAAACGCGACCCCGAGAACCCCATGGCTCACGAAAACAGTAGAAGTGGCTCGGTGGCACTAACATGGTGACGCTGCGAAAACTGAGCCCGCTGCTCGTCTTTTTGCTGATCGGCGCCTGCGCGACACCATCGCCTTTCCCGCGTCCTGGGTGCTGTAGTCCTTCACCCGAGCCCGCTGCTATTAGCGAAACGCTCACAGGGGACGCCCTGTTCGCCAAAACGTATGCGGCCCATGGCGGGGAGAACTTGAGTGCTCTTCATGATCTCAACGTGAGTCTGGACGGGCGCTGGAAGTTTCTCATCACCCGGATTCAGCCTTTGGTAACGGACCATCGCTATAGAGTCCGTTCGCAGGAACGCATCGAGCCTTCGCGGGGCCTGTACGCTGCCTTCTACGAAGGCCCAGCGGGAACAAAGCGGGTGTTTAGGAACCGCGAACGGGTGCGTGTCTGGTATGACGATGTGGAGACAACCGATCCGGATGTGCTGGCGTCGACCGCGCTGACCGCGGATTCCTTCCTGCTGTTTTCACTGGGGCCGCTCGCGCCAGCCGCTCAGATCGCAGCAACGGGGACTCAGCCAACTTATTCGTATCTGGAAGAAAGACGCGAGCGGGGACGAAGCTACCACCTGATTCACCGCGAACTGCAGCCCGGCCTTGGGTTCTCGCAACACGACGAACTGGTGTTATGGATCGATGCCGAGACATTTCGAACGTTTCGGGTAGAGATCACACTTGAAGGCTACCGAACTACCCAGGGCGCGCACGTCGACGTCACTTTTGAGGCTTTTGAACAGCACAGTGGTGTACTTCTGCCGGTTACATTCAATGAACGTGTGCGCGCTCCCGTAGCGATTCATGCGCATCGATGGTGGGTCACAGGAATAGACGTAAACCGTGGCTGGCAACCCTCAGATCTTGATAGTCGGCCGTGGTCACCCATTGCCGAAAAAAGCGCCAAGCAACGTGATGTCGAGGGTGCCTAAGGATACGTTCAGTCGCAAATTCCAACAGTTCTGACCTGGAGTGGCGAGCATGAGTAGTAATAAGACCGCAGCAACAGAGACCGATCCCGCTGATTTCATTGCGAGGGTAGAACATCCGGTGCGCAAAGCCGACGCCGAATCTCTCGATGCGCTGTTCCGGCGAATCACTGGATGGGAGCCCAAAATGTGGGGGCCTTCTATGGTTGGCTACGGGTCGTACCACTACCGCTATGAAAGCGGGCGCGAAGGTGACTTTCTCGCCACGGGCTTTTCGCCCCGCAAGAGCAATCTATCGATCTACATCATGCCCGGCTATGCCGACTTCCAGAGCCTGCTTGAGAAACTGGGAAAACATAAGCATGGCAAGTCATGTTTGTACATAAATAAGCTGGCAGACGCTGATTTGGGCGTACTCGAAAAGCTAATACGGGCCGGCCTTAAGGATCTCAAGGGTAAGTACACGGTTACCGGAACCTGACCGTGGAGCAATCTGCAAGCCGATCGGTATTGCATTATTGGATCTAAATGCTGATGGCTTTTAGAACGGTCCGAATCGCGATTGATAAGAGTTAGCGACTTAATAGTCTAACTAACTAAAGTACCTTATCCGATTGTTTTTAATTTAAAAATCGATGAGTCCTTCTTTCGGTATCACCACCCTTGTTCGCGTCTTGATAGTCGTCCCTCTTCTCTAATCGGTAGCTCCATAGCGATGAATGCCGGACCGGGTGGCACTAAGGTCCCGCTCTCGCTTACACTATCCTTATTCCATTTAATTTTAAGAAAACTCTAAGAAAGACCCAATATGCTATTAACGCTGGCACCAAGGTCAATGTATCTGCCGGTTCTGCATGTGGCGGGAATCAGTGCTGCATTTGCTGTGGCGTACATCAGGTACGCCGCCCTGAACTAGCCGATGCCGACACCGGACGACATCTATGCGCTTCTCATCGAGGATGACGCGGGCATCGGCCGCGTCATTCGCAACGGATTGCGAAACCACGGCATTAACCTTGAATGGATCCGCACGGGAACACCTGCTCTGTCGCTGCTAAAGAGCGCGCATTTCGACGTAGTCATTCTCGACCTCATGCTTCCGGATATCGATGGCTTCGAGTTGTGTCGTCAGATACGAAGCATGGGCAGTGTCATCCCCATATGTATGCTCACAGCAAGGGACGCTCTCGAAGACAAACTCGAGGGCTTCGAGGTCGGCGCAGACGAGTACGTCACGAAACCATTTGAAATTGAGGAGCTGGTAGCAAGACTCGGTGCTCTTGTGCGTCGTCGCTATCAGGGCCATGAGGACACAAAAATAGTATTTGGCTCACTCGAGGTCGACACACTTGCGCGCGAGGCGACCGTGGATGGATCGGTGCTGGACCTCACTCTGCGCGAGTTTGATGTACTTACCTACCTGGCTCGTCATCCACGGCAAGTGGTTTCGCGCAGCACGCTGCTGCAGGTCGTTTGGGGGGCCGCTAGAGAAGTCACTCTGAACACCACTGATGTCTACGTCGGTTACCTGCGGCGCAAACTGGCGGTCAGCCCGGACGCCCCGCAGATTAAGACCGTTAGGGGTGTCGGGTTCAAACTTAGTTGAGCCTGTGATAACCCAGGGTTCGATAGCAAATACGCTTGCTCTTCCCACGCCCGCTTCTTCTCCACTAACGGTCAATCTCACCGAATTCGTCCTCTAGCCCGGACTTGCAACCTCCCCTGGAGGCAATACCAAAGTACCTGCCAATTTCAGAGTTTCTTCAGACTCGTCTCAGGACATCCTCAAAATTGTCTTCTTACACTTTTATTCCGAGAGGATGGGCCATGGCGCCGTTCCTGGGTGTCCCCAGCAAAAACGCCAAGTGCACGTGACTCTTATAGGAAGGTTATAGGACGGTGTAGTCCTGCTGGCGCTGGCGACGATGATATTCATCTCGTATCCCGCCGAAGACTCTAACGAATAATCCCACAGGGGGAATGCAAGATGAACAATCCGAAGCACGGAAGATTCGCAATGCGAGCCTTAGCCGTAGCGACCGCAACGGCGACGTTGGGGTTAGGCTCGACAGGGCTCCAGGCGAAAGACGTCACCTGGCGTGACATCGTTAACGACGAAAAAACCACAGATCAGGTTGTCAGCTGGGGCATGGGTGTACGCAACCATCGCTACAGCAAACTTAAGGACATCAACGTATCCAACGTAGCGGAACTCAAACCGGTCTGGTCTTTCTCGTTCGGTGACGAGAAGCAGCGTGGTCAGGAAACCCAGGCTCTGCTGCATGATGGCACGCTCTACGTCACAGCCTCGTACTCACGCATCTTCGCACTGGATGCCAAAACCGGGGAGCGTAAGTGGTCCTATTCAGCGCGTTTGCCGGAAGGAATACGACCATGCTGCGACGTTGTAAACCGAGGTGCTGCGCTTTACGGCGACAAAATATTCTTCGGGACCCTGGATGCCTCGGTAATGGCCTTGAACAAGGACACGGGAAAGCCGGTTTGGCGCAAGCGATTCGCGGACTACGAAGCGGGTTACACCATGACCGGTGCACCGACAATCGTTCGCGACAAGAAGACCAAGAAGGTCATGCTGATTCACGGTTCTTCCGGTGATGAGTTCGGTGTGGTAGGCAAGCTGTTTGCCCGAGATCCTGACACTGGTGAAGAGCTCTGGATGCGACCCATGGTAGAAGGCCATATGGGCCGATTGGCCGGTGAGGATTCGACAACCACAGGCGATCCTAAAGCACCGTCTTGGCCAAATAACCCAGACGGCACCAAAGTGGACTCCTGGAATCACGGCGGCGGTGCACCGTGGCAAAGCGCTACTTATGACGTAAAGACAAACACCATTGTGATAGGGACAGGAAACCCCGCCCCCTGGAACACCTGGTATCGCTCCGATGGTGACAACCATGAGGACTATGACAGCCTGTACACCTCGGGCCAGGTCTACATTGAGCCATCCACCGGCGAGCCGGTTGGTTTCTTCCAGCACACACCGAACGATGCCTGGGACTACTCCGGTAACAACCCCATCACGCTTTTCGAGATGAAGAAGGACGGCAAGAAAATCCGTGCGGGTGCTCACGCAGACCGGAACGGCTATTTCTTTGTCACCGATCTGGACTATATGACCAAGCGCAACGGGATGATCTCGAAGCAGGAAGGCGGCGCAATCGGTATTTATCCGTTCGTACCTGAAATAACCTGGTCCACAGGTTGGGACGTCGCGAAGGGTCGCCCCTATGAGGTTGAAGGCCAGCGCCCCCCTCCCCCGGCCGAAGGTGAGACCAAAGGTAAATCCATAGAGGTGTCCCCACCTTTCTTGGGCGGTACCAACTGGATGCCGATGGCCTACAACCAGAAAACGGAACTCTTCTACATTCCATCTAACGACTGGTCGGAGGACTACTGGACCGAAAACGTGACCTACAACAAGGGTCTCGCCTATCTCGGCCAGGGTTTCCGTATCAAGCGCAAGTACGATGATCACGTCGGTGCCCTTCGCGCGATCGATCCGACCAACGGTGAAATCGTATGGGAGCATAAAGAAGAAATGCCGCTCTGGGGCGGCGTCGTAACGACAGCTGGCAATCTGGTGTTTACCGGAACGGCTGACGGCTACGTCAAGGCATTCCACGCCAAGACGGGCGAGGAGCTTTGGAGGTTCCAGACGGGATCCGGGGTGGTATCGCAGCCAATCGTCTATGAAGTCGATGGTGTGCAGTATCTGGCACTGGCATCAGGCTACGGCGGTGCTGTCCCGCTCTGGGGTGGCGACATGGCGGACATGACAGAGAACGTGAGCCAAGGCGGATCGTTCTGGGTATTCGCACTGTCGGATGTCACGGCCGGAAGGGTAGCGTCTCGCTAAGACGCGCCGTCCAGATCCGGGGGCGCAGTTTTGGATCTTCCTCCGGATTGATAAGGAAAGGCCCGGCGCATGGCGTCGGGCCTTTTTGGCGTTCTCGGTCCCCTCAAAGAAACAGGAGTTTAATAATGAATACGCTATCTCTCTCGCGCCGACCGCTCCGACTGTTTAGCACCGCCGCCCTGCTCGCCGGTTCCTTCTCTGCCACCGCGTATGAACTGATCGTCAATAAGGAACCACGCCCAGACCCGTGGATCGTTAACGGTTGTGAAATCAAGCCTCAGACGAGCTGCGAAGGCGCTGACCTGAAATTTGCAGACTTAAGAGGAGCAGACTTGTCTCGCGCCAACCTGAAAGGCGCCGAGCTCGCTCGAGCCGATCTACGTCACGCAAATTTACGCGGCGCCATCCTTGACGAGGCCAACCTAGAAGGCGCGAATCTGGAAACGGCGTTCCTTCAGGGCAGTAAAGCGCGCAGAGCGAACCTATCTGGTGCCAACCTCTCCCACGCCAGGTCATCTGGTGCCGACTGGAGCGGCGCCAAAATTCGGGCCGCTACGCTCGAGATGATGCGCGCCAATAAAATCAACCTCGAGGGAGCGACACTGATTAACTCCGATTTGCAGGAAGCAAAGCTCTACAACTCCAACCTCGCCAATGCTGATTTCACGGGCACTCTCAAGCGATACACCATCTGGCAGGACGCGGTCATGGACGGATGTAAGGGTTGTCCGCACAACTGGCAAACCGGGGAACCTATCTGGGAGTTCGAGAACCGGGTGAAACAAGAACGCGCGAAATGATGCAGGGAAACTAAGTGCATGATTCCGCACTGAGGGCTTGCTTCTTCACCCTATTGGTAGCCGCTGGCTTTTCGTCTGGATCAGCCTGTGGCGCTGATCTCGTCTCTGACGACATCAGGGAAGCCCCTCGAAGCCCGATAGCCGCACTTCGAAACGCACTACAAGATTGTCGCGCACTCCCAGACGCAAAGCGCCTGGCGTGTTTCGATCAGCTTGCACAGGCCAATGCACCGCCAGACTACTCGGGAAAGCTTGGTTTCAGAACGGAGCTGTTTACTGTCGCTGAGCCCACACGTCTTCGATTTCGAAGCCAGGGAGTGATATTCGTGCTGTACGTTCTCACAGAGAGCAATGAGGTACTGCAGAACCTTCATCTGGGTGGCGGCGGTGAAGGTGACTACGTCATCAAAAACCCAGGACGATACAAACTTCAGATCGACGGCAGCGCGCGCTGGCAGATCTGGCTGGAGCCAGCCGAGGAATTGGCCTCATCAACCGCGACCAATCCGTGACGAAACACCTCAGGCTAAAACGATTGTCGCAACCTGAAGACTTACGGTTTTCAAACTTTCACACATGACCAAAGGCCTGTTGAGCAGCGCAGAAGTACCTACCCAATCATCGGAGCGATACGGCGTCTTGACGCGGGCAATCCATTGGATCCTCGCACTGGCGTTGATCGCTATGATCGGTTTTGGTCTCTACCTGGACAGTCTATCTTTCAGCAAGGAAAAGGTGGCCCTGATACAGCTGCATAAGTCTTTCGGAGTTGGAATTGCATTTCTTCTATGTGTTCGTGTTGTGAATCGTGTTCGCGAGGGTTTTCTCCCCATCTATGGGTCACCCACACAACAAATTGCCGCACGAGCAGTACACATCGTTCTTCTGCTGTTGCCACTTGGACTGGTGGCCAGCGGATTCCTGCGCTCACTGGCCTACGGCAAACCCATTAAGTTCTTTGGCATGGAGATTGTGCCAGTAGTTATGGAGAAAAATGACGCCCTACACGCTATCGCGAGCAACGCCCACGCGGCGATGGCCTGGGTGCTGGTCGGAGGCGTGTTATTGCATCTGACGGCCACCATCTGGCATCACTTTGTCCTCAGAGATTCCACGTTGTCACGTGTGCTTCCCGTCAGGACTCATCAACCGGGGCAACGGAAGAAGAGCGCAGCATGCCAGGGGTAACCCCAACGATCCGGGTCTGCTCTGTTGCTGTAGTGCTGGTTGTTCTTATCCGACCGGCTGCCCTCCACGCAGCGATACCTGAGTATCAGATCGTTCGCCTCTTGTCGTACGAAACGAGCTGCAGACCCAGAGAGCTTTCGTCTGAGGATATGGACGACTCCGGCACCAGGTTTCATGCGGTTTGTCAGAACATTACATCGTACCCGGATGGCATAGAGCTGCACTGCCCCGATGCACTCGATCCCTACAAATGTCTAATCAAAACCGAGCCACGTCGATTTGAGGCAATGAACAGCCTTCAGAATCAGGTAGATTCCGGTACGAAGGCCTCGCACAAATAAATGGGCCATATGGCTGTCGTGTAACTTATCGGAATTTCCACGGATTAAATTACGCTGCCAGTTCGGGTGAAAACTTTTCGTTCTCACCCAAAGTCAAGTCGGGAATGTGGAATCTGCTTCCGAGGTGAAAAATCCAAACTCTGTCAAACAAAGTATATTGTTACGATAAACAAGGCGGAGAATAGCGGCAGTGCTGCATCAGTCAGTCTCCTACGCACGGCTTGGGTCGCGGTCCGGATGGTCGTTGGCAAGTTACGTCGGCTGTCTGATTTTAGCGGGTACATCGGTGAGCGAATCCGTAAAGGCCGATCCCTGTGCAAGCCGCTACGGGAGCCTGCAGCCCGCGTACAGCAAGCCAGTCAGCTATACCGCGCGCTGGCATGAACCGGGATATCGCTTCTCCATTGGCGATGGCACCTGGGAGTTGCGCGAAACCGTATTAACCAACAGCTCTGGCAGCCACGCCTATCATGTTGTTTACCCTAGTCCGGTTTCCGGCGATAGTTCGAGCTCGCAAGCAAACCAGAGCGCCTATTCTCATCGCGACTTTTTTCTTTCAGTCGCGGGTATCGAAAACGGCGCAGCCGATTGCAACGACATGGACGCCGTCGGTCGCGTTAAATCATCTGGGCAGACGGGCCGTCTGTTCGTTACCGACGACTACCGGTCAAAACTGCGCCCTGGTGCTTTCACCAGTAGCATAAGCCAGCTCGAAACTATGCGTACGTTGTCGACCCAGCTGCGCTTTCGTGACCATGGCTATGAAGTCATCGTGGCCGCAGGTTTCGAGTCTGTGCAGATGGTTGATCTCACAGCCTGCCTCAAAGAGCCCGGGGATAGTTTCGGCATCCTCGACGGCGCGCCTGGAGAAATTCACATCAGTTGTTTTCCCGCTGATTCCTCGACTAACTACATCAGCGGCATCGATTGGACGGTCGACTATGGCTGGCCGCAAAACCCATCCAGACTAATCGATGAGCTGATCGACTATGTCTATGTAGAAGCACTTTTCTAAATCAGAGATTCCGTTTCCTGACTGTCAGGCTACTTGTCTCTGGCATAGTGAAGCGGCGCCTGAATGCGGTCCGGGAAACTCTAGGGCACCGTAGCGGTCCTAAACCCAAGTGATGGGTCTTCCTCTCAGTCAATTTCTTGCGAAAGCTCGCCGATCCATGACACTTTCGGCACTTTTCGCTGCCCTCTACCTGGGTTTGACCGGCTGCGAAACCACTTCAGCACCCACCCCCACCGCACTCCCGGTTCGGGAGGGAGACCTGTCGGTGATCGTAAACGTAAGAAACCTCCGATGCTGCGACGGCGTTTTGAGATTGGCCGTTTACCACACCCCCGCGAGTTGGCTCCGTGAAGATCAGATGCTGCGCGGTCGAATCGGCTTCGTTCTCGCCGAAGAGCAGGTGATTGAGGTTCACGGCCTACCCCCAGGTCGCTATGCAATCGCCGTGTTTCAGGATCTCAATGGCAACAAGAAACTTGATCGCAGCTTCGGAATTTTTCCGAGAGAACCCTATGCGTTTTCCAGTGATGCCGGGCGCTACGGCCCTCCGGGATTTGAGGCCGCAGCGATTTCACTCACTGAAGATACGGCTGTTGTGCTTGACCTCGTGGACCGTACTCGATGAGAACTCTAAGTCTAGTCTCGCTCTCGCTGATCATTTTTGGCGCTGTCAGAGCTGAACAGACACTGGCGTTCGATGAGCTCGGTGGCTTCGACGTATCCGATCTGCGTGTCGAACGCAGCGCTATAGAATTTGGTGGCCCCTCACGTGACACTATTCCAGCACTGAACAGCCCAAAGTACGTCTCAGCCGAGGAAGTACAATTCCTGAGTGATACTGACAAGATCCTGGGATTTGAGCTTGGGGGTGAGTACTTTGCCTATCCCCGGCACATTCTCAACTGGCACGAGATCGTTAATGATCAGGTCGATGGCAAGGCGTTTGCAATCGTGTATTGCCCCTTGTGCGGATCCGGTACCGCGTTTTCTGCTCCGGTTACCAACCAGGGTCCACTGAAGTTTGGCGTATCAGGACTGCTGTACAACAGCGATGTACTCCTCTTCGATAGGGAAACGAATTCGCTGTGGTCTCAGTTGACGGGGAGTGCGATCGCGGGCCCTATGGCCGGCACACCCCTGCATCAGCTGCCCATGGTAGTGACCTCGTGGCAAGCCTGGCGGCAGGAGCACCCACAAACCCTGGTACTTGCTGACGATCAGGGCTTCAAGCGCAACTACCGGCATGATCCCTACACGGGCTACGAAACCTCCGAACTTTTGTTCTTCGAGGTTTTGCGTCAGGCGCCAAAACAGTTCCACACAAAAGCACGCGTTTTGGGTGTAGAAGTCAACGGCGTTGCAAAAGCCTATCCCTATTCCGAACTTAAGAAGCTAGGGGTCGCTGATTTCCTGGATACGGTGGGAGACAGCCGTTACCGGGTTTACTGGGACGCCCACAATGACACGGCCCGCATAGAAGATCTCGACGGGCGACTCCAGGTCACAACCGAACTGTTTTGGTTCGCCTGGTACAACTTTCACCCGAATACCGAAGTGTTTACTTCCGACTCTTCGACTAGATCGCCGTAGGGACTGCCGCAAACAACATCGAGCAGTTCCGTAACGAGAGGGCGACCTTAGACCATACCGCGTCGAGCAGGTCACCAGCACCGATTCTACCTATCCAGCGAGCCGAGGGGCCTGGCACTCCCGCAGGGATGACGGCACCGCGTTTTAGCGCCCTTAAAGTCAGGTGTCGGAAGACCCGAGTTGCTCCAGTAACTCGTCCACGGCGGCTTCCAATGGCCGGTCTATTCCCCTGGCTGCATCCGCTGGCGGATTATCGACCAGCATATCCGGCTGCAACTCCTGGTTCTCAAGCGGGCGATTCTGCTGATCAAGTAAGGGTAGCTGAGGAATGCCGAAGATCAGGTCTCCACTCATCAAGCGCTCCCACCATACCGCCGTCGCCGTTCCGGGCACCGGCATGCCGACGAGCTTGCCAACGTCAAAGAGTTTGTATGCGAAAGGGAACATGTGGGCGTTCGAGTAGTTACCTTCGTTCATGACCACGATGGATGGCTTTGTCCAGCGCTCTTCCGGAGCCCCTCTTTGTACCCTTCCCCGAGGGCGCATATTGAAGTAAGACTCGCCCTGGAACAGGGTGAGCAGATCATCATGCAACCACCCTCCCCCATTGAAACGGGTGTCTATGACCACCGCTTCGAGGTCAA
This sequence comes from Pseudomonadota bacterium, assembly GCA_039111155.1. Classification (GTDB taxonomy): domain Bacteria; phylum Pseudomonadota; class Gammaproteobacteria; order Pseudomonadales; family Halieaceae; genus Congregibacter. The sequence continues at coordinate 30,519 of JBCCPL010000039.1, read as the reverse complement.
GGTTTTCGCCAAAGAGGACATCAAACACTTCGCGAAAGCCACGATCGTTCATCGAACGGATGTGCAAATAGCCAATTCGGCCGTCCGAACGCTCTTCAACAATGGCTCGCCGACGATCCATCCATCGCTGGTAGAGGGCTTCGCCCTCCTCCCCTCGCGTCCAGGGTTTGACTCTAACAATGCGCTCCTCCCCCTGCTGATCGGCTATTGTCAAGCGAAGTCGGCCATCGACTGGTCTGCGCAGAGTCGAATAAGGGTTGGTATCTACTAGCAATCTCTCACCGCCAACTCCGACGATTCGCTCCCCAGGTTCCACAGCCAGCCGTGATGCCGACAGAGGACCTCCGGGAAGTACCTCGCTGATAAGTAGTCCCGGCTCAGCGTCGGTAGAGAAAATTGCGCCAAGAGCCACGGTTGTGTCGTCATCTGGGCCTCCGCCGGGCCGGTAACGCATCCCCGTATGGCTGGCGTTAAGCTGTCCGAGGAGCTCGGACATCAACTCGGCAAAGTCTCGATTGTTGGAGACGGCAGCCACTTTCGGCTGATAGGACTCGCGCATCGCGTCCCAATCCACACCGTGAAACTCCGGGTCGTAAAACTTGTCGTCGACCTGCTCCCACACATGGTCGAACAGATAGGCGCGCTCTTCACTATCGCGCAACATCATCTCGCCGCCGACCTGAACTGGGGCAAGTTCAATAACATCACCGAGCTCACTGCGCAGCAGAGCTCCATCCGCCAGCACGACAAGAGCATTGGCCTCTTCGACAAGCTGCATCTGAACCTGGCTAGCGCCCAGTTTGGCGACACGCATGTTTTCGTCTTCATGAAGCTTACGCCGCCAGAGGTCATAGCCTCCCTCGGTTCGGCTGAGATAGTACAGCTCTGACAGGTCAGGACTGAGGGCAGCACCAGCGATGTCGGATGAGTGCTGCGTCAATCGAACCGTTCGATAACGCACCGAATCAAGGTCAAGATCGAGCGGTTCATCCTCCGGTGTCGCCTCGGGAAGGTTCAGCAGCGAGGCGATGTCGTATACGGGCTCTTCTTCTGATTCCGAGTCCGAGTCTGACGACTCCTCGTCAGCATCGGTCAGCTCCTCGGATTCTTCTTCTGCGGCTGGAACAGTCTCTTCGGCCAACAGGGCTCGTTCTTGATCACTAAGCTCAAAGCGCATCCAGGCATCTTCGGTCAGGAATGCGGCCACAACATCGAACTCCGCACCCCAAGAACCGTGAGAGCGCTCACCGAAGCGGTCACTCATCCAGGTCACAACTTCCCCGCCGGAGTGCCACTCGGGCGCAAGATCGGCATAGCCGCTCAGCGAGACATCGACCGGTTGACCACGCCCGTCGGCTGGTGCAATGCCGATGTCCCGATAAAAGATGTTTCCGCGCGGGGCGTACTCCGCGACCAGATAACGGCTGTCTGGAGACCAGCGGAAGCTCAGATCGCCATCGGCATAGGAGTAATTTAGCTCGCGGCTGAACACCGTAACGGGTTGGCTACCATTCTTCTTTATCACCCGTATGGCATCACGTCCTTCAAGAAAAGCGATTGACTCACCGTCCGGGCTGTACAGAGGTTGAAAGGCATCTCTATCAAGGGCTCGATACACGAGACGCGATTCAAGTTGAGTTGCCAGAGAAAAGCGCGGTTCGTTCTGATCAACAATCTTCGTTTCAAAGATCGCCCACCCGTCTTCGTACTCTCCGGCGTAAATCACCGAGCGGCCATCCGGCGCGAAAGAGGCGCTGCGCTCCTGCTCTGGGGTGTCTGTTATGCGCGTGGTGTTTGCAAATTCGGCATCGGTCACAAAAACCTCACCACGGCTTATAAAGACGATCTCTTTCCCGTCTGGAGAGACGTCGAATTCAGCGATCCCCTGCGAGGCTGGAATTGGTTGCGCCGTATTTGCCAGCCGGCCGCCCGGGAGCCGGACTTCAATTTTCTCACTGGAGTCTCCATCACGAGTTCTGAACAACTCCCCGTGCCAGCTGTAAACAATAGTTTCATCATCGCTCACAGAAAGTCCGCGCGCAGGATGGGTCGTGTGAGAAGTCAGTGCCCGCAGTTCTCCCGATTCGAGATCGAGACGCTGCACGTTGAAGCTCCGGCCGTCTATCTCGGATTGCATGAACACGGCCTGACCGTCGGCGCTCCATCGCGGCGCATGATCTCCAGCGGGATTGTCGGTGATCCTGGTGTGCGCACCAGTGCTTACTTCATAGATCCAGATGTCGCGCGCGAACGCGTTGACGTCACGCTGGCGCCACTCGTTCTCGTAGGCTTTCTCTTCTCGATAAACGATTCGATCACCGTCCGGACTCCAGCGCGCCTCACGTGCGGGATTGGTCATCAACATCTGCGGAGTTCCGCCGGCAGCCGGAACTTCGTAGAGCTCCGGCAATGCGCGGGTCGGAAAATAGCTGGAAGCGGCGCTATCGGTACGCGCCGAGCTGAACAGTATTTTCGAACCATCTACGGAAAAGTCGCTGGGAAGATCGTTGGTGGAGTGAAAGGTGAGGCGCCTGAGGTTGGTCCCCTCGGCTGACATAACGTAAACATCGAGATTGCCAAAACGATCCGACGCGAAGGCGATGTGCTTGCCATCCCGGGACCACACTGGATGGCCTTCCCAGGCTTCATCTCGGGTGAGTGCACGTGCAGTTCCCCCTTCAATCGGCACGGACCAGATATCGCCATGGGAGTCAAAGAGCACGGTTTTGCCATCGGGAGAGATCGCCGGCGAGCGGAACCATGTGGCGTCGTCACTTACAGCGAGACTAGAGGCAGTGCTCGCGGTAACACTCAAGAGCATGCACAAGAATCGACTTGTTAAAAAAGATCTACCCACCACAAAAGGCGAGCATTCAGAACCGTGACTCATCTTTGAATTCCAACAACCTAATCTGAGGGCGCGAAAGTATGACAGCTTGTCACCCTATGCCAACTCTGCCTATTCAAGGTTGTCGCCAGCTGGAGGTAGGGACTGCTTCGTCTTCGCGGTGAACTTTGAGCTAGCGGGTTATGGATAGTTCCCCGTAGCAACAAGATACCCTTATATTGTGGCGTTCAGCCGTTCGCTAGTGTTCTGTCGCTCAGTAGTCAAACGATACTGACCCAAAGACCGTGCGCGGCACGCCGAGTGGGATACGAAGGACCACACCGCCATTGTTGAAGTACTCTTCATCAAAAACGTTCTTGACGGCCAGCTGAAAGCGCAAGGTGCCCTCGTCTGACCCGAACATGCTCGGAGCTCGCATCGTGTACCAGAGTGAAGCATCAACTAATACGTAGTCTTCCAATTCGAGAACATTGGAAGGACCCGCGAAGCGGTCACCTTCGTAGAAAACGCCGCCTCCAATACCCAGACCTTCAAGTGCCCCTGATTGCCACTCATAGGATGCATAGATATTGGCCACATTATCGGCGACTCCAGATGGCCGCAGGCCACTGCTGGTCTCTGCGTCGATGTAGGCATATGAGGCGGTGATGTTCATTCCTTCTATTGGCTGACCTGTGACACTGAATTCCACACCCTCCGAGGTGGCGCCGTCTGCAAGGATCGGAACGCCCAGCTCGTCTTCCCCAATTACAACGTTCGTTTTCTGGATGTCATACACCGCGAAACTAGCCCGCAGCCGGCCTTCTAAAAACTCTCCTTTTACACCGAATTCGAGCTGTTCACCCTCTTCCGGATCGATGATCACAACGCGTTCACCGTTGTCAAAAATCCCGTTTGGTTGGAAAGACTCGGAATAGGACCCGTAGATTGAAATATCGTCAGTCGCGGCAAAAGAGAAACCGATCTGGGGCGTGGTGCCTTCAGACTTATCGGTCGCCAGCACTCCAAGTCCTTCGAAGGACACATTTGACTCGGTCTCGCTATAACGTACTCCCAATAGAACACCCAGGCGTTCGGTAAGCTCTGTATAGCTATTGATAAAGACGCCAGTGTCTTGCTGGTCGCCGCCACTGCGCGGAAGACCGTCAACGCTGAAATCCGAAGGCAAGTTGTACACTGGCGCCGCTATGTTAAAGAACGGGATGTTCACACCGTCGGTGCTTGCGCCCGTGGTAAAACGTCGAATGGTTTCCGAATCGCGAAAGTCTCCGCCAAACGAAATTTGGTGTGAAATGGGACCTGTTTGCACCTCTCCACTGATGAGCAAGTTCGCGAAGTCGGCGTTGTGCTCCCTGCCCCGACTTCCATCAAGCCGCTTGGCCAGGAAAACACGATCCGTGGGGTCATCAAACACTCCGGAAAAATCAGGTGCCCCCGTTAGAAAGCCGTCGGCATCAATAAAGCTGCTTTCCGCATCCGCTACAAAAGCCAAGAGTGGTCGCGACTGAAGATCATTCGACACGCTGTCCTCTATCGCTATTCCCAGCTTCGCATTCCAGGAGCCCGCAAACTGATGAGTGACAATCGCTTCGAAGAAGTTAAAGTCTGTATCGAATTCCTCGAACGGATCTCCAAACCTCCGACTGAAAGGTATGTCAAGCAATTCGTTCACCAGCACGAGGCCATCGGGTGTTGGAACCGCGATCGTGCCTCGATCAAGTGGTCGGCTTTCATCCCGGTATTCATAGGACAAAAGCAGGCGCGTGGACGGAGCAAAGTCATAATGGGCTGAGATTGCTATGGTGTCCCGATTGATGTTGGTGAAGTCTCGAAAGCTGTCAGCCTGCTGCATCGATCCAACCAGACGCACGGCGGCTTTGTCGTTGATCGGCTGCGACAAATCAATCAAAACGAGACCGTCATCGAAAGACCCATAGCGTAACTCTCCGGAAAAGCGCGCGTCCTCCAGAGGCTTTTTCGTGACAACGTCAACAACACCGCCGGGTTCAACCCGTCCATAGCGAATACTAGCCGGGCCGCGTATCACCTGCGTGTACTCGATATTGGTCAGGTTGGTTTTAAACCCGGTCGCCCGACGAAAACCATTTCTATAGAGTGCGTTACGACGAAAACCTCGTTGAAAAAAGTCGTCGTTGGTACCACCGAAGCCGTCCCCTGCGGTGATCCCAGGCACATTACGCAGCGCTTCCTCAAGCGTAGTGATCTTACGATCCAGGACGAGTTGCTCAGGTATGATTGAGATGTTTCTGGGATTACTGAGGAAGTCCAGATCGAGCCCAGTGTTCGGGTCGGTCGTATCAATGATGTAGCGGCTCTGATTGGTGCCAATAACCAGTACTTCCTCTATCTCGCGTTCGCGAGTCGTGGACGCATCACTGCTGCTTTGTGCCCAGCTAAGGTGGGAATCCAGGGCTAGGAACTGAAACCCTATCAGTGCGCTGCAAAACGTCCTGAAGCCGTGGAGCTTGCGTACCTCATGACAGGGATTCGCCTTAATCTGACCTGGCAACAGAAACAACATACGTGGACCCTTTTACTTTCGTCGGCGTGTGAAGCGCGCGGAGCGTAGAGCCATTCGAAAATAGATGTCAATTGTAAGTAATTCTCAATCTTGGCGATTTCTTGAACCGAAGGTGATCGCTGGGCCCGTCGTATGCACACCAAACAATGGCTGTCTGATTCACTCCATCTGACCAACGGTGCATTGCTCTGTCTGCGTTTGCCGCAGGAAAAACAATTGTCGTTCAGGCTACTCGCCTCCCATCAAATTGACTCAGTCGACAGTCTTCGCCGTTTCGACTGGCCGCATTGCCCCCCTGTGCTACTTTTTTTTGTGTGATTCCAACTCCTTCACGGGGGAACCAATCTATGAATGTGAATCAACAGATAGACGAGGTACTGGACACTGCGACCGATGAGGAGCGAGACAAAGACCAGCTCGATGTGATCGTTCAAGTCGATACGGGTATTGGTGAGGCGTGCACGGACCTAATGCAACAGGCAATCGAGGCTGTCAGGAATCGCCGCATGCTGGTCGACCCGCAGGAAATCGTGCCACGCGTCGGAACCACCTTCAGTGAAGTCAAGAAACGAAAGCGGCCGACAGCGAAACAAACCCGTATGTTGCGGGAGTTCGCCAGCAGTTTTGCCGCTCAGATCGCCCAGCTTCCCGCACAAAGCACGGCCTCTCAAATCAAAAAGCACACCAAAGCCGCCTTTAGAAGGCTGGCTAAACACTCAAGCGTAAAGGCCCAACTGGAAAGACTCGCTACAGACTCGCTTCCTCACTTCCTGAGTTCTGGCGCCGCACGTCTTCTTCTCAGCCGCTCCGAGCTGCACGAACTTCGAGATGCCCAGCTGACGACGGTTCATCGCAATCGCCAACTCGAAGTTCCTCCGGTGCGTAAAATCAACCAGCTGCCCGTCAATCTGCAAAACAGGACCGCGAGCACCTGGGGACTCGAGGCTTGCGGCGCGCTGGCTGCCTGGGGCGCCTTCGGAGTCAAAGGCGCAGGAGTGCGAGTGGCCGTTCTCGACACGGGCGTTGACGCCACACATCCCGACCTAGCAGGTAAAATTGCGACGTTCGCCGAGTTTAATGCTGGCGGTGCGCTCGTCTCCACATCACCCCGCGACTCGGATGCTCACGGTACCCACGTTTGCGGCACCGTGGCAGGTGGGAATCAGAGCGGTCAGTGGATCGGCGTTGCGCCAGATGCCGAGTTAGCGGTAGGTCTCGTACTCGATGGCAGTCGCGGAGGCACAGACGCCCAGGTACTTGCCGGGATTGACTGGGCTTTGAATTCTGCTGGCGCCCACGTGATCAGTATGTCTCTTGGCGGTTTGGATCTAAGCCCGTTTGTTCAGAACACTTACGAAACGGCGATCCTCAACTGCCTGCTGGCGGGCATACCGGTCGTCACGGCTATTGGCAACGACGGAGCTCAAACGACCGGCGCACCGGGAAGTGACCTATTCGCATTTGCGGTGGGTGCTACCGATGTAGAGGATATCGTCGCCGGGTTCAGCGGTGGTCGTACACAGCAGCTGCGCACATCCAGCGTGATTCCGCCACGGAACCTACCTATAACCTACTCAAAACCAGAGATATCAGCGCCCGGGGTCGCCGTGCTCTCCTGCGTACCGGGAGGTGGCTACGAAGTGTTCAATGGCACCTCGATGGCCACTCCTCACGTGTCCGGCGCTATGGCACTGTTGCTCAGCGCAACTAATCGGCTCGCGAGTGTGGCAGATGATTCACGGGCATTTCTAGTGCAGGATTTGCTCACCGGGTCGGTCGAAGCCCTGGGTGAGTCTGGTCAGGATCACCGTTACGGTTTCGGTCGATTGGACGTTCTTCAGGCTATTGGAACTGCGCGAGATCAGGGCTTTTGACAGACTGTCGGCTGCCTGTTTTTGCGTGCTTAGCGTGCATGTGCCTGGCGGCAGGCCTTGTGTCGTGCGATCAAAAGCAAGGCTCGCCGGGCAATAGTCGAACCGAAGCGCTTGCATCCCCTACACGTAAGCCTGACACTCCCGGGCAGGTGCAGCAACCGGCTGAGGCACGAACAAGCGCTTGGAATCGAGTCGCCGCCGACACACTGCCTGCACATGCGCCTACTCATCAGGACTGCACCTTGTTGGATGACAAGTTGGATGACAAGTTGGAAAATGACCCGAGGTTAGAGTCGGCCGTTCGGACTCAGCTAGAGCAGTTCGGGTTCGTATCGGTCATTGTGTCAATACGCCACGCCAAGCCCATCGCAGCCCTATCATCCGATCAATCCCCTACCCGAGATGCTTCCCGTCCGACGTCACTGCGTATCGATCCCCGGGCACTGGCGCAGAACGAAAAACGCTACTCGGAAGCACGCGACTTTTTCTCATCACAAGTCTGGCATAGCGAGCCGGTCTTCATAGAGAGTGCCAGCGCCGTGGCGGTAGAAGTCACTACGGAGCAGCTCTGCACAATACTTGAAGAGGATTTTGTTGAACTGATCGCGCTTAACCAAAGACGTGTGAGCGGCTAGCACCGATATCGCCTCACGCATTCCGGAACACTGTTGCAAGGTCTTCTCGAGATGTTTGCCGAGCAGAATTTTTCAGTCGGCCTGTTCGAGAGAGCCTTTGAACAAGTCCCGTGTGCCTCTGCATGGCGCGCAGTGGCAAAGCGCAGAGTGCCGTGAATGGCCTTTGTTCGTAACTAGAGCCGCATGAAGAGGTTTAGAGCGAAAGATCTCAGAACCCTTAATCTGCAACGGCATTGATTTGCTCAGACGATGCACTGGAAGAACCCGCATCCAAAGGAAGCGAAGGCTCGTCGCGGCTTGCACACACTCGATTGCGCCCTCCTCGCTTTGCGTTGTAAAGCGCGAGATCCGCAGCACGAAGAAGCTCGGCAGCACCACCGGATACACAGGCAAGGCTCGCGACACCAAAGCTCGCGCTTATGGGAAAAAAGTTGCGGGAGCTTTCTTCAATTGATCGACGATAACGTTCCGCCAGTTGCACACCTGCGCTTACTGGAGTGTCGGACAAAAGAACGGCAAATTCCTCGCCACCGATTCGCGCCACCATGTCAATCTGTCGCGACTCCTCGTCGAGCACCTGTGCCACCGACTGCAGCACTCGGTCCCCTGCTGGGTGGCCGTGGGAATCGTTGATTCTCTTAAAGTGGTCCACGTCAAGGAGCACGAGGCAGAGAGGTCTCTGAAAACGCGTAGCGCGCGCGACCGCCAGTTCGAGTTCTCTATCGAACGCCCGACGATTGAATACACCAGTGAGACTATCGATCTGGGCCTGTCGCTCCGATCGAGCAATGGCCTCCAGGGTGAATCCAAGCAGTGTGAACAATCCGATGCCGGTGAACATAACGGGGGTATAACCTAGTGCGATGAGCCAGGCAGTACCGGCGGCGGTTTCTGATTCGCTCGTGACCCCAAGAAAGAAGGCGGTCCCGTTTACGGGTACGAGCAGCAGGAGCAATGCCAGTAGCGCGTAGTCGCCTGCATTAATCGCGCCCCGCTTGCGCGCAATCCTCCAGATACTGAGCGAAATTCCGAACACGATCGACAGCATCGACGTCGGCAGCTGAGACAAAGCGTGCATACCTGGAATGAACATTCCGACGGTAGGAAAGATCCACAATACAGTGAGCCCCCCAACCAACCACCAATTTATCGAGTAGCCGGCGCGCAACCAAATCCCGCACCACATTCCGGCTGCGCCAGTGGATGCGACTATGTTGAGCAGTAACACGCTCCAGGGAGACTGATACTCACTCGCAAATGACTTGATCGACAGCGCCCAGGCGATCGCGCACGCGATAAAAGCGATCGCAAATGCAAGGGTCGCCCCACGGCTGATACCACGAACAGCGAGTATGAGGTTGGCGACCGCCACCAAGACGCACACGGCGATTGATACACCGATTAGCGTATTGACGATTTCGGGTGCGGGAAAGAAATCCGTCATGTCAAGACAACTGGCAGCCACGAATAAGATCTACGCGTGGCAACATTAGCAACTAGATTACAAAACTATGTACGAGCCTTCATGGAGGGTTAGCGTCATACCATACAAATTTACCACCGCTGTGAAGTTACAAGCCGCCCAGCGACCCAATACATGAGCACCAGGACCCGGGGAAACAGACCCGCGACGGCAAGAAGATAAGAAGGCGACGTGAACTTAGTGTTGGGCTGACGATGCATCGCCGCGCAAGTGCTGTTCGAGAAACGCCATAAGCGCTCGATTGAATGCCACTCGATTAGCCTGCTTTCCGATTCCGTGTCCTTCATCCGGGAAGCGTAGATAGGTGACTTCTCCGCCCAAATCGCGAACTGTTTGGACAATGCGATCGGACTCACCGACCGGGTCCCGGGGATCGTTGGCACCGTGTTCGACGAAGAGCGGCACGTTAATACGATCGGCGTTGTTGATCGGTGAGTTCTCGGCATAAAACTCCTGCCAGCGTTCTTCGCGAATGTCTCCATATTCGATTCGATCCGAGGCCTTAAGAGCCGGCGAGGCTTCTTCGAGCGCACGCACCCAATCCGACACTCCCACAAAAGACGCGCCAGCGGCGAATACCCCCGGATAGGAACCCAATACCGCGTTTACCATATAGCCGCCATAGCTCCCACCCATCACACCCGCACGCTCGGCATCGATACCATCGACTGTTTTTAAAAACTCGACGGTATCCACAAGATCCCGCACGGAATCGAGTCTCTTTTCCTGATTGTCGAGGGAAGCGAAGCGCTTGCCGAAACCGGTGGAACCCCGGACGTTGACATCGAACACGGCTATACCATGGTTCACGAGATATTGGATTTGCGCACGAAAAGTAGGTTTTGCCTGCGAGGACGGCCCTCCATGCACACGGACGACAACGGGCACCTTCTCAAGGCTATCAGCCTTAGGCGGTCGGTAGAGGAACCCCTGTAAATTGACATCGTCCCGCGCTTTATAGCGAAGTGATTCGGGTTGCACGAAGGTCTTCGGATCAAGGCCCGCAAGACTGGAGGGTACTGGTCTTGAAAGTGCGCCGCTGCTGAGATCAATCACGTGTACGTCTCCCGGAATTGCCGGAGCCGACACACGAACCGAAAGACGATGTGCTGAACGCGCAAGATCGATACTGTACACACCTCGCGGAAGGTCATCCGGGCCGTCACTGGTTGAACCGGACTCAAGATCGCGCACCTTGAGTCTGGAATAGCCGTCGTGGTTCTCTTTCCAAACCAAATAGCGGCCATCACCGCTGAGCTTGACGTCCTCCACGTTCAATTCGGGCGTCTCCAGATAGGTAATGTTGGCTGAATCCAAAGCCACAAAAGCGAGGCCAGAAAAATCACGACCGTTGTTCGTAGAGAGATAAAAACCGCTTCCATCGGGAAGCCATTGATAGTTCTTATGGGAAGATGCTTGTTCGGGCTGGAACAGCGGGCGCATCTCGCCCGTGTCCAAGTCCAGTAGGTGCACATCGTTTCCGTCTTCGCCACGTGTTTCGTCGACAATGATCAGCCGCCCCCCTGGCTGCCAGGCCCTTGCGTAGAAACCAAAGCTGCCTTCATACACCATTTTGGTCTCACCGCTTTTGAGATTTGTGGTGTAAAGGTCGAAGTCGCGGCCGTTGCGTTCTGTCGAGGCAAACAGAATGCTGTTGCCATCTGGAGAGAACATTCCAAAGCTGCGAAATGCATCAGTCGGTGGGAGAACTTCGCGCTCCTTGAGACCGTCGGCTGAAAGAAGGTAATAGCCCTCGCGCTCATCACCATCGGTGTCGCGGGCGACCAGAAGCGCATGCCCTTCGGGTGCCCAGCGAGCCGAACGTATACCTTTCCCAAAAGTCAGCTGCCGGGGCCAGCCGCCCTGGGCATCCACAATCCAGAGTTGAGTTTCACCGGACACACGATCGCCAAAGGCTACCTGACTTCCGTCGGGTGAGATTGCCATCAGCGTCGCACCGCGGGCCATGAGATAGCGCACGATGTCGGCAGGCTGCTCCCCGGCGAGGCCGACACTCACCGGCGCAATCACCGGGATATCCTCTGGATACTGCCAGGCCTCGCTGGCGAAGCCGGGAGCAAGCGTCCCGAAACAAAAGAAAGGAACAAGAAAACCGCCACGGGCCCAGTTCATGTTATTACCTCCTAGTGTCCTGTCCCATTAGTTCGCGTATCAGTGCGCATTTCGCACGATCAGTGCACAATCGATTCCACCCAACCAGGCTAAGAGCCTCGCTAAGGGCCAAGATGAGCACCGTCTTGCTACCAGAATTTAGTATCGATCATCAAGATGAGTGACATACCCGACGCAGCCCCAGAAACAAACACGTTCCAGTCTCGGTAGCGGGTTCGAAGCAGGTTCAGAAAGCAAAACGATACGCTCATGATAATCAGGACCACGAGCAACTGACCCAGTTCGATACCGATGTTGAAGCCAAGCAACGGCAGAACCACCGAGGAGTCTCCCATCAGCAGTGCTCGGAAATAGTTCGAAAACCCCATCCCATGGATCAACCCAAAAAACAAGGCCATAAAGTATTGGCGCCCCATACCTGATGCCGTGCTGGCTTCGTCGTCGCGAAAGAGATTGCTGATGGCGGTCAGGAGAATAGTGACCGGGATGAGAAACTCGATAAAGCGAGAAGGTATCGCTATGGTGCCCAGCGCCGCGAGGGCCAGCGTGAGACTGTGCCCGACCGTAAACGCCGTAACGAGTACGACGATCTTCCGCCAGTGCTCAATGCGGTAGACGGCGCAAAGCGCCACGAGAAAGAGAATATGATCGTAGCCTGCAAGATCTGAAATGTGCCGGAAACCCACCTGCACATAGAAGGGAAATGAGTCCATATCAGAAGCGCAAGGTATGCGTTGGAGTGTTCTTATTGAGCATCAGGCTTTTCGACTCACCGTCGACGTGCACGTAAACAATGTTGTTCTGATCGTAAAACAGGTCCGTGAAAACAGCGTTCTTGATTTCTATGGATTTCAACGGTGGCTCATGACGGAACTCGAACAGCAGACCCAACGCTACGTTGTCGCCTGCACCACTTAGCTTCTTGGACTTGATATTAAGAAACAATCGCCTGTCGTTGACCTTTATGTAAAAAAACTCATCCAGATACTGAAGCAGTAAACGCTCCGCATCCGGCGATTCATTAGGTTGGGTGAAGGCCAGCTCGTCGCTATCCGGATCGAGCAACAAAGCTTCGTTGACGTCCATGAGGAACAGTCGAAGGCTGACCGTGAGGTTTTGCGTACGCGAGTCGTATTCCACCTCGCTCAACGACAAGCGCAGCGGATGCGCAATTGCCCCCGAGCCGATACTTACTGCAAACACTAATACGAGAGCCGTCGTAAAAGTTCGCCGGATGAATGCACAGCTCGCTGCCCGCCGATACCTGGGCCAGCACCTTCCGCTGATTAGCACTTCCCGCATATCGAGTAGCTCGGCGATAGCCACGGATGTTCATCCGGGCCGACGCCTAGCGTGGCTTCAAAATCAACCCGAGGCCTGCAATCTGGTCGCCACCGCCTGAACTTCGTCAAAAACTCGCATCAGGTTGCCGCTCCAGATCTTCTGTATCTGCTCCTCGGTGTAACCACGACGCACTAGCTCAATGGTGATGTTCATGACTTCGCTGGCATCATAGACACCGTCAATACCGCCACCGCCGTCAAAATCACAGCCAATACCGACATGATCGATACCCGCGATCTCAACGATGTGATCGATATGATCGACGGCTTGTTGTACCGTGGCCGGAGGATTGGGAAACCTCTCGTTGATCTCGCTAAATTTTGCACGCATCGCATCGCGATCTTCCTGGGTCATTTCACTTGCGGGTTTTCTGCTATCGCGAAGTTCAGCCATGGCGGCGTCGCGCTCGGGATTTTCAGGCGCATCCCGCAGATAGTCCGAAAGCATCGTAAGCTGCACCACGCCACCATTCTCAGCGAGTTTTCGCAGCATTTCGTCCGACATGTTGCGCTTGTGATCGGTTACCGCGCGTGCATTCGAGTGCGTGGCAATGATCGGCGCTTCCGATATAGCCACCGCGTCCCAAAACACATCGTCACTACCGTGCGAAACATCCACCATAATTCCAAGGCGGTTCATCTCTTTAACAACTTCTTCACCAAACGGACTGATACCTTCGTGCTCGGGCCCCTCTGGGTCTGTCGCGGAGTCAGCTAAATCGTTGTTCGAAGAGTGAACGATGGTGATATAGCGAACTCCCTTGTCGTAAAAGAGCTCGACGTTAGCGAGGTCGCCACCGATGGGGTAGCCATTTTCAATCGCCAGATAGATGGCGCGCTTCCCTTCTTTTTCTAGCTCGTAAGCGTCTTCTGGAGTAAGGGCCAGTCCCACGATATCCGAGTTCTTCTCGGTGGATGCAATCACGGTATCGAGCATCTGCAACCCAAGGGCTTTCGCGCGACTATGGCCTTCGTCATCACGAATGTCCTGCGCGACAAAGGCCGCGAAAAAGATCGCATCAAGCCCGCCCTCCTTCATCCTTGGATAGTCCACCTTCGAACCGGACTCATCGGGGTCATGCCGCTCGGCCATATCGAACCCCGGCTCAATCATGCGCAGTGGAGTATCCGCATGGCTGTCGAGGGTGAGTACGCGATCGTGAATCTGAAGTGCCTTTTCGGTCAGATCCTCGCCTTGCGTGACATTCGTTTCGTCCAATCCGGAGTCCGAGGAACAGCCGGTAAGCCAGCCAACAAAGAGTAAACCGGTGAAATAGCGGAGTGCTTTAGAGTGCATCGTTAAAACCGTCAGTGGGATAAGTGGAAGCTGCCAACCAGAGAATACGGTGAGCTAACATGTGGGGACTGTCAATTCAAAATACTTGATGATTTCACTTTCGAGATCCATTCCATTGTCAGACTCCGCCAAGAAAATCCTTATCTACCTTCCCGATCCTGCCATCAGTATGAGCGCTGGCCTTATCCAGGACCTTTGCTGGATAGGAGCGCGCAGCAATCAGTCCGATCACGTGGTGAAAACCATCAGTGGGGACGGCCTGCCGGTTTCGTGTTTTTCGGGTGGCTGCCTGGCAGTGGGAGACTCCGTTCACGCCCTCGATGAACCTTGCGACCTTCTCTTTCTATCCGCATTCTGGGGTCGACCCGAAAAGGCGCTGAGAAGAAGTGCGCCTATGATAGCTCGTCTGTCAGACGTTCACTCTCAAGGTACCCCGATCGCAGCGCTGAGCAATGCGTCGTTTTTCCTCGCGGCGGCGGGACTTCTCGATGAAAGGACTGCCACGGTCTACCCCGCCCAGGCAGACGAATTTGCTCGTTTGTTCCCGAGAGTGCGGCTGAAGCGCGAGCGAGCGATGACCGACGCGGGTGAGCTGTACTGCGCCAACGGCATCGCCAGCGGCTGCGACCTGATCGTCGCTATGTTGCAGAAGCTATTTGGCCCCGAGGTAGCACGACAGCTGAGTCAGGATTTTTTACTGGGGTTCAGCCGTGACTACACGATTGCCGACGTCGCTTTCGACGGACAAAAATACCACGGCGATACCCAGATTCTTCGGGCCCAGCGGCATTTGGAAAGGGACTTCGCAAAAGATATCAGGCTGGCGAAGCTAGCGAGAGAACTTGGCATGAGCCCACGAAATTTCTCCAGACGGTTCAAAGCTGCGACCGGAGACAGTGCAAGTCGTTATTTGCAGAATGTCCGCATAGAAGCCGCAAAGGATCTGTTGCGCGAGTCGAAGCTGGGCATGGCCGAGATCGCTCAACGCGTGGGCTACGAAGACTTAAGCTATTTCAGTGGCCTATTCGAGAAACTCGTGGGCAGCCTGCCAAACGACTACCGCGGAAGCCACTAAGCACCGAATCCTCATGTTGCATTCGGCGTTTCGAGTCCTTAAGTCCACCGGATTTCCGCAAAGAAGCCTTACTCGGTTGCTCCAATACTCCAAGTGATCAGTCTCGCGTCAGTGCGATCTTTCCCTGTCTCGATTTCGGGACGGAAGCCCGCCAGATCGTCCGCGCAAGCGCTCAACCCTACGAGTTAGCAAAGCCTAACGAGCGATCGCAAAGGTCCAGGTATTGAGCGTTCTTAGCCACTATCTCACTGTCCCTCCCGATCATGTACCGACATCGGAACAACTCCGCACTGGCGAGTTTAGCGTCGGTACCGTCGAATCGCGCCTGATGGACTCCTTCCTTCACTAAAGAAACGTAGTAGTAGAGATTCGCCATACGCGTCACTACGTCGGGCATCTGCAAGGACTGAAGACCGGTATCTAACACTTTGAGCTCTTCAAGTAGACCTGCTAACTGATCCAGATACTGCTCGGCATACTTTTGCTCATCTTGGCAGGACTTCATCCCAGCTATTTCGGTGGCGAGCTTGTGCAGGTAGATTCTGTCGTGCTCATAGCGGTGAATATCGCGTAATACCTGCATGTACAAAGTGTTGTGCGTCCCCTCCCAGTTTTCAAAAATCACCGCATCGCGGAACAATCGAGGCAGCGAGGATGTATTTTCGATCGCGCCATTTCCACCGATCGCGTCTATGCAGTGATGCATGTTATCAACCGTGCGTTTAGAAATTACGCTCTTGCCGATGTTTGCCATCAAGCGGACAAACGCGACGGCGGCTTCTTTGGCTGAGCCGGTTGTATCGTCAACGTCCTCCCGAGGGTAGCCTCCAGAACTTTCAGTCGCGGTGTCGATCTGGTCCTGCAGCGCAATCAGCGCGAAGGTACCCGCCAGACTCGCATCCAGGTCCGCCTGGATCAGCGCCAGGTTTTCCCGTACCAGAGGGAACGTCTTGATGCTCTGACCGAACGCCGCTCTAGTCTCTGAAAAATCTCGAGCGAGTTGCAGGCCGCGACTCGTAAATCCGAGTACCGCCACAGCAAGCGAGATGCGAGAGTGGTGGATGACTTTTTCAAGCATGAAGTTGAAATTTCCACCCAGCGGGATGGCGAACGCGTCGTGAAAGTCTATTTCAGCTGATGCGAGTGCACGAGTTCCCAGCTTTTCTTTCAGACGACGTAGTGTGTAGTCGTTTCGATCCCCGTCTGGCTTACGCGCTGGCACCAGGAACATGCCGAGGCCTTTAGTCCCTGTTCGATCCATACTCCGTCTTGCGCTGATTACCATAAGTTCTGCGTTCGCGTTGGAGCAAAACCACTTCTCGCCGCGAATAAACCAGTGCCCCGCTGAGTTCTGCCACGCACGTGTATCGTTAGCACCGACGTCCGAACCTCCCTGCACTTCGGTCAGAAATTGCGATGCCGTGAAATTTTCGCGATAGCTGGGCTCCTCGAGTTTTCTGATGTATTCGAGTCGATCCGGAAAGTCGTCCACAAGTTGCAAAACACGCACGGTCTCGTAATTGCAGATCATGGGACATGAGTGGCCGGCCTCGCCCACATGATTGGCAAGAAAATAAAACGCCATGCCCTCACGAAGCCCACCCAGCCGCGCTAGTTTCGCGACCGCGCCAGTACCGTAAATAAGGTCGCCCGCGGTGGTGTAATCCGGATGGTGAACTACCTGGTCTATGCGATCGCCTATCGAACTGTAGGCTTCAATTCTGGGGTTATTGAAACGATAGTCGTTTTCGGTGACTGCACGATCCAGAACGGTTGGCACATCGCCACCAAAAGCGGTTAGCTCCTCATCAATCCGATCCGCTTGTTCTCCCAGATGAAAACGCAGCGTATGTCGGAAGGCTAAATTTCTGGCATAGGCGTTTCGCTGTCTTAGCTGAACCCAGGCTCTGAGCTGATCGCGACCCTGTGCGTGCCCTTCCTGCGTTCGTTCGACCTGGCGTTCTTCTGACGATAACGGGGCCTTAACGGTATTAACTCCGTCTGCAATTTCAGCGTCTTCTCCGATCAGTTCTTGATTACCCATATCACCAGCCACGCATTTTTACTTGTTGTCGACGGGTAAGTTAGAAGCCGAGTCTCTCACACGCAATGCCTAATACGGACTATTCCTATGGCAGTTAGGCCATTGAATACGAAGTTTTCAACAAGGTTGAACCACGAAAACCGTTCTGACTTTCATGATCAGATTCTTTAGAGGCTTGAAAGAACCTAAGTGAGGAATTATATTTAACCATATGGTTGAATATATGCATTCCGACAGTGCCGTAAGCTCGGCGCTAAGCGCGCTTTCGGACCCAACAAGACGGGCGATTCTTGAGCAGCTAGTCAACGGATCTGAGCAACGAATCAGCAATGTCGTTGAGTCACACACTATGTCTTTTGCTGCCATCTCAAAGCACGTGCGAGTTCTCGAATCCGCCGGACTTGTGGTGCGACGAAAATCCGGACGGACTCACTACCTGAGTTTCCGTCACGAGGGGCTCGCCCCGGCTGCCGCCTGGATCGAGCAAACCAAAGAGCTTTGGAATACCCGTTTGGATACCTTGGCCCAGCTTCTCGCCAGTGAAACGGACTCACAAAAATCCACGGAGTAGTTGCCTATGAAGTCCGCAGAGAGAATTGATGATCAGACAGTCAGATTCAAACGACTGTTTGACGCATCGAAAGAACAAGTCTGGTCCTATCTTGTCGAAGGTGAGAAACGCAGTATGTGGCTCTGCGGGGGCGAGTGGGAACTAAAGCCCGGTGGCCGAGCCCCGATGCATTTTGATAACCCGTCTTTGAGTAGGGACGACGACTTGCCACCACCGCGCTACGCCGACGAGACAGGATCAGTCATCCATGAAGGACAGATCCAACAGATCAATGCACCTCACCGACTTGTGCTTCTCTGGGTAGAACATGACGGAAGCCGATCGGAGGTGACCTTTGAGCTCATCGAGCAGGAAGAGAAGACGCTGCTTACGCTTACGCACTGCAAACTCACATCCGAGGATATGCTGAGCGGAGTCTCGGCGGGATGGCATGCCCACCTGGACATCTGGCTGGCCGTGGTGAGCGGCGAAACACCGCCCTCATTCTGGAGTACATTCAACGCGCTGGCCATGGACGTTTATGGCCATAAGATCAATGACGACGGCTAGGGCGTAAATGACGATGGCTAGGGCGTAAACGACGATGCTGAAGGCATGTTGCACGGAGTTACAAACCCGCTGAGACGGGATACCGCGCCCCTCGCAGTAGCAACAAAGTCGGTGGTCCGCAGACTTCACTCAAACCTGCGACGAATCTATACCGTCGTCATCCTCTGGACCGTCGTCGCCTTCATCCCGGGCAACAGGGCCGGGTTCGTCTATGGGCTTTCTCTTTAGTGTACTTTGCACGGTATCGTCAGCCTGAGCTTCACGTGATTTCTGGCTTTTCTGTATAACGTCCGAATCGGAGCTGTATTCGGGGTTCAGGACCACTTCGATGGGTCCGGCGACGTGCAGATCACGCTGTGGGAAAGGAATATTGATGCCTTCCGCATCGAAGCGTTCTTTGATCCTGCGGGTTAAGTCCCAGTAGACATCCCAGTAGTCTCCTGTTCTCGCCCAGGGCCGAACGACAAAGTTGACCGAATTGTCACCCAGCTCATTGACGCGAATCGTGGGCGCCGGGTCTGGCAGTACCTGTTCGTGCTCACCAACCACCTGCTCAATGATCGACTGCGCGCGTCCGATATCATCGCCATAGCCAATACCAAATACCATGTCGACTCGCCGGGTCTTGAGTGCCGTCGCGTTGGTGATCACGTTGTTCCAGATCGAATCATTAGGGACCCAGTTAACTTGATTATCAAAGGTGAGAATTCGCGTCGACACCAGGGTCATTGCCTCTACCTTGCCAAATACACCTCCCGCATTAACCACGTCACCGACATCAAAGGGGCGATACATAAGGATCATGATTCCGCTGGCAAAATTACTGAGCGTGCCCTGAAGCGCAAGCCCAATCACCAGGCCGGCTGCACCAATCGCGGCGGCGAGCGGCGTGATGTTAATCCCCAGGGCGCTTACGGCCACAAGAAGGCCAATCACCATAATGACCCGCTGACTCCCGTTCACCATAAAGTCCTGCAATAGACTTGAGGCGTCGGGTAGCCGTTTGACTGCTGCACGCACCACTCCACCGACGATTCGGGAAACGACCCAAACGGCCAAAAGTATCAACAGAAACTTCCCGAGGTTGGTTGCAAGCTTGAGCCCTCCCGACGGGCTCAACGCCCAGGCCTTAGCCTGAGCATAAAACACAGCCGGATCGCGAAGGTTGATACGCTGGCCTGTGGCGTTGCTGATGTATTGTCTTGCGACGCTGGTATCACCCCCGCGCTTGGCAAACACGGCTAACACGGCCTGAAGGCGCTCTACAGTGTCGTTAATGATTTCCTGTTGATCGCTGGCGAGCGTGGCAATCACGTCCTTTTGCTTTTGCTCCTGCGTCTTCTTAAGCGCGATATCCATCCTGATGCGTCGACGCACCTGTCGTTGCAGGATGCTTAACCAGGCTTCGACTCGCTCCTCGAGCTGGTTTTGGCGCAGTGGCTGCAGCTCTTCGATCACCTCATCCACCGGATAGCTCCAGGGCTGCAAACGTTCATGAACTGGAGGTGCTTCGCGGACCCGACGCACCACCTGTCGAGCCCGAAGCTCGGCATCACTAATGTCTGCAGCGGCACCGGAGTCGGGAAGATCCAGGTTGGTTACGACGCTGACATATCGGCGGCTCTGGCTTAAATCGCCACCTTTTTCCTCTGCAGCTTCGATGAGAATCATGGCGCGAATGGCCAGCTCATTCCGAAAATCAAACACCAGTTTTCCGCGCCGCGTAAGTTCCTCTTCGAGGTCAGAGGTCATAGACCCTTCTCGTACCAGGCGCTCTCCCTCGATAATGAGGTTCGAGAACGCGGTTGCTACTACCTGCAGATAACCCACCGCCGCTGTGGCACGCTCCTGCAACTCTTCCAGAGGCATCGGCGCGACAGCAAACTCCATCGCTGATCGGGTCTCTTCAGCGAGACTCGCAGCTCCGTCGCCCGCGAGTGCGGCGCGAAATGCCCGATTGCCGTCGCCGCTCGCAGGTAGCGGCACAGCCAGGGCGTCGACTCCAGCCGACTCGCTCGCCTGCGACCACACTGGTGTCGATGCGATAACGAGAGCACACCACCCGATCCATAAAAACAATGCGAACGACAGCGGTTCCCATTTCTGTAGGGCTCGGCTTGCTGGGATCTGATGCTGCATAAATGGAAACACTCTGAAGAAATGTTAAGAAGCAAGGGACCGCTGTTTGCCCGTGGGCTATTTTCATCGCTGCCGTCATGGCTACAAGTACCCAGCTGCGAGCGCGAACCAAGAAGTGATTCCGCATCCCTCACGGTGACGTGAGTTTCAGACACGTCAGCCGCACGCGCGCGTCTCCTATCTGAAACGATGTGCCCGCGTAAAACAACTGCGCGAATCCCTAACGAAGATTGAGCCCGTTAAAGGTCTGTGGAACGATAGCGCTTCTATCGCATCTGGTTTCAGGAACACGTGGCGGAAAGCTCTCGAGACGACGGACAGAAAGACCCACAAGACGGCACCTTCGATAGTTCGGGGAGCCAACGTTTTGAGAGCCCGGAGTCCGATGACCTCCAGTCGATCGAGCGCCTGCGGGATCGCACCGATGAGCTAGAGCTGATCATCTCAAGCCTGACCATCTTCGCGTTGTTCACGATTCCTGGTTGGGTTTTCGAGAACACGTCCGTCATTTTTACTCATCTCTCGACGGCGATGGTAATCATAGTGGGTCTCGCCCAGACGATCATTACCGGTGTCTGCTATGTGCTCGCCGCCTGCTTCGTCGTTCATCTGCTCGCGCGCGGTTATTGGGTTGGGCTCATTGGTCTGCGCGCCGCTTTTCCCGTCGGCATCAATTGGGACAAAACGCGTGGACTGGGTCCTCAGGGTCGTAGGCACTACCAGCGCTACCTGCCGAACCTGGATACGGTGATCTCACGCGCTGATCGATTTGCGTCCTCACTGTTTGCCGTTATCAGTATGCTGACTCTCAGTGTGCTTTGGTTCGGGCTCATCCTGATCGCTACGATCACGGTATCAGGTGTTGTAGGAGCACGTTTCGGACACACCAACTTGGGCATTCTCGTCGGCACTGGACTGCTATTCGTTCTCTTTGCCGCCTTTCCGATTCTCAACTACTTGCTCGATGCTCAGCTGGCATATCGGCGTCCGATACTGCTTGAAAATCGCAACTTCTGCCGCCTTTTGGATCTACTGCGCGGCATTTCAGGGCTCGCTTACCCGCAACGGCTGATCCTGCCAGTTCAACTCACTCTCCAGTCGAACTTGGGCCCTTTCGGCTTCTCGTTTGGACTGGGTCTTGCCATTCTCTTCATCGTGTTCGTCGGCAAGATTCAAGGTGATGCGTGGCGCCAGTTCTCTCTCTCGGATGAGTTTGTCTGGTTGGATGACAACGCTGCACGACAGGGCGTAATGAGTGCGTTTTATGAGGATATGCCGAATCCTAGAGACAGGTTGCGCCCTTGGCCGCGACTTAAGAGCTTCGAGCAAAACGGTGCCCTTGCGAGGTTGTTCTTGCCCTATTTCCCACTTCGAGACAATCTTATCCTGGAGCGCTTATGTGGTTCCCCGGAGGATAACCCTGACACTGCCCAATGCCTGCGTCGCCTCTGGTCGGTAGAACTTGCCGATCAAATCGTCCCCATGTCTTCGTTCCAGGTCGCGCAGCGCGACGACCTTCAAATGCGGGGCCTTATCGGAGTTGTTCCCCTCGGCGGACTGCAGCCCGGGCTCCATGAGCTCAGAATCGTTTGGAACCCCGAAGCAGACCCGGAGGCGGCGCCTGTGGATGACCGCTACGATCAAACCACGGTCGTTTTCAATATACCTTTCGTATTCTCGCCATCGGTGGAACTCTCACCCGGATGGAGCAATTAAGCCACACCGCGCACGTAGCTGATCTCTCTCGGGAATATAGCGCCCCGGGGGCATGCGTTTACGACTGCATTCTTGAACTGACGATCCATTGCAGGTCGGCCTTCGCCTCTAAGAACGCTTTGCTCTCGGCCTGCGAGCGCCACAGTGCCAAGCCGTAACCCACTACTACAAATACAAGCGCAACCACGTAGTGGCGGTCCCAGCCATGGAGCTTCTGGAGTTCAAGCCCGATAGCTGAAAGGATGTGCCACACGAAAAACAAAGCAAAGAACACGACCATATCCACGCTTGGCATCACGTTGTAGGTAGCCATCAAGGAAGGTCCGGATGAGCTTCGACGACGCACACTGGAGAGGACCCTTACACATAGGAGTGTGCTCATGGCCAGGATCAAATCGGGACGTTCAAGCAATGTATGAATGAGGTCGAGATCTGCGGTTCTGTGAAGCTCATAGTAAAAGGAGGCAGTTATCGAACCCATCCAGAGTACGGCGATCAGCGTCAATAAGAACAGACTCAATGAACGGTCATTTGACTTGTCAAAGAGCTCTACAGACAGGCCCGCACCTTCGCTCGTCTTTTCTTTCGGCGTCTCACCGTCTCTTTCGATGGCCACAACCCGACTCACATCCTCGAGATGTCCCTGCACGCTTTCGATGTTCTGAAGCTCTGAGCGATTTACAGCTGCAAGCACAAGCAATTCGAGTATCGGAGTCCAAAGCGCCAGGAACATAAACATCATGACGGGAATCGGTGACCATTCGAACAACGCGATTCCTATGACGGCTACCGCAAATTCCGCGACCACTTCCCATCGCGCAAGCCGCACAAGAAAAAGGGAACGCTCATCGAACTCCTTAAGCCAGAGTTCCGACCAGTCACTCAATCTATCCCCGTCAGTTTTCAACTGTGACTCCAAATAGGCTGGCCTATACATGACCCGTCGATTACCCAAAGAGAGGGCGTTGACCCGCCGGCTCTCTGGGACACATGGTCCAGAGAAAGAGTACTGCTGAGACTCTTTCCCAATTGGTTAGCGGTCGGTCGACCCCCAGCCTGATTTGCTGTCATTCTCTCCCGTAAGCGATCAATAGCCTGCAAATCGGCATTGATAGTATCGAGAGTCGTCGAAAACACTCGCTAAAAGGCTAGAGCAAACGCAACGCTGCCGCGCAGATGACGGTATGATTTTGCGGCGCGCACCTGGAGCTCTGAAAAGATGTCTAAAAAATTCGACTCGCTGGATGAGGATCACCAGTCATTCATCCGCGACCAGTCCATTTTTTTTGTCGGTACGGCCGACGTCGACGGCCACGTCAACGTCTCGCCTAAGGGGATGGACAGTTTTCGCATTGCCGACGCTCGCAGCGTCGAGTGGCTTAATCTGACCGGAAGCGGTAACGAGAGCGCTGCCCACGTGAGAAACACCGGGCGCATGACCATTATGTTCTGCTCCTTCTCAGAGAGGCCTATGATTCTGCGACTCTATGGGCGGGCGAGCGTTCTACACGAGGCCGATGCAGGCTGGAACGAGGCGCTGGCGAACTTCCCACACTTCACAGGAGCTCGACAGGTCTTCCGGCTCGCTCTAGACCTTGTGCAAACGTCCTGTGGTTACTCCGTACCTTGCTTCGATCTGATAGCGGAACGACGAACGCTGACCCAGTGGGCCGACTCCCTTGGTCGCGAGGGAATTCGAAATTACTGGGCCAACAAAAATCGTTTGAGTCTTGACGGACGGTCAACCGGTATCGACGAAAGCCTCCGGGATTTCGTCGACGAATGACGCTGGGCTTCGGCGGATGTACGCGCCCTTGCCTAGAAACAGCCTAGAAACAGCCTAGAAACAGACCAGAGATAGGCTCAGAAACAGCTCTAAGCAGCCAGAAAGGAGGTTACCGTGAATGTGTTCCGAGCAGGACCCGAACAACTGCCCGAATTGGCTCGGCTGTTTGACCTCTATCGCCAATTTTATGACTGTCCGCCAAACCTATCGCTCGCTGAAACATTCCTCGCACAACGGTTAGGCCAGGATGAGTCGGTAATATTTGCAGCCCGTCTCGATAACAATTCTGATAACAGTATTGCTGGCTTCGTCCAGCTTTACCCGTCTTTCTGTTCCGTGGACGCTATCAAGATACTGATACTGTACGATCTTTATGTTGATGCCCAGTGCAGGCGCCTTGGCGTTGGTGAGATGCTGATGAAACGTGCGAGCAGTTATGCGTTGGAAGTTGGAGCCGGAAGGTTGGACCTATTGACTGCACACAGCAACTCACGAGGTCAGCGACTTTACGAGAAGCTTGGTTATGAAAAAACAAACCAGGACTTCTACGCCTATTCGCTCTACGTAACGCCCTAGCTAACTTAGTTAAAGCGCTTACGCATGAAGGTTGCAGAGGATGGGCAAAGATCGGAAAACTGAGAGGTGGCTGCGATCTCGCGGGGCGCCTCATCTCGCGACAGCCCCACATAGCCCAATCTGGCGAAGTAGTCTGAGGCCGTTGTTGTGAGAAGGAAAAGCGATCGAACGCCCCGTTGTATCGCCTGATCTTCAGCAAAACTCACCAGCAAGCTACCGCAGCCGGTCCTACGAGCCACGGGAGCCACCGCAAGCGAGCGCAGCAATGCACTGGTGCCGTGATACTCAAGACCGACCACCCCAAGTAGTTTGTCATCGTAGCGGGCACAGTACAGCTGAGTGTTTGGAGCTTCGTCGCTTACGCACGACAGATCGGATACTGGAAGTCCCTCTGCCTCCAGAAGCGCGCCAATCTCCTCGTTGAACTCGATGGGTGCAATGCTCAATGACACGGCTCACTCGCTCCTCTTTAGCTGCGCGTTCTGCTTCGCGCTGCGTACTAGCCGCTGACGGGCCTGTTGGCGAGCACCTCGTCCGCGCACATCTATCTCGCCTGACAACCTTTATCGAGCCTGACTTCCTTCGTCTGCCATCTCTTTTGGCCCGGCTACCCCGGAGAGGTCTTACTAGCCGGCTGGCGTAGGGTGTACACCTGTGCGCGAACTGTCGATCCGTCGCTACGTTGTACGGCTACCTGTTCGCGCAAATAGTCGTCTCCCTCGAAATCATCGAGATCGCTCCAATGCTCGGACAGCCCTTCAGAAGAGAACAGATACCCCTCTACAAGGTCACCGCTTTCGTCGGGAACGATAGCCGGGCACCCGTGGATCGCCCCCCAACCTTCTTCAAGCAAAATGCCGCGGAGTGCTGCCGTCTCCCAACTACCTGGTACATGGGCCAACATATGGTGGTTTTTCCTGCCAGGTGCGAGCGTGCCGTACACAAACAGACGCTGGGTAGAGTCATCCGTGGATACGTGTTCCTGCTTGCTATCGGGTGCGGTCATCGACTTCCTCGTATACATCCGCAGCGAGCCGCTCACCCAGGCTGCGTAGTTCTCGCATCTCCTGCGGATCAGCGTTGCCCCAAAAACTCTGCCAGGAGCTGAGACTGTCCCATGAGGCAACAGTGACTACTTCGCTGCGGTTTTCAAAAGAGCGCAACATAAAGCTCCCCAGCGCACCTGGCACCGTCTCATGAATCCGGTCGGTAGCTTTCTGCCAGGCGTCTCTGAATGCACTGAACCTCTGCGACTCCACTCGCCAGCGATACACAACCCGAATCATAGCCCCCCCTTTGCCAGAACAGTGAAAGCCCTGGGGAGCCACGACTGGGCTCAGCTGTCGCAGACATGTGCTCGACACATGTCTGCAGACCTACCTAAGGCCGTGCTCACCTGCGCTGCGTGTATTGAACCATTCGCTCTCGCTCCCTTACAGGGTATTACAGCGGCGGTAGACAGTGCAGAAGTGAATCGTCCGATCAGTCAGACTATGCGCCAATGAAGTTGCAGGCGATTTACTGAAGTGTGCGCTGCTCAATTGAACTCCGGCAACAAACTCCCTGAGCCTGGACTCTGCCGGACGGTCATCGTCGACTCCGATCTAACGCCCCAAGGCCCGTGTCGAGAGCAGGCTCTGGATTAGGCTCCTTTCATGCCTGCCCCTAATACGACTCATACTTCTGTGACCTCTGTCGGGCCTGTCGCCCAGGACAGTGAACAGTCTCATCTTTCATCTATTGCATTAGAAAAGCTTAACTGTAGCGCAGGCAATCTGGATTGGTTCGGGGCCATTGACCGTGCAAACTGTCGTCTTTTCGGTGAAGAGCAAGCAGCGATCCTTCAAGAGTTCGGGACACGCGAGCAAACCGGTCAACAGCGCCAGCGGCAGAGGGGTCAGATGAGCTATTTGAACCACGAAGAAGCAGATTGCACGAAGGGAGACTCCCAGATCTTGCTTCGCATTAAACCCAGAGAGAAGGACCTGGGGGCCTTCAGCGTACGGCGAGTGTTACCAGCCTCGGCGAAGCGCATGGTGGGCCCATTCGTGTTTTTTGATCAGATGGGGCCAGCGGTTTTCCAGCCGGGCCAGGGAATTGACGTTCGACCCCACCCCCATATCGGAATCGCTACGATCACCTATCTGTTTGAGGGAGAGATTCTCCACAAGGACAGCCTCGGAGTGGTCCAGCCAATCACCCCGGGGGAGATCAACCTGATGACTGCGGGCAGCGGAATCACCCATGCAGAGCGACCGGGCTCAGACTTCAACGAAGTGTCAAAACTGTTCGGAATCCAATCCTGGATTGCGCTTCCGGACGACCAGCAGGAAATCGATGCTGCATTTGATCATTACACCGAGAGTGATCTGCCAAGCTGGACAAGTGATGGTGCGAGTTTCCGACTCATCATGGGCTCGCTTGATGCACATGCTTCTCCGGTGAAAACCTACTCGAAGACCTTATACGCGGATATCTCTTTGGCTCCTGGAGCCGAGACATCATTGAATATCGAGGAAACCGAAGCTGCACTCTACGTAGCTGAGGGCGAAGTGCGCGTCGATCAGGAATCGGTTGAGGCGGGTGTGATGGTGGTGCTGGACACCTCGAGGCCCGTGCGAATAAGCGCTGATCAAGACTCTAGACTGCTGCTGATTGGAGGCGAACCGGTCGGTGAAAGGCATCTTTACTGGAACTTCGTGAGCAATAGCACCGACCGAATAAATCGGGCTAAATCCGACTGGACAGCAGACCGCTTCCCCAAAGTTCCGGGAGACGATGAGTTCATACCGTTACCGGACTAAGGCGTTTTTATCCGGTGCCCGTGTATCAGGCGCGAGACAGAACAACAGGTCAACTAGACCTGCCATGGCTGGAAGACACGAGCAATGTCTTTCGGCTCAGATCGAAAGAGGTGTGCATCGGGCTTAGTAGCGGCGACGATGCTTTGGATTCTACCGAAGCATCGACCCGGCAAGGCTGAGAGCCGGCACTTGTGGTAACCCTGAGTTGGACAACGCGGTATGTTGAGCAATTCTTATATTGATCGTCTTCGATTCGCAGCGCACTGGCGACTACAGAAACTGAGCGCGCTTCTTGCACCTGCTACGGCGCCATCCGCTTCGGCAGGAGCCGGGGCACTTCCAAACCCAGAGGATGTATTCGCATCCATCACGGTGCACCTAGAGGCTGCGCGGATGGACGCGTTGTCTTCGGCCGTCCTGCTCCAGGCACGCCTGAGTATTATCGATACGCTGGCCTGCGTATTTGCTGGCATGGCGTCGGATGAAGGCCGATCGATCCTGGCGGTGTGTAACATGACCAAGGAGGCCCTGCTCGACAGCACCAAAGCCCCTTCCCCACAGGATCACGCGTTCCTCATGGCTGCCCTCGCCCAGATCCACGATTTCAATGATGGGCTGGAGAACGCGGAAAAGCGCGGTGGTGCCTTTCACCCCGGTCGCGTACTGATACCCACCGCACTGGCAGTCGGCCTGCGCCAGGCGGTCACAGGGCGAGAACTGCTTACTGCAATTGCGCTAGGTTACGACCTTGCCTGCTTTACAAATGCAAAGTCATTGAACACACCCGGCGATGCGTACGGAGCTGCCGGGTGTGCGGCGTGGCTTAAAAAACTGGACCGCACTCACACTGCCTTTGCAATTCGCACTGCAGCACTTATGTCTCCTGTGTCGGGTGCGAAAGACTTTGAGACTAATAACCTGACCATCGCGCAACAGGCAGCAAGCGGGGTTCTCGCGACCGAGCTTGTGCAGGATGGCTATCCTAATTCTCGTGCTCGCAAGACGTACTTACAGGGATCCCGGTTCGCGTTCACTAAACCTGAGTCTCCGGGTGATGCGTTTAACCTACTCTACAGAAAGCCGTATCCCTGCTGCAGAGATATTCATCGAGCGATCGATGCTGCTTTGCAGCTGCGCGCTTCGGCGGCGGACCTCCTGCTCGATACCGATGGTAAAACACGGGTTTCACGTATCGACTCCATCGAAATCGAGCTGCCAGAAACACGAAAGGGCCCCGTTTTTCCATTGAATCCGGGCGAATACTACAAGTGTTATCAGTTCAGTATTCCCTACGTGATTGCAGCTGCCCTCGTTGATGGTGCTATTACCCTGGAACAGTTCGAGGACGCAAGAACTGGCGATCCAACGATTCATGAGCTGCAAGCAAAGATACGCCTGCTTCAGGGCGAAGGAACAGCAAGCGAGAGCAAGTTCGCGCGGATCGCGGTGCATCTCAGCACAGGCGAAACGCTGAGGTCCGAATGCACCGAAGCGCGGGGTAGCCCCAGTAAACCGCTGAACGAGAACGATCTTTTCGAGAAACTCCGAAAGTGCGCTGACAGAGCAGACATCAACGTTGAAGAACTGATTCGCCGTCTGCAGACGCTGGAGACTGCCGACAATGTCTCGGATCACCTGGCTCTTTAAGTGGTGTAGCAGCTTTCGCGTGTGTTGTTGTTCAATCGTGAGCTGTCAGACCATATCCGCTCCAGTCGAGACTTCTGCCCAGCGGACGTTCAAAGTCAGGCCCGGGATCGTTGCCAATGGTCAGCATCGGTCAAACCGCTGCTTCATTCTTAAAGTAGTTTCTAATTCCGCCGCGTTAGCCAGTATTTTTCACCGAGCGCAGCTCGGCTAGTTCGTAACTCTATGATTTGATTGACTTTGCAAGAGTAAAAATCTCGAAATTAATGCTAGGCTCGGTTTTCTCAAGCGCGGTATAACACGGCAACTAACAACACTCGATCGCAATGCGTTGATTCGTATCGAGTTTTTGAACAGGCGTAGAGATGTTAGCGAGCCAGGTAAAAACGACCACGGTCACTAAACGTAGCTGTTAGGGGCCTTATGAGATTAGTACTAGCTTTTATTGCAGCAATAGCGCTACCGACAGCTCTGATGGCTCTATGGTATTTGTACGGACAATTTCAAACTTTTGAAGCCGATGATCCATATATTTGGGTGCGCACGAGAGGGTTTCTCGCTTTAACTGGCGCCATTAGCGCTAGCTTTGTAATGATACTTGGCTTACCTACGTATCTGTTATTACGTTATTTCAATAAAGTTAGTTGGTGGTCAACTTTCCTTTCTGGTTTTTGCTTGGGCGCGGTACCAGTGGGTATATTTACTTGGCCCTTAAGATACGCAAGTCCAGGTTCTTATTCGTCCGTAAACGGTGTTGAAACAATGATTGATGGTGTTCCAACTATAGCTGGTTGGTTTCAGTTCATAGAGGGCGTACTATTTTTTGGCGGGCTTGGTTTTGTAGCGGCTTTAGCTTTTTGGCTCGTAGCCCCAGCCCCTAACAAGTTAAGCCAGCGGGACGCCGCAAGCGGCGCCGCTGCTTAAAGCGTTAACTGTACTGAAGCCGCGATGTACGACAGCGACGTACCGTCCGATTTAGGCTTGATTGCGTTGGTACCGAAAGTACTGATCCTCGGGTACTTTCTGTATGGAGCGAGCGTTGGCGAAACTCAACTACCCGGAGGCCGATTGTCGCCTGATATTTTTCTTAATGGCACCAGAGCATGGATGGCATGTCTGTTCCCATCACTCTGGATCGCAGGAGATATCGTCTGGTACACCGACGTCGTGGGTTCCAACGTTGAGCACCGCAGGGTTATCGCAAGGGTGTTCGTGGTGGCGGGTTTTGTCTTTCTGCTTCTTGCTTTAGTAATGTGATCGCACAGTTAACAAGTCAATGCTGCAAGGGCGCTTCGCGCCGGGACACCAAAACCGCTGCGCGGTTTCGGCGCCCCAGCTTGAAGCGTTGAGGATGTAGAAAAACTCTTTATTTAAAGCTCTTTTTGCTACTCTGACCTCACACTCGTGGAGGTTTTCGCATGCCGAATTTCAAGCCCTTCGACTACGCGCAAAGCGCCATG
>JBCCPL010000038.1:0-50844 GCA_039111155.1 Pseudomonadota bacterium | reverse complement strand
TCCAAGCCCTAAAACCGGACCTTCCGCGAACTCAATAGAATCAATGAGTCACTTGTTGTGTCTGAATAGTAATAAAGCTACTACTCCAACAAGTGCCCACACTTCTGTCTTCATCCAACTGTTAAACAACCTGCCAAACGTTAAGCTCAGCAGCTTTCCCCAGACCCAGCGGCCTGGCGAAGGCGCGCATTATACGCATGCGCCTTAGCTGCACAAGGGGGTTGAGAAAGTAAATTTGGCCTATGTTTATTTAGATCCGGATCCTTGATTTTTCCGCGGCCCTTTAGCCATAGCTATCGGGCCAGACACCGCGTAGATCAACGACGCAAGAAGCAGGATTTTCGGTGGATCGACGGTTACCAAGCCGAAGCCTAAAACCACCAAGAAGATGACCACAAACGGCACACGCCCGTGCAGATCAAACCCTTTAAAGCTGTGGTAGGGCACGTCGACGACCATCAATACAGCGACGACCGCGGTCAGTAAGGCGACACCGGCGGCTAGTTCGGCCGGCAAATTTGCCCCTACCCAGCCCTGGTCCTGACAAACCCACACGGTGCAGGCCAAGATGCACGCGGCGGCCGGACTTGCGAGTCCCATAAAGTAGTTGGGGTCAGCGACCCCCACCCGTGTGTTGAAGCGTGCGAGGCGCAGCGCAGCGCAGGCAACAAAAATGAAGGCCGCGCTCCAGCCCGCTTTACCGAGGTCACCCAGCGCCCAGCTAAAAGTAACCAGTGCCGGTGCGACTCCGAAGGAGACCATATCAGCCAGGCTATCGTATTCCGCACCGAACTTGCTCGACGTATTCGTTAAACGAGCAACGCGCCCATCAAGACCATCAAAGACCAGCGCAAAGAGAATCGCGATCGGCGCCGTTTCGAAATCTCCGCGCATCGCAGCGACCACGGCATAAAAACCGCAGAACAACGCGCCGGTTGTGAACAGATTGGGAAGAAGAAAGACACCCTGTCGGCGAACAGTCTTGCCGCCCTCCGAGACTTCTTCCTCATGGTCATCAATCAAGGTATCGATACTGCTTACTGCCTGCCCGGCCGCATCACTGAGGCTCTCGAGCGAGGGTAGTCGTGATGATGATTCCGCAGGGGTCGCTTCGGGGTCTGGCTTAGGTTGGTTGGAATCTGGTGAGCGCGCACCATCGCTCACAGAGCGCAGCGTCAGGTTGTCCGCTTCCTGGTCGCGTACAAGATCATCCGTATCAACGTCGGTGGTTCCGCGAACCTTTTCTTGGGCGGCTATGTCAGTGTCATCATCACTAGCAATGGCGCGAACCACTCCGCTCGACTTCCCCGATCCACTAGGTTTAGCTGACGTGCCTGGGCTATCGATACCGTCGGGGCGCTCTGTCGGTTCCGGTTGGTTTCCGTCCATAGTTATTGCGGCGCGATGGGTATGTGAGGTGGTATTGTAATCAACGCTGCGGGTTGAATGCGAAAAATCAGGGTCCAGTTTTCCCGCAGCAACTCGGCTTGTCCGCCATGATTCTGCCCTGACTAAGCATTAGCGCAGCATGCGTATCACAGCCACAGTTAACAAAAAGCAAAGGCACCGTAAACGAACTGTAATACGTACAACATCGCTTCTAACGCTCGAGGAACTAACGTGCGATTCACTCCAGATACAACTATCCCGCAAATATCAAAGAACAAGCCAAGTCCAGCCAAAGGTTCACGCGTGCGCGCCACAACCTCGACAATGGCGCGTATCACACTGTTCATTTTCGCCGCAGGTATCGGCTCCGGTGCTCTGGCACAAGGCCGCGATACCGACACCGGTTCCGAAAAATCCGTCGGCATGGTAGTGACTGCAAATCCGCTCGCCACTCAGGCCGGGGCGGACGTGCTCGCCGCTGGCGGAAGTGCTGTTGATGCCGCGGTAGCGATTGAGTCGGTATTGAGCTTGGTCGAGCCACAGAGTTCTGGCCTTGGCGGCGGGGCGTTCATGATGCATTTCGACGCCAGTGAACAATCGATGGTCGTCTACGATGGAAGAGAGACCGCACCGGCGGGCGTTACCGAGAAACTCTTCCTGAATGAAAAAGGTGAGACGCTCGGATTTCTCGAGGCGAAAAACAGCGGATTGTCTGTCGGCGTACCAGGAGCAGTTTCTATGCTTGCGCTGGCCCACAGTGAGCACGGAGTGCTCGACTGGGCAAGCCTCTTTAATCGCGCAATCCAGTTATCGGAGGACGGTTTCGAGGTCTCACCGCGTCTGAAGTCCTTCTTCGAGAAGTATGGCCTGCGGCTGATCCCCAGCACCGAAGAAGAAGGACCGCTCGATGCTTACAATTACTTCTTCGATGCAGACGGCGTGCTACGCGACCGAATTACCAATCCGGAGTATGCGCAGGTACTGCGTCAGATCGGGGAAGACCCAAAGAATTTTTACCGCGGCGATATTGCCGAGGCGATCGTTGCAGCGGCGGGCGCTGAACCGCGAGCTGGAACAATCAGTATGAAAGACATTGCCGGTTTCCGAGCGCGAAAATTGGAGCCTTTGTGCGTTGACTACCGGGATTTGACCTTCTGCGGACCGCCACCACCGTCTTCGTGGGTAGCGGTCGGTATGATTCTGGAGATTCTCGAAAACACGGAGTTTCCCACTGATGACGAAATGGTGAACTGGGCCATGTTCACAGAAGCACAGCGTCTGGCCTATGCGGACCGGGACTATTTTGTCGCTGACGACTCAGCCATCTCGGTTCCGATTGAGGGATTGTTGAATCCGGCGTACTTGAAGGAACGATCTTCTCTGATAAATCCTAAGGCAGCTGCTCCTACCCATAAGCATGGCGACCCGTGGCAGTTCCAAGCAACGCAGGCAAGCGTTACGCACGGCAAAGACACCACCGACGATCAACCCGGCACTACGCATTTTGTTGTCATCGATCCTGACGGCAACGTAGTGTCGATGACGGCTACCGTAGAGAGCATCTTCGGCTCCGCGCGCATGGCCAAGGGCATGTTCCTCAATAACGAACTCACCGATTTTGCGCGCAATCCGAGAGATGACGAAGGCAAGCTCGTCGCCAACCATCCGGCGCCCTTCAAACGACCGCGCTCGTCAATGTCGCCGACGATTGTCCTGGACGGTGAGGGTGCATTCAAAATGGCAACCGGATCACCGGGTGGCAACTCGATCATAGCGTACACCGCAAAGTCGATCGTTGGTGTCGTGGATTGGAAGATGAGCCCTCAGGACGCGATTGATCAGCCGAACGTCGTCGGAAGGGGCGATACGATCCGTATAGAGAAAGCACGAGCCTCGGAAGAGATGCTCGAAGCTATGCGTGAGTTTGGATTCAACGTGCGCGAATCTGCGGGCGAGAACTCCGGGTTGAGCATGATCATAAGACACGCTGATGGACGACTCGAAGGTGCCGCAGACACCCGGCGCGAAGGAACCGTGGTTACGGTGAATCGCTGATCCAATGATTCAGCGGGCGACGTCTCGATGATGTCGCCCGCCGAGAACACTTAGGAGCCCATCCACGACCGGGTCCTGTACCCGACCGGACCGGACGCAGATCCCCACGTTCAACGCAGCGATTGAGTCTGCGAGATCCAGGACCTCAAGCGAGTCCGCAAAGCCGCTGGCATCGACCACCAGTTGAGGAATGATCCCGACACCCAGACCCAACGACACCATGGCCGCGATTGCCTCGTGCCCCGCCACCCGCGCATACACGTCCACGGGCTGATTGAATTGCCGCGCGAGCCAGGCATCGATCAACTGTCGGCTCACACCGCGTTCCGGCAGAATCCACGGTACGTTAGCCAGCATGCTCAGGGTGGAATCGCGTTCTCTGCCTTTATCAAAACCATAAGACTTAACACCCGATTCCGAAAGACACAGGCGAAGTGCGGACTCAGTGATAGACCTGAATACCAGGGGTCGCGGCAGCACCTCCGGGCAGGCAATGACAGCCGCATCGGCATCCCCCTGCCGTACGCGATCGACACCGTCGGCCTGGTCTCCGGTTTGCAAGAGAACTCGCACACCCGGGAACGTCGACCGAAACGCCTCCAGTACTGGAGACAGCAGCCTATAGGTAGCCGTAACCGAACAGTACAGCCTCAATTCGCCAATAAGCTGACTTCCAGGTTGAACTGACTGCTTGAGGCTGTTCCAGTCGCGTAGGAGCCCCTCAGCGGTAACCCTGAGTTGCTCCGCTGCACCAGTGGGCCGAATGCTCCGCCGGTCTCGATCGAACAGCACATGCCCCACCTCTCCCTCTAGTCGAGACACACTCCGACTCACCGCAGACACACTCATGTGTCTCTCACGCGCGGATTGCGTGAAATTCAGAGTTCGGAATACCGACAGAAAGACCTGAAGGTCGTGTTCATTCATGTTGCATCAATCGAATTACAGTTTTCTGAATATAGCGTTTTTAGCAAGGCTAGATTGTGACCTAGAATTCAGCAATTAAATATCTCAGGAGATGTTCCGTGAGTCAGAACTACTTCAACACACTCCCGTTACGCCGGCAGCTGGAGCAGCTTGGCAAGTGCCGCTTTATGGACTCGTCAGAGTTTTCCAGTGGCGTCGAAGTGCTCAAGGGTAAGACGATTGTCATTGTTGGCTGTGGCTCCCAGGGACTGAATCAGGGCCTAAACCTGCGCGACAGCGGACTCGATGTCGCCTACGCGCTGCGCGCCGAGGCCATTGCAGAGCAACGACAGTCGTGGAAAAACGCGACAGAAAACGCCTTCGCGGTGGGGACCTATGAAGAGCTGATTTCTCGAGCGGATGTTGTGATGAATCTCACCCCGGACAAACAACACACGAGCGTGATCAATGCGGTAATGCCACTGATGAAGCAGGGGGCGTGCCTTGACTACGCACACGGTTTCAACCTCGTCGAGGAGGGCATGCAAATCCGCAAGGACATCACCGTTGTGATGATGTGTCCCAAGTGCCCTGGGACAGAAGTACGAGAGGAATACAAGCGAGGCTTCGGCGTGCCAACGCTGATCGCCGTGCACGTGGAGAACGACCCACAAGAAACGGGCCTTGAGATAGCCAAGGCGCTGGCTGCGGGCACCGGAGGTGATCGCGCGGGCGTGCTTGAGTCTTCGCCCATTGCAGAGGTGAAATCGGACCTCATGGGCGAACAAACCATACTTTGTGGAATGCTACAGACAGGTGCGATTCTCTGTTTCGACAAAATGGTCGAAAAAGGAATCGAGCCTGGCTACGCCTCGAAGCTGATCCAATATGGATGGGAGACCGTCACGGAGGCCCTGAAACACGGCGGCATCACCAACATGATGGATCGCCTCAGCAACCCCGCGAAACTTCGCGCGCATTATCTGGCCGAAGAGCTGAAAACGATCATGGCACCCCTATATCAGAAGCATCAGGACGACATCATGAGCGGCGAGTTCTCGCGGCGCATGATGGAAGACTGGGCGAATGACGACGCCGATCTGCTTTCCTGGCGTGCGGCCACGCAGAACACGGCTTTTGAAAAGACGCCGAGCACAGACCAGGATATTCCTGAGCAGGAGTACTTTGATCACGGCATCTTGCTGATCGCCATGTGCAAAGCGGGTGTTGAGCTGGCGTTTGAAGTAATGGTGTCAGCGGGGATCAAAGAGGAATCGGCCTACTACGAGTCGCTTCACGAGACACCGCTGATCGCGAACACGATTGCGCGCAAGAAACTGTACGAGATGAACGTGGTGATCTCAGACACGGCTGAGTACGGTTGCTACTTGTTTGATCACGCCTGCCGTCCGCTTCTCGCAGACTTCATGGCAGACGTCGAGACCGACATCATTGGTGCGGGGCTTGGTGGTGACACAACTGTCGACAATCAGGAACTGATCCGAGTGAATGAAGCGATTCGCTCTCACCCGGTGGAGGTTATTGGCCGTGAACTTCGAGGCTACATGACTGCGATGACCAGTATTCTCTGAACCGTCGTCGGGAGGCCGGGGCTAGTTGCTACCAAGCTCATGCTCGGCTAACACAAACGGACTGAGTACATACGCAGTTAGTTTTCGGTAAATTAGAACGCGTGACTCCACCGCTAGAGGTTCAAACCGTGCGAGGGCTGTACCGGGTTTATGCGGACCGCCAAAAAGCGTCATCCCTGACGGGCTTGACGGCGGCCATCCCTGCCCGCCGACTTCCGCACAAACCCGGTACAGCCCTCACACTTGATTCAGAGTGTCCGTCAAACTCAATGCAGCAGCCTTCCTTTGTGAGGCGCCGCTACTTTACAACGGTTCTTTTCCGCCCAGTAGATTACCAGCGTGTGCTCAATCTTAAGCGATTAGCCTACCTTACCCTCCAGCACAACCTCGTCGATCTTGGTAGCTACTAAATCTATGAAAAACCATTTCAAAGAGCCCAGCTCACGTCGTTGGTGCGGGGCCCCTTGTCATTCAAAGAATCTGATCAAGTGATTTTCGAATCAGGGTTTCGCACGATGCAGCGGTGACCGACGGATAGGGTTTCAGCGGAAGTCGGCGTCCATGGATGGACGCCGTCTAGCCTGTCAGGGATGACGCTTTTTGGCGATCCGCTGTGACCCTATCCGTCGGTCGCCGCGGCTCGAAGCATTAGTCGGTAGACTCAGGGAAAAGCCTTACGTCAGTCCACCGGCGCTAGAAGCTGTAGCGAAAGTCCACGCCGTAGCTGCGAAGCGCCGATGGGTGGATGAAGCTACCGCCGAATTCCGGGGCTGGGATGATCTCCTGCAGGTATTGCTCATCGGTCAGGTTGCGGCCCCAGGCGGTGATCGCCCAGCCATCGCCTTCGACTCCGACGCGCAGATCAACGAGGCTGAAACTGTCGCGGGCAGACTGGGAAAAGTCCTGATTAAACTGACCGGGTGGGAAGAACGCATTCCAGATTGTGGGCGTTTGCTCGCCCTGGAGCGTGTGAAACCACATCTCGCCCGTATACTGCCAGTCCAGCCGGCTGACCAGTTGCAGGCCCTCACCGATCGGAAAGCTCAATTCCGCGCCGAGATTACCCGTGGTCTCCGGTGCCTGGGGAACATCGTTACCTTCAGACAGGGGCCGGTTCCGGTTCTCTTCGATCTCGGAATCCATCAGGCCAATACCGCCATAGAGAGTCAGAAACTCGGTTGCCAGGAACGTGAAGTCAGCCTCAACACCCTGGATGTAGAGCTCATCAATAGTAGTGACCGTGCGCAGGATGCCGAAAGGTCCAGCGAAGAACTCAAAGAACTGGTTGTCTTCGACATCGGTGCGGAAGGCAGCTGCGTTCAATCTGAGTCGCTGGTCAAACAGAGTTGACTTGAATCCGAGTTCGAAAGCGGTAGAAACCTCTTTGTCGTAGTCATCTGTTACTCCCAACTGGGCGTTCACAAGCTCACCGGGACCGCCGAAGCCGGCGTTGAACCAGAAGTTCAGCAGATCTTCGGTACCAATCGCGTTGAAGCCACCGCTGCGGAACCCCACCCCATAGCTTGCGTACAGCGTAAGGTCATCGCCGGGAGTCCAGCTCCAGGTTGCCTTTGGCTGTAGCTGACTGAAGGTTCGCGATCGATCGGGTATCCCACCGGGGTTCCCGACCAACGCTGGATTGATTGGCACCGGTGCACCGGTAGCCGGATCGAGCAGATTCACGTTCAAACCGGAATTCGCTACGTTCGGCACTTGATTTTCGACATCACGTTCTTCGCGGTCGTAGCGCAGCGCGAAGGAGACTTCCATGTTGTCGCTCAGATCAAACTCAAGCTGGCCATAGGCCGCAACAACTGTCGTATCGAACACATCCCAAAACAGCAGGTCGGTCGGGTTCGGACCCGTGGGATCTACATAGGGCTGACGCAGAAAACCCTGCCCCTGATCGGCACCGTAGGACACTAGCGACTCGCGTTCGATATCGGCGAAATAAACGCCCGCTATCCAGCGAAGGCTTTGATCCTCAGGTGACACTAGGCGCGCGTCGATGCTGAAGTCTTCCTGGTTACGCTCCTGGTACTGATATCCATCACAGGTTAACGGGTTATACGGGCCGTAGACTCCGGCAAAGTCGTTACCAGGTGGCAGCACACCAAAGGGGTTGAAAGGCTCACCGAACAGATCCGGACGGGTGAAGCTGTTCAACTCAGCACGTCCGGCCTGACACGCTGGCGTCAGCTCATACCCGTAGAACGTGGCGGCGGTGCCATCGGACAGCAAGTATTCTTCCAGATCGTTGTAAGCGATGTTCGCTACCAGGTCAGCGAATCCCAGCGCCCAGTCGGCCTTGAGTGCTAGGTCCAGGGTTTCCTGCTCGTTCTCTCCCGGCGTGTTAAAGATGAAGCGGAAGTCGACGTCGTTTGGATCCTGATTAAAGTTGGGGGCGCCAAAGTTATCGACAAAGGCCGGAATGGCGAACGCCGCATTAAAGTTGATCGCACCGGCGGCCACATCCGAGTACCCCGCGCGGAAGTCCAGCGTCAGGTCGTCATTGACAAGAAATTTGACGCGTCCTCGTACGCTGGTGTCTTCCAGATAATCGACCACGTCGTCCTGATTAGTAAAGATATTGGTATAGAAACCATCGGTCTCGCGAGTGCTGACCGCGATTCTCCCGAACATCTTGTCCTCGATGATGGGTCCGCTCAACATGCCATTGACCCGGTAAGTGCCTACGTTACCGACCGAGGCGCTGACCCTTCCCTCAAACTCGTTGCTCGGCTCTTTCGTGGTAACCAGAATCGCTCCGGCGACTGCGTTCCGTCCGTAGAGAGCACCCTGGGGGCCTTTTAGCACTTCGATCTGCTGAACGTCGAAAAGCTCCTCGTTAAAGCTGTTCGGATTAGTGCTCAAAATACCGTCGACTACGTAGGCGAACGTCGACTCGGCGTCACGCGTGGATACGATTCCTCGGATGCTCAACTGCGTATCACCGACGTTTGCGGTATCTACGAGAGTAACGTTGGGTATAAGTCCGACATAGTCCGCGGCCCGCTCAATCCCTGCACGTTGGATAGCATCTTCGTCGATCGCCGAGATCGCGATGGGCACCTCCTGAAGATTTTCACTGCGCTTTCTCGCGGTGACCACGACCTCTTCGATCGAAAGAGAATTTCCCTGCGCAAACGTAGGTACTGCCGTCGGTATCGCCAAAGCGGTCACAGCGACACCCCTCAGGGTACTTCTCAATGCGGCCGTTAAGGTGACTGCGGAGTTTTTTTGACTGGGGATCATCGACGCTCTCCTCAAGATGAGCTGTTCTTGTATTCGGGCGGGGTCGCTTGGGAATGAGTTGTTCTCACGGGCTGTTTATTGCCCCGAGTACGTCCGAGACGGAAACGACTTCCGCGTATTTCGCGTGCATATCATGAAGATTGGCTTCGTGCGCGGCGTGGTTGCGGTCTCCCACACCTTCTTTTGGCACCCACACTGGATACTCGTGCTGCAAACCATCGATGACCGACGCGCGCACGCAACCGCTCGTGGTTAGCCCGGCTATCACTAAAGAATCGACACCGGACTTGCGTAGCATCCTGGCGAGCGGTGTGTCGAAGAAGGCGCTTGCATAGTGTTTTACGATCACCGGCTCATCCGCCCGCGGCGTCAATCGGTCATCAACTTCAACCGCGGCAGTACCCGCCCTCAGTGTCTCCAGCGCAGGCAGCCGCGCTCTAAAGACTCTTGCCTGACCTTCGTTCTCGTACGCGACAGTCGTGAAAACGACGGGCAGAGCGCGCGTTCGAAAAGCCGTGAGTAGCTGCGCGTTAGTGTTTACGACATCCGTAGTGTCTGATCCAAGGGGGTTAGATGGGTCAGTAAATCCCTTGATCAGATCGACGAGCAGTAGTGCCGGCGATTGGCCGAGTGCCACTGATCTGCGCTCGAGATCCGCCATGTCACAACATCCCCGCACGTGCGACCAAAGCCTCGCTGGCAACTGAAATCAGCAACCGTAAACTTTGCGTGACGGCGTACAGCGCAGAAATACGCACGCTCACCCGGTTAAATTTGTTCTTCAACCGGCGGCCGCAGATTTAAACTGCGGATCAACCGGCGCTTCCAGGCCAGTCTCATCGAGACACCGGGACTTTATGTCCTCGATGCTTCCGCCCCGATTGAATAGCGGGGTATCGCTACGGGTCCCGCGCATCTGTCCGCGAAGGGCTGTCGTCTCTGCCTCATTTAGGTTTCCGGCTTCATCGATCACGACGCCATAACGGCGAGCACCCGCGGCGCTTACGAGACGTCGCTGTACATCTTGCATCACGAGTTTCGCGTCGCGATCCAAAGGGTCTCCCCAGCCACCGCCGCCCCAGGTGTCAAAGTAGAGCAGGTCACCCTTCGAAACTTTTACGCCCTCGATCTTAGAAGGCAGATGCTCCTCGCTCCCATCGCTGCGCACTAGTCGTTTGCTGGACCTGCGCCCTGTCTCCCCACCGAGTACCCCCCAGGGATAGGTGAGCCACCGCTCATCGTGGATGCCGACCTCACCATCAGCCAAAAAACGATACGCGACAGATAAGCCGTTGCCACCCCGGTGTAACCCAGCTCCGCCGGAGTCACAAATCGTCTCGTAGCGTTCTATGCGCAAAGGAAAGTAAGACTCAATGAATTCGTTCGGTACGTTGGTGAAGCTTGGCCACAACGAGTGACCGTCGGGCCCATCGCCCACGGGCCGGCCGGGTATGCCGCCAAACCCAATCTGAAACAGTTGAAACCATTCACCATCTCTTCCTTCCCGATCATCGTATCCCGAGAAAAACAAATGAGGAGAGTCAGAGAATCCCGCCGCATTCAACATCTGCTCAGGAGCCCCCATGCCCAGGAGCGCACCCAGCAGGTCAAAGATGCGACCCAGCGCATGGGTGCGACCCGACAAAGCAGCAGGAAATCTCGGCTTTAGAAGTGACCCTTCCGGTATGCGCACGTCCACCAGGTCGTAAAAGCCGTCGTTGAACACAATCTGCGGGTCCACTACGTTTATGGTGAACGAACCGAAGAACATCTTGAACATGTCTTCGTTCAGGTAGAAGTTAATGGAACTCTGAGCCTGCGGATCAGTTCCCGCGAAATCGAAGATCGCCGTCGAGCCCTCTCGCCACAGACGACACTTGATACGATAAGGACCCATACCCATCCCGTCGTCACACAGGTAATCCTCAAACTCCCTTGGTTCTTCTGGGATAAACATCTCGATGATGTGTTTCATCGCGGTGTGATTGCGTTCGAGCATCACCTCCATCGTGGAGGTGAGTACCTCATCACCGAACCGATCCGCGATTTCAAGGCAGCGCTTGGCCGCGGTGTTACACGCTGCGACCAGTGCATTGAGGTCAAAGCGATTCCATTGCGGCGTCCGCACGTTGTGCAGGATCAATTCGAGCAGATCGCTCTGCAGCTCACCCCGTTTGTAAAGCTTAATCGGCGGGATTCGAATACCTTCCTGGTAGATCGTCGTTGCCTCGATGGGTATCGACCCCGGAACCATTCCGCCGTTATCTGACATGTGCCCGAACATGGCAGACCAGGCCAGATGCCGACCACCCTTGAAGACCGGCACAAGTACGACCCAGTCAGGCAGGTGAGACACAGCCGCGTTGCACATATAGGGATCGTTCGTGAGGATGACATCACCCTCTTCGATCTCCTCATCGTAGGCCGCCAGGAACGGCCCGATAAACGAGCCGAACTGGCCCACAATCATCTTTCCGGATCGGTTCG
The DNA here is from genome assembly GCA_039111155.1 of Pseudomonadota bacterium. Taxonomy (GTDB): domain Bacteria; phylum Pseudomonadota; class Gammaproteobacteria; order Pseudomonadales; family Halieaceae; genus Congregibacter. The sequence goes on along the minus strand of JBCCPL010000038.1, from coordinate 39,160 downwards.
CAATCATCGGAAAACAATCACCCTGTTCGCGAATACCGGGTGACATGGCAGTACGGAACAGCACGGCGTCCATTTCTTCGCGCGCATTCCGCAGAGCGTTCTCGATGATGTCCACTGTGACGCCATCAACCTCGACGCGCTCTATAGGCGTGGAATTCGTCTCTCTGATCGTTGCCGGCATAGTGAACCTTACGAAATTGGATTGATGAGCAGATTGCCGCCGCTATCCACCGTCGCCTGATGGCGCGGAAGTACCAGGGTGGTTGAGTCCATTTCAACCACAATGCAGGGCCCAACGATTGTGGCCCCGGAGCCCATCTTGGCCCGGTCGTAGACTGGCGCCGAATGCCAGTCACCGTCGTGATAGATGCGGCTATCGTGGAGGACGGACGGCTCGGTCGATTCATCTTGTTCAGAGATCCGCTGATCCGCTACTTCCCCTGCGCGCGCCTTTACCACTGCGCGGATCATTAGAATCTCGTGGCCATCCCCAAGCTTGAACGTGAATAGCTGCTCATGTTCTGCATCAAACGCCTGCGTAAGCAGTCCCACACCGTCGGCACGCAGCCTTGCCTCATCGAAATCCACGGTGATTTGAAAGGCCTGGCCTACGTACCGCAGGTCAGCCTGATAACCGACCTCCAGATTTTCGGCAGCGATGCCATCAGCGAGCAGCGACTGCGATGCACGATCCTTGAGTGCATGCAGATCATCGAGAAGCTGCTCATCGCTCAGGTCCTCCGCCATGGTGAGATAGGTGCGCGCCGCCTCATCTTGAACCTGGGTGGTAGCATCACCGTAGGCGCAAAGCACCCCGGGACCGGGCGGTATAATGACCGGCCAGGCCTGCGTCAGCACGCCGAGCGCATTGGCATGCAGCGGACCCGCACCACCAAACCCAACCAAAGCGAAATCTCTGGGATCGTAGCCCTGTTCGACCGATACCAGGCGCAGCGCTCCGAACATTGACTCATTAACAATCCTGATGATGCCTTCGGCGGCTTCCATCAGGTCGATCCCCATCGCGTCCGCCACCTTCTGCACTGCAGTCTCCGAGGCTTCGCGGTTGATTTCCATCTTGCCGCCCAACTGAACGTCCGAGGGCAGATATCCCAGAACGACGTTCGCATCACACACAGTAGGCAGCTCACCGCCTTTCAGGTAGCAGGCCGGTCCAGGAACAGCACCGGCCGATTCAGGGCCCACGCGCAGCGCCTTGGTCAATTCCGGCACGAATGCGATGGAACCACCGCCCGCGCCAACGGTACGTACGTCCACAGATGGCGCACGAACCCGCACGTCGCCGACAATCGTTTCGCGACGCACTCGGGCGCGGGCATCCTGTATCAAAGCGACGTCGGTTGATGTGCCTCCCATGTCAAAGGTCAGAATGTTTCTAAACCCGGCGCGCTCGCAAAAGTAGCTCGCGCCGGCGACGCCGCCGGCTGGTCCACTCATAAGCAGGTTCACCGGGGATTGAGCAGCCGCTCTTGCCGAGGCCAGGCCGCCATCGGAACGCAGGATAGACAACTGGGATTCGCCGCCCAGACGCTCACTTAATGCCGACTGAAGATTCGAGACATACTTGGCCACTTCGGGACGCACATAGGAATTAACGACCGTAGTCTCGGTGCGTTCGTATTCCTGCATTTCGGGCACTACATCACTCGATACCGAAATCGGCGTATCGGCAAAGATCTCGCTGGCGATCTCGGCAACTCGCTTCTCGTGCACCGAATTTACGTACGAATTGATGAGACAAATTGTGAGCGCCTCAATATTGCCCTTGTCATGGAGCTCCGTTAGATCTTTCCTCAGGGTTTCCTCATCGAGCGCCGCAACGACTTCGCCGTCGGCACCGATTCTCTCTCTTGCTCCGATCGTGAGCTCAAGCGGAGCAAGAAGCGGGCTTTTTACGTAGCTCACCCACCCACCAAGTCCACCGGGGCAGTATGAACGGGCGACCTGAAGGGTGTCTTCGTAACCCGCAGTCGTCACCAGGCCCACAGTTGCACCGCGTCGGGTGAGTACCGCATTCGTCGCCACTGTTGTGCCATGCATGACCAGTTCGATTTCGCTGGCAGGAACACCGCTCTCGGAGCAGATTCTCTCGATGCCATTCAATACGCCGATCGATGAGTCTTCCGGTGTCGACGGTACCTTTGCGGTATGAGTCTGTCCGGAGATTTCGTTCAAGAGCAGGAAGTCGGTGAACGTTCCGCCCACATCCACGCCCAGTCGGTAGGTCATTTCAGTTAGTGCTCCTCATGAGTCTAGGCCGCCTGCTGCTTTAACCAGCTATAGGCGCGACCGCCGTACTCGTTGCCCAGCAGGTCGCTGACAAGAGTCACGGCAGACAGTAAACCTTCCATCCTGATACCCGTGCGAAAACCGAGTTGTTCGCACAACATCACCACATCCTCTGTCGCCACATTGCCTTTGGCCCCCGGGGCAAAGGGGCAGCCGCCCAGCCCGCCAATCGCGGAATCGAAGCGGCGTATTCCACACTCGAGAGCCGCATAAACGTTGGCAAGCCCAAGAGCTCGCGTGTCGTGAAAATGACACGCCAACACGTCTGGGCCGTGCGCCTGGGCGAGTCGGGTCATCAGTGCGCTGACCTGTGCTGGGTTACCTGCGCCGATCGTGTCTGCGATCACAAGTTCAGCAGCTCCCGCTCCAAGCAGCTCGGCGGCCAAATCTGCGACCCTCCCCGGATCCACTTGACCTTCAAACGGGCATTCAAAAGCGACGGCGAGATAGGCACTCACGCGCACATCGTCGTCGCGTCCGAGCTCAATGACCTGCCGGGCGATGTCCATCACCTGATCGACGCTCATACGAATGTTCTTTTGATTCATCGACTCGGTGACCGAAACGACCAACGCCACAGTTCGAATACCAGCACCCAGAGCTAGCTCGTAGCCCTTCATGTTTGGAATCAGCGCAGACACCTCAACCCCTGGTCGGACCCGCAACTGTGCTGCCAGCCGGTCGGTTCCAGCCATCTGAGGAACCGCACGGGGTGAGACGAAACTGCCAATCTCAATTCGAGGCAGACCCGCCTCGAGCAATCTATCGATCAGCGCAAGTCTCTGGTCGAGGTCCAGAATCGGCAATTGATTCTGCAGGCCGTCCCGCGGCCCGACCTCATTGATCAGTACATCCATCACAGCACCGCTTTGCCATTGCGCAGCCGTTCCAGGTGCTCCTCGCTGTAACCGAGCAACTCTGTCAGTACCTGCGTGGTGTCCGCTCCGAGTTCGGGCGCAGGGCTGAATTCCTCGCCCGGTGTTCTGGACATTTTTATCGGGTTTCCTGGTCCTCGGGTGGATGAACCGTTGGGGTGAGCCAGCTCCACAACCATGTTGCGTGCCAGCACCTGCTCATCGGCCAAAGCCTCGTCCAGTCGATTGACGCGGGCACAGGGTATGCGTTTTTCCTCCAGCAGTCGGAGCCAGTGGGCCGAATTCTCAGTCTGAAAGATCTCTCGCAACCGGCCATCGATGATTTCCTTGTCGGCCAGTCGCGCGGGCTGGGTGGCGTACTTGGGGTCGCGAAAGGAGGGCTCGTCAACGACTTCGAGGAAGTTCTCCCAGAAGTTGTCAAAGATCACAGCGACAATGATGTGTCCATCAGCCGTTGGATAGCTGTTATAAGGCACGTGAACAAAGTGACTGTTACCAATCGGTTCGGGGACTTTTCCCGACAGGAAGTGCATTGTCGCCATGTAGTTCAGCATCGAAATCTGGCAATCAAGCATTGAGATATCGATGCGCTGGCCGAGTCCGCTTCGTTCCCGCTCAAACAGTGCTGACAGGATGCCCATAACCGCGAACATGCCGCCGCCGAGGTCACCAATCGGAATACCTGCGCGCGTTGGCTGCGTCGAATCCTGACCGGTTATCGACATACCCCCGCCCAACGCCTGCACCACCTGATCAAACGCAGGCCGCTGAAAGTTAGGTCCGTGGGCGCCGAAGCCCGAAACGGAACAGAAGATTATGCGCGGGTTGATGGTCTTGAGCGTGTTGTAGTCGATACCAAGTTTGGCGGTAACGCCGGCACTGAAGTTCTCAAGCAGGATATCGCTGTGTTTGACGAGATCGAAAAATACCTGCCGCCCGGTATCACTCTTGAGGTCGATCGCAACGCTCTTCTTATTGCGGTTAAGAGTGATGAAGTAAGCACCGAAGCCGTCAAGGGAATTCTCCGGATCTTCAGCCAGCAGGTTGCGTGTGCCCTCTCCCTGAAGCGGCTCAACCTTGATCGTGTCTGCACCCAGGTCAGCGAGGATCATCCCGCCATACGGACCCGAGAGCATATGCGTCAAATCGAGTACGCGGACGCCCTCAAGTGCCCGGGGCATGACACGTTCTTACTGCATGGTTATTTTTATAGGTGTGATTCAGCGCGATCTGGCTCATCGGCCCGTGGACCGAGTTGGTTAAAGTGTTGAATTTACGCGCAAATCAGTACATTGGTTCTGAGAGATGTTCCTCGGGAGTCGTGCCGATACCCGGCTGGCTAAAGCTACGGGCGCAGTACTTTTTCGCCCCGCGAAATCCCGGCCACACCCGAGCGCACGACTTCCATGATGTCTGCCTCGGGGATCGCGGCGACGAAGGAGTCCAATTTGTCGGTCGTACCTGCAAGTTGGATGGTGTAAACCCGTGGTCCAACATCGACGATTTGTCCGCGAAAGATGTCTGTAGTTCGCTTGATTTCCTCGCGCTGCGAACCATCGGCACGAACCTTGATTAGCATCAGGTCTCGCTCGACATGCGCGCCCTCGGTGAGGTCCACCAGCTTAACCACATCGATGAGCCGATTCAGATGCTTGGTGATCTGCTCGATGTGTTTGTCGTCACCGAACGTGGTCAATGTGAGCCTCGAGAGGGTTGTGTCCTCCGTGGCGGCGACGTTCAGCGTTTCGATGTTGTATCCACGCTGAGAAAAAAGGCCCACGACGCGTGATAAAGCACCGGGCTCGTTTTCCATGAGTATCGAAATGATCCGTCGCACCGTTCAGCTCCGCTCGTTTTTATTGAGCCACATGTCTTTCATAGAGCCATTGGGCGCCACGTGCATGGGATACACGTGTTCCATGGGATCGATAAATATGTCGAGAAACACTAGCTTGTCTTTCATGGCAAAGGCTTTGTGCATCTGCTCATCGAGCTCGGCCTTTTCGCGTACTTCTATACCAACGTGACCATAAGCCTCGGTGAGCTTTACGAAGTCAGGAAGTGAATCCTCGTAAGTACTCATGGCATAGCGGCCCTCGTACTGCATGTCCTGCCACTGTTTGACCATGCCCAGATAGTTGTTCCGCAGGTTGATGATCTTCACCGGAGTGTTGTACTGCAAACAGGTAGAGAGCTCCTGGATATTCATCTGGATGCTGCCCTCGCCGGTGACGCATGCCACATCGTCATCCGGGAACGCGAGTTTGACACCCATAGCCGACGGAAGCCCGAACCCCATCGTCCCGAGCCCTCCGGAATTAATCCAGCGGCGGGGCAGGTCGAATCGGTAGTATTGGGCGGCAAACATTTGGTGCTGCCCTACGTCAGACGTTACGAAGGCCTTTCCGTCAGTAACTCGATAGAGGCTCTCGATAACCTCCTGCGGCATGATGTGCTCACTCTCGGCATAGCGCCTTGCGGTCCACAGGCCGTGCTGGTCACGCCATTCGTCGATCTGCGACCACCACTTAGCCAGGGCACTTTCATCGGGCACCGACTCGGACGACGCTTCCTGCGCCGTGGCAAGCGCGCCCTGCAGATCTTTAAGCACCGAGGCGACGGGACCGACAATCGGAACATCGGCCGCCACGGTCTTTGATATCGCTGCAGGATCGATATCAATATGGATGATCTTTGCGCTTGGGCAAAATTTGGAGACCGTGTTGGTCACCCGATCATCGAAGCGGGCACCGACCGCCAGAATGACGTCCGCGTGGTGCATCGCCATGTTTGCCTCGTACAGCCCATGCATACCGAGCATGCCCAGAAACTGTTCGTCGGACCCCGGGAAAGCGCCCAGGCCCATCAACGTGTTGGTGACCGGGTAGTTCAGCTCCCGGGCAATGGAGGTCAGTAACTCGCAACCCTCTCCCTGAATGACGCCGCCACCAGAGTAGATGACCGGACGCTTGGCATTCAGCAGCAGGCGCGCTGCTTTGCGGATCTGCCCACTGTGACCGCGCATTGCGGGCGAGTAGCTACGCATCTTGACGCTCTTGGGATAGTGGTAAGGAAATCGCTCATCCGGGCGGGTGATATCCTTGGGAACATCGATGACGACTGGACCCGGTCGACCGGTTGATGCGATATGAAAAGCTTTTTTGATAACACCCGGTAACTGGGTCGCGTGACGTACCTGGAAGCTGTGCTTCACGATCGGCCTGGACACACCAATCATGTCCGTTTCCTGAAATGCGTCTTCGCCGATCAGATGGCTTTGAACCTGCCCTGATATAACCACCATAGGAATAGAATCCATATAGGCGGTCGCGATACCTGTCACCGCATTCGTGGCGCCGGGCCCCGAGGTTACAAGAACCACTCCGGGCTTTCCCGTGGCCCGGGCGTAACCGTCTGCGGCATGGGTTGCTGCCTGTTCGTGACGAACAAGAATGTGTGGAACCTTGCCGGACTTGAACAGCGCATCATAAATATGCAGCACAGCACCGCCGGGGTAACCAAAAATGAACTCGACACCTTCATCTTCGAGGGATCGAGCCACCATTTCTCCGCCCGACAGGAGCTCGGTTTCGTCTAATACGTGCGCTTCCATTGTTTAGTCACCAATTATCAAGCTGTGCACTCGCGTGCCGACTGTTTTACGCGGGCGTCAGGGACACCAGCATGAGTTCAGGGCGTGAAGCGGGCGTGTAATACACCGGCTCCTGCCACCATTCTCAGAGCTGTGAGAGCTGTAAGCTTGTTCAGCCCTACCGCTGGAACGGGTGCTCGATAGATACCGCTGGGGCAGCGGCGTAGACCGGGGAGATGCAGGAAAGAAACGCACGAAGGAACCCGTGTCGTCGTCTGCCTACGCGGTAACGCGGCTGAACCGGCCTGCATAGCTGCGCGTGGCCGTCAACGGGGCATACATACAGCCCCGACGGATCATCGCACCGAGGGGGTGGGACAGGGCCGGAGGGTAGTCCGGATGTCCGTTGCCATACCTATGAACACCAAAAGTGTGAAACGTCCCAACTTTGGTGTCAACTTACCGCTTTGGGTACTTATTCACAGGACTAAACTATGTGGGGTGAACGGTCGCTATCCCTAACACGTAATATGAAAGACGAAACCTAGCCAAATTGCGCCGCTATCGCGCGTTGGGTAGTGTGCAGTCATCTGGCCGTAGGAGTTCGGCGATTCCATGTCTTACGTTAAAGTAAATCTATTGACGATTTTGCGCGGATCCTTGTCTGCGAACAAAGGGGCTGCGAACCAAAGGGCTGCGAACCAGGCTTCACGGCGAGCGCTAGCGGGTGTGCTGGTCGCGTTTGTCGCGTTGGCTCAATTCAGCGACGCAGAAGCGGCTAAGGACACCTACTACCGATGGAACGATTCTGACGGGAAGCTGGTGGTAAGCGACCGTCCTCCTCAGGATGCATCCATGGAGTACGAAGTGGTGTCACAGCGTTCAACCCTGGTAAGACGCGTTCGGCCCGGAGAAGGCGCGGTGTTACCTGAGGTGAACCCCCGCCCGGGCAATCAGTTTGAGCAAGTTGACACGCGCCGCGAACAGATGGAGATCGTCAAGAAGAACCCAGAGAGCTGTGCGCGGGCCAGAGCCAATATAGAAACCCTTGATTCTACAGCGCGTATCCGGATCCGAGATAAGGAAACAGGCGAGCTTCGCTTCCTATCAGAGGAAGAAAAAGACGTTCAGCGCCAAAAGGCGCGCGACACGATTCGGGTTCACTGCGAATAGAGCGCTCGACGCATAGATTTAAAAACCGGCGAATAGTATCCACCGGCTTCACGCGTGCCATTAACGGTAAGAGAACAGCCGGTAAGAGAACAGCCGGTCTGCGAACGGCCGGTCCGAGAACAACCGGCCTATAGCGTCCTGGCTTGCACATCCCAATCCGCCCCCAAACTCAGACTTGTCTGACCGCCCCGGGTCGCAATCACTACCAGATACACATCGGTCCTGACCGTTCACCAGGGCTTCAGGCAGCGTCTTTCGATTCCGCAATAAATTCCGCCGAATCATCGAGCCATTCCACCCGAATAACTGCTCCGGGTGCAAACTCACCGGCCAGCAGTCGCTGGGCCAGGGGATTTTCAAGCTGCTGTTGAATAGCGCGCTTGAGCGGCCTCGCTCCATAAACCGGATCAAATCCTGCCTGCACCAGCTGATCAAGGAACGCGTCCGAGACGTCGAGCTCGAGCTCTTTCTCCGACAACCGCGAACGCAGGCTCTGTAGCTGAATCTCGGCGATTGCGCGTATCTGCTCCTCTTTAAGCGGATGAAACACAACTGACTCGTCCACGCGATTGATGAATTCGGGACGAAAGTGCTGAGCAACGATATTCATTACGGCCGCTTTCATTGCCGCGTAGTCTCCGGCAGCAGCGAGTTCCTGTATGAGGTCAGACCCTAGATTGGACGTCATAACGATCACTGTATTGCGAAAATCGACAGTCCTTCCCTGGCCATCCGTCAAACGTCCATCCTCCAGGACCTGAAGCAGAATATTAAAGACATCTGGATGAGCCTTCTCTACTTCATCCAGCAGCAGCAGTGAATAAGGCCTGCGCCGCACGGCTTCTGTGAGATACCCACCCTCCTCGTATCCCACGTAGCCGGGGGGTGCACCGATAAGCCGGGCGACTGAGTGTTTCTCCATGAACTCAGACATATCGATGCGAACCATCGCCTGCTCGCTATCGAATAGAAACTCTGCCAGAGCCTTGCACAACTCGGTTTTACCGACGCCGGTCGGCCCCAGAAACAAGAACGACCCATTGGGACGGTTGGGGTCCGCAAGGCCTGCCCGTGATCGCCGCACGGCGTTTGACACGGCGCCGAGCGCCTCTTCTTGCCCAACCACTCGCGTATTCAGAGCCTCTTCCATGCGCAGCAGTTTTTCCCGATCGCCCTCAAGCATTTTGGCGATGGGAATACCGGTCCAGCGCGAGACCACCTCGGCCACTTCCTCTTCGGTAACGTTGTTCCGCAACAGCGTGCGTTCGGTGGATTCGGCCGCCTGAGCCTGCGCGAGCTGTTTTTCGAGTTCAGGCAGGTGCCCGTACTGCAGCTCGGACATCCGCGTTAGATCACCAGCCCGTCGGGCAGTCTCGAGGTCCAACTTGAGCTGTTCGATCCGACCCTTAATCTCTGCAGCCCCCTGCAAAGATGCCTTCTCTGCGGTCCAGATTTCTTCGAGATCGGCATACTCTCTCTCGACCTGGGTGATTTGCTCATCGAGTATCTCAAGCTGTTTCACCGCCGCCTCGTGCTGGTCCTTGCGGACAGCCTCGCGCTCTATCTTTAGCTGAATAAGGCGTCGCTCAAGCCGATCCATCGCTTCGGGTTTCGAGTCGATTTCCATGCGTATTCGGCTCGCCGCTTCGTCGATGAGATCGATGGCTTTATCGGGAAGTTGCCGGTCCGTGATGTAGCGCTGCGAAAGACGCGAGGCAGCAATGATGGCACTGTCGGTGATGTCGACACCATGATGCACTTCGTAGCGTTCTTTAAGGCCACGCAGAATTGCAATCGTGTCTTCTTCGCTGGGCTCATCGACAAGCACCTTCTGAAAACGCCGCTCGAGTGCCGCGTCCTTCTCGACATGCTGCCGATACTCATCGAGGGTTGTTGCGCCAACACAATGCAGCTCGCCACGCGCGAGCGCGGGCTTCAGCATGTTACCGGCGTCCATCGAGCCTTCAGCTTTACCCGCGCCGACCATCGTATGGATTTCATCGATGAATAGAATAACGCGACCTTCTTCTTTAGATAGCTCGTTGAGCACGGATTTGAGGCGCTCCTCGAAGTCTCCTCGGAACTTAGCACCTGCCAGCAGAGCACCCAGATCTAATGACAAGATACGCTTGTCTCGCAGTCCCTCGGGCACTTCACCGTTGATGACTCGCTGCGCCAGACCTTCGACGATGGCCGTCTTACCGACACCTGGCTCGCCAATCAGGACAGGGTTGTTTTTAGTACGTCGCTGCAAAACCTGGATGGTTCGACGGATCTCATCGTCGCGGCCGATTACCGGGTCCAGCTTTCCATCGCGGGCACGCTCGGTAAGGTCGATAGTGAACCGCTCCAGCGCCTGGCGCGATTCTTCAGCATCAGCGCTGTTGACACCCTCTCCACCACGGACCGCCTGGATAGCGGCTTCCAGGGCCTGTGGGCTAACCCCGCTCTTGCTAAGGGCGCCACCGACGGCGCCACCGGCTTCGTGAAGAGCCTGGAGCACGAGTTCGCTGGAAACAAAGCTATCGCCATTCTGCTGCGCCTTGCGGTCGCTTAAGTTAAGAACGCGGCCAAGATCGGGAGTAACACTGACTTCACCGGTGGCTTCAGAGACGATTGGAAGGCCGTTCAGTATCTGACGTAATTCCTGCTGAAGCGCATCCAGATTTGCACCTGCACGCTGAAGAAGCGGCCGTGCGGAGCCGCCCTGCTGATTCAACAATGCCTGCAGCAGATGCGCCGAATCGACCTGATTATTGTCTGCACCTAGCGCCAGCGATTGAGCGTCCGCAAGCGCGTTCTGTAGTTGATGCGTTAGCTTATCCATTCTCACGAGCAGTACCTCCAAAAGACCTGCAGCTCAGATCTCATATCCGCTTTGAGCTTGTAGATATTGGGGTTTTCACCGGTTTATCAAGCAAGTCCTGACCGGTGTTTTCGATCAGCGTGCCGGCAACCTGGGGTGACTTGCTCAGGGGTTGAGGTAAATAAGACTTGCCTGGCGACCAGTGGTGCCGTCGCGACGGAAAGAAAAGTAGCGTTCCGAGTCAGTGTAGGTGCAGCTATCGACCAGGTGGATGTCTCTTACCCCGTTTCGTAGCAGGCGGCACTTTGCCGCGCGCTTAAGATCGACCAGATACCGATCGCTGCCTGCTTTACTGGCGACGGCGATCCCATCGCCTGACGCGAAACCAGAGGTACTCCCGCCCAGCGCAATGACCACTTCAGGTCCCACTTCGTAGACACTCTGCCCTATTGCCGGACCAAGCCAGCACAGATAATCGGTCGGATCGCCGGGAAACGCAGTGATCGCTTTTTCGAGAATGTCGGCGGCCAATCCACGCCATCCGGCGTGGATGGCGGCGACAAAAGACCCTGCCCTGTCCGTCACCAATACTGGCAGACAATCGGCCGTCATAACCGCACAGGCAAGGCCAGACTCCGTCGTCCAGCTGGCGTCGGCGGCTGTTTCCTTACCCACTGTCTGATCTGATCGTGCCTTTACAAGCTCGCTACTGTGGATCTGCTTCAACCAGAAAATAGCACCGGCCCCGACGCAGGCACTCTTCAGGGCATCTCGGTTCCGCCTTACGCAACACTCATCGTCGCCAACATGAAACGCAAGATTCAACGAAGAGTAGGGGCCAGCGCTCACTCCCCCGGCACGGCCGGTCGACACGAGCTTTACGTTGGCGGGCCAGCCCGATGGCTGGCGATGCTGAAAAAACTGTGTGCTTGTCATTCCTCCGAAGAATCGCTCAGCGCCGTAAGAAGATCCGCGAAGTCGGGGGCGAGGGGTATTTCGAAGCTCACAACCTGTCGATCGTCAGGATGCTGAAAGCTCAAGCGGATCGCGTGTAAGGCCTGACGCTTGAACTCGCGCAGCGCATCAATGGCGGTACCGCTCACTCCCCGGGGAATCTGAAGTCTTCCACCGTATAAAGGATCGCCGACCAGGGGCATGCCTTTGTGCGCCATGTGTACTCGTATCTGGTGCGTTCGTCCGGTTTCGAGCATTACAGAGAGCAGCGTGTACGGACCAAAGGACTGCTTGATCCTGTAGTTGGTGATCGCCGGTCGGGCCCCTCCGCCTGCAGATAAAGCCGCCATCTTTGTCCGTTGTCTCGGGTGGCGCCCGATCGGCACATCGATTCGATCCGGTCCAGTAGGCACACCTCGCACCAATGCAAGATACTCTCGATGTACCGACCGGCTCTGCAGCTGCTCCACCAGACTACGCTGGGCCAGTGTGCTCGCGGCAACCACCAGCAAGCCCGTGGTGTCTTTGTCGAGCCTGTGGACTATTCCGCCGCGAGGCAGAGTCCGTAGTTCGGGGCGATGAGCGAGAAGTGCGTTTACTAATGTTCCCTGCGTATTGCCAGCGCCGGGGTGCACAACGCAATTCGCCGACTTGTTAACGACAATTATGTGCTCGTCTTCATACACAATAGAGAGTGGACGCTCCTCCGCAGCCCAGGCTGTTTGGGTGCTCAGTGTCGTGCGTAGTTCGAGCACATCCCCGGCTCCCACGGGATCTCGTGGGCGGGCTGCGAGACCGCGCAGCGTTAACTCCCCTTCCTTGATCCACGCCTGCAGGCGCGCTCGTGAGAACTCAGGGAACAAGGCAGCCGCGACGCGATCTAATCGTTCACCGTGATGGCCCACATCAACCTCTACCTGAAGTTCTACGCGCCGGCCCGAAACGTTTCTGGGGTCTGGTTTATGCACCTCTATCGCTGTGATTAAATAGCGCCGCCTGAGACCCTGATATTAGCATGCAAGCCTTCTTTAACAGCCAATCTTACGAATCCTCGAACAGCCGGCTCATTCGCTTTGTGGGACGCCTGCGAGCCGGGCGCGCGATGTGTGTTGCGCTCGCTATAGGCATAGTCCTGCTCGCTGGCTGCGCGGGGAATGACGAAAACGAAGGATTTACCGCAGACAGCGGGGAACAGCAGATCTATGACCAGGCTCAGCGTTATCTGAACGCGCGCAATTTTGACCTTGCCATCCGCGCGTTGCAGGCGCTTGAGTCGCGGTACCCGTTCGGTCGTTATGCCGAGCAGGCGCAATTGGAGCTGATTTATGCCCACTACGGCGGCTTCGAGACCGAGGCTGCCATTGAGGCGGCGGACCGCTTTATACGCCTGCACCCGCAGCATCCGAACGTCGACTATGCGTTTTACATGAAGGGTCTAGCCACCGCCAACGCGAGCCAGGACTTTTTGGCACGCTTTACGCCAACCGACGACACCAAGCGCGATACGAGTTATGCAAAAGAAGCGTTCGCGGAGTTTTCCCAACTGGTATCGCGCTTCCCGGATAGTCCCTACGCCAACGACGCTCGCTCGCGAATGATCTATCTCAAAAACGTGCTGGCCCGCCATGAAATACACGTCGCCAACTACTATTTCAGACGCGGAGCTTATCTCGCGGCAGCTAATCGCGGTCGCTATGTGGTGGAGAACTTTCAGCGTACTCCCGCTGTGGGCGATGGCCTGGCGGTGATGGCGCAAGGCTATTTACTGCTGGGAATGGACGATCTGGCCGATAACGCCATAGACACACTTAAGTTGAACTTTCCCGACCATCCGTCGCTTGACAGGAACGGAGAATTTGATTCGGTCTACACCGATGGCGAGCTGAAACGATCGCTGGTCAACAAAGCCAGCTTCGGCCTGCTTGATCCACCGAAGCCCCCGCAGTTCGATAGCCGCAAAAAGTAAGGTAAAGGGCGAACACTGCACTGGCTGGATGTTCGGTGGACCAAGTTCAGTGCGAGACTCATACGAGCAGCTACGAGCCGGTTTTTCTGACCTCCGGTGTAAGGAATACCCCACGGGCGGTGGATACCAGTGATCCTAGTGCCCCATCCGCCAACCTGATGTAATCGGGTACCGGCGATCACGGCCAAAGCCCCGCTGACTGATGCGCACACCGATTGGTGCCTGACGGCGTTTGTATTCGTTGATGTCCACCAGTCTTACCGCGCGCTCCACGTAGTGCCGGTCGATGCCTTCGGCAATGATGGCTTCGGCGCTGTAATCCTGCTCGATATAGAGTTCCAGAATCTGATCCAGTACATCGTAGGGTGGCAGGCTGTCTTCGTCTTTCTGATCCGGTGCCAACTCCGCAGAGGGAGGACGGCTGATCACACGCTCAGGAATGCAGGGGCCGCGTCGATTTCGGTGTTCACTGAGCGCATACACCATGGTCTTCGGCACGTCTTTGAGGACGTCGAAGCCCCCCGCCATATCCCCGTAAAGCGTCGAATAACCGACAGCCAGCTCGCTCTTGTTCCCGGTCGTCAGCACCAGCGAGCCCTTCTTGTTGGATATGGACATCAGCAATACGCCGCGGCACCGCGCCTGGAGGTTTTCTTCGGTCGTGTCGGCCGCAAGACCACTGAATTCATCCGCAAGAGCCGTGATAAAGCTCTCGTAGACTGTCTCGATGGAGATGACGGCGTGCCTCACACCCAGGATGCGGCATTGTTCGGCTGCATCTTCGATACTCATCGTCGAGGTATAGCGAAATGGCATCATTACCGCCTCGACGCGCTGCGCACCCAGGGCTTCCAACGCAATTGCCAGAGTAAGCGCCGAATCGATCCCGCCCGAGAGACCAAGCACAACACCTGGAAATCCGTTTTTATTCACGTAATCGCGCAGTCCCAGAACCAGAGCGCGCCATACGAGCTCGAGGTCATCTGGCTGCGCCTTACGAGGCACAGACCCGATTAACCCGCTCTGTGGATCGAAAGAACACCAGAGGAGTTCCTCTTCAAACCGCTCGGCTTCGATGGCCACGGCGTGGGGAGGATTGCAGGCCATGGATCCTCCATCGAAGACTAGCTCGTCCTGTCCACCTACCTGATTGACGTAGATAATCGGCAGACCCGTCTCCTTTGCCCGCTGTAGCACGACCTGCTCCCGTTGAGCCTGTTTACCCCGGTGATAAGGGGACGCATTCAAGTTCAGCAAGAGTTTGGCGCCTGCTTCAGCCGCAGACCCGGCAGGACCCTCCTCCCAGATATCTTCACAGATGGTCAGCCCTACTGGAATGCCGTCAAGGTCAAACACACAGGCAGAGGACCCTGCTTCGAAGTAGCGTTTTTCATCGAATACAAGATAGTTAGGCAGCGCCTGTTTGTCGTAGGTGACAACCAGTTCACCGTTATGTAAAACACCGGCGCTGTTATAGAGGCTGGACGAGGTCCCTTCACTTACCAGACGCGGAAAGCCGAAGACCACCCAGGCGTTCGAAGCGCATTCACGCTTAAGACGGGCGATAGACTCATCTACACGTCTTCCGATCGAGGGTCTGAGTAGCAGGTCTTCAGGTGGATATCCGCAGAGAGTCAATTCGGGAAAAATCACAACCGGATCCGTGTGGGTTGCGACCGCAGAGTTTACTGCGTCGATTATTCGCTGGACGTTGCCGTCAAAATCGCCGACAACAGTATTGATCTGCGCCATCAACAAGTGCATTGCAGTCTCACGCCTTTCATGGGTTCCTTCGGAAAAAGCTAATTATGTGACTCCACCGGTCGTCGCAGTGCGCAGTAAGCTAGGCTGGGAACCGGCAACCGCGCACAGTACATACCGAATGACGGCAGGGATTATAGAGCGGCAAAGGACCTATGCACGATTGCTTACGTATATCTGAAACAACCTCGACCTGAACTTTAAACTAGCCGAGGACAATCGCCTGCGAGCAAACAGCAAACAACTCATAGGTATGCGCCAGAGGAGCGCACTGTAGTCGAGCCTGTATAAGACCGTCTTCGGGTTCGTGCCTTAAAGAAAGGATACAAAAAGCCAAAACACACATGGCCCCTAACCTACCCAAACTCTTCCCGGGCACTGACACCGTAGATATGCGAAACACGTTACCGCTGCGGATCTATCTGATCTACCGGGCGATCTTATCGATTGTATTTTTGCTCCTTCTGGGGCTCCCGCCCACCCGAGAACTGGTTGGCTCAGGCAGTCCAGCGACCTACGCATTGCTGAGCATTACCTTTCTCATAAGCAATCTCGCGCTGCTTACACCCCTGGCGAATGACCTGGAGAAGTCGAACACCAAACTCGTGGTGCTGTTCTCGGTGGATATCTTCTTCATCACTTTTCTTGGCAGCACCTCCGGCGGAATGAGTAGCGGTCTCCCGCTGCTGCTGACAATCACTGTTGCGTCCAGCGCTGTTCTGATCAGCAATCGAACGACAGCGACTCTCGTGGCAGCGTTGGCGGTCATCGCTGTTCTCGGCGATACCCTTCGCCTCGTCTCAAGTGCAGATCAGAGTATTCGCGGGCTACTGCCTGCGGGCCTACTCGGAATATTGATCTTCGTTGTCTCTGGAATCATGCAGTTTACGGCGCAAAGGCTCGGTCAGGCCGAAGCCATTGCCAGCAAACGGTCGAGCGATCTCCTTCGCCTGCAATTGCTGAATGAGCAGATCGTACAGAATATGCAAACTGGGATTCTACTGATCGATCGGGATGACGGGACTCAGCTTATGAACGCGGCCGCGGGCAAGCTTGTCGACCCCAATCGCACACTATCTTTAGAGCCTAATCATGATCTCAAGGATTACAGCACTGAGATCGCCAATTGCCTGGATGTCTACCGGCGCACCGGAAGGCAAAGCAGCCGCCCGTTCCGGGCCCGCCCCGACGGCGTCGAGATCGTCGTGCGCTTCTCAGCTCTCAAAGCAGCTAGCGAAGGCCAGGTGCTCGCGTTCCTTGAAGACTACCGGCCCGTCACTGCTTACGCGCAATCGCTGAAGCTCACGTCTCTCGGTCGTCTGGCAGGGAGCATTGCGCATGAGATTCGCAACCCGCTCGGCGCAATCAGCCATGCGACCCAGCTGCTGCAGGAATCAGACGCGCTGGTCACCGCGGATCGGCGAATGACCGATATGATCATGACCAACAGCCAGAGAGTGAACGAAATCATCGAGAGCGTATTGCAGATTTCGAGACGCGAACCACCTAAGGCGGAGGCGTTGCACCTGCAGCACTGGCTGGAGCAGTATCGCGACTTTTACATGGATACACGGGAAAGCCCCGGAAACCTGTTTCTTGAGTACGTCGATCCGGAGGCGCGAATCAACTTCGACCCCGAACACCTTCAGCGTGTGCTGGGAAACCTCATAGACAACGCGATGCGTTTCAGCCTTGAAGAAACAGGAGTCCCGAAAGCCGAGCTCCGCGTACGTATCGACAAACGCCGCCAGGAATGCATCATCGATGTGTATGACGACGGACCAGGAGTAAAAGAAGGGGATGAAGGACGCCTGTTCGAGCCGTTTTTTACTCGCAGCACCCAGGGCAGTGGTCTTGGACTTTACTTGTGCAGGGAGCTTTGTGAGTTGAATCAGTCGCGTATTGCCTATGTGCCGACCAGTGAAGGGCGCAGCCGCTTCCAAATTACTGTTGAAACTCAGGAGGCATAGTGTCGGAATCAGCGACAACTTCTCGAGTCCTGGTCGTGGACGACGAACCCGATATACGAGAGTTGCTGGAAATTACGCTGGGCCGCATGGGGCTGGAGAGCATCTGTGCGGCGAACCTTGCACAGGCGCGTGACCAGCTCGGAGCAGGAACCACGTTTCAGCTTTGCCTGACGGACATGCGCCTGCCGGATGGTAATGGAATTGATCTGGTAGAAGAGATCCAGGCGCAACACCCGGATATGCCGGTGGCTGTGATAACAGCCCACGGCAATGTAGATAGCGCCATCCGAGCGCTTAAAGCTGGTGCCTTCGATTTTATCAGCAAACCTGTTGCCCTTGAGAAGCTCCGCAGCCTCGTAGGCGCAGCCCTGGAACTTGATCAACTGGGCGAGACTCGCAGAGACGAGCTTATAGGATCTACCGACGTGATGCTCAAACTTCGTGAGCAGATCAGCAAGGTGTCTCGTAGCCAGGCTCCGGTTCACATCAGCGGCGAATCAGGAAGCGGTAAAGAAGTCGTAGCGCGCAGCGTACATGGCAATGGGCCCCGAGCCGCAGGCCCATTTGTTGCCGTGAACTGTGGTGCGATTCCTGCGGAGCTAATCGAGAGTGAGTTATTCGGACACTTAAAAGGCAGCTTTACGGGCGCGAGTCGCGACAAACTCGGGCTATTTCAGGCAGCGGAAGGCGGCACGCTTTTTCTCGACGAAGTCGCCGATCTTCCCCTGGCAACCCAGGTGAAGCTACTACGGGCAATTCAGGAGAAAAGAATTCGACCGGTCGGTGCCAATGAAGAAGTTGCCACCGATGTGCGCTTGCTGTCTGCCACACATAAGTCGTTGGCAGAAGAGGTGAAGGGCGGCCGCTTTAGAGAAGATTTGTTCTTCCGGATCAATGTTATTGAACTCCAGGTTCCCAGCTTGCGAGAGCGAGCTGACGATGTTGGTGAGTTAGCGCAGGCGCTTTTGGCGCGTATCGCCATAAACAACCAAATCGACGCTCCGACGTTGAGTGATGGAGCCATGCACGCCCTTTTAGGTTATCGCTTTCCCGGGAATGTGCGCGAACTCGAGAACATGCTTGAACGTGCCTCGGCTCTTTGCGAAAACGAGTTGATAACCGCCGATGACTTGCAGATCGGTAGTGTCGTTAGCCCGAGCCTTGAGACACAAGTAAGTGCCCCTGCGGGCCCTGGCCAGGCGAGCCTCGAACAGGTAGCGGGTGATCTCGACGGCTATCTCGCCGATATAGAACGACGCATTCTCAGTGAGGCATTGGATGCACATCGATGGAATCGCACAGAGACGGCAAATGCACTGGGCATCAGCTTTCGAAGCCTGCGATATCGCATGAAAAAGCTGGCTCTTGAGGATTAGCCACCGTCGCCTAAACGCTGTGAGTTTTAGCTCCGCTAAGATGGCCTAGCCGGGTCCCAGCCCGGCACGTTCTAGGAAGCCTCTACCCTCCGTCGATTTTTACCTGGCAGGATTAGTCTGCGCCAGTTCTGATGTACGGTTACTGGCTAGACAATGGCAGGCTTTTGCATCGATTAAGACTAAAGGGTCTTACAAATGCAGACGCCCAGCTTTCGGACTCATACCTCGGCAATCGGGTGTGCTCATCCATTACCCATTCAACGCGTATGCGGAGCCACCCGTACCAAGTCACGCGCGTTCACGTTGATCGAGCTGCTGATTACAGTATCGGTAGTCGGCATCGCCCTGGGATTGACTGGTCCAAGTCTCGCAGGGCTTGCAGCAAACATGCGCAGTTATACCGCCCTTCAAGGCATCATCAGCACGCTCTCGCTGGCCCGGCAGGAGGCCATGCTACGCCGACAGCAGGTCACCGTATGCGCAGTGGCACCCGATGGAAGCTGTAGTCGGGACTGGAGAAGTGAGCACGAAATTACGGTCTTCTTAGATTCCGACAAAGACGGAAATCCCGGAGTCGGAGAATTGGTTCTTCGGCAAACCCGTTGGTCATTGCGCGACTCAGAACTCTCGTGGCGTGCCTCTCTGGCTCGT
Source organism: Pseudomonadota bacterium (assembly GCA_039111155.1). Taxonomy (GTDB): domain Bacteria; phylum Pseudomonadota; class Gammaproteobacteria; order Pseudomonadales; family Halieaceae; genus Congregibacter. The sequence continues at coordinate 19,726 of JBCCPL010000038.1, read as the reverse complement.
CGCTATCTACGTTTTGAAGCGACAGGCGGCACCTGGCAAAACGGTACGCTGTATTACTGCCCAGCATCGGGTGATGTCCGTCATGCCCGGGCGCTGGTGATTAGCCACTCGGGTCGAGCCTATCTACCGGGTGATAGCAACGGCGATGGTATTCGCGAGGATCGGCGGGGTGATAACCTCACGTGCTAGGCAACCAACTATCGTCCCAACTATCGTCCCAACTAAAGCGCCATCTAAACCACAATCGACGCGTCGTCGTTCGGCGCTTCCGCTACCTACTCGAAGCTGATCTCATTGGTTTGAGCGACAGCTAAGACACGCAGCGTTAATCGTTTGGAGTGTTCGCCGGATAGCTAGATCTGATTTAATCAGACTTCCTTCGAGCCTCTTCCGGCGGGCGTAGCGTCGTCCTGGAAATCAGTTTCCGTTCGCAGCAGAGTACCATCCTGACGAATATGTAGGTGCCACACTTCGCGATACAAGCGACCCTCGACTCGATACACCAGAAAGTCATCTTTCCAGAACCGCTGCGCTGACTGGAAGAAAACGTCGGGCGCTGTCGCTTGAGCTGTTTGCATAACTTTAGGTGGCACTTGCGCAATAGAAAGTTCGCTAAACTCTTCCAAGCGTGATGGATCATAGTCAGGGAACCTAGATTGCTGCTGCCCCGAAGCCGAATGCGCCACACTCGCTAGCAATAGTCCAAAAAAAGCTACGCGCGACGCTTGCATTAAACGATGAGGATCAGCGAGAGGGAGCGTGAAGTACGAAGTACTAGCCTGTAGAACTCTATGCGACTTTGACATATCAACCTCGCTCCCACGTTTGTTCAGCAGCCGCAATAGTGCCATCGTTGTTTTGATCCCAACCTCGTCGACCTAGCGAGTTAAGTTCGATGATTCCATCACCATCCTGCCGGCTGCCGGCAATAGGCGTTGCGCGGATCGTGAAGCCGGCGTCGTCTGCGGCCTCGATCGTCAAGTTGTAGAAGGGCTGGCCATCCAAAGGTGCCTGGTTGGGAAATACGTTCCCATCGGGTGCGCCAGTCGTCGTTCCTCCTGATGCCGCGCCATCATAGCTGTAGTTTTGATTGTAAAAACGCTCCATCGCCTGAGCAAAGCCCAGAAGAGTACCCTGAGCATCGTTACGCGATGCGCGTACAACTGAGTTTTGGTAACTGGGCAGGCCGATCATGAGCAACACGCCGATTACCACTAGTACGATCATAAGTTCTATAAGAGTAAACCCAGCATGACGAGTCTTCTTCATCATTACTGCTCCTTCTGCCAATAGGTGGTTCGCGAATCGTTACACCAGGTATCCACTGGGCCGTCTTCTGCGTTCAGCTTAATGGTCACGGTACTGCCGCTTGCGCATACGGCGCTACCGGCACCGGAATCTGGCGCACTGGGTTCCCCAGGCGCATTCGGATCGGACACGTCTTGGGTGGTCACAAAGACGCCAGCCTCGCCAATGATTCCAACTGTGGCAAGATCCTGTACTGTCAGCAGTTCTCCGTTTGCGAGATCAAAACTATAACCCCGAGATGCACCGGGCGTCGGGTCACAGGACCCAGGACTTCTGACGCCCGGCGTGTAGGTGCTCACAATTACTGAATCGTTAATGATCAGTGGCGACGCTAGCGCTTTCTCCGCAACTCGCGGGAACTGAGCAAACCATCCAGCTCCGGCATTGAACGCATCAAGTTCGGTGGTAGACAGTGGTGTGCTGGGCGTTGTGCCTGTGACGTCCGTGAGATCGGCCTCAGTGATTGCGGTGTAGCTCCCGGGAGTCGAAAACACATTATTCTGACGCAGGGCGTAGAGCTTATTGACCGCCAGTGTCGACAACGGCGAAGGTCTGAAACCTGACGCGATCACAACCACCAGCTGCGGAGCTTTTGTCTCGGGGTTTCTCTGCAACGCAACGCTTGGCGTTGCAAAGAATCGACGGTTCTCGTTTGCGACATTAGAGCCACCAGCAACACCGAGATCAGCAATCACTCCGCCCGACACAAGATCAGCAAGCGGTTGGCCGTTACTGATATCGAAGCGCCAAACTCGACCACCCGTGTCACCGGCAAACCACGCATCGGCTAGTCCATCGACATTCAGATCAATCGCAGCCACAGAATCGGGAAAGGAGAAATCCATGTTGCTGTATTCTTCGACCCAGCTTTGTGCGCCAGTCTTTCCGCCGGACCATATCAGCCTGCCTGTAACTGCATCGACCATGTAAAAACCTCGGCCAACAGAGTCGGTGGTTTGCAGCGTAGCTTCGTCCTGGGCGGGGTCATATCCTCCACTGAACAGAAGTACCTCACGAGGAGAGCTATCTCCTTCGAGCTGAATTTGGGTTTTGATTGGTCGAGACCAGGTTTGCCCCAGCTCACGCAGATCATCACCGCTGTCCTGAATTTTCCCCCCTTCGAGCTCAAACATTACTTCGGGATTAGCACGATCAGTGACATCCAGTGCGTAATAGTTGCGACCACCTCGGCGCATACCGATATAGAGCCGCACAAAATCATCGGCGTCAGCGGGATCAATCCCGTCGCGATCCTCATCGTTTTGCCAAACGGTCGGTGTGTCGTCCAAGCCGTAGGGATGGTCAACATCCCCTTCATTGGCCCGCAGTATCGCCTGCAACGGAAGCATGGCTTCTGGAACAAAGGCGAACGTCTCTGCGCCATCTCTAGCACTGACCGCATGCAACGCACCTGAGTTAGTGCCGAAATAAAGTTCGACGTCAGGATCCTCTTCGGTACCTCCGTAAGTCACCGCTACCGGGCGAGAGTGCAACGGATCGCCGATCGCATAGCGGTTATCGGTTGTAGAACCGTCATCGTCCTCGTCATCCACATCACGCCCACGCACCCACTGAATGAGGTCAGTGAAGTCTTCAGCCGTAGTAGTTACGTCAAACATCGCTTGGGTAAGATTGGTATTTGTCGTCGTCACCAGGTTGGCGCTATTAGAGAGAACACTACTCGACGAACCCGTATAGTGCGTGTATATCTTCCGCAGGGTATCGCTTGGTACGTTTTCTGCTGCACCGCCCAGCTCAATCGATGCGCCATCAATAATCGAACTCCAGAAGCTCTGGGATGTCGTAGTGAAAAAACCGGTGCTAGCATTAATTGCTTCGGTCCCGACCGAGTCGCGAAACACACCTTCACCATCGATCCTGTAACGTTTGACGTTCCCGCGCCAGCGTGGCAATTCGTTTGGACTGAATACCGCAAAGTACACCTGATCGAGATGCTCCAGCTGATTGAACTCATTTACGGCGGCGACCGGCGCGACGAATGAAGTGTCCTCAGGTAACAGATTACCCACGATATCCTGAATCTCTTCCACAAGGTCGATAGCGCTGGTCGCCTCCTTGTAGACTCCTCCACCAGCTTCCGCCACATCGGCAAGCCACTGGTTAGAGAAGTTGAACCCTATTGTGTGCGTAGTAATTGTCTGGTTGTCTTCGAGCAGCGGATTCATATCGTTGTTGCGAATGTACTCGGCCAAAGATTTTACGCATTGTTCGCCGGTAGACAGATTGAAGGACGTCCCTCCGATTACAGTTGGCTCGTTTGCACAGGCCTCACCGATAAAATCAGGTATTAGAGCCGCCGAGTTGGGGCCATTGGCAAAACCATCGGTCAGCATGATGATGTGGCTCTCGCGCTGGCAGGAGCTTGTAATAGGGGTTTCATATCGCGGAGATGCTCCACCGGCACCGATAATCACTTCATCACGACACACACCCGCATCGAGGTTGCTATCGGTACAGCCTGTGGGCCTACTGATAGAAAAAGTGCCGTCTACCATGGAACCGGCTGCTGACACGCGAGTATAGTTTCGCCTCGGGTTGCCTCTTTCAAGCCCCCATAAGACGTCCTGACCCGTGTAGTAGCGAGCAGCCTCGTAAAGTGTGTCCTGAACTGGTGTCAGACCGTTGTGGTTAAGTCCCGTCACAACATCAGCGAGTACGCTACGTACACGACGTTCCTGAATGCCGCTCCCATCGTCTTGGAAGTCGACCACCAGCCGCGGCGCTCGTGATGGTCTGCCATCAAAACTAACGATTTGTCGAAGTCCACCCGAGGTGCTTCGTACCCTGAATGTCATACTGTTTCGCAGACTCCAGCCGCCGCGTGAGACAACGGCGCTTACCTGGCTGGCGATGTTACTCGTGCGAATCGTATCCTCCCCGGCCCAGGCGTCCGTTATGGCCCACGACGTGGCCGGGGTGTTGTAAGACCGTGCCTGTATCGAGCCATCACCCGTTGCGTAAGTCAGAGCGTTGTCGGTAGCTTCCGCCGAAATTTGCGCGCTCATCGCGCCACTGCCGGCCTCGGCTGCTACAAATTCGAGGTAGGCCTCATTGATAGTCGCATTCCTGGGGATATCGAGATCGCGGAATCGAACTCCAAACTCACTACTGCCTGTTAGGGTCAGATCGTTCCCCTGAAGACTCACGACTGTGCCGTCTTCATCGGCATCATCGTTCCGCGATTGCACGCGCTTGAAAATGCGTCGTCGCTGGCACGATGTGCCGTCAGGGGTCGTGTCGTAATCGTAGCGAACCGTCAGCCGAGGGGCGCGCGATCCATCGCCATCAGATGACCAAGCCGGCAGTGAAGAACCTGCGGTACCGGAAATACGAAACGCTATCGGATTTCCACCACACCAGTCTGATCGCGATGTGACGGCATTGACCATACCCGACAGGTCAGGTGTGTCATAAGACTGGTTAAGGTTTCTGGAGAAAGAACCTCTGGACCAGTTTACAGATGCACCGATCAATGACCGGCTCGCTACATCCCCGGCTGTGTTTGAGTAAGTAGCAGGATTACCGTCGGCTTCTGCATCTATGGTTAGGCTGAAACTCTCTCCCGCAAAATCCTGATCAGATGTGAAAGTGATAAAGGCTTCGGTAACTGTAGCTCCACGCGGGACCCGTAGATTCTGGAACCTTAATCCGACCTGAGACAGATCGGTAACCGGCACCGTTGTACCCTCTTGGTATTCGATCACCAGTTCGGGCGCGTTCGCTGTACTCGCATTGCGTGTTCGAAAGCGCCGCTGCCCCGGTGACGCAATTGTTGGGTGAGGTCGAAAGATAAACACCATGTCATCTTCGCCACCCCCACTCGGGCTCCAGGTACCTTCGTCGACGAGCTCTTGGACAATCACAGATACGTCAGGCGTGTTGGCCCATTCGCCGTTGGCGAACTCTTCGGTTATGAGCCAATCGACACTAGCGATTGTATTGGGACGTGCGGAGATGCTGGAGGCGGTTGTGGTGAACACGTCGTTGTTCCCTGTTTGGCCAAATATCTGATAAGACACCTGTGCCGCATCCCCGTCTATCGCATTGAAGCGTAAGTACGCATTACGAATATTTGCGCCGGGCGGGACCGACGATCCGCTGAATTTGACGCCGATGAGCGAGGCACCATCAAAGAGAAAATCACCATTTGACACCGTATCAATAGTCCCGTCAGAGAACTCTTCAGCGTCGTCATTAGTCGCAGAAATCTGATCTTGGAAAACAATCACATCGGGATCGGTCGTTTCAACTATCTGCAACCCAGGGCGATCAAGGAACACCTCGCCGGTACCAGCAAACTCCTGCGCATCATCGGTTCCCGTCGCCACACTAACCTCAAGCTCGACATCCGTGTCTGGGACTACATCATCGATGTTGGATACCGGATAGAGCACCGGCCCTCCGGGCGTGGAGAATCGCATCAGTCCGACATTCACGTTGTTCAGTTCCTCAAGAAGCGTGAACATGGCTTCTTTGACATTGTCCAGTCGATCTCCACCGGTCCCAGGTACATTCGCACCCATCGAACCCGACGTATCGAGGATGAACAGAATGTTAGGTCGGACATCCGTGATCTCTACGTCACCAAAAAAAATCTCGGTATCGTCGGCCCACACTGGTGATATGCACCAAAGCGACGAGAAAAAGGCAATAACGGCTGCCTTAAACGTCCTGCTGATCCCAAACACGGCCATTCTCCTCATAAACTGCTACCTGAGCGTAATCGCTGGCTCAATTGTTATTTACCTTTGGCGCGAATCGCTTGGTGCCTTGCATATGCAGCGATACAAAGCGGTCTCTCGCACTAGTGCTATCGTCTCGTCCTGCCGTCGCTCGAATCTCGAAGTGCAAACTCCGAAGGCCCGTGCTGCCAATCTCCAGGCTACTGCCCGTAGCGTTAATCTCGCCGATGTAGCGAACTTCAACTTCGCCATCGAGTTCGTCATCACCGTCAAACGCATAAGCGCGCGTCGGCCAAGCGCTTCCTGCCAAACTGGCGATCAAGGATTCACCAAGTACCACCTGGTCGTTCTTGGTCTGGTCAATCATTGATTCTGAGCCTTGGAAGCTGACCTCCTGAACCTCTCTGGCCACTGACATGCGAGCTTCCAACGAGCTGGTTTCCATTACCTGATAACCAATCACTGTCGTTAGCAGTAGCAACATCAGCACCACCAGCAGAACCACACCGTCCTGGCGGCTTCGTGCTCTCATGCTCATTCGCTTGTGACGTCGACTTCTCATTTTGTTTCTCAGCCCTAATCTCTTTTGGGCCAACCTTTAGGGCCTAAACCTCCGGAGCGTTCCGCAGCATGACAGTTGTACTGAACACATCACGCTGCACGACTCCGCCCGCGTGGAATCCACCCTGTAAACCAGGTGCACTGGAGTCGCCGACCTGTTCATCGGTTAGTACATAGATCCGTGTATCGGCCACGTTTTTCACCGCCTCGAAGCTCTGCATTAGCAATGCCACGCGAACAGAGATTATGCCTTCAGCATTGATCCCAACGTTTAAATCAGCGTCACTAGGGTCGACATACCTGATTGCGGTCGAACTCGGAAGCCGTTGACCGAACTTGACCTGCATGTGCTCAACGCCCTCTATCATTTCCTGACGTGTACCCCCAACTTCTCGATACAACGCCCATACATCAAACCCATTCCGCTCCCGCCCGGTGTTAGCGACGAACCACACGGCGTCTTCAAACAGTAAAATCTGAGAATCAGTACCGTAGCCGCCCAATGAGTTAATGCGGTTGACCGGGTTGAGTGTGGTGTCATCAAATGAGAGGGTCGTAGGATTTGGAGGCGAAGCCGGGGTACACGTCTGAGCGTTCGCAACCTCAAATACGTGCGCCTCTAATCGACAACCTGTGATCACGACCTGGCTGTTCTGCTGGATGTCGCACCCTGGGTTATCGTCTATCGATACCTCGGTGCTGGTCGATGTGACAGGCGCGATAACAAGCGGGTCATTCGGATCGTCCTCATTCATCAATTCGGTAGTGCGGATACGAAGGACATCGCTACCATTACGCGCTCCCTGAGCAGTATCTGCGGCTAGAACGCCGGCGGACAACACGCTGCTATCCGGAACTGCACCCCAGGTGCCGGTTCCGTTGCGCTCATAGCCGCGAACACCCTCGATAGCACTTACGCCTGCGCCGGCGGCATTCGGGTCCTGAGTCATGTTCACGATGAAAACATCACCCGTGTTGCAACCAAGGAACTGCGACTCATGCAGGTCATCGCGGAGAAGGTCCAATGCAAAACGTCCGTTCTCTTGAAGACGAGCGAGCGAGTTTTCAAGTGTGGCAGAGTCCCGATTCGCCAGGAAAACGGTGGTGACGCCAAGAACCAGGAACGAACCAATGGCGAGTGCTACCATGAGTTCAATGAGCGAAAGGCCCTCGTCGATGGATCGAACTGCTTTGGTCAAAGTGGTTGCGCGCATTGGTCAGGGCACTATGTTTGCGGTTAGTAACACTTGCTGGTTCACTCGCTCGCGCTCGGCGGCACCGCTGCTCCCATCAAACTGCCTCTCTGTCCAGACAACCTGTACAGTTACTTCGGGCGCGGTAGACGTGGTGATCGTCGCGCGACCGTTGGGAAGACTCGGCCTGAACGCGGCAGCACCGACTCCATAAACGTCGGTAAAGTGAGCGCTCCACTCACGAATGTCCTGGCTAGCAGCTTGTGGTGGCGCACAGCCGGCCGCACCGTCGCAGCCCTGATCGGCGGGCACGCCGTCATCCGGGTATGTACCATCGTAATCTGCAAGTGCAGTCGGGTTCGCGCGCATTGCGTCCAGAATTTCGGACGCCATGTAGGTCGCCTGCGACCGAAAATAAGCACCCTGATTGGTCTGAAAACTCAGCATCTGCATGCCGACTACGCCGAGGAGCCCAACAAGCAGCACCAGAACACTGATCACAACTTCGATTAGGGTAAATCCGGAAGCCGGCTGACGAGCGTTAAGACATCTTCGGTTCCTATGTACCGGCTTACGCCCAGCAACGCATCCTGCTCTAGCTTGTCCTGTATGCTTCAGCACAAACAATCCTCTCGTTATCCTCTGTGCTTGCGCCCCACCTACGGACAGGACAGCGCCGTGCCGGCGTTGTCCTCGAGCACACCATCACCGTCATTATCGAAAGCAAGGCGCCCCTGCCCGGATACCTGAACCACAATGCCACGTGCTTCATCCGCACCACGATCATCGCAAACGACGACCGTACCGTCTGTGTCCTGCAAAATGCGGCCATCGTCTTCGAAGGTTATCGACGTCGTTGTGGGAAAATTCACGGTGCGAACAGTAACTCGTTGCGGGGATCCCTCACCGATCCGAAGTAGTCGCTCTGATCCTGTTCTGGTGCCATCCGTTGCTGTCCCACCACCCTCACCGTCATCCACAAAGATCAACCAGCCTTCCTCCCAGTTACTGCCGGAACAGGCGGTTGTATCGATGGTTGGACAAAGTGACACCGGTGCGCCCCTTATGACAGCTTCGGAGCGAGCGTAGCTCAAGGCGGATGCAATGGAATTTGTGCCACTTTGGAGCCTGTTGCGTTCCAGGCTCGCCTGAAAAGAAGGCGCACCGAACACCAATATCAGTCCCGCAAGCGTCACAACCGTCATCAGCTCAATCAGGGAAAAACCCTTCTGAGAGCCAAGACTAGAACTACGCCGAAGAGATGGCGGCGCGGCCACGGATGAGGGGCTTCCGACACTGCCCGCAGCGCGTGAATCGGTAGCGCACAAGGCACAATACGCTGACATCCTGCTCGGTTCAGATATCGCTGGACTCCTGCACACAAAAGCTGAGCTAAGATTTCTCATATCCCTAACTTAATAGACGGTAAACCGGACCGCATCAGGGACAGGACGAACGGCTAAAAAATCGGATGTTCGGAGGTCGCAGCGAGTTTTCGGAGGGGGCGAGAGAAGGGCTACAAAGACAACAACGAGTCTAATGTGACGCGCATCACACTAAGCACCCACTCCGTATGATGGAAGCGATGGCGGTAGCGAGCGAGGCTGAAGATGGTCGATTTTTGTAGCAGCTACGTTCGATACAATTGGGTATTAACGCACAAGTCACGTCTGTACTTGTCGGGCTTTGCCGGACCGTAAGCCGGCAGCCACCGGAAATGCTCCAGTAGGTAAGCAGCGCAAACCTAAACGATGTTCGGCGCTTTCAATTGCGGCTCGTTCGTACCGCGATTAGTCCCGACTTCCAAGCCCGGCTTTGCCCGGCGGCCTACACCGCCTCCCCGGGCAGATGCTTACATGATGGAGATCACCGCAGCCCTACCGCGAATCCGACGGTCGGGTTAGTGCACATCTCCCGCTTCTACTCGATGCACATGCACATCGAACAAAATCGTACGGCCGGCAAGAGGATGATTAAAATCCACGACGACCTCGTCCTCATCAAATCCGGCGATCGTACCTGCTACTTCACCACCGGCTGCGTCAGCGAACGAGCAGATCAATCCGACTTGTAAGTCGAAGTCTGAATCGAATCCCGCTCGGGCTACCCGCTGCACATTGGACTCGTTCGGCTGACCAAACGCATCCTCGGGGGGAACTTCAAAGCACTTTCGCTCACCCGGCCTCATGCCAAGAAGACGCCGCTCAAAGCCTGGCAGCAGGTTTCCGTCGCCGACCGTAAACTGCACTGCATCGCCGCCGAAATTTGAATCCACCTCAGATCCGTCCTCCAGAGCTAACGAAAAGTTGAGATGTACCCGCAGCCCTGGACCCACGGTGCTCGCCGTACCGTCGCTCTTGGTCGGGTCGATCAGACCGACGATAGACGCGGGCTGACTCTTGTCGCTACTACTCACTGTTTCACATCCAGGGTCTGGTTTAAAGCTGCTTCTGTGGTGGTTATGAAGGTACGGGAACGGTGTTGATGCAATCTGTTAACGAGTCTTGCGACTCTATCCTAATCAATCTGTGCCAGTCCGAACCGACCCGAACCAACCATCACGCACTCCGGCGGCAACTGATTCTGATACGGAGAAAAGGTGTCGGCCAGACCGCTTACCGGCCAGAACTATCGGCGGGGTTCTTAAAACTGTCGTAGATAATAAACGCTGCGCCTACCGAGATCGCCGCATCGGCAACATTGAACGTCGGGAAGTACCAGGTCTGGTAATGAACACTGATGAAATCAACGACATAGCCAAGCCTCATGCGATCGATCAGGTTACCGAGCGCACCACCGAGCACAAGCGACAGACCGAGTGCCAGCGGCCACTGATCCCGTGCGACTCTTCGCAACCAGATCGCAAGCACTGCACTCACAATGATTGCCAGCACGGTGAACAACCAGCGCTGCCAGCCGCCCGCGCTGCTCAGGAAGCTGAACGCTGCCCCACGATTAAAATGCAGGGTAAAGTCGAACCAGAAAAACACATGCTCGGCTACGGCATACTCCAGCTCGCGAAGAGCTATCAGCTTGCTCACCTGGTCGAGAACTAAAACAAGCGCAGCGAGTAGGTACCAACCCATCAGAGCCCCTTGAACTCTAGTGTGTAGACCTTGCGACGAGACTCAGGCGGGGCGACGTTGGCGCACATCAAAAACGCCGAAGCCGCGAAGCCCCTATCGGCACTAGAAACAAACGCAGTCACCAAATTGCGAACTCACTGCCCACGAAAAAAAGCCCTGGCTGCGATCCGGTCCCTGTCGATCTGCGCCTTGAGTTCTTCCAGGGAATCAAAGCGCTGTTCATCGCGGAGCATTTTCCGGAAACTCACGCGAAGTCGTCGGCCATAGACATCAAGCTTGCAATCCAGAAGATGCACCTCAAGATTCGGCTTTAGCGCATCCGCAATTGTGGGCCGTACCCCTACATTCGCCACGCCATTCAACCCACGCAGCGGCGACCCACCATCACACGTGTCGACCGACACCGCATAGACTCCACGCAGCGGGACGGCGCGCCGACGCAGCGCAATGTTGGCCGTTGGTGCGCCGATTGTGCGCCCAAGCTGGCGCCCGTATATCACTCGCCCAGACAAGCTGAAGGGACGCCCGAGCAGAGCTTCTGCGAGTTCGAAGTCGGCCTCCTGTAGGGCTCGTCGAAGTCGAGAACTGCTGATGCGTTCTCCCTGGAGCTCTCGGGTGCGCGTTGGATGGATCTCGAATCCTTCCTGAAGACCCAGGCGGCGCATGAATTCCGCGTCCCCTTCGCGGTCGTGACCGAAACGAAAATCGTCACCGAGCACGATAGAGCGAACTCCGAGGCCGTCAACGAAAATGCTTCGCGCGAATGTCTCAGCAGACATAGTGCGCAAAGCCTCATTGAAGCGCAGGCAAAGGAGGCGATCCACACCTGCTGCCGCTATGGCTTCAAATCGCTCTCGAAAACTCTGCAACCGGGCCGGAGCATTGTCGCCGGCGAAAAACTCGCGAGGCAATGGCTCAAAAGTTACCAGCACGGTCGTTGCGTTATGGGCAGCTCCTTGCTCAAGGAGCTGTTCAATAACCGCTTGATGCCCTTGATGGACGCCATCGAAGGCTCCGATCGTGGCCACGGTGGCTGCATCAGGGTGGAGATCGGCTCGCAGGCGCGACAGACCTCGATGAAGCTGCATCGCTTGTCTTTGGTCTCGCTAAAAGCGCGTGAGTATATCGGAGAACGGTAAGCACGCCCATGCAGGTAGATAGTTCGCCGACCGAACCAGCTTACCGGGCATCACGACCGGCAACCGGGGCACGCAGGTGAGACACGCGCACACCTGTGAGGAATAGACAGCTGGCGTAGCAGCCCAGACCGGCGACACACAAGCCAGCCATGCGAACGCCGCGCTCTATCCAGGTCCAGTTAACCCAGAGTTCGAACGTGGGAGTCAGCGCCACCAGGAACACGATCATGGCAAGAGTGGAGCCAAGCGCGCGAGGCAGAAGCAGGCGCCACTCGGCCCCAAATTGATAGTCGCCGCGCTCCAGGAGACCTCGCCATAGCAAATAGGCGTTAAGAGACGCACTCAATGCGGTCGCAAGCGCGAGCCCCGCGTGTCCCGCATCGAAGAACTTCAGAAGAAGAAAGACCAGAATCAGGTTCAGCACCATATTCGCAAGCATGGCCCAGATCCCAATACGCACCGGAGTCTTCGTATCCTGACGGGCATAAAACCCTGGCGCGAGCACCTTGATGAGCATGAACGCACAAAGACCCAGTGCGTACGCACGCAGACTCAAGGAGGCCTGGGTCACGTCCCGCTCACTCATAGCGCCATACTGGAACAGCGTGATGAGAATCGGCTCGGCCAACATGAGAAGCGCCACGGCCGAAGGGACGCCGATGAGCAAAACGGATCGGACGGCCCAGTCCAGGGTCCGGCGGTAATCCTGCTCCCGATCAGCCGCCTGTTGCGCCGATAACGTGGGGAGAATCACCGTCGCAACCGCGATGGCGAACACCCCCAGCGGAAGCTCGGTGAGACGGTCAGAGTAATAGAGCCAAGAAATACTGCCGGTAGGAAGCAGCGATGCCAAAACCGAATCCAGCAGCAAGTTAATCTGACTCACCGATACGCCAAACAGTGCGGGAATCATCAGCGTTAAGACCTGGCGCACTCGGGGATGGCCGGGCTGCCATCGAGGTCGCGGCAGTATCGCCAGTCGATATAGAGGCGGCAGCTGAAAAACAAGCTGAGCAACCCCGCCGACGACGACGCCGATGGCCAGGGCATACACGGGCTCATCAAACTCGGGAGCCACAAACATCGCGGCGGATATAACGGAAACATTCAACAGCGCAGGTGTAAAAGCCGGTATGGCAAAGCGGCCGTAGCTGTTTAAGACGGCAGCGCAGAGACCGGCCAGCGAAATCAGCATCAGGTAGGGAAACATGATCCGAATCAGATCGCGGGTTAAGTCGAATTTGAACGGATCGCTAAGAAAACCTGGCGCAAATACGGTAACGACCAGGGGCGCCGCCATGAGAATAGCCAGGGTTAACACCAGCAGCACACCGCCAAGCACACCCGCAACGCGGTCGATAAACTCCCGAACCGCGCTTTGGCCACCCTGCTCCCGACATTCGGCCAGCACTGGAATAAACGCCTGGGAGAATGCGCCTTCGGCAAACAGCCTTCGCAGAAAGTTGGGAATCTTGAAGGCGATAAAAAAAGCATCCGCGTTCGCGTTGGCTCCCACCAGCGCCGCGAGAGTCACGTCTCTGATGAGGCCCAGAACCCGGGACAGACCTGTCATGGTTCCAACAATCACGCTGGATCTGAGCAACCCGCCCGATCGTTTCTCTGCCTCAGCAACCTCGCTCATTTAATCTGCCAGCCAGTGTTCTCTCTGACGCTTCCAATTCAACGCAAACCACTGGAGAGCAACGAGTGTATGCCCGTTGTTTACGGAATCGGACTCGAGCATCGCCAACGCCTGCACACGTGGCACGCGATGAACAAGGATGTCCTCGCCCTCATCAGCAAGCCCTTTGACCTCACCAACCGCGGCCGAGCGAACTCTCCCAAGAAAAAGCCGCACATGCTCCGAACACGCCCCAGCACTTGGGTAGAACGACGCAATGGGTGTTAGCAGATCCAGGTCGCAGCCAGCCTCCTCTACTGCTTCGCGGCGGGCCACTGCTTCGTCCTCTTCGCCAAGCTCTACGATTCCCGCTATCAACTCAAGCATCCAGGGGCTGACTGCATCACCCACGCTGCCGGCTCGAAATTGCTCGATCAAAATCAGGCTGTCGTCCCAGGGATCGTAGGGCAATACCCCGACAGCACTTCCGCGCTCGAAAACTTCGCGAACAACCGGAGGACTCCAGTCACCGGAAAAGAGACGGTGTTCGAAGGTCCGCTGATGAACTCGAAAATAGCCGTCGAAGACCAAGTCATCAGCCACGATACGCACGTCAGCACCGGAGTAGCGAAGCTTCAGGCTCACAGATCGCGCCTGGTTGCGAACCAGCGGACATCCTGGGCATGAGCATCGACCTTGTCAGCTACATCGAGAACTAAGGCGAACAGAGCCATGCGCACAACTACGCCGTTGTCCGTCTGACGGAAGATCGCCAGATTCGGGTTGTCGTTGAGGTCTTCATCCAATTCCCTTGCAGGCTCCCGCGAATCACGCGGCAGGGGATGCATGATTACGGTGTTTGGTTCGCAGTTGCGCGTATAGATCTGCTGGTTCAGACGAAAGCGACCTCGATACAAGTCGGCGTCCTCAGTCGATGCAAAACGCTCTTCCTGGAGGCGCGTGCTATAGACGATATCGACGTGCGCAATGCCCTCCTCGAGTTGTTCGATTTCCGAGACGTGGTGCCCCGCACCGCGCAGCATGTCGCAGATCTCGCCGGGCATCCGCAGTTCCTGCGGTGACACCAAAGTAACCTGGACGTCGTCGAACAGGCAGAGAAGACGGCACAGGGAGTGCACCGTTCGCCCGAACCGCAAATCCCCGACCATGGCGATCCGCAGACCGTCTACCTGTCGCCCCCGCGATGCCAGCTCGCTCTTTATCGTATAGAGATCGAGCAGCGCCTGGGTCGGGTGCTCATTGCTACCATCGCCGCCGTTAATGACGGGAACGCGACTTGCCGCGGCGAATTCCGCTACCGACCCGTTCTCGGGGTGACGCATGGCAATCACATCGGAATAGCCCGATAAAACGCGCGCGGTATCAAACAGGGATTCCCCTTTGGCAATCGCGGAGTTCTCAATACCGGTGGTTTCACGTACTTCTCCGCCCAATAGGTTGAAGGCGCTGCCAAAACTGACTCGTGTACGCGTGCTGGGCTCAAAAAACATCGATCCGAGTATGGCGCCCTCTAAAACGCGGGTCACTCGCCGGCGTTTTGCATAGGGCTCCATTCGGTCGGCACAGGAAAACACTGCCTCGACATCCGCGCGCTCGAACTGCGCGACGGACAGTACATGACTACCCGCAAATTCCATAAGCTGATGATGTCCGGATGACTCGAAAGTGAATTATACGGGTTGCGCCGCGTTCGCCATCACGAATGCTTCCAGCGAATCGCCCCACTCACTGAGTGCATCAAGTATGTCCCGCACCTCAGGCGTCGAATCAGGCTTCAAGAGGCTCGCAATCAGTCGCCGGAATTCCGAAAGTTGAAGGCCCGGCTCACCTTCAGCGAGCCTGCGAGCGCAGTGCGAACGCCAACGGGACTGCTCTTCTGCTGTGAGCGTGGTAGGAAAATTCCGAGCGCGATACCGAAAGAGAAGCTCATCCAGTCGCTCGTCCTCGAAAACCGGACGTGCGCTCGCCAGCTCCTGCGGCGTCATTTGGAGCAACGTATCCAGTGCTGCTCTGTCTGTCGAGGACAAAAAGCCCCCCGAATAGAGACTGATATCAGGATCTTCCACTTCCAGGTCCTCACGAGTGAGGACCGCGTGAAGAAGGTCTGCCAGCGAGCCGGGATGCTTGTGCTCGTAAGCCTGCAGGAACTTAAGGTTAGCTGCGCATAGGTCAAGATCAAGACTCGCTCGCGCCGCGAGCGCAGGCGTGAGCATCTTGACCGGCAACACGACCGGACAACGATTCAAGTGCAGCGTTTTAATTCCGGGACGGCTCTCAAGAGGTGACAGATCTTCCGTTCTCATTAACAGCCTGCGACGCACTTCATCAGCGGCCAGGCCGATCCATTCTTCAACGGCAGAGCTGAGATCGATCATCAACACCTCATTGCTATTACTCCGGTTTACGGAGAGGGGCAGCACCATGCCCAGATTGGCACGAGAGGCTCCGAACATGCCGGAGATGTGCAAACGCGGCTCCAGGGAACCAAGCCCCAGCAGCGGTCTGACCGCCGTCTTGCCCCGCTGATCGAACAGCCATCGGAAGAGACGCGGCTGGCGCTGCTTGAGTAACTTCGCCAACTGAATCGTAGCCCGAACATCGCTCATCGCATCATGCGCTGACTCCTGCTCCAGACTGTTGGCGCTGGCTAAGTCTTCCAATCTGAAACTGGGGTGCCCGTCTTCGCGCGTGGGCCACTGAAGCCCATCGGGTCGAAGAGCGTAGGCGGTGCGAACAGCGTCAATGAGATCCCAGCGCGACCGACCCTGCCCATATTCCCGGGCATAGGGATCCTGCAGACTTCTAAAAAGAGTATGCCGCGTAACCGCGTCATCGAAGCGCAACGAGTTGTAGCCCACAGAGCAAGTCCCGGGAACACTCATCTGTTCATTAACGCTTGCGATAAAGGCGGACTCGCAAGCACCCTGCGCCTCAGCCTGTTGAGGCGTGATACCTGTTATCAAACAGGCCTCGGGGTGAGGCAGATAATCCAGTGTGGGCTTCGCATAGAGTTCGACCGGTTCATTGATAACGTTCAGATCAAGGTCGGTTCGTATTCCGGCAAACTGAACAGGGCGATCCCAGCGTGGATCCGCGCCAAAAGTTTCGTAATCGTGCCAGAAGAAGCTCGTGGTCAAGCTCTAGCCCGCATCCGCCACCGCTACAACGTAGCGGTCTGATGGAACTTTTGTGTTTGCTTGCAATCTCAGTTTTTCGTTCTTCAAGGTTGTCGCACCTCTGTTTTGCCGGTTTTGCAGCAGCTCTCGCACGCTCTCGCCGCACATACCCAAAGCACTCGCTGCGCTCATGGGGCAGGCTCTGCTCCCTTCGACGTAGCTATTACTACGTCTCCGGTCACGAGCGCGACGAGCGCGCGCGATCCCAAGCTGCAATTCCCGACAATCGGTGACGGATGCGGGCTAGCCGCCTGCAGTAGGACTTTGAATCGTTCGCAGCTCGGACTGAAGTCGATTAATACTTGCGTTGGTCGACTGGCGGAAAGAGTTGATGGCACTGATCCACTCTTCGTTGCTGGCCACACGCTTGTTCATCTTACTCAGATCGAGATTAATGGCGTTCAAAGTATCGGCGACGCGCTCAACCTCGGTCTGGCTGCGCTGTGCGCTGGTCATGAGTCGCTCCAGGTCTCCGGAAATCCGCTGTAGCTTCGCGATGTCGTCTCGGGCCTTGGTGAGCGTCGTTTGGGTCGAGGCGATGCTCTTGGCATTAGCATCAATCGTTCCATCAAATCGCTTCGCAGAAGCCTCCAGAACGCCAAGCCTCTCCTTGGACTTCTTCCAGACGTTGTCCCAGAGTTTACGAACCTCGGAATCCAACTCGCGCAGTTTGGCGGCTTGAACCGCCGCATTCTGGCTCATCCCCTCGTCAGTATCGGCAAGGCGATCCTCTAGATCAGCAATCCTCTCGTTATACCGTGCAAGCGTAAAGTCAGCCTGAGTGAGACGCTCCTGGAGCTGCCAGGCCCAGACGCACGCCGCCACAGCAGTTCCGAGTGCTATGAACAGCATACTGCCTGACAGAACTCCTAAACCTCCGCTTCTGCCCGTGCCACCGTTGTTACCATTGTCTCTTCGAGCCGAGCCGCGAGGGCGGGGCACGGCGGCTGTGCTCCCGGCGGCGTCCCGACGCGCACTGATCGACGGAATAGCACCGATATCGTCGTCTTTTGCCATAGCGTGAAATCTCGATAGTAAGAACGCGAATTATATAGTGCGGCCAAAAAAAAGCCCGACCGCTCGAGAAGAGAGGCCGGGCCTTTACTTAGGACCGAGTGCCTAAGGGAGGGACGTTTACATCATGCCGCCCATTCCACCCATGTCAGGCATCGGTGCTGCTGGAGCTTTGTCCTCAGGTGCTTCAGCAACCATTACCTCAGTCGTGATCATCAGACCGGCGACGGACCCGGCAGCCTGCAGTGCCGTACGGGTAACCTTCGCGGGATCGAGAATTCCCATCTCGATCATGTCGCCGTACTCGCCGGTCGCTGCGTTGTAGCCGAAGTTACCTTCGCCCTGACGAACCTTGTCGAGAACAACAGAGGCTTCGTCACCAGCGTTGTCAACGATCCGACGAAGCGGACCTTCCATCGCGCGCAGTGCTGCAGCGATACCGTGACCCTGGTCTTCGTTATCACCTTCAAGGCCAGCCACCGCCGCCACCGCGCGAACGAGTGCGACACCGCCACCGGCAACTACGCCTTCTTCCACAGCCGCGCGAGTCGCGTGCAGCGCGTCTTCGACTCGAGCCTTCTTCTCTTTCATCTCGATCTCAGAAGCAGCACCCACCTTGATTACTGCGACACCGCCGGCCAACTTCGCAACACGCTCCTGGAGCTTCTCGCGATCATAGTCGGATGAGGTGTTTTCGATCTGTACGCGGATTTCCTTAACGCGAGCCTGGATTGCTGCCGCATCACCAGCGCCATCAATGATGGTGCTGTTGTCCTTGTCCATCGTGACGCGCTTGGCGCTGCCGAGGTGCTCCAGAGTCGCCGATTCGAGATCCAGACCGACTTCTTCAGAGATAACGGTTCCGCCAGTAAGAATCGCGATGTCCTGCAGCATAGCCTTGCGACGGTCACCAAAACCCGGTGCCTTACAAGCTGCGACCTTAACGATGCCTCGCATGTTGTTGACGACCAGTGTCGCGAGTGCTTCACCTTCGACGTCTTCCGCAACGATGACCAGCGGCTTAGACGCCTTGGCAACTTGCTCAAGAAGGGGCAACAGCTCTCGAATATTGGAGATCTTCTTGTCGACCAGCAGAATGAACGGCGCTTCTGAGTCTACGCTCATGCTGTCCTGGTTGGTGATGAAGTACGGCGACAGGTAGCCTCGATCAAACTGCATACCTTCGACCACGTCCAGTTCGTTTTCGAGACCGGAACCCTCTTCAACGGTGATTACACCCTCTTTGCCGACCTTCTCCATCGCCTGGGCGATGATCTCGCCTACAGCATGATCGGAGTTGGCTGAGATCGTTCCGACCTGCTCGATCGCTTTGCTGTCTTCACAAGGAATAGACGCTTCCTGGATTTTTTCTACAGCGGCGGCTACCGCTTTGTCGATGCCACGCTTGAGATCCATGGGATTCATGCCGGCCGCGACTGACTTGAGACCTTCATTGACGATGGACTGTGCCAGTACCGTTGCGGTCGTGGTCCCGTCTCCAGCGGCGTCTGAAGCCTGGGAGGCAACCTCCTTGACCATCTGCGCGCCCATGTTCTCGAACTTATCCTTAAGTTCGATCTCTTTTGCGACCGATACACCGTCCTTCGTTACGGTCGGAGCGCCGAAAGACTTGTCAAGAATTACATTTCGGCCCTTGGGCCCAAGAGTCGCTTTTAAAGCGTCTGCAAGCACGTTTACGCCGGCGAGCATTCGCTGGCGCGCCGTGGCGTTCAGGCTGTTGCTCGTCGTCAAAAAACGCACCTGCCAACCCAACTCACTAGCCAGATAGCAGGTCAGCTCGACGAGATGCGTCTCGATGCCTCCATAGACATCCATTTGCGGACTGTAAACGAGTAGCTTCACGCGCACATGATTGACCGCCAAACTGCGCTATGAAGCTACAG
>JBCCPL010000037.1:0-51993 GCA_039111155.1 Pseudomonadota bacterium | reverse complement strand
GGAAAAACGTAGCGAGGAGCGGGTTCTGCAAGGCGCAGGCAAGACGAGGACCGGAGTTTATGCCGATAAATGAGGACCGCAGGCGCGCCTGCAACGCCACAGAACCCGCCCGCGGTAGTTTTTTAACAGCCTGCTAGGTGCGTCTGGGTAAGAGTAG
This sequence comes from Pseudomonadota bacterium, assembly GCA_039111155.1. GTDB lineage: Bacteria > Pseudomonadota > Gammaproteobacteria > Pseudomonadales > Halieaceae > Congregibacter. Next base: position 51,836 of record JBCCPL010000037.1, on the reverse strand, counting down.
GCTACCTAACACAAAGAGCAGCGCGATCGGGATGGCTGCAGCGTAGACCGGAGGGAAGCCGAACACCAACGATGCGGGGCCCAGCAGATCTTGCGCAAGACGGAACAGTACGCCCAGCATGACACCGGCAAATAGCCGAAACCCCAACGTACCGTCTCTCAGCGGGCCGAACACGAAAGACACGGATACAAACACCAGAGCAGCAACTGCGAGCGGCTGAAGGACCTTCTTCCAGGTGGCGAGCTCAAATTCCGCCGCATCGTCCCCCTGGGCCCGCAAAAAGCGCGAGTACCCCATCAGGTCGTTGAGCGCGAGCTGCTCTGGTTCGACGTTCTCCAGCGTGAGAATCTGCGGCGTGACATTGCTTGCGAGGTACTCGGATTCGGTGACTGCGGTACGAATTTCATCCTCGGCGAAGAACGTCGTTTCGATATCGCTCAGGCGCCAGCCCCCGTCTTCGAACACACCGTACTCGGCCGAGATGATCTGCTCGATGACCCCATCCCCATTAAGCTGATAAATACTGACGCCAAAAATATCCCGGTCCGCTGTCAACGCGCCCACATGCATAAAACTCCGGCCGTCGCGCTGCCATATACCGTACTCAGCGTTGCTCTGCCGATTATTGTAAAGAGCGACGGAGCGCAGGCTTTGCGCGCGTTGCTCGGTCAGGGGGGCCACATACTCCCCGACTGCAAAGCCGATAGCCGCGAGCAGTATCGCCTGGACGAGCACGGTTCTAATCAAGCGTGATTTTGAAAGTCCGGCGGCACGCAAAGCCACTAGCTCGCCTGTGCTCGCCAGTTGTCCAAGCCCAATCATCGAGCCGACAAGAGCTGCAAAAGGTATGTACTCGTAGCAGCGACTAGGTAGCGTGAGCAATACATACTCACCAATCTGCTCAAAACCCCAACGGGCGCTGCGACTACCAGCTTCGTCGATAAACGCCGACAAGGCATCAATGCCCACGATCACAAACAGCACCAGAAGCGTGGTCTTCCAAACCAGTGCCGCCAGGTAGGCATCGATAAGTCGCATCAGCGCTGCAACAGCTGGCGAAGCGCCGGGGCACCGAGCAGCCCGAGCGCCAGCAGCAGGAACACAAGGTGGATAAGCCATATTTGTTCCGGCCCCGCCTCGCCTTCGCCGACTCTCGTGCGGGCGCTGGCAAGCAGAAGCAGGTACGTCAGATGCGCGAGCAGCGCAGGCACCAACTGCAGATAGCGTCCCCGGCGATGGTTCGTTTTGCTAAAGGTCATCGCGATCAATGCGATGATCGGAACCATAACGATCATTGACGCACGCCAATGCAGAGCGGCCCGGTCTTCTGGGAGATCAGACGAGAGTAGAAACCTCGTCGGTCTGCCGTCCACAGCGTTCTTGCGCACGATAGGCGCGATGGGCGGCAGTCGCTGAGCAAACGTCTCAAACCGGATCAACTCGAAATCAGCCTGCCCGGGCGTCCCGGTGTAGCGCACACCATTATTGAGCTCAACATAGCGAGCGCCGTACTCGTCATTGCGCACGACACGTCCGAGCTCGGCGACCGTTATGCTCTCGATACGCGTGTCTGAGTCTACGGGTGAAGTCTCAAAGAAAAATACGCGCTCGAACTCTCCAGACTTTCGATCGATGCGCCGCGCATAACTTACAACCGAATTATCGTTCCAGGCCTGAAAACGCCCCTCGGATGTCATTTGCAGCCCCCGCATGGCACCCGGGTCTCGAAGGAGTTGCTCGGAGCGCTCGCTGCCCAGCGGAGTGAGATAAAGTGTCAGCGCAGCTACAACCAGAGTTATCAGCAATGCGGGGACGGCGGTGTACAAAGCGAGCCGGGCGGGCCCCGTTCCACAGGCGGAAAGAACGGTCATTTCAGACTCAACGTAGAAGCGCCCATAGGACATAAGAATGCCGATGAATAGGCTCAGGGGCAGTAACAGCTCCAGAAAGTACGGGAGACGGTAGAACATAATCGGCAGCAATACGTCCGCTGCGAGTTCTCCGGTGGCAGCTTGCGCCAGATACTTGACGAAACGGCCTGTAATGATGATCGCGAGAAGAACCAGGCTCACCGCACTCGTATGGGCGAGCACGTCTCCTGCGAGATAGCGTGCTATGCGCACGCGCGAGCCTCTGAAGTCACTGGATTCCCGGTTCAGTTTATCCCCGGTTCATCTTACACTACGCCGCTTTTCACGCCGGAGCTTGTTTAATGTCAGCGATACGATTCAGCGCCAAGGCCGACCCTGGAACGGCAATCGGTAAAACCGCCTGTCTTGTTCTTCCCCTCGCTCCGGGTCAAAAACTGGGCCGGCGCGAAAAGCAGATCGATAGTGCCTGCGGCGGCGCTATCAGCGCTGCCCTGAAAAATGGAGACTTTACCGGCACGGCTGGCAGTAACCTCATGCTGCACTGCGGTGGTGACATTGCGCGCGTTCTGCTGGCTGGAACCGGCTCGGACAAGCCGGATCGCGATTGCCTTAGCAAGCTCACGGCGAGCACGGCGCGCGCGATCCAGGAAAGCCAGGCCGGGGATGCACGATGGCATGCGCCGACACTTAAAGTCGACAAAAAGGACCGAGACTGGTTCTACCGAACGCTCGCCAAGGATGGAATCACAACGTCCTATCGATATACAAAAACGCTAAGCAAGCCCAAAGCCAATACCAAGCTCAAGCGCGTGAACGTCTCGCTCGGTGCCGGGAGTGATTCCAAAGCGATAAAAACAGCCCTGACCGAAGGGTGCTCCCTGGGCGATGGAATAAACTTCGCCCGCGAGCTGGCGAATCTGCCCGCCAATATCTGCACGCCCGAGTATTTGGCGAAACAGGCGCGTGCAATCGCTCAAAAATCGGGAAAAGCCTCTTGTAAGGTCCTTAACGAAAAGGCCATGCGTGACCTGGGCATGGAATCGCTGCTGTCCGTGACCGCCGGTGCCGTGACGCCTGCCCGGCTCATTGTTCTTGAGTATCGCGGCGGTAAGAGAGGCGCTGCACCTCACGCCCTGGTCGGTAAGGGAATCACCTTTGACAGCGGCGGCATCTCGCTCAAGCCCGGCGCCAAGATGGATGAGATGAAGTTTGATATGGGCGGTGCCGCTAGTGTGCTTGGCGCTATGCATGCCGTCGTGTCCATGCGTCTTCCGATTAACGTGGTGATGGTCGTCGCGGCGGCGGAGAACATGCCAAGCGGTACGGCAACCAAACCCGGTGACGTGGTGCGGTCTATGGCCGGGATCACGATCGAGATACTGAACACCGACGCCGAGGGACGATTAGTGCTGTGCGATGCTCTGACCTACGTCGAACGATTCAAACCGGCCAGTGTCGTCGACGCAGCTACCCTTACCGGTGCGTGTATTGTGGCGCTGGGCAGCCAGGCTTCAGGCCTGTACGCTAACAACGACAAACTCGCGAACGAGCTGCTCGCAGCCGGTGAAGAAAGTCGCGACCGCGCGTGGCGAATGCCGCTCTGGGACGAGTATCAGCGCCAGCTCGATAGTAACTTTGCCGATCTGGCCAACATCGGCGGGCCCGGGGCCGGAAGCGTAACGGCAGCTTGCTTTTTATCGCGCTTCGCCAAGGCGTACCCCTGGGCTCACCTCGATATCGCAGGCTCTGCATGGAACAGCGCCCCCAAGGGCGCCACCGGACGACCTGTGGGGTTGCTGACCCAGTATCTGATGGATCGCGCTCAAGTTTGACAAAAATCGGCTTCTACATACTCGATAACGCCGATGAGGCCAGTCGCATAACTCTGGCATTGAGGTTGACCGACAAGGCCTTCCAGCGGGGCCACCGGGTGTTTATTCACTGCGAGAGTAACGATCAGGCGCGTGAGCTTGACCAACGCTTATGGAGCTTTCGACCGGCAAGCTTTCTGCCCCACGCTTTGTGCACGACCGACGGCGCGGAGCAGGAACCCATCGCCATCGGTTGGGACCAAGCACCGAAGGCGCATGATGATTTGCTCATCAACATGTGCCCCGAGATACCGGGTTTTTTCGCGAGATTCCAGCGTGTTGCGGAGTTGGTCAATCAGGAGCCCGACCGCTTACGTGCACTCCGCGAATCCTATCGATACTACCGTGATCGCGGATATGCCATCGAGCAGCACAGGTTGGCGGGGGTGTAGCACAGCGCGGATGAACCGCGAGTTTGGCGCTGGTTCACGCAGCAGTGTCCTGCCGCCGGAGTGGTTGGGCATCGCCCAACGTATTGAGAATTTTCAGGAAGCAACCACCAAGTAAACGTCACGATGGAATCGAAATTCAATTCGGCGCAGATCGAATCGCGCTGGTACGCCCAGTGGGAATCCAACGGTTATTTCACGCCAAGACCTGGCGGCGAACCCTACTGCATCATGATACCGCCGCCCAATGTCACCGGCAGTCTGCACATGGGGCATGGCTTCCAGGAGAGCATCATCGATGCGTTGATTCGCTATCACCGTATGCGGGGGCGCGACACCTTGTGGCAAGTGGGTACAGACCATGCGGGTATCGCCACCCAGATGGTAGTTGAGCGTCAGCTCGAAGCCGAAAACATCAGCCGCCGGGAGCTGGGGCGCGAAGCGTTTATCGACAAGGTGTGGGAGTGGAAGCAAAGCTCGGGCGGCACGATCACCCAACAGTTGCGTCGCTTAGGCGCGTCACCGGACTGGTCTACCGAACGATTCACCATGGATCCGGGGCTGTCCGAAGCCGTTGTAGCCACGTTTGTCCGGTTGCATAAAGAGGGTCTCATCTATCGCGGAAAGCGACTGGTGAACTGGGATCCGGTATTGCGTACCGCCGTCTCGGATCTTGAAGTGCTGTCCGAAGAAGAAGATGGGTCGCTATGGCACTTTCGCTATCCCTTCGCAGACGGCTCCGGTCACGTCGTTGTCGCGACCACCCGACCTGAGACGATGCTGGGCGATACCGCTGTCGCGGTTCACCCTGATGACGCTCGCTATGCCGGATTGCTCGGCAAGAAGATCTGCCTTCCGCTCTGCGATCGAGAGATTCCCCTCGTCGCAGACGACTATGTCGACCCGGAGTTTGGAACCGGCGCGGTCAAGATTACCCCCGCGCATGATTTCAACGACTACGCCATGGGCCAACGGCACGATCTAGAACAGATCAATATCTTCACCGAAAGTGCAACGCTCAACGACGAGGTCCCGGAATCCTACCGGGGCCTCGATCGCTTTGAAGCACGAAAACGGGTCGTTGCCGATCTTGAGCAGTTAGGTCTGCTCGAACGGATTGACCCTCATCGACTCAAGGTGCCCCGCGGCGATCGCAGCGGAGCGGTCATCGAGCCCTTCCTCACCAATCAGTGGTTTGTCGATGCGAAAACCCTGGCCGGTCCGGCTATCGAGGCTGTTAAGTCCGGCGATATCCAGTTCGTACCCCGGCAATGGGAGAACACGTACTTTGCCTGGATGAACAACATCCAGGATTGGTGCGTCAGCCGGCAGCTATGGTGGGGACATCGAATTCCAGCCTGGTATGACGAGAACGGTCAGTGCTTCGTGGGTGCCAGTGAAGAGGCCGTACGCAGAGAGAATGATATTCCGGCAGACACCCGGCTCACCCAGGATGAGGATGTTCTGGATACCTGGTTCTCATCGGGTTTGTGGACCTTCAGCACGCTGGGCTGGCCAGACGACAACGAGCGCCTGCAGCGTTATCACCCCACCAGCGTGCTGGTCACCGGATTTGACATTATCTTTTTCTGGGTCGCGCGCATGGTGATGCTGACGCTGCATCTGCGTGGCGAAGTACCGTTCCGTGAGGTCTATGTCCACGGGCTGGTTCGCGACGGAACGGGCCAGAAGATGTCTAAATCCAAGGGCAATGTGATAGATCCGATCGATCTCATTGATGGCATCACCCTCGATGAGCTGCTTCAGAAGCGAACAGCCGGGCTGATGCAACCGAAGCAAGCGGAGCGCATACGCAAGGCGACAGAAAAACAGTTTCCGGATGGTATCGCCGCGTACGGCACAGATGCGCTTCGCTTTACCTACTACTCCCTGGCAGCAACCGGGCGGGACATACAGTTCGACGTCGGGCGGATCGAAGGCTACCGGAACTTCTGCAACAAGATTTGGAATGCAGCGCGATTCGTACTGAGCAATTGCGAAGACTACGAAGCGCAGGCTACGACGCCGACCGATGAGCAGAAGCTTGCGCTACCCGAAGGCGCTCGCGTTGCAGAGCGTTGGATTGGCACAGAGCTCAATCAGATGCTCCAGCGCGTTGAGGAGGCTTTTGCGCGATACCGGTTCGACCTGGCTTCCCAGGCCCTCTACGAGTTTTTCTGGAATGAGTACTGCGATTGGTATCTGGAGCTGAGCAAAATTGCATTAAGGGATCGGGAGAATGCCGACCTTCGACGCAGCACGCAGCACACTCTATTGAGCACTCTGGAGACCTCACTAAGGGCCTTACATCCGCTGATGCCATTCATTACAGAGGAAATCTGGCAGAGTGTCGGCAGTAAGCTTGGCGTCGCCGGAGACTCCATAGTACTGGCGGACTACCCGGAAGCCGATCCAGCGAAAATTGATACGGATGCGCTGAGCGCCGTTCAGTGGACCAAGGACTTTTTGTTAGCGGTGCGTGGAATACGGGGAGAAATGAACATCGCTCCTGGCACAGCGATTCGAGTGTTGCTGCGCGCCGGTGATGACGACGATCGATCGCGACTTGCCGCGATGGAAGACTGGCTGCGCGCACTCGCCAACATAGACACGATAGAGTGGACCGACGAAGGAGAGCCGCCCGCTGCTTCGACTGGGCTGCTTGGACGTCTTGAGATTCTTGTTCCACTGGCCGGACTGATCGATCCAGAGGCCGAACTGCAAAGGTTGGACAAAGAGTTGAACAAACGCTCCGAAGAGTTGCTACGGGTAGAGAAAAAGCTGGACAATCCGAAGTTCGTAGCGAACGCGCCGTCTGAGGTTATTGAAAAACAACGCCAGCGACAGGGCAAGTTGCAAACCGCGATTAGCAAACTGGAGCAGCAGCGAGACTCCCTCACCGGTTTGTGATGGGTCTCAGTGGTTGGTGTCAACGGTTGGTGTCGATGTTTGGTGTTGAAGGTTGGTGTCGATGGTTCGACACGATTGTTGGTCTCGGTGCTCAGGCTCGAAAGTAACACCCCAGTAATGCATCTCGGGTCCGCTTAGAGAATCGCGATAATCGGTCATCAAAAAACATGCACGGCCACGAGCACTTCAGCAGGAACGAGCCATTTATCAAAGCTTAAGTTGTAAGTGAGACATGTTTTCAATAAGCGCGTACATATCGCAACGATCCGTTCCGATCCAGCACACGAAACAGAGAGCGATACAGAAAACAATACAGAGAACACTACAGAGTAAGTTGAGCAAATAATAAAGCTAGCGAACGCAACGAAATTCGAGTTTAACGATGGCAGCGAGCACTCGTTGCCGATTGACTTAAGCCCCGCACGTGACCTTTTTCTGACTACGCAACTGTTCGAGCCATCACATGCACATGGCCAACGGTGGCAAACCCGCTAAAGTCGGGAGACTGCGGCATTGCGAGGAACCAATCGTACGATACTCGACGGGTGTCCAGGAAAGATTGCTCGACATGCCGTTGCTCACTAGCCAGAGGCCTGAACAGTGTGCGAGACAAGGGAAGCGAAGTAGATAGATTAGAGTGCATCGCTTTGTGGGAATGGTCCGACATGGAGGCCCGCGCGGCAGGCGATCCGCCACAAGTGAGCGACCCGGACAAAACTCCACGTTAACGTTTGGAGAACGGTAAGCGCAGTTTGCAGTTAAAGCAGCAATCAAAACAACAGATCGCTCCTTGAAGCGACGGTAAAGAGGGATAAACGATGTCTGAGCGTGTCAACGGCACGGTTAAGTGGTTTAACAACGCCAAGGGATTCGGCTTCATCACCGGAGATGGCTTCGAGGGTGATGTGTTTGTGCACTTCCGATCTATCCAGGGAGAGGGCTACCGCAGTTTGAACGAAGGTCAGGCCGTGGAATTCACAATGGTGGAGGGTCCAAAGGGTCTGCAGGCTGAGGACGTCACTAAAGTCTAGGGGCAGCCGAGGCGAACACTCAGCTTTGAGCCTCGCTACACCGCTGACTCAGCCGACGACAAGTCAAGTGCCGCTGTGCTTTATGACGATGCCCCAGGCACCCAGGGTATTCTGATTCAAGGTACTGAATTGTTTGCATTCATAGTGTCATCCGCTGAGTTTGTTGCATTGATCAAACAGAGGCGGCATAGGCTTAGCGGCTGGTATAATCTGGCTGATCAGTGTCGTTCTCTGCAGTTCACTCAGAAATAGTTTACGTTGCTGTTGGTTAGGATGATTCCACGGCTCAGCGATGGATTCGATCGACATGTTGTTCTGGGTGCCGTTCTAGGTGTCGCCCAAGTTCGACCGCATCAGCATATAAGCGTCGGGTCCAGGGTCAAATCACGTGGCAGCCAGTTATATATCAGCGGACGAGTATCAGCGGACGAGCAAATAGTGGTTCGTCTAGTGGCTCGTCTATTGGCTCGTCAGAGGCCCTAAACTCTACGAAACGAGATCTTGCAGTAGCAGACACTCGTAGAGACCGAGTGCATGTGCTTTCCGGGGGGCTTCGTTCTCCCGTTGCGCTCGCGCTGGACTTATTTTGGATTCGCGATGTATTCGCGCAAAGCACACTACCCGCTGGGTCTTCTGGACCCGGTGGGTCGGTTAGACAGCAACCGCTACTCAAATTTGGATCAATGCGCGGTCGCTCATTAATCATTCGTTAATCACATACAAGGTCTGATAAACGTATGTCGATACCCGGCAAACTACTCATCGCGCTTATCGCAGCCGCCATAAGCGCTTCACTCTTTACCTTCACCGGCGTCGAAGTGGATGAAAAACTGCTGTTCGTCGCTTGCTGCTTAGCATCGGTCACCGCGGTTTTACTAAGCCATCGAGCTCTTCCGATGCCTGCGGGACTCGCCGCTTCCGGGGCGAGCCCAAAACCGTCGACGGCCTCGGCACGAGACTCCAGCTCGAAAGATGATTCTGCATCGTCATCAGGCGCATCCATGGAAGACGGCACGGTTAAGTGGTTCAACAGCAACAAGGGCTTCGGCTTCATTATTCGTGAGAATGGCGAAGAGATTTTCGTACACCACAGGTCGGTTCAAGGGGATGCGCGACGCGGTATGCGTGATGGCGCAGCCGTCCGCTTTGCGGTCGTCAAAACACCTAAAGGCCCCCAGGCCGAAAACGTCAGCGTTATCGCGTGAGTTCTTCACCAACGCACCGCACGTTTCGTGGTGTCGTGTTTCCTAACTCCAGGCACCCCGTCATCCGGCGGGTTAAACGCAGCAGCGAAGCGCCGGCCATCCACGGCAACAAACTCTGGAATTCCAGCTGCTTGACCATTGATTACTTGCACAAGCACGAGGAACCCAAACCACAACGTGTGCTAGACGTAGGATGTGGCTGGGGCATTGGAGGTATCTGGTGCGCCAAACGCTTCGGTGCCGAAGTAACCTCAGTGGATGCAGATCCGAATGTGTTCCCGTTCCTGGCGGCTACAGCTACACTCAATGGCGTCGAAACTCAGACCCGCGTGTGTCGTTTCGAAAGACTAAGCGCCAGCTACCTACAGCAATTCGACACGTTGATCGCTGCAGATGTTTGCTTCTGGGACGAGCTGGTGAGACCTCTGGCTAACCTGGTCTCCCGGGCTATCAAAGCCAACGTCCGGCGAATAATCATCGCGGATCCAGAGCGACCACCTTTTCACGACATGGCCGAACTCTGTGTCCAGCGCCACGGTGGAGAAGTACTTTCCTGGAGGACGCGCGGAAGCTTGGCAGCGAGCGGCGCCTTGCTGGTCATTAATAGTTAGCGAAAGACCGAGGTGCTCGCCACGCGCGCGATTCATAGAAGGCCGCTAGAACGGGTCCGATCGTGGCTTCCACGGGTTCGCCATTTACAAAAGCCGGGCGATAGCGCAGTGAATTGAGGGCGCGAAGTAACCGGACCGAGGATCGGCGACCCGAGTCCCGCACTTCCGTTGGCACGGCTTCAGCCCCAGAAACACCGGAACCTGCGCCCACAGCATCGATCGGGCCCGGGGTCGTGTCAGCTGCGCTGCGAGATGATCTTCCACGACCAGAACTGGTAACAGCGATCGATACGACAGTACTCTGAAGCGCAGGCCGCTCGACGACCGCAAATGTAGAGCTGTGGGGTAGCGGCATCGGTGAGTCGAACCATGCTTCGATCTCTGCACGAACTTCACGCGGATAGCCTGCGGCTCTGCGCAGCAGTTCGCGATAGCGGCTCATCGCCACGACAGTCGATCCATGCCAAAGAGACCAGTCGGCCGCGGCAAGCTCCAATCGCGCTCGTGCCAGGTGTTCTTCTGCAGGTACCAATTCGAGTGCGGCATCGATAAGGGCTCGACCCCGTCGATTCACCGTCCGCTGCAACATCAGCACCTGCTCCAACTGGCGGTCGACTTCCAGCGGATCGTTTCGTGGCCGGATGCGCTCAACGTAATCCCGACGCTCCACATACGGGGCAGCAAACTCTTCCAGCATGTACAGAGTATCGAGATGACTCAGGGCAGCGTCGACACGAATGTTCCAGGGTGCGCGCGCGCCCTCCTTGTCGAGTGCCTCCCCGAGGGACTCATGAGTACCCACGAGGCGTACCAGGCGACGGAAAGGATCGGAGCCCACATCGCGAAGCAGTGCCTCGCGCTCCCAGGCCAGATACTCAAGGGTGGCATTCCAGCGAGAATCGGTCCAGGGCGCGCGGCCAGACCCATGGATTCGAAAAAAATAGCGGTAGCGATCATCGAGCGCCTGATAATTTCCCTGCTCGCGCAACTGGGAAATGATCGTCCGCAACAGCGGTCGCTGTGTAGGAGAGTTCAGGCCCTCATTGACCCGAATCAAGAACATGGCACGTTCACGAGCGGACAGTGCTTTATTCGTCTGACCCAGTTCGTCATAGGAACGCGCAAGCTGGGTCAGAGATTCTGACATAGACGCCGCGTAGGGACCGTTCGCTAGCTCCTCGGCCTCAATCAATGCTTCGAGCTCAGCCACGAGCGCCCGAAGCTCCGATCTGCGTTCAGGAGATACAGCGTCGCTGTCCGCTCCCCCGGCGGCATTAGCAGAATCGTTCACGGTACCCGGATAGTTGTTGGGCACCACTGTTCGAATGCTTCCCAGATCAGCACCGCTTGATGGATCCGCGAGGCGATACAACAGCACGCTTCTACCGTAGGCATCACTGGCAGCATGCAGCGAGCTACTGGCGAGGGCTGCGATTGCGCCGAGGGTTACAAATATTGTGTACACAACCCTGCGACAGATAGAAGCTAACCGCAGGTGGGCTCTGCGAGCTTCACTTTGCAAACGTGTTTTGGTCCTGGGCGCTACATCAGGCGCGGTTGAAATCGCGAACGCAGAGCCGCAGAAGAGCTGCAGCACCTCTTGCGATATACCTGCCGTAAATTCGCCAGACACGGCGCTACCATAGTCGATATAATCGCGCGCCATTTTAAACGATGCAGCACAAGCCGCGCGTGAGCGCGTCTCGCGTCGCTCGGTCCCGCACAATCCAGAACACACACTATTTGATGAGGTTAAGCCAACATCCATGGGCAACAATGAGTAATAAAAAGCGTCGGGAAATACCCCGGTTTAACCACCCTATCATCGAAACGCACTGCCATCTGGATTATCTGGAAGCCCATGAGCTTGAACAAACTCTGGTCGACGCCAGTGCGGTCGGCGTTACACGTTTGATCACAATATCCGTATCAAGTTCAAATCAGAAGCGGGTAGCTGATCTGGCACAGGCCCACGAAGCAATCTACTGCACTCAGGGCATCCATCCTCACGAAGCGTCCAGTTACTCAAGCCACGTCGATGATCAGATCCGTCGCGGCTGCCGTGCAGCGAAAGTAGTGGCCATCGGCGAGATTGGTCTTGATTACTACTACATGCATGCCGAGAAACACGTTCAACATGAGTGCTTCGAAGCTCAGTTGCGCCTCGCGGCAGAATATGAGCTTCCCGTGGTCATACACACACGCGATGCAGAAGAAGATACGCAGAACGTTCTTGCTGCACATCTTAACGAACTAAGTCACGGCGGAGTTTTGCACAGCTTCAGTTCCAAGCTACCGCTCGCAGAGTTTGCGCTGGATTCGGGTTGGTATCTTGGCTTCAACGGTATGGTGACTTTTAAAAATGCGGATCAGGTTCGCGAAGCGGTGCGAATAACGCCCCTCGACCGACTACTGCTTGAGACCGATTCTCCCTATCTGACACCGGAGCCCTATCGTGGACGTAAAAACAGTCCAGCGTATTTACCCTTCATCGCGGAAAGAATTGCCGAAATCAAAGACGTTTCGGTAGTGGAGCTGTTGCGTCATTGCCAGGCAAACAGCGAGCGACTGTTTTTTGCAAAAACTCAGCGGTTGGACTCGCCGCGTGAGCTTGACGTAGGTGGTGCCTCTCTCCCATGAGTAATTTTGCAGTAGGCCAGCGCTGGCTGTCACACGCTGACAGTGAGTTGGGCCTCGGATTGGTCGTCGAATTTGACGGCAAACGCGTCACTATTCACTTTCCCGCCGTTGAGGAGGACCGCACCTACGCGATAGATAGCGCACCGCTCACCCGTTTGCAGCTGCGCGCCGGTGACTCCTTGAGAACACGGGATGGCCGAACCCTAAGCGTCGTTGATCGGGACCTGATCGAAGGTTTGTATTTCTACGAGGCTACGCACGAGGGCGATACGTTTCACATCGCCGAGTTGGATATTGACGATCGCATTGATCTGGCCACGCCCCGGCAACGTTTGTTTGCTTCCCAGTTCGACAACCACCCCAGCTTCACTTTGCGTTTGAAAACAGCGCAGCTGGTGAACCGATTGGAGAACAGCGGCCTTCGAGGCCTGCTGGGCACAAGAACCGCTCTGCTTGAGCACCAGCTCTATGTTGCCCACGAAGTCAGCAAGCGCGATGCACCGCGCGTATTGCTGGCGGACGAGGTAGGCCTAGGAAAGACGATAGAGGCGGGAATGATCCTGCATCGACAGCTATTGATCGGCAGCGCAAATCGCGCGCTGATTCTAGTGCCCGAATCCCTCCAGTTTCAGTGGCTTGTCGAGATGCGCCGGCGCTTCAATCTTCCTTTCGCCCTGTACGATGAAGAACGCATCGCCGAAAGCAGTGGCGACAATCCGTTTGACGAAGAGCAGCTGGTGCTGTGTTCCGCGGAGTTGCTGGGTGACGACGGAGCGCGCAGCTCCGCCGTAAGTTCAAACTGGGATCTGGTCATCGTAGATGAAGCCCACCGCATCGCCCCGGACAGTCCCGAGTTCGAGTGGATGAACGAGCTTGCTACTCACTCCCCCGGGCTGCTATTGCTCACTGCGACGCCGGAACAGGTGGGTCAAAAGGCTCATTTCGCGCGTCTTGCTCTGCTGGATCCCGAACGATTCCACGACTTTTCAGCCTACCAGCAGCAGGAGACTACCTACCGGCGCTGGAGCGACATGCTGGATGAGATTGATTCGGGAAGCACCCCGGACGGATTGCCAGAGGACGTTCTCGCTCTTCCAAGTCCCCAGGAAAGAAGTGCGGCGCTCATCGACCGGTACGGTACTGGGCGTGTACTCTTTCGTAACACTCGAGCCGCAGTCGGCGGTTTTCCTGAGCGGGTCGTTGAATTTTATCCACTAGATGCACCAGAAGCACCGGAATACGCGGAGCTGTATCCAGATAGCGTAGTCGACAAAGACAACTGGCTTGCCGAGGATCCGCGAGTTGCATGGCTCGTTGAAAAACTACGATCCCTACGTCCCGCAAAGGTATTGGTAATCTGCTCCCTCGCCGAGACGGCGCTGGCACTTGAGGAGTTCCTTCAGCTTCGCTCCGGTATTCGCTCCGCCGCGTTCCATGAGCATCTAAGCATCATCGAACGCGATCGTGCTGCGGCTTACTTTGCCGAACGGGAGCAAGGTGCACAGGTGCTTATCTGCTCCGAGATCGGCGGCGAAGGACGCAACTTTCAGTTCGCACAGCACCTGGTGTTGTTCGACCTGCCCGCCCATCCCGATCAACTCGAGCAACGCATCGGGCGCCTCGATCGTATCGGCCAGCAGAATCAGATTTTTATTCACGTACCCCATCTTGAAGGCGGTGCGCAGAGCACCCTGCTGCGCTGGTATCACGAGGGCGTCGATCTGTTCGCACAAAGTTGCAGCGCCGGCGACCTTATCCTTGACCGGTTCGGACCGCGACTTAACAGCGAACTGGAGCAGCCGACCGCTAGCCTGGAAGAGTTGCTTACCGAGACCGCCGAGTTTACGGCTAGCACGCGCGAGATGCTCGCGCTTGGTCGTGACCGGCTTCTTGAGCGAAGTTCCTGTGATGCCGAGTTCGGCGCCCAGCTCGCGAGGGACATCGCAGAGCTGGAAGACCCGGACCTTGCCACCGAGTTTCTGGAGCAACTGTGCGCGGTTACCGGCGTACAACATGAAGAGCACTCGGAGCACGCGGCGATACTCCGGCGCGGTGACGAAGAAGTATTGACGGTGTTTTCTGACCTACCTGAAGATGGCGCCACAGTAACGATGTCGCGAGAACGCGCCCTAGAGCGAGAGGACTGGATCTTCCTCGGGTGGGAGCACCCCTGGTTCGACGAAGCTCTGGATGCGGTACTGGGAAGCACTCTGGGTCAGGCCAGCGTCGGAGCGATGAGTCTCAAGGGTGTGCCTGCCGGCTCCCGCCTCTACGAGCTGTTGTTCACCATGACAGTCAGTGCACCACGACATCTTGGAGTTCACCAGTTCTTGCCTCTCAGCCCCACGCGGATTCTGCTGGATGCGCGCGGCCGTGACTTAAGTGAACTTCTCAGTCACGACCGGCTGAATGAGCGCATCGAAAAAGTACCGAAGGCGGCCGGTACGAAAATCGTCGCTCAGCTTCGCACGGAGATCGAAGCGCGGCTGGACGATGCCCAGGCGCTCGCCGATAACGCGGCTGCGACCCTAAAAGAGACAGCCTCCGGCTGGTATCGGGAATCGGTAGGCGGCGAGCTCACTCGATTACAAGCGCTTAAGCAGGTGAACCCCAGTGTGCGTCAGGACGAGCTGGATACGCTTGCCCAGCGCCTCGAAGCCGGCGTCGGCGCTATCGACACTGCGAGCGCTCAGCTCCAGGGTATCCGACTGGTGCTCACGCGCTAGTTACCCGCCCGTTGCGCGCTTGCTGCATGTGAGCTACGCGTTAGCCACGTCCTGACCACCATCCAGCACAAGTACATGGCCGGTGACAAAAGCCGACGCCCGTGAGCAGAGATAAATCGCAGTCCCGGCAGCATCTTCTGGTGTACCCAGCCGTTTGCGCGGGATCACCGCCGCCATTTCCGCTTCGTGATCGAGCAAATGAGCCGTCATCTTGCTGGGGAAGAAACCCGGGGCAATCGCATTCACGTTAACGTTATCGCTCGCCAGATCGACAGCAAGCTGGCGCGTCAGGTGATGGACCGCGGCTTTACTCGCGGTGTAGGAGTAGTTGCTCAGGGGCGCATACGACAGTCCATTGATAGAACCGATGTTTACGACCCGGGCCGGATCGGCGTCGGTTCCTGCTGCACGTAACTGGGGAAGCAGCGCCTGCGTCAGAAAGAACAGCGACTTCACATTGAGGTCCATGACCTTGTCCCAACCGGCTTCGGGGAACTCATCAAGGCTGGCTCCCCAGCTTGCACCGGCATTGTTAATCAGAATATCGATCTTGGATTCACGCTCCGCGAGCTGCGCCGCGAGGCCGCGCACGCCTTCTACGTCACCTAAGTTGCTGACCAATGCGATGCACTCGCCATGTTGGGACAACTCAGTCTCTGTGGCGCGCAGCTCCTCTTCCTTCCGCGCGGTGATGTAAGTTCGCACCCCGGCCTCGACAAAACCGCGAGCGATCATCGCGCCGATTCCGCGGGAGCCACCCGTGACCAGTGCGACCTTGCCGCTTAAATCAAACAATCCCTGCATGAGTTGACTTCCTTAAGTCTCATTTATCGGTAGATTCCTGCGCGATGGAGAACGTGGAGCTCCCGCACAGACTCGCAGCTGCATCGCACGCGTCCGGTTTTATCGGAGTCGAGTCGGGTAATGACCGAAAACAGCAGTTCCAAACGTGGCTTCATGGTTAATAGTGATTTTATTGCTAGCGATCTGAACCCGGCGCCGGGCTACCGCTCAAGAATCCAAATGGTACAGGGCCGCTATCAGCTGGTCACGGGTTTGAGCGGGATCGATCACCGCATCGATCTCCAGGTGCGCCGCTGCCTCGGTGGCCTTGCCCTTTTCGTACAGCTCGCCAACGAGCTTATCGAACAGGGCCTCGCGTTCCGTCGGATCGGCTTGCTGCTCGAGCTCTTTGCGGAACCCAAGACGAACGGCGCCCTCCAACCCCATGCCCCCAAACTCACCTGTGGGCCATGCAACCGCAAAGTCTGGAACTGCAAAGCTGCCGCCCACGAGAGCCATGGCTCCGAGTCCATAGGCCTTGCGCAGGAACACCGCGAGTATGGGTGTACGCAACCGGGATGAACGCTCGAACAGCTGCGCCATGCGATGTACCGCCGCCACTTGCTCGCTTGCGGGCCCGACCATGAACCCCGGAGTGTCGACCAGTGAGACAACGGGTAAACCACAGCGATCGCAGAGCTCGAAAAAGCGCGAAGCCTTGTCAGAGGCTTCACTGTCTACGGCGCCCCCAAGCTGTTGGCAGTCGCTGGCGAGAACACCAACCGCCTGGCCCTGGAGACGAGCAAAACCGGTCACTACGCTGCGGCCAAATACGCGACGGAGTTCGCTGAAACTTCCCTGATCGAAGATGGTCTCGATGATCTGACGCACCGGATAACTCCACCGCCGATCGTCGGGAAGCACCTCCCGGAGTACCTCCTGGGCGGCTACCTCGCCCGGATTAACGCGGCCCTGAAAATACCAGAGCATGCGCTTCGCCATGGCCGTGGCATCGGCTTCATCGTCCACGAGCACATCGATGACGCCATTCGACCACTGGTCATTGGCCGGTCCTATCTCGGTTGGCTCGAACGTCCCCAGCCCCCCACCCTCTATCATTGCGGGGCCGGCCATGCCGATATTGGACGAGCGTGTCGCGATACGGATATCGGCCGCTCCAAACAACGCCGCATTACCTGCAAAGCAGTAGCCATTGTTGACCGCTATCCGGGGCATGCCGGTGTTAAGCGCAGCCCAGCGCGAAAAGGTCTCCACGTTGAGTCCGGCGATTTGCGTGGTGACGTCAGTATCGCCGGGTCGTCCACCGCCGCCTTCTGTGTACATCACTACGGGTAGGCGCTGCCGATCAGCAAGCTCCAGAATGCGATCGATCTTTGCGTGATGAAAAAAACCTTGCGTACCCGCGAGCACGGTGTAGTCATAGACCACGACCGCAGCACGCGCAGCTTCTTCTCCCACGTGAGCACCGTTGATACTCGCCAACCCGGTGATCACCCCATCAGCCGGCGTTTGATGCTGTAGCTCAACATAGTCCCGACGCCCTCGCTGCGCTGCTACGGCAAGCGCACCGTACTCTACAAACGTGGCGGGATCGATGAGATCGGTCAGGTTCTCGCGCGCAGTGCGATAGCCCTTGCTACGACGGCGGGCCACGGCGCTTGCGCGTTCTGCATCACTGCCTCGCCGAAGGCGAGCTTCCAGATCTTCAAGCGCTTTGCGCGTCTTAGGATCATCACTCACGGTGCGAGGGTTCCAAGCGCGCGCATTGTGGCGCACAAATTCATGCCCTGGCAATCACGGCACGGACGCGCGCTCAGGCGTGGCTGCTTTGGGAAGTACAACTTGTTAGACCGTTCCAGGCTGTCGCACAGCCCCGAATAGATACTTAAGATACCTGAATGGCTCCATCTTCCTGCAGCACCGCAAGCTCGCTTTCGCTGAGACCCATAGCTGCAAGTACAGCGAGCGTATCCGCACCGTTGGCTGGGGCCTCGTGCGCAACCTCTGACGCAGTCCGGGAGAAGCGCGGCGCCGGTGCCGGCTGGGTAATCCCGCCGATACTGATGTAGCTACCTCGTTCCCTGGCCGCAGGATGATCCGGTGCCTCGGTAAAACGCAAAACCGGAGCGAAGCACACATCGGTTCCCTCCATAATCGCGCACCACTCGTCTCGCGTTTTCTGCTGCATAACCTTGGCCAGCTCTTCTTTCTGGGTGGACCAATTTCCGGGATTGTTCTGCTCGCCAAACTGGTCGGGGTCAAGCTCCGCCTTCTCGGCGAGCAGTGCATAGAACTGGGGTTCGATTGAGCCGAGGGCAACGTACTCGCCATCCGCACACTCGTAGGTGTTGTAGAAGTGATTGCCTCCGTCCAGAAGGTTGGTTTCGCGGGCGTCCGCATTCCAAAGCCCAATCGGCTCCATCGTGTGAAACATCCACATGAGCTGAGCCGCTCCGTCTACCATGGCTACATCGATCACCTGGCCTTGACCCGATTGCGACGTTTCAAGCAGCGCAGCGAGCACACCGTTTACCAGCAGCATGCCGCCACCGCCCATGTCTCCGATGAGATTCAGCGGCGGTATTGGTTTGCCCTCCCCTTCGCCTATGGCATACAGGGCCCCCGTCAGGGCAATGTAATTAATATCGTGACCCGCCGCCTTCGCAAGCGGACCCGTTTGCCCCCAGCCGGTCATGCGTGCAAACACAAGCTTTGGATTTCGCGCAAAGCACTCGTCAGGACCGATGCCCAGCTTTTCGCAAACGCCGGGGCGAAACGGATCGATCAGTACGTCGGCGTTTTCAACCATACGGAGCAACGTATCGACTCCGGCGGGCTCTTTCAGATTCAACACGACCGACTTCTTACCGCGACCGCTGACGTTTTCAAGCGGTGGTGGCTCACTTGTGGCCATGCGGTCCACCCGGATCACCTCGGCACCCATATCGGCCAGCATCATGCCGCCCATAGGAGCCGGACCGATACCTGCCAGCTCAATAACCGTGTAACCGTTAAGCGGACCCATGGAGTGCGTCCTCAGAAGTTTCGTTCGTTGAAGGGCTGATACTTGTCTCCAAGGCAATCCCGGCTAATGATGATTTTCATAACCTCCGAGCTACCGGCGTAGGTCGTTGAGATTTTTGCATCGGTAAACTGACGACTGATGGGGTACTCATCCATAAAGCCGGCGCCGCCGTGCAATTGCACGCCAATATCTGCAGTCTTGATCTGCAGCTCGCTGGTCACCAGTTTGGCCTTGGCCGCATCAACGCTGGTGAGCTGTCCATTGTTGAACGCCGTAACGCATTGATCAACATAGCACTGCGCGATATCCAGTTCAGAGCGCAGTTCGGCCAGCTTGAATTGCGTGTTCTGGAATTCAGCCAGCGACTTACCGAAGGTCCGCCGCTCTTTGACATAGGCCGAGGTCAGATCCCATGATAGCTGCGCCGCCGCGAGATAGCCGGAGGCGCCTATGAGACGCTCTTCAGCCAGCCCTTCCATCAGCATGTAGAACCCTTTGTGTGGCTCTCCGATCACATTGGCTTTGGGGACTTTTACATCGTTGAAGAACAACTCTGCGGTGTCCTGGGCCTTGAGCCCCATCTTCTTGAGGTTTCGACCACGCTCGAAACCTTCCATACCGCGCTCTACCGCAAACAACGTCATGGCATGCGGGTTGTTTTCCGGATCTGTCTTCGCGGCCACCAGCACAACGTCGGCGTTGATCCCGTTAGAGATATAGGTCTTGGACCCGTTCAGCACCCAGTGACCATCGTGTTCCACTGCGTTACTGCGCATTCCCGAAAGATCGCTGCCCGCATCCGGCTCGGTCATCGCAATCGCCAGAATGTGTTCCCCAGATACGCATTTAGGCAAGAATCGCAGGCACTGCTCTTCCGTGCCGAAGCGCGTAAAGTAGGGTCCTACGATTCGACTGTGCAGCGTGTTGTACCAGTCACCCACGCGTGCGTAGGCCGACTCTTCGATAATGATCTGTTCATAGCGAAAGTCACCATCACCCGTGCCGCCGTACTTCTCGTCGGGCCAGATCATGAGAAATCCTTTATCTCCGGCCTTCTGAAACGCCGAGCGGTCTACGATTCCGGCCTCTCTCCAGGCCTCCATATGTGGCACAATCTCCGCGCTCAAAAACTTGCGATACGCGTCGCGGAACATCTCTTGCTCTTCGGTGAAATTACGCGGCAGCATTTTATTTCCTTTTAGGAAGCGGAAGGCCGCGCAGTATGGTAATCCGCGCCAGCACCCAACAATGACGCTCCTGAACAGAGAAATTGACTGCAGACGACAGCCTCAAATGGCGACTTTGAGACAAGCACAAAAGACCCGCCCTAACCGCAGCAGCGTCAGCCTGTCGGTGTCGGTGCAGCACGTCCGGGGAGTTCTGAAGCATGCAGCGGCAACCGGACTCGACGTTCGAGATCTCCTGCACTCGCACCAGATTCCCCAACGAATACTCAAGGAGCCGCTCGCACGGATCAGCGTTCAGCAATTCGCTGACCTTCAAACTCACACGATGCAGCGAATGGGCGATGAATCCTTAGGCTACAGTGAGATTCCCCTAGCGCTGGGCACCTGGCACATGATGTGTCATGCGGTTATCACCAGTGCCACGCTTGGTCAGGCGCTGGTGCGCTACTGCCGTTTTTTTCAGCTGCTTCGCGGCGGCATACCGATCGAATTTGCGCCGGACGAGGGGAGGCTGACGCTGGCAGCTGAAGCAGGAGCGCGCGGTAGCTACCTACCGGAGCTGTCACTACTCAACACGCATCGGTTTGCCTGCTGGCTCGTTCAGGAGGAGCTCCCTCTTGCCGAAGTCAGGTTCCGGCACGCACCCATGGCTCGTGCGATTGACTACAAACTCATGTTTGTCGGCAATCCAGTGTCGTTCGATCAACCAGACTATGCACTGGAATTTGCCCCTGCACTGCTCAGCAAACCGATCAATCAAACGCCGACCAGTCTGCAACGCTATCTTCGCCACCCTACTCTCATAATGCTAACCAGCAGCTATGCGTTTAGCTGGACTGCCAGAGTCCGCGCCGAGCTGCGACGGGATCTGGTAGAAATGCCGGAGCTGACAAACGTGGCCGAGAGTGTGGAGTTACATCCGCAGACGCTGCGCCGACGACTTGCCGAAGAAGGCACTACCTTCACCCAGATCAAAAGCGATATCCGTCGGGACACGGCGCTGCATTTTTTGAGTAAGCACAGTCTCAGTGTCGAAGAGGTCGCGTATCGTTCAGGTTTTTCTGAGGCAAGCGCCTTTATTCGCGCGTTCAAATCCTGGACCGGACTTACGCCATACGCGTATCGTAAGGGGCTCTGAACCTTGACCACGATTCCAACCCGGCCCTAGCCGGGCCTCCTCACTTCGGAGCCGCTGTGACGCAATCGTCGACAAAACCAAGCTGGTATTTTCGCGGATTCAGCTGGCTATTGCGCATCTATCTCTTTTACGTCGGGCTGGTACTCCTGGTCGTGACACCTGCGCTGAACTACTTCGTTCCGCGTCTCGCAAGCTCCACACTTAGTCGCGATGTTGAGAGCGAACTGCTCGTGCTCAATCCATTTAACCTCGCACTCGATCTACGCGGTGTTTCGATCGTAGAAGCTGACGGACACGTTCCCGTGGCATTCGATCGGGTTCAGGTAAACCTCTCTCTGTCCAGCCTTTGGGCTGCTGCCATTGTGCTGGATGGTGTCGTCGCGGAGGGTCTGGCGCTCCACGTGCTGCGCTACGCAGACGGTGGTTTTCACTTTGATGACCTGTTGGCGCAAGAGCAAAGAGACGAGTCAGCAGAAAGCCCGCCGGTCCCGCCAGTGTTAATTCAACAGCTGCGTATTCAGGCGGATCGGCTCAGCTTTACTGATCGCACAAAAAGCGAGCCGTATCAGACCACGCAGAGAGACCTGCTGATCGACATCGCAAACCTGGGAACAGCGCAGGATCAGATTGGGGAAGGGTCGCTCCAACTGCTCACCGACCGTGGCGGAGTCTTTCGCTGGGAGGGGAAACTGGAGTTAGCTGCAGGCGATAGTACCGGCACCGTATCCCTGGAGGACGTCAACGTCGTTCCGTTCTGGGATTACCAGGCAGAAGATCACAACTTTGTTTTGGACAGCCTGCGACTACAGTCGCAACTAAATTACCAGACTCACTGGTTGGGAGATCTGCGGCTTGACTTAATAGACAGCAGCCTCGGCATGACCGATTTGGCCGTCCTGCCCCGAGGATCAGAAGGCGGCTCTGCGAGCGGCCCTTTGTCTTTCGTCCGCCTCGCGGCGGTCTCATTAACCGGGCTGGCCGTGAGCCTTGCTGATCAACAGGTTGATGCGGCCTCGCTCGCGATCTCTGGCCTCGACATCGCTGGATTCGATCGGGATGGGGTTGCCAGTGTGCAGGCGTTCTTGCCGGATTCAAACGTTGCGGGTGCAGAAACCGAAGCACTCCCGCCAGACGTTGAAGTGGCAGCAGAGACCGCTACCGCAGCAGCAGTCAACGAGACCGATGGCAGCGGCTGGAAAATCGCACTCGCTGAGCTGACTCTGGACGACAGTCGTGTAGCCTGGGATACAGAGTTTCTGACACCTCGCGCTATGGCTGTGTCGCCGATTACTTTTCGCGCGACCAACCTGCACTGGCCCGATGCCGAGTCAGCGGAGTTGTCCTCACGCCTGAGAGTCAACGATACGCTTGAATTTTCGCTGGGCGGCGCGCTGACGCCGAGCACGGGCGAGGGCAAACTTCGAACCCAGCTCACGGAGCTGCCTCTCCCCTGGGTTAATCCCCTGGTCAATCAGCAAGCACGCACCGATATCGACAGTGGGGTTATGGGCGTGACCACAGACGTCGGCCTGGCCGACTTTGCCCTGGCCTCTGTTCGAGTAGATGCAGATATCAGCACATTCAGCACCGTACTCCACGAGACGGGAGCCACGGCTTTTCAGTTAGCCGCTCTGGAACTTCGCGATCTGCAGTTCGCACCCCAGAGCCAGGCGCTGCGCATCGCCCGCCTCGCGCTTACCCAGCCCATCGGCTCGCTGCATATTCTTGAGGACGGACAGCTGAACGTAAACGGGGTAATTCGCACCGCACCGGGATCTTCCCAAGAGAACGAGTCCGAACAGACCGCAACGGCGAGCACCGAAACGGATACAGGCGAGCGAGAAAACGGGGAATCGGGCGGATCAGATCTGCGGGTCATCGTCGAGGAGTTCACCCTCAACGATGGGCGCCTGGACTTCGCCGACGCATCTTTGCCGCTCCCCTTTCAAGCGAATATCGAAGGGATAAACGGCCGATTGACCGACCTCGACACCCAGGCCACGGAGCCTTTGTCGCTGGAGTTGAATGGATCCGTCGATGGCTATGCACCCGTCGAGATCAAAGCCCAGGGGAGCCTGCAGCCGGATAGCCGGGATCTGAATTTTGGGCTCAACTTTCGGGGCATCGACATCGCCAATATGACACCCTACTCCGGCACTTACGCTGGCTACGAAATCGCGAGCGGCATAATGAGTCTGGACCTCAAATACGGATTGCAACGAGAAAATCTCAATGGGGATAACCGGGTTGTGATCCGACAAATGGAGCTTGGTGAACCCGTAGACAGCGAGCAGGCGGTAAAGCTGCCCCTCAAGCTAGCGCTGGCACTGCTCACCGACAGTCAGGGGGTGATTGATCTTTCGGTGCCCGTCAGTGGCAGCGTCGACGACCCCAAGTTCTCGCTGGGAAAGGTCATCGGCCGCGCCATCACAAACATCATTGTCGGGGCCGCCACCGCACCGTTCAAGCTCCTTGCCGGGCTGGTGAAGAGCGATGCCAATCTGGAAGACATCTCCTTCGCTCCTGGCGCCGCCACTCCCGATGCCACATCTACGGCTGGATTGGACGCTCTCGCCAAGGCGCTGGCCCAACGGCCGCAAATCGGTCTGAGAGTGAGTGGCTCGTTCTCTCCCATAGATGACACAGCTAGCCTGAAGGAAGAGCTCCTTCAGCAGCAGCTAACTGACGCTGGCATCGGAGAGAGTGACGTTACCGGACTAAGCCCCACCTACCAGGCCTTCTTACTCGAAAGGTACAACGCGCTGACCATCGATGCAGGAGTTGATCCGGGGAACGCAACAGGCGCGGATTCGGCAAGCGATACAGCGACTGCATCCGGGCCGGACACGCTGGCACCACAGCAATTGCGCGAGGCGATACTCGATTCTCTGACGCTCGACCCGAATGCGTTGTCAGCCCTCGCTACGCAGCGTGCTTCTGCGGCAAAGGCCTACCTTGTCACTCAGGGCGGCGTGAGTCCCGAGCGCATTTCCATCAGCGCTGGACTGGAGGAAGACTTCGCCGGTGTGCATATGACCGTGGCCAACTAGGCACCCTGGACTTGTTCTGAGACTCCCTAGTGCGAATCGGCGAGCTCGAGGGATTCCTGAAGGTCTCGCTTGACGAACTTACCGTTGGCATTCCGCGGGAGCGGCTCGTCGGTGAACCACAGATAACGAGGAATCTTGTAGGGAGCCAGCAGCCCTTTGCAGTGCTCGCGAATCTCCCCGGCTGACACCGCGGATTCGGGTTGTAGGTAAATCGCCGCTCCCACTTCTTCGCCCAGTCGCTCATCGGGTACCGAAAACGCCGCGCATTCTGCCACCGAGTCATGGCGAAAGATGGCGTTTTCCACCTCAGCGCAGTACACGTTTTCACCACCGCGCAGCACCATATCCTTGGCGCGGTCGACAAGATACAGGAACCCGTCTTCGTCGATGTAGCCCACATCACCGGTGTGCAGCCAGCCATCGACGATGGTCTCCGCGGTTGCTTCGGGTCGGTTCAGGTATCCGCGTATTACCGGGGCGCCTTTGACATGAAGCTCGCCAATCTCATTGGGACCAAGAACCTGGCCATCTTCGTCGACACAGCGCGCCTCAAAATTTGGCATAACCGGACCCACGCTGGTTGGCCGATCCAGGTAAAACTCAAGGGCGAGAGCCGCGATGATGCCGCAGGTCTCCGTCATTCCATAGCCCGTATTGGGACGTGTATTCGGAAGCCGCTCCGGCACCTTTCCGACCAGGTCCGGTTGCATGGGCGCTCCGCCTCCACCCATGGTCTTCAATGACGAAACATCGTGCTTCTCAAATTCAGGATGCATCAGAATCTCACGGGTCATCATCGGAACCGCACTGAAAGCGGAGATCTGCTCCTGTTCGATCAGGCGCAGGGCCTCCGCCGCATCCCACTTGTACATCAACGCGATCCTGCCGCCGACGAGGGTGGCGACCTGCGCAACACAGTTGTTGGCGGTTACATGAAACAGCGGGGTCGCAACCAGCGCTCGAACCGGCTCGTCGCTCCCCGGGGCTGGCGGTTCCTTCCCAGCTGCAATGGCGAGCGCCGTGGCCTGTGCCGCATTGATAAACGCGACGTTCATGATGTTATTGACGCAGCCGCGATGCGTCAGCTGCGCACCCTTCGGCCGACCGGTGGTGCCTGAGGTGTAGAAAATACAGGCGTCGTCGTCGGTAGCGATCGTGACATCCGGCATGGCACCATCGCCAGCCGTGGCTTCGGTCCACGACAGCGCGCCGTCGCCGGCCGCGTCGTCGCAGCGAACGGAGATCAGTGCTATGTGCGACATGTCTTTTTCGATTTCTGCCAGGCGTTGCAGACGCTCTTTATCGGCTATCAGTACCTTAGGCTCGGAGTCCTCAAGGGCAAACTGCATCTCATCCGGCACCCACCAGGCATTCATCCCCACCACGACTGCGCCTGCACTCACGACGGCCCAGTAGGCAAGCATCCACTCGGGGTAATTGCGCATTGCTATGGCCACGCGATCGCCAGGACCCACCCCCATGCCATGCAGGGTACGCACCAGCGCAGCCGTCTGCCTATGAGATTCGGCATAACTCAGGCGTTCGTCCTGATAAACCAGATAATCGGTTTCTCCATGCCCTGCTGACAGCATCCAGATGTCTCGAAGCGATGCCGGTGCATTCTGGTAGCAGAGAAGATCATTGCCTCTGACCGTCTGCCGATTGATCGCAAACATCTGGTCCGGGCCGGTCATTTGCGCCCACACTTGCTTGAGTTCGTCGTACATCAGTTTTCCTTATTTTTGAGTAGATTCATGGACCTGCTCATCGCCACCCTCGGTCGGGCTGTACCCGATCCTGCGCCTGCAGGAATCGAACACCAACCACTCACCATAACTTGGGAGCTTTTAGCCACTACGCCTGCGAGCTCCAGCGTCGCCGCTGCTGGATATAGGAAGTGTACTTTGTGTTTCCCGGTGGCCGTGAGTTTCGCCAACTTCTAGCGACATAGAATCATAGTACTCGACGGAGCAGAGCAATAGTGCACGCCTCGATACCAGGCTCGCACGCAGCGCCCAGCGTAACCGGAGCACTAGGGAGCCTCTGACCAACCATCGCTGGTTTGCACTGGCACCCGCGGTTCCTGCAAACTCGCGCCCTGATCGCATGAGCATGGGAAAGCAATGAACTCACAGACCGTCGATACCGAGACGCTGGCAAAGTACCTCCAGGGAAGACTTCCGGGCCTCGGTTCTTCCCTCAGCGCCGAGAAATTTGCGGGCGGCCAGTCCAATCCCACGTTTATTCTGCGAAGCGACGATCATAGATGGGTTCTCAGACGGAAACCGCAGGGTGAACTGCTGGCCTCTGCGCACGCAGTCGACCGCGAGTACCGCGTGCTTAGTGCGCTTGAAGATACCGACGTACCTGTCGCCAAGACCTACCTGCTGTGTGAGGACGAGGACGTAATCGGGTCCATGTTTTACATCATGGAATACCTGGATGGTCGGGTTTTGTGGGACCCACGACTGCCCGAGATTGGCACCAACGCCGAGCGTGGCGCGATGTACGATGAGATGAATCGGGTACTCGCATTGCTCCACAGCGTCGAACCGGAGACGGTCGGTCTGGGTGATTTTGGAAGACCGGGGAACTACTTCGAACGGCAAGTCTCCCGATGGACCAAGCAGTACCGCGCATCCGAGACCGAGCACAATGCCACCATGGAGCGACTGATTGAATGGTTGCCCGCGCATATGCCCACGGATGAGGGGCCGACTACGCTCGTGCACGGCGACTATCGGCTCGACAATCTGATGTTTCATCCCACCGAACCGAAAATCATCGGAATCCTCGACTGGGAACTGTCAACCCTCGGTCACCCCCTGGCAGATCTGGCTTACCAGGTGATGGCCTGGCAGCTACCGTCCGATCAGGGGATCCGCGGATTGGCCGGCGTTGACCGGGCCGCCCTGGGTTTACCAAGCGACGATGACTACGTGAGGAGTTATTGCGAGCGAACGGGACGCGAATCCATCAACGACTGGAACTTTTACGTCGTATTCTGCTTCTTCCGGCTAGCGGCGATTCTGCAGGGAATTCGCAAGCGCGCCCAGATAGGGACGGCCTCGAGCGCCGAAGCCGAGACTCGTGGAGAGATGGTAGACGTTCTGGCCGCCATGGGCGTTGACTATATCGACCGCGACTAGTCACCTAGCGGCTGTCGGGGAATGAGTGATACAGCACTCACACGACTGCGACCGCCGACGTCGGAGGGGACGGAGGGAAGGAAGCGGTTAGCCTGACGTTTTGATCAGGCCGCACTGGCGCTTCGGCCACGACTTTGAGCTGAGGTGTCTCTGGACTTGTTCAGAGGCTCCCTAGAGTTACGCGACCAGAACGGCGACCTTTTGTAGCAGCGCCCCGAACCGCCGCCGTTGCGCCCTTCTTCTTCGGTGCGGCTGATTTCTTCGATCTACCCGACGACTTTGATGAAACCGACGACTTGGATGCAACCGATGACTTGGATGCAACCGATGACTTGGATGCAACCGACGAATTGGGTGTGACAGATGACAGTCGCCGGTCCGAATCGAGTGTCTTGTTCGATGAAAGGCTCTTACGATTGCCAGCTGACTGGATACGTTCCCGCTCGGCGCGCGTGGGTCGCGGTCGTCTTCGCGAGGCGCGCGGACGCTTCACTTCCTGTGGGCCGGGCATCAGATCACCGGATTCGAAACGCCGGAGGATTTCCTCCATGGAGCGGGAGATTGATGTCGTCGTGCGAATCGCTTCGAGATGCGGATAGGTTGCGCGTGCACCCTCCTGCACCAGGGACAACAGCTCTTTCTCCGTGAGGTGGGACAGTATCTTGCGCGGGTTGTACCAGCGAAAACTCGGAACGATGTTGATGTCGCCGCTGTATTTCTGATCCATGAGAGCGTGGAAGCCGTTCAGCAACATGTTAAAGCGCGGCCAGGTGTCACCCCGTCGCTGGGCCACTCCGCGATAGAAATTCAAGACCTCGCGACCGATCCCGACTCCCAGACCACCGACAGCCTTTGAAAGCTGGCTGCGCTCCTCACCGCGATTCAGGAAGGGTGTGACAAACGGGTTCACCATGCTAACGATGTAGTGATTCACGCCGAACAGTCGCGAAAGCCGCTTCATCGGGAGATCATCGGCGATGCTGCCATCTACCCAGCGTCGGGTAGGAAGGTAAGGCTGCGCCTCTCCATGCGCATTCTCGGCCATCAACGTGACCGGTGGAAAAACACCGGGAACAGCCGCTGACGCCATGACAGCAGATCGCAGATACACGTTAGGTGAGGTGATCGCATTGAGCAGACGAGATCGTTGATGCGGTTCGGCCGGTGCAACCGAAATGCTGATTTGCCGACCGGTCTTTTCGTAGGCCTGCTGGAAAGTCATGTTCGGCACCAGTCGTGCCACGATCTTCTCGAGGTCCCCGACGTCGACCTGGGGGGAGTTGGCAAACAGCAGTCTCTTAAACACGCTGGCTTCCCGTTCGGCTTCAAAGTGCAGAGTGCTGGGATCGTAGAACTGCTCAAGCTCCTCATCGGAATGCGCACCGACGACTGCTGCAACCAGCGCGCCCGCGCTTGATCCCGAAATCACACGGGGAAGCAAGCCGTGCTCGAGTAGCGTCTTTACGACGCCGAGGTGATAAAAGCCGAGAACGCCGCCGCCGCTCAGTAGCAGCGCGGACCGGCCGTAGCAGACGTTTGCACGATAGAAAAAATCGAGTTTCTCCTGCAGATCGATCTCTGAGGTGTCCAGCTCGGCCAGAAAATGCAGAGCATCATCAATTTCTTCGATGTACTGTTCAATCAATCGCTTGGTGCCATAGCGAGCGCGCCGGTACAGGGCCTCGTTGCCCATTCCACCCATATTGCCGTGAATGCCTTCATTGAGGGTGTAGAGAAGGCCGTGGTAATCCTGACGCACGCGCAGACTGCGCAGGCGGTCCAGACGAAGGCGTATTTCGGCGTAGTCATACTGGCGGCTCTGATCGATCTCACGCCAGCGGCGGGCGCCACTTATGCCGTCATACTCTTGCGCAGCGTCGGCCCAGTCACCGTAGCTATCGGCCTTCTGCATTTTTCTGCTGAGGCGCTTGAGCTGTGTTGAGGCCATGCTCAATCTCCGAACCTGTGTGGCGCCAGCATAACAATCCCGTGTGCACTGTAAACTTTACGTAGTGCACACTTTCGCGTTATAAGCGTGCGCCCGCGAGGCACTCAGCCAGCCGGTAAAGATTTCGCAAAAGCCACGTATTGCATCAAATTGTTATCATTTGGCAGGCATTTGCTGCAAAAAACACCCAAAGCTCGTAATTCTTTGAGTGGCTGAGTGAACCAAGCCGCGATCTGAACGGTAAAAGCGTTCATGCAGGCTGCACTGCCAGCTCGATGCCGACGAGATCGCACTGCCCGATCGCTGCCAGCGGCCGGCACGCCGTATCTCGCAGAAGTCGGGGCTATTTTCCGGCGATCGTTACCGGCTAACGTTACCGGCTAACGTTACCGGATATCGGTCAGGGGCTCTGAGCGCAGCTTCCGATCATCGAATCGACAGGCGCAAGGATGCTGATTGGAAGATCGCACCGGATCTCTTATCGCAACTAAGGAGAAAAGAGCTTTGCGCGCTTACCTCATCGCGATCGCATTACTTCTGTTGATAGTCGGGGGGACTGCGACCTACGTCGGTGTTGGGTTCATGAAAATGGCGTCGGCCGACTTTACGCCGCCGCCCATTACGACCACGGCGGCAACGGCCCGACAGCAACCATGGCGAGAGTCGGTAGAAGCCGTCGGCACGATCCGCGCAGCGCGGGGCATTACCCTGAATGCCGAAACCAGCGGCGACATCACCGATCTATTCGTGGAATCTGGCCAAAGCGTGGCGGCAGGTGACAGTTTGATCGCCATAGACAATGAGCTCGAAATCGCGTCGCGTGAACGGTTGCGAGCGCGCCTGCAACTGGCAGAGCAGCTCTACAAGCGTGATGAACGACTCATCAAAGAAAACTCCATACCGCAAAGCCAGCTGGACCAGTCAAGTGCTGACTATCGCGCCGCGCTCGCCGAGTTGGCCGAAATCGATGCCGTTCTCAAGAACAAGCTGATCAAAGCGCCTTTTTCCGGAAGACTTGGAATTCTCAAAGTTCGGTTGGGCGACTATGTGGAAGCCGCAACCCCGATTGTCACTCTGCAGGATACGAGCAAGCTGGAACTGGATTTTTCGGTCCCGGATCGCTACGCCCCTCTGATGAAGCCTGGCCTGGCGATCAGCCTCAGAACATCGGCCTTCCCGGAGCGCCGTTTCGACGCCACGCTGGTGGCCATTGACTCGCAGGTAGACGAGAACACACGAAACCTTCTACTGCGCGCCTCCATCGAGAACGGCGAGGGACTGCTACCCGGTATGTTCGCGCGACTGACCGTGGATCTGGATCGGACCCAACAGCGCGTATTCGTTCCCGAGACCGCCATTACCTATTCATTGCAGGGCGATACGGTCTATGTGATCGAAGAAGATGAAAATGGCCTGTTCGTTACCCCGCGAGTCGTAAAAACAGCAGGTGTAGCAGAAGGCGGCGTGGCCGTTGTAGCCGGCTTGTCGGTCACGGAACGTGTTGCCACATCGGGGCAGAACAAGCTCTATCGGGGAGCGCGCGTCGTTATCGACGACAGCGGAAGGATCTGATGACAGATCTGTTTATTCGCCGACCGGTTCTCGCGATCGTTATCAGCGCGCTGCTTCTGGTTGCCGGGCTCGCATCACTCAGCAAGATGACCTTGCGGCAGTTCCCGGAACTCGAACGCAGCGTTATCCAGGTATCGACAATCTTCCCGGGCGCCAATTCGCGCACTATCCAGGGATTTGTGACCACACCTCTCCAGGTCAATATTGCCGGCGCTCGAGGTGTCGAATACCTGACGTCCACCAGCAATCCCGGAGTATCGAGCATCGAAGTGCACGTACGTCTGGGCGAGAACACCTCCGATGTGCTCACCGAAGTCATCGCCAAGGTCAACGAGGCACGTGACGAGCTGCCGGAAGACATTCTGGACCCGGTGATATCGACCACGAGCGGCGCTGACGCCATGATGTACATCGCGTTCATCAGTGATCAGATGTCGCCCTATCAGATCACCGACTACCTTCTACGCAGCGTGCAGCCCGAACTGGCGACGATAGACGGGGTCGGCAAGGCCGGCATATTCGGGCGTTATCTCGCCATGCGAATCTGGCTGGACCCGGTGCGCATGGCGGCACTGGGTATCACCGCGAACGACATTAACCAGGCCATCGTCCAGGACAACGTCATCAGCACTGCCGGCGCTACCGAGGGTGAGTGGGTGCGCGTCATGGTGGACGCTGTTACCGGGATGCAGACGCCCGAAGAGTTCCAATCCCTGGTGGTTCGCCAGGAAGCCGACCGCAAAGTACGCCTGGGCGACGTCGCCGACGTGCAACTGGCCGCCGAGAACAATCAGATGCGCACCTTTACCAGCGGGCGCGACACGGTGTTCATGGCCATCGCGCCGGCCCCGGATGCCAACCCGTTATCGGTATCGGCGGCGGTAAAAGCGCGACTACCCGCCCTGGAAGCCAATCTGCCAGCCGATGTCGAGATGATTCTGGACTGGGATGGCTCTGTGGCGATTGATGAGGCACTTAAGGAAGTTCTGAGCACGTTGATCGAAGCCGGCCTGATAGTGATTGCGGTGATTTTTCTGTTCCTGGGCTCCCTTCGGGTCGTGTTGATTCCCCTCGTTGCTATTCCCCTGTCCTTGGTGGGCGTGGTGTTTGTGATTATGGCGCTGGGCTTCTCTCTGAATCTGCTGACGCTGCTGGCCATGGTGATCGCCATCGGGCTAGTCGTCGACGACGCGATCGTCGTCGTTGAGAACGTACATAGGCATATCGAAGACGGTGCTTCACCGTTGAACGCTGCACTGATTGGAGCCCGCGAAGTTGCCATTCCGGTGATCTCCATGACGCTAACCCTGGCCGCCGTATACGCGCCCATCGCCTTCATCGGTGGCCTGACCGGGGCGTTATTCACGGAGTTTGCCATGACCCTGGCCGGGGCTGTCATTGTCTCCGGAGTCGTGGCTCTCACCTTGAGTCCGATGATGGCGTCGCGGCTGCTGCAGTCACATAAGGATCAGGGGCGCTTCGCGTCCTGGCTTGACGCGCGCTTTCACCGTATCAACGCGAGTTATCGTCGACTTCTGGGCGCCTGCCTTGCGAATCGCGGTGCCGTGCTGCTGTTCTGCATCGGTCTGCTGCTCAGCCTCCCTGCCCTGTTCTTCATCGCGCAGCGCGAGCTGGCTCCGGAAGAGGACACGGGCTCAATCTACGTTGTCGGCAGTGCTCCGAGCTACGCGAATCTGGATTACATCAACGTGTTTCTCGATCAGGTCGTCGAAATCTGGCGCGATATTCCCGAGGTGACGTCCTCCTGGCAGGTGGCCATGCCCGACAGCAACTTTGGCGGACTCAATCTAGCGCCCTGGAATGAGAGAGATCGTACCCAGCAAGAGGTGCAGGCCGAGCTTCAGGGCCGACTGGGCGAAATCGCGGGCATGGAGATGTTCAGTTTTGGCACACCCGCCCTGCCCGGCGCCGATGCGGGCCTGCCCGTGAGCTTTGTGGTCGCATCGACCGCGGACTATCAACGCGTTGAACAAGTCGGCACAGAACTCGTCCGCGCGGCCCAGGAATCCGGCCTGTTTATCTTCATAAGCCAATCCCTGGATTTCAATCGCCCCGAGATCAGCATCGACATCGACCGCGAGCTCGCCGCCAGCCTGGGCATATCGATGCGGGACATTTCAACAACGCTGGCGATGATGCTGGGCGAGGCCGAGATCAACCGGTTTACCCGCGATGGACGCAGTTACAAGGTCATTCCGCAGGCCGGTCGTGATTTCAGACTGACCGAGGCCGAGCTTGAAAAGTACTATCTGCGTACCGCAGCCGGTGAGCTGGTGCCGCTGTCCAGTGTAATTACACTCGATAGCCGCGTAGAGCCCAATGTGCTGTCGCAGTTCCAGCAGCTGAACAGCACCACGCTGCAGGGAATCGTGATGCCGCCCAACACCCTGGGCGACGGACTTGCGTTCCTTGAGTCAAAACTGGAAGAGATTGCACCGCGAGGATTTCGCGTAGGTTATACCGGGGCATCGCGGCGTTTTATGCAGGAGAGCGCAACGTTTCCGACTCTTTTCGGGCTCTCGCTCCTGCTGATCTTTCTGGTGCTGGCCGCCCAGTTCAATAGCTTTCGCGACCCGCTCGTCGTACTGATTGCCGTACCTCTCTCAGTTTTCGGGGCCATGCTGCCGGTCGCCATAGGTGCGCTCACCTTGAACATCTACTCCCAGATTGGGCTGCTGACGCTGATTGGCCTGATCGCGAAACACGGCATCCTCATCGTCGAGTTTGCCAACAAACTGACCGAAGAAGGCCACTGCGCGAAAGACGCGGTGCTTGAGGCCGCAACGCTGCGTTTGCGCCCCATTCTCATGACAACGTTCGCCACCGTACTGGGAGTACTGCCACTGGTGATAGCCAGCGGTGCCGGCGCCAATGCACGGTTCGCAATTGGCATGACGATCACCGCAGGCATGCTGATCGGGACCTTGTTTACGCTGTTCGTACTTCCGGCGTTCTATCTGCCGTTTTCCGAAGAGGAACAAACCACCAAAGCCCGTTCCAGAGATCGAAGCATTGGTGCGACTAACGTCGGTGTGGAAGAAGCGTCAGACTTTCCCGCACTGAAACAGCCCTAACCCGAATCTGAGCCAGAGCCAGAATCAGGCTCGGCGCCAGCAGCAGACCGATAGGCCTCGACCAGATGTCGCTTGTACAGCTTGCCGTTGTCCAGGCGAGGTAGCGCCTCTTCAAAGTCGATACTACGGGGCACTTTGAAGTGAGCCAGCCGTTCTCGCAGCCACTCCATCAGCTCAATCGCCACCAGATCAGTCGCGTCACCCCAATTGATGGGTTGCACGACGGCCTTAACCTCTTCGCCAAACTCCGTGTGAGGCACTCCAAATACGGCCACGTCGGCCACCTTCTCGTGAGTGATCAGTAGATTCTCTACTTCCTGGGGATAGATGTTGACTCCACCGCTGATGATCATGAAATGCTTGCGATCAGTGAGGTACAGAAAACCTTCCTCATCAAGATACCCTACGTCTCCGGTTGTCGCCCAGCCCTGCTGATTGTAGGAACTCGCGGTTTTCTCCGGTTCGTCGTGATAACTGAAACTGGCCTGGCTTCCGCCGAAATACACCGTCCCAATCTCGCCGGGCGGTAACTCACGTCCTTCGTCATCGACGATGTGCAGCTCGCCGGCTACGGCGGGCCCGACCGATCCGCGGTGCGCCAACCATTGCGCAGAATCGATCAACGTGGCGCCGATGCTCTCACTGGCGCCGTAGTACTCGTACACGATCTCTCCCCACCACGCGATCATCTGCTCCTTGGTCTCCACAGGACAGGGGGCCGCGGCGTGAATGGCGAGCTGGTGCGAACTCAAGTCAAAACGGGTTCTCTCCGGTTCCGGTAGTTTGAGCATCCGCACAAACATGATTGGAACCCACTGGCTGTGAGTAACGCGGAACTCCTCTATCAGGGCCAGAGCGCGTTGCTCTTCAAATTTCTCCATGATGACGCTGGTGCCGCCCAGGCTCTGCGCCATCATGTTGAAGTGCAGCGGGGCCGCGTGATAAAGCGGCGCCGGAGTGAGATACACGGTCTCGTCGCTGAAGCCAAACAGCAAGCCGAGGCTCAGGGCCAGCGGGTGAGCCGAGTCGATGTCATCTTCAGGAAGCTGAATACGTACACCTTTGGGCTGCCCGGTCGTCCCGGATGAATAGAGCATCGGCACGCCGTTCACCGGGTTGTCGATCATCGTCGTTAGATGCGCATCCACGGCTTCTTCCCAGGATTCGAAGCCATCGCGGATACCCCCGACCATCAGGCATCGCTCGAGTCCCGGAGCGTCGGCCGCCGCCGCCACGGCTACTTCTGCAACGGCCGCACTCGCAAGAAACAGCCGTGCCTGACAGTTTCGCAGAATGTAGGCCGTCTCTTCGGAACGCAGATGACTGCTGACCGGTGTGTACACCACACCAACCATCTGTGCCGCCCAGCACACGACCAGAAACTCCATGCGATTTTCCATCATCAGTGCCATATGGTCGCCACGACCGAGGCCGCAGGACCGCAGCAGGTGCGCGGCCTGATTGATGGCCTTTGCGTAGGCCCCATAGGTCAGCATGTGGCTGCGGCCACCGGAGGCCGTGCTGTCGCAGAAGATGATCGCAGGCTTGTGGGGATGATCCTTCGCGTAATTACAAGGATGTGGCATGGTGATTTTTATCCTGTGCTCTTGTTATGGCCTGATACTACTGAAAAGTGCTGCGCTCATGTAATCTGAAGGGCCGACCGTAGAACACGCAAGATCGGACCACAGTAAATTGGACTCGCCTGGCACACCTATTGATTCCATGGCTTCAGTTACGGCCTCAGATATGCCATCAGCCAATGCCGCAGACGTCGGGCTTGGGGCACTGTCGTCGGCCGAACTTCGCGCCCGTATCCGAGCCGGGGAATTCGACGGCAATACGTCGGGTTTGGCCTCCGGGTTTGTCCAATGCAATCTCGTGATTCTTCCGGAACGCTGGGGTAGCGATTTTCTGCGCTTTTGTCAGGCCAACCCGAAACCCTGCCCTCTTCTGGCCTGCAGCAGCGCCTCCGGCGACCCCGGTCTGGCTGCGCTTGGCAATCAGATCGATGTGCGCAGCGATGTTCCCCGCTACCGGGTTTTTCGAAACGGCTCGTACGTCGAAGAACGCAAAGATATTCAGGATTTGTGGCAGGACGACTTTCAGGCCTTCGCTCTGGGATGCTCCTTCTCGTTTGAAGAGGCCCTGATTGCTGCCGGACTGGACGTCCGCAACGTGAGCGAGGACCGCAACGTGCCGATGTACAACACAAACATTCCCTGCGCGACTGCTGGGCCATTCTCCGGGAACATGGTCGTCAGCATGCGCCCCTTCCGCCCCGCGGATGCTATTCGCGCGATACAGGTATGCAGTCGCTTTCCATCGGTTCACGGTGCACCCGTACACTTTGGCGATCCAATGTCGATCGGTATTGAAGATATCGCATCGCCCGACTATGGGGACGCCGTCACAATTAAGCAGGGCGAGGTGCCCGTATTCTGGGCGTGCGGAGTCACCCCTCAGGTCGCGCTACAGTCAGCCGCACCGCCGATCGCGATCACCCACGCACCCGGATACATGCTGGTCACGGATATCCGCAATAGCGAACTGGCCATCCTTTAGACCTCTCGAGAACACAGATTCACTCATAGATCCTGATACCGGAAACTGCCATGCAGCTGAACTGCGACCTAGGAGAAAGCTTCGGGAACTGGCGCCTCGGCAGAGACGCCGACGTGATGCCACACCTGGACCAGGCCAACATAGCCTGCGGCTTTCATGCGGGTGATCCCCTGACGATGGAACGAACACTGCAACTGGCGGCGACCTACAACGTCAGCGTTGGCGCGCACCCTTCGTATCCGGATCTTGTGGGTTTTGGCCGCCGCAGCATGGCGATGTCCGCCGCCGAACTGCGCGCCGCGCTGCTCTACCAGATCGCGGCTCTCGATGGGGTCGCCAGCTGTGTAGGTGCCAGGCTCGATTACGTAAAACCGCA
Source organism: Pseudomonadota bacterium (assembly GCA_039111155.1). Classification (GTDB taxonomy): domain Bacteria; phylum Pseudomonadota; class Gammaproteobacteria; order Pseudomonadales; family Halieaceae; genus Congregibacter. The sequence goes on along the minus strand of JBCCPL010000037.1, from coordinate 14,673 downwards.
CGGCGCGCTCTATAACGACATGATGGCAAAGGACGACGTACGCTCGACCGTCATCGCCAGCGTCGCAGCTTATCCCAAGCCTCTCAAACTCATGATTCAGGCGACGGCATCAGCCGGCGAGCATCGCGAGGAAGCCCGCGCCAAGGGTGTGGAACTGATACTGGAGGCGTTCGCTGATCGCTGTTATGACGACGATGGCCGTCTGCTGGCGCGAAGCAAACCGGGCGCGGTCCATGACCACGCAACCATGATGTCCCAGGTACGACGACTCGTGAGCGACAGGCAGGTAACGACGGCATCAGGAGCGCAACTGACCCTCGATGTCGACACGCTGTGCGTTCACGGAGATAACGACGCGGGTGTTCAGGCCATTGCCCAGATACGCCAGATTGTCGATGAGCGCTAACCAAGACGGCGTTCTGCACACACCGCAATACTGCGGAGCCGCGGCAGGCTATGAAGCTTAAGCCCGCGGGAGAAGCCGCGGTCATTGCCTATCTGGGTGAGCGCAATTCGCCGGAAGTGTCTGCTCGAATCCAGGCTCTGGAACACGCACTCTCTGAACAACTGGGCGATAAGCTTCGCGACCTTATACCGTCCTATGTATCGTTACTGGTCTGCTTCGATCCTCTGAAAACCGATCACTACGAGGTCGCGGACTGCATACGCAGCTGCGACTCGTCGCTTGGCGATGTTTCAGGGAGCGCGGGGCAGCTTATCGAGTTACCGGTGTACTACCACCCCGAGGCTGGCGCCGATCTGGAAACCCTGGCAGAACAGCGATCCCTATCCTGGTCCGACATCGCGGCCATTCATTACCAGCAGGAGTACCGTGTGTACGCAATCGGCTTTGCGCCCGGCTTCGCCTACCTTGGGGATGTCGATGAACGCATCGCGGCACCACGCCTAAGCACACCCCGCAAACAGGTTCCCCGCGGAGCCGTCGCTATTGCGGATCGACAAACAGCGATCTACCCCGCGGAATCACCCGGCGGATGGAACCTGATCGGACGCTCTCCGCTGCGCATGTTCGACGCAGATGCCGAGGAGCCGATGGTCGTATCCGTTGGTGACCGTATTCGCTTCCGCCCGATCACGAGGGACGAATTTGTCGCGGCCGGTGGCGACCTATTGTGACCCTGGTGGTCAAACAACCCGGGCTATTGTCCCTCCTTCATGACCAGGGGCGCTTCGGGCGCGCGAGCCTTGGGCTGACAACGGGCGGGCCAGCGGATCCAGTCGCGGCAAATCTGGCCAATCGGCTGCTGGCAAACGAAGCGACCGCGACGGTAGTCGAGGTGAGCTTTGGCGGGCTGCAGCTCCTTGCCGAACAGGTGACGCAAATTGCAGTTACGGGCGCGGAGCTTTCGATCAAGGTCGACGGCGAGCCGCGCCCCATGTGGACGGGGTTCGACCTTCCTTCAGGCAGCACGCTGGAGCTGGGCTTCAGCGAGATCGGTTGTCGAACCTACGTTGCGGTTCGCGGCGGGTTTCAGATACCTGAGAGTTTCGGAAGTACCTCGACCGTGGTTCGGGAAGGGATTGGGGGCCTACAAGGCAGAAAGCTTGAGGTCGGCGATCGCCTTGCGGCTACGCCCACCAGGCGAGTGGAACCGCTATGGCTGCCGCCATCACAACGCCCACGCTACCATCGACGGGCTATTCTTCGAATCGTGCTGGGCTACCAGGAGGACGATTTTTCGCACCTGGAACAGCAGCGATTTTTCAGTGGAGAGTATCGGGTATCTGATCGCTGCGATCGGATGGGTTATCGACTCGACGGACCGCAAATCCACACATCTCGTACAGGCCTGCTGTCGGAGGGCATTGCGCTGGGCTCGGTGCAGATCCCCGCTGATGGGCAGCCGATCATCCTGCTCCACGACCGCCAGACCATCGGCGGCTACCCCAAGCTTGGTGTCGTGCTATCGCAAGATTGTGCTTTGCTCGCCCAGCTTCGACCTGGCGACGCGGTGCATTTTCGACCCATCAGCTTTGAAGATGCCCATAACGCGATCAATCTCGCCCATGTGTTTGAAAGCGCCCGGCGGCTGGAGAGTGCGCCGCGATGAACGACGTTCATTTCGAACGGCTATCCGTACAGATCGAAGATCGGCTGGTTGCGCTAAACCCAAGGGGTATGGGCACACTAAGGCCCCACTTACGGCCGGGTTATTGCCTGCGGTCCGCTCAGATACTGCTGCGAGCTGATTCCGTTCTGATCGGTACCGGGTTTCCGGTAGCCGGTACGTTTGAAACGGACGGACCCGTTGGCGCTCTCGCACTTCTTACGTCCCTTGAAGCGCTGGGTAAAACGGTCACGCTCGCGTGTGCGGATCCGCTGGCGACCGCTCTTGAAGCCGACTTCCCGGTTCTTCGCCTCGAGGCCTTTAATGTCGCGGCAGGTAGGCAGGAAGCGACGACGAATCTCAGCGCCCTGAAACCCGAGGTTGTTGTTTCCATCGAGCGACCGGGACTCTGCGCCGATGATCGCTACTACAACATGCGCGGGGAGGATATATCGGCACATTGCGCAGTGTTTGACTACTATCTGTCGCAAGCAAACTGCCCCACTCTGGCCATTGGAGATGGCGGTAACGAAATAGGCATGGGGAAGGTATCGGCGGCCGTCGAACAGCTCGCAGTAAAACCTGTACAAACCAGCTGCGAGGAATTGGTCGTAGCAGACATATCCAATTGGGGTGCGTATGGTGTAATCGCGCTGATGCAGGCCTTAAGTGCAACCACGCTGCTTGACTCCATCGACCATCGCGGTCTGCTCGAGTATCTGTCTGCCCGCGGCAGTGTCGATGGCATCACCCGAGAAAAAACCCTGACAGAAGACGGCATGGATTGTGAAGTCGGCGAGCGGCTGCTGGCGGATCTGGCTGCGATGATCAAACACGAAAGCTGGCTTGGTGATTACAGCCAGGCAAACGGAGTGACCCTTTGATGAGCACCGTCTACTTAAACGGCGACTACCTGCCCATGGAAGAAGCGAAGATCTCACCGATGGATCGAGGCTTCCTGTTTGGCGACGGTGTCTATGAAGTTGTACCGTGCTACGGCGGACGCAGTGTCGGTCTCGGACCGCACATGGCGCGCATGCAGGACGGGCTTGACGCGATCGAGCTGGGGCTGACCGTAGATACCCAGGAATGGCGGGACATCGCGAGTGAACTTGCCAATTCGAACGAGGGCGAGAACCTTGGAATTTACATCCAGATCAGCCGTGGCGCCGACTCGCGACGCGCGCACGCGATGCCCAGGAACATAGCGCCGACCCGCTACGCGTTTGCCTTCGAGATCCCGGCTCCTCCCGTACCGGATAAGGAACGGGCGACGACGTATCGAGTCTCGAGCACGCAGGACTTGCGCTGGCAGCGCTGCCACATCAAATCCACGTCGCTGCTCGGTAACGTGATGCATTATCAGCATGGAGCATCGCGCGGTTGCCAGGAAACGCTGCTGTTCAATAGCCGGGATGAGCTCACCGAAGCGGCCGCCTGTAACGCATTCATCGTGAAAGACGGCGTCATTGCTACTCCGGAACTCGACGAGCAGAAGCTGCCGGGTATCACGCGCTTTATGCTTATCGATATATTGCGCAAACACTCGGATTTAACCGTCGAGGAACGAATCGTCACTCGCGATGAGGTTTTCGATGCCGACGAGGTCTGGCTGACCAGCTCAACCAAGGAGGTCGCCCCGGTACTGGCCATCGACGATGCGGTTGTCGGATCAGGAGAGATCGGCGACGTCTGGCTGAAGGCCCAGACTTTGTTCAGCCAACATCGTTTTGACTACTGACGACTCGCTCCAACATCGCCGACCAGATCGAGCTTCTCCGTGACTCGCACGACCCGTGCACTCATCGATACCACCGCCGTTGTCGCTAATCTGACGCGCGCACGGGCCCTGGCTCCAGCCAGCAAAGTACTGGCCTGCATCAAAGGCAACGGTTATGGACATGGTTTGGAGTCCGTGGCGGCCGCTCTTGCAACCCACGCGGACGGATTTGCCGTAGCGTTTATCGATGAGGCGATCCAGGTACGGAAGACTGGCAATGGACCGTGCGACCAGATACCGGTGGTCATACTTGAAGGGCCGCATCACAGAGAAGAGATAGCCGTAGCCGCCCGGTCAGGCTTCACGCTCATGATCTGCAGTGAACAGCAGGTCGAGTGGCTGGAAGGCTCACCGCCGGACCAACGCCCGGACTGCTGGCTGAAGCTCGACACCGGGATGCACCGGCTGGGAATCCGCCCCGACTACGCAAAACAGCTCTACGCACGTATTCGCACCGCACTTGCTGAAAGAACGATCATCCCTGGGGCTGCCACCGGCGCCACGGTGATCTGCACGCACTTCTCGGATGCCGACAACCCAGATCCCGAACGTACGGAAGCGCAGATTCAACGCCTGCTTGAGAGCACCAACGGCATGGATATCGTGCGCAGCTGCGCGAATTCGGCGGGTGTACTGGCTCACCCCTCGAGCCATATGGACTGGGTGCGACCGGGTTACATGCTTTACGGCGGCAGTCCTCTCGCGCATCGCTCAGCGCTGGATTGCGGTCTGAAAGCGAGTATGAGTTTCGTTGCACCAATCATCGCTCTCAGGGAAGTCGGGCCTGGAGACTCAGTGGGGTATGGCAACCGCTGGACCGCACGCAGGCCTTCAGTGATCGCGACGATCGCGGCTGGCTACGCTGATGGCTATCCCCGGCTCGCAGCGGATGGGACGAAGGTCTGGATCGACGGGCAAGTCTGCCCACTAGCGGGGCGAGTGTCGATGGATATGCTCATGGTCGACGTAACTGACCTTCCCCAGGCAACGGTAGGCATGCTGGCGGAACTATGGGGCGAGAACATCAGCGTCGATTACGTCGCAAAGCAGGCGGGAACGATTGGCTACGAACTCCTGGCTGGCCTGCCTGATCGCCTTCCGCGCGTGGCACGCAGCAGCGTCGACCTGCCACAGCATATGCAGCAGGCCACACAACAGACCATGATCGAAAACAGCGCTTGAGTTAAACTGAAGACCCCGGTTAACAGCAGCGCTGCCGTGCCCGATCAGACCACCTACGGCCAGGGCCGTAGAACACGCCGAACGACTTCAGGCAAGGATCTTTCGCCCAGTAGTAGCGCTCCTGGTCAGGATCTCGCTGATGGCGATGCCCGCAGTGGCACGGTCGCACCTCAAACCCGACGCCAGGACGATGAACTCCTGGCCGCCGTCGATCTCGGCAGCAACTCGTTTCACCTGATCATTGCCCGAATTGACCACGGAGAGCTTCGTCCTACCCAGACGCTGTCCGAGAAAGTCCAGCTCGGGGCCGGACTCGAAGACGGAAAGCTCAGTCGTGCCGCCATCGGACGCGGCCTGGCGGCGCTTGAACGGTTCGCGCAGCTGCTTCAGAGCATAGAACCCGACCGTTTGCGCGTGGTTGGCACCAACGCGCTTCGTCGCGCGCGCAACCGACGCGAGTTCATTGAACCTGCCCGGCGCATCCTCGGCGCTCCCATCGAAGTCATCTATGGGCGTGAAGAAGCCCGACTGGTCTATCTGGGTGCGGCGCATACCATCGCCGACGACGCCCGTTCACGGCTGGTGGTCGACATCGGTGGTGGTAGCACGGAGTTCGCCATCGGCGAACGCTTCGAACCCCGAAAGCTTGAGAGCTTACAAATGGGTTGCGTAACCTACAGTAAGGACTGCTTTCCAAACGAACGCCTGACCAAGCGCAACTACAAAAAGGCCTACGAGCGCGCCTGTGTTGAGGTATCCCACATCAGCAAGACTTTCGGCCGGCATCAATGGGTAGAGGCCGTCGGCTCTTCCGGTACGCTCCAGGCGATCGAAGGTCTGCTCATTGCTCAGGAGTGGAGCGAGGCCACCATCGACCGCAAAGGCCTGAAGCAGCTTCGCAAGCGACTGCTGCGCTATGAACGATTCGAAGATATCGATCTTGCAGGCCTCTCTCCCGCCCGGCGGTCCGTTATTGCCGCTGGCCTTGCTATCGCCGAAGCGGTGTTCGATGTACTTGATATCGATGTGATGCGAAGCTCGCCCGGTGCACTGCGTGAAGGTGTGATCTATGACCTCGTCGGACGACTGCGGCATGAAGACGTACGCGAGCGTAGTGTCAGTGCCCTGCGCCAGCGCTACCATGTCGACGAGGACACGGCACAGATGGTCGGTCGTCGCGCCAGAATGCTGTTTGATACCGCACGAAAGGCCTGGAAGCTGAACCGCAGCGATGGCGAGCTGCTGCTGTGGGCGGGACTGACCCACGAAATCGGCAAAGCGATCTCTCACAAGGGTTTCCATCGACATGGCGCGTATCTGCTGCGCAACTCAGACTTACCCGGTTTCTCACAACAGGAGCAGGAGGATATGGCTACGTTGGTCGCTGCTCAGCACGGCAAGATCCGGCCTGAACTCTTCATTGATGCAGATGACGCAGATCTTCCCCGACTGCAGCGGTTGATCGCCCTGCTGCGTCTCGCGGCGGTGTTCAAGTACGTCGAACAGCTGGAGCAACTGCCCGCATTTACGATTAAGGCGACCGCCGTGACGCTCAAACTGGTGTTTCCCAAGGATTGGTTAAAGCAGCATCCCCTCACTGAGAAAGAACTATCGGAACAGCGTCATGCCTTCCAGCGTCTTGGGCTTCGCTTGCAGTTCAAGTAGGCATGTGGCACCCCAACGTTCACTCATCGGTTCGAGCTGTCGGTCAAGCTGAGCATGCACCAGCCACCCAACCGGCGTTCTGACACCCGCCTGGGCGCAAAAAAGACAGCGCACACCGGCCGCTCTGCAGACCGCCCGCAGCCCACCTATCGCACCCTGCTCAGATCCAAAGAGGCTCAGTTTGTGAAGCGTCTGTTTATCGGCCTGTTTGTGATCGAGGTTCTGGTGCTAAGCGCACTGGCTCTGACGACCCGGGCTCAAAGTGCCCGGGAAGAAGCCGGTGATCTGCCCTATGGTCTGTGGTTTGGGGAGGCGCCACGTGAATCGACGGAGCGGCGAATCGAAGTCATCCGTGACGGCGAAGTTTTTGCGGCTCGCGTCGATGGCGTTGCAGCCCGGGTAGTGCTGGCAAGGGGACGCCTGACTCTGTCCAGGAATAACGGAGATCAGTTTCGTGGGGAATTGTCCGATGATGAGCGTTCAATCACCGGGCAGTGGATTCAACCCGAGACGAACACCGCCTATTCGCGCATGGCCACGCTGGTCACACTTAACCGGGTAGCGACGAATCGCTGGGAGGCGAAAGTCCAGGTGCAGGATCGCCCCTTTCGGATTTTTCTCGAGATCTTCGAATCGGAGGGCGAAGGCGAGATCGAGGGCGACTATGCGGTAATCCGCAACCCAGAGCGCAACGACATACTGCGGGCGACGCGTTTCCGGGCAGAAGCACTCGACACTGGTCAGGTAAAACTGACTGCGGGCAGCGGCGATAGGTCAGTCAGCCATTGGCTTGAACGCGAGGGTGATTCGCTGGTACTAGCCCACAATCGGTTCTCGACGCCTCTTCGACTGAAGCGGGCGACCCGGGAACAGAGTCTCGCCTACTACCCCCGTCTACCCGGTGAACGTCACGGCTACCAGATGCCGTCAAAAGCGGGCGATGGCTGGCGTGTGCAGCATGCACGCGACGCCGGGTTTGATGTACGAAAGCTCGATGAGCTTCTAACAGTTCTGGCTGAGTCCGACCCGCGTTCCCGTAGACCGCAACTCGTCCACTCCATGCTGGTGGCCCGCAAGGGACGTCTGGTCTTCGAAGAGTACTTCTATGGCTATGATCGTGACACGCGGCATGACATACGATCGCTCGGAAAAGTCTTCAGCCCTCTCCTGGTAGGCGCGCTCAGAGAGGCCGGTGCAACTATCGATGCGAAAGATGCACCGGTACCGGAGATTCTGGCGAAGGCCGGTCTCGACGTCGGGAATTCGGCGAAGTCCGCTATTACTCTCGCACACCTGATGACGCACACCAGCGGACTGGATTGCGACGAAAATCCGAGTTCGGCCGGAGAGGAAGATCGACTTTGGCAGGAGGGAGCAACACTCGGGTTCTGGACCTACACCGCCGCGCTGCCGCTGCTTCGCGCTCCGGGAACGCACTACGCCTACTGTTCGGCGGGCATCAATATGAGCGGCTATGCGATCAGGCAGGCGGCGGGGGTACCGATACTGGACGCCATACATACCTTGCTTGCAGGTCCACTTCAGTTCACCGACTACCACTGGAATCTCATGCCGGATGGCGAGGCCTACCTGGGTGGGGGCGCCTACCTACGACCGAGAGATATCCTAAAGCTCGGCCAGATCCAGCTGAGCGATGGCGAATGGAACGGCACCAAAGTGCTAGCGGCGGGCTGGATCGCGGCGTCTACCCAGCCCCGCATCGACATTTCGCCGAAGACGACAGGGCTGACCGACGACGAATTTGCCAACAACTACTTCCCGGGAAAACAGGCGTACGCCTGGCGCGTGAACGACATCCCCGTCGGCGACAGGGTGTATTCGTCCTTCGAGACGACCGGAAACGGCGGGCAGATTGTGCTGGTAATCCCCGATCTGGACATGAGCGTTGTATTCACCGGCGGCAACTATTTCATGGGTTATATCTGGGGGCGCTGGCGTAATGAGATTGTGGGCCAGTACCTGATCCCTGCCATCAACCGGTAGACGCCTCAGGCCCAGCGACTAGCGCGCGGTTAGTCCGCCATCCACCACCAGCTCTGACCCGGTCATATAGCTCGACTCATCCGAAGCGAGGAACAATATCGCCTTGGCAATCTCTTCTGGGCTTGCAAAGCGGTTCATCGGTATGTCGGCAAGCGTGTCCTCGGCGAATCCTTCCGGAGCCAAAGGGAGTGCATCAGCTACCAGTGAGGTCTCCGCAAATCCAGGGTGAATACTGTTAACGCGGATGCCGTAACCCTGCTGCGCACAGTGAAGCGCTGCGGACTTGGTCAGCAGGCGCACCGCCCCCTTGGACGCGTTGTAAGCGGTGAGCACGGCGTTACCTACAATTCCCTCAATCGATGAGACGTTGATAATCGAGCCGCCGCCGTGATCTTTCATGTGCCTGACCGCCGCACGTGTACCTAGGAAAACAGCATCGCTGTTCACCGCCATGACACGCTTCCACTGATCAAAGGATGTATCTTCGATCGTCCCGATCTCGCCGATACCGGCGTTATTGATCAGAATGCTAATCGGGCCACAGCGCCCCGACGCCGCATCCAGCGTGTCGTGCCAGGCGTTCTCACTCGTAACATCGAGGAGTAAAAAATGAGCGTCACCACCGACTTTGCAGATCGCCTCGGCCGCCGCTGCCCCCTCCTCCGCCAGCACATCGGTCATTACGACGGTCGCGCCATGCTGAGCAAGCACATTGCTGCTCGCCCGCCCGATACCGCGTGCCGCCCCGGTTATCAGGGCAACACGGCCGCTGAGATCCTTCATCCTGCGTCCTCGTCAATACTTTCTCGAATCAATCGACACCGGATACTCCGCGAATCGCTGCAAAAGCGCAAAGGACCGGTTCGACGAGGTGATTTACCAAAGAGGGGTAACCGCGGCTTCAGCCATCAACCCACTCGCGATCAGTCCGATGCAAATGAGCCCGAAGAAGCCGGCTGCAACGGGTGTTTGCCTGGCGCGCCCCGTCATGAGCATGACGATAAAAGCACCACCGTTGGACACTATGCCCATCACAACGACCCCAGCGGGAAACTCACCGCGCTGCACTTCCAGAAATCCACCGGCGTAACCGACCAGCAGCGCAAGCAGCGCCATTCCGTATAGGCGATGGAGCGTGCTATCGGAAGCCTGAAAGCCAGAGAGCTGATCTATGCGCTCCTTGGGCAGCACCAGAAGAGGTGCAGCGACGGGGAAAAACGTACCGACGATTTTGATCAGCAATAGTATCGATAGAGCGCTCAATTTAACCTCCCGCCCGTAGAAGAAGGCCGCTCAGAGCCGGATGACAGGTAGTTGCGGATTGGGGAACCAGGAGATCCGACGATAAACGACAGATGCACCCAGCCTTAGATGGAGTGGCCACCCAGTCCACTACGAGCTGGGGCGATGGTAAAAAGCGAAGAATATTCATATTTGTAATATGAAGGATATTCATGTTTAGTCAAGCCATATGACAACAGACAACCACAAGAAATGGGTCACGCCCACGCAGGAACGAAGTAGAGTCAAGGTAGAGCGCATACTGGACGCAGCACTCAGCCTTGCGGCGAAGCAAGGGTCGCTGGAGCTCAAAATGACTGATATTGCAGACAATGCGGATGTGGCGGTCGGCACGCTGTATCAGTTCTTTCCCTCAAGGTCTGCGGTCATCGGCGCCCTCTTTGCCCGTGAAATGACGCCAATCGACAACTCGATAGATCAGCTTCATAGCGGTGAACCCACCGATCAGCCTCTGGCTGAGCGGATTGAGAAACTCATACTCAGCCACTTGAAGCTCGCAAAACGCCATCCTGGCCTCGCAGTCCTCTGGGCTGCGAGTGCGGTAGATCCGGCGGTCGAAGCCGCGGATCTGGCCAACACCCGCAAGAATGCGGCCCGATTGACAAGTCATCTGACATATTCGGTGAGCGATACGGTCGACGAGCAGGACGTGTACGCGACAGCTTTACTGGTTTGCCATCTTTGGAGTAGCGTAGTCCGCCTGTGCTTGCGGAGCAGACCGGCAGACGCGAGGAGAATAGTGCGGCAATATGCAGCCATGATCGCGGCGCGCGAAAATCAGCTGAGAAAGCTCTAGGCCAGCGTCATCGGATAGCGGGTGGAGAGTATTTTTCGCTGATCCCATGTAGCGAGCTTGACAAAGCGTTTATTCAGCACTGCTTTTCTGACGATTGATCCAGTCGCTTGAACGCACATCCAGATTTAAAAGAACAGGTTATCTATACTTTGGGTTTTCCATCTCGGTATCGCCGCCGGGCTCTTAGATGCGCAAGCACCCTCGCTGCCACAGCGATGCGCACTGAACGTGCGCTGGCGTGCATTCCTTACGTCCTGATCAGCTGCCTTCTCTGCAGCGCATTGCACAGCACACTCTCACTGGCTGATTCGGTGTCCGCGATTGATTTTGAAGGCCGTGAGATCAGGCTAGCTGAACCTGCGCGACGCATAGTGGCACTTGCCCCTCATATCGCCGAGAACATCTTCAGTGCCGGCGCCGGAGATCGGCTGGTCGGGGCGGTGAGCTACAGTGATTATCCCGAGCAGGCCAAGAGCATACCCAGAGTCGGGGGTTACAAGACCTGGGATCTGGAAACGATCGCTGTTTTGGAGCCGGATCTGATCATTGTCTGGTCCTCCGGCAGCGACCTGGAGCGGCTGGAACCCTTAAGGTCTATGCGTGTACCGGTTTTTGTGAGCGAACCTCGCCAATTAGAAGACATTCCGCGCGCAATTCGCGCCTACGGGGTTCTCGCCGGTACGCAGTCGATCAGCGAGCCGACAGCCGCTCGTATCAGTGAGGAACTGCGCTCTCTGCGGGAACAGTTTGCGACGGAGCGCAGATCGAGCGTTTTCTACCAGGTCTGGAACGACCCGCTGCAGACGCTCAGCGGGCGGCATCTGATTTCTACAGTTATCGAGCTGTGCGGAGGACGAAACATCTTTGCGGACCTCCCAATACTCGCTCCCAAAATCAGCGTGGAAGCGGTACTGGCCGCAAACCCGGAAGTGATCGTAGCAAGCGGTATGGGTGAATCGAAACCAGAATGGCTCGACGACTGGCGCCGCTTTGCCGAACTGAGCGCTGTACAGAATGACGCCCTGTTATTTGTGGATCCAGATTTGCTGCAACGCCCCACAGCTCGAATCCTGCTGGGTGCGCGATCGATGTGCGAACAGATGGCTGCGCTACGATGATCACACGCACGGACGTGCAGACGAAGGCAAAGCCGTGTCCTACCCTAACGTCCGGACTGGGAAAGTACTTACCTGGCAACTTCTCTAAGGCAGGTTCATGAGCGACAGTAGCGATCACAAACAGGCCATGAAGGCGCGCCAAACGGAGTTCCGCAAGAAGCGTCGCGAGCTCAAAGATCCCGAACGCGGTCTGGTACTGGTACATACCGGCAACGGCAAGGGCAAATCCAGTTCGGCGTTTGGAGTGATCATCCGGGCTATCGGCTGGGGGCATCGTGTCGGTGTCGTCCAGTTTATAAAGGGTAAATGGCAGACTGGAGAGAAACAGTTCTTTGCGGAGCATGTTGACGGCGTCGACTGGTTCACGATGGGGGATGGGTTCACCTGGGATACGCAGGACAAAGACGCCGATACAAAGGCAGCCCAGCTCGCTTTCGAGCGTGGCCGAACCATGATGAGCAGCGGCGACTATCAGTTGATCGTACTCGATGAAATCAATATTGCGCTTCGCTACGGTTATCTGCATCCCACCGACGTGGTGGCTGGCCTGGAGGAACGCAGCCCTGCCACGGGCGTCATTCTTACGGGCCGCGACGCACCGCAGGAGCTGTGCGATTACGCGGATCTCGTCAGTGAGATTCACGAGATTAAGCACCCGTACAAGGCCGGTATCCGCGCCCAGCGCGGAATCGACTACTAGCAGGCTGTTGAAAAACGTAGCGAGGAGCGGGTTCTGCAGGGCGCAGGCAAGACGAGGGCCGGAGTTTATGCCGATAAATGAGGACCGCAGGCGCGCCTGCAACGCCGCAGAACCCGCCCGCAGTAGTTTTTCAACAGCCTGCTAGCCCGAACTGTTCATGAATAGTTCGGACTAGACAAACACTCCAAGGAATATGGCAGACCTTTTCGCATGACCGCCCGTGCACTGATGTTTCAGGGCACAGGCTCAGACGTCGGCAAATCCCTGCTTACGGCGGCCATGGTGCGCATCGCGCGGCGCCGCGGTATTGCTGTGGCTCCCTTCAAACCGCAGAACATGTCCAACAACGCTGCGGCCTGCAAAGATGGTGGTGAGATTGGCCGCGCTCAGGCCCTCCAGGCGCAGGCTGCTGGGCTGGAACCCCGGGTCGACTTCAATCCAGTACTTCTCAAACCCCAGACCGATCGTACATCTCAGGTCATTGTGCACGGCCGTGCGGCGTCTACCCGAGACGCCGCCGACTACATCCGTAATCGTGGATCGCTGCTTACCCCGGTCCTTGAGAGCTTTGGACGTCTGGTGGATGAGTTTGACCTGGTTCTGGTCGAGGGTGCGGGGAGCCCCGCAGAAATCAACCTGCGACGTGGCGACATTGCCAACATGGGCTTTGCCCGGCAAGCGGACGTACCGGTATGCCTGATCGCCGATATCGATCGCGGTGGCGTGATCGCGAATCTGGTCGGGACCAAGGCCGTGCTGGATTCTGCCGACGCCTCGATGATTGTCGGGTACATCATCAACAAGTTCCGGGGTGATCCACGCCTTTTCGACGCGGGCCTTGAGGCCATATCGCTGCGCACAGATTGGCCGTCATTCGGCGTGGTTCCCTGGTTGCCCACGGCCGCGCAGTTGCCGGCGGAGGATGCAGTCAGCCTGGCGACGGGTAAGCAGGACGGTGACTTGCGGATCGCGGCCCCCATGCTCTCGCGCATGGCCAATTTCGACGACGCCGATCCCCTGCGCCAACAAAGCGGCGTGTCGTTCGAATGGATTCCGCCCGGCCAGCCTATTCCCCGAGACTGCGACCTGATTGTTCTGTTCGGGACCAAGTCCACGCTCGGCGATCTCGCGTTTTTGCGGGAGCAGGGATGGGATCACGACGTTATCTCTCATGCGCGCAACGGCGGTCGGGTGCTGGGTATCTGCGGCGGCTACCAGATGCTGGGGCGCCACATCCACGACCCCGAAGGCTACGACGGGACCAAAGGTACAGCACCGGGCCTGGGTTTACTGGACGTCGAGACCACTATGACGCGGGACAAAGTCGTGCGTCCCGTCGAGGGAGTATGCAGTCATAGCAGAGCGTCGGTATCCGGTTACGAGATTCACACGGGCGATACCTTTGGTCACGATTGCGAGCGATCTGTCTTTGAGATCCAAGGTCGCGGCGAGGGCGCTGTCAGTAAGGATGGGCGCGTTACAGGCACGTACCTGCACGGCATGTTTACGAGTGATACGTTTCGCCGGGAATGGTTACAAAAGCTGACCACTGCGTCGCTGGATCCTTACGACTATGCTGCGGCCATCGATGAGTCTCTCGACACCCTCGCCGACCACGTCGAAAGCGCTGTGGATATTGATGTCTTGTTAGACGCGGCTACAACGCCGCGCCTAACGGCTTAACCGGCGCCTGGCCTTTTTTGCTCTTCCCGTTCTTAAATGAGCTCGTACGGACCGAAAGTACCCTCCTTGCTCGCCGCGAAGGCACTGAGCAGAAGCGCATCCCCACTGCTGGCCCATAAAAAACACTCGCCAGTAAGGCAGATGAAGATCCGACAGCAAAAGCACCCGGTCCTAGCCCGAAAACTAGGTGGGCCCAGATCATCTAGTTGACATCCGCCCGGGCCAGGATCACCATGCGCCGCAGATGGTGCCTACGGAGCATCGAAGGGCAAAACGTCATCGATATCTTGAACGTGACGCAGTGACCCGGACGGCTGTCAACTAGATGATCTGGGCCCACCTAGTTTTCGGGCTAGGACCGGGTGCTTTTGCTG